>NZ_JAMXKE010000005.1:0-27141 GCF_024712505.1 Bacillus sp. IBL03825 | reverse complement strand
CATGACTTACAATATCTATATTCAATAGATACTCTTTTATTTTAGTTGCAGTTATTATGATTGTTTTACGATAATTCGATGATATTACTATAGGATTTAAAAAAAGTGACACTCGCACCAGAGTTATTAATTAAATTTATTGTTATATCCCCACCAGCATTAAAGATTGCGCTAGAACTCAATGTAACAATTGATGCAACTGTTTGTTGCGAGAACTGACTCCGGGCACCAGTAATCGTACCTAAATCTACGATAACTTGACCATTGGTTTGGTATCGTTGCACTTGTTTCGTAAGAATAAAATACGTATGTCCTCCGCTAAGATTGATATCTGGAGAGGGACCAGTAAAAGAAAATCGGTTCCATTTATCGTAAAACCAGTTGTGAATATAATAGAATCACCATCTGCAACAACAACGGAATCATTTGCAGGATCACGACCAATACGTGCATTATTCGCTGTAGACAGGGGCCCCGTTGACCCTGTAGGTCCTGTAATTCCATTTAACCCAGTAGATTCCCGTTGGCCCTGTAGGTCCTGTAACTCCACTTAATCCAGTAGACCCCGTTGACCCTGTAGGTCCTGTAATCCCATTTAACCCAGTAGATTCCCGTTGGCCCTGTAGGTCCTGTAACTCCACTTAATCCAGTAGACCCCGTTGACCCTGTAGGTCCTGTAATCCCATTTAACCCAGTAGATCCCGTTGGCCCTGTAGGTCCTGTAACTCCACTTAATCCAGTAGACCCCGTTGACCTGTAGGTCTGTAATCCCATTTAACCCAGTAGATCCCGTTGGCCCTGTAGGTCCTGTAACTCCACTTAATCCAAGTAGACCCGTTGGCCCTGTAGGTCCTGTAATTCCATTTAACCCAGTAGATCCCGTTGACCCTGTAGGTCCTGTAACTCCACTTAATCCAGTAGACCCCGTTGGCCCTGTAGGTCCTGTAATTCCATTTAACCCAGTAGATCCCGTTGGCCCTGTAGGTCCTGTAACTCCACTTAATCCAGTAGACCCCGTTGGCCCTGTAGGTCTGTAATTCCATTTAACCCAGTAGATCCCGTTGGCCCTGTAGGTCCTGTAACTCCACTTAATCCAGTAGACCCCGTTGGCCCTGTAGGTCCTGTAATTCCATTTAACCCAGTAGATCCCGTTGGCCCTGTAGGTCCTGTAATTCCATTTGGTAAACGTAAGAGATGGATCGGCGGGAAAGTAGGCCCTATTAAACTAGGGTCTAAAGTAGGTGCAAACAAAATTTCATTTGAATCAAATTGGCTTTTATCTTTTTCACATGACATATAGCTTCCTCCAATCTATCCTTTAAAAATAATTTCCCCTTATAATAAATGCATAAAGTTAATAAATGATTATGCATTTATTATTATATGAAAAATATTTTTTTTGCCCCCAATTGCTGGATAGGAGATGCTACAATAAATTGGACACTAAGTTAAATGAAAAAGGTGATTCAGTTTATGGGTAGGAAAGTCTATGATTGTCAATTTAAAATGACCTTAATCCAATGAGTTTTGGAAGAGAATATATTTGTGAAAGAGGTTGTAAAAGAATTATCTATCCATTCGATTATTCTTTATCGTTGGATAATTGAAAATGAAGAATATAGGAATAGTACTTTTGGAGCAGTGGAAACGCAACCACAATCACATTGGAATACTCGTTCATAAATAGTGGATTCCTCTTTTATTGTACTAAGATTAAATAATGATTTCGTGAAATCATTATCAATTTTGATTTAAAAGTTCATAATTTATAAAGAATATATCATACTATTTGTAAAGTAGCTTTGGGTAGATAATATTCCATTTCAGTTCTTATAAAAGCGGCGAATCATAAACCATTGAATTCCCTCACTTGTCTGGTAAATCATTTTAAAATGATAAATAACGCCTTGCTTCTACCTTTGCTTAAAATATAACTGCTTTGTGCTTTTGCAGACACAAAAAGAACGATTCACCACCTTTGAGATGATAAATCGCTCTTTTTATTACCCTACTTATCCCTTATCTAATATTTAAAGACGTAGACAGTGTATTCCACGGAGCATTTGTAGATCTATTTTTATATTGGAATTGGCCACCAGATTGATAAACCGATGCATCCCATTTATACTCCCACCCATCAATTGTACGATCACCGTTCACATCTATTGGGGTTGAGCCTACTTTCTTAAGGAATCCTCCATTCATTTGTGCGCCTGGATTAGATCCATAACCCATATCTCTAGTATAAACGTATAAATAACTACCACCATGGTGTTGAGATGTACTAAGACTATTTGAGTTAATAAATTCTACTCCTCCGAACTGTGATTCAACTTTTACTATTTTCACAGAAGTAAGTGGTGGCGCTGGAGCTGCTGATGCTTCCGACGAAAAACCTAATCCAACTGCTGATGCTATTGCTAATGAAGTTACTCCTAAAACAAGCTTTTTAAACATATTTCCATCTCCTTATTTGTATTTAACACCTAAACAGTAACATGTATCAAAGGTTTTATATATAAATATAAAATTAATTAACAAATAATACTTATTCATATATATAATTTTACATATTTATTGACATAATCAACATTATTAATCTATAAGGTCCTCTTTTCAAATTGTTTGTAGTTGCATAGTACCCAACAGGTAGTAATGAGAATAATTGAATTTCCACACAAAAATATATACATTTCTATAGTAGAATATTTTTATATAACTTACAGATTTCGCGATATAGGAAATCCCCTACCGTACTTTAGTCCGGATTTAAGCACGGGATGAAACAATCGCTTTTTCATAAAAAAATAATTGTTTTTTGAGTATAATTTAACTTTAGATAAGAACAAGTCTTTAAAACGCCTATTTGTTCCTTGAAAACAAGATATCATATGGAGTTTGATAGATTCACGCTATCGATAAAATGATATGTGCATCAAGAACAAGATACTAAAACATTTGAACACGCGACTAGCTGTATGGTCTGGTCATGGTACCGTAGCTCACGAACCTATACGGTCTGTCGTGAGAGTGGTGATGGCACACCGCACTCTTGCACGTCAGCGATACCAGAAATGGACTTCGCCTTTGACAGCAAGAATTCAACTGACGTTAGTCAGCTTGCCTCTTTAGGAGTGAGGGTGTCAATCTATGAAAATCGAATTAGACAAGCAATTTGGGAACCCCTGTTATGCAACTATAAATAAATTTCTTAATTCGTTGCACGTCAGAAAAACCCCCACTTTAAAACTCTTATTTTGTTAATATATAGTATAGATGGTTCCGATTCCTTTTATTTTTTGATTAGTGTCTTTGAATAAAATAAGATAATACAAAAAACTCAATGACATAAAGAAAATGAATGTAAATTAATATTCAAAAATTATTTTCGTATCTATCCTTTTCTAGCCAAGCAATAGAAACTTCCTTTTCACCAATTATTTCAAACTGAATTTCTCCATTATTTTCATAGACCCGTTCAATAATTGGTATTGTAATCATTTTATCTTTGTTTATTTTACACTTTCGGACTAGTTCTAAGTCAATAATATTCATGATACAATCCCCTTTTCTGTATGTAAGACAGAAAAAAAGCACCCAAATGAGTACTTTTTATCTTAAATCACCATTTTACTTTTGAGCTCTCGCTCTATACCTATTTTACCATATTTATTTATAAATTTACTTGATAAAGTTATTTTATCCTAATTTATCACCATTCAAAAAACACTTATCAGGGATATAGTTTTTAAGAAAAGCTTTCGGGAAGCGCTTGTTGTTCGAATATCTCAAAAATAATCATTTTTGAGATTTGTATCTTTGAAAAAGCAGAATCATATTGTAATTTTCTCAACAAGGAAGTTTCCAATTAAAATACATTAAATAGTTATGTATAAATACTTCATTTCTTTTAGGAAATGCATAATAAACAAAATGGGATAGAAATAAATAAAAATATCACTTAAAATGAAAATATTTGAGAGAACATATGGTCATATTAAAAATCAGGTAGTTACAAATATTACATTTTCCCCATAATTTTCTATGCACCCTAAAACACCTCTCCATTTAGAAAATTTTAACTCTGGGGACAAGATATTAAAAAAATTAGGTTTTCAAAAAAACTATTCCATTGAAGATTAAAGATATTATTATAAAAATAGATTCTACAAAAGATATCAGTAAACATAATTAAATTTTCCAGGAAAACTTTAGAAAAATTGATTGCTGCATTCATGTAGCTCTGTACTTTGAATTTATCAACTATGTCTTTTAAAAATTGTTGTCGTTTTCGTAGTATAGATGGATCATTTTGAGTATTAAAATCGCAAACGAAAATTCCCATGCTATTATGCAATTGTACTACTATTTTATTATGTTTCCACTCTCTTAAATAGCAAATCCTTACGGCCTCAACCATTTTCTAATATTTTAGTGTAGGAATTAAACCGAACATTAGTTTACTATAATTTAATTATGTATACTGATGGATACGCGCTTTTGTATTTTAAATTCATTTAATTTAAAAGTTATTCTATATATTCAGAATTTGTAGCGAAGAGGGAACACTGCTTTTAAAAATACAATTTGCAATTTAATTTAACTACTTCAAAAAACGGGCTCTCAGATTGAATTGTATGAGGGTTCTATTTTGAAGTTAATGTCATTTTACCCAAGAAGAAGTTATCCTTAATACAGGGCTAATAAAACCCTTAAAAAGAAATCGGCTATAAATAGCCGATTTTGTTGAGGTATTTTCACGCAATATATCCGTTAATCACTCAATTTTTCACTTAAAATTTCTTCTAACACTTTTTTGTATCCCTTATACCCTTTTTCTTTGGCCATGTGTTTCGCATTCTCAATTATTTCAGATTTTAGATACAAACTGACATGCTCTTTATTATTTGTAAAATATATTATATCTTTCTTCTTTTGCAAGTTACCACTTATCAAACAAGTATTAAGCACTCTAAATATATGAGCATCATAAGGGATATTTCCTAGTTTGCACTTCATCAAGTACCCTTCATTTTTTTTTAGAAACAAGAACATTTGAGGCACCTAAATGAGATATTATATACAACATGACGTCATAAGCTGTATATAATGGGAATAAGAAAGTAACATCCCCAGGTTTGGTAATTCTCGTAGCCTGAATACATTTTTGAGAAAAATGATTTGATGAAACATCTTCCGGAATTGTCATATATTCATTCTGTAGATTAATCCCACTCCGTTTCGTTACATCTATTACTCTTACAGGTTGTTCATCTAATGTAACGGCGTCAAACAATAGAAGATTTTTAGTATGCAATGGGATATGATCATACATTCTTTGGCTTTCCTTATTCACATTATCCATACTTCTTTTAAATTCTTTTAAATCCTCTATATGATAGAGCTTTTCTCTTCGTTTACCTTTCAATACTTCTTTAAATGGTAAGGCCCCTTCTTTTGCCATGTTTGATACATATGTTTTTGATTTCTGTAAATATGTAGCCGCCTCTTTTAAAGTATATAGATCTTTATAAATTTCAAGTATTCTCCTTGCGTCTTCCTCGTGGAATCTATATCCTCCATCTGCTTTCCAACTTATTAAATTAGCTGGCTCAATTTGCTTATGTTTAATTAAATAACTCAATTGTCCCTTACTTAACTTTGCCATTGTGCAAAGTTCTTCAAAAGATATGTAATTCAAGGTTCCACCTCATATATCATGAATTATTCCATTTTAGTCTGCAGCATCGTTTGTTTCATCCGTTTTCTCAGTTCGTACTTTGTTATTCCTAATTCCGCTATTATAACCTCAATCGGATATTCTTTGTACTGCAAATACACACTTGGATTGTCCATATATTTTTGTTTTATTGTATTAAATGTACCTTGTTTTGATAATTTATTCAATCGTTCTCCTCTCTCTCTTATTTCTTTATACACCGGACAGCCCTCACATAATTTATTATTTCTTGTTTTTTTCTTTTGGTTTTTTTCAGATGCAACTTCTTTTGAAGTATATAAAGGACATTCGATACAATGCTTCACTTCTAAATAGGATATTTCATTGATAATGGCTCTTCGTTCATCTTCCACAAGTACTCCTCCTTTATCTTATGAATAAAAAAGAAAACTCAAATAAAATAAAAAGGTATGCTATTTTGATTATACGATCTAACGGAAATTATTTCATCTATATATAAAATAATTAGTTATGTTGTTTTGTTTTATACCACAATAAATAATCTATTTATTGTGGTATAATTAGAATCATAAAAATTTATATAAAAATATTTATTTAATATTTCATTCCATAAAAGGTTGTGTTTAGATTTGAATATTATAAATTACGAACATAGTAACCAAATTGTAAAATCAAAATCAGATTTTTTTGATAGCAGTCATTTTGAAAAAATTATGGGTTTGGGTATCCGTAATATTGACTACTCTCAATTAAGTGAAGAATCATTAGTTTATTTATTTTTACACGACGAGCCTTCTTTAACGAAAAAAAGAAGTGAGCGAACAAAACAACAGTATCTGCACGATCTTTCTCATTTTCTTCGTTATATAAAAGAAACAATCGGAACCATCCAGGAGTTATCCCATAATGAGATGGAAATCTACTTCTATGAATTAAGTAAGAAATATGCTGCCACTACATTACGTCGAAAGAAAACAGTGGTTCAGCAGTTTTTAAAATATGTTTATGATAACGATGGACTCTCAGACGACTTTAGTAGTCGTCTCAAAAAAGTATCTGTAAAAAAAGAAGAGCTAGTCAACCGTGACCTGTTTCCGGAAGAAGTGAATGAAATTCTAGATACACTGAAGAAAACAAATTTCTTTATGTATTCCTTGTTTTTCCTCCTTACGACTACTGGACTTCGGATTGAGGAAGTTGCAAACTCAAAATGGGCTGACCTTGCATTTCATCCTTCTTTAAATCTCTATCTCCTACGTGTAGTTGGAAAAGGAAATAAAACTAGAGAAGTCCGTATATTTGAGGATGTACTCGATGATATTTGTCATCTTCGCCAATTGCGTAAACAAACAAGTGAATTGGACGCCTCTAGCATATCTGCTTTTCTACCTAAAGCGGATGGATCTCACTATAGGGCCGACTACTTATCAAAATATGTAGCAGAAAAAATTGTAGAAATAAACTTACCATTTCTACGTTATCGAAAAGATAGAATTACTCCCCATACCTGCAGGCACTTCTTTGCAAATCATTTGATGGGAAAAGGTGTCGAGCTTAAGAAAATACGTGACTATTTAGGACATGAATCTATTATGACGACGGAACGTTATTTAAGGGAACGTACAAGACGTCAAAACTTGGCCACAATAGATATAGGAAATTCATTATTTTAGTAAGTATATATAATAGGAAGAATCTCGATTTAATGTATCGATTTTTTCCTATTTTTTTGTTCATAGAACTCTAAATCTTTCTCTTTCATCATAACATTCTGACTATTTATTACAAGTAAATTAAAAAAATGACTTATTATAAGTCATAAGGGTACATTTTACCTTTTCTGTTTTACACTAACCTTATAAATCAGAAAGGAAAAGGTGATGATATGTCTCATCTAAGCAAACGACTTGCTGAATTGCGAAAAAAACAAGGATACACCCAATCCGATATATCACATCGCCTAAATATTGCCCGCACTACTTATGCCAATTGGGAATATGGGAAAGCTGATCCTGATGCAGATTCGATAATGCGGATTGCAGAGCTGCACAATATCTCCATTGATGAATTGTTTGGAAGAAATAATCCTCTAGAAAGTAAATTAGAATCCATTAAAGTAGCACTTGCAGATTTACCTGCTGAAAAACAACAAGAAGCGTTAGATATTCTTATCGATTATACATATTTCATTAAAAAACACTTTACCAAATGAAATTAACCAAATGCAAATAACACCTTATGTATTATACGGTAGTAAAGCGACTGTTTGTAGTAGTTGAAATTCTTAAATTTTATACTATAGTTATGATAAATTTTGGTGAAGTATTAAAAAGACTAAGAAAATCTAGAGATCTTACGCAAGAACAGCTAGCTGAACAATTGAATTTAACTCGAAGCCAGATTAAGAATTGGGAAACCAATCGATACGAGCCTGATATTAGTACAATAATTCTTTTAGCGTTCTATTTTAATGTATCGGTAAATATGTTAATTGGTTATCAAACAGATTTTGAAGACGAACCAATTAAGGATTTGATTTCGACAACACAGGCTACCTATGCAAGTCTGGATGAACAGCAGCGTGAGCGTTTTTGTAAACAGGTTGAACAATTTGTATTAATGATTGATTCTAATAGGGACATTTTCTAATGTACTAACATTGCAAAAAACTTACCATTCTATGGTGGTAAAAATGTGTTTAAAATCCATGAAAAGGTATGTGTTTGGATAGTCCAACCATACCTTTTTTCATTATTTGTGAATGCTACACTCTACAATATCAACTAAGTACAATGAATTGTTAAAACCAAATGCATCAGTAACAACTAATGTCTTATTTATTGCATCTAACTTATGAATGCTTACAATTTTATATAGTATAATTCCATCTTTATAATGCCAGAGATCAACTTCTTCTTTTGTCTGTATGGCTTGTATTAACACTTGATTTATTTCTTCAGATTTTTGTAAATCTAATATTGGTTTGGATACTTTTGTTTGATCATGAATTAATTTATGTAGACCTGCAAACTGTTCCGGCATACTAGAAAATGGTGCCCATTTCTCAATGCCACGTCCTCGTGGAATACGTGTCTCTTTCATGCTTTGTGGCCTCCTACAAGTGTATTTCTGTATTTAATCGTTGAATGTGGTGTGTAAGATATAGCCCGTAAAATGCTATTTTTACCGAAACGAGTTCGAATTTCGTCTAAAGCCCGTGTTAATTTAATTTGTTGTTCTCTCTTCTTTACATCATCAAATATAGAAATTTGTTCCTCACCTTCACTTACTAAGTTAGTCAGAGAAATACTGATACTTCTAATAGGTTCGCCTGTATGCAACTGCATCAAATGTTTTAGACATATATGATAGATATCCATTGTCATACAAGTTGGCCGCTCAAATGTTACGCTTCTTCTAAAACCACCACCATATGAACGACTGTAACCTATTGAGAATTGAACGGTTCGAGCGAGTTTATGTTTCATTCTCATACGGTAGCAAACCTCTTCTATCTGTTCTAGCAGAATTACTGGTATCTCTTCAATTTTATAATCTCGCATTAGAATTTGACTCTTCCCAATGGAAGTAGATTTTGGTTTGTATGTATCCGTAATACGGCTAAAGTCAATTCCATGGCTATGGAGATGTAAATCGGTTCCGATAACCCCGAATTCCTGCTGCAAATATTTTAAAGGATAATGAGCTAAGTCACCTATTGTATGTATTCCCTTCCTATTTAACTTTGCTTCTGTTTTTGTCGATATTCCCCAGAACTTACTTAGTGGACGTATTGGCCAAATTTTTGTGGGGACATCACTATAATCCCACTCCGCTATTAGATCTGGACTATGTTTAGCAGTCACATCAAGCGCTATCTTTGCCATGAGCATGTTTTTTCCTATTCCAACTGCTGCGGATATTCCCCTTGTTTTTCTATATATTTCGTGCTGCAGTTTTACAGCAAATTCTCTGGGACTATCAGCAAAAAGAGGTAGTATGTTGTCAGTCTGTATAAAGCACTCATCGATGCTGTATTGAAAATAAAATTCAGGGGGAACGTACTGTAATATAATCTTTGCTATATAGTTTGAACACCGTATGTATGTATCCATTTGCGGATTTACAACTATTACATCTGGTATTTTATCTTAGTGGATCATAACCTAATTTCACGCAAGAAACCGATGCGAAAAAAGAAACAAGGTCTAGGCAAAATACTGTATCGTTTGGGCAAAGTGAATAGTCATCCACTTTATTATCCCCCTCTATAGAACGTTTGTTCTTATTATATTCCTACTCAACCCGAATATTCAACCTATTTTACGAAAATACGTTCGTTTTTTGCTAGATTTTAATTTAAAATTGTTATAAATCATATTTCTTAAAAATTTTTATAGATAAATATGGTAAAATGAATGTGATTTGAAAGATAGCTGATATATTTGTAATTGTAAGAAGAAGTGGATGTTATTAAAATTAAGATGGTTCAAGTTGGAGAAAAGACACTCAAAGGAGAGTGTCTTTTCTTTGTGGCATCAATACTTGTTTTTTGTATTAAGCTCGATATGGTAAAATGCTAACTATATAAACTCTTTTGAACGAATATATGAAGGGGTGGTTGGCTTTGAAAATGACAAAGGGAGACGCTATATTGCGTTTGTTGACGGAAATTAAATTAGAGCTGAAAGAAACAAAAGAGGCAATAGAAAAAGTAGAAGAGCGATTGGATAAGATAGAGAAACAAACCCTTCCTCAAAAAACGTCTAATTCTACTCCAAAAGCAGGAACAGAAAAAGATTGGAAATATCCTTCTAAAATGAAATGAGTTTGGAAGGATATTATTAAATTTAGAATATGCAGCAACAAACATATACTCTGAAACACCGTTTTATATTTATTAATATAAATATAAAAAATGTTAACTGTATGCTGAGATTAGTTTCCTTGGTACTACTATCACACAGAATTGCCCCTAGCTCTTGCTAGGGCTTTTTCTATATATCTTATTTACATCAGAAACGTAGGTACGTTATAATAATCTCTTATTACATTCAAAGAGGTGCAAAAAATGAATAAAACCGAATTAACAAAAATGGTAGCAGAAAAAGCAGAACTTACACAAAAAGATGCAGCTGCAGCAACACAAGCTGTATTAGATGCTATAACAAATGCTCTTGCAAATGAAGAGAAAGTACAGATTATTGGTTTTGGTACATTTGAAGGTGCGGGCTGTTGCTCAATAACTAGTGCTGCCTAAACGTCACTCATGACAATCAGGTGGTAGGACGCAAGTCCGAAAACTAGGAAATGAAGCGGGATTCAACCTGAATCCTAACTGCACCAATCTTATGGGTGAATGAAAATACACCCCTTATCCAATATCACAACCAGGATAAGAGTCTGATACTCCTACGTGCAACGAGGTGATAGCACACCAGATTGTGCGGAGCTAGGTAAAGTCGTAATCCACGTTGCGTGTGGCTCTTCTATTATAAGAAGACCTCAGGTCTTGAGGACGTAACAATGATGCGGGACTCCACAACTAAATATGGCTAGGAGACGAACCCTTGCGTGAAGCGTCGATAGTTCCACCTCCCCTTGTCACAAAGGGGATACAGAGTAGGTGTGATGAAATTCTCTTCAATAATTTCATCATCCAAATCCTTAAATGGATTTGGAATTTGAGAACAATTCGTGGTATTAAACTCAAATCAGACCTAACGGCGTAAAGAGGGAGCCTAAGTTTAGTTTATAAGGAAAGATAGTGCGGAACAGTCGAGAGCAAGTAATCACAGGAGGTATGCTATTACCAATGAAGGTGATGAAAGCAGTCAGTGTCCCATAGTAGTGTTGATGGTATGCCATTAGTAATATAGAAGTAATTCTATATGAAGGATATAAACATACCGGAGCAAAGGGGACTAGTCGGTGTTAGAATATAGCGAAAATCGACGTACGACAATACGAGGCAAGTCCGAGTCAAACAGCTAACCTATCAGTAACTACTATTAATAGGAGTGATGATATGGGGTTCAAAGGTCGTACAATCGCAGGCGAAAGAGATTTATTAGGATTCCAAGATAAAATGTATCAGGTGGCTTTAGAAGGAAAACCCATCTACAATCTAACCGAGTTCATGAAATCCGAACCAGTTATCGATAAAGCCATACATAACATCAAATCCAATCGCGGCTCTCAAACCGCAGGAATAGATGGGACAACCATCAATGACTATCTCCAAATGGATAGAAAACAACTTATCAACCTAATACAATCTCAAATCGACAACTATAATCCAAGCACGGTAAGAAGAACCTATATTCCTAAAGGAAATACAGGAAAACTCAGACCACTAGGGATTCCGGTCATAGTTGATAGAATTATTCAAGAGATAGCAAGAATGGCTATCGAGCCTTATTGCGAGGCTAAGTTCTATCCTCACAGTTATGGTTTCAGACCATACAGAAGTTCAGAACACGCAATCGCTAGAATAGTTCAGAATATCAACTCGAAAGCCTATATAGCCATCGAAGGTGATATCAAGGGTTATTTTGACAACATCAACCATAATAAGCTACTCGCGATATTGTGGGAAATGGGGATAAAAGACAAGCAATTCCTCTTCCTCATCAAGAAAATGTTAAAATCTAAAATCCTTGACAATGGAAACATAATCAGCTCAGACAAAGGCACACCACAGGGTGGTATTATCAGCCCTTTGTTAGCAAATGTTTACCTAAATAACTTCGACTGGATGGTCAGTGATTTATGGGAATCGCATTCGGCAGTGACCACTTATGCTGCTACACGAAATGGTAAAACGGTTGAGGAAAAGAATTACCAATTCCTTCGAAAGAAATCTGTTGCCAAACACTACAAGACGAATCTTGTAAGGTACGCGGATGATTGGATAATCCTAACGGAGACAAAAGAGTGTGCAGAAAAACTTCTCACGAAGTTACGAAAGTATATGAAACACCAACTCTCCCTTGAACTATCGGAAGAAAAGACGGTCATCACGGATTGTCGTGAGGAACCTTTACACTTCCTTGGATTCCGAATCAAAGCCGAACCGAAGCGTTTGGATGGTAAGATTGTCGCAAAAGTCTATCCTGACTGGAAGAAAATACTGCCCAAGGTTAGCGAAATAAGTAAAGATATTTCCCAATTACGGAGGACCAAACACCTCAAACATAGAGTCACTAAGATTGAACTAATCAACTCTAAAATAATTGGACTGTCTAACTATTACAGTATTGCTATGTCCAAACGGACATTTTCCAAAATCGACCACATACTGTTTAAGTCAACTTACGGGAGTTTCAAAAAACTCTATGGTAAGAACCATACTAAACAGATTTACAAATGTTGTGAACTTACAAATAGGGCCGTAAGGCACGATAAGTACAACTCCAAAACGTATGCTGAAACTTATCAGGATACTATCGTGGGTATAACAAAATGTGCAATCACAAAGATTGAATACGCTAGATTGTTTAATCCAGCGTGGCTACCTTACACCCCTTCGGGACGAGACCTTTGGCACGATGCTCATAACAAAAGGCTAAAGTTACATCTCGAAGACATATGGGTTAACTATGAAAAATTAAACCTATATGCTAACCACAACAATCACAAGCACAACTTTGAGTACTTTATGAACAGACCGTATGCCATAAAGCGTGATAAAGCCAAATGCTCCGTATGTAAATCATTTGTTTATCCTGAATCGGTGGAAGTCCACCACAAGAAACCTAAATTACCTTTAGAATTAGTAAACAAAGTGTCTAACTTAACAACGCTTTGTCTTCGATGCCACAAATATGTCCATAATAATGTACAAGTTATGGAACTAAATCCTAGCCAGTGCAAAAAGGTCAACAAATTAAGAAAAGAATTAACAATGACTGTATAGGTATAGTTGTAAAAAAATGTGCGACGAGAAGTATCTATAATGCCCGTACAAAGGTGACGATGTACAGGGTAAACATTTGTATCTACATCGATGGAACGCCGTATGCGCTGAAAGGCGCACGTACGGTGTGAAGTGGGGGAAAACGTGGAGTTGCATAAACAAAACGTTACCTATCACTATTGCGTGAAAGATCTGCACGTACAGGACGTAATCCACAAACAGGTGAAGAAATGCAAATTGCTGCATCTAAAGCACCTGCATTTAAAGCCGGAAAAGAATTAAAAGAAGCAGTGAAATAATTATACATAGTGAAAAAGGATCTGATATTCATATCAGGTCCTTTTTCTTTAGTGACATATTATACTTGCTTATCGTGTCTGTTTAACCAGGCTTTAGAAACTTTTCGTTCTCCAGATACTTCAATCTTAACCTCGCCATCTTCTTTGTATATCCGTTCAATGATTGGTATCGTCACCACTTGTTTTTCTTTTTGTTTTCGAAAATCATCCAAGTTGATAATAGTCATGTTGCACTCTCCTTTAATGATTTCTAAAGAAAAAGGCACCCGTATGAGTGCCCTTCCCCTAACTTGAACCACCATTTACTTTTAAGAAACATCGCTTAACATAAATTATATCATATTTGTTAAATTCCGAAAATAACAATTGTTAGTGCACTGTATATTTGAAATAAAGTTGCGATGCTTTGTATTTTTTTCAGTGGAATCTAGTCTCTTCTATAATTCCTCTACTTGTGACCAATCACATTTTAGGCCATTTTCTTTAGCCCAGTTCTCTATCTGTTCTTGTGTCCATCCTTTTCTTGTTCCTAGCTCCACATACGCTTTTGGAAGTGCAGCGAGTATTTTCGTACGATCATTTCGTTTCTTAAGCCATACTGATAATGCTGTAGGATTTCCTGAGAAAACTACTTTGCTGATTTCCCTATTCCCGTAAGCTTTGATTGTCATGCTTAATCTCCTTCTCTATTTCTTCCCATATTTCGTTTATCTTGGTTGTTTGGAAATACCGCAGGAGTGTGCTAGCACATAATCCAAATTCATTGAAACGACGTATTGGAATACGTCCCTCATTCACTCTATATACACGCTTTAATTTTTCTGCTAATCCTTGTTTGGTATAAATTTTGCGAGTACCGTACGTTGAAATAAGTCCTGCTCTTTTATGCAATTCAAGCATACCACCAAAACGTAGAGTAAAGACATCTGCATTATATATATTATGAGATTCATTTAATTGCCTTGATGTCGCTGCTTGTCCTAAACAATTAGAATAATTAACATACATTTGAAGTAATTCTTCATCGGTTTCTTTCTCAATCTCGGGTGTCTTATTAATTGGTGTAATACCAGCTGCTATTAACGCATTATTATAATTCTGAAACATGTTTATAAAGATATGACGACTATATCCTAGCTGTTCAAGCTTCTTTTGGGAAGGCACTTCCCCCAATTTTTCATACAATTCTTGTAGTATTTGAATGAGTTCTTCTCTTGTATAGTGAAATCCGCATAATTCGTCTTTAGAAATACCAGATAACAAAAGTATACGATTCCAGCGCATGTTAAAACGAGTTTCATAATATGTTACGGATGGCACTACTTCCTTATTTCTTTCGATCATAAATACATTCTTTTTAGTTGTTCCAAGACGCATTATCTCATCCTTAAGTAACTGTAGTAGCTCTTTATCACTTTGTGTGTAAACAGTCCCGTCAAAAGGCTCATAGCCTAATGAAGTAATGAAATCTCTATACCCCATATGAAGATACCGCTTAATTACTTTGGAATCTGGCAATGTTTTGTCTGTATTCAAATCATTTGTTGTCGGTATTCTATTATTCTTACGAATCCACATATGAAATATCTCGATAATTGCTTCTGCTGTAAAAGTTCTCTGATTTAGATGTTCAAAACCAACCGCAGCAAGGGCATTATTCCAACTCCCAAATATTTTTTTAATTGGCGTCTGTTGTTTAATATCTCTTTTGGTTGGAATCTTCCCTAATTCTTTTGCTTTATACTGAATAATCAAGATTAACTCTTCTTTTGAAAGACTATTAGCTAAGTAGGTTTCATAAGAACCCTCTGAATTCGTTACATTTTCAAGATAAAAATCTAATTCATTATCATATTCATCTTTGCTTTTGCTATGACTTCCTTCACACATTTCAATTTCTACATATTCCATTGCGATTTCTTCTAAACTTCTCATTCCTACCCCCCCTTAATTATATTCTTATATTTGTTTCCTCAAAAAATTAATTAGGTATCGCTATACATGCGCATCAAGCTCAAGCTAAATTTGATTTTTGCTGAAAAGGAAGAATACACGCTGTAGACATCAAACAGCGTATCGGTTAGGACTAGATTTTTTAAACTTGAAGGGAATTAACTGTATATCGTGTATAATTAGACAGTACCCCCTATCTTGATTTTACTATCTTATTTCAAAAGGGTATCTACACAGAAAAAAGCTATTTTATTATAAAGGGGACGGAATGCAGATTTTCACTAAAGAATGGGTGAATTAAGATGAGTCAAATGGAAAGAGATTTACAAAAGAAGAGGAAACAAGAAAAGCTGGATATGATTTATAATCATGCAGTGCAGGGAGAAGGCTATTTCCAGAGTCCGTCTTATTACTGGAAAAGCATTGTGGTACAACATTTCAATCGGATACAACGCAAAGAGATGACTGTTGAACAACTTGTCAATTTTCTTGAAAAAGAGGGAATCAAGTTCTCACAACCTAAAGCGTTGATTCAGTATCCAGTTGTAGAATGTTTGAAATATATTGCAAAAGTAAGCAAAGAAAATTTAGAGCTATGAAAAATATCTAATACCATTACTTTAATAAGGAGTAGAGTCACATACCCATCAAGCTAAGAAAAGCAAATACCCCCAAACGAGAAAATTGACATTGATCAAACGGCACTTATGAATACTATCCTTCCACAAATTGAGGAGCTGGAACAAGACTTAAAAGCGTTAGATGATTTTCGAATAAAGTTTAGGTAACAATAGGAGTATGTGGGGTAGCGTCACATCGCTATCAAGCTAAGCTCATACAACGTCAATTATAGTAGAGGTTGTTTCTTTTTTCTAAAGGCTACGTGTAGGGAATTTAAAGATTTACATACGAAATAAACCCTAATGGGTTTCATTTTTTTGATTTAAGCCGCTTGATTTCACTTTCGAATACACATTGTTTTTGTACATTATAAATTACCATATAACTTTTACCCATACTGACATCAAATGCAATAACGTGTTTCATATAGCTCCTCCTCAGGTGGAATTGAAGTCTTCAACTTACACTTATCGATTCTCATTTCTTATACACGATCTCGAAGACCAACATACTAAAAACTGATTCAAATAAGGTAAGTGAAGAAGGTCAGTTTTGTATACGGATTCAGGATCCCAAAACACCCACGACCTTCTCTTCACTTCTACTATATAAAAAATAGTAGTGCGAACCAATGCCTTGGTCTGCACTACTAATCTTAGTATGTTTTGTATAGTTTGGAATAGAAGAAAAAAATAGTCTTTAATCATATATATGGCTTTATACTCACTAAGCTCTCGTTTTTTCTTCATGAGGAGCAATTGGCGCATCTGAAACATGATAGAAGAACAGAGTAGAATGGCAATCAACTGACCATATAAATGGCACTCCAATCTTTCTGGTTTTATCTTTTTACAATGATGGATTTGAAAGAATGACTTCCACGTTTTAAATAAAATTTCGATTTGCCAACGCAAAGAATACCAGTCATGTACCTGTCCCATCGGGACAATGTCTGTAGGGGTGTTTGTCATATATACATTGATACCACTGAGTCGTTTACTACGAGGAGAATACTTCATTCCTTTCTTTTTTTCTCTTACAGCTTGATCTTATAATCGTTTTTGTTGCTGTTGTTTTGTTAATCGATGAAAATACATCCGGGAGTTGAAATGCCGTTGAATCTAAAATACGAATACGCTTGAAAACAGAAGTGTATGGAGAAGAAATTGGTATAGATGTGGCCAATTTTTTGCTTAGTAGTTCGGCTAGTAGGTGTTGTAAAAGTTGGACGGCCGCCTTATTAAACCGTTGATTCAGTCCCTCAGGACTGATGAGTACTTCTGTTGATGCTTCTAAACAGCTAGATAACTGAGTTAAAGAAGTCATAGCTACATTTCGGCTCACCCATACACATAAAGCTACTAAATCTTTTGCTTGGTATTTACTGGTTCGTTGTACAAAACCAACATCTCTAGCAAGATCCCGCAAGGTATTTGGAGATAAAAAACTTTGAATCTCTTGAGCAAATAGCTGTAATTCGTCAGACACAGAAACAGACATAAAAAACGCCATCCTTTCCTATAATTCTACAGAAAGGATAACGCCTTTTTTGCTTTATGGATAGTGCAAAACCTTAGCTTTATAGCGATGTAATGCTACCCTATATACACCTTTTTTATATTTTCTTCATTGATTTAGCGATTGTAATTAATTCTTCTTTAGAAATTCGTGAACTAAACAATGTAATTATTGTTCCGTCTTGTACCCAAGTTAATTGACCACCCTTAACATCTTTAATTCTTTTTGTCGGTATTAAGGGATGAAATACACCATCTATATTTTTTACTTTTACCCTTTTCTTATGATTACCAGATTGAATATCATTTCTTTTTGCTGTTTTTTCAATAACCGCAACTTTTAATTTGGTACCAGTTCTATCTAGAAAGTGTATTTGTACTTTTCCCATATTTTCATGTACATGCTTTGGATATTTTAATTCAACTTTCCAGTCTTTTGCAATCTCAGTAGGAATGAAACAATTAAAAGATGTTTTCCCTTTTAATTGTTTCACAGAAAAAGTTTTATTACTCATTTCAGTACTTTCAGCGTAAATACTAGTAACAGAATTACTACATATTGCAAATAAAAAAAGTGATATAATCACTTTTAAAAAAATATTTTTCATGTGTTTTCTCCTAATTGAATAATTTTTACTAGTAGTATTAAGTTTCCTTGGAATTTTTACTCTTTTTTAAAGAAGGGGTTCAGCCGTGATATACACGTTATCTTGACTAAGAAAATACACGTATCTCGGTCGAACCCCCTTATAGCGTGATTGGGTTCCATTGCTACACAAACCCCATGCTCATCAACTTAAGAAAAATAAACGCCCTAAAACGAAAAAAATGAGCTGACTTCTCAAAGTAACTACCTGTAGAGAAAGAAAATTTTCGTTTAGGGGGTACTTCAAAACCTTAGCTTGATGGCGATGGGGTCTCACCAACAAAACGCGAATTTCGTACGCTAAGACAAAAAAAAGCCGATTTCCTGTACGTTAAGGGACCGGCTGTATTGTTGGTTTTGAATAAGGTTCGATCAAAATTATGCTGTGAACATTGATTTTATAATAGAAGAAACCCACGCGTTTTGAACAAAGATTAATCAAAATACGTGGGTTTGATTTTGCTATGGAATCGGCGATTCATATTCTCTCCTTATGGTGTGCCAAGTTCTAAACTATTTCTGGCTATTCTAGAACTTACGCTTTTACTTTTCTGTATTAAATTTTGCCTTCGCTCTATTGAATAATGAATCATTCACCTTTTTTTCGCGATAATTCACGAAATAAATACTTACACCTACTAATAACAGCCCTACGACAAGGCGGTAAGTTACCGGTTCATCTAAAAACACCGTACCAATGAATACTGCAATGATCGGTACAAGAAACGTGAATGTACCGACTTTGCTTGCCTCTCCCGCATTAATAAGTTTATAGTAAATGATATATGCCAGTGGAATGCCAAAAGTGGAGCCGTATCCGAGTCCAAAAAGGTACCTACCATTCCATTCAATAGCTGACCAGTTTTCAACAATTGTTCCAGTACCTATTAGAATAACTCCACCAATAATACACTTCAAAGACACCATCCAGAAAGCATCTACTTCGTTGCTCACCTTCTTCACATAAACCACACCAAGTGCCCAGCTAAATGCCATAAGCAACCCTAAGACAACACCAATGATCGATACATGAACGATTAATCCGTCCACACTTACAACTACAATTCCAAGAAATCCGATAATCAAACCCATAATTTTAAACGGCGACATGTACTCTCCAAGCCAAATCCAAGCAAACAATCCAAGTAGCACTGGCTGAAAATAGACAAGCACTGAAAACAGTCCTCCTGGCAAATAAATGAGCCCTACTGTCTGTAACCCAAAAAAGAGAATCGTATTAAAGAATGCTGAAATACAATATTTCGACCAATTTTCACGCCATTTGATCCTGTTCCTCATTTTATATATGAGGGCTGCTAGTATAAGACCCCCAATTACTGCACGCATACCTGCAAATAATAACGGGGGCGTATAAGGTACAGCCATTTTATAAATCGGCCAACTTCCACCCCAAAGAAAGACTAACAATAGTAATGCACACGTCGATTTTGTAAAGACCTTCGCCAATTGTCTATCCTCCCTTCAATAGTTGAATAGTAAACTAAGTCTATATTTAGAATTAGGCTTGAACTCTCCCCCCACCAATAGATTCTAGCCTATGTTAAGGGAAGATATCTGCACCCTTTTATTTATCCTTATCCATATCGGAAAAATTATCTTACTTCAGAACCCCTCTTTGTCCATTCTCCAACAAATTCAGCCTCATTATAAGAATAGAAGTTTTTTAGAATCTCCTCACGATTATCAGAGAACAGCTGGTCTGCCACAGCTGAAACTAATCTAGGTATCCCATATCTCATTCCCGGAAGCGAAGAGGCTGAGATACCACAGCTAACTACAGCTGAATAGTTAAAAGCAAAAAGCCCATGAAGAAGCTTTGTATCCTTTTTGTCTCGGCATGTGAAAGTAAAGCTAGGGCCAAGGTAAGGATACGCATCAAGCTTACCGTTGGCGATCTCAGCAGGTGCATTATAATAGTCATCCCAACGTGCAATATGGCGTTCGAAAAGCTTTAACTCTGGACGTAAAGAATAATCAGTCACAAGACCAGTGGAAATGATTAGAAAATCAAAAGTAAAATTACCTTGTGGAGTAGTGACAACAGCATTCTCAGCTTCATGCTGTACGTCAAGCCATGGTGCACCTAAGTGTAATCTAAAGCCGGGATATGAAGCTGCACGTTCAAATGTGTCATTTGTAGGAGGTTGATGCTTAAAGTAATGAGCCATAACGGAATATTTATCAGCATCAGATAGAACATGAAAACGTTCAATTAGACCTGATACCCCCATTTGTCGCATTGGGTTAATGCGTGGCATCTCCGTGCGGCGAACAAACACATGAGCCGAACCCACACCTTCAGATAATGCAAAATTCGCATTATCAAAAGCTGAGGCCCCACCGCCTAAAATTGCTATCTTCTTGGCTTTAAGGGCCTCAAAGTCAATGTCTTCTGAGGTGTGTGCATAGAGGTGACGAGGTAATGTTTCGGAAATCATAGATGGTACGTGCCATTCCCCTCCGCCTTGAATACCAGTGGCTAAGATAACCTTGCGGGCCAGTAATGTATTAGAAGATGCTCCTGCTCCTTCAATATGCAATCGATAAACATCTTCCCCTGCAGGCTCAATAAGCTTCATCTTTACCTCATTAACAACAGGTAAATTAAGAACCTTTCGATACCAACGTAGATAGTTCATCCAATCGTTCCGCGGAATCTTATCGATGTCCTCCCAACTTTTTGGTCCAAATTGCGCTTCCCACCAGGAGCGAAAAGTCAGAGAAGGCACTCCAAGATCAATGGATATCAAATGTTTAGGCGTACGCAATGTCATCATACGAGCGTAAGTTACCCATGGCCCTTCATATCCTTCAACGTTTTCGTCGATGATAAGGATATTAGATATTCTTTCACGCAAAAGCCCAAAGGCCACACCTAAGCCACACTGGCCGCCTCCTATAATCACTGTATCGTAGACATGCCCCTCAGGATGGTGGGTTGGGCATACCCAATCCTCTCCCCCAAATGCAAGATAAGAAAGATCCCTTTTTACTTGTTCATTTAAAGCTTCTAAACTCATAATTTTTCATTCCTTTCAATATATGACTTATTAACTTCTGAACTAATCGTTAAGTTATTCTTTACTTTATCTGAATGGCGGCTTTTTCTTACACCGTCTTATGAGCAGCATTGATCGATTTCAACAATTTTATTAAGATTTTCTGAAATCATCGACATTTCCTCACCTCCATAATTCCACAATACTATACCCCTCTATGGTATGTAAAGGACTTTTAATAAAAAGTTTAAAAATAGGTGTTTGACGAAGAATTTTTTTTACTTAGAATTTCCCCTTGACTGAAGTGCATCCTTATATTGTGGAAAGCATATCCCGTTTAGGGATAGTACCAGCGAAGCTGTCATAGACCGCAATAAGGATTTCAACCTTAATATACAAAGATTTTTAGTGTAGCAAAAACGACCGTTTTTGTTACGTTTTGTATTTAAAAATATGAAATATTCTAACCATTGGATTAGTTGTAACAAAATACTGTATCAAAAATAATCCGTAACATTATTAATAAAACGCCTTTTTGTTACAATGAAATCTGATAATGGAAATAAAATACAGACCGTGACCCATTTTTACACGTATCTCGGCTGAACCCCATGCCCATCAAGCTAACAAAGTAAATTACTAGATACGAAATGATCCTTGTTTCAAAACTAGCAAGTGATAAAAAAGTAGGCATGCTAAATAAGCCTATTAAAACGTGATTTTTTCGCTAGGCAGCTTGTCTATGCTTCACCGTCGTTTTATACACAATCCCTAGAATATCAAAGACGGTCATCTTCTTATGTCTATGACATTTACGACCGTTCTTTTTGAGCAGTTGATAAAGGCGATGCAGAATTTTTAAAAATTCTTCTGTGCCAACAGCTATCGCTTGAAACAGTAACGGAAAGTAATCTTTAATTATGTAAATCGCTTTGTATTCACTCAGCTCCTGCTTTTTCTTTTCAAGCAGAAACTGGCGCATTTGAAACATCGTAGAAGAACAGAGGAGAATGCCGATCAGTTGTCCATATAAATGGCACTCTAGGCGTTCTCTTTTTATATTTTGACATTTATCAATTTCAAAGAATGACTTCCACGTTTTAAACAAAATTTCAATCTGCCAACGAAGTGAATATAATGAATGCACGTAGTTCGTCGGTACTTCTTCTAGCGACGTATTCGTGATATATACATTCATGCCCATTAAACGTTTACTTTTATCCTTCATGACAATGCCTTTCTTCTTTTCGCGTATCGCTTGGTTTTTCAGACGTGTTTGTGTTTGATCATCGGTTAAACGATGGATAATGACACGTGCTGGATGTATTCTGTTTGCTTTTTTAACGTACCATTATTGAAGTATTCTGGTTCAGGGTTCTTGATATAAATGCGTGTATTCAACTTCAACCGTGAGATATAGTAAGCCTCTTTATCATGAATGGTTTGTAAGTCTCCTAAATCGAAGTAACCAAGATCACGTAAACACAAATCGCCTGCTTCTACGGTTTCAAGACAGATGGTACCATATGTTTTATCATTATTCTTTCCTGGTCCAAGCTGCACGTTAAGGAATTGACCACTAAGTAAATCATATTCCAATTGGATTTTCACGCCTGCTTTATTACTACTCCCACCTGAACCTTGATAGTCAGTGGCGAATTGATCAGGTAGTTGAAACACTGTTGCATCTAGAATACGGATACGATTGAAAGTAGAGATTATATGTGCAGAAAGTGAGTGATTTGAACAGAGTTTTTGTGTGAGAAGAGAAGTAAAGACTTCTCGAAGAAATGTGACAGCTGCTGGATTAAAGCGTTGATTCAGTCCTTCTGGACTTATGAGTGTGGATGTATTTGCATAAAGCTGACTACATAATCGAGTAAGAGAATCGCTTGCTACATGTTGACTAATCCAGATACATAAAGCAGCCAAATCACGTGCGCCATACTTACTTTTACGTTTTACAAAACCTGTCTCTTGTGCAAGTTGTTGAAGAATATGTGGAGATAGATATCGCTGTAGTTCTTTAGCGAATAACTGAAATTCATCCTGAATCGATAAATTCATAAAAGAACGCCATCCTTTCTGTGTATTTCTACAAAAAGAATAGCGTTTTTTTTGCTTTACGGATACACTTTTTTAGCTTGATACCGACGTTTTATATCTCTCAATCAATTGAAGAACCTCAGCCGTTTGTGTAAATAATTAATATCCCCAAATATCTACTTCAGCTGCTGAAGCAAATCCATTCTGTCCATTCGTTACTTCTACCTTCATATATTTTGCAGTAACTGGGGCGAATGTTGCCGTTTTCTTATTGCTATTATTTTCCCATGTTCCTGATGATACTTTGTTATATTTAACACCATCAACACTCGTATAAATATTGTATCCTAAAATACGGCCATTCTCTGACCCATCTTGTCGTGGAAGATAGTCCACTTTTGAAATTGTTTGATTTTTATCAAGTTCCAATGTTAAATTGTACGGATATTGATTTGGTGTCCAACTGCTGTGCCAAAATGTATCTGTTTTCCCATCAATTGCCTTACTAGCTGACCCACTTGTTTCCTCACTATTTGCACTTGCTTTCATCGTATTTTTAGGCAAGACGTATGGTTTCACAGATGGAGCATCAGTTAGAATATCTACTTCAGCTGCTGTGGCAAATCCATTCTGTCCATTTGTTACTTCTACTTTTACATATTTTGCAGTAACAGGATCAAATGTTGCATTTTTCTTATCACTATTATTTCCCCATGTTCCTGATGATATTTTGTCATACTTAACGCCATCAACACTCGTATAAATATTGTAAGTTAAAATACGGCCATTTTCTGACCCATCTTGCCTTGGAAGATATGCCAATTGTGAAATGGTACGTGTATCACCAAGTTCTAGTGTTAAATTGTATGGATATTGGTTTGGTGTCCAACTACTATGCCAAAATGTATCTTTTTTTCCATCTATCGCTTTACTAGCTGAACCCGTTGATTCTTCACTATTTGCACTTGCCTTCATTATTTTTTTAGACAATACAGCAAGTGGTTTTACAGGGTTAGCATCCGTCGCTTCCCATATAGGTGCAATTAGTATTGGGTTATTTAAAGCTTCTACTTTTTGTCTCGTTTCTTGGGTTGCCTTCAATCCCCACTGATCAAAAAACGGTAGTAAATTTTGCTTTGCTATTTTCGATGTATTGTAAATAAATTCCTGTATTTTATCTTCGTCTGTTTTGGGAAGTTGATCCTCTGGTGTCTCACGATATAATTTGTGGAGATTTGGATAAAAATCATCCCCATATGCCAAATGAAGCTGCCAAAGCATAACAAGTTTTACAAACAGATCGTCAATATTTTTATATTCTTTATTCGTTTGTTTTAAATACGCAAAAGCTCTATTATAATCTCCCGCTGTATCTAAACGTGTTGGTATATTTGGGTATATCTTCTTGAATGCAGCTAAAGAATATAGATTATTAGTTACTTCACCCATACCTCTTAAATCATTCCACGTCCATGGATATTGTTGTCGTGCATGTCCCGCTTCATGCATTTGTCCCCATCCAAACTCATTGACATTTAAAGTGCTTTTGATAGCTTCACCAGCAGTCGTAAAGACGGCTCCATCCCAACTTGCATACATGCCCCAACTTTGTTCGTTAGGATTTTCTACAAAGGCCCAAATACGACGAGTTGAACGATGTAAAGGATTAGGATCTGTTTCAGATAGTCCTGCTATCTTGTCCTGCGCTCGAATCATTTCATCATATTTATTTAATAGTGGCACAGGATCTTGATTTACAATATATTTATTGGCACTATCACGAGTTACAGTTAGTACTGCTCGTTCTGATTTCAATTGTACCGCATGTGCATTTGGATAGTTGTTCATCATGGCAACCCAGTCTTCTTTCGTGTGTTTCCCTAATTGAAAGAAAGGAATAGGACTACCGCCTTGCGTTACCTGCACCTTAACTGTTCCTGTACTTTGAAAATTATCTAACCCTAATACACCGCCGTTTGGTGAAGAGATAGTATTAGAGCCAGGAGAAAGATCAATTTCTTTTCCCCATTCTTTATCATATTGATGTGTCCCAATAATGGCTCTAATCTTTTGCGTTCCTGATACTGTAATAGTAACCTGTTCATTAGGTTTCACATAAATGCCTGTTGGCATATAATTTTTTTGCTCATCTCTTTTTTCTCTTTTTGCTTCATCCCAAAAACTGCCTGTACCTGGGAGGTCAAACTCTCTTTGTTCAAATTGAGTTGCATTTTGTGCAGTTTCAGCATGTACATCTAAATTGCTTGTCATAATAGGTGTAAATAACATAGTTGTCAAAATAGCGGATGTCGCAAGCACCTTTATTGGCTTTTGTAACCTGCCATTCTTTCTTTTATTCATATAAATCAATCCTTTCTTATTCCCGTTTTTTTAAATAAATATTTTAGATGAATTAAGATATCACCTGTATAAAATATACATTTTTTAGTAAAAAGTGGGTATTGAGAAAAAATAATTTACTTTAAGGGCTTTTTAATGGGGGAATAATTTGATTTTGACTATGAACTGTAAAGAAAAAACGTCTTCTATTCTAATAATCTAGCTTGTTTAAAAGTAATAATGATTTTTACACTTGGAGGGAGTTAGTATTCTTAAGTTGGTAGATATGCGGTACCGCCACATAACCATCAAATTGAGATATCAGTTGTTTCAAAACGAGCCGAACTTACATAAATAACTATCAAGAGATAAAAATTTAATTTTGGGGGTACTGCAAAATATTAGCTTGATGGGCATGCGGCTGAACCCCAATATAGCTTTTCCTTTCAGATGCTACATGCAATTGGGTGTCTTCTTGAACTGGTCTAGCGATTGACCTTATAGTACGATAGGGCGCGTTAATCGAGGATGAAGGCTAACGACTCTGAGGTTTTTTAAATATCCCTAATAAAAAATTGGATGTAAATATCAAATGGCTAAGTAAAGCCTTTTTAGAAACAAGCACCAAATCAAGCGCATATTTTCACTCACACAGGTAACATTAGTACTTGTACGATCCAAACACATCCCTTAGGAGGTTTTCATCATGGGCTTTTTTGATTTATTTAACGAAGAAGGAACTCGAAAGGAAACTCGAAAAAAGGTACGTGAAGTAGATCGCACTGCCGATACAGAATTTGCAGCAGAAGACGTACATCTTGATCTTCGTGCTGAAGAATTGGAGATCGACAAACACCGTGTGGAGACTGTGATGTGACGCTTCATAAGGACATTGTTGAGGAAGAACAATCAGTGAATGTCCCTGTTTTACATGATCAAGTCGTTATTGAACAAAGAGCCGTTTGATCACGAACCAACAGATGAACCAATTACAGAAGAAGAAACGATTCACATTCCAGTAACTGCTGAAAAAAATTGATGTAGAAAAGCATACGGTCGTCACTGGTGAGTCTCTGCTCA
>NZ_JAMXKE010000004.1:0-58168 GCF_024712505.1 Bacillus sp. IBL03825 | reverse complement strand
GGAGAGTGCAACATGACTATTATCAACTTGGATGATTTTCGAAAACAAAAGAAAAACAAGTGGTGACGATACCAATCATTGAACGATATACAAAGAAGATGGCGAGGTTAAGATTGAAGTATCTGGAGAACGAAAAGTTTCTAAAGCCTGGTTAAACAGACACGATAAGCAAGTATAAAAAGACTAAAAAAAAGGACCTGATATTAATATCAGATTCCTTTTCACTATGTATAATTATTTCACTGCTTCTTTTAATTCTTTTCCGGCTTTAAATGCAGGTGCTTTAGATGCAGCAATTTGCATTTCTTCACCTGTTTGTGGATTACGTCCTGTACGTGCAGATCTTTCACGCAATAGTGATAGGTAACGTTTTGTTTATGCAACTCCACGTTTTCCCCCACTTCACACCGTACGTGCGCCTTTCAGCGCATACGGCGTTCCATCGATGTAGATACAAATGTTTACCCTGTACATCGTCACCTTTGTACGGGCATTATAGATACTTCTCGTCGCACATTTTTTTACAACTATACCTATACAGTCATTGTTAATTCTTTTCTTAATTTGTTGACCTTTTTGCACTGGCTAGGAATTTAGTTCCATAACTTGTACATTATTATGACATATTTGTGGCATCGAAGACAAAGCGTTGTTAAGTTAGACACTTTGTTTACTAATTCTAAAGGTAATTTAGGTTTCTTGTGGTGGACTTCCACCGATTCAGGATAAACAAATGATTTACATACGGAGCATTTGGCTTTATCACGCTTTATGGCATACGGTCTGTTCATAAAGTACTCAAAGTTGTGCTTGTGATTGTTGTGGTTAGCATATAGGTTTAATTTTTTCATAGTTAACCCATATGTCTTCGAGATGTAACTTTTAGCCTTTTGTTATGAGCATCGTGCCAAAGGTCTCGTCCCGAAGGGGTGTAAGGTAGCCACGCTGGATTAAACAATCTAGCGTATTCAATCTTTGTGATTGCACATTTTGTATACCCACGATAGTATCCTGATAAGTTTCAGCATACGTTTTGGAGTTGTACTATCGTGCCTTACGGCCTATTTGTAAGTTCACAACATTTGTAAATCTGTTTAGTATGGTTCTTACCATAGAGTTTTTTGAAACTCCCGTAAGTTGACTTAAACAGTATGTGGTCGATTTTGGAAATTGTCCGTTTGGACAGCAATACTGTAATAGTTAGACAGTCCAATTATTTTAGAGTTGATTAGTTCAATCTTAGTGACTCTATGTTTGAGGTGTTTGGTCCTCCGTAATTGGGAAATATCTTTACTTATTTCGCTAACCTTGGGCAGTATTTTCTTCCAGTCAGGATAGACTTTTGCGACAATCTTACCATCCAAACGCTTCGGTTCGGCTTTGATTCGGAATCCAAGGAAGTGTAAAGGTTCCTCACGACAATCCGTGATGACCGTCTTTTCTTCCGATAGTTCAAGGGAGAGTTGGTGTTTCATATACTTTCGTAACTTCGTGAGAAGTTTTTCTGCACACTCTTTTGTCTCCGTTAGGATTATCCAATCATCCGCGTACCTTACAAGATTCGTCTTGTAGTGTTTGGCAACAGATTCTTTCGAAGGAATGGTAATTCTTTTCCTCAACCGTTTTACCATTTCGTGTAGCAGCATAAGTGGTCACTGCCGAATGCGATTCCATAAATCACTGACCATCCAGTCGAAGTTATTTAGGTAAACATTTGCTAACAAAGGGCTGATAATACCACCCTGTGGTGTGCCTTTGTCTGAGCTGAATATGTTTCCATTGTCATGGATTTTAGATTTAACATTTTCCTGATTGAGGAAGGAGGAATTGCTTGTCTTTTATCCCCTTTCCCACAATATCGCGAGTAGCTTATTATGGTTGATGTTGTCAAAATAACCCTTGATATCACCCTTCGATGGCTATATAGGCTTTCGAGTTGATATTCTGAACTATTCTAGCGATTGCGTGTTTCTGATACTTCTGTATGGTCTGAAACCATAACTGTGAGGATAGACTTAGCCTCGCAATAAGGCATCGATAGCCATTCTTGATATCTCTTGAATAATTCTATCAACTATGACCGGAATCCCTAGTGGTCTGAGTTTTCCTGTATTTCCTTTAGGAATTTAGGTTCTTCTTACCGTGCTTGGATTATAGTTGTCGATTTGAGATTGTATTAGGTTGATAAGTTGGTTTTCTATCCATTTGGAGATAGTCATTGATGGTTGTCCCATCTATTCCTGCGGTTTGAGAGCCGCGATTGGATTTGATGTTATGTATGGCTTTATCGATAACTGGTTCGGATTTCATGAACTCGGTTAGATTGTAGATGGGTTTTCCTTCTAAAGCCACCTGATACATTTTATCTTGGAATCCTAATAAATCTCTTTCGCCTGCGATTGTACGACCTTTGAACCCCATATCATCACTCCTATTAATAGTAGTTACTGATAGGTTAGCTGTTTGACTCGGACTTGCCCTCGTATTGTCGTACGTCGATTTTCGCTATATTCTAACACCGACTAGTCCCCCTTTGCTCCGGTATGTTTATATCCTTCATATAGAATTACTTCTATATTACTAATGGCATTACCATCAACACTACTATGGGACACTGACTGCTTTCATCACCTTCATTGGTAATAGCATACCTCCTGTGATTACTTGCTCTCGACTGTTCCGCACTATCTTTCCTTATAAACTAAACTTAGGCTCCCTCTTTACGCCGTTAGGTCTGATTTGAGTTTAATACCACGAATTGTTCTCAAATTCCAAATCCATTTAAGGATTTGGATGATGAAATTATTGAAGAGAATTTCATCACACCTACTCTGTATCCCCTTTGTGACAAGGGGAGGTGGAACTATCGGACGCTTCACGCAAGGGTTCGTCTCCTAGCCATATTTAGTTGTGGAGTCCCGCATCATTGTTACGTCCTCAAGACCTGAGGTCTTCTTATAATAGAAGAGCCACACGCAACGTGGATTACGACTTTACCTAGCTCCGCACAATCTGGTGTGCTATCACCTCGTTGCACGTAGGAGTATCAGACTCTTATCCTGGTTGTGATATTGGATAAGGGGTGTATTTTCATTCACCCATAAGATTGGTGCAGTTAGGATTCAGGTTGAATCCCGCTTCATTTCCTAGTTTTCGGACTTGCGTCCTACCACCTGATTGTCATGAGTGACGTTTAGGCAGCACTAGTTATTGAGCAACAGCCCGCACCTTCAAATGTACCAAAACCAATAATCTGTACTTTCTCTTCATTTGCAAGAGCATTTGTTATAGCATCTAATACAGCTTGTGTTGCTGCAGCTGCATCTTTTTGTGTAAGTTCTGCTTTTTCTGCTACCATTTTTGTTAATTCGGTTTTTATTCATTTTTTGCACCTCTTTGAATGTAATAAGAGATTATTATAACGTACCTACGTTTCTGATGTAAATAAGATATATAGAAAAAGCCCTAGCAAGAGCTAGGGGCAATTCTGTGTGATAGTAGTACCAAGGAAACTAATCTCAGCATACAGTTAACATTTTTTATATTTATATTAATAAATATAAAACGGTGTTTCAGAGTATATGTTTGTTGCTGCATATTCTAAATTTAATAATATCCTTCCAAACTCATTTCATTTTAGAAGGATATTTCCAATCTTTTTCTGTTCCTGCTTTTGGAGTAGAATTAGACGTTTTTTGAGGAAGGGTTTGTTTCTCTATCTTATCCAATCGCTCTTCTACTTTTTCTATTGCCTCTTTTGTTTCTTTCAGCTCTAATTTAATTTCCGTCAACAAACGCAATATAGCGTCTCCCTTTGTCATTTTCAAAGCCAACCACCCTTCATATATTCGTTCAAAAGAGTTTATATAGTTAGCATTTTACCATATCGAGCTTAATACAAAAAACAAGTATTGATGCCACAAAGAAAAGACACTCTCCTTTGAGTGTCTTTTCTCCAACTTGAACCATCTTAATTTTAATAACATCCACTTCTTCTTACAATTACAAATATATCAGCTATCTTTCAAATCACATTCATTTTACCATATTTATCTATAAAAATTTTTAAGAAATATGATTTATAACAATTTTAAATTAAAATCTAGCAAAAAACGAACGTATTTTCGTAAAATAGGTTGAATATTCGGGTTGAGTAGGAATATAATAAGAACAAACGTTCTATAGAGGGGGATAATAAAGTGGATGACTATTCACTTTGCCCAAACGATACAGTATTTTGCCTAGACCTTGTTTCTTTTTTCGCATCGGTTTCTTGCGTGAAATTAGGTTATGATCCACTAAGATAAAATACCAGATGTAATAGTTGTAAATCCGCAAATGGATACATACATACGGTGTTCAAACTATATAGCAAAGATTATATTACAGTACGTTCCCCCTGAATTTTATTTTCAATACAGCATCGATGAGTGCTTTATACAGACTGACAACATACTACCTCTTTTTGCTGATAGTCCCAGAGAATTTGCTGTAAAACTGCAGCACGAAATATATAGAAAAACAAGGGGAATATCCGCAGCAGTTGGAATAGGAAAAAACATGCTCATGGCAAAGATAGCGCTTGATGTGACTGCTAAACATAGTCCAGATCTAATAGCGGAGTGGGATTATAGTGATGTCCCCACAAAAATTTGGCCAATACGTCCACTAAGTAAGTTCTGGGGAATATCGACAAAAACAGAAGCAAAGTTAAATAGGAAGGGAATACATACAATAGGTGACTTAGCTCATTATCCTTTAAAATATTTGCAGCAGGAATTCGGGGTTATCGGAACCGATTTACATCTCCATAGCCATGGAATTGACTTTAGCCGTATTACGGATACATACAAACCAAAATCTACTTCCATTGGGAAGAGTCAAATTCTAATGCGAGATTATAAAATTGAAGAGATACCAGTAATTCTGCTAGAACAGATAGAAGAGGTTTGCTACCGTATGAGAATGAAACATAAACTCGCTCGAACCGTTCAATTCTCAATAGGTTACAGTCGTTCATATGGTGGTGGTTTTAGAAGAAGCGTAACATTTGAGCGGCCAACTTGTATGACAATGGATATCTATCATATATGTCTAAAACATTTGATGCAGTTGCATACAGGCGAACCTATTAGAAGTATCAGTATTTCTCTGACTAACTTAGTAAGTGAAGGTGAGGAACAAATTTCTATATTTGATGATGTAAAGAAGAGAGAACAACAAATTAAATTAACACGGGCTTTAGACGAAATTCGAACTCGTTTCGGTAAAAATAGCATTTTACGGGCTATATCTTACACACCACATTCAACGATTAAATACAGAAATACACTTGTAGGAGGCCACAAAGCATGAAAGAGACACGTATTCCACGAGGACGTGGCATTGAGAAATGGGCACCATTTTCTAGTATGCCGGAACAGTTTGCAGGTCTACATAAATTAATTCATGATCAAACAAAAGTATCCAAACCAATATTAGATTTACAAAAATCTGAAGAAATAAATCAAGTGTTAATACAAGCCATACAGACAAAAGAAGAAGTTGATCTCTGGCATTATAAAGATGGAATTATACTATATAAAATTGTAAGCATTCATAAGTTAGATGCAATAAATAAGACATTAGTTGTTACTGATGCATTTGGTTTTAACAATTCATTGTACTTAGTTGATATTGTAGAGTGTAGCATTCACAAATAATGAAAAAAGGTATGGTTGGACTATCCAAACACATACCTTTTCATGGATTTTAAACACATTTTTACCACCATAGAATGGTAAGTTTTTTGCAATGTTAGTACATTAGAAAATGTCCCTATTAGAATCAATCATTAATACAAATTGTTCAACCTGTTTACAAAAACGCTCACGCTGCTGTTCATCCAGACTTGCATAGGTAGCCTGTGTTGTCGAAATCAAATCCTTAATTGGTTCGTCTTCAAAATCTGTTTGATAACCAATTAACATATTTACCGATACATTAAAATAGAACGCTAAAAGAATTATTGTACTAATATCAGGCTCGTATCGATTGGTTTCCCAATTCTTAATCTGGCTTCGAGTTAAATTCAATTGTTCAGCTAGCTGTTCTTGCGTAAGATCTCTAGATTTTCTTAGTCTTTTTAATACTTCACCAAAATTTATCATAACTATAGTATAAAATTTAAGAATTTCAACTACTACAAACAGTCGCTTTACTACCGTATAATACATAAGGTGTTATTTGCATTTGGTTAATTTCATTTGGTAAAGTGTTTTTTAATGAAATATGTATAATCGATAAGAATATCTAACGCTTCTTGTTGTTTTTCAGCAGGTAAATCTGCAAGTGCTACTTTAATGGATTCTAATTTACTTTCTAGAGGATTATTTCTTCCAAACAATTCATCAATGGAGATATTGTGCAGCTCTGCAATCCGCATTATCGAATCTGCATCAGGATCAGCTTTCCCATATTCCCAATTGGCATAAGTAGTGCGGGCAATATTTAGGCGATGTGATATATCGGATTGGGTGTATCCTTGTTTTTTTCGCAATTCAGCAAGTCGTTTGCTTAGATGAGACATATCATCACCTTTTCCTTTCTGATTTATAAGGTTAGTGTAAAACAGAAAAGGTAAAATGTACCCTTATGACTTATAATAAGTCATTTTTTTAATTTACTTGTAATAAATAGTCAGAATGTTATGATGAAAGAGAAAGATTTAGAGTTCTATGAACAAAAAAATAGGAAAAAATCGATACATTAAATCGAGATTCTTCCTATTATATATACTTACTAAAATAATGAATTTCCTATATCTATTGTGGCCAAGTTTTGACGTCTTGTACGTTCCCTTAAATAACGTTCCGTCGTCATAATAGATTCATGTCCTAAATAGTCACGTATTTTCTTAAGCTCGACACCTTTTCCCATCAAATGATTTGCAAAGAAGTGCCTGCAGGTATGGGGAGTAATTCTATCTTTTCGATAACGTAGAAATGGTAAGTTTATTTCTACAATTTTTTCTGCTACATATTTTGATAAGTAGTCGGCCCTATAGTGAGATCCATCCGCTTTAGGTAGAAAAGCAGATATGCTAGAGGCGTCCAATTCACTTGTTTGTTTACGCAATTGGCGAAGATGACAAATATCATCGAGTACATCCTCAAATATACGGACTTCTCTAGTTTTATTTCCTTTTCCAACTACACGTAGGAGATAGAGATTTAAAGAAGGATGAAATGCAAGGTCAGCCCATTTTGAGTTTGCAACTTCCTCAATCCGAAGTCCAGTAGTCGTAAGGAGGAAAAACAAGGAATACATAAAGAAATTTGTTTTCTTCAGTGTATCTAGAATTTCATTCACTTCTTCCGGAAACAGGTCACGGTTGACTAGCTCTTCTTTTTTTACAGATACTTTTTTGAGACGACTACTAAAGTCGTCTGAGAGTCCATCGTTATCATAAACATATTTTAAAAACTGCTGAACCACTGTTTTCTTTCGACGTAATGTAGTGGCAGCATATTTCTTACTTAATTCATAGAAGTAGATTTCCATCTCATTATGGGATAACTCCTGGATGGTTCCGATTGTTTCTTTTATATAACGAAGAAAATGAGAAAGATCGTGCAGATACTGTTGTTTTGTTCGCTCACTTCTTTTTTTCGTTAAAGAAGGCTCGTCGTGTAAAAATAAATAAACTAATGATTCTTCACTTAATTGAGAGTAGTCAATATTACGGATACCCAAACCCATAATTTTTTCAAAATGACTGCTATCAAAAAAATCTGATTTTGATTTTACAATTTGGTTACTATGTTCGTAATTTATAATATTCAAATCTAAACACAACCTTTTATGGAATGAAATATTAAATAAATATTTTTATATAAATTTTTATGATTCTAATTATACCACAATAAATAGATTATTTATTGTGGTATAAAACAAAACAACATAACTAATTATTTTATATATAGATGAAATAATTTCCGTTAGATCGTATAATCAAAATAGCATACCTTTTTATTTTATTTGAGTTTTCTTTTTTATTCATAAGATAAAGGAGGAGTACTTGTGGAAGATGAACGAAGAGCCATTATCAATGAAATATCCTATTTAGAAGTGAAGCATTGTATCGAATGTCCTTTATATACTTCAAAAGAAGTTGCATCTGAAAAAAACCAAAAGAAAAAAACAAGAAATAATAAATTATGTGAGGGCTGTCCGGTGTATAAAGAAATAAGAGAGAGAGGAGAACGATTGAATAAATTATCAAAACAAGGTACATTTAATACAATAAAACAAAAATATATGGACAATCCAAGTGTGTATTTGCAGTACAAAGAATATCCGATTGAGGTTATAATAGCGGAATTAGGAATAACAAAGTACGAACTGAGAAAACGGATGAAACAAACGATGCTGCAGACTAAAATGGAATAATTCATGATATATGAGGTGGAACCTTGAATTACATATCTTTTGAAGAACTTTGCACAATGGCAAAGTTAAGTAAGGGACAATTGAGTTATTTAATTAAACATAAGCAAATTGAGCCAGCTAATTTAATAAGTTGGAAAGCAGATGGAGGATATAGATTCCACGAGGAAGACGCAAGGAGAATACTTGAAATTTATAAAGATCTATATACTTTAAAAGAGGCGGCTACATATTTACAGAAATCAAAAACATATGTATCAAACATGGCAAAAGAAGGGGCCTTACCATTTAAAGAAGTATTGAAAGGTAAACGAAGAGAAAAGCTCTATCATATAGAGGATTTAAAAGAATTTAAAAGAAGTATGGATAATGTGAATAAGGAAAGCCAAAGAATGTATGATCATATCCCATTGCATACTAAAAATCTTCTATTGTTTGACGCCGTTACATTAGATGAACAACCTGTAAGAGTAATAGATGTAACGAAACGGAGTGGGATTAATCTACAGAATGAATATATGACAATTCCGGAAGATGTTTCATCAAATCATTTTTCTCAAAAATGTATTCAGGCTACGAGAATTACCAAACCTGGGGATGTTACTTTCTTATTCCCATTATATACAGCTTATGACGTCATGTTGTATATAATATCTCATTTAGGTGCCTCAAATGTTCTTGTTTCTAAAAAAAATGAAGGGTACTTGATGAAGTGCAAACTAGGAAATATCCCTTATGATGCTCATATATTTAGAGTGCTTAATACTTGTTTGATAAGTGGTAACTTGCAAAAGAAGAAAGATATAATATATTTTACAAATAATAAAGAGCATGTCAGTTTGTATCTAAAATCTGAAATAATTGAGAATGCGAAACACATGGCCAAAGAAAAAGGGTATAAGGGATACAAAAAAGTGTTAGAAGAAATTTTAAGTGAAAAATTGAGTGATTAACGGATATATTGCGTGAAAATACCTCAACAAAATCGGCTATTTATAGCCGATTTCTTTTTAAGGGTTTTATTAGCCCTGTATTAAGGATAACTTCTTCTTGGGTAAAATGACATTAACTTCAAAATAGAACCCTCATACAATTCAATCTGAGAGCCCGTTTTTTGAAGTAGTTAAATTAAATTGCAAATTGTATTTTTAAAAGCAGTGTTCCCTCTTCGCTACAAATTCTGAATATATAGAATAACTTTTAAATTAAATGAATTTAAAATACAAAAGCGCGTATCCATCAGTATACATAATTAAATTATAGTAAACTAATGTTCGGTTTAATTCCTACACTAAAATATTAGAAAATGGTTGAGGCCGTAAGGATTTGCTATTTAAGAGAGTGGAAACATAATAAAATAGTAGTACAATTGCATAATAGCATGGGAATTTTCGTTTGCGATTTTAATACTCAAAATGATCCATCTATACTACGAAAACGACAACAATTTTTAAAAGACATAGTTGATAAATTCAAAGTACAGAGCTACATGAATGCAGCAATCAATTTTTCTAAAGTTTTCCTGGAAAATTTAATTATGTTTACTGATATCTTTTGTAGAATCTATTTTTATAATAATATCTTTAATCTTCAATGGAATAGTTTTTTTGAAAACCTAATTTTTTTAATATCTTGTCCCCAGAGTTAAAATTTTCTAAATGGAGAGGTGTTTTAGGGTGCATAGAAAATTATGGGGAAAATGTAATATTTGTAACTACCTGATTTTTAATATGACCATATGTTCTCTCAAATATTTTCATTTTAAGTGATATTTTTATTTATTTCTATCCCATTTTGTTTATTATGCATTTCCTAAAAGAAATGAAGTATTTATACATAACTATTTAATGTATTTTAATTGGAAACTTCCTTGTTGAGAAAATTACAATATGATTCTGCTTTTTCAAAGATACAAATCTCAAAAATGATTATTTTTGAGATATTCGAACAACAAGCGCTTCCCGAAAGCTTTTCTTAAAAACTATATCCCTGATAAGTGTTTTTTGAATGGTGATAAATTAGGATAAAATAACTTTATCAAGTAAATTTATAAATAAATATGGTAAAATAGGTATAGAGCGAGAGCTCAAAAGTAAAATGGTGATTTAAGATAAAAAGTACTCATTTGGGTGCTTTTTTTCTGTCTTACATACAGAAAAGGGGATTGTATCATGAATATTATTGACTTAGAACTAGTCCGAAAGTGTAAAATAAACAAAGATAAAATGATTACAATACCAATTATTGAACGGGTCTATGAAAATAATGGAGAAATTCAGTTTGAAATAATTGGTGAAAAGGAAGTTTCTATTGCTTGGCTAGAAAAGGATAGATACGAAAATAATTTTTGAATATTAATTTACATTCATTTTCTTTATGTCATTGAGTTTTTTGTATTATCTTATTTTATTCAAAGACACTAATCAAAAAATAAAAGGAATCGGAACCATCTATACTATATATTAACAAAATAAGAGTTTTAAAGTGGGGGTTTTTCTGACGTGCAACGAATTAAGAAATTTATTTATAGTTGCATAACAGGGGTTCCCAAATTGCTTGTCTAATTCGATTTTCATAGATTGACACCCTCACTCCTAAAGAGGCAAGCTGACTAACGTCAGTTGAATTCTTGCTGTCAAAGGCGAAGTCCATTTCTGGTATCGCTGACGTGCAAGAGTGCGGTGTGCCATCACCACTCTCACGACAGACCGTATAGGTTCGTGAGCTACGGTACCATGACCAGACCATACAGCTAGTCGCGTGTTCAAATGTTTTAGTATCTTGTTCTTGATGCACATATCATTTTATCGATAGCGTGAATCTATCAAACTCCATATGATATCTTGTTTTCAAGGAACAAATAGGCGTTTTAAAGACTTGTTCTTATCTAAAGTTAAATTATACTCAAAAAACAATTATTTTTTTATGAAAAAGCGATTGTTTCATCCCGTGCTTAAATCCGGACTAAAGTACGGTAGGGGATTTCCTATATCGCGAAATCTGTAAGTTATATAAAAATATTCTACTATAGAAATGTATATATTTTTGTGTGGAAATTCAATTATTCTCATTACTACCTGTTGGGTACTATGCAACTACAAACAATTTGAAAAGAGGACCTTATAGATTAATAATGTTGATTATGTCAATAAATATGTAAAATTATATATATGAATAAGTATTATTTGTTAATTAATTTTATATTTATATATAAAACCTTTGATACATGTTACTGTTTAGGTGTTAAATACAAATAAGGAGATGGAAATATGTTTAAAAAGCTTGTTTTAGGAGTAACTTCATTAGCAATAGCATCAGCAGTTGGATTAGGTTTTTCGTCGGAAGCATCAGCAGCTCCAGCGCCACCACTTACTTCTGTGAAAATAGTAAAAGTTGAATCACAGTTCGGAGGAGTAGAATTTATTAACTCAAATAGTCTTAGTACATCTCAACACCATGGTGGTAGTTATTTATACGTTTATACTAGAGATATGGGTTATGGATCTAATCCAGGCGCACAAATGAATGGAGGATTCCTTAAGAAAGTAGGCTCAACCCCAATAGATGTGAACGGTGATCGTACAATTGATGGGTGGGAGTATAAATGGGATGCATCGGTTTATCAATCTGGTGGCCAATTCCAATATAAAAATAGATCTACAAATGCTCCGTGGAATACACTGTCTACGTCTTTAAATATTAGATAAGGGATAAGTAGGGTAATAAAAAGAGCGATTTATCATCTCAAAGGTGGTGAATCGTTCTTTTTGTGTCTGCAAAAGCACAAAGCAGTTATATTTTAAGCAAAGGTAGAAGCAAGGCGTTATTTATCATTTTAAAATGATTTACCAGACAAGTGAGGGAATTCAAATGGTTTATGATTCGCCGCTTTTATAAGAACTGAAATGGAATATTATCTACCCAAAGCTACTTTACAAATAGTATGATATATTCTTTATAAATTATGAACTTTTAAATCAAAATTGATAATGATTTCACGAAATCATTATTTAATCTTAGTACAATAAAAGAGGAATCCACTATTTATGAACGAGTATTCCAATGTGATTGTGGTTGCGTTTCCACTGCTCCAAAAAGTACTATTCCTATATTCTTCATTTTCAATTATCCAACGATAAAGAATAATCGAATGGATAGATAATTCTTTTACAACCTCTTTCACAAATATATTCTCTTCCAAAACTCATTGGATTAAGGTCATTTTAAATTGACAATCATAGACTTTCCTACCCATAAACTGAATCACCTTTTTCATTTAACTTAGTGTCCAATTTATTGTAGCATCTCCTATCCAGCAATTAGGGGGCAAAAAAAATATTTTTCATATAATAATAAATGCATAATCATTTTATTAACTTTATGCATTTATTATAAGGGGAAATTATTTTTAAAGGATAGATTGGAGGAAGCTATATGTCATGTGAAAAAGATAAAAGCCAATTTGATTCAAATGAAATTTTGTTTGCACCTACTTTAGACCCTAGTTTAATAGGGCCTACTTTCCCGCCGATTCCATCTCTTACGTTACCAAATGGAATTACAGGACCTACAGGGCCAACGGGATCTACTGGGTTAAATGGAATTACAGGACCTACAGGGCCAACGGGGTCTACTGGATTAAGTGGAGTTACAGGACCTACAGGGCCAACGGGATCTACTGGGTTAAATGGAATTACAGGACCTACAGGGCCAACGGGGTCTACTGGATTAAGTGGAGTTACAGGACCTACAGGGCCAACGGGATCTACTGGGTTAAATGGAATTACAGGACCTACAGGGCCAACGGGGTCTACTGGATTAAGTGGAGTTACAGGACCTACAGGGTCAACGGGATCTACTGGGTTAAATGGAATTACAGGACCTACAGGGCCAACGGGGTCTACTGGATTAAGTGGAGTTACAGGACCTACAGGGCCAACGGGATCTACTGGGTTAAATGGGATTACAGGACCTACAGGGTCAACGGGGTCTACTGGATTAAGTGGAGTTACAGGACCTACAGGGCCAACGGGATCTACTGGGTTAAATGGGATTACAGGACCTACAGGGTCAACGGGGTCTACTGGATTAAGTGGAGTTACAGGACCTACAGGGCCAACGGGATCTACTGGGTTAAATGGGATTACAGGACCTACAGGGTCAACGGGGTCTACTGGATTAAGTGGAGTTACAGGACCTACAGGGCCAACGGGATCTACTGGGTTAAATGGAATTACAGGACCTACAGGGTCAACGGGGCCCCTGTCTACAGCGAATAATGCACGTATTGGTCGTGATCCTGCAAATGATTCCGTTGTTGTTGCAGATGGTGATTCTATTATATTCACAACTGGTTTTACGATAAATGGAACCGATATTTCTTTTACTGGTCCCTCTCCAGATATCAATCTTAGCGGAGGACATACGTATTTTATTTCTTACGAAACAAGTGCAACGATACCAACCAATGGTCAAGTTATCGTAGATTTAGGTACGATTACTGGTGCCCGGAGTCAGTTCTCGCAACAAACAGTTGCATCAATTGTTACATTGAGTTCTAGCGCAATCTTTAATGCTGGTGGGGATATAACAATAAATTTAATTAATAACTCTGGTGCGAGTGTCACTTTTTTAAATCCTATAGTGAATATCATCGAATTATCGTAAAACAATCATTAATAACTGCAACTAAAATAAAAGAAGTATCTATTGAATATAGATATTGTAAGTCATGAATTCTATTATAAGTTTATATACTAAAAACAAATGAATGTGATGGAGATTCAAATCTCATTTAAGTTTAAAAGTGTATGGCATATGCAACATATTGTGCCTATGATTTGTGGTTATTTTCAAATCATATTTTTTCTTAAGTTTTTTCAATAGTACAGTGAAAATATATTAAAAACAAAAATAATCCGTAATCAGTGTAGACTAATTGTAAATATTAATCTAAACATGTACAATTTCCCTTGTTAAGAATGTATAAAATCACTCATTTTTTTACTTAAATGACCTTTAGTTCGATACTAACGAGCTAAAGATTTTGAAACACTTCGTCTCATGATTTGGAATTAATATTAGTGCTTAAGATGGTACTACTTTTTATAACGTTTATCAATTAATTGAATGCGTTGTTTTGCATCCTCTTAATTAATAGGTAAATATCTAATTTCTACAATGATAAGTAACTTGTGAGGGTGTTGCAAAATTCATAAATATTCAAACTTGAATGAATAAAGAAATCCGTCTTCCAAGAAGACGGATTTCCAGGCTGTGGAGAAAGTCTTCTCCACAGCCTGTTTTTGTGTCTGAACCTCTTTTTATGTGTCAACACTGATAAAAAAGAGGTAAAGGAGAGATTTTTTATGATGGGTGCTTTAAAAAATCATCGTGATGAGCGTGTATCCGTTTCTGTAGAAGAATTAGTTCCGCAAGACCATTTCCTTCGTGCGATTGAAGCGACAATTAGTTTTGATTTTATTGAGGAAAAGTTACGCCCTTATTACTGTAAAAACAATGGTCGTCCGTCAATTCACCCTATCGTTTTATTTAAGATGATGTTTATCGGATATTTTTATGGTATTCGTTCAGAGCGCCAATTGGAAAAGGAGATTAAAACGAATATTGCCTACCGTTGGTTTCTAGGTTTTTCTCTATCAGATACAATTCCAGATCATTCTACAATCAGTTGGAATCGCCGTACTCGTTTCATTCATACGAATATTTTCGAAGAAATTTTTGATGAAATTGTGAGTCAAGCGACAGAGCAACGAATGTTGGGAGGACGTGCGTTGATGACAGATTCTACACACATTAAGGCGAATGCTAATAAAAATAAATTTGTACATAAATATAAAAAAGAAAAGGCAAAGTTCTATATAGATGAACTAGAAGCTGCGGTAATCGAAGATCGTGAGGTACATGGAAAAAAGAATTAAAACCTAGAAAGGAAAGTGATACCCCTACTAAAAAAACTCGTATTAGTACAACGGATCCAGATAGTGGATTTTTAATGAGGGATGGAAAACCGAACGATTTTCATTTCTTAGATCATCGTACGACTGATGCGAAATATAATATTATTACAGATATCTATATAACGGCTGGAAATAGGGCAGATTCCGAGCCGTATTTAGCACGTCTACAAGCTCAAATTAATAAATTTGGATTCAAAGTTGAAGCTGTAGCTCTTGATGCAGGCTATTTTACAGGTTATATCTGTAAGAAACTATCAGAACAGAATATATTTATGGTGATGGGGTATCGCCGATTTGGAAAGCGAAATAAAGACGTTCCGAAAAGCCAATTTAAATATGTAAAAGAAATGAATGTATTTGCTTGTCCGATGGGATGTATTTTAGAATATACGACAACGGATCGCGAAGGATATCGTCAATATAAATCAAATCCAGAAGACTGCGCTGTTTGTCCGCTACGTGAGGTATGCTTTTCAAAAAAACAAAAACAAAAAGTTATCACTCATCATATATGGGAAAAATATAAAGATATCGCTAGAAAAAACAAACTAACAGCTACAGGGAAAAGGCTGTATAAAGTGCGCTGTTCAACTATAGAGCGAAGCTTTGCGGATGCCATAGAACTACATGGCTATCGATATGCTCGGTTTCGAGGGTTGAAGTTTGTCCAAATGCAAGCTTACCTCACTGCAGCTTGTCAAAATATGAAAAAAATAGCCCTTCACCTAACCAAAAAGGTTCTGGTGGAGGGCTATTTTTCTAAAATTTATTATTTTATATTGTTTTCATTCACTAAAATTAAAAAGGATTGCAGAGTGTTGGGAACCCTAAAGGGTTTCCCAACACTCTGAATATCTATATTCAATAGATACTTCTTTTATTTTAGTTGCAGTTATTAATGATTGTTTTACGATAATTCGATGATATTCACTATAGGATTTAAAAAAGTGACACTCGCACCAGAGTTATTAATTAAATTTATTGTTATATCCCCACCAGCATTAAAGATTGCGCTAGAACTCAATGTAACAATTGATGCAACTGTTTGTTGCGAGAACTGACTCCGGGCACCAGTAATCGTACCTAAATCTACGATAACTTGACCATTGGTTGGTATCGTTGCACTTGTTTCGTAAGAAATAAAATACGTATGTCCTCCGCTAAGATTGATATCTGGAGAGGGACCAGTAAAAGAAATATCGGTTCCATTTATCGTCAAGGAAACTGTGAATATAATAGGATCACCATCTGCAACAACAACAGAATTATTTAAAGGATCACGTGTAATACGTGCATTATTCGCTGTAGACAGAGGCCCAGTAGGACCGGTGTTACCATCTAATCCAGTGGGTCCAGTAGGACCGATGTTACCATCTAATCCAGTGGAACCAGTAGGGCCGGTGTTACCATCTAATCCAGTGGGTCCAGTAGGACCGGTGTTACCATCTAATCCAGTGGAACCAGTAGGGCCGATGTTACCATCTAATCCAGTGGGTCCAGTAGGACCGATGTTACCATCTAATCCAGTGGGTCCAGTAGGACCGGTGTTACCATCTAATCCAGTGGGTCCAGTAGGACCGGTGTTACCATCTAATCCAGTGGGTCCAGTAGGACCGATGTTACCATCTAATCCAGTGGGTCCAGTAGGACCGATGTTACCATCTAATCCAGTGGGTCCAGTAGGACCGGTGTTACCATCTAATCCAGTGGGTCCAGTAGGGCCGATGTTACCATCTAATCCAGTGGAACCAGTAGGGCCGATGTTACCATCTAATCCAGTGGGTCCAGTAGGACCGATGTTACCATCTAATCCAGTGGGTCCAGTAGGACCGATGTTACCATCTAATCCAGTGGAACCAGTAGGACCGGTGTTACCATCTAATCCAGTGGGTCCAGTAGGACCGATGTTACCATCTAATCCAGTGGGTCCAGTAGGACCGATGTTACCATCTAATCCAGTGGGTCCAGTAGGACCGGTGTTACCATCTAATCCAGTGGGTCCAGTAGGGCCGATGTTACCATCTAATCCAGTGGAACCAGTAGGACCGGTGTTACCAGGTCCAGTAGGACCGATGTTACCATCTAATCCAGTGGGTCCAGTAGGACCGATGTTACCATCTAATCCAGTGGGTCCAGTAGGACCGATGTTACCATCTAATCCAGTGGGTCCAGTAGGACCGGTGTTACCATCTAATCCAGTGGGTCCAGTAGGGCCGATGTTACCATCTAATCCAGTGGGTCCAGTAGGACCGATGTTACCATCTAATCCAGTGGGTCCAGTAGGACCGGTGTTACCATCTAATCCAGTGGGTCCAGTAGGGCCGATGTTACCATCTAATCCAGTGGGTCCAGTAGGACCGATGTTACCATCTAATCCAGTGGAACCAGTAGGACCGGTGTTACCATCTAATCCAGTGGGTCCAGTAGGACCGATGTTACCATCTAATCCAGTGGGTCCAGTAGGGCCGATGTTACCATCTAATCCAGTGGGTCCAGTAGGACCGATGTTACCATCTAATCCAGTGGGTCCAGTAGGACCGATGTTACCATCTAATCCAGTGGGTCCAGTAGGACCGATGTTACCATCTAATCCAGTGGGTCCAGTAGGACCGGTGTTACCATCTAATCCAGTGGGTCCAGTAGGGCCGATGTTACCATCTAATCCAGTGGGTCCAGTAGGACCGATGTTACCATCTAATCCAGTGGAACCAGTAGGACCGGTGTTACCATCTAATCCAGTGGGTCCAGTAGGCAGCGTAATAGATGAAAGTGGTGGGAAAGTAGGTCCTATTAAACTAGGGTCTAAAGCAGGTGTAAACAAAATTTCATTTGAATTAAATTGATTTTTATCTTTTTCACATGACATATATTTCCCTCCAATTTTTCCATTTAAAAATAATTATTCTTTATAATAAATGCATGAGAATAATAAAATAATTCTGTTATTTTTTCGAATCATAACACATAGAATAGGAGTGACATATATTCACCTGCTATTAAAGAAAAAAGAAATGGTAAAGTCTAAAATGTACCCTATAGAATAGACATTGAAAAAAGTCTATTCTATAGAGTATTTCTTGTATAATAAGAGGGACTTTGGGATTGGAGAAGGTTCAAAATGACAAAAAGGCTATTTACAGAAAGAGACATTCAACTTTTATCAAGTAACCCATACGTCAAATCTGTAAGTCAGAAAGGTATCTCGAAATATTTTTGAAGAATGTGGTTTTGATATAGATGTGATTGGAATAAAACGAGTTATGTCATCAGGAAGTAGATGGCGTGCTGCTTATAGAAAAAATGGTGTATTTGGTTTGCGAGATACACGTACTGAAAACACTGGAAGAACTCTTGAGAGAGCATACGTTAGAAGAGAAGTATGTCCGTTTAGAAGACGAACGGAATTTACTAAAGGTGGAAGATGAATTGTTAAAAAATCAAACTTATGGAAGGAAGGATGAGAAGAAAATAACATTACCACCTAATCAGAAATATATCTTGATTCGTTCTGTCATCATAAAATACAATTTAAGAAATATGGTGAGTCACTTGTGCAAAGTAGCTGGTGTATCCCGTTCGGGATACTATAATTATTTTCCGTTTCATCTCAAGAACAACGGAAACAACAGAGCAATCAAGATGAAATCGTGAAAGAAATCAAATTAAAAGTACTTCGATTTAGAAATTGAAAGAAAGAGGCTTGTCAAATAAAAATGAAATTGGCGGGTCAGTTTCAAGTTTTCTACAATTTAAAGCGTATCCGTAGGGTCATGAAGTAATATGAGATTGTCTGTCCGGTTCAGTCAATCGAATCCTTATAAAAGAATGCTGAAAGCGACAAAAGAACATCGAGTAGTACCGAATCGATTAAATCGAGAATTCAAACAAAACATCCGAGGAAAAACGCTTCTTACAGATATCACTTATTCAGTTTACAGTGAAAATAAAAAGGCTTATTTGTCTGCAATTTTAGATGGCCCCACCAATGGGATTTTAGCTTACCATGCTCCAGAACAGATGACATTAGACCTCGTAACGATAACCCTCCATAAACTAAAAAGGAATAAGAGGATTCGATTGACTGAAGATGCATACATTCAGTGAGATCAAAGAGTCCACTACACAAGTCCTGCCCACTAAAAATTAGTCGAAAAGCAATCTATATCAAGAAGAGAAAACTGTTGGGATAACGTCCCGCAAGAATCGTTTTTTGGTCATCTGAAAGATGAAGCACATATAAAACCTTGCGAAGTTGAAACAAGAAATTAAGTTATATATGACGTATTATAATTATTATAGATATAAATGGAATTATAAAAAAATATGTTGCCTAACTTTTTTCAAAATGTTCTTTACAAAGGGTACAGATTACTTTGAATATAACCTTTGATAAGGATGTATTTTAACAAGATATATGTAAAATATAGACTATAGTCTATATTCAATCACAAAAAAGGCTATAGTACTTGGGGGTTGCAAAATCCATAAATATTCAAAACTGAATCCATCTTATATATTTTATTTGCCGATGTAGTCAGTTTAATAATTGGAGGCGTTCCTCTTAAGATAGGTCGACCACCAATCTGTAGAAAAGCATTGTTAAAATATTTGTTTCTGAAGACTGTATTTCAAATTGATTCCTTACGGAAATGAACTTATTTTCCATATGAATATCCTTTTTTTCGTGAGTTTTGTGGTTTATCTGTTGTTCCTCATATCTTTATTTTTTCACGTGTAGACGCTTGGTTTTGTGAAGAAGGAATTCTCCTTTAATTCATGAACAGGTATTAAACGAGAAGATGTTATTAATTGGAATTACGAAAATGATAAAATTTTAAAGCTGATGGCAAATAGAGTATATAAAACAAGAAATGCATTAATTCATAGTAATAGTTCAAAAAAAGATATAACATATCATCCTTATTTGTATAGGACGGGGTTAAATAAAGAAATTAATCTTATTAAAGAAATAGCTTGAACTACTCACCACTTAACGTCCTAAAGGACTGTTTGAAGTGGGAGATTCCTAAGTACGGAAACCTAGCGGTTAGGCTATTCCCGTAGTCCCTACGGTTAAGAGACGAATCGCTTCGTTTTTAAGATTCATTCCTTCGTTAATATCTCTATCGTGATGTGTGCCACAAGAAGGGCAATCCCATTCACGAAGATTTAGATTTTTAACGTTTTTATTTTGGTAACCACAACTTGAACATAGCTGACTAGAAGCAAATGTTTTTGAGACAACTACAACTTGTTTCCTGTACCATTTTACCTTGTATTCCAACATATCTCGAAATTGTGACCAAGATACTTCACTGATTGCTTTGGTAAATTTCCCGTTTTTTTAGCAAAGTGCTTACTTGTAGGTCCTCAATCCCAATTACATCATGTTATTTTTTTGATTTCGGTAGAGATTTTATCCAAGTAATCTTTTCTCGCATTACTAATATGTTCATAGACTCGTGCCAATTTCACACGTTGTTTATTCCATTTCGAAGAATCTTTCGCTCTTCTGGAAAGGATGCGTTGAGCTTCCGCTAACTTATTTTCTAATGTACGAAAGAATTTAGGTTTTTTGTATGTATATAGAAAGTATTAAAGAATTATAAAATAAGACAGAGTCGATCAATTACCTGTTGAGGCTGCTGATTTACTTTTTGGATAAACTCTCGTACAGCTTTACGAATTTCAGCAACAGATGTATAGAATACATTATAAATAATAGATGATTTGAGCCATTTCCACAGGCCTTCAATTGGGTTCAAATTGGGGCTATATGGGGGTAGAAACACCAGCTCTAATCTAGAGGCATATTTCTCTAAAAAAGGTTGGATGAGCTTTGCGTGATGAATTCTAGCATTATCCAGTATCATAACAATTTTCCCTTCGAGATATTGCATAAGTACTTGTTGAAGAAAAGATAAAAATACTTTCGCATCAAAACGTTCTTCCTCCATGCATAGGGTGTTTCCCTTTTCATAATCCAGAACGCCTAATAATTTCACACTTTGATGGGCTCCGTAGGTAGGGGTTTTTCGTTGTTTTCCTTTACAAAACCAAGAGTAGCCAACGGCTACATAGTCACGAATTGTGGATTCATCTTGAAATAAAATGGTGTCAATTTCCCCATTTTCGAGTTTTTTTATATGTTTTGAACGTTTCAAGAAATGCTTGTTGCTTCTGCTCATCTGCTTTTTCTAGTGTATAAGTTGGTCTCGTATGGCTGAAACCAAGACGATGTAGAATATTTAATACGGCTCTATCTTTGTATATAATGTTCCATTCTCGATATATCCACTCGCGAAGTAAAGGTGCTGTCCAGTTCATTTCTGATTTGAGTCCTAATTCTGCTGGGGTGTGGTGAACAACGACCTCATATATACGTTCTTCTTGTTCAGGTGTCAACCGGCGCGGTGCGCCTGGAGAATAAGATATTTCGAGACCAGCAATTCCGGCTGCTTGATATCGTTTTATATAGGTTCCAATTGTTAAGTTAGAACGACCAATAATTTCAGCGATTTTTATATTTGTATATCCTCTTAGATGCAATATAATTGCTTGGTAACGTTCATATAAACGACGATTTTTTTCTTTTTTCATAACTTTTTCTAATTCATGTATACGTATTTCTAACTGATCGTACTCCATAGCTCGTTTCATAAATCCATCCGTCCATTCTATAGTGGAATACTTTATAGAATTCGACAAAACTATTCAAAATCATTTAATGCGTTCTATATAGTTCCATTTGAAAGAATAGCAAAATCCTTTAATACCATATTAATTCCAACAGAAGATCCTGTTTTCGGTAATTCTTTTACTTTTGTCTCAACTAGCAAAGATAAAAAGTATTTATCACTTGGATTCCGTCTAAAGATAGCATTTAGAATACGTCCTGTTACCTCACGGCTCTTTACAAACTTCACCAGTCCGAATTTAGGTAGTTTGATCTTATTTTCTATTACAGCAATATTTCCATTTGTTTGTTTTGTTGTGTAAGATTGGATGTTATTTCGTTTTGACTTAAATCGTGGAAGATTGTTCTGTTTCTTGAAAAAGCATCTACCAGATTTTTCAATGTGGATTGAAGTGCAATACTGTCTACTTCTTTTAACCATATCGTGTCATTCTTCTTTTTTAATTGCGTAAGCTCGGCAGAGCAAGAATGATAGGTTAATCCTTTCCCTGTTTCTTTGTATGTACTGTTCCACATAGTAAGGAAGCGATTGAATACAAATCGACTACAACCAATCGTTTTGACAATTAAGATTTCTTGTATTTTATTCGGGTAGATCCGAAATGTATATGCTTTATTTATTAATATTGATTGCACCTCACTTTCTAGCGTTCTTCTTCATAGTATACAAAATAAGTAGGCTTACGCCTACTGACATTCATCTCATATATTATATTTAAGTCTTCTTTTAACCCAAGACTTTCTTGCTAATAAAAGGCCTACAAATAATACTTGGATGTCTCAGAATATTTCTAGATAATGATTTTAGGATCATTTGAGACAATTCTATTCCCACCTGTGAATTTACCACATTTTTAGAGTGTTTCTTAGTGAACGTGCGGAACTCCCTACTCGCAGGCTGAGCAGCCTGACCCTCGAACCTAGATGATAGTAGCTCTAGGGCGGCTTTCGATTCAGGACGAGCTCTTATACACGAGGTTGTTGGTCGGCGTACACACTAGTAGAGATATCTCGAGACGTTCAAGAAATGATTCTAAATAGAAAGGAGGTCTCTTACATGAGATTATTTGTTGGTTTAGATGTAAGTTCATTTGATATAAAAGTTTGTTTTTTAAATGGTGAAGGAGAAAAACTGGATTCTTTTTCGTTCAACAATGACCTGCCTGGAGTTAGGGTACTTAAAGAACGATTATTGAGTCGTGTAATTGATGAAAAGGTCGAGAACATCAAAATTGGATAAGAATCGACATCTGTTAATAGTTTTGGAACAAAGGTATTTCTCCTAAGCCCAAAGCAAATGGCAAACTTTAAGAAAAGCTACCCCGACAGGAATAAAACGGATGAGATTGATACTTTGGTCATTGCTGTTTACTTACGATTTGAACGTAATCAAATGTCCATTGTAAAAGGAGAGCCAATATGTGGCACTGCAGCAACTAACAAAATCGCGCTATCAACTCGTCAAAATGTTAACGAAAGAAAAACAGCACTTTCTTCAACATCTAAGTTTTAAATGTAATACATTTTCACAAGAAGTGGATTCTTCTATATTTGGTAACGCTATGATGGAACTATTACTTGGAAAATTTAGTTTAGAGGAGCTCGCCAATATGCCTTTAGAAGAATTCGCTGAGTTCCTACAGGAGAAAGGCAGAAACCGCTGTAGTGATTCAAAGTGCGTAGCATCGTCCATTCAAAAAGCGGTGAAAGCATCTTATCGTTTAGATAAGGTTGTAGAAGATTCCATAGATGTAATTTTAGGCACATTAATCGCATTCATTCGTACGTTTCAACAGCAAATTAAAGAATTAGAAAAATCTATTAAGAGAATTATGGATGAATTAATACAAACACTTGAATCCATTCCTGAAGTGGATCCTGTATACGCTGCCGGAATTATTGCTGATGATACTCCATTATCTCGTAAGGGTAATTACTATTTACGCTATTACTTAGTTGAAGACGCCAACTAAGTAATAAGGCATGTATCAGATTACTAAGAGTATTACGTAAAAAAATATAATGAAGTACCAAAACATCAACACAAACGTGCCCTCGTTCTAACTGCAAGAAAATTTGTGTGATTGGTAGATGCGCTTCTAATGGAAATTGGAGTGGAGCTATCAATATTAGAAACGAAAGCATTTTCTTATTAACATAAATATAATTAGATCTCTCGGTTCACTCGGGGCAGCCTAATCAACCAAAAATCGTAGGCTTTCATATCTAGGGGGGAAACCCCACCTTTAAACGTTAGCCTAGGTGGGGTATAAGTTTATCGTTTTACAACGAATGTATATACACCATTTAAATCGCCATTAGCTTTGTATGCTGCTACCTGAGCTGTCCCTTCGCCAATAGTTGTAACCTTATTTCCGGAAAGTGAAACTACATTGCTTCCATATAGGATGCTAAAGCGTGAACCAGTCATATAATACGTACTATCAAGTCCTAAAGTGGCAGTAGTATCTCTTGGTTGAACAAAATTAGAAATTTTATTTTTTTCCATCGATGGCTTTTCAGCTGCTAGTACACCTCCAGCACTTGATAACATAATTCCAGTTGTTATTGCTCCTACTACTAACTTTTTTAACATAAGAATCCCTCCAGTGGTATTAATATAAGAACTTTTTGATATTTTTTAAAGTTCTTATATTGATAATACATTACAAAAAAATAATTAAAATATAATATGCAATTTTACATATATGAAACCTTTGTGACCATTATTTAGTTAGCCTTTTTATAGCTGCGGGATGAGAAAACTAATAATTGTATTTGGGGAAAGTGCTTCATTGGAACTAACGAAAGAATAATAAATTGTTGAACTATAATTTATTATTTGTAATATAATCTTAATAGATTATTCATTAAGGAGGAGAATCTGTGAAATTTTTAAAGTATATTTTTATATTTCTATTAGCCATACAGCCAGTAACTCTAGTACAAGCTGAACGGGATATAGACCATTATTATACTCTTGTACTAAAGGATAATAGGGATTATAAAAAGGCTAAGGAGATAATTAATAGACATGCTGGTGAAATTACCTACTCGGTTCAAGAAATTGGAGTTTTACAGGTAAAAGCAAAAGAAAAGGATATGAAAAAAATTGGTCATAGCCCTATTATTAAAACGTTTAATAATTCAGTACGAGTAATTGATTCGCAATCAATATTAAATCAAAATAGTAATAATTTAAGCGATAATAAATGGGATTATCAATGGGATATGAAAAAAATTACTAATGGTGGTAAAAGTTATGAAATATTCCCAGGAACAAAGAATGTGACTGTAGGAATTATAGATTCTGGTTTAGATATAGAACATCCAGACTTAAAAAACAATATAGTTTATGGCTCGGAAAATTTGGTTCCTAGAGGAGGGTTAAGGGGAACAGAGTCCCGTGAAGCTGGAGATATTAATAATATTAATGATATATTAGGCCATGGTACAAGCGTTGCAGGGCAAATTGCAGCAAATGGAGTGCTAAAAGGGGTTGCACCAGGGATCGGTATTAAATCTTATAGGGTATTTGGAGGCTTGGGAGGCGAATCAATTTGGATAATGAAAGGGATTGTAGAAGCTGCAAAAGATGATATTGATGTTATAAATTTAAGCTTAGGAACGTATTTATTGGATGGAACATATCTACGTAATGGGGAGAAAATTAGTGGGGATGTTGCGGAAATTGAAGGTTATAAAAGGGCTATTAATTATGCAAAAAGTCAAGGTAGTATAACTGTTGCTGCTAGTGGTAATGATGGTCTAAATATAACTGATAAAAAGCAAATGGATGAATTTTTCAAACTAAAATTAGATTCTACAGAACTAGCATTCGAAGGGGAAGTTTTGGATATCCCGGCGAGTTTACCTAATGTAGTTACTGTCTCTTCTTCAGGTCCATCAAATGAAATTTCGGTTTTTACTAATTATGGAGAAGGATTTACAGATATTACTGCTCCAGGTGGTGATTTAAGGTTATTAAGTGAACGTGGACCAGATACTTGGATTGAGGATAAACTTTTTGAGAAAGAGCATATTATAAGTACTACTGTAGGAGGGGGATATTCTTATAGATTTGGAAGTTCTGTAGCTGCCCCTAAAGTGTCAGCTACATTGGCCTTGATTATAGATAAATATGGTTTTAAAGATAAACCAAATGAATCGATTAAATTCCTTTATGAGAATGGTGTAGATGGACAAGAGGATAATAAAATTTTAAAGCAGGGGAGTTTAAATGTATATAAGGCAGTAACAAAGTAGTTATTATTGAAAATCACCAAATATTATAACTTTTATGGTGATCAAAGATAGACTATGACCTGTTCACATTGTATTTTCGTACTGTACCTTAAATTGGTCTTGTCAACATTTAATGGACATTAGATTTGGTCACAATTATGAATAATTGTGACCAAATCTGGGGAGAGAAAGATAATCTAAAGATGAATGTATTTTTTAATATTGTAGTATAACTCTATATGTTTAAATATTTCCTTTCGAGCTTGTTCGTTTTTTAAAAATTTAGAACTTTGAACGAGCTCTCTTTTTATGGTTTTTTGAAAAGTTTCCATAGATGCTTTGTCATAAGGGTTTGCTTTTCTACTGATACTTGAAACAGCTCTATACTTTTTTAGTATGGATTAAAAATATCAACTTGTTTACTGAGACCTTTATTCTATAAGAATGATCAATCTTATTTTTCGGATGTTCTTTCTTATACGTTTGTAAATAAGTGTATATCACGTGAGGAACTTTCATTTGTGAACCCATGAACCAACTAATCACCTTTCTGGAGTACTTATCTATAAATACGGCAAGATATAAGGTGTTCTTTTGAGTTAGGATATAGATAATATCACCTATCCCTATTTTATTTCTTCGACCCGTGTGAAAAACTTAATCAAAGGGGGATCCTTCAATATAAGGTAATTACTATCGGCCCCTTATGTTCCTCGAATATTTTTCATATTTCCGTACTTAAAACTTTATTTTCTAAAACTCTCTATTGAACTACCCCCACTTTCACTTCGTTTAGAAGTGGGGGATTCCTAAGTAAAGAGTTCTATCGAACTCTAATTTATTAGGCTATCTCCGCAGCCCTTGCGGTTAGAAGCCTTATCGCTTCATTCTTTAGATTGATACTTGCGTTAATATCCCTATCATGATGTGTACGACAAGAAGGGCATTCCCATTTACGTAGGTTTAGATTTTTAACGTCTTTGTTTTGATATCCACAACAAGAACATAATTGGCTGGAAGCAAATGTTTTCGATACGACAATGACTTGTTTGCCGAACCATTTTGCTTTATATTCCAACATGGTTCGAAACTGTGACCATGATACCTCACTAATTGCTTTTGCTAACTTATGATTTTTTAACATATTCGATACTTGCAAATCTTCTATACCGATAACATCGTGGTTTTTGATGATTTCAGTTGAGACTTTGTCCAAGTAATCTTTTCTAGCGTTTGTCATGTATTCATGAATTCTAGCTACCTTTACCCGTTGTTTATTCCAGCGAGAAGATCCTTTCATTCTTCTAGAAAGAACACGCTGTGCTTTCGCCAACTTCTCTTCTAATGATCGAAAAAACTTAGGATTTTTATAGGTTGTTCCATCTGACAAAATGGCGAAATCTTTTAGTCCTACATCAATTCCAGTGTAAGAATGTGTCTTTGGAAATTCTTGCACTTCTGTTTCCACTAACAATGACACAAAGTATCTACCAGAAGGGTTCCGTCTAACCGTAGCGTTTAAAATACGTCCGTTTACTTCACGACTTTTGACAAATCGAACAAGACCTAGTTTTGGCAATTTAATTTTATTTCCTACAACTGCAATATTTTCATTTGTTTGTTTTGTGGTGTAAGATTGTACAATGTTCTTCTTAGATTTGAAACGCGGGGCACTGTTTTGTTTTTTGAAAAAACGTGTATAAGCATCCGTAAGGTTGCGAACAGAAGACTGAATAGCAATACTATCCACTTCTTTTAGCCAAAAAAATTCTTTCTTCATGGCAGGAAGTTTGGCAGAGCATGTACCATATGTCAAACCTTTTCCTGTTTTTTTGTACGCGTTATCCCATAGAGATAGGAAATGATTAAATACAAAACGAGAACAACCAATCGTTTTATTGATTAGAGTTGCTTGTGCTTTATTTGGATATACACGAAATTTATATGCTTTATTGATAATCATAAGTTTCACCTCCATTTCGATATATGTCTATTATACACTGAACATACATTCGGTAGATAGTAAAGTGATCCTGACAATTTGTCAAGTAACACTTTACTACCTGTCGAACAATTAAGATGGCTTCCTTCCATCCCTTGTCCGAAGCCAATTCATCTCCCAGCTGTGGCCCTTCACGTTCCTTGAGGAAGGAGTCTTCTTGGCTAAAATGATAAAAGAAGTATTTATATAAATACATACAAATTATAAATTATGTGTCCAAATAAAACTGTAATTATTGATCGGGTCTTTTTGTAAAGTAGACCATCTATTATTGCTGTTAGCGTTGCAAAAATGACAAATATAAAGTCATAGCTATGGGCCAAACCGAATAAAAAACTAGATACAATTAAACCTATTAAAAAAGTATGCTTGACTTCTAAAAACCTAAGAATAATCCCATGATAAAAAATCTCTTCAAAAACAGGCCCTAATAATATAAATGACAACATAGCAATAGCATATATTAGTGTGGATTGTTCAGATAATGTATCTAATCCTAAAGTTGTTGCTTGTATATTTCCTGAATCGTTTGGGAGGAGATTCGTTGTTTTATCTAAAAGTATAGTACTTATAGTTGCAATTAAAATATATAGATATGTTTTGCCTTGTTTTAGAGGCTCAATGTTAAGTGTATATAATACTAGATTATAAAAAGGCTTGTATGTCAAAATAAAACCGATTGTGAATAAAAGTATAAAAAGATCTAATAAGAAATTTTCTGATATTTTTAGAGTGTTATTATTATATGCCTGTTGAATGAAATTTAATGAAAACACGATTCTTAATGAAATTCCAATAACAATTGGTACAATAATAGAAATTATTAATGAACCTGAAATAAATTGCTTCCACGTAATGAAATTTTGATCTTGTAAATTAGTCAAATCTGTTAAGTCCTTTCTATTTCATGTCTTATTTCCAACGAGTTTCCCGTTAGAAATAAGGTATAAATTTTTAAGATAAATATCATGAAATAAACACTTCAAATGTTTTGTTTTTTTATTTAATAAGAAAATTTTATTATAACTTAAGATATTTGAAAGTGGTATAACTAAATATATACGCTGAACCCCTAATCAATATTGATTAGGGGTTCAGCGTATATATTAAGCTTTACGTCCAGGAGCACCATGTTTATATCTAGCATCAATTTTTCCTGCTCCACCAGCATTTTTACCAGCCCATTTTATTGCTTCAGTTCCATATTCGATAATAGATTCCCAGTCTCTTTTTTTACCTTTACTTTTTGTTTTCTTACCTTTACCACCATCGATACATTGCATTTCTTTTTGAGTTAAATTTTGTAATTTAAGTTCCATAAATAATATTCTCCAATCAATGTTTTGTTATTTTTTTATCTAATATTAGATGTAAAATGTAACCGGTGTATTGTATTATATAGAAATATAAAGTCAGATGTCTAGCGAATTTTAATATTCGTAACATTATATGCAAAAATGCATATTTACTTAATTCAGAAAGAAGGTAATTTTTTGAGAAAAAGGTCATTTCCATTAATTAGACAACATGATCTTAAGGATTGTGGACCGGCTTGTCTGGCCATGATTTCTAAGCATTATGGACTTTCAGTATCTATTTCTAAAATTAGAGAAAGTGCAGGTACAGATTTACAGGGGACAAATGTAGCAGGTTTAGTAGAAGCATCAGAGCGATTAGGTTTTGATGCTAGAGCTGTTAGAGCAACTGATATTAGTGCTATAACTGAAATCTCTTTACCAGTAATCGCACATGTAATTGTAGATGAAGGATTTTTACATTATGTGGTTATTTATAAAATAAAAAAGAATAAGGTATATATTGCAGATCCTGATAAGGGTTTAATTACATATAGTTTGAATGATTTTCAAGATATATGGACAAATGTTCTTGTCTTACTTCAACCGAATAAATATTTCAAAAAAGAAAAGGGCTCTATTAGTATCTTAGCTCAGTTTTTTAGCTTATTAAAATCACAAATGAATCTGTTGGTACCTTTATTTTTCGTTTCGATATTCCTGAATATTTTCGGATTAATTGGGATGTTTTATTTTCAATTCTTAATTGATGATATAGTTCCTCATCAATTATTGAATACATTAAATATCGTTTCATTAGGAATGATTATTTTATATGTTTTTAAAGTTGTATTATCTTACTTTAGGACACATTTAATTTTATATTTCAGTCGGAGAATTGATATACAACTAATGTTGGGATACTACAGACACGTTATTCAATTACCAATGAATTTTTTTGAGACTAGAAAAGTTGGAGAAATCATTTCTCGCTTTTCAGATGCAGGTAAAGTTCATGAAATCTTATCAACTACTGCTGTAACTGTGGTGATCGATATTTTAATGATTGTATTTGGTACCGTTATATTATTTACCAAGAATGAAACACTATTTGTTCTTACACTTTTAATGATCCCTTTTTACATAATAATTGTTTTGATATTCAGTAAATCATATGAAGTTCTTAATCGAAAACAAATGGAAAGCAGCGCCAATTTAAATTCTTATATGATTGAGTCACTAAATGGTATTGGGACAATTAAATCATATAATGCAGAAAAGGAAGTTTTCTTTCAGGTAGAAAATCGTTTTATAAAAGTATTAAACTATGTATTTCGTTTAGGGAAGGTTAATAATTTACAAACTAGCATCCAATTACTATTAGAGCTAATTGGTGGTGTTCTAATCCTTTGGATAGGTGCTACTCAAGTTTTACAAGGGAAAATGACTATTGGCGAATTAATTACATATAATGCTTTATTGGTGTATTTTTTAGATCCAGTTGAAAACTTAATTGAACTACAACCGAAAATGCAATCTGCAATTGTTGCTGCAGAACGATTAAATGAAATATTCGAATTGGATATTGAGAAAAGTGAAAATGAGCATCGAAAAGTTATTCCTAAACAATTATCTGGAAAAATTGAATGCCGTGATGTAACGTTTCGTTATGGCACAAGAAGTAATGTTTTAAATAATATTAATTTTTCTATTGAATCCGGAAGTCAAGTCGCCTTTGTAGGAGAAAGTGGTTCAGGAAAAACAACAATTTCAAAATTATTGATGTGTTATTATGATTTCCAGCAAGGGGATATTTATTATGATGATTATCATATAAGAGAGATTAATCGAACTATTTTAAGAGAGCGTATAGCATATGTATCCCAAGAATCATTTTTCTTCAGTGGTTCTATTTATGATAACCTACGATTTGGATTAGAGAACCAGGTTCCGTTAGCAGAAATAATTGAAGCTACTAAACAGGCATATATACATGAATTTATTAGTGAATTACCATTAAGATATGATTCAATGTTAGAGGAAAATGCTTCAAATTTATCTGGTGGGCAAAAACAAAGACTTGCAATTGCAAGAGCATTATTAAAAAAGCCAGATATTTTAATTTTGGACGAGGCAACAAGTAACTTAGACTCTACAACAGAAAAACACATTACAGATATGTTGAAAAAATTAGGGACCGAAGGAACAACGGTGATTATGATTGCACATAGATTAAGTACAATTCAACATGCAAATAAGATTTTTGTTATGGAAAAAGGAACTATTATAGAACAAGGTTCCCATGAGAAGTTACTATTTGAAAAAGGGGAATACTATCGCTTGTGGAAGAATCAAACTGTTCATGTGGAACATATAGAATCACAATCCTATGCAATACGGGGGAATCAAGATGAGTAAGATATATTCTTTTGATCAGCTAACAGATAGTACAGAGCTATTAGACAAAAAACCACCACGTTTTATTACTTGGTTACTATTTTTTATTTCCGCTGTTATTGTCACTTTTATGATTTGGGCATATACAGGTAAAATAGATATTGTTAGTAAAGGAACAGCGATTGTACAGGCTAAGTCTGAAGTAAGTGTAATTCGAACGCAGATGACGGGTGTTGTGGAAGCAGTTATGGTTCGTCCAGGTGATGAAGTAAGAAAAGGGGACGTATTAGTTCAACTGAGAAATGAAGAATTAGCTCATAAACAAAAACAGTTAGACCAAATTATTAAACAATTAGAAGGACAAAAAAGAATGCTAGAAGAATTTAAAAAAAGCATTCAGTTTAAGAAGGAAGCATTTTCTGATGGAGTAGATGTAAAAATAAGAGAAGAATATAAAGGGTATGAACAAGGTTATCAATCTTTACAAAAAGAAAAAGAGAATGAAGTGCAGATATTAGATAGTAGTAAAATTGCTAATGAACAAGATGATATTTTACAAGGTCTAATTACAGAAAAAGAAAATCTTCAAAGAGAGATTACGTCTTTAAATAGGCGAAGAGGTAAAGAATATATATCTGAGGAACAGAAAGAAATAGTAAATGATAAAGTACAACTACTTGAAGCCCAAAAGAATAGCTTAGAAAAGAGAAGTGAGAAAAGAATAAAAGTATTAGAAAATGAAAGAAAGAAAATTGAATCAATTAAGGAAGGAGAACAAGAAGAAATGAAATATGCGCTAAATCAATATAAAGAGAATGCGATAATATCGGTTAATCAGCGGATTCAATCTTTAGAGCAAAGTATTTTTGAAAAAAAACAAGAATTTGATGAATCGAATAATGAAGGGAAAACTGCTAGTGTAAAAGCATTAAAGGATGGCATTATACAATTCCCAAAGACAGTACAATCGGGTGATTTAATCGAATCTGGACAAGAAATAATTTCTATTGTCTCAAAGGATAATGAAAAGAAAATAAAGATGCTATTGTCAGCGCAAGAAGTGAAAGGGGTTAAAAAGGGAGATAAGGTACAATATTCTTTTCAATTAAAGAAAACAGATAAGCAAGTAGGGAAAGTCACTTATATATCGGCAAATCCTGCATTTGACAAAGAGTCCAATTCGTATATGTATGAATTAGAAGCAACAATTCATACAGTCAATCAAGGTGATTTACACGCGGGGATGGTAGGAGGTGCTTCTGTAATAACAGGAAAGCAAGAAATTTGGAAATTTGCACTAAGAAAGTTAGATTTTATTTCTAATCAGTAAAGATAAGGAGGATTCTTTGTATCATGTGAACGAGAAGCCCCCCTCCTATAAATGGAGTGAAGGTGGGGATAGTTCAATTGAAGAATTCTCTTTTTATCATTTCCTGACAGAAGACTCTTTCTTCAAATACGTAAGGGTGTAAAGTAGCAATTATATGAGGAAGGTGAATGTCGGAGGTGTAAGCCCACATTTAGTACAACTTATCGAGTTTAAGTCGAATATGTAAGCCCTGCTTATACAAGCCAAACATGTCCAGAATTTTCTACAAATAATACGACACAGGTTAGAAAATACAAGTAACCATATAGGTTCAAGAAACACCGTGATATCGTTGAAATGATAAATATTAGCTACGTAACTTGTGATTGACGGTAAGGGAGGTGCTGTATTAGGAGGGGAAATGAGTTACGTTAACCTTGAAGATTATTCAAAACAGAAATGGACTGCGAACACTTAATTTTTCAGAAATCCGTCGTTAATCCAAAAGGGTTAGGGATGGCGAGTTTAGTCTTAGGATTCACATTTATATCAAGTTATATTTGGTAATGAAGATGTATTTATTTTTCGACGAGCATAAAAAATCTTTATAATTATATATACATATAGTAGGTAATAATGTACATTAAGTGTGAGGTCTATAAGATTACTAAAAACATAATAGGAGGAATGAAATCAAGTAAGGAATAAATATTTTAAATCCTTAAATATTAATAAAGATTTTTGCGGGAAATAAATATATTCGTATATTTGAGGGAAGTCAGTAATTATAAATAGTATGAAAACTTATGAATCCATGAACACATTACAAATAAAAGAAAAACTACTTAGATAAAATCCCTACCAAAATCATTAAAATCCATGATGTAATCGGCATAGAGAATCTATAAGTTAGCAATATGTTGAAAAATGTTAAACTTGAAAAAATAATCAGTCTAGTTTTCTAGTTATAATTCAGATTCAAGATGGGATATAAAGCAGAATAATATGTGGGATTTATAATGGGAAAAAGACCTATAGCTGTAGTCAATTATGCAAGAATCAAGGTCACCTAAATAAGGAGGAGAGAATATGAAAAATCAAATTGAGGAACAAAATTTGATAACAAATCAAGAGGAAAAACAAATACAGAACCAAATAATCAGTCAAATAATGCCCATTATTGAGAAGTTATTAACACAGTTAAGTCAAAACCCTTTGCCTAATAAAGATAATAAACCTGGTAATGATAATAAATTTATGGAGATTGATGATATTGTTGATAACCTAGTGAACGCAGGGATTATTACTGCAAGTAATTTCAACGTTAACGTTGAACTGTTTCGTGGAAGCCCAATTACTGTTTCCATTACAAATCCAAGTGATGCAAGAGCGGATGTTAAGAAAGAAGTAAAAACAGGGATATCCATAAAAGAAGGTGTTTACACTGAGAAAAATACAGTAGAAGAGGTACAATAAGTGCATCTTTTTATCATATTCTGGCAGAAATAACGAATCAAAAATGAGCAAACTAAATAAACCTCGATCAGATCTCAAAATAATGCAGCTTTTTTGTTTTCCAAATCCATTATACTCACAGACAACACCCATAATATCAAAGAATGTTTTCTTCTCATATCGATTAGATTTTCTCCCGTTTTACAGTAGTGAATTAGAATATTTGATAGCTTTTGAGTGTCTTTCTGTATAGCTTGGAAAAGAAGAAGAAAGTAATCTTTAATCATATATATGGCCTTATATTCACTCAGTTTTCGTTTCTTTTTCATAAGAAGGAATTGCCGCATTTGAAACATAGTAGAAGGACAATCAGTTGCCCATGCAAATGGTATTCCAATCATTCTCGTTTTATCTTTTTACAATGATGAATATGAAGGAACTGTCCACTTAATAAATCATACTCAAGCTGAATCTTTACTCCCGCTGTATGGCTGCACCCTCCGGCACCTTGATAAACGAATGAAAAGGAATCTGGAGGTTGAAATGCAGTTGAATCTAAAATATGAATAAGCTTGAAAACAGAAGTATATGGAGAAGAAATCGGCATAGGTGTGGTCATTTTTTGGTTTAGTAGTTCAGCTAATAGGTGTTGTAAAAATTGGACAGCTGCTGGATGCTTCTGCTGATGCTTCTAAACAGCTAGATAATTAAGTTAAAAAAGTCGTAGCAATATTTTGACTCCTACATACACATAAAGCGACTAAATCTTTTGCTTTTTATTTACTGGTTCGTTGCACGAAACCACATCGCTATCAAGCTAAGCTTATACAAAGTCAATTTTAGGCGAGATTGTTTCATTTTTTTGAATTAAGCCGCTTGATTATCAGACATGGTACAATTGTAAACGACACCTAATATATCAAAGACTGTTTTCTTCTCATATCGATGAGATTTTCTCCCGTTTTGCTGTAGGAGGTTGAACAGGCGAATTAGAATCTTTGATAGCTCTTGGGTGTCTTTCTGTATAGCTTGGAAAAGAAGAAGAAAGTAATCTTTAATCATATATATGGCCTTATATTCACTCAGTTCTCGTTTCTTTTTCATAAGAAGTAATTGCCGCATTTGAAACATGGTAGAAGAACAGAGTAGAATGGCAATCAGTTTTCCATACAAATGGCATTCCAATCGTTCTCGTTTTATCTTTTTACAATGATGAATATGAAAGAATGATTTCCACGTTTTAAATAAAATCTCGATTTGCCAACGTAAAGAATACCAATCATGCACCTGCCCCATCGGGACAATATCTGTAGGGGTATTTGTCATATATACATTGATACCGCTAAGTCGTTTACTACGAGCAGAATACTTCATTCCTTTCTTTTTTTCTCTTACAGTTTGATCTTGTAATCGTTTTTGTTTTTGTTCTTTTGTTAGTCGATGAATAATCACACGAGTTGGGACTTTATCCGTCATTCCTACATACGCGTTGGATATTTCATATGTTTGTCCTGGTTGAAGAGAGTTCATTAAAACCTCCATATCTATTTGGATATACTCTGTACCTTTCTTGATTCTGCCATCTTGAAAATAATCAGGATTAGGATTTTTTTGATAAATACGTGTATTCGATTTGATACGTGAGATATAATAAGCCTTTTTATCTTGTATATGTTGAAGATCTTTCAAATGGAAATAACCTAAATCTCGGATACATAAATCATTCGCTGTTACAGTTGGGGCACACAGGGAACCGTAGGTTCGATCATGTTGTTTACCTGGACCTGTATGAATATGAAGGAACTGTCCACTTAATAAATCATACTCAAGCTGAATCTTTACTCCCGCTGTATGGCTGCATCCTCCTGCACCTGGATAAACAAACGAAAAAAGATCTGGAAGTTGAAATGCAGTTGAATCTAAAATACGAATACGCTTGAAAACAGAAGTATATGGAGAAGAAATCGGTATAGATGAGGTTAATTTTTGGTTTAGTAGTTCGGATAGTGTGTGTTGTAAAAATTGGACGGCTGCTTTATTAAATCGTTGATTCAGTCCCTCGGGACTGATGAGCACTTCTGTCGATGCTTCTAAACAGCTAGATAACTGAGTTAAAGACGTCGTAGCGACATTTTGATTCATCCATACACATAAAGCGACTAAATCTTTTGCTTGGTACTTACTGGTTCGTTGAACAAAACCAACATCTCTAGCAAAATCTCGTAAGATATTTGGGGATAAGAAGCTTTGAATTTCTTGAGCAAATAGTTGTAATTCATCAGATACAGAAATAGACATATAAAAACGCCATCCTTTCCTATGATTCTACAGAAAGCATAGCGTATTTTTTCATTTTAGGAGGTATTTTGTTTTGTTAGCTTGATAGTGATGTGCACGAAACCAACAATTCTAGCAAGAACCCATAAGGTATTTGGAGATAAAAATTTTTGAATCTCTTGAGCAAATAGTTGTAATAGACATAAAAAAACGCCATCCTTTCCTAGGATTCTACAGAAAGAATAGCGTATATTTGTATTTTAGGGGGTATTTTGTTTTATTAGGTTGATAGCGATGGGGTAGCCCCCGCATCCTAATAAAATAAATTATCCAAAAACAGAATTTTTTTTATAATTTAACACAAAATTTCATTTTTGAGTACTAAAAAATTTAAGTTGATAGGTATATATAGTAATACCATGTAGGTCAAAAGCTTGATAACGAAGTGATGACAGGGTAACATTGATAAACTTAATTAATAATATCTCTATAAGTAAGGGATATTTATAAAATGTGAAATAGTCCACTTTAATTAAGATTGAGGGACTATTTCACATATCTTTAAATATAACTTTAAGGGCATGGCAACGATTCCTTCTTTTTTGGGTCACTCAGAAAACAATAGGCAGCACTCAAAGATCTGTTTGAATTTGTAATCAGTGTAGCAATGTAACCTAATCACGCAACAAGGATTAGTCCACATTCAGCACCGTATTAAATGAAAGTGTAAAAGGTATTAAAATAATATACTGTTTACTTTATAATAGGAGTTACCTAACCAAAATGAAAAAACACATAACAAGAAAGATCTGTTATTTGTTTTTACTTTCAAAATATATCGGAATTTGTAAAGTTAAAATTAGTAGGTGTAATATTCATTTTATTTTTTAATGAAAGAATTCTCCTTCTTCAAGCGTGTGAAGGGCGATAGCCGAACGTTAAGTGGGAGATGAATTTCGGTTTGGCATAGCCAAACACTTTTGATAAACTAGCTATATGAAGTTCTTTGATAACTTGATATATGAGGTTGCAGGAAGAAAAGAGAGTGCGAAAACCAAGCCATTCGATTCCTGCGTAAAATATCAACCGTACCAAGAGAGCATCCAAGCGTTGGACATCTAGGGGGTGGAACACCCCGAAGTAACGCTCAGGGAGACGAAAGGTTACTTTCGTCGTGGAACTGAGAAGCTCCCACTTTAAGCTTTGCTAAGTGGCGAGTAGTTCACCTGTATATTTTAATTGTCTGATATTTATTTTAATTCATTTACTTATAATATGTTTTGAGCGCTCCAGCAATGGAGCCTTTTTTTATGCAATAAAACAATCTCTTTACGTTATTTATTTAATCTATATTAGCTTTACCTTCTTAAATAATACCTACACTTTACCAAAATATTGTATAGACAACCATTTTTTTTATGAGAATATAGTGGATTGATTATCCTGTATGTCAATGGATATGCTAAATTGCATATCTAAAAAAGTATAATTTGTTAACGTTTTCAAAATGAGGAATATTCTTATGGATTTCTGTTAATATCAAAGTTGTACTTATATAAAAAGAAGGGGATGTTTATATGTTAAAAAAAGTTGCATTAGGGATATCTTCGTTAACAATGGCAGCAGTAGTAGGTTTAGGAATGGCACCTGAGGCATCAGCAGGACCAGCAGCACCGTTAACTTCTTTAAATGTGGTTAAAGTGGAATCGCAATTAGGTGGGGTAGAAACTATTAATCCTAATAGTTTTAGTACAACTAGAGATCATGGTGGAAGTTATTTATATGTTTATACAAGAGAAATTGGTTATGGTCAATTTCCTTTTGCAAAAATGGACGGATTTGATGTGAAAAGTGTTGGTTCACAAATAATTGGTGGTAACCCTATAGTTGGTTGGGAGTATAAATGGGATGTATCAAAGTTTAAAGAGGGAACTTTCGAGTATCAAAAAACTTCAATAAACTATCCTAGAAATACATTACGAACTTCTATATACATTAAATAATCACTTAATCCATAGTAAAATAATCCCCACGCATTGTGTGGGGATTATTTTTGGTAGATAACAAGCTAGGTTTCCAATCTGACTTGAAAAATATAAATTGTTTCTTTATTGTATCATGAGCTAGTAACGGAGTCTGTGTAGTAATGGAACGAAGTCACGCAATAAGCATTAGCGGACATTAAGGAGCGTGCTTTAAGGAGAATTTTAATGTTTTTTCAAAAATATGTTTTTGTTATTTATGAAATAATATATTTACTTTCGTTTTTTATGAAATCCCTAGAAAGTATTTGGAAAAGGTTCTAACAAAGATGTTAGAACCTTTTCGTGTTTTCATAACAAAAGAGTCTTTTAAATTTTTTATCCAAACAGATTTATGTAAATCAGTATGAGAAATCCAATTCCCTGATTCATGAGAGCCGACAAATTCATTATAAATGGGATGCCAAACAATGATATATGTTTCATTTTTATATTGTATTTCATCAAATTGTCGCAACGATTTTCCTAATTTATCGGATTGACCGATAGGTATCGCTCCTTTTTCTAAAATCTCTTTAAACTGTTTCAAAGGCATCACACTCCTGAATATAAGTTTATGTATATATTTTCTAAAGGAGGTGTTTTTTCCTCTTTTATAACCGATTAAGAAAGAGTATTTTAATACAAAAAAATCCCCCCTAAATAAAAGAATGGTTGAAGTTATAGTATAAGATATTCATAAAATGAAAGATGTCTGGATTCTTCGCCAAATAATTGTTATATACAAAAAATATATTGATTTGAAAAGTCAAGTAAAGAAAGAAATTCAATCTGCATTCCAATGAATTTCTTTTTTTACTATATTTTATATTTAAACATAGAAGAACCTCTAAATTTTTATTAGGGGTAAGGATTTAAAGAAAAGTGTAGCTTAGTATCATTTTACATCACTATGATAGACATAAAATTGATAATTAACATTCTTATTATTAAGATTATTTAGGGGGATAATAAAAAGTACATTCTAAAATTAAAATGTACCCTATAGAATAGGCACTCGAAAAAAGTCTATTCTATAGGGTAGTTCTTGTATAATAAGAGGAAAATTTGGATCGGGGAATGTTCAGAATGACAAAAAAGCTATTTACAGAAAGAGAAATTGAAATTTTATCGAGTAACCCATACGTAAAATCTGTAAGTCAGAAAGGTATTACTTATACCGAGGAACTTAAGCATATTTTTAATGAGGAAAATGAAAAAGGAAAGCTCCTCAAAATATTTTTGAAGAATGTGGATTTGATATAGATATGATTGGAATGAAAAGAGTTATGTCATCAGGAAGTAGATGGCGTGCTGCTTATAGAAAAAATGGTGTATTTGGTTTACGAGATACACGCATTGAAAACGCTGGGAAAACTCTTGAGAGAGAGCTCACGCTAGAAGAGAAGTATGCCCGTTTAGAAGCCGAACGAAACCTACTAAAGGCGGAAAATGAATTGTTAAAAAAATCAAACTTATGGAAGGGAGGAGGAGAAGGAAATAACGTTATCACCTAGTCAGAAATTCATCTTGATTCGTTCTGTCATCATAAAATACAACGTAAGGAATATGGTCAGTCATTTTTGTAAAGTAGCTGGTGTATCCCGTTCGGGATACTATAATTACTTTTCAATTTCATCTCAAGAACAACGGAAACAAAAGAGCGATTGAGATGAAATCGTAAAAGAAACCATATTAAAAGCACTTCGATTTAGAAAGGGACGTATTTTAAATGCTACAGTTAGACGGAACCCTTCTGGCAGATACTTTGTGTCATTGTTAGTTGAAACAGAAGTACAAAAACTTCCAAAAGCACAATCTTACATTGGAATGGATGTAGGACTAAAAGATTTCGTTATTTTGTCAGATGGAACAATCTATAAAAATCCGAAGTTTTTTCGATTGTTAGAAGAAAAGTTAGCGAAAGCGCAGCGTGTGCTTTCTAGAAGAATGAAAGGTTCTTCTCGCTGGAATAAACAACGAGTACAGGTAGCTAGAATTCATGAATACATGACTATCGCTAGAAAAGATTACTTGGACAAAGTCTCAACTGAAATCATCAAAAACCACGATGTTATCGGTATAGAAGATTTGCAAGTATCGAATATGTTAAAGAATCATAAGTTAGCAAAAGCAATTAGTGAGGTATCATGGTCACAGTTTCGAGCCATGTTGGAATACAAAGCAGAATACTTTGTGGGGGCAAAAATGCCCAACTATGCGAGAATCATGTTCACCTAAATAAGGATATTAAATGTTGTGTAGTTCAAATAGGATAAGGAGGAGAGAATATGAAAAATCTAACACAGGAACAAAATTCGATAACAAATCAATAGGTAAATCAAGTACAGAACCAAATTATCAATCAAATAATGCCCATTATTGAGAAGTTATTAACACAGTTAAATCAAAATTCTATGCTTAATAAAGATAATAAGCCTGGTAATGATAATAAATTTATGGAGATTGATGATATTGTTGATAACCTAGTGAACGCAGGAATTATCATTGCAAGTAATTTCAACGTTAACGTTGAACTGTTCCGTGGAAGTCCAATTACTGTTTCTATTACAAATCCAAGTGATGTAAAATCGGATATTAAGAAAGAAGTAAAAACTGGAGTCTCCATAAAAGAAGCTATTTACACTGACGAAAATACAGCAGAAAAAGTAGAAAAGGGACACTAAGTGCCTCTTTTTATATTGACAGAATCGTTTTCATTGAAATGAGAAACTAAACAGATTTTGTAAAATAAAAATTACGCAAAAAAGAATGAAAATACAAATTAATGGAATCAGTAATGTAAAAGAAGTTTATATTGAACCACAATAATCGTCTATAAGTGTTTATTTGAATGTAGGTCAAAACCTGCTAGCGATGTAATGACAGAATAACATTGATAAAATACATTAATGCAAACATTATGAACTTTTTGATAGGACCTTTATAAGCAATGAATATCTATTATATGTGAAATAGTCCGCTTCCATTAATAGTGAGGGACTATTTCACACATCTTTCTCTATAACTTAACTCTAGCTAAGTTATAGAAACTACATTAGTTACAAATTATAAGTGTGTAAATCAATTTTGGTATTGATTTTTATTTTGAAAGTGTATTGCATTTATCTCAGTTGTTTTCTTTCATGTCCTCAAGCGTTGTTTCAGCATACCAATCACTATCACATTCAAAGATTGCTTCACCTTCAAATGCTAATGCAGAAACATATTCATTTGTTTTTGGATCGTCGTATCCACTACTCCAAACTTTATAAGAATTCGCATACATGTTTCGGTTTTGGTCATCTATTAATGCGAAAAGGTCATCTAATTGTACTGTTTCTGTTCTCCATTTATTAGGGTATTTGTATTTGATTTGTACGGACCCAGTAAAGAAGCTCATTGTTTTTACAGAATAACTGGCCCTAGAAGCATATACTTTAGATGTTAGCATAGCGTTTGTGTTAGGTGCAAGGGTCGCTTTTGCATTTACCTGATAAGTGCCTGTTGCAGTCTGAGATTGCATATTTGCCTCCGCAGCAGAGTTTGTATATGTGTAGGATGCTTCTGTCGACCATTCAGTCTTCAATGGCTCAGCACCTATGGTTTGCTTATACGTAAATTTCAGTCCACCGGCATGGGTGTTCGTAATTGTTTTTGTAAGTGAAGTTTGATTCGCTAAAGCATGTGTAAATTGGTGAGTTATGTCAAGAGAGTTTTTAGAACTAGTATTAGTACCTTTATGTGTCATAAAACTTTTAACTTCAGGTCGACCTTTACTGATAAGAGTAGGTGTTTTAACATACCCAAATTTTTCTTCTAAATTATTTATTTTGATACTTTCTATGGGAACATTTTTTCCATAATTGTGTGCTACATAGGCTTTTGCTGCTTGATTAATAAGTTGTCCTAAATCAACATTTTGAACTTTGTTGTATTGTACACCGCTGGTTTGTAGTGACTGTACAGGTTGATTTTCATTAGTTGCAGCTAGACTAGATGTAACTGGTGTTAATAGAGTTAATGTAGCAAAGGGAATTATAAGTAGTTTCTTTTTCATTTCTTTTCCTCCTTCATTATCTTGCAAAATTAATTCTATTCCTCTTCAAATTATTTGACAACTAACCTTTTAAATACCATGTTTACAAACTTTAAAGCTATATTAATATTACTATTTGTGTAAAAGACAGTATGTAAATGTATTCATTTCGCTTGTTAAACCTAGTTTTCTTGTGGAGGTATCACAATTTGTATTGACTGTTTGATGGAAAGTTCACAAACATTTCAATAAGTTCAAGTATAGTAAAAAGAATATATCCGGATTTCAGGTTTAATTAATATACATCTTTATGTTTATCATTTTCCGTCAGAAGACTCCTTCCTCAAAAATGTGAAGGTTTGAAACATCAATTTTAGGTGGGAGATGAATGTCGGTAGGCCGTAAGCCTACTTTTTTTGTATACTATTGGGGTTCACCATACATACCTATCAACTTAAGAACGGGAATATAATGAACTTGCATTCAAATAATATAAAAACTCTTAAAACACTTTTTCGCCTTAAAAATGAGCATACCAAATAAACCTAAATAGGTATTATTTTTAAAGATTATGCAGTTTTCTTTTGTTTTCTAAATCCATTATATTCATAGATAACACCCATAATATCAAATACTGTTTTCTGCTCATACCTATGAGATTTCCGTCCGCTTTTCTGTAGTATGTAGATTAGAATCTTTGTTATTTCGTGGATGTTTTTCTGTATAGCTTGATACAGAAGATATAAATAATCTTGGATCATCCCTATTGCTTTATATTCGCTTAATTCTATTTTCTTCTTTTGTAAAAGCAGTTGACGCATTTTAAATATAGTAGAGGAGCACAGGAAAATAGCGATTAGCTTTCCATATAGTTGGCACTCTAATTGTTCCTGTTTTACATTACGATAATGGTCTATTTTAAAGAGTAATTTCCATGTTTTAAAGATAATCTCTATTTGTCAACGCAAAGTATATAACTCATGTACCTGTTCCATCGGAACCCATTCCCAAGATGTGTTCGTCACATACACATTTAATCCCGCACCATTTTACTTTTCTCTGAGTACGTTCTATTTTTTGATTTTTCTTTTTCAACAATCTTAGTTCGTCGTTTTTGAAGTTGTTTTTCTGTTAATCGATAGATAACCACTCGTGTGAATAGTTTTTGTCCCTTTCCAATATATACTTCTTTTATTTCATATATTTGTGCTGGTTTTAACTTGTTCATAATGTACTCTAAATCAATTTGGATATACTGTGATTGCTTTTTTACTGTCCCATTTCGAAAGTATTCCGGAAACGGTTTTTTTCATATACACCGTATGGTTTAATTTCAGTCTTGATATATAGTACACACCACGTTGATCCATTGGATCTAAGTCTTCCAATGAAAAATAACCTAAATCACGAATTCATAAATCTCCTGGTCGTAAGGTAACTAAGCACTCCGTATGAAATGTTTTGTCATTATTTTTTTCCTGGTCCTACCTGGAAGTTTAGAAACTGTCCGCTGTGTAAGTCATATTCTAATTGAATCTTTATACCCGCTGTTTGTGCACAACCACCTGATCCAGGATATACATGAGCTAAATGTTTTGGTACTTGGAAAATCGTCGCATCTAAAATACGAATTCGTTGAAAATACGTGGGCGCCGCGCTTGAAATGGTCGATGTTTCACAAAGTTTGTTTTTCCATAAAGCAGAAAAAATATAGTTCAAAAATTCAACAGCTTTCCTATCAAAGCGCTTATGAGTCCTTCTGGATTCATAAGCGTGCCAGTTGCTGCGTGTAATTGGCTAGAGGGAATCGTTCGCTGTACGTTGAATTACCCAGATACAAATGGTAGTTAATTTATTTCCTGAAAATTTTCGTTTTCTTTTTACAAAACCTAATTCTTTTGCGAGTTCTTCTAAAAGAGAAGGGGTTAAATGACGGCACAGTTCTTTAGAAAATAGTTGTAATTCATCTTGAATCGCAAGATTCATAAAAAATGCCATCCTTTCTGTATATTTCTACAAAAAGAATAGCGATTTTTTTGCTATATGGATACAAATTTATTTAACTTGATGGTGATGGAAGGTGACCCCTATTAAAAAAACACTAACATACTTTATAAAATATAAGCATTTGAGAATCAAATTTAAAATTTGAATTACGCCCTTTTCTCTTAAGAGTATTTACTATATTAATAAGGAAAAATAGTCCGAAGGTAAAGAATAAAAAAGGATGTAACCATGTTCTAAAATCAACAAGACTTATAATAAGCATTATAATGCTAAAAAAATAGCTTCCCCTTTATTATTTGCATGTATAACTATTCCCTTCCAAATGCCACTTTTAATTTTTAACTCTATATATAATAATATACGTTTTTATTTTTAACCATTTTTTACATTTAATTACTTTTGTTGATTTTGGTGCAAGAAATACTGTCATTTTGTACTAACTTGTAACAAAAAAGCTCATTTTTCATTTTGGGGTAATTCTGAATTCTTAAGTTGATGGGCATGTATGGTGACCTCTATTAAGCTCTAGAAGACATCGAACGGTGGATTACACACAAAAGAAAAGATAATCATCTTAAAATCACAATCTCGGTGAATAAACTGACTCTTTTATTGGCAAAATCATTCTTTTAAAGAATGTCGTATAAAAATTTATTTAGCTACTTTCTATATTTTTCATACACAGCAAAACTATAAAAAAACAAATCTATCATTCTCCCAATATCTTATGAGATTTTGCTAGAAATGTTGATTTCGTACAACGAACCAGTAAATACCAAGCAAAAGATTTAGTCGCTTTATGTATATGGTCGAGTCAAAATGTCGCACAATATACTATTTATAAACTTAATATTCAGAATAAAATTTATAAATGCACCAAATTTATCCATATAACATAATAAATATACTAATCTTTATATAATAAAATAAAAGGAGTGAGGGTTTTGAAACATTTAACAAAACTAGTATTGGTATTAGTTTAATGTCTAGTGGATTTTTTATTACATCCGGTAAAACTAAAGCAGCAGTAGGAGGATGGTATAAAGTAACAGCGGGAGGAACTGATTGTCAAGCCAGGGTTTATACTGATCGCACTGTGTATGAAAAAAATCCAAAAAACAGTGGATACTTTTCCTCTAGCACACCATTAAAATCATTAAAAATAGGGCAAACATATCTTGGAGATCAAAGTGAAGTTACATTCGTACATGTTCAACTATACAAAAATGCTACACATACAGAACGTGCTGGAGAATTGTTCTCGACCAATATTACTATTCATCCTAGATAAATTATATAAAGAAGCAAGGAAGTATTAAGAAGAGAATCATTATTTAGAAAGTCGATTTTCACAATGATATGATGAAGTAAAACAGAATAGTGGTACATGAAAAAACACCTCCATTGAATTCGCATACTAATTATGCAAATTCAATGGAGGTGTTTTTTCGATTAGGGGATACTTTAAAATTTTAGCTTGATGGGTATGGGGTATGCTTTCCACAATAGAAGGATGCACTTCAGTCAAGGGGAAATTCTAAGTAAAAAAATTCTTCGTCAAACACCTATTTTTAAACTTTTTATTAAAAGTCCTTTACATACCATAGAGGGGTATAGTATTGTAAAATTATGGAGGTGAGGAAATGTCGATGATTTCAGAAAATCTTAATAAAATTGTTGAAATCGATCAATGCTGCTCATAAGACGGTGTAAGAAAAAGCCGCCATTCAGATAAAGTAAAGAATAACTTAACGATTAGTTCAGAAGTTAATAAGTCATATATTGAAAGGAATGAAAAATTATGAGTTTAGAAGCTTTAAATGAACAAGTAAAAAGGGATCTTTCTTATCTTGCATTTGGGGGAGAGGATTGGGTATGCCCAACCCACCATCCTGAGGGGCATGTCTACGATACAGTGATTATAGGAGGCGGCCAGTGTGGCTTAGGTGTGGCCTTTGGGCTTTTGCGTGAAAGAATATCTAATATCCTTATCATCGACGAAAACGTTGAAGGATATGAAGGGCCATGGGTAACTTACGCTCGTATGATGACATTGCGTACGCCTAAACATTTGATATCCATTGATCTTGGAGTGCCTTCTCTGACTTTTCGCTCCTGGTGGGAAGCGCAATTTGGACCAAAAAGTTGGGAGGACATCGATAAGATTCCGCGGAACGATTGGATGAACTATCTACGTTGGTATCGAAAGGTTCTTAATTTACCTGTTGTTAATGAGGTAAAGATGAAGCTTATTGAGCCTGCAGGGGAAGATGTTTATCGACTGCATATTGAAGGAGCAGGAGCATCTTCTAATACATTACTGGCCCGCAAGGTTATCTTAGCCACTGGTATTCAAGGCGGAGGGGAATGGCACGTACCATCTATGATTTCCGAAACATTACCTCGTCACCTCTATGCACACACCTCAGAAGACATTGACTTTGAGGCCCTTAAAGCCAAGAAGATAGCAATTTTAGGCGGTGGGGCCTCAGCTTTTGATAATGCGAATTTTGCATTATCTGAAGGTGTGGGTTCGGCTCATGTGTTTGTTCGCCGCACGGAGATGCCACGCATTAACCCAATGCGACAAATGGGGGTATCAGGTCTAATTGAACGTTTTCATGTTCTATCTGATGCTGATAAATATTCCGTTATGGCTCATTACTTTAAGCATCAACCTCCTACAAATGACACATTTGAACGTGCAGCTTCATATCCCGGCTTTAGATTACACTTAGGTGCACCATGGCTTGACGTACAGCATGAAGCTGAGAATGCTGTTGTCACTACTCCACAAGGTAATTTTACTTTTGATTTTCTAATCATTTCCACTGGTCTTGTGACTGATTATTCTTTACGTCCAGAGTTAAAGCTTTTCGAACGCCATATTGCACGTTGGGACGACTATTATAATGCGCCTGCTGAGATCGCCAACCGTAAGCTTGATGCATATCCTTACCTTGGCCCTGGCTTTACTTTCACATGCCGGGACAAAAAGGATACAAAGCTTCTTCATGGGCTTTTTGCTTTTAACTATTCAGCTGTAGTTAGCTGTGGTATCTCAGCATCTTCGCTTCCGGGAATGAGATATGGGATACCTAGACTAGTTTCAGCTGTGGCAGACCAGCTGTTCTCTGATAATCGTGAGGTGATTCTGAAAAACTTCTATTCTTATAATGAAACTGAATTTGTTGGAGAATGGATAAATAGGGGTTCTGAAGTAAGATAATTTTTTCGATATGGATAAAGATAAATAAAAGGGTGCAGATATCTTCCCTTAACATAGGCTAGAATCTAATGGTGGGGGGGAGAGTTCAAGCCTAATTCGAAATATAGACTTAGTTTTCTATTCAACTATTGAAGAGAGGATAGACAATTGGGGAAAGTCCTTACAAAATCGACGTGTGCATTATTATTGTTAATCTTTCTTTGGGGTGGAAGTTGGCCAATCTATAAAATGGCTGTGCCTTATACGCCCCCGTTATTATTTGCAGGTATGCGTGCTGTGATTGGGGGCCTTATACTAGCAGCTCTCATATATAAAATGAGGAACAGGATCAACTGGCGTGAAAAGTGGTCGAAATATTGTATTTCAGCATTCTTTAATACGATTCTCTTTTTGGGGTTACAGACACATCTCCATCAAGCTAAGGTTTTGAAGTACCCCCTAAACGAAAATTTTCTTTCTCTACAGGTAGTTACTTTGAGAAGTCAGCTCATTTTTTTCGTTTTAGGGCGTTTATTTTTCTTAAGTTGATGAGCATGGGGTTTGTGTAGCAATGGAACCCAATCACGCTATAAGGGGGTTCGACCGAGATACGTGTATTTTCTTAGTCAAGATAACGTGTATATCACGGCTGAACCCCTTCTTTAAAAAAGAGTAAAAATTCCAAGGAAACTTAATACTACTAGTAAAAATTATTCAATTAGGAGAAAACACATGAAAAATATTTTTTTAAAAGTGATTATATCACTTTTTTTATTTGCAATATGTAGTAATTCTGTTACTAGTATTTACGCTGAAAGTACTGAAATGAGTAATAAAACTTTTTCTGTGAAACAATTAAAAGGGAAAACATCTTTTAATTGTTTCATTCCTACTGAGATTGCAAAAGACTGGAAAGTTGAATTAAAATATCCAAAGCATGTACATGAAAATATGGGAAAAGTACAAATACACTTTCTAGATAGAACTGGTACCAAATTAAAAGTTGCGGTTATTGAAAAAACAGCAAAAAGAAATGATATTCAATCTGGTAATCATAAGAAAAGGGTAAAAGTAAAAAATATAGATGGTGTATTTCATCCCTTAATACCGACAAAAAGAATTAAAGATGTTAAGGGTGGTCAATTAACTTGGGTACAAGACGGAACAATAATTACATTGTTTAGTTCACGAATTTCTAAAGAAGAATTAATTACAATCGCTAAATCAATGAAGAAAATATAAAAAAGGTGTATATAGGGTAGCATTACATCGCTATAAAGCTAAGGTTTTGCACTATCCATAAAGCAAAAAAGGCGTTATCCTTTCTGTAGAATTATAGGAAAGGATGGCGTTTTTTATGTCTGTTTCTGTGTCTGACGAATTACAACTATTTGCTCAAGAGATTCAAAGTTTTTTATCTCCAAATACCTTGCGGGATCTTGCTAGAGATGTTGGTTTTGTACAACGAACCAGTAAATACCAAGCAAAAGATTTAGTAGCTTTATGTGTATGGGTGAGCCAAAATGTAACTATGACTTCTTTAACTCAGTTATCTAGCTGTTTAGAAGCATCAACAGAAGTACTCATCAGTCCTGAGGGACTGAATCAACGGTTTAATAAGGCGGCCGTCCAACTTTTACAACACCTACTAGCCGAACTACTAAGCAAAAAATTGGCCACATCTATACCAATTTCTTCTCCATACACTTCTGTTTTCAAGCGTATTCGTATTTTAGATTCAACGGCATTTCAACTCCCGGATGTATTTTCATCGGTTTATCCAGGTGCAGGAGGATGCAGCCATACAGCTGGGATAAAAATTCAACTTGAGTATGATTTGTTAAGTGGACAGTTCCTACATATTCATACAGGTCCAGGTAAACAACATGATCGCACTTACGGCTCTCTGTGTGCACCAACTGTGACAGCGAATGATTTATGTATCCGAGATTTAGGTTATTTTCATTTAAAAGACCTTCAATATATACAAGATAAAGAGGCCTACTATATCTCTCGTATCAAGTCGAATACACGTATATATCAAAAAAATCCTAACCCTGATTATTTTCAAGATGGAAGAATCAAGAAAGGTACAGAGTATATACAGATAGATATGGAGACGGTAATGAACTCTCTTCAACCAGGACAAACATGTGAAATAGCTGATGCTTATGTAGGTATGATTGATAAAGTGCCAGCTCGTGTAATTTTTCATCGATTAACAAAACAACAGCAACAAAAACGATTACAAGATCAAGCTGTAAGAGAAAAAAAGAAAGGAATGAAGTATTCTCCTCGTAGTAAACGACTCAGTGGTATCAATGTATATATGACAAACACCCCTACAGACATTGTCCCGATGGGACAGGTACATGACTGGTATTCTTTGCGTTGGCAAATCGAAATTTTATTTAAAACGTGGAAGTCATTCTTTCAAATCCATCATTGTAAAAAGATAAAACCAGAAAGATTGGAGTGCCATTTATATGGTCAGTTGATTGCCATTCTACTCTGTTCTTCTATCATGTTTCAGATGCGCCAATTGCTCCTCATGAAGAAAAAACGAGAGCTTAGTGAGTATAAAGCCATATATATGATTAAAGACTATTTTTTTCTTCTATTCCAAACTATACAAAAAAACACCCAAGAGCTATCAAGGGTGTTACTTCGCCTGTTCAATCTCCTACAGCAAAACGGGCGAAAATCTCATCGATATGAGAAGAAAACAGTCTTTGATATATTAGGTGTCGTTTACAATTGTACCATGTCTGATAATCAAGCGGCTTAATTCAAAAAAATGAAACAATCTCGCCTAAAATTGACTTTGTATAAGCTTAGCTTGATAGCGATGTGGTGAGACCCCTATAGGTTTTAGCAAATAAATCTGTCAAATAGCGATTCATAATATCAAAAACGTCATCTTGAGCATTTTGTGTATAGAATTTAGTGAATGCGACTAACATAGCTATACGACGTTCATCATTCATTCTAGCAATTGCTTGTGATGCATGCTGGGCGAGTTGTTGCATCCTTTTAACAGGAATTCTAGATGTATCCCAGTGCATTGCTCAAATGCTCTAAATGAGTTTTCTTTGTTTTCGGATCCGACTGAAGAAGGTTATCTAGCTTTTTGCGCTGCTCCTTACCGGAAAGGCCAGCATGTTTCCTTCAAAGCTGTTCTGACGCACGATTCCAAATATTTGCTACTAAATTTGTTAATACAGATACTCCCGGCAATAGAATCTTTTGCTCTATACATCTTGCCGTAGCTAAATCAAATAATATTCTTGGGCGCTCGTTATACAACCATGCGCGCATATAACCACCTAATTAAGCGCCAATGTCCAGACTGATCTGTAAAATCTCTATACTCATAAGTAAAACGTATTTCGTTCATATGGTCCCATTGACGCCGATTACTCGTGTAAGATGAAAAACGTTGTACATCTAGGTTTAGTTGGTCTGCCATATATGCGATGACCGTTTGTGAAACATCTGTAGGATTAGATAAAAATGTACCTAGGAACCTAACGGTTCCTAATTGCACAGCGAATCCGAGTTGGTTATGATCACCTCGGCGGTTCCAAGTAAGTTCTCTGTCTTTATCGTCTAGCTAAAAATATTTCGCTAATTGCTCTTGATGTTGGGGTATTACTAAAACAACCGTCTGAGGCTTCTTGTTCAGGCGTTAAAAAATCTACAGGCATAATCCATTTCCCCTGTTACATTTAGTAGTCTGCATCAAAAAATTAGTAAGATTCTATTTAGTATTAAGTCCAAGCGATTTTCTCTACTTCTCCCCGTAAATCAGCTTGCTTAGCTCTTACATAAATCATCGTAGTATTTAAGTTATCACGTCCCATAATTTGTGCAAGACGATGTAATGGTGTACGTTCTGTCATTACATAATGAAAACGATGGCGTAGATCATGTGCACTGAATCCTTCCAGTTTAGCAAAATTCATATATTTTTTAAGAATATGACGAACAGCTCTTTCTTGTAGCCGTTGTCCTGTTTTAGTAGAAAGGAACAAATAGTCTTGCTGCACATAGTTTGGTCCCATATACTCTTCTAATGCTAAACGAACGGTATTATTCAAGGGAACTTCCCGTTGTTTATTTTGTTTTCCAGAACGAACAATGACATGGCTACCACGCTTTCTTATAAAAATATCTTCTAGTTGGACATCACAAATTTCCTTGGAGCGAAGGCCTGTATGAAGCATAAAAATAATCATGGTTTTGTCACGAAGTGTTCCGTATTTTTCAACAGAATTATTAGTGAAGCGTTTTCTTTAACCGTCATTTGCTTTGGGCTCGTCTTTACTGTTGGAACAAATTTAATCGACTTGGAATAATTCGTTTGAATAACTCCTTGCTCCTTCTCCCAGTTAAAATAGCACTTAATAGAGTTTATTCTTCTATTAATTGTGGCCGGATTTAGAGATTTGGGAATTTGAATGTGTTCTCGGTACCTTGCAAATGTCCGAGCAGTAATTTCAGTTGTCCGGAAGAAAGTTTCTTCCGAGATATTTCCCCATACATGTTCAAACCAGAATATAAAATCTTCAAGATCACTTTTATATTCTGTAAGTGTTTTTGTATGCAAATTTCCTTCAAGAGATAAGCTAGAAATAAAATTTGAGATAAAAGATGTTCCTTGTGTTGAAATAATCTTGATTGATCACTTAGATTAGCGGACATTAAAAATACCGAGGGTAGGTGTAGCATATGGCTGTTTGTAGATAAGAGTTATATTGATTGATTGTCTTGGTCACCAAGATGAAAAAGTAGCATTTGATTTTTTAGAATTCTTTGTTCAACGTTCCAAGCGAAAACCTGTAGACTGGGAAAAGATTGATCGTGCAGAACCAGATGATGAGCTCTTATCTAAACAAAAACTGGAGCAATTAAACATTGAAGAAGGATATGTATCAGGTGAGGGAGTAAAACGTGAGTTCAGACTACAAGTTGATTTACCATAAATCTGCTTTAAAGTTTATTTCAAAGCAGGAGAAGTCCGTACAAAAGTGAATTGCTGAGGGATTAAAGGGGCTTCTGGAAATCCCTGCTGAAGGGGAGATGAAAGGTTATACGGAATTTTATCGACTTAGGGTGCGAACCTTTCGGGTTTTATTTGAAATAAACTATGACGAGAAAGTAATATACATACAACCAATTGGCAAGCGTGGTGACATCTATAAATAACAAGAAGATACATAAAAGGAAGAGATGATTAGAAAATATATGAGATTGCTTCAATTGAATGATAAACAATTGAAGCAAATAAACGAACTTCGTAAAGTTTGTAATCTAGATACTTTAGTACAAAAGGATAAGATGGGACGCTGTATGCGATGAAAGTCGCACGTACGGTGTTGGGTGGGGGAAAAGGTGGAGATGATATCAAAGCCGTACCTATCACGCACGAATGTAAAAAGTCCTAGAAGGGGCTAGGACTTTTTACATAATAAATCTATCTGTTTTTTAAAGGACGTACTAAATATAACATATGAATTTTTTAAAAAAGCAACAAAAAAGTGCACGGAATTGTTATTGGGTTAAGAAGGTTTTAGATTATAAGGAAAATAAAAGAGCCTGTTACAACTAATAGGCTCTATGTACAAGGGATTCAAAGAATACAGTCCAGAGAAGGTCTTGCAGTCCAAAGATTTAATATTAATTTATTCGAAAAAAATTAAAAATACGAACAAAAAAGCTATTTGGTAAAAAACTTTCATTAATAAAAAAACGTATACAAGTGCTCTTTGTATACGTTCCATTAAAAACTATGTCTTGTACATTTATTCTATGCATGCCTCATGTGAAAGGTGAACATATTTAAACAAAAAAGCTTTTTAGTAGAAATCATTTAAAAGACGATAAAAACATAGGGTATTACCAGTACATTACCAGAAAAGAGGTTGAATTTCCACGTATTCGGTGTTGAGAAAAATTTTTTTGAAAAACTTCATTTGAAAATAAATATACATGTGAAGTTAACAGGGCACATGTGCCAATGTGCTCTAAGAAAGATGTCCTAAGAAGGGAATCTTAGGGATTTCCAATTGTATTATAATATATGCTTGTCATTTTCAAGTATGAATGAAATAAAACAAAACTTTCATTTTGTAGAAAAGTGGTGTGATAAATGTATATTGAAACACTAAGAAATAAATTGAAGCAAGATTGCAAAGGAAAAGCGATGGTACGTAATGTGGGATTAGGACACTTCTATATTTACCTGACAAGCTCAGACGATATTTTTACAGCAAGAAGTAATGTCCTAGAAGTGCATAAAGTTTGCGAAAAAAATGCTAAGTATGATGAGCGTACAGAGCATATTGATGAAAAGTTGTATAACTGCTGCATCCATGGTTAGGTGCAAGTTAAAAGAGCAGCTAGCAAAGCTAACTGCTCCAATCATAGGATACGTTAAGAAATGTGTTTGTTAATGATAGGTCAGACTATGCAAAAGACATGTTTGTGCGATTTTCTGAAAACTATAACATCACATTAGATGAGTGGAATCATGATGTAGACCATGTTCATATTTTGTTCAAGGCACATCCGAATACAGAAATGGCAAAATTCATCAATGCTTATAAGAGTGCAAGTTCTCGACTCATTAAATGAGATTTTCCACAAGTAAAAAAGAAACTTTGGAAAGAACTGTTTTGGTCAAGAGGTTTTTGCTTATTAACTACTGGTGGTTCACCCATAGACGTGGTAAAGAAATATATTGAAAATTAAGGTGAAATGTGAGGTGAAATGATATGACAAAGCATAATAAAGCCTATAAATTCCGCTTGTATCCAACTGAAGAACAGGCATATCTTATGCGTAAACCCTTTGGTTGTGTACGTTTCGTGTATAACAGAATGTTCGCTGAACGTAAAGAAGCGTACGAAAAATACAAAGATGATAAGGAAAAACTAAAGGAACAAAAGCTACCAACTCTTGCGAAATACAAAGCAGAATTTGAGTGGTTAAAAGAAGTTGATTCATTAGCTTTGGCAAATGCTCAACTAAACTTGCAAACTGCCTATAAGAATTTTTTTAGTGGTCAAAATGACTTTCCTACATTCAAAAGCAAAAAAGATAGAAAATCATATACAACGAATGTAGTAAACGGAAATATTATGTTGCTTAATGGTCATATCAAGTTGCCAAAATTGAAAATGGTACGTATTAAACAGCATCGAGCAATACCACAAGACCATATGATCAAGTCATGTACGATTCCTATGACACCTACTGGTAAATACTATGTGTCCATCTTGACTGAATACGTAAAAAAGATTGTACAAAAAGAAGTAGAAACAATTGTTGGACTAGACTTTGCAATGGAGGGATTATACGTTAGTTCTGAGGATGAGAAAGCCAATTATCCTAAGTTTTATCGTAACATGTTAGACCAATTAGCAAAGGCACAACGAGTATTATCAAAACGTACTAAAAATTCAGAACGTTGGAACAAACAACGTATTCGTGTAGCGAAATTACAGGAGAAAGTAGTTAACCAACGTAAGAATTCCCTTCATCATGAGTCTAAAAAGTTAGCTACTCATTTTGATGTTGTAGCTATTAAGGATCTAAGCATGAAAGGAATGTCGCAATCACTTCATTTTGGAAAAAGTGTCGCTGACAATAGTTGGGGTATGTTCACTTCTTTTTTAGCTTATAAACTACGCGAACAAGGCATTTCGCTCGGCTGTCTTGGGACAAATTCGTTAGCTATCAAAAGTAACGACTAACTAAGAAGCCCCCACTTCAAACAGTCCGTTAGGACGTGAAGTGGCGGGTAGTTCACATCACTCCTTAATACATTAGCTAGTAGTGCATAGAAGCTCTTGCTTCCACCAAAGCCTAGAAAAAACAATAAGTACAAAATGCTAACATTTATGTACCCACCATGTGTCTCTCAATTATTAATCATGTACCTAATTTTTTATTTTTATTGACTTTTGTAATAGAGGATGGTTCATCATATGGAAAAGACTCCTAAAAATTTCTTATATATATATTAATAGATAAATGAAAAGTTCTAACAACTTTGTTAGAACTTTTTTCGGATACTTTCTAGGGATTTCGTAAAATAACGAAAGTAAATACATCATAAATAATAACAAACGTACATAAATTAAAAAAATTTTAAAAGTAATCTTATTTTTCGCACAAAAAACACCCAAGCAATAACGAAGATTCTGATTCGCCTGTTTACCCTACCACAGAAAAATGGTAGGAATTCTCACAGATATGAGAAGAAGACAGTCTTTGATATTATGGGTGTTGTCTATGAGTATAATAGGTTCGGAAAACAAAAGAAAGCTGCATAACTTTTAAAATGATACCTAACTAGATATATTTGGCATGCTCATTTTTAAGCTTAAATAGTTTTTTAGTTTGTTTGAACAAAAGTTCATTTTGTTTCCGCTCTTAAGTTGATGGGCATGTACACAGCCCCCCCTAACTGGGACTTTTAAACAGAAAAAAGCCCGCCTAAAATTGATGTTTTACTATTTTAAAAAGGAGTCCCCTGACGAAAAAAGATAAATATTGTTTTATTTTTATGAATTGTTTCGGGGGATATTTATATTATGAGTATAGAATACTATTCTATAAAACCGAAATGAATATGTTTTTTCTAAATAACAATCTTAATTACAAATATACATAGTCATTATTTCTTTTTTGACCAAGATTATTCCTAATTTGCGCACAGTACATATTTTAATTAAACTAAATTCATATCAGCTACAACAGTGTTTAAGATAGGAGTCTATTATTTAAATAGAATTTAGATATGCATACTTTATAGTAGTAATTATCTTCATTTCTATGATTTTATACAATTCAAATGTATGTATTTCTAAATTTTCATATTAACCAACATTATCCATTTCTGATATTAATACATGGAAGAGAAAATACTCAATATCTCGTGATTTAAGACATATATAATTAGGACAATAGGAGAGAGAATAGGTGGAAAAATTCATTAATATAGACCGAATTACAATAAATAGAATTTTACTATATAAAAATTACTTTGAAGATTCTAGTAATATATTTTACAAAACATATATTGCTAGTAATGGTTTAAGTTCATTCCATTACTCTAATGAAGTTTTACAATTTCAAAAAGATTTAAAAGAACATAAGTTTTTATTAAATGTTGATTTTGTAAGAATATCTAATAAAAGCCAATTCGCTAAATATATCAAATATCCAAACTTGATAACGAATGCTAGTTTCGAGACACTCCGAAAATTATTAACATATCATATTTGTAGGGAAGAATGGTGTGAAGGACATCTAGCTAATATGATTGATCGAAGACAAATTGTTAAAATTTTATTCCGCTTAAAGGATTTTGCAAATAAGGGATAGCACAATTATTCTTGTGTAACTCCATTTTTGAGGGCATGAATAACTGTGGTCCTAAATTAAGTTAGATTTTTGAACAATTCATAAGGAGTAGCCCTCTGAATAAATTTTTTATTTATGACGAACTAGCTAAATGGAATTTACTTCCTTAATTGTGTGCAAGGGGATACCCCAACGGTTGGTGGGAGATGAATTCCGGTTTGCATAGCCTAAAAGCACTTCATTTTATTTTTCGTATATTTTGATATAATTATTCTTATAAGTTATAAAGGTTGTTATAAAAATTAAATTAGATAGTAATAATCATTCATTGTTCATATTAAATTATCACCGTGTATTCGTCGAGAAATACAGAAGCAATGTATTGAGTGAGGTCTAGGAAATATTGAAAAGCATACAAATATCGTATCTATCCAAAA
>NZ_JAMXKE010000003.1:0-302882 GCF_024712505.1 Bacillus sp. IBL03825 | reverse complement strand
TTTTCGTTTTAGGGCGTTTATTTTTCTTAAGTTGATGAGCATGGGGTTTGTGTAGCAATGGAACCCAATCACGCTATAAGGGGGTTCGACCGAGATACGTGTATTTTCTTAGTCAAGATAACGTGTATATCACGGCTGAACCCCTTTCTTTAAAAAAGAGTAAAAATTCCAAGGAAACTTAATACTACTAGTAAAAATTATTCAATTAGGAGAAAACACATGAAAAATATTTTTTTAAAAGTGATTATATCACTTTTTTTATTTGCAATATGTAGTAATTCTGTTACTAGTATTTACGCTGAAAGTACTGAAATGAGTAATAAAACTTTTTCTGTGAAACAATTAAAAGGGAAAACATCTTTTAATTGTTTCATTCCTACTGAGATTGCAAAAGACTGGAAAGTTGAATTAAAATATCCAAAGCATGTACATGAAAATATGGGAAAAGTACAAATACACTTTCTAGATAGAACTGGTACCAAATTAAAAGTTGCGGTTATTGAAAAAACAGCAAAAGAAATGATATTCAATCTGGTAATCATAAGAAAAGGGTAAAAGTAAAAAATATAGATGGTGTATTTCATCCCTTAATACCGACAAAAAGAATTAAAGATGTTAAGGGTGGTCAATTAACTTGGGTACAAGACGGAACAATAATTACATTGTTTAGTTCACGAATTTCTAAAGAAGAATTAATTACAATCGCTAAATCAATGAAGAAAATATAAAAAAGGTGTATATAGGGTAGCATTACATCGCTATAAAGCTAAGGTTTTGCACTATCCATAAAGCAAAAAAGGCGTTATCCTTTCTGTAGAATTATAGGAAAGGATGGCGTTTTTTATGTCTGTTTCTGTGTCTGACGAATTACAACTATTTGCTCAAGAGATTCAAAGTTTTTTATCTCCAAATACCTTGCGGGATCTTGCTAGAGATGTTGGTTTTGTACAACGAACCAGTAAATACCAAGCAAAAGATTTAGTAGCTTTATGTGTATGGGTGAGCCAAAATGTAACTATGACTTCTTTAACTCAGTTATCTAGCTGTTTAGAAGCATCAACAGAAGTACTCATCAGTCCTGAGGGACTGAATCAACGGTTTAATAAGGCGGCCGTCCAACTTTTACAACACCTACTAGCCGAACTACTAAGCAAAAAATTGGCCACATCTATACCAATTTCTTCTCCATACACTTCTGTTTTCAAGCGTATTCGTATTTTAGATTCAACGGCATTTCAACTCCCGGATGTATTTTCATCGGTTTATCCAGGTGCAGGAGGATGCAGCCATACAGCTGGGATAAAAATTCAACTTGAGTATGATTTGTTAAGTGGACAGTTCCTACATATTCATACAGGTCCAGGTAAACAACATGATCGCACTTACGGCTCTCTGTGTGCACCAACTGTGACAGCGAATGATTTATGTATCCGAGATTTAGGTTATTTTCATTTAAAAGACCTTCAATATATACAAGATAAAGAGGCCTACTATATCTCTCGTATCAAGTCGAATACACGTATATATCAAAAAAATCCTAACCCTGATTATTTTCAAGATGGAAGAATCAAGAAAGGTACAGAGTATATACAGATAGATATGGAGACGGTAATGAACTCTCTTCAACCAGGACAAACATGTGAAATAGCTGATGCTTATGTAGGTATGATTGATAAAGTGCCAGCTCGTGTAATTTTTCATCGATTAACAAAACAACAGCAACAAAAACGATTACAAGATCAAGCTGTAAGAGAAAAAAAGAAAGGAATGAAGTATTCTCCTCGTAGTAAACGACTCAGTGGTATCAATGTATATATGACAAACACCCCTACAGACATTGTCCCGATGGGACAGGTACATGACTGGTATTCTTTGCGTTGGCAAATCGAAATTTTATTTAAAACGTGGAAGTCATTCTTTCAAATCCATCATTGTAAAAAGATAAAACCAGAAAGATTGGAGTGCCATTTATATGGTCAGTTGATTGCCATTCTACTCTGTTCTTCTATCATGTTTCAGATGCGCCAATTGCTCCTCATGAAGAAAAAACGAGAGCTTAGTGAGTATAAAGCCATATATATGATTAAAGACTATTTTTTTCTTCTATTCCAAACTATACAAAAAAACACCCAAGAGCTATCAAGGGTGTTACTTCGCCTGTTCAATCTCCTACAGCAAAACGGGCGAAAATCTCATCGATATGAGAAGAAAACAGTCTTTGATATATTAGGTGTCGTTTACAATTGTACCATGTCTGATAATCAAGCGGCTTAATTCAAAAAAATGAAACAATCTCGCCTAAAATTGACTTTGTATAAGCTTAGCTTGATAGCGATGTGGTGAGACCCCTATAGGTTTTAGCAAATAAATCTGTCAAATAGCGATTCATAATATCAAAAACGTCATCTTGAGCATTTTGTGTATAGAATTTAGTGAATGCGACTAACATAGCTATACGACGTTCATCATTCATTCTAGCAATTGCTTGTGATGCATGCTGGGCGAGTTGTTGCATCCTTTTAACAGGAATTCTAGATGTATCCCAGTGCATTGCTCAAATGCTCTAAATGAGTTTTCTTTGTTTTCGGATCCGACTGAAGAAGGTTATCTAGCTTTTTGCGCTGCTCCTTACCGGAAAGGCCAGCATGTTTCCTTCAAAGCTGTTCTGACGCACGATTCCAAATATTTGCTACTAAATTTGTTAATACAGATACTCCCGGCAATAGAATCTTTTGCTCTATACATCTTGCCGTAGCTAAATCAAATAATATTCTTGGGCGCTCGTTATACAACCATGCGCGCATATAACCACCTAATTAAGCGCCAATGTCCAGACTGATCTGTAAAATCTCTATACTCATAAGTAAAACGTATTTCGTTCATATGGTCCCATTGACGCCGATTACTCGTGTAAGATGAAAAACGTTGTACATCTAGGTTTAGTTGGTCTGCCATATATGCGATGACCGTTTGTGAAACATCTGTAGGATTAGATAAAAATGTACCTAGGAACCTAACGGTTCCTAATTGCACAGCGAATCCGAGTTGGTTATGATCACCTCGGCGGTTCCAAGTAAGTTCTCTGTCTTTATCGTCTAGCTAAAAATATTTCGCTAATTGCTCTTGATGTTGGGGTATTACTAAAACAACCGTCTGAGGCTTCTTGTTCAGGCGTTAAAAAATCTACAGGCATAATCCATTTCCCCTGTTACATTTAGTAGTCTGCATCAAAAAATTAGTAAGATTCTATTTAGTATTAAGTCCAAGCGATTTTCTCTACTTCTCCCCGTAAATCAGCTTGCTTAGCTCTTACATAAATCATCGTAGTATTTAAGTTATCACGTCCCATAATTTGTGCAAGACGATGTAATGGTGTACGTTCTGTCATTACATAATGAAAACGATGGCGTAGATCATGTGCACTGAATCCTTCCAGTTTAGCAAAATTCATATATTTTTTAAGAATATGACGAACAGCTCTTTCTTGTAGCCGTTGTCCTGTTTTAGTAGAAAGGAACAAATAGTCTTGCTGCACATAGTTTGGTCCCATATACTCTTCTAATGCTAAACGAACGGTATTATTCAAGGGAACTTCCCGTTGTTTATTTTGTTTTCCAGAACGAACAATGACATGGCTACCACGCTTTCTTATAAAAATATCTTCTAGTTGGACATCACAAATTTCCTTGGAGCGAAGGCCTGTATGAAGCATAAAAATAATCATGGTTTTGTCACGAAGTGTTCCGTATTTTTCAACAGAATTATTAGTGAAGCGTTTTCTTTAACCGTCATTTGCTTTGGGCTCGTCTTTACTGTTGGAACAAATTTAATCGACTTGGAATAATTCGTTTGAATAACTCCTTGCTCCTTCTCCCAGTTAAAATAGCACTTAATAGAGTTTATTCTTCTATTAATTGTGGCCGGATTTAGAGATTTGGGAATTTGAATGTGTTCTCGGTACCTTGCAAATGTCCGAGCAGTAATTTCAGTTGTCCGGAAGAAAGTTTCTTCCGAGATATTTCCCCATACATGTTCAAACCAGAATATAAAATCTTCAAGATCACTTTTATATTCTGTAAGTGTTTTTGTATGCAAATTTCCTTCAAGAGATAAGCTAGAAATAAAATTTGAGATAAAAGATGTTCCTTGTGTTGAAATAATCTTGATTGATCACTTAGATTAGCGGACATTAAAAATACCGAGGGTAGGTGTAGCATATGGCTGTTTGTAGATAAGAGTTATATTGATTGATTGTCTTGGTCACCAAGATGAAAAAGTAGCATTTGATTTTTTAGAATTCTTTGTTCAACGTTCCAAGCGAAAACCTGTAGACTGGGAAAAGATTGATCGTGCAGAACCAGATGATGAGCTCTTATCTAAACAAAAACTGGAGCAATTAAACATTGAAGAAGGATATGTATCAGGTGAGGGAGTAAAACGTGAGTTCAGACTACAAGTTGATTTACCATAAATCTGCTTTAAAGTTTATTTCAAAGCAGGAGAAGTCCGTACAAAAGTGAATTGCTGAGGGATTAAAGGGGCTTCTGGAAATCCCTGCTGAAGGGGAGATGAAAGGTTATACGGAATTTTATCGACTTAGGGTGCGAACCTTTCGGGTTTTATTTGAAATAAACTATGACGAGAAAGTAATATACATACAACCAATTGGCAAGCGTGGTGACATCTATAAATAACAAGAAGATACATAAAAGGAAGAGATGATTAGAAAATATATGAGATTGCTTCAATTGAATGATAAACAATTGAAGCAAATAAACGAACTTCGTAAAGTTTGTAATCTAGATACTTTAGTACAAAAGGATAAGATGGGACGCTGTATGCGATGAAAGTCGCACGTACGGTGTTGGGTGGGGGAAAAGGTGGAGATGATATCAAAGCCGTACCTATCACGCACGAATGTAAAAAGTCCTAGAAGGGGCTAGGACTTTTTACATAATAAATCTATCTGTTTTTTAAAGGACGTACTAAATATAACATATGAATTTTTTAAAAAAGCAACAAAAAAGTGCACGGAATTGTTATTGGGTTAAGAAGGTTTTAGATTATAAGGAAAATAAAAGAGCCTGTTACAACTAATAGGCTCTATGTACAAGGGATTCAAAGAATACAGTCCAGAGAAGGTCTTGCAGTCCAAAGATTTAATATTAATTTATTCGAAAAAAATTAAAAATACGAACAAAAAAGCTATTTGGTAAAAAACTTTCATTAATAAAAAAACGTATACAAGTGCTCTTTGTATACGTTCCATTAAAAACTATGTCTTGTACATTTATTCTATGCATGCCTCATGTGAAAGGTGAACATATTTAAACAAAAAAGCTTTTTAGTAGAAATCATTTAAAAGACGATAAAAACATAGGGTATTACCAGTACATTACCAGAAAAGAGGTTGAATTTCCACGTATTCGGTGTTGAGAAAAATTTTTTTGAAAAACTTCATTTGAAAATAAATATACATGTGAAGTTAACAGGGCACATGTGCCAATGTGCTCTAAGAAAGATGTCCTAAGAAGGGAATCTTAGGGATTTCCAATTGTATTATAATATATGCTTGTCATTTTCAAGTATGAATGAAATAAAACAAAACTTTCATTTTGTAGAAAAGTGGTGTGATAAATGTATATTGAAACACTAAGAAATAAATTGAAGCAAGATTGCAAAGGAAAAGCGATGGTACGTAATGTGGGATTAGGACACTTCTATATTTACCTGACAAGCTCAGACGATATTTTTACAGCAAGAAGTAATGTCCTAGAAGTGCATAAAGTTTGCGAAAAAAATGCTAAGTATGATGAGCGTACAGAGCATATTGATGAAAAGTTGTATAACTGCTGCATCCATGGTTAGGTGCAAGTTAAAAGAGCAGCTAGCAAAGCTAACTGCTCCAATCATAGGATACGTTAAGAAATGTGTTTGTTAATGATAGGTCAGACTATGCAAAAGACATGTTTGTGCGATTTTCTGAAAACTATAACATCACATTAGATGAGTGGAATCATGATGTAGACCATGTTCATATTTTGTTCAAGGCACATCCGAATACAGAAATGGCAAAATTCATCAATGCTTATAAGAGTGCAAGTTCTCGACTCATTAAATGAGATTTTCCACAAGTAAAAAAGAAACTTTGGAAAGAACTGTTTTGGTCAAGAGGTTTTTGCTTATTAACTACTGGTGGTTCACCCATAGACGTGGTAAAGAAATATATTGAAAATTAAGGTGAAATGTGAGGTGAAATGATATGACAAAGCATAATAAAGCCTATAAATTCCGCTTGTATCCAACTGAAGAACAGGCATATCTTATGCGTAAACCCTTTGGTTGTGTACGTTTCGTGTATAACAGAATGTTCGCTGAACGTAAAGAAGCGTACGAAAAATACAAAGATGATAAGGAAAAACTAAAGGAACAAAAGCTACCAACTCTTGCGAAATACAAAGCAGAATTTGAGTGGTTAAAAGAAGTTGATTCATTAGCTTTGGCAAATGCTCAACTAAACTTGCAAACTGCCTATAAGAATTTTTTTAGTGGTCAAAATGACTTTCCTACATTCAAAAGCAAAAAAGATAGAAAATCATATACAACGAATGTAGTAAACGGAAATATTATGTTGCTTAATGGTCATATCAAGTTGCCAAAATTGAAAATGGTACGTATTAAACAGCATCGAGCAATACCACAAGACCATATGATCAAGTCATGTACGATTCCTATGACACCTACTGGTAAATACTATGTGTCCATCTTGACTGAATACGTAAAAAAGATTGTACAAAAAGAAGTAGAAACAATTGTTGGACTAGACTTTGCAATGGAGGGATTATACGTTAGTTCTGAGGATGAGAAAGCCAATTATCCTAAGTTTTATCGTAACATGTTAGACCAATTAGCAAAGGCACAACGAGTATTATCAAAACGTACTAAAAATTCAGAACGTTGGAACAAACAACGTATTCGTGTAGCGAAATTACAGGAGAAAGTAGTTAACCAACGTAAGAATTCCCTTCATCATGAGTCTAAAAAGTTAGCTACTCATTTTGATGTTGTAGCTATTAAGGATCTAAGCATGAAAGGAATGTCGCAATCACTTCATTTTGGAAAAAGTGTCGCTGACAATAGTTGGGGTATGTTCACTTCTTTTTTAGCTTATAAACTACGCGAACAAGGCATTTCGCTCGGCTGTCTTGGGACAAATTCGTTAGCTATCAAAAGTAACGACTAACTAAGAAGCCCCCACTTCAAACAGTCCGTTAGGACGTGAAGTGGCGGGTAGTTCACATCACTCCTTAATACATTAGCTAGTAGTGCATAGAAGCTCTTGCTTCCACCAAAGCCTAGAAAAAACAATAAGTACAAAATGCTAACATTTATGTACCCACCATGTGTCTCTCAATTATTAATCATGTACCTAATTTTTTATTTTTATTGACTTTTGTAATAGAGGATGGTTCATCATATGGAAAAGACTCCTAAAAATTTCTTATATATATATTAATAGATAAATGAAAAGTTCTAACAACTTTGTTAGAACTTTTTTCGGATACTTTCTAGGGATTTCGTAAAATAACGAAAGTAAATACATCATAAATAATAACAAACGTACATAAATTAAAAAAATTTTAAAAGTAATCTTATTTTTCGCACAAAAAACACCCAAGCAATAACGAAGATTCTGATTCGCCTGTTTACCCTACCACAGAAAAATGGTAGGAATTCTCACAGATATGAGAAGAAGACAGTCTTTGATATTATGGGTGTTGTCTATGAGTATAATAGGTTCGGAAAACAAAAGAAAGCTGCATAACTTTTAAAATGATACCTAACTAGATATATTTGGCATGCTCATTTTTAAGCTTAAATAGTTTTTTAGTTTGTTTGAACAAAAGTTCATTTTGTTTCCGCTCTTAAGTTGATGGGCATGTACACAGCCCCCCCTAACTGGGACTTTTAAACAGAAAAAAGCCCGCCTAAAATTGATGTTTTACTATTTTAAAAAGGAGTCCCCTGACGAAAAAAGATAAATATTGTTTTATTTTTATGAATTGTTTCGGGGGATATTTATATTATGAGTATAGAATACTATTCTATAAAACCGAAATGAATATGTTTTTTCTAAATAACAATCTTAATTACAAATATACATAGTCATTATTTCTTTTTTGACCAAGATTATTCCTAATTTGCGCACAGTACATATTTTAATTAAACTAAATTCATATCAGCTACAACAGTGTTTAAGATAGGAGTCTATTATTTAAATAGAATTTAGATATGCATACTTTATAGTAGTAATTATCTTCATTTCTATGATTTTATACAATTCAAATGTATGTATTTCTAAATTTTCATATTAACCAACATTATCCATTTCTGATATTAATACATGGAAGAGAAAATACTCAATATCTCGTGATTTAAGACATATATAATTAGGACAATAGGAGAGAGAATAGGTGGAAAAATTCATTAATATAGACCGAATTACAATAAATAGAATTTTACTATATAAAAATTACTTTGAAGATTCTAGTAATATATTTTACAAAACATATATTGCTAGTAATGGTTTAAGTTCATTCCATTACTCTAATGAAGTTTTACAATTTCAAAAAGATTTAAAAGAACATAAGTTTTTATTAAATGTTGATTTTGTAAGAATATCTAATAAAAGCCAATTCGCTAAATATATCAAATATCCAAACTTGATAACGAATGCTAGTTTCGAGACACTCCGAAAATTATTAACATATCATATTTGTAGGGAAGAATGGTGTGAAGGACATCTAGCTAATATGATTGATCGAAGACAAATTGTTAAAATTTTATTCCGCTTAAAGGATTTTGCAAATAAGGGATAGCACAATTATTCTTGTGTAACTCCATTTTTGAGGGCATGAATAACTGTGGTCCTAAATTAAGTTAGATTTTTGAACAATTCATAAGGAGTAGCCCTCTGAATAAATTTTTATTTATGACGAACTAGCTAAATGGAATTTACTTCCTTAATTGTGTGCAAGGGGATACCCCAACGGTTGGTGGGAGATGAATTCCGGTTTGCATAGCCTAAAAGCACTTCATTTTATTTTTCGTATATTTTGATATAATTATTCTTATAAGTTATAAAGGTTGTTATAAAAATTAAATTAGATAGTAATAATCATTCATTGTTCATATTAAATTATCACCGTGTATTCGTCGAGAAATACAGAAGCAATGTATTGAGTGAGGTCTAGGAAATATTGAAAGCATACAAATATCGTATCTATCCAAAAACTTTCGCGTGTGTTCGGTTTGTATACAACAGGATGCTGAAAGGATTAAACTTTTTCAAGAATCACAAGATAAACCTATCAAACACCTTACCTATGCATAGTATAAGACTGAATTTACGTTTCTAAAAGAAGTCGATAGTCCTTTGTTAGCCAATGCCCAAATGAACTTGAACAAAATATATGCTAACTTTTTTCGTAATAAATCCGCTGAATTCCCCAAATTTAAAAGCAAAAAAGATAACTACCGTAGTTACACAACGAATAACAAAAAGAGAACAGTTCACATTAAAAACGGTTATATGGAAACTCCAAAACTAAAGAAGCTGGTACGAATGAAACAACACAGGTTATTTCAAGAATTGATTAAGTCTGTCACGATATTCCTTGTGATTTGTATTAGTCTCTTTTTTCAATATAAAGTGGTGGAAGAGTTAGAATAAAAATTTAAAATATCAAGAAAAGGACATTAACATACAACGTCAATGTCCTTTTCTTGATATTTTTCGGATAAGAACTGTAACTCTTATTTTTTACTGTTTTCGCATACTACCTGATAATACGAGTGCACCGTAAAATAATAGTACCCTACATAGATAATACAGTATATCAAGATACTAACGCCTACAGGTATCAAAATACCTGACGGTAAAAAGGATGTAAACAGATATGAAAATCCTTGGAGTGCAAATAGACTATGCAAAATCCCAAATAATAGTGGTGTAAGAAAAACAATACCGATTTGTTTTTGGATACCTTTTTTTATTTCTTTCTTAGTCATTCCAATTTTACGTAACATCATATATGTTTGTTGATCCTGATAAGCTTCTGCTATTTGCTTAAAATAAATCATAGATCCTGTAGCTAATAAAAATATAACTCCTAAAAAAATACCTATAAACATCAAAGTACCTGTAATTGTCATATTTGACTTAAAATTTGTGTAGTAATCTTGGAATGTCTCTTGTTCAGATGGATTAAAAATACTTTGTAGTTGGGTTGTCAGCTCTGCACTACGTTTTTGATTTTTCACATTTATATTTGCTATCTGTTGTATGTCTGCAGTAAATTTTAGATCTGTATAAATAGAATCTGGAACTACTACTACTAAATCCATCACTTGGTCCAAATTAGATATTTTATCTGAATACGAATGTATAATGGACAATGTATAGGAATTTTGTTTTGAAGAAAATGTAACTTGTCCACCTTTATAATTCGAAAAATAAGGGTCTACTATCACTGCTTCGTTAGGTTGTAGCGACAGCTTTTCTGTTTTTGGTTCTTTTTTCATTAAAGAATTTTGATTAAAATCTGTTTGAGACATTATGTGAAACTTTGATGGTAATGTTACCGATACACTTGAAAAATCCCCTTGTACGGAGATTAAGTTAATTCGAACTTGATCTATAATAGGATTCGTTTGTCTTTTAGAGACAAACGTTTGCTGAATTTCATCATCAATCTTTTTATCTTTAGGTACCACATAAGAGTAACTATACGGTCGTTCTTTCTGTGAAGAAGTAGCTGCATTATAATAAAAAGAAATTGTAGTTCCAATGGCTGTTATTGTTACTGCGCTTAAAATTGCAATTGTAGCTAATGATTTCGCATGACCTTGTATGCGGTAAAAAAGCTGTGACATCGTAATAAGATTGACGCCCTTGTAATATTTATTTTTGCTATTCTTAGCTTTTTGTAATAGAAAAACCATGGCGAAAGAAAAAAATAGATACGTACCGAATACAGTAGCAAATAATATATAAAAAGCGACTATTAATGGAGGGAAAATTGTAGCGAATCCATTTCGAATTGTGATGGCAAGAAAATAACCCGATCCGATTAAGAAAATAGCTAATAATGCTTTATTTTTAGAACCACTTGGGACAATCTCCCCTTTTTTGTCTGATTGTATTAATTCAATTAGTTTCAATTGATACATAAAACGATATCCACGTATGGAAGTATAGAGAGTCAAGAAAAAGAATACCAAACATGTATGAAATATACTTTTTATTGAAATTGAAAAATTGGTTGGAATATCTAAATCAATTGTTAATACTAATCCTTTAAGAACGATAGGTGAAAGTATACTTCCAATTAAAATACTCATACCTAAGGCAACAGTTCCTATTAGTAAATTCTCAAAAAATAACATTTTCCCAATTTTTTGTTTGGATACACCTAACAAAGAATACAAACCTGCTTCTTTTTTCCGTTTTCTTATAAAGAATTGATTTGAATACATAATAAAGATTGAAACAAATAGCAATAACAATACGCTGGATAGCTGAAAAGCTCCGCTTACAAATTTTGATATATCTGCTTCTTGCTCCATTTGATTACTATATTGTAGCGTTACAAAAATGAAATACATGACCATGCTGCAAACCATAGAAAGAAAATACAGTGTATATTCTTTTATATTTCGTGCCACATTTCGTAAAGCGATTTGATACAATGTCAAAATCTCTTACCCCCTAATTACTTACTCTTACTATCTATGAATGCTATTCTTATAGAATAGCATGGGAGGTATTCGTCTACTATCTGTATAGCTTACATAAACCTTACATTTTTGTAAGCTTCTATTTCGAAAAAAACTGTTCAAATAAGAACAGTTTTTAAATTTGACTACTATCTTCTATATATACAAAGAGTTTATAAAAATAATATTTAAAATTTTAGAGAAGTAAAATATTAAATATTATTGAATTTGAGGGATACTGTAGTTAATTGTTTGGATTTTTGCAGCAGGTTAAAATATTTGCTTAGCTTTTCACAAAAATATATTTCACATAGATTGAGGCATAGATAAACTATCTTTTTTAAAGAACCTTACAAAAATGTAATGCTATTGTCACCTAATGAAATAGTAAAAACTTTTAGCATACTCTAGAATACAAAGTGTTCATACAAAAACAATAGAATAAAATGGAGAGATGAATGTCAATGAAAACAAAATTGTCAAAATCCTTATTTGTATTTGGGAGTGCTATGTTATTAGTTATGGCTGCATGGGTATATGCCATTATGGATTACGGTACACCAGATGAATTCAGTAAAGAAGCTTGGCCAAAAACCAAGGAAACAGCTAAACTAGCGACTATTGAACACTTTAAAAAAGAAAAAAATGTGGATGTTGTAATTAATGATATTAGTTTTTCAGGAGAGTATGCAACACCTGAAATATATTTAGAGGGACATGTCACTGGCAATGAACAGAAGAAAATTGCTGCTACTGTAAATTCTTCTGAAAATTATCAAGTTGAAATTACATCTAAAAACTAACAGTAAATCTTACCTTACATTCCTATGCTTATGAATGAAAAAGGTATTCTTTGCATAAAAACACATTTCAATTCTTTCGCTTGAAGAAAAGATAATGTGTTTTTTGTGCGTTCAAGAAAAAATATGTATTCTATCATTAAATAAGAAACCCTTAGTACTGCTGTTCTGTTCCACATAGGTAATTTCATCAAGGACATGGTAAAGAACTAATTTAATGGATGTGATAAGAAAAAATAATATAAGGAACTTATATCCTCTAATGTTTTTTAACGAAATAATGCTTTGAAAATAATCTTGACTATTTTCCATGTGACAACTGCATCCCTAATAGTCTGATAATCTTACAAAATAAAATTGCAACATAACTGTTTTTTGAATTACTATATACATTTAGGGTATCACTAAAGGTACTATTATATTTCCATATATATTAACGATAATAATTAAAATTTCATCCATTAAAACAGTTAATTAATGTATATTCATAAAGGAGAGTAGCATGAAAAAATTTTTAAAAATGTTTGCGGGTTTATTCATAACATTTGTATTGATTATTTTAGTAGCCATCATCTTCAATAAGAATTATCATACGAAGTTTGAATCGTTGAATGAAACTGATCAACGAATGTTGCAAGAATTATCAACTATATATAAAAACTTTGAAGAATCTAGTGATAAGCTTTGGAATGGCAAGTATCATTTTGAAAAAAAACCGTTAATTCTAATACGTACTAATAAAGATGGAGGAATGATACGTAAAGAAGCTTATGCTTTAAATGTGAAACAAATCGAAGACAGTGTATTTGCAAAGGAGATACAAGTCCCTAAATCCTTACATTTACCTAAGGTATATCGTTTAAGTCGTTTTGATCTTAGAACGCTTTCTACATGGTTTCCTTCAAATTTTGGGACAGTAGATATTTCAAATAATCAGATCTTTTATTTGAAATATTATCCTAAAATGTTTAGTAATCCAGATTTATATTTTGATTTCCCTTCCTTCTTATTACATGAATCTTTTCATGCTTATAAACAAAAAGATTGGGCATATGATGCAAATGGCGGAGAATATATTGATGATTATCCTGTAAATAAAGAAAATTATGCGTTAATGGGATTGGAATTTAAGCTATTAGATAGAGCGATGATAGATAATAATCCAGAAACATTAAAACGAATTTTAAATGATTGGACTATTGTACGTAATTACCGCTATAAAAAATGGCCACAACTAGTTGGTGAAACAAAGGCAGAAGCGATGGAAGGTTCTGCACGATACTTAGAATATCGTTATAGCAAATTAACTGGTGGAACCCTTACGATACTAGCAAAAAAAGAGAATCCTTATCATGTTACTTTTATGGAAGCATTCAATTTTATTGCTAATGGACAAGCGGAGTCTCCAAGTTTCTTAGAAAGGGATATTCGGTATGAAACTGGCTCAGCTCTTGAATTAATTATGGATAAAGCAAATATTCCATGGAAAGAAGCTATTGAGGATAGTTCAACTAAACGAGGAAAAACACAATATGAAATTTTAAATGCATACTTTAAAATAAATGATCCTTATATAAATGAAAGCAGAATAAACGAAATTAAAGAGAACAACGATTTTGAGATACTTTTAGAACAAGGAGAAAATTAGTTGGAATAAGTAGCTCTGTAGGGCAGTAAAGAAATGTAATATGAAAAAGAATTTCCTTTGGAAAGCTAACTGAAGGGGATTCTTTTTTAGTTTATAGATATATGAAGAATCTATATTGATGAAAATTTCACTTTTCTTATTTATTTTGTACTTCCCAACACAATTCCTTCTAATCCATAGCTTAAATGCGTACAAATTGTGTCTATACGTACAATTTTACCGAAATAATATGGTGACCATGCCCATCAAGCTAAAGAATCAAAATCCCCCCATAACGAAAATTCTATTGATTTGAAGTAGCTTTGCTCATCTAAATTTGATATTATGTTCAAGCGTAAAATACATAAGGGGGATTAGGAATATGGAAAGACCAGTTGTTATTGAGGAGTATACACCGAATTGGGCACTACAATTTAAAGAAGAACAAAGGCTTATAAAAGGTACAATGGGAGATAAAGCTATTACAATTGAACATATTGGAAGTACATCTGTTGAAGGATTAGGAGCTAAACCAATATTAGATATTATGATTGGAGTTCATAATTTAAAAGAAGTAGATGAGTTTATTGAACCTTTAAAAAAGATTGCATATGAATATGTATTTCATAAAGAGTTTCCAAACAGAAGGTTTTTTAGAAAGGGATGATGGAGAGCGGGAACACATCATTTGCACGTTTATGAACTAGGGAGTGAAGAATGGAACAGTAATATCTTATTTAGAGATTATCTAAAAAACCATCCTGATACACTCCAACAGTATTATCAATTAAAACAAAAATTAGCTGAAAAACATCATCATGATAGAGTCGCATACACAAATGAAAAAGCGCCATTTATAACAGATATTATTCAGAAAGCTAAAAATGAAATTAACTTCCGCTAACGAAAATCATGTAAATATATAAAGTTATCAAACGACTATATGAGGTACCGTCGCATCACCATAAAGATAAAGTTTTACACTATCCATTAAGTAAAAAAGACGTTATTCTTTTTGTAGAAATATACAGAAAGGATGGCGTTTTTGTATGAATCTATCGATTCAGGATGAGTTTCATTTGTTCGCTGAAGAACTACAGCGATATTTATCTCCTCATATTCTTCAACAACTTGCACTAGAGACAGGTTTTGTAAAACGTAAAAGTAAGTATGGTGCACGAGATTTGGCTGCTTTATGTATCTGGATTAGTCAACAGGTAGCAAGCGATTCTCTTACTCGATTATGTAGTCAGCTTTATGCAAATACAGCCACACTTATAAGTCCAGAAGGACTTAATCAACGTTTTAACAGATGCGCTGTTTTATTTCTACAGCGTGTATTTTCCCTTTTAATCAAAAGCAAACTAAACGATTCGTCTCAAATCACAAACCAATACACCTCTTATTTTCAACGTATACGTATTTTAGATGCTACTATTTTTCAAGTACCCAATCATTTGGCCCCTATTTATCCTGGTTCAGGAGGATGTGCACAAACAGCCGGTATTAAGATTCAGCTAGAGTATGATTTACATAGTGGGAAATTCCTCAATTTTCAAATCGAACCGGGTAAAAATAATGATAAAACCTTTGGTACAGATTGTTTGGATACCTTACGCCCAGGAGACTTATGTATTCGAGATTTAGGATACTTTTCTCTAAAAGATTTAGACCAGATGGATCAACGAGGGGTATTCTATGTTTCACGGTTGAAATTAAATAATAGAGTGTATGTAAAAAATGAATCTCCAGAATTTTTTCGGGATGGGACAGTAAAAAAGCAATCTTTATATGTTTTACTTAACCTTGAAGATATTATGCATCAGATAGCACCAGGAGATACTTATGAAATTCAGAATGCCTATATTGGACAACAAAAATTACCTTCACGAGTTGTAATATACAGACTCACACTAACTCAAATTCATAAACGTAGGAAACAGCAGACTTATGTTGAAAAGAAAAAAGGAGTTACATACTCTGAAAAAAGTAAACGTTTAACAGAAATCAATGTTTATATTACCAACATACCATGGGAAAAGGTTCCGATGGAACATGTCCATGAGATTTACTCTCTACGTTGGCAAATAGAGATTGTATTTAAAACATGGAAATCTCTATTTGGTATCAATCATTGTCACAAGATTAAGCGAGAGCGTCTAGAATGTCATCTTTATGGAAAGTTAATAGCTATTTTTCTTTGTTCTTCCACTATGTTCAAAATGCGACAGCTTTTACTACAGAAAAGACAAAAAGAATTAAGTGAATATAAAGCAATTTATATGATTCAAGACCACTTGTACCTAGTATATGAATCTATACAAAAAGACACCCAAGAAGTATCAAAGATTTTCCTTCGCCTTTTTGACCTCTTACAGAAAAACGGGCGGAAATCCCATCGATATGAGAAAAAGACAGTCTTTGATATTTTAGGCGTCATTTATCAGTACACTACATCCAATCTAAAGCAGAAAACTGCATAATCTTTAAAAATATACCTGATCAAGGTTTATTTGGTATGCGTATTTTTAAAAACAAATAAACAAAATATCAAGTATATATGTCAACATACACAATTTATCATTTTAGCCAAGAAGACTTCTTCCTCAAGGAACGCGAAGTGAGTAGGTGGGAGATGAATTGGCTTCGGACAAGGGATGGCGGGATGCCATCTTAATTGTTCGACATACATAAAGTGGTACTTTGCTACCTATCGAATGTATGTTTGTTGTATAATAGAAACATATCGAAATGGAGGTGAAAGGAATGATGATCAATAAAGCATATAAATTTCGTATCTATCCAAATAAAGCACAAGTGAGCTTAATCAATAAAACGATTGGTTGTTCTCGTTTTGTATTCAATCATTTCCTATCTCTATGGTACATGCTCTGCCAAACTCCCTTCCATGAAGAAAGAGTTTGTTTGGCTAAAAGAAGTGGATAGCATTGCTATTCAGTCGTCTGTTCGCAACCTTGCGGATGCTTATACACGCTTTTTCAAAAAAACAAAACCGTGCCCCGCGCTTTAAATCTAAGAAGAACAACGCACAATCTTATACCACAAAACAAACAAATGAAAATATTGCTGTTGTAGGAAACAAAATAAAGTTGCCGAAACTAGGTCTTGTTCGATTTGCCAAAAGTCGCGAAGTAAAGGGGCGTATTTTAAATGCTACGGTTAGACGGAACCCTTCTGGCAGATACTTTGTGTCATTATTAGTTGAAACAGAAGTGCAAGAACTTCCGAAAACACATTCCTACATTGGAATGGATGTGGGACTAAAAGAATTCGCCATTTTGTCAGATGGAACAACCTATAAAAATCCGGAGTTTTTTCGATCGTTAGAAGAGAAGTTAGCGAAAGCGCAGCGTGTTCTTTCGAGAAGAATGAAAGGTTCTTCTCGCTGGAATAAACAGCGAGTACAGGTAGCTAGAATTCATGAATACATGACAAACGCTAGAAAAGATTACTTGGATAAAATCTCGACTGAAATCATTAAAAACCACGATGTTATCGGTATAGAGGATTTGCAAGTATCGAATATGTTAAAGAATCATAGGTTAGCAAAAGCAATTAGTGAGGTATCATGGTCACAGTTTCGAACCATGTTGGAATATAAAGCAAAATGGTACGGCAAACGAGTCATTGTCGTATCGAAAACATTTGCTTCCAGCCAATTATGTTCTTGTTGTGGATATCAAAACAAAGACGTTAATAATCTAAACCTACGTAAATGGGACTGCCATTCTTGCCTTACACACCATGATAGGGATATTAACGCAAGTATCAATCTAAAGAATGAAGCGATAAGGCTTCTAACCGCAAGGACTGTGGAGCTAGCCTAATAAATTAGAGTTCGATAGAACTCTTTACTTAGGAATCCCCCTCTTCTAAACGAAGTGAAAGTGGGGGTAGTTCAATCAAACGATTTGTTTCCATTTGCTCTTTCCAATCCGTCTGATGATTCTGTTGCAAAGTTTTTTAAATGAGAGCACACTCTAGACAAAAGAATAAGGAGAATCACAGATGAAATATTTTAAAAGGAAACACTTCAAAAAAGATAATATTTTGGTAGCCGTCAGCTACTACTATCGTTTTTCTTTAAGTTAGCAGGGATCACCATACATACCCCCACCCACTTAAGAATCTTTACTCCCTCAAGTGTAAAAAACGTTATTCTTTCTAAACAAGCTAGATAGAAGAATAACGTTTTTTTATGAATCTTTTAATCCAAGATGAATTCAAACTTTTTGCGAAAAAACTCCGCCAACATTTAACACCTTCTCTTTTGGGAGAACTCGCTTCCGATCCGTATTTAGCACGACTACAAGCTCAAATTGATAAATTCAGATTCAAAGTTAAAGCTGTAGCTCTTGATGCAGGCTATTTTACAGGTTATATCTGTAAGAAACTATCAGAACAGAATATATTTATGGTGATGGGGTATCGCCGATTTGGAAAATGAAATCAAGAAATTCCGAAAAATAAATTTAAATAGAAAAAAACAAATGTATTTGCTTGTCCGATGGGATTTTAAAATATGTGCCCAAAGAACTACATGGCGATTCATATGCTCGATTTCGAGGGCTTAAGTATGTCAAAATGGAAGCATAGCTCACAGCAGTCTGTAAAAATATGAAGGGCTATTTTCTATGATTTTTTTGTTTTCACTCAATAAAATTTAAAAAGAACAAAAGTCAAATTGAATTCTTTTATTATTTGCTAACTATTTTCTTCTAGAATACGTTCAACCTCATCAACACTTAACTTGCTTGCTTTAGCAATTGTTTCAAGTGGCACACCAAGTTCATGCATACCTTTGATTATCTGTATTTTCCCTTGTTGAACCCCTTCTTGAATCCCTTCTTGAATCCCTTCTCGAATCCCTTCCTTTTTCCCCTCATTACGAGCGTGCGCAAACTTCGCAGCCTCATCCATTAAAGCTTTTTCTCTTGCTTCATATGCTTGACGGAAAGAAGAATCTTGGCTCATACGCTCCCATTTACTCATTGCTTTTTGTAAAATTGGGTCTTGATTCATGGCAATGTCCTCCAATGTTTGAGTAAGTCGTTCATCTTCGTTCGCTGGTAGTAATAATAACCAACGTACAAAGGAATCCTTCCACGGATTTACTTGTTCATTACGCCACTGTTGCATTAATTTAGGAATTTCTACAATGTGGACTTCTATGTCATCGCTTAATACTTTTTGTTGTTGCTGATTCCATAGGATTCCTGTTGTATGAAATGCTTCATATTCAGGAAACATCACAAAGTTTAATAAATTAATCGTGATTGTTTTATGAAGTAAGCTATAAGGCATCCCTTTTTGTAATTGAGAAGTGTATAACCTTCCCCAGTAATACAAACTTCTTTTAATCATGTCATGATTATTATTGAGTTGGATTTCTACATTTACTTTTGTTCCTGTATCTAATGTGGCTGAAATATCTAAAATCGATAATTTATCTTCCTCGTGTTCTCGATGCAAGTGTGGGTCTTCTAATTGTAAGGAAACAATTGGTGATTCTAATGAATCTTGTAACATTGCATTTAAAAAGGCAATGAGAATATCTTCATTTCCAGTTGTACCAAATAATTGTTTAAAAGCAAAATCAATACGTAAATTAACTAATTGTTGATTGGGCATGAGTTTCACCTCCCCATCTCATATGATGTTTTTCTTTCATTTTACATAAAAAGGTGGTAAACATGCAAACAAGCTCTTATGTACATTGACATAAGAGCTTGTTTTACACCATACATAATTAACAAATTAGTTGGCTTTCATAGAGATTGAAAAATTGCCTACGTTAAGAAAAACTCACATTTTGTATACAAAATACTAGAAAGAAAACCCATATACAAATTCATACAACACGATTCATTTCAAAAGATAAAGCACCATTTTTCTTCATTTATTAACCAAATGAAGGATTGTCTACTTCATTCTTTTGAATTACTATTAACATTACATATAAAAAATGCAACATTTCTATTCTTACGGTATAATAAAAAAGATTAATCACCATACACTCCTATTATGTGGGATTGATAGAAAAAATCCCCCTAGAAAGGGAACTTTTTTTATTATCTTATTCAATGATATATCGGCTATTCTCTGACACATATAAACTTGTGGTATTAATTTTTATACTACACTTCCCTAACCGCCGCTTTACTTTTAATTGTAGTTTCTCATTTGCTTCCCCTAAAAAACGTGCTGGAATAATCGTAGATTGTGAGCCTGTTATCTTGCCACCATACATCACTGAAAATTCTAATTTATATCGATGTATCATGGTTTCTTCACTCCCTTTCCCCTGAGTTCATTCACAGATCATTTTTATTTATCGCTTGCTCCTGTAGTTCTTGAAGATAGGTACGTCTCTATGATATATAGCGGATTTTTCTTAATCGGATAATTACAATATCAAAAAGGCTTGCAGGAAAATATCTTGTGTTTCCCACAACATGCATAAATAAAGCAGACTACGAGAAAAAGTAAGACATGGCCAATAATAAATTCAGCGCTTATCATTTGTTTCTTTCCAATGGCGTCTATTCCTGCCAAAATAAATGTACAAATTCCTAAACTTAGCAAAATATATGCGAGAACCTTAAAAAAATGATTCTCACACCCCTTTCCCCCTAAAAATCTATTTAAGCTATCTAAAATACCGAATAACAAAGATAATCTCATTCAATACAAAATGATGACTCATTAAAATTCGATTACAAGCGAATCTACAACATCATTTTCTCTGAATTGGAAACACACGTATCTCATTATACAAATAAAACCTAGTTACACTTAATGGGAGTAAGACATTCCCTAATAGGGGCTAAAAATTTAAAATCTTTTTCTTCTACAGCACTATATAGCTTAATAATGCAGGTGGAAGAGAACCTTTCAATACCGTATACATTTGAATTTTCCCCTTTCATAAAAAGAAATTGAATAGTTTTATTGTGAGGTAATAAGAAAACCCATATACATTTCTTATATTTTGGAAGAGATTTAAAAAGTTAAAAAGAAGGATTTGCAAATGTAATTAGCTATATATGTGCTATGTGGTTTAAGTGATTTAATTGCTTACTTCCATGACATGGTGTACTGAATTTATGAAGCTACAAGACGTGTGGGTATGAGAGTCATATATGGAAGGTTAAGATATTTAAGTTTTCTACTTATATCAGTATTTGGTGTGGGATTTATTATACATTGGGTTTTTCTTGCTTTAATTTCATTAGATCAATTCCTTGGTTTGAGTGTAGGGAGTATTACGTTAATGATGAATTTTTTGTAAAGAAATGTAGTCTGGAGCTATTAATAGTTAATTCATACTTTTTTCAGATGAATATATCGATATTATTGAGATACTTATTTTTTGCTTATGTTTTTTTAATCAATGACTCAGAAGAATTGAAAGTAAACTAATAGCTAATAGTTTACTTTCATTTTTGTAGGAAAACAAAAAGAACTTGTAAAAAAAATTACAAGTTCTTTTCTAGATAATATAAACTGAAGGGCAAAAAAACATCTTATTACCAAAAATAGGAATTACTATATCTTAAGAGTACTAGGACCTCTGTATTATATAACAGATAGTGAACTTCCCCCACTTAGTAGCTCTTACGGGCTACTTGAAGTGGGGGCTTCTCGGTTAGTGGTTACTTTTGATGGCTTACGAATTCGTCCTAAGACAGCCGAGCTAACTCCCTTACCCCAAAGGTTATTTTGTTGCTATTTATACGAAGGCAGAGACAAAATAAAAAGCAAAGTCTTTTGGCTACGCCAAACCGAAAATCATCCCCCATCTACCGTTGGACTATTGCCCTGCGCACGCTTGAGGAAGAAGAATTCGTTAAAATATAAAAATTAAATTTTATATTTTTCGTAAAAAATGCCTATTTATTAGTAAAATATGTGTTTTTACAAGCAAACTTAAGATTATTTTATAGAATAGTAAAGTAGTATAAATTCATGAATAAATAAAGGTGAAATATAATTTTATTTTAGAGGTGTAATAAAATCACTTTGATTAAACCAGTAGCATTTTTATTCGAAGCATTCTCTATACTATTCCTTTATTTTTCATGAGAAAATATTTTCTATAAGGAGAGATTATATATATGGATTGCAATGATCCTTGTAATCAGCGGTTTAATCCGTTCTCACCATCACCTAGTTCGAATGGTTGTGGCAGTTGTTGTCAAACAATTCCTATTTCCCAACAACAACTTTCCCAATTGATTACAGTACTCACAAGTTTAAAGACTCTAATACCAGCTTATGTATCTGATCCGTCAGATGAAAATCGATTAGCATTACTCAATGTATTTACTCAATTATTAGACTTATTCAACTCCTTAATCCCTTCTCCTGAAGGGAACTACGTCAAACAATTCATTCAAAGTATTATCACTGTCTTACAATCGCCTACCTCAAATACAGCGCAATTACTGTCATTATTACCTCCATTTTACAACGCATTAGGTTCTTATTTATTCTGTTTAAAAATGGATCCTAGCACTTTACAACTTCTTTTAAATTTATTAATCCAATTAATTATCGAAACTCCTGGTTCAACAGGAGCTACAGGACCTATAGGACCTACAGGGGCTACAGGGGCTACGGGGGTTGGTTTATCTGGAGTTGTACCATTTAATCCAGCGGATGCACCAGGGTATCCAGCAGGTCAAGTAGTTACAATTGATGGAAGCACTTATATTGTAAATGTCCCGAGTCCAGATGGTACTCCTGGATCATCACCTGATTATACTTTGATAGCAGGTACAGGGTCCACAGGACCTACAGGAGCTACAGGATTAGACGGTACTCCTGGACCTACGGGATTAGATGGTATTCCTGGACCTACAGGGGCTACGGGATTAGACGGCATTCCTGGACCTACAGGGGCTACGGGATTAGACGGTACTCCTGGACCTACAGGACCTACGGGATTAGACGGTACTCCTGGACCTACAGGACCTACGGGATTAGACGGTACTCCTGGACCTACAGGGGCTACGGGATTAGACGGTACTCCTGGACCTACAGGACCTACGGGATTAGACGGTACTCCTGGACCTACAGGACCTACGGGATTAGACGGTACTCCTGGACCTACAGGACCTACGGGATTAGACGGTACTCCTGGACCTACAGGGGCTACGGGATTAGACGGTACTCCTGGACCTACAGGGGCTACGGGATTAGACGGTACTCCTGGACCTACAGGGGCTACGGGATTAGACGGTACTCCTGGACCTACAGGGGCTACGGGATTAGACGGTACTCCTGGACCTACAGGACCTACGGGATTAGACGGTACTCCTGGACCTACAGGGGCTACGGGATTAGACGGTACTCCTGGACCTACAGGACCTACGGGATTAGACGGTACTCCTGGACCTACAGGACCTACGGGATTAGACGGTACTCCTGGACCTACAGGACCTAATTTTGCTGTTGCCTCATTATTTAGAGACTCCTCAACAACTACAACAATGACTGTTGCACCATTTGATCCAGTAACTTTTGAAAGTGATAGTGCAATTACTAATATTACTATAAATGATAATACAGCATTTACCATTGGTAGCACCGGAACTTACGTTCTTAGTTTTACTGTAAATGTAGGAGCAATCACGACAGGTGGCGATACAGCATTTGGTATTAATTTGAATGGAGTTCCATCTATTGGTTACGCAATCTCAGCTTCTCTTCCAACAACAGGAGGCCCAATATCTACCACTATCATATTACCTTTAACAGCTGGAACTATAATCCAATTAGTAAATCTTAGCGGTGCTGATAGAACTCTAATAGCTGCATCGGGATCGGATGGAGGTAGCAGAAGATTAGCGAATTTAAGTATTTTTAGAATATTTTAATGTGAATTTATAACTAAAAATATGCAATTTCAGACATGGGATAGCATCTAGAATACGAATTTGTTGGTAATAAGAGAAGAGATGGTTCGAAATAAAATGTACCCTATAGAATAGACACTTAAAAAAAGTCTATTCTATAGGATATTTCTGGTATAATAAGAGGGGAATTGGGATCGGAGAATGTTCAAAATGATCAAACAGCTATTTACAGAAAGAGAAATTCAAATTTTATCGAGTAACCCATACGTAAAATCTGTAGGTCAGAAAGGTATCACTTATACAGAGGAATTTAGGTGTGTTTTTATTGAGGAAAACGAAAAAGGAAAGCTACTTCGAAATATTTTTGAAGAATGTGGCTTTGATATAGATATGATTGGAATGAAACGAGTTATGTCATCAGGAAGTAGATGGCGGGCTGCTTATAGAAAAATGGTGTATTTGGTTTGCGGGATACACGAACCGAAAATGCTAGAAGAACTCTTGAGAGAGAGCTTACGTTAGAAGGGAAGTACGCCCGTTTAGAAGCCGAACGAAACTTACTAAAGGTGGAAAATGAATTATTAAAAAAAACCAAACTTATGGAGGGGAGGATGAGAAGGAGATAACGTTACCACCTAGTCAGAAATTCATCTTGATTCGTCCTGTCATCATAAAATACAGTTTAAGGAATATGGTCAGTCATTTGTGTAAAGTAGCTAGTGTATCCCGTTGGGGATACTTTAATTTTTTTCAATTTCATCTCAAGAACAACAGAAACAAAAGAGCGATTGATGACATTGGCGGGTCAGTTTCAAGTTGTCTACAATTTAAAGCGTATCCATAGAATCATGAAAAAATATAAGATTGTCTGCCCGGTTCGCAAAGCGAATTCTTATAAAAGAATGCTGAAAGCCACAAAAGAACATCGAGTAGTACCAAATCGATTAAATCGGGAATTTAAACACCCCCCCCAGGAAAAACACCTCTTACAGATATCACTTATTTAGTTTATGGTAAGAATAAAAGGGGCTATTTGTCTACAATTTTAGATGGCTCAACCAATGAAATTTTAGCTTACCATGTTTCAGAACAGCTGACGTTAGACATCGTAACGACAACCCTTCATAAACTAAAAAGGAATCAGAGGATTCGATTGACTGAAGGTGCATATATTCATTCAGATCAAGGGGCCCACTACACAAGTCCTACCTATCAAAAGCTAGTCAAAATGCCTCCACTTTTTCTTTCGAATCTTAGCTTGTATCCCCATTTTTCTCATTAAACGATATACTCTTTTGTGATTTACTTGTAAACCATAATACTTTGTGAGTCATATACAAATTCTTCGGTAACCATGGCTACCATTTATATCTGGATCAGATAAAACCAGGAGATACTTATGAAATTTGTAATGCCTATATTAGACAATAAAAATTACCCTCACGAGTTGTAATATACAGACTGACATCGATTCAAACTCATAAACGTAGGAAACAGCAAACCTATGTTGAAAAGAAAAAAGGAGTTACATACTCTGAAGAAAGTAAACGATTAACAGAAATCAACGTTTATATTACCAACATACCATGGGAAATTGTTCCGATGGAACAGGTTCATAATCTCTACTCACTACGTTGGCAAATAGAGATTGTATTTAAAACATGGAAATCTCTGTTTGGTATCAATCATTGTCACAATAATAAGCGAGAGCGTCTAGAATGTCATCTTTATGGACAGTTAATCGCTATTTTTCTTTGTTCTTCCACTATGTTCAAAATGCGACAGCTGCTACTACAGAAAAAACAAAAAGAATTAAGTGAATATAAAGCAATTTATATGATTCAAGATCATCTGTACTTAGTATATGAAGCTATACAAAAAGACACCCAAGACGTCTCAAAAATTTCCCTTCGCCTGTTTGACTTCTTACAGAAAAACGGATGGAAATCCCATCGATATGAGAAAAAGACAGTCTTTGATATATTAGGTGTCGTTTACAATTGTACTATATCTGATAATCAAGCGGCTTAATTCAAAAAAGGAAACCCGTTAGAGTTTATTTCGTATGCGAATCTTTAAATTCCCTACGCATAGCCTTTAGAAAAAAGAAACAACCTCTACTATAATTGACGTTGTATGAGCTTAGCTTGATAGTGATGGGGTGAGATCCCTACTAGTTAGTGAAAAACACATGAGTCAATCTGTTAAATTTAAAACAATTCCTCAAACGATTGATGCAACTCCAAAAACAAAAACAGTTAGTTTGGAAGAGAAAATTAAAATCACAAATGATAATTTAAGTGGATTTCTTAATATTAAGAGCGGTGATGATGTGAAATTAAAAAAATTTTCATATTCATGGCTTGCGAATGTCGTAGGTGATTCAAGTATAGAGATTACTCTAATAGATAAGTATGCTAATGTGAAAAAGTATGATGTCCCAGTTAAAAGTGAAATGGGGAAGTACAATTTTTTTAAGAGGAAATATAAACCTTTCAGTGGGAGCCTCTACACTTCATAATGAAAAGGAGCAACACGCAGGTTTACATCATGTCTATTATGAAATAATAAAAGATGGATATAACCCACTGCATGTGAATCAGTTAAGTCCCCAAAAGATTATTGTGAAAAATGGAGACTCTAAACAAGAATTGATGCAAGAGCTACAAAACAGCATTGATTTAAATTTTATATTATAATATAAAATTTAATGATAAACTACCGGAAACTAAAAAAGATGGTGAACAAAAAGTTTATGTTGTGGTAAGTGAAATCTTACAGTCTGGGGAAAAGGTTGAATATTTATACACTGTTTCTTTTGGTGTGAATCCTGTTATAGTCGAAAATATTTGCAGTAATGACGAAACGATTTTAGCAACAAAACAAGCAGAGATTCAGCTTGGGAACGATTCTTATTTGGCTGATCAAAAAGATTAGCTTAAATTAGATGGCGTCAAATTTAAATATGAAGGCTGGTTATTAAATTCTCCAAAATCCGGCAGAGATGTTCCACAAAAAGAAAAAATAGGTACAGTAAATAAGACGATAACATTCCATTATGTGTATTTATCCAGAGGCTATTTTGAAAGAAAAAAATGAAAAAGGCTCCCTCTATATTCGTAATGAAGAAAGAAAAGCGTACCCGATTAATAAGTGATCACACAAAAAGGGTATCTATGAAACGTGAGCTCTATATATCCTGGCCGCGAAATTAAAGAGGTTAGTTACATTAGAAAAACCTCTCAAAGCAGGAGAATATAAAGTAACAGCAGATGTAGAGATATTTGAACCACAAAATAAGAAAAAGAAAGGAACAACACCAGTTGAAATACGAATTATTGTGAAGTAATAAAAAATGGAATAAATGTTACAAATAAATCAATAGTTTAATATATATATAAACGAAAAAAAGGATTGCATATGAAAGTATTGAAAAAAATATTACAATATTAGGTATCATGACATTCGGAAGCGGAATAAATACATTCGCAGCAGAAGGGGAATTAAATGGAAAATAGGCACAAAAAGAAGTAAGTTTGAAATTTACTGTTAAGGTTGACACAGAAACAAAATGTTGACTATACAATGACTTTAAAATTCAAAGCATTAAAAATGGATGGATTGGAAGTAAAATAATTATCTGTTTTCGAAAACGAAAGGTAGGATATTCTATAGGGGAGCATATGAAAAGTTATTTTCTTTTCATGCGTTGGATTCTAATTCTTTTTGCTCCAATGGTTTAATACGCATCAGAAATAACAAGTCATCGAACAATAAACGTAAGGATAAGTGGAATGTTGGAACATAAACAAAAGCGCTTTTATTTGGCTCAATCCTTTAGGTTTCTTTTAAGGAGAGTATTGTATAAAGCTAAATATTTACAAGAAAGAAAAGTAGACTAGACTAAAGTGTTCCTATGACAGAATTTGATAGCACACGATGATGTATACTTTTGATTTGTAAACCATTTCTCAGATTAATAAGGTTTACAGAAAAAATATTATACGTGCCCGCAACTTCATAAATCATCTAGCTATCATATATATTTACCGTTGTAAAATCAAATCTGTCGGTGCAGAACAAATATGGGCTTTATAATCGTTATATCAACGATAACAAACCGATTTTCCCCACATGGTTTACACGAATCATACAAACTACTCCGAAATATAGTACAATCAATTAACACAGAAAGGATTGACTCAAAATCCATCTTAATTAATATCTGTTCATGAATTAAAGGAATTCCTTCTTCACGAAACCAAGCACCTACACGTGAAAAGTAGCGGTACTACAAAACTCGTAAAAAAAGGATATACCTGTAGAAAATAAGTTAATTTCCGTAAGAAATCAATTCTAAAAGAAGTAGTTTAACAATATTTTTCTACAAATTGGTGGTTGACCTATCTTAGGCGAAACGCCTCCGATTGTTAAACTGTTTACATAAGCAAATAAAACATTTAAAAATTAAGGAATGGACGACCAATAATATGAAGACAGTTTCGGAAAACAAAAATAACACTAAATAATATTTTGAATCTGTAATTGGTCATTACAAACAGCTTAAAAAGAAAAAACGATTGCCCCTTAGGGTCCAAGCAATCGTTTTTTCTTTTTATTTTTTTCAGCGATGAAATTTATATTTTTGTCCCCTATCTCCATCACGTTAAAAAATGAATTTAATTCTCATAAATGACTCTATAGGGGCAAAAATTTCGTTTTTGGAGAAATTCAAAATCTTAAGTTTCTGCTCATGTAGTGGTAGCTTTAACTTAGTATTCAGTAAATTTTGACAGGACTAATTTATTATTGTAACGCAACAATTGTTATATTACCGTATTGTCCAGAGTATGTTGCTGCTGTTGAACCATTTACAAGAGTAAGCGTATTCACTCCGGAACCTGTAGTAATAATTGAGGATTTTGCAACTGTATATATTCCTAACTGATCGACCCCAGAATTAGATCCAGCAATTAATGTCCCATTTAATGCCAAAGCCAAATTGAAACCCGCACCAGTTGATGAACCTGTCATGGAATATATCACCAAATACACTTGATTCGGATTTAATGTGATATCAGTACTTCCAGGTGTATGAGAGATAGCGGTTCCATTAATCACCAAATTAGAACTGAACGGTATAGGCGTATGTGTTGCCATAATGTTGTTACCTGAATGATATATTGTAGCATTATTCGTGGTAATCAGAGGTCCTGTAGATCCTGTAGGTCCTGTAAATCCAGTAAGTCCTGTAGGTCCTGTAAATCCAGTAAGTCCTGTAGATCCTGTAAGCCCTGTAGGTCCTGTAGGTCCTGTAAATCCTGTAGGTCCTGTAAGTCCTGTAAGCCCTGTAGATCCTATAAGCCCTGTAGGTCCTGTAAGTCCTGTAGGTCCTGTAAGCCCTGTAGATCCTGTAAGCCCTGTAGGTCCTGTAGATCCTGTAAGCCCTGTAGGTCCTGTAAGCCCTGTAGGTCCTGTAAGCCCTGTAGGTCCTGTAAGCCCTGTAGGTCCTGTAGGTCCTGTAAATCCAGTAAGTCCTGTAGATCCTGTAAGCCCTGTAGGTCCTGTAAGCCCTGTAGGTCCTGTAAATCCTGTAGGTCCTGTAGGTCCTGTAGGTCCTGTAGGTCCTGTAAGTCCTGTAAGCCCTGTAGGTCCTGTAGGTCCTGTAAGCCCTGTAGGTCCTGTAAGCCCTGTAGGTCCTGTAGGTCCTGTAAATCCAGTAAGTCCTGTAAGCCCTGTAGGTCCTGTAAGCCCTGTAGGTCCTGTAGGTCCTGTAGGTCCTGTAAATCCAGTAAGTCCTGTAGATCCTGTAAGCCCTGTAGGTCCTGTAAGCCCTGTAGGTCCTGTAAATCCTGTAGGTCCTGTAAGCCCTGTAGGTCCTGTAAGCCCTGTAGATCCTGTAAGCCCTGTAGGTCCTGTAAATCCTGTAGATCCTGTAGGTCCTGTAAGTCCTGTAGGTCCTGTAAGTCCTGTAGGTCCTGTAAGCCCTGTAGGTCCTGTAGGTCCTGTAGGTCCTGTAAGTCCTGTAGGTCCTGTAAGTCCTGTAAGCCCTGTAGGTCCTGTAAATCCTGTAGGTCCTGTAAGTCCTGTAAGCCCTGTAGATCCTATAAGCCCTGTAGGTCCTGTAGGTCCTGTAGGTCCTGTAAGCCCTGTAGATCCTGTAAGCCCTGTAGGTCCTGTAGGTCCTGTAGGTCCTGTGGATAGCGTAAAAGGTGGAATTGGCGGGAAAGTAGGTCCTATTAAACTAGGATCTAAGGCAGGTGTAAACAAAATTCCATTTGAATGAACTTGTTTTTTATCTTTTTCACATGACATATATTGTCCTCCAATCTATCCTTTAAAAGTAATTTTGCTTTATAATAAATGCATAAAAGTAATAAAATGATCCAGATATTTTATTATAAAAAAAACACTTTTTGAATCATACTACATAGAATAGGAGTGACATATATTTACCTGCTATTAAAGAAAAAAGATGTTATATATATTTTGAGCTGCACCTTAATTTTTAGATAAACTTAACAATTTGGGTGCAGTTTTTTCTATGACCAAATATTCTTTAGAAGTTAAATTAGGACTGTAAGTTTGACCTGGTCAAGAAAAACTGAAACACAAATTAGATTACGCAATTGATTTTGAGTATTGGTAAGGAGTCAATCCATTTAATGCTGAATGAGGACGAACGGAATGATAGTACATATAAATAAAAAATCATTGCCAGCACCCCTCTCGTTCCAACTAGCCTTCTAATTGTGAGAAAAGACAATTAGAAGGAGGGGAAGGGATGCTTACAATGATTCAACAACATCATATCAAATATTTACATCAATATAAAGGGATGTCTCTACGAGCCATTTCTAAAGAAACTGGACATAATTTTCAAACTGTACGAAAATATGCGTATTTAGAAAATCATAATCTACTTCCTACACTGAGAGAACCAAAAGGAACCAAATTAGATCCTTATAAAGCACAAATTAATCAATCGTTAGAGGAAGATAGGAAGGCTCCAATAAAAGAACGGCATATAGGAGCCCGTGTATACAAACGATTGATAGAGATATACGGTGGAGAGTTTCCTGTGTCTATACAAACTGTTCAATAGTATGTATCGCATAAAAAGAAAGAGTTATATCAGAAATGTGAAGGTTATCTTTATTTACATAATTATCCAGTATAAGCGCAAGCAGATTTTGGACATCTTGTTTATTTAAATGAACAAAGAATTGAAACAAAAGGTTCTTATTTAGCAGTATCCTTTCCGGACAGTAATGCAAGTTATGTACAAGCTTTATCAGCTCAAAACCAAGGGCGTCTTTTACAAGGGTTAAAGCAAATATTTGAGTACACCGAAGGTGTACCTCTACAAATCTGGTTTGATAATTTATCTACCGCTGTAACAAGCATTCATAAAAATGAACAGCGTACACTTACAAAATAATGTTAGAATTTCGCATATTATTATAACTTCCAACATATATTTTGCAACCCAAACAGTGGTCATGAAAAAGGGCATGTAGAAAATAAAGTTGGTTATATCCGACGTAATTTTTTGTTCCTATACCATCTATTGCCAGATATAGAAGCGTATAATTAAGAATTATTACAGCGTTGTGATAATGATATGAACCGTAAACATTATCGAAAAAAGAACAGATTGAAAAGCTATTTCAAATAGATTACCAAAAACAACGTTTGATGTCCATCGCTTACAAAAAGTAAAATCAGATAAGTACGGAAAGATTTGTTATGCCAAAAATCGCTATTCTACCGCACCTGATTTTTCTCAAAAAGAAGTATGGCTCAAAATTACTTATAACCAAATTGAAGTTTTAAATGAGAACTATCAAAAAATCATTTGCCATCCACGTTTATATGGAGAAGGATTAGAGTCAATGAAGTGGATTCCCTATTTAAAATTAATGGCACAACGGCCGAAATCGCTTCAAAATTTAGCTTTTTATGAAGAATTGCTACATCCATGGAAAGTGTACTTAACGCAGACAGCAGAAAAAAAGCGTGCGATTTTATCGAACTGCTACATTAGTAAATGAATTAATTGCAGCCAAAAACGCAGATCGTTTGTATAAAATGATTAATCAAATAGAAAAAATAGATGTTTTAATCTGTGATGAATGGGGGATATATACCGGTAATTCAATAAGGAGCGCTCCTCCTCCAAGTAATTGCAGGATGTTATGAAAAGCAAAGTATTGTTATTACAACAAATTTAGAGTTTAGTAGGTGGAATAGTATTTTTCACGATGAGCGTTTAACAACAGCTATGATAAATCGTCTTATTCATCATAGCTACTTGCTAATATTTACAGGAGAAAGTTATAGATTAAAACATTCTTATATGACTTTATAAAACGAGCTGGGGTGCTAACAAAAAAAATTGTATTTCGTACCACTTTTTAGTTGCAGAAAACAGTACAATCAAAGTGTAAGAACTAATCTTATCGATAGCTCATACAATAATTAAGCGTAATTTTCATCAATATAAAATTGAATTAGATGAATGAATTCGTAGATGTTTTTAGGAAACCAATGATTCATGGAGAGGTGATTGGTTGAATATTAAAGTAAAAGGTAAATGAATTTATTTATATTGTGCCATGAATTCCAAAGGAAACAGGGCTGACCTTTATCTCAGTAAAATATCCTTCAAAAAAGATTGCAGGCTTACTGCGTTTTTGAGGCGGGTATTATAACAGTCGCATTGAGAAAAGAGAGGCCAACAGGTATCAGTGAAAGCATGAATCTATTCTTAACTATCTCTACCGTTGAGCAGCCTGTAGCTAGCAAACCAAAGCGGTTGGACTAAAACCATTCTTTACTTAGGCTTATTTTAACCCTTCGGTAAGTAATTCTTAATCAATTGAGAACTGGCACTGTTATACGAAATGAAAAAATTTATGATTTTTGTATTTTGGGTCGTGTTGAACCAGATATAAAATTGGTCAACATAATGATCTCATTCACCTATAGTTATATGGGAATTTATTTCCTATCTAAAATCGAGGCCAACCGATTTATGGATATTTACATATGTATAACAAGAAATTTTTCTAATGAAGAAAATTATTTGTATTGTGTAACATTAAGATTAAATAATATACAAATAAGAGATTTACTGTACTATGTGTCTTTTCAATCCCTATTATTTTGTTGTTCCATAATCATTTTACGTAACTTACGAATTATTTCAACCATGAATTCATGTTCTGATTTCGTAATAGTTTTTCCATCTAACATTAAAATATATCTCTGCAATAATTCTGGGGAATTTAGATCTATTTTATTTATAGATTTAGACCCTGATATTTCAGAATATTCCTGTTTCTCGGACCCTAGTAAATAACATATTTCGACTCCATATACCTCACTAATGTTCTTTAATAAATCTAAAGAAGGAGTATAAATACCTCTTTCGATTTTAGAAAGATTGCTGTAATCATAATTTATTTTTTCTGCTAATGTTTTTAGTGTATCTCCATTTTGTTTTCTGAGTTCTTTAATTTTATATTTCATTTCCCCCCACCTTTTTTTACATATAAAACAAGTTTATCAAATTTACTTATCAAATTGCATTTTATATGTGATTTTGGTCAGAATAGAAAACCATATATAAAAATTGGTAAAAAGAACAATTTTTAGAATTACATTTGCCGCTTCTTTTCCTCGTTTACCACTTTAATAGGTTAATTGGGAATTTTATCCATTTCGTGGATGATTGTAAACTTAAAGGCAAGTATATTGGAAAAATGCTCTTTACTGCAGATAATAACCAACTCTTCACGTATGCTCTTATACTTAACTGTCTCTTATTCATTAGTTTTTTTCACCAATTCCTCCTTAACTTTAATCGTGTAAAGGACATAGTCCAATGACAAGGGAAGGAAGAATGCCAATAAACATTAGCCGTCAATGCTCCTTTCGGAATTGTAAATTTATTTTTTGCGTAGTAGCGCTTCTACTAACTGTATAAATTTTCTTGTGGCTAATGCATATTTTCATTTATGTTTTAGTTTAGATTATTGTACAGAATTTTTCAAATAATGAGATCCAGCGCGGTGGCGTATAACGAACTTGTCGATTTCCAACAAGCAATAACGTAAGTATTAATTACCTACGTACTTTCTGCAGTAAAATAACAAGAATGCTGCTTTTCCAGAATATAATAGCTATAAATAGAGATGGGAGATGAGCAGTACAATATTCCTCTATCTTACTTAAAGGATATTAATTTCCTAAAACCGTTTAAGTGGATTTTGTAACTTTTCCCTGAAGGAAGAGGACTAACCGGAAGTTATTTGGACGATTGTATCTAAATTAAGAGCCCTAAGAACAGTATCTTTATGGAATATTCGTGTGTAAACTAGCGACCCTTCAATCCTAAATCTTAAAGGGGATTTTTGTTTTCATATTTTATGGAATCTAAAAGTTGGTAATGATAATAAGTCACCAAAGGCGGATAGTTAAAATAGAAAACCGTATAGTTATATAAAAAGATATATAGAGAAAATGATTTTAATTTATCTTCTCTATATATCTTTTTATATTCATTAAATTCAAAACAGTGATCTAGGAATAAATTGTACAGGATCTTCATAGTATATTTTAACAAAAGTAACCCCTACTTTTGTTTTGGGCTCACGCTACTTGTAGATTAAGAGATTCTGAAATTGTTTCTATTAGAAACAATAAATACACAAGGAGGGATATATTTGTTGCGCTTACGAGATCGAGAAATAATAAAAGCTCTAAATCTATTTCGCTGTATGTCTAGAGATCAAATTGCAAAAATGTTTTTTAATCATGTGAAAAACCCTATAACTTCAGCTAATTTTGTTTTAAAAAGGTTAAGACGAGAAAAATATATAGATGCTAATACAAATAAGCAGCCATATATTTATTTTCCAGATCCTACTCTTATAAAAAAAAATTCTCAGAAAGTGAATCATTATTTGGCAATTGTAGATTTTTATTTAAGTGTATGTCAGCATGAAAAACCGATAATTTTTAACGTTGAGAAAAGATATGGGTCTGGATTTATGCAACCAGATATTTTTATGATTTGGCGCAAAAAAGCATATTTCGTTGAAATTCAAAATTCACGATACGCACTAAACTTAATAGAAGAAAAAATCAAACGATATACAAATTATTTACAATCTGGAAGTTGGAGGATTCAGGGAGAACCATATGAAATTTCAAAATCCCCATATTTGTGGATCGTTTCTAAAGCACCTTATTGTATATGTAGCGATAACATTCAAATCATTCAAACCTCTAATGTAGAAATGTTTTTTCAAAACAAACAAGGGTGTGTATAGCATAAATATATTCAGTGAATAGGTCGTTTATACTAATTTTAATCATTAATTTTGGAGGGATATACCAATTTAGTAGGAATCTCAGACGCTAAGTTTTAAACAATCAAAGAATAAAGGAGATTAAAGGTTGTTGTATGCTAATTTTACTTTTTAGACAGAAGGTTTCTTCCACAAGTATATGAGTAGAAAAAAAGAAATTTTTAGTGAGAGCTGAATGACAGAAGGGGATAATATCAAGTTTCGTGTCTTTTCTAATAAATAACAGAAAAGGTTATTCTTGCTTTACTGAGCTCACTTAATTAAAAAACGAACTGTTTCACTATTGCTTAAAGAAGTGGGTAGCATTACTTTCCAATTTACATTTAAAGATTAGGTCTATACTTTTTCAAGTTTTTTAAGCAAAATGATGTTTCACAATTTAAATCCAAAATAATAACGTACAATCGTAGACAAAGAAACAAACAAATGGCAGTCTCTCTACTATAAACAAAACAATCACTCTTCGTAAATTATACTTGTATAATTTACGAAGAGTTGTGAGGCGGATGGCCGTATTCTGAATGCTAATGTAAGACCTAATCTAATTGGTAGATATTTTTGATCTTTGTTAGTTGAAACAAAAATACAAGAACTACCGAAAATAAACATCGCTGTTTACGTAAGACTAAATCTTAGAAACTAAACCAATTGTTTTCTAGCCATAGGAACTACGTGGATTGCTTAATTATTCAGAAACAGTTGATTTTTTCTTTTTCAGGGAATTTAGTCAGAACGTTAAGTGGTAAGTATCTCCATATTATATGTTTATACGAAAAATTCTAATACCTGAATTTTTTTACAAATAATAAAAAAATTTAACTACTCAGCATCTCTAAAAGTTAGTTAGTTCTGTGGTGTGATGTCAAGTGGCTGTTTGAGTGATAATGACTGGAGTTTGGGTAGTATAGCCTAAAAAAGACAATATGAAACTAAACTACTAATATACTGTAAATTAATGAAATTTACAAGAATAAAGAATGTCAGTAGACATCATCTATAAACGCTCCTTCCGGGCGTGTAAATTCGGTTGTTGCGTAGTAGCGCATCCACCAAACGCACAAATTTTATTGCAGTTAATGCGAAGGCTCGCTTGTGTTTATGCTTAGGTACTTCTGCAGATTTTTTGCATAATAATCACGATATTCAGGTACATGGCGTCTTACTGAGTTGACGGCTTCAACTAAGTAAAAACGTAGATCCTGATTTCCTGTTCGTGTTAATGACGTGTTTTCTGCAGTAAAGCGACCAGACTGATATTCTTTCCAGAATAAACCTGCATATTTCGCGATACGTGTTTCATCGGCAAATCGGTCAATTTGAGCGACGATACCGGCTGCGAATACAGGACCTACACCAGGAATACTTTCTAGTATTTGTGGTGTAGGCATTAAATTTTGTATGCCTTTATCAACCTCTTTAATTTGATTTTGATAGGTGCGCATAATCTGAATAGAGGTGCTGAGTAGAAGATCAACGGAATCTTCCATTACCTTACTTAAGCGATACGAACCTCTAACAGCTTTTTGAATAGATTTTGCAACTTCTTCTGGATTACCAAAGCGATTCTTACCTTTTTTCTGAAGGAAAAGAACTAACTCCTGTAAGGCATTTGGGCGAGCTCTTCTAAACTAAACCGCTCTAAAAATAACTCCATCATGGTATTTCCAAATACAGAAGATTCAACGCCTTGTGTGAATTGGCTGCATTTCAATCCGATATATTGAAGGAAATGTTGTTTTTCTTTTGCTAAGGCATGTATGAGTTGATAACGAGAACGAGTCAGTTATTGTAAGTCCATATATTGTTCTTAATTTACAGTCGATATCGTATAGCGCCCAAAACGAACACAGTCAGCAATGATAAATGCATCTATGGCATCTGTCTTATCCATCTCTGGATAGCTTTTTTTAAGTTTGCAATTTGTTTTGAATTGATTATAAATACTTGCGAACTGTAGGTTCTCAGATTTTTATCATTGTGAAGAAACATCGCTAGGTGATAGCTATAAATAGATGTAGATTCTAATCCGATTTTAATGACTTCACAGGTGGACTTAGAAACCATGTTTAGAATGTTTTCCTTTAAGGTCATAGCTCCAGGTAAGTCGTTTGTAATAATGAATGATCGTAAACGATCTCCTTCACTATTTAAAAAGCAAACTTTTACATCTTGAGAACTCACATCTAAATCAACAAATAATTCCCCCTTTCGTTTAGAATCATTGGAAAATCTCTTTCTTGGATGTTTGAGGGATACCCCTAGTTGTGATCGCTGACCAACATCCTCGTGTAGGAGAACTCGTCCTTGTTTCAAAAGCCGCCCCAGCGCTACTAACAATTAGGTTTGAACCAAGGGGAACAGCTTGGGAGTATGAAGTATAATTCGAACACTGGGAAACACTCTAATTTTATAGTTAGGCCTACAGGAGGTGAAAGAATTACCCCAAATGATTCTTACTTTCATTATCTAGGAATATCCTTAAGCGTCCAAGAAACTATTAGAAATGCTACACTTAATACGTCTATATTGTATGAAATTACTTGTTATTTATGGGCCCGTGAGCTACGGTACTGTTACCATACCGGACAAGTTATTAGCTCCCATTATGTTTTAGTGCTTGTTTTTAACTCCATATATAGTTCTACACATGAAACACAATTGATCTGCACAACCTCATACAAGATTCATTTATCAGAGAATATTATCATTTTAGAATCTTTTTATAATTTTATATGTTTTATTAATCGGAATTTATACTTTCATCCCATGCATAAAGGCGGACAAGAGTTTGCAGTGACCCCTGTCAAGTAGACAGTATTTAAAAAGCGCAACTAAGCAACCTGAGTTCTATATTTATATGGACTCAGGTTATTTAATTTCTTTTGAAATCTTTGATGATTATAAAAGTGCATATATTTACGCACGGCAAGTTTGACCTCATTCGCTTTACGGAAGGAGTGTAAATGAAAACACTCTGCCTTAAAGTGACTGAAGAAGTTTTCCATACAAGCATTATCCCAACAGTTGCCTCTTCGAGACATACTTGCCTTCATCTGATATTTTTTAAGTAATTGATTATATTGACGAGATGATACTGGGACCCTTGATCACTATGTAAGAGGATTCCCTTCACATTTCGTCTTTTCTTTGCCTTTTTAAGTGTATCTAACACAAGTTTTAAGTCGTTTCTACGACTGGTTTCATAGGCAACAATTTCATTATTGTATAAATCCTTAATAGCGGATAAGTACAAGCGCTGTCCATTGAAAATCAAATAGGTAATATCAGTTACCCATTTCTCATTCGGTTTTGAAGCTTGAAACTCCCTATTTAGATGGTTCTCTGAAATCACATAAGCTTCTTTTTTTCCGTAATAAGGTCGTTTTTTCCTAATTACGGCTTTGATACCTAGTTCACTCATCAATCTTTGGATGCGCTTATGATTCAAATGAAGGTTATATGTGGCTTTCAGCCACACTTGTATTCTTCTATATCCATAAATTCCTCTTAATTTTTTATGACACTCCAATATCTTTTTCTTAATTTCGATATCCTCTGATTGTTTTTTTGAAGGCGTCGTATGCCGTTTTATCCATTTGTAGTACCCACTTCTAGTTACACCAGCAATATCGCATAGAATGATCACTGTATAGCCTATTTTTGTCATTTCATGGATGACTTCGAATTTTTTCGTTTTGGATACGACTTTCATTCCTCCTTTTACATCCCTAAGAGCTTTTTTAACATTTCATTTTCCGCTTCTAATCGTCGAATCTTAGCTTCAGGATCTTCGGATCTAACCCTTGGTCTACCTAAACCTGGTCCTTTCGCTTTACCGCGTTTTTCTTCTAGTCCTTTGATTCCTTCAGTTTCAAAGTGTTTCACCCAACGACTTACAACCGAGTGATGAATACCTAATTCTTTCGCAATGGTTTTATAGCTCATGCCTTCTTTTAAGTATAAATCTATAGCTTGTTTCTTAAATTCTACATCGTAAGTGACTCTAATTTTTCCCATAAAAAAATCCCCTCCATAGTAAACAGGTTAATGTGCTTTCTTTTTCCTGTCTACTATAAGGGGATCATATCAGTCCGCTAGGGGCTTTCTTATATCTTAAAACTAATTAGGTACAGCGTAAATGGGAAATATTTATAGATTAGCAGTATTTTCCTTGGCAAGTACGATGGGGATAAATATTTTTAGCTCTTGGATAACGACAAGTGTTAAAGCAAGGAAAACTAAAGAGCCATCTAAGTTGAATGAATACAAAGTAATAAATGCTCAAGAGAGTCTTTCGAATGAAAATAGTAAATTAACTTTAAACATAGAAGTTTTTTTCGCAGGTAACCGTTATAATGTAATCATTTTCACTTCTAATTCTGACTACAAATATAATTTTAATGGTATTAAATTTAATGGCTCAACAATTTTTAATAGCCCCCAGTACAGCATTTGGATGTTTGAGCATGATAGATTCGAAAATAATAATAACAAGGGAAGTTGGTCTTACCGTGGATGGTTCCGAACTAACAATCAATATATTGTATTCTATCACGAATGAAAATTCAGAAAAATATAATATGGAATATGCGATTCCGTATTCTTGTATATATTATTAAAAGATGTTTACTTCCCATTTTATATCTCGAAAACCTAAATAAAAGGCTTATGTATAATGCTAATTAACATTAAATTTAAGAAGTTCCTGTGGTGAAATGAACACAAACGTGAGACATATATTTTAAGAAGTATGGTAATGCTACAATAAATTGTACACAAAGTTAAAAGAAAATAGTGATTCAGTTTATGATCGATACTGATTACAAAGATTCATCCGTTGTACTTGTAAAAAACACTTTGTTAATCTGTTATATATAGGGGAAGTCCTTATTATTAAGAGCCGTGATGTTGTGAAACCTCAGTAAAAGTGCAATGGGAAAATACAATTAATTTAAGAGAAAATTTGAATTTTTCAGTTGGAAATTTTACGTTCCATAATGAAAATGATAAGTGTTTTCTTCATCACAAAGCCGGTTAACAGTAGCGAAAAACAATGTACTTTATAAGCATTACTCAGGTAAGCTTTAATATCAGTTATAAATGTTGCACCTAGGATCAGAGAAATACCAATCGAAAAGTAGATAGTTATTATACGGTGAAAGCCGAGGGAAAAAAAGATAGTGGATAAAATTAGCTTTTTTAAGAATGGTACGCAATGCTTAGATGTGAATCAATGTAATTTGATTGGGATATAGCATAAAGAGCTGAAGAATCATAACCTATTAGTAGTGAACGAAAAAATTGCAATACGCCGGCTGAAAGAATGTCCATTATGAAATAATAAAAAATGGATATAAATTACTGTATGTGAATCGGTTAGGTCTTCAAAAGGTTCCTGTGAAAAAGGGAGCCTCTAGGCAAGAATTTATGAAAGAGTTATAGAACAGTATCAATTCGAAATATAATCATTATATAAGGATTATACATTTCAAGTATAAACTACGGATACCAAAAAAGAGGAAGGAAAAAAATAATATTGTGGTAAGTGAAATTGTGCAGTCTGAAACAACGAGTGAATATATATGCATTGTTCCATTTAGTGTGTATCCTGTTATAAACCAAGATATTTACGGTAGTGACGAAATGATTTTAGAAACACATTCAACAGAGATTCAATATAAGGATGATTCTTATTTGGTTGATTGAAATGTTCTTTTTTTGAAAAATATAGAAAGGTTAGTCTCACAGGAAGAATCCCCTGATTTTTGCCGAATAATAATCATTATTAACAGGATGGTCTCTATCTATCAAACTAAGATTTTAGGATTGTACCCTGTCTGCATCAGGCATTAAACAACAGAAATAATTTAAACATTTTAAATCGAAACACAATTTTTCAGTTTCTAATTCACTATTTTTTCATAATTTAAATTGAATACAAGAACGTGAAAAAATAATATTATTGTGTACAACCCTGAAAGTATTGAATTGGTAAGTATTATTATACATGCTTACACTCTTCAACTATTCAAAATTCAGGTTTAAGTCCCCCTTTATAACGTATTGTATTAAAAAAACTGATATCTATAAGAGAATTCATGCTTCTTTTATTAATTCAACGTTATATTTACGAGTTTTTTTACCAGTTTAAATAAATAATAGAGCGTGAAAAAATTATGATTATACATGCACATCAATTTCCATCAGCACAATTTGCCTGATTAATTGCAAAGAAACTCAATATGCTATTCGTTCTCACTATTCATGGGACCTATTATGATTTGAACCCTTTATTACTGTTAACTATCCCGTTCAAGATTGTTTACAAAAAACTGATATTCTTTCAATTGTTATTCCTAATGGAATAACAATTGAATTTTGTCCCCATGAGGAAAAAGAAAGTTTGAGAGGTCGTATCGGTATTCCTTCAAATTCAAAGATAATTTTATATGCTTCGCGATTATCATGGATAAAAGCAGCTATTTGTATAGAACTTATCCATGCATGAGAAAATATTTTTGAAACATATTCCAAAGGTCTGGCACTAGTTATTATGGGAACAGGTGAGCGAGAAAGTTATATCCAGCAGTGTATATCAAGTATAGAAAAGAAAATAGGGAAAAAAATTAATTTATTATATAGGATGAAAATCAGATCTTCGTTCTTTTTATACGATGAGCGACTGTGTAGTCAAAACAGGAAGAGCAGCTTTAGAAGCTATGTCTAGTGAAAGAGCTGTTATCGCCACAGGCTCTAAAGGTTTTCTAGGACTAATTAATCCCAAAGAATATAAGGGGTTGTATTACTATTTTGGAGACCATAAGCATTTAGAGGATTGGTCAAAATAAAATTGTTCCAATCCATAAAAGAATTTCTTCAAATGTCATCTGAATGTCAATTATACATCGAGAGTGAAAGCCGTATTTTGTAAAGCGTTTTTTTATATAGAAGTTGTTGTATGTCAACTTCTATATAAAACCTAATGCATAAAAGTAGTGTTAATCAAACGATAACGGATATTAATGAGAATTCAATTGTAAATAAATTAGAGCTGCGAGTCGAAAATCAAAAATAAATAGTTTTGCTAATTTAACTTACCACTCTACGGATTATGGGAAGGAGGAGTTATTCTTAGCTACAGGGAATGAAAATGCATATATGCCAGGGTACTTTATATTAAAAGGATTGTATGATATGAAAAAAATCATACAAAATTGCACAGCTATAGCAGAATTTTAACAATCTAGAACCAATAAATTATGTAAAAGATTAATGGGACACTATTTTATTGATAATAATTTTCGAGAGCCAGTAATAACCTTTCCTGTACAAGATGGTAATCTACAATTGACGAAACAACGAGTATTTCAAATATAAAAAAACAAAAAATTCTTTCTGTTAAATGGTTAGGATTCATTAAACCAAGCTATACTACAGAATACCAATTTTCCACATCTTATGATGAAAATGTGATTATAAAGATTGGAGGTCATATTGTTTTGAATCGCTATTGTATGAAAACGTTAGTTAAGCTGAAGGAAAAATATCCTGTCACCATCGTAAGGAGTAAAAATCGTATAATCGCTCCTTCGGTAGATATTCCAAGGGGATATTTGTAATGTGAAAGTTAATTGCACTTTGCCACTTACATCGTTCCTAATAGGCACTTTGCTTTTTATGTTCTTTGAATGTTAACTCCTTTGCCCCTGTTTCATCTTTGTTTCAGTTAATTTATATAGAATGAGTCTTGTAGGAAGCTTTTGTTACATTCCAATAATAGGGCGAGATTCGTTGAAATCACAAAAATCCGCGTTTATTTTATAAAAATCTTGTTCTCAAATTAAACGTTTGTGAATATGATATCTTGTAGTTCTTTAAGTCAGCTAAATTTAGAAAGGAGCAATTAAATGACTACCATAGATATTGTTGAATTGTTTGGAAATTACGCAAACAAATGGAGTGAGAAGCAGGGAGGGGGAGAAAATAATATTTCATTAATCCTACCCAATTATGAATATTATGCAGTTCAGGATTATTTTAAAAACATTGAATTTTCAGAACCGACTTCGCCAGTAAAAACAGAAATTAAATTAGCATCTGAAACTTATAGTAATACAGGTACAACACCAAAAGAGATTAATATTGAAATGTCTGGAGATGTAAACTATTTAGGTAAATGGACGCTTGATAATGGAGCTAGTACGTTTGGGAAAAATTTAGTGGATATATTCCCTTCAAATGATCCAATAAATGTAGATAAGTCTTCCTTTTCACTAAGGGTAGGAGAGTCCACTACTAGGAAAAATCTAGTAAACTGGGAGTTTAATTACCCCCATGTAATTAGACCACGTTTTAAGATAACAGCTAACTTGATGGTTAAAATGAATGTGATAAAGCGGACGTTTAAGGTAGCAAGGGATTTATCAGGATATGTAGCTGTTTTATTAAAGAAACCCAATGGATCAGTTCAAATATCATTTCATCATGTTGCAGCTATTCTACAGAGATATTATAGTCCTTATTTTAAAATAGACGGTGTAGACGTTACGTTATTTAATAATGGTTCATTTGAAGGAACATATTTTACTGAACCATATATTCATGTGGTAGCATCTAGTCTGGATATTCCTAATTTAACAGAAGAATACAACCTGTATTTCCCAAATAATTCAGATCCCTATAATATGATAATAGAAGAAATACCTCAGCAAACAGATGATGATTTGTGTGAGAACTAAAAAATTTAAGGGAGGCATCGGGATATGGCAATGATTGATTTTTCAGATTCTATTAAATCTTATTGGGATTATTATGGACAAATAAATGGGTTTGGTTCCTTTGTAGATTTCTATATTTATGATTATAGTGTAGGTAATTTAAATGCAGAACAAACGGTTAGTTCAGGAGAAGTTGAACCACAAATAATATTAACCTCTGTTCAAGTATTAGAGAATAATACAGAGGTAAATCAAAGTCAAACGCTTAAATATAGTGAGAAAACGATTGACACAGCTACTTCAACTACTACAAATGGAATAAAGTTTATTGTCGCTGTGAAAGATACTATCCAAGTAGATTTTTCAGCTCATTTTTCATTTGCAGGTAAGGATTATTCAGCGCAGATCGGCGCCGCATTAGAATATAATTTCAGTACTAGTACAGCAAATACACAAACAACGGAGAAACTATGGTCGTTAACACAACCAGTAATTGTGCCGCCTTATTCTACAGTAGTAGCAACACTACAAATATATAATGGCACAGCGTCTATACCAATAAATTTAAGTGGTACTGTTTATGGAAATGGTAGTTATAATGGAAATACAAATTATCTGGCACAAGAATCAGGTTATAAATCTAATGGAAGTAAAGACTATTGGATTGGACCTGCTTCGGAATTAGCTAATAATAGTTGGCCTGACAAACCAGAAAATTATGTATCTTCTAATGATTCTGATGAATCCTTGAATTACACGGGTTCCACAAGAGCTGATTTGACAATGGGGTTATTCAGCCAAATTAAGTTTGAACAACGTCCTCTACCAGGACATAATGGTGAAACTAAAACATTTTATTCACCACTAATTTTAGCAAATAACAAAAGGCTTATTCCTTCAGCAGCTCTCGGAAACGACGTACCAATTATTAACAAATAAAATATATTTAGTTATACCTTATAGATTTAACTAACTTTTGTTGAATCCAATTTAGAAAGGAGCAATTAAATGACTACCATAGATATTGTTGAATTGTTTGGAAATTACGCAAACAAATGGAGTGAGAAGCAGGGAGGGGGAGAAAATAATATTTCATTAATCCTACCCAATTATGAATATTATGCAGTTCAGGATTATTTTAAAAACATTGAATTTTCAGAACCGACTTCGCCAGTAAAAACAGAAATTAAATTAGCATCTGAAACTTATAGTAATACAGGTACAACACCAAAAGAGATTAATATTGAAATGTCTGGAGATGTAAACTATTTAGGTAAATGGACGCTTGATAATGGAGCTAGTACGTTTGGGAAAAATTTAGTGGATATATTCCCTTCAAATGATCCAATAAATGTAGATAAGTCTTCCTTTTCACTAAGGGTAGGAGAGTCCACTACTAGGAAAAATCTAGTAAACTGGGAGTTTAATTACCCCCATGTAATTAGACCACGTTTTAAGATAACAGCTAACTTGATGGTTAAAATGAATGTGATAAAGCGGACGTTTAAGGTAGCAAGGGATTTATCAGGATATGTAGCTGTTTTATTAAAGAAACCCAATGGATCAGTTCAAATATCATTTCATCATGTTGCAGCTATTCTACAGAGATATTATAGTCCTTATTTTAAAATAGACGGTGTAGACGTTACGTTATTTAATAATGGTTCATTTGAAGGAACATATTTTACTGAACCATATATTCATGTGGTAGCATCTAGTCTGGATATTCCTAATTTAACAGAAGAATACAACCTGTATTTCCCAAATAATTCCGGTATGATAATAGAAGAAATACCTCAGCAAACAGATGGTGATTTGTGTGGGAACTAAAAAATTCAGGGGAGGCATCAATATATGACAATTTTTGATTTTGAATCGTCTGTAAGAAGCCGTTGGCAATATGAAGGTGAGAAAAATGATCACTCGATGGATAAATTTACATTGTTTCCTTATACCCTAGAAGATGTAGTGGTAGCATCGCCGCCGGATGCTCTTGAGACCACTCCCGTGCTAGAAGCAAGTTCAATACAAGTCCTTACAAATAATACCGGTATAAATCAAACCCAAACTACAACTTTGAGTCAAAAAACAACCGATACTACATCAACAACAACAATAAACGGATTAAAAATTGCTGGTGATAGTAAATTCCCTTTTACCCAAAAAATACCACTTTCCTTTTTTATAGATGGTGGTACTAATAAGATAGAAATAACTACTATTGGCGAATATAATTTTAACTCAACTGATATAGATACTCAAACTACAGAGAGATTGTGGGAATTTACTCAACCTATAGTTGTACCACCCTATTCTCAAGTAACTACTCAATTATTAATTTATACAGGTTCGTTTTCATATACGCCAGATGTTACAGCTGTGATACGTGGGCAAGGAAACGTTGACTTCCATTACGATGATCTCGCTAAAGGAGAGGGTGATGGTAATTATTGGCATGGTCCAGCAGGGTATATGGCAGATTCTGATTGGCCAGACAGACCTGAAGTATTTATCAGTAATAACGATGATGGTTCCTTAAATTTTCAAGGTTCTGCTTCTATTGAGGGGAAGGCTGGATTGTTTAGTGTAGTAAAATTCGATGAGGCCCCTTTACCGGGGCAGTTAGGGCAAACAAGAACATATTATTCTCCAATCATACTATCGAACAAAAACAGAATTATCAAGCCAGGAACACTCGGTAGAAATATACCAATTATTAACAAATAGAACAATTTAATCTCTTAGAAATTGGTATTTCAATATACTAAAATGACTTTTGGAGATGAATTATTTTACAAATATTTTAGCGAAATCCACAAGGAGATGAAAATATTGGATAATATTGATTTCGGTGAAATACCGTATCCTAATGAAGAAAAAAAAGGGGGCTATACGAATGAGATGCTAAATACGTCTGCAAAATATAATTGTGTGGAGCCAATTGAACTCAAAGTTCCGTTTTGTTGCACAGTACAAATTCCAAGAGGTTTTCGATTACCTGATGAAATAAATTATAAAATTGGATATAATATTGATTGCTTATCCGTTGTAAAAGATCATTGTATAAAAAATGTTCAAGTGGATGATTGTGGACCAGTGGAAATAGATGTAAATGTATTGAAAATAGTAGGTTGTATTGCTATGTTGATAAATGTTCAAGTGAAAAGTGATTGTACCTATCATTATGACTATCATTCAGGTTTATCCTGTGAGAATACAGTATACACGTGTTGTAAGGATACTATTTGTGTTGATAATGTACTAAAATGCAGCACGTGTAAATTACCTGATTATTGCGTATCTTGCGATAGTTTAAAGGTCTCCGATTTAAATTATGAAGTGAAGAATGATTGTGGATGTGTTTATATAGTTTTTACTGGTAATCTCGAATTTTCACAATGCTTATCATAACATGTTTTAAAACTATATAGGGGATTAATGTAGCACACTGTACTTTATTCATCCTTTGAATTACGACAGGGAACTTCAGAATTAAAAATTTAAGGAAGATATCCCCTTTATTTAAACTGTGTAAAAAGATTATTTATGTTACAATACTATTTATAGAGGATTTTTCTTAGAAAAAAGGTTTTAATTTCAATAGGTATTTTGTAGTTTTTATATCAGATGCGAATTATAAGTACTTGATAAAAGACGAAAAAATGTCTTTTATCAAGTACTAACATTTCAATAAGTTTTATCAAATAAATTTCAAATATTCGATAAAACCAGATCAAAAGGCCTGATGGTACACTATATTCTGCTATACTGAAAATAAAATTGATTGTTAGGTGCGATAATCCTAACAGATTTATTCCTAGGCCCTTTAAGAATGAGAGTTTCAATGTAAAAATACAATAGTATTGCCTATGGCTTTAAGTTTATAAACATTATTGACTTAATAAAATAGAAACAGACTTATTATAAGTAGGATAATCAATTAATAATTGTTTATACATACCTCAAATATAGGTATTATAAAAGTAAGTAGTATGTTCGAAATCTTTAGAATAAGATTGGAATAATTATATCTTCGCTTAAATTCTGAGAACAAGCTAATATACCAATCAATATGAATTTGATAACAGAAAAATTCATGATAAACTGCAAAAAGTTCATCGAAATATCTGGGAATTTATAAGGGAATAAATGTTTCATAAAGTAATACATACAATAATTTTCAAAAATGTATTCTAATGATTTAATTCTAGGATTATAGTAGTTGTTAAGTATAAAATGATAATGATTGAAAACACTTTGTATTTTATACTTTTTTTCAAAATCTAATTTCATATTTATTCGAAAAAGTTCAATGCATTCTTTTAGTCTGTCATTTATTTTAAATTGTTTATTTTGATAATCATGGATGATACGAAGTATACCTTGGATTAAAAAAGGTAGTTTAAGTTCTATGAAATTGATAGGTGAATGTTTCTTGAGTTCTTCTGTTTTTTTTATAGCTAGTTTTATAGCTTTTTTATTATGTTCTGGAGTCCGTAAATTTAGCTCTTCAATAAATATTGCGATAAGCCAAAGGCGTTTTGATAATGTGTATTCTTTTTTTGCAATAAATCTATTAGTATATTATGAATATTTTTTAGATGATTTTGATTTATAGATACATTTTTATCAATGAATTGACAATCAACATCTTTATTCAACGCTAGTTTCCACCTATCAGGTGTTTTGGATAGTAATATCAATCTAGCTATTTCAGGACAGGATAAATTCGCTGTTTGATAATATTCCTCATTTATTTTATTCGTAACTCGTGGATAGATTTCGCAAGTTTTACTCAATGCTTTCATACAATATTCACTTTGTATTTTACTTAAGTTTTTTGGGGTTAAAAAAGGACACCTTCCAGATGATTGTAATTGAATAACTCCATATGACTTATCCGAAAGGGCGGGTTCTTTTTTCTCAATATACTTTTGAAATAATGGTGTTAATTCGGTATGGCTAACACTTTTATAGAAATCATAATGTTCTTTATCTACACTTATGTTCCATCCCTTACAACATGTATCCTCGCATTCAGATCCGATGCAAGAGAATTTAGAGAGAGATTCTGTTATCCAAAATTTTTTTCGTTATATAGTACCTACTAACATATTGAGGGCATAATTACTATTACCTGATTTCTGATATATTTGCTGTTTAATAAATAAAAATAGGTTACCCTTTACCTACTCCTAATTATTGTATTAATTACAAAGAATACTGATATTTAATTTAAAAGAGACTATTATTTAACTTTAACTACTCGGATATTAACACTTTCTACAAGAATAGAGATAATTCCTGCCGTAAGAAGCGAAATGAGTGAATTTACCGAATTTTCAATCTTTTTTCGAGGGAATGAAGAAGTTAATACAATCATAGAATTCATTAAAATTTAATATGTATAAATTTCACGTTTAAATTATTTAAAGTATACATGGGAAAAGCGCTAGTTATTAAAAAGCATAATGATATGAAGCTTCGTCAAGTAAAGTTAGACAAATAAAATACTATCAATCTTGCAGAATACTTATTAAATAATCATTATTAACTTATAAAGCATAAAGAAGAAGTTTTAAAATATTAAGAGCTTCGATTTTATAATAGGAAATATCATAAAAGTATGGAAATTAAAGTGAAAAAATATGAGTTAACTTGACTGATAAATAAATGTTTTTCAGGTATAAAAAATTCTATAATAATAACATGGAAGGATCTTTATTAGATGTATTAGAGAAGTATCCAACCATAAATCATATCTCAAGGTTGGGGTAAAAGAGATTTATTTAACCCATTTGTAAAAGGGTATAGAATTACGGAGAAAAAAATAATGCAAATATATGAATTAACAATACAAGATGTGCAAACTATCTAACCGTATCTATTTTAACACAAATGAAAATAATAGCAGCTTCTCTTCCTGAATATAGGATAGCAAGAGAAATAGCTGTTTTAGAAGATCGTACAGGTCCAAGGTTACTAGCAGAAATAGGGGCTGTTAGATGTTTTCGTACATTGAAAGCATTAGTGTCATATGCAGGACTGATATATCCCTATATCAAGCTGGCCAATTTGAGGAAAGTTCTCTATGAAATTGACCAAAGTTTAAAAAATAGTAAAATCTTCAAAAGGTAACACTGCGTATCAATATGTTTTGCGAAAAGAATTAGAAGGAAAAGCTTCAAAAACAGCTAAGGCTGCAAGAATGAATAAGTTTTTACATGTATATAAAATTTGAGTAATGGAGGTTAATCAAGTGTAGATAAATCAATCACTTTGGTGTTCCATCTCGTATTAAAAATCCACTATCTGGATCAGTTGTCTTATACGCGTTTTTTTTAGTAGGGGTATCAACTTTCCTTTCTAGGTTTTAATTCTTTTTTCCATATATTTCACAATCTTCTATAACGGCAGCTTCTAACTCATTTATATAAAACTTAGGCTTTTCCTTTTTGAATTTATGTCCAAATTCATTTTTATTTGCATTGGCTTTAATATGTATAGAATCTGTCATCAGGGGTCACCATACATGCCCATCTCCCACGATATAGTGTTCCGTCGCTTAATGTACGATTTTATCAAAGATTTCTTCAAAAATATTTTTATGAATGAAACGTGTACAACAATTCCAATTAATTGTAGAGTGATCTAGAATCATGTCTGATAGGGAGTGACCTAAAAACTAACGGTAGGAAATCTTTGCTTTAATTTCCCAATTGACGCTCTGAACGAATACCGTAAAAATACCCAATAAACATCATCTTAAATAAAACAATAGGATGACTAGAAGAACGTCCACTATTTTCACAGTAATAAGGACGTAACTTTTCTTCAATAAAATCAAAACAAATTGTCGCTTCAATCGTACGGAGAAAATGGTCTTGCGGAACTAACTCTTCTACAGAAACTAATACGCGTTCTTCACAATGATTTTTTAAGGCACCCATCATAAGAAATCTTTCCATTTCCTCTTTTTTATCAGTGTTGACACATAAAAAAGGTTCGAACACAAAAATAGGCTGTGGAGAAGACTTTCTCCACAGCCTGAAAAATAACCGTACTTACGTTGAAGTGATTGTTATATAAAATTATATTTTTATCTTGAGAATAATTAGTAGGTTGTATTTATTATTGGATAGATTGATGCTTGGAAAATTATCTCTAAATGCAATAATTCATGTCATGTATCACTATCACTTGTTTCTTCTAATTGACGTTTTTCTAAACGTTCGATAGCTTCACGTCGTTTAGAATCATCAATGTTTGTATACAAAGATGTTGTTTCCATCGAGTTATGTCCCATTTGATTCGCTAACAGAACAAGATCTTTATTTTCATTATAATGATTAGTTGCGTATGTATGGCGCAACTTGTGAGGGCTCTTTTTTTCATCAAACGCTCGAGTATATTTCTCTGTGAATTTTTGTATTGCGTTAACAGAAATCTGCGCATATGATCCTTTATAATTCGTTACAAATAGAATATCTTCTTCATCAGGACACTTGTAACGAGCAGCACGTACTTTAAGATACTCTTGAACATCATCTAGGGCTGTTTGTGTAGCCAAAATAGAGGATTTTTTATCTCCTTTTCGTAAAACTTTAATGTAACGAGTACGAAAATTTATGCTAGAAATAGTTAAACTAGCTACTTCAGATACCCGAAGGCCTGTACCTAAAATTAAACTCAGAATAGCAATATCACGCTCTCTATCGCGTTTGAAGAATCTTAACTTACCAGGAGCGTTTTCTTGCAGCATTTGCTCATATTCATTGGATAAAAAGCGCATAAATTTTATGTCATCATTATTGTGGAAAATAACTTCTGAAATTTCTTTTGCTCTTGCTGCGGCATCAATTTTTTCCTTATGAATCTCCATTTTAGCCATAACATTTCTATAAAAGTAACATTCTCCATTATCATCTTCAGTATTGCTTGTTAGATAGTTAAATAGAGATTTTAAAGCGGAAAATGTCCGTATAACGGCCTTTGTTTTATTACCTTGTCTCTCTAAGTAACTTTTAAATCGTTTTACTTGTTTAAGGGGAAGGTGTTCCAACGTTTCAATTGGCACCTCATGTATTTTGGTTACAACTTCTCCATCTGCGACAGCAAGACGAGAGGAGATCAACCATTGTAAAAACATTTCATATTCAATTAAATATCCATACAAAGTAGCAGGGGAGAGGTTTGTTTTCTCTTCAATATATTCAATGATATACCAGGGCATTTTTTCTTTATGGCGTTCTACACGCGCTTGATACACTTGTTTTTCTCGATTGCTCAATTTTTTCACCTCAAACTTCAAAACAGTACATTGACTTTTTATAATCAATGTACTGTTTTGTCTAATTTTACATTAAATACAATTTTAATTGATAATTATTTTTTCTTTTTAGATATCCCTAGAATTTTGTCAATTAAGACAATAATATTATGTAGTAATTTTACAAATAAAGCACAAATAAAAACAATAACAAACATTTGTAAAATTTTATTCTCCGTAAGCAACTTAGTAAAGCTTAGTGGAATTATAAGTGCATTAACTAAAATAAATAGCATCATAGTAGTTATGGCAGTAAAAAAATTTTCCTTTGTATTTGATACTTGGGTTACATTCTTATAATTTAATGCCGCTGCTCCTATTAAAATAGCTGCAAGTCCAAAAATGACAGATAAGTTAGTTTGCGCAAATGTTTTTATGTATTCTTGCATAATTTTAGTGCCTTCACTACTAGAATATAAACCTTCATTAGACCAAATACTATATACTAAGATATGTATGCTGACATAGGAACATGCAATAAACCAAAATAAGTACTTATCTATTTTATTTGTATTCAAATTCAATTTCAATCACTCCTAAAAGTTATTTATATTAGAATGCTGCTCTTCATTAATAATAATTAGATCCACATACTATAATTTTTATATTTGCGTCTTAATATAAAAATTATACAATAAATAAGGTTCTGTATCAATTGTAAGTTAAACACGGATTTAATGTAAAATCAAAGAGATTATAATCTATGTACTATTTTTGAAGTTTGAGGTGAAAAAATTGAGCAATCGAGAAAAACAAGTGTATCAAGCGCGTGTAGAACGCCATAAAGAAAAAATGCCCTGGTATATCATTGAATATATTGAAGAGAAAACAACCTCTCCCCTGCTACTTTGTATGGATATTTAATTGAATATGAAATGTTTTTACAATGGTTGATCTCCTCTCGTCTTGCTGTTGCAGATGGAGAAGTTGTAACGAAAATACATGAGGTTCCAATTGAAACATTGGAACACCTTCCTCTTAAACAAGTAAAACGATTTAAAAGTTATCTAGAGAGACAAGGTAATAGAACAAAGGCAGTTATACGGACATTTTCGGCTTTAAAGTCATTATTTAACTATTTAACAAGTAATACTGAAGATGATAATGGAGAATGTTACTTTTATAGAAATGTTATGGCCAAAATGGAGATTCATAAGGAAAAAATTGATGCCGCAGCAAGAGCAAAAGAAATTTCAGAAGTTATTTTCCATAATAATGATGACATTAAATTTATGCGCTTTTTATCAAATGAATATGAGCAGATGCTGCAAGAAACCGCCCCTGGAAAATTAAGATTCTTTAAACGTGATAGAGAGCGTGATATTGCTATTCTAAGTTTAATCTTAGGTACAGGTCTTCGTGTATCAGAAACAGCCAGTTTGACTATTTCTAGTATTAATTTTCGTACTCGTTACATTAAAATTATACGTAAAGGAGATAAAAAATCATCTATCTTAGCTACACAAACAGCCCTAGATGATGTTCAAGAATACCTTAAAGTACGTACTTTAGGTTATAAGTGTCCTGATGATGAAGATATTCTTTTTGTAACGAATTATAAATATTGTTATATAGCTTGCTTATTTTATTGGCGGTTTTTCTCAATTTTCGAGGCTTCTATATCATCGAATGAAGGTTTTTGTAGATAAAATAGGGCTGTCTTTTTTATTAGATATAATAATATTAGAATGTATATATCCAACACATTCATAAATACTAAAAATTAGAGTGCAAACCAATACTTCGGCCTGCACTCTAATTTTTAGTATAGTTCTTTGTATTGATAAGGTTATTACTCAAGTCTCAAGAGACTAGGTAGTTGTTCGTTATAAGGTACTTTTTACGTTAGGTGGGATAGAAAATGAAGCGGTTCTTAATTCAAAATACTAGCCAGGAATAGTTGCACTCTCATTGTCGGATTTAACAAGAGCTAGCATTCATCTTCTGAGGTGCACTTTGTCATAATTCCTTCACCAAGTTCTAGACACATTTTACAATTTCCAGAAATTAATAATTGAATTTGGCCAAGGTGATTTTTATTATACTTTATTTCCCTTGACTATTTGTTTATAAATTTGGCAGTAGAACTAACTATGGAAATTTCAATTTCTAATTAATCGCCGTAAATTTAATAAGCAACATGGGTTAGAAGGCAACATTTTTGGACAACATATTAATATCTAATTATGTTTTTCTATTATGTCTACAATGAGACAAATCCTATTATGCAAAACAACAAGAGTTAATTTATTATAAAGTGATGCACATAATTAAACTTTATCTCCCTTACATAAGTCCAGTCTGAAACAGCTGTAACGATTTCATCGACGTATCCAGGATGACACAAAAGTTCTGTTACACCGAATTTAAGATTTTGAAAATGACGTTCCAAACGAGAAATACCATCTCCTTCGAAATAAGTATCCATAATAAAGTAATCTGTGCTTTTAGGATGATTAACTCTAATTACCAGATTAAAAATTGTTTTTCTCATATATAAATGATTTAAATTCGCAAATGAAGCCAATTGTTTATACACTTTTGGATATGTTGATGAGAATCAATATGTGTAGGATTTAATCCGCATTGAATTAATCGATTCTATTGAGAATGAAGCTCCATAAAAACATCCGCCTCGTCCCAAGTGTTATGAAGGTCATATGAAAATTTTTCATTTTCATTCACAAGTGAGGATACATGTTCATGAGAATTAACAGGACTACCATATGTTAAATTAAAATGCATCCCTATTCCTTATGTTGGGCATGTAGATATTCGCTCAACCGCATCTAAAACCCTGGCATATTTGCCATTATTGTTGTACTAGAAATATTTCCTGCTTCAATGGCTTCTATTATACTCTTATTAATACTGGGGGATAATCCAAAATCATCCGCGTTTTTAATTAGATATTTTTTCATTTCCTACTTATAAATATAATTTCAATTATATTTTACATATATGCAATTTAAGAGAAAAAAGCACCACCAAATCATATCTGACTGATAATGTTTCCACTTTGAATATCTTGTACTTTTTTATGTTAATTTTGATTTTTAGAATACTATTTTCGGTACAGCTCCGTTTTGAAGGTTATTTATAAATAATTTATTATTTCTTCGAATTTAAAATTTGATTCTCCTAATTTTTTATGAAGTATGAAAAAGAGAGCTTTCTTATAATGGTTGTATTCAAAAATCATCGTGATGAACGTGTATCAGTTTCTGTAGAAGCGTTATTTTCTTCGTGCGATTGAAGCGACAATTAGCTTTGGTTTTATTGAATAGAAGTTACGCCCTTATTACTGTGAAAATAATGGCCGTCCTACTATTCATCCTATTATTTTATTTAAGATGATGCTTATTGGATATTTTTATGGTATTCGCTCCGAATGTCAGTTTGAAAAAGATATTTAAACAAATATTGCTTACCGTTGGTCTTTAGGATTTTCCCTATCAGATGTGATTCCAGATCAATTTATAATCAGTTGAAATCGTCTTACTCATTTCATTCATACAAATATTTTTGAAGAAATTTTTGATGAGATTGTACGTCAAGCAGCAGAGTAACGAATGGTGGGTGGCCGTGCATTGATGACAGATTCTAAACATATTAAGGCTAATGCCAATAAAAATAAGTTTGTACATTAATTTAAAAAAGAAAAGCCAAATTTTTATATAGATGAACTAGAAATTGCGGTTATCGAAGAGTATGAGATACATGAAAAAAGAATTAAACTCTAAAAAGGAACGTGATGCCCCCTACTAAAAAAACTCGGATAAGTATAACTAATCCAGATAGTGGATTTTTAATGAGGGATGGAAAAACAAACGATTTTCATTTCTTATATCATCGTACGACTGATGCGAAGTACAATGTGGTCGCCGATACTTATATAACGGCTGAAGATATAGCAGATTCCGAACCGTATTTAGTACGCCTTCTAATCTCTAATTGATAAATTCGGATTCAAAGTTGAAGCAGTCGCGCTTGATGCAGGCTATATCTGCAAGAAATTATGAGAACAGAATATATTTATGATGATGGGGAGTCACCAATTTGGAAATCGCAAATTTCTAGTATCACTGATTCTTGAAGCTTCTATAGTGATGTATGGTGCAAGATTAATTTTTCACTTATCATAAAACTCCTTTATTTGCACTGCTAGATTCCTTTTACAAAGATCCATGCTTGTAGCTGAATTCTTTCCATCTGATGTAACGTCTTAAATATTTGTAGAGCGTGAAAAGGAGCTGTAATGTAGCTCCTTTGTCTTTTTTCACCTAAACTATTATTTTGCTAAAATACCCATATTATATACTGTATCCCATAAAAGAGATTCCAAATTTACCAATCAAAAATCGCTGCTATCAAAACGATATTAGCGTGTGCCTTCTTTGAGGTCAAGGAGTTGCCACTCCCATCGTAGGCCTTGACCAAAGCCACCACCGTGATCAGCAAACAACTTGGCTACTTGCTCAGCGGTTTCTTGCCTCCCCCAATCACGTTGTATCTCGCTGACGTAAGCCACGGTGGTAAGAGGCTGGGCACCCGCTTGAATCATACGCTGAACCCCACGCTCGTGCCCCTCGTCGCTACCGCCACCAGAAGCGTCAGTGACGATATAAACTTCGTAGTTGTCAGCTAGGGCAGACAAGACTGGCATGCTCAGGCAGACTTCTGTCCATAAGCCTGCCATCACCAGTTTTTTCTTACCAGTGCGCTTGACCCAATCAAGCACACGTTGGTCGTCCCAAGAGTTTAGGCCGGTACGGTCAATCGGGGTCTGTTCTGGAAAAACCGCTTGAACTTCCTGAAACAGCGCTTGGCGTTCGGCGAACGCTGTGGTTAAAAGTGTTGGCACCTTGAACAACTTAGCAGCCTTGGCAAGGAACGTCGTGTTATTAACGATGGAATCGTTCGTGTGGGATCGCACAGCTAAGAGCTGAAGGTACTGGTGGTCAATGAGTAGCAAGGCATGATTGCCAGGCTCTAAAAGTGAATTCTTAGACATAATTATTTTCCTCCTTTTGTTAGGTAGCTATTCAATCCATTAGATCATTTAATTAAGAAGCCTATCGTATGATGTTCCAGATTTCAAGATATTGATAATGTATACAACTTAAATATTTGTACAATCCCTATCATATGAGTTGCATGCCATATCCAATAAAAATATGGTAACTCTTAAAGAAAAGGTATTTGAAATGGAGCTCCTTTTCTTTAATTCTATAAATTATTAATACCGTATTCGATACCCTATTTAACTTTCTAGGATGTGAGAATATTTATCAATTGGTAATTTAGTACATCGTATATTAACTTGGCTTCATCCATCATTGATTACTACAAATAAATTCACTCTTAATTAAAAGAGGAATGCTACCAGCAATCAATCCGTTTTCGCGTATAGGAGGAGTAGTACCCTACCCTTCATCTGCTTATATTCATTTCCTAACTAAAAATTGTATATCGTAATTACATATTGGTGAGCTAAGTCCCTTCTATCGAGAAAAAATATTAAGGTCCATTTCCCAAAATATCAATCTGTTCCTAAAGGTTTTAAGACATATAAGACTGAGATAATTCTTTTTTAATGTGATTTATACTATCCTTTATCAAATCGTTATCGATTGAACTTTGCAACAAATAACCAGATTTTTTGTTCCATTTACCATTTACCATTACATAATCTATATTTCCAGCATGACCATTCATTAATATATAATTGTACGGATTATATATTGGTGATGTTTGTTGATTATTAATTTTAACCATTATAAGGTCAGCTTTTTTATTAGGTGTTAAACTTCCAATTTCATCATCCATTTTTAAAGCTCTTGCACCATTTATTGTACCCATTTCTAAAGCGTTTTTTGCATTAAAACGATTTTCATTCGATTCATTTCGAGTATATTTCAACCTTTCATTTTCAACATTATGATAATACGCTAAAGCAATACGTAGTTGTACGATAAGATTTGAACCGACTACCGCTGTTGTGTCTACTCCGATTGAGGGCTTAAGTCCTTGAGTTATCAATGGATGGTAAGGCGGATTACCGTGCCCCATTAACATTTCGACCTCAGGTGTAATTGAAACAGAAATATTTCCTTTCGATAATATTTCATAATCTCTTTGAGATAATCGGTTACAATGAGCGAAGTTTATTAGATTTAATGGGATTTTTTCGTCATGTAAATGCTCAATAATTCCAGCTCCTCCAGCTATGGAATCCCCAAAAATATGACTTGTTGATAGTATATTCATCTTATTTGCTTTTACAATTTGTCGTTTCATTTGATTTATATGATGACTATTTATACCAAGGCCAATTTGAATGATCGAACTATTATTTTCCTGAGAAATTTTCTCCATTTTTTTGAGATTGTCATCACTAACTGGAGACGATAATAATTCGGCAATAGCTACTACAGTACGTATAGAACTTTGTTTAGCTGCTTTTAGATTTGCTAAACCATGTTCCAACGTGTTTGTCGCATTTGCCCAATCTAAAACAGTTGTTATCCCTGTATTAAGAGCTTCTAAATAACCCATATAACATCCTACATATATGTCTTGCGGTCGAAGCCGAGTTGCGATATCTCCATGGAATTGATCAAAATATACACTTAATGGCCAATTTGTAAACGCTTGACTTAATAATTGTTGATAAACATGGCGATGTGTATCAATAAGGCCTGGCATTGTAATATAGTTAGAACCATCAATAATTTCCATAGAAGAATTTGATTTAATATGTTTTCCAATTTGTTTAATTAAATTGTTTTCGATAAGAATGTCTCCGCAAGCTATATCACCTATTTTATCATCCATAGAAAGGATTTGAGTGTTTTTTATTAATATTTTCGACATCTCTATACCTCCTAATATATTAGAGTAGAAACATAATTAAATCATTAATAGTATTTCTCAAACATATGTGCTTTCACAATTTTAATAGATAATAGCGCATATTTTTTGTTATTAAAGTTCATTAATAAAAACCAGTCTGTTAAAGACCGGTTTTTATTAATTATAACTCTGAATAAATTCTCCATTTTTAATTTCCAGATTTAGATACCAACTTTTGTACTATTATCGATAAATTTCCCCTCACTCAACGCTCTTTCATGGCTTTCTATCAGCAGACGGTAGCTTGGCATTACTTCAGCATATAAGTCAGCGAACTCCTTTGTATCTGGACGATTCCATGTTTTCTGAATTTCAGACATCAATGCCAATGTATCAACTGGAATTGCTCCTGCTTGTACCACACGTGCAAGTGTTATATCTGTAGCCATCTTACTCCAGTTTCCTGATGCATCAACAACAGTATAAACCTTATAACCTTCAGCAAGTGCAGATAATGTAGGGAATGCCATACAAACACTTGTTAGGGTACCTGCAATAATTAAAGTCTTTTTACCAGTTGCTTCTACAGCCTTTACAAAATTCGGATTATCCCAAGCATTGATTTCACCATTACGTGCTACATATACTAAATCAGGTAAAATTTCATTAACTTCAGGAATTAAAGGACCGTTGGGACCCTGTGGTACAGAATCGGTAGTAATAGTAGGCAATTTTACCAGTTTTGCCAACTTCGCCAAAGCAATCACATTCCTGCGTAGACTAGTAACATCCATATCCTTAACGGTTTGGAATAGACCGCTTTGATGATCAATTAATAAAAGAGCTGTATCCTTTGGATCAATAAATACATTTTTATTTGTCATGATTTTTCCTCCTATGTCTTTAATTAAAATATAATTTCTGTAGTTTGTGTGGTATATAAGTTGTCATTTATATACTCGCCCCTTAAAAGAACCATTAATTTTTCAAATTACATAAATATCACCCCCTTTCTATTTATGGATGCCAGTAACTCTATTAGACATAATGATTAACAAAATCCACATTGAAATATTAGGTTTCATTAGTTTTTCTCAAGAAATAGATCCACAAATAAACGAACATTCTTATTAAGTTTTAAAATATCCTAATACTCATTATAATTAGGATTATTCATGTACTAACCTCTCAGTCTTCATGTTACTTACACCCTTCAATTAATATCAAATTGATTCAATGTTTATACACTATTAAAACTAATATATCAATAATAAACATTAGTTCTTTCAATACCCTGTACTTATTTTAGACACAGATACAACTTTATTTTCTTGTATTCCCAAATTGATATGCCCCTCAGTACTTTTAATCTCACATTTAATTACATCTCCATCTTTTAAATATCTTGACATTTTTTTCTGTGTCCCAAGTAACAAATCTTTTTTCTTATTCCCCGATATAAGTGGATTTGATAACTCACTAAACTCTTCACTTGATAAATGAAGTGCTACTCCTCCTGGTGTTCCTGTCATCACTAAATCTCCAGGAGATAAGTCCATAATTGTTGATAATTCGTTTAAGGTCTCTTCAGGCTTAAATAATAATTGTGATGTATTAGCGGTTTGTCTAAGCTCCCCGTTAACTGACAATGTAAGTTCAAGACTATGAATTAAAGAAATTTCCGTAGGATCAAGTAAATATAAATATGGTCCGGTCGGACAAAATGTACGATAACTCTTTCCTTTGTACCATTGTCCCTCTGAAAGCTGAATATCTCTTGATGATATATCGTTAGTTATCACTAAGCCCGCTATATATTCATGTGCATTTTCTTTTGTAATTTGAACAGAACCGTCTATCTCCTTACCAATTACAAGTCCAACTTCAATTTCATAATCTAACAATTCGACATGAGACGGACATAGAATATCATCATATGCCCCAGACAAAGAGCTGTCTGCTTTTGTAAAAATCAAATTAAAATCCGCTCTTTTTGCTTCCATCCCAGCTTCTAGCCGATGCTGGGAATAATTAGCTCCTTGACATACTATTCTTGCTGGCTGTGTAACGGGGCTTAAAATTTTTATATTATTTAAGCTGGTTTCCGTTGTCTTTAATATAGCCTCTTTGGCTCGTGCTACCCCTTCTTTTAAAAATTCAGTAAGCGTTTCATAAGTCCCTTCCACAGGATAAATCAAATCATTTACTAATACCCCCCATTGATTTTCACCCTTGTCATTATATCTAACAATACAAAGTCCCATTTAGAATTCCTCCTTGATAATTTTCATATTTTAAAGGCTTTTTATTATAATAAATTTACTTATTTCCTAGTAATTTCAAACTTTTCTTTATACTTTTATCATTTTTATTCAAGAAAATTTCTCTTCAATTAGCGTGAAAGTGTAAAGCACCGCAAATAAGGGGAAGCTTGAAATAACTTCTTGTACATTAAATATTCAGATTCAACATATCGAATATTTGGTTATTTCTCTTTAAAATCTAAAGAGAAAAGGTTACGTAAAAGTGTCCGCATCTATTTAAAATAGAAGGAGCTTAATCTCAATTTACATGCTAGCTTTCAGACAAAAAATATAAGAAATATGAGGATAAGTTTGCTAGAACATTTGAATCATAGTCCGAGATACTCCGTCGTCCCCCATTTCTAAAAAGAGAAGTAGTTCCATTTAGTCGTATGTTAAACCACCTCTCATTTTATTTATTACACCAGCGATTTTTCAAAAGTCGTCCCCCATTTTGTAATACATTCCTCTGTACTCCATACTTTGGGTCTTTGAGGGTAATCTTCATGCCAAGGTCTCGGCTCGAAGTAATTTAAATCTTCAATATAAACATCCAAATCAGTAAAAAGTTCTATCATATTATGATCCGGATCATAATGATACGTAGCCAAATTATGCCCTGCTCCATGACGTGAAGGACCCCATTGTATTGGTATTCCCTTTTTTCCCAAGAAGTCTAAACTTCTATTTAAATGAGTATAGTCTCTCAATTCAAAAGCAATATGGTGAATACCATGCTTTTCTGACGTACAAAAATTAAGAACATGGTGATCTGTATTACACGTCATAAAGCCAAAGTAATCTTCAATCCAATCTGTATTCTTAAGACCAAGATTTTTATAAAAATCTACACTCTTTTTTGCATTTTTGACATATAGAGAAAGATGCCCCAATTTATTTGGAGTAATTCCAACTTCTCTAAAACCCGGAGCAGCTACATTCATCCTAGAATATAACTGAACAACGTAGCCATCTAAATCCATAAATTCTAATTGTTCTTTAATTCCTGGCTGTGCGTCCGTTTTAAATTTTGTACTTATACCAAGTTTATTTAATTGTGCAGCTGCTTCTTTTATAGAAATACTCTCTTTAAGCTGTAGACCCACTTGGTTAATTTCAGACTTATTCGAAGGAGTTAAAATAATATTATGATGATCAGTAGAACTACTAAAGTAAATACTTCCATCACCTAATTGTTCTGTCAAACTGAAGCCCATAATATTTGTATAATAAGATTTCATAGCCTCCAAATCTTTCACAAAAAAATTCACATATCCAAGTTTAAAAACATTTACCATTGCAATTGTTCCCTCCTTTTATGAATGAAATTTATTCCAGATTAAAACTGGAGATGTTAAACACATAATTTATATATACATTAAATGTTAGTGATACAATATTCTTATCCTCTATAAAAACCCATAAATTAAGAATATGATATAAAATATTTGTATTGCCCGAAAGTTTTTAGATTATTACAAATTTATAAACACTTATTAAATTTGACTTCTTATAAAATTACTTTAATTTACTTATTTATACTCTAAAGCAAATTCACTTTAACAATAACAGCACCTTCAGATTTTTAAACTCAAAATAAACACTTAGGGGTTTAAAGAATTTATGGTTGAATCTCTAAAACTGATGTGAAAATTAAGTTTCAACATACTTGAATGCTAAATCGTTTATGAAATAAGTATTGGAAAATACAGTAACCAAACTCATCATAGATAATTAATCTAGGGTGAATTAAACATAAGTTTTCTTTTGTAAGAACGCTAAAGAATAATAAAAGAACTTATCCTGTATTTTTTGTTATACGTTATCCAGTATCAAAATATTTCTAATAAGAAGCAGTTTTTATCAATGTAATATTATTTTTGATTTATATTAGTAAATACAGTGAGAATATATTAAAAGATAATAGTCGGAAATTTGAAGAATCAAGAGTGGTTTCATACGATGGATGTAAAAAGCAATCTGTCCTTTTTTAAGTGCACTATTAAACTTGCACTATGTTAATAAAGGAAGTTGTTAGCGAAACCGTAATTGTTACGATTTACAGAGGAAAATATTATATAATCCCGATTTAAATGTTACTAATTCATAAGTTTTCAATCATAAAAATCAATTATCCAAAATCTTCCTGACACCCGTAATTATAATTTTAAATTCTCTACGGCCTAGATATTTAGAGTCGATTTGTTTAGTGGCGGTAAATAATTAATAGGAAATTTATAGATAATTAACCCCCATAGATTTTTTATTACTTAATAATTGTCCCTCCTTAATCTCATAAGAGCGATTACATTATAAGTTTACTAATAAACTTATAATGTAATCGTAACTGATTTTACACGATTCGTCAACAAAATAACTCCTTTACTAGTGATATTAAAATTTGATTTTTATATAATGGGTATTGAAAATTTAAAATAACTATGCAATAGAAAGCGATTTCCTCCATACCAACGAGATTTTTCCAACCCTCAATCCTTTAGTTAACTAGACAGTTGTTCAATCTCCCCCACGATCCCCCATCAATTACCTTCCGAATTTTGTAAGGGAAAATGATAGCACACAACAATGGCGTTTTGTCTGTTTCCTTTTTGTGGGTTCATTGGTTACACAGATAAGCTATTTTATGCACCAGCAGTCACATAAATATGCTGTCTATCATGTACATTCGTTGCTGTAAAACCATATGACAAAATCACACCTTACGGTGTAAAATATATATGATTTTTATATCCCTTATACTAATGTTACGAGTAGATTTCCCACATTTTCCTTATAATCAAAACCTATTCCGCGAGACAATGCTATCGATTAAAACATAAGGAATTAGCTCTGAAATTCATTTCTTTAGGAACCTGTTTATGAATTAGAAATGGATTTTTCGCAAAATAAAGGATATTGATATAAGAAACAATTTAATAAAAAATATTTGAGTAAGGCTTTACGACAAGTAATTGAACAACCTATCCAGTGGGAACAGATTCTATTTTAAACTGTCTACGTAAGCAAATAAAACGTGAAAATGGGATTGATTTTCTTCAAAATTAATTATCCTACTATTGAATTGATAATCTCTAGAAGTAGCATGATACTATCATTCTTCTAAAAAGAAAGATTTCTTTTATGTATCTAGTATTGAATGTTTATGAATTTTACAACACCTTCTCTTTGTAAAATGGTATACTTAAATCTTATATAAAACGAAAGAAGTGACTAATTATGTTCAAAAAAAATCATCTTATGAAAGACAAAAATCGTCTAAGCTTATTAATCTGGTTTCGATTAGCTAGGTTTTATCAAGAAAGCAACCAATTGTCTCATTTACACTTACGAAAATTCAGCATCTCTGTATCTCAGTTTGATGTTCTTGTACAGATTATGACCCATCAGCCAATTTCTCAAAAAGAATTAGGTGCTAAATTATTAGTGACAAAGGGTGGCGTTACACAAATGCTCGCAAGACTTGAAAAAGACGGACTGATAGAGCGCTCTCAAACTTGGAGAACCAAGCTCATTTCTTTAACAGACAGCGGACAAAAAATCTTAAATCTCTCCCTTCCAGAGCAATCCGACTTCCAAGCTTCCATGTTCGATTGTTTAGATGAAGAAGAAAAGAAGCAATTTTTAAATACTTTACGAAAACTTAACCAACACATTCAAAAAAAGACATTAGAGTAATTGCAAAATATTATTCCTAATACAAAAGATGTATCAAACCTTGGTATACAATGCTATTAATGCATCTAATTCATCCCTGCTCACCACTTAACGCCCTCACGAACTCTTTGAAGTGGGAATTTCCTACGATTAAGAGACGAATAACTTCGTTTCTAAGATTAAGTCCTGCATAACGTCTCTATCGTGATGTGTGCCACAAGACGGACAATCCCACTTACGAAGAATTAGATTTTTAACATTTTTATTTTGGTAACCACAACTTGCTTCCTATACTATCTTGCCTTGTACTCCAACATATTTCGGAATTGTGGCCAAGATACTTCACTAATTGCTTTGGCAAGTTTACCGTTTTTTAGCATATTGCTTACTTATAGATCCTCAATACCAATTAAATCGTGGTTTTTGATGATTTTGGTTGAGATTTTATCCAAGTAATTTTTTCTTGCATTAGTAATATGTTCCTGGATTCGTGCTACTTTATACGTTGTTTATTCCAGTTCAAAGAACCTCTCGTTCTTCTGAAAAGAATGCGTTGTGCTTCTGCTAACTTTTTTTGTGTATAGTTCCATTTGAAAGAATAGAAAAATCCTTTCATATCACATCCACCCCAACAAAAGAGCCTGTTTTCGGTAAATCATGTACGTCTGTCTCAACTAACAAAGGTACAAAGTATTTACTACTTGAATCCTGTCTAATAGTAGCATTCAAAATAAGCCCTGTTATCTCATGGCTCTTTGTAAACTTCACAAATCCGAATTTAGGTAGTTTAATTCTATTGTCTATTACAGCAATATTGTCATTTGTTTGTTTTGTTGTGTAAGGTTGGATTTTATTCCGTTTAGAATTGGATTGTGGAAAATCGATCTATTTCTTAAAAAAGCGAAAAAAGCATCTGCTCGATTTTTTAACGAATTCCTCGAAAGGATCCTCCTTCCTCAAGCGTGTGAAGGGCTTAGCCCAGTGATAGGTGGAAGATGAATTTCGGTTTGGTGTAACCAAAAAGCACTTAACTGTTCTTATTATTTTCTCCATAATATAATTAGTTTTATAATGTATAAAGGGTGTTATACAAATGAAATTAGACAGTAATAATCATTCAGTGTTCTTGTTGTATTATGGTCGTAAAATACAGAAAAAATGTGTTTGTTAATGATAGGTCAGACTATGCAAAAGACATGTTCGTGCGATTTTCTGAAAACTATAACATCACATTAGATGAGTGGAATCATAATGTAGACCATGTTCATATGTTGTTTAAAGCATATCCGAATACAGAAATGACAAAATTCGTCAATGCTTATAAGATGCAAGTTCTCGACTCATTAAAAGGGATTTTTCACAAGTAAAAAAGAAACTTTGGAAAGAACTGTTTTTGTCAAGAAGTTTTTACTAACTACTGGTGGTTCACCCATAGACGTGGTAAAGAAGTATATTGAAAATCAAGGTGAAAAATGAGGTGAAATGATATGACAAAGCATATAAATTTCGTTTGTATCCAACAGAAGAGCAAGCATCCCTTATGCGTAAAACCTTTGGTTGTGTACGTTTCGTGTATAACAGAATGTTAGCAGAACGTAAAGAAGCGTACGAAAAATACAAAGATGATAAGGAACAATTAAATAAACAAAAGCCTCCAACTCCTGCGAAATACAAAGCAGAATTTGAGTGGTTAAAAGAAGTTGATTCATTAGCTTTGGCAAATGCGCTACTAAACTTACAAACTGCCTATAATAATTTCTTTAGAGGTCAAAATGACTTCCCAACATTCAAAAACAAAAAAGACAGAAAGTCTTATGCAACGAATCTAGTAAATGGAAATATTATGTTGCTTAATGGTCATATCAAATTGCCAAAACTGAAAATGGTACGTATCAAACAGCATAGAAAAATACCACAAGACCATATGATTAAGTCATGTACGATTTCTATGGCACCTACTGGTAAATACTATGTGTCCATCTTGACTGCATACGAAAAAGAAATTGTACAAAAAGAAGTAGAAACAGTTGTTGGATTAGACTTTGCAATGGAGGGATTATACGATAGAACTGAGGATGAGAAAGCCAATTATCCTCAGTTCTACCGTAACATGTTAGACCGATTAGCAAAGGCACAACGAATATTATCAAGACGTGCTAAAAGTTCAGAACGTTGGAACAAACAACGTATTCGTGTAGCGAAATTACAGGAGAAAGTAGTTAACCAACGTAAGAATTCCCTTCATCATGAGTCTAAAAAGTTAGCTACTCATTTTGATGTTGTAGCTATTGAGGATCTAAGCATGAAAGGAATGTCGCAATCACTTCATTTTGGAAAAAGTGTCGCTGATAATGGTTGGGGTATGTTCACTTCTTTCTTAGCTTATAAACTACACGAACAAGGAAAACAACTTGTGAAAATAGACAAATGGTTTCCCTCCACAAAAACATGTAACGGTTGTGGAAATGTAAAAAGTATGTCATTGTCTGAACGAGTATATTCTTGTGTATGCGGTGTAAATCTCGATAGAGATTATAAAGCAGCTATCAATATCAAAAATGAAGCAATACTCCAATTAGCGCTAGCGTAAATAGCAATAAAATAACCTTTAGAACAAGGGACTTAACTCGGCTGTCTTAAGACTAATTCGTTAGCTATAAAAAGTAACAACTAACCGAGAAGCCCCCACTTCAAACAGTCCGTTAGGACGTTAAGTGGGGGGTAGTTCACTGTAGATTGAAAGACAATACTATCTACTTCTTTTAAATATATTGTATTATTCTATTTTTAAAATTTAGCGAACTTAGCAGAGCAATAATGATATGTTAATCCTTTCCCTGTTTCTTTGTAAATATCACAAGAAAGCGATTACATACAAAACGACTGCAACCAAGCATTTTCGCAAGCAAAACTTGGTGTTCTTGATTTGGGTAGATGCGAAATTTATATGCCTTATTGATTAACATGGATTACACCTTATTTTCTAGTATTCTTCTTAATAGTATAAAAAAGTAGGCTTACGCCTACCAACATCAACTACCACCTAAAATTGGTGTTTCCCCCTTCAGGAAACAGAAAAAAAGGCATGTTACCAATAACAAAGGACACTATCGCTCTTCTATATCTTTGTGTCCTCTATGTTAATCGAAAAAAAGGATATTGTTTTGACAACAATACAAGAATCCCCCAACCCAACCTCGATTAGAGGTTGGGCATATATCCAGGGAATTTATCCTCAGGGTCGAAGGAGACATACCTATGTCGTTGGTGCTCAAAAGATTATTCTACACACAGCGCTAATTTTCTTATAGTTCAGCGTCTGTCCTTTTAAGTGCAATATGATTAGCCGGGATTTTCATCCATTGAGCTGTTCTTCCCCTACATACCAGCTGAATATTCCCTTGATTCTGTAAAGATTTAAGAGCCCTATTAATAGTACTTTCTCCAATATCGGGATTTTTTTGTCTGATTATTTCTTTCGTAAAAGCTCCTTCGTGACGGTTAATAAAATCCCTAATTCTTTGGATTTTACAATTTTTCGAACAGGATATTTCAATATAATTAACTAATTCTTCATAAGCTTCTAAAATAATTTTCACTAAAACTTCTAACCAAAAGGTAATATTATGTTCTTTATCATATAAATTAGCGGAAGATTTATAAAAGGCATTTAAATATTCACGTTCATATTTTTGTATAAAATTGTCAAGACAAATATATTTTATAAATATATGGCCTTTTTGTAAAAGAAATAAGTGAAATAATAAGCGAGCTAATTTAATATTTCCAAAATCAAATGGAATAATATATGCAAGGGTCAAAATGAAATTGCAAATTGATGTAATAGGTTCTAAGTGATTATCTTTATCCCAAACATTATATTCATTGCATAATTGATTTATAGAACTCTGAATCTCTACATGAGGTTTAAATTTGTATGCATGAAGAAAAAAAGTAATCATAGGAGAGTTAGGTATTATTAGATCTTTTTGTCTCCACCTACCACTATCTGAAGAATGATATTTAAAAAGTTGAAAATGCAGTTCTGAAATAAATTCTGAACTTAACTTTAGTTTTTTATGGTTATCATGAATGAGGGAAAGTACTTCATTATAACAAAATATCTCATCTTCAATTTTTGTCTTAGGAAAGACTTCAGATCTTATCAATTGCTGTATTCTTTTATTTACTATTTTAGTTTTTGGATGTGTTTTAATCTGAGTTTCTATATACTTTATTTTAGTGGATTTTTGTAATTCTTTAAAAATCCCTGGATACGTTTTATGATAAACATCAATTTTCCCCTTATACTCATTAATTTGACCAATTGACTTTACTAAATCCAAACTTAGTAACAAACTTTTGAAATTATCATTAAAATATATTTGCATCCTAATCCCCCTATGAATTAAATCCTTTATATTTGTGGTAAGTTATTTCATCATCGATTATAAAGTAAATTCTATCAGAATGACATTACAGGAATATTATTTTAAAATATTTTATGTCTTTTGTTAGATTAGGTAATAAAAGGTAGGATTTGATTTAAAAGTGGATGCTATTCCTTTTTGAAATAATTTGAAACTATACTCAAAAAATTAGGTAATAACAGCAACTAGAGATTAGATATGAAAATTCCGAAAAAACAAAAAATACACAAGCCCACCACCTATTTGAATGTTTTCGAACTAGCACTAAGAAGGGTTCTATTGCAAAGTTTTTTTAACAGATAGAAAGTTAGGGTAAGTACAGTTAAATCTTATGCAATTGTAAGTAATTGCTGTAATTCATTGTACGTTTTTGTTTATATATAGTATGCATCGTTTCGATTCCTTTCAAGGTACGCGAAGCATGGCGAAGACTTTGAAATCCTGCAAATTTGGAAAAGCAGCGTTATACATGCCTATGTTCCAAGATAAGTGTACTCTTTTATTTTTCTTCTTCCAAATTTGATAGATCAGGTGGCCATATTCATGAACCCAGCGCATAATCGTTGTTGGATGGACTGAAACACCACGTTCATTCAAAATTTCAGAGACATCACGATAGCTTAAAGAAAAACGGCTACCAAAATAATATCCTGTTTAAATTGCTTTCCTTTAAAATATTTTAATTATGATAATAGGCATTTTTTACAAGCAAACTTAAGACTATTTTGTAGAATAGTAAAGTAGTATAAATTCATGAATAAATAAAGGTGAAATATAATTTTATTTTGGAGGTGTAATAAAATCACTTTGATTAAACCAGTAGCATTTTTATTCGAAGCATTTTCTATACTATACCTTTATTTTTTTATCATTTTAGCCAAGAAGACTCCTTCCTCAAGGAACGCGAAGTGAGTAGGTGGGAGATGAATTGGCTTCGGACAAGGGATGGCAGGATGCCATCTTAATTGTTCGACATACATAAAGTGTTACTTCATTCACTACCTATCGAATGTATGTTTGTTGTATAATGGATGTATATCGAAATGGAGGTGAAGCGAATGATAATCAATAAAGCATATAAATTTCGTATCTATCCAAATAGAGCACAGGCAACCCTAATCAATAAAACGATTGGCTGTTCTCGTTTTGTATTCAATCATTTCCTATCTCTATGGGATAACGCATACAAAGAGACAGGGAAAGGTTTGACATATGGTACATGCTCTGCCAAACTTCCTGCCATGAAGAAAGAGTTTGTTTGGCTAAAAGAAGTGGATAGTATTGCGATTCAGTCTTCTGTTCGCAACCTTGCGGATGCTTATACACGCTTTTTCAAAAAACAAAACAGTGCCCCGCGTTTCAAATCTAAGAAGAACAACGTACAATCTTATACCACAAAACAAACAAATGAAAACATTGCCGTTGTAGGAAACAAAATGAAATTGCCAAAACTAGGTCTTGTTCGATTTGCCAAAAGTCGTGAAGTAAAGGGACGTATTTTAAATGCTACAGTTAGACGGAACCATTCTGGTAGATACTTTGTGTCATTGTTAGTTGAAACAGAAGTGCAAGAACTTCCAAAAACACGATCTTATATTGGAATGGATGTGGGACTAAAAGATTTCGCCATTTTGTCAGATGGAACAATCTATAAAAATCCGAAGTTTTTTCGATCATTAGAAGAGAAGTTGGCGAAAGTACAGCGTGTTCTTTCTAGAAGAACGAAAGGATCTTCTCGCTGGAATAAACAACGAGTAAAAGTAGCTAGAATTCATGAATACATGACGAATGCTAGAAAAGATTACTTGGACAAAGTCTCAACTGAAATCATCAAAAACCACGATGTTATTGGTATAGAGAATTTACAAGTATCGAATATGCTAAAGAATCATAAGTTAGCAAAAGCAATTAGTGAGGTATCATGGTCACAGTTTCGAACTATGTTGGAATATAAAGCAAAATGGTACGGCAAACAAGTCATTGTCGTATCGAAAACATTTGCTTCCAGCCAATTATGTTCTTGTTGTGGATATCAAAACAAAGACGTTAAAAATCTAAACCTACGTGAATGGGACTGCCCTTCTTGTCGTACACATCATGATAGGGATATTAACGCAAGTATCAATCTAAAGAATGAAGCGATAAGGCTTCTAACCGCAGGGACTGTGGAGATAGCCTAATAAATTAGAGTTCGATAGAACTCTTTACTTAGGAATCCCCCTCTTCTACACGAAGTGAAAGTGGGGGTAGTTCAAGAGAAACTATTTTCTATAAGGAGAGATTTTATATATGGATTGTAAAGATCCTTGTAATCAGCGATTTTATCCGTTTTCACCGTCATCTGGGTCGAACAGTTGCAATAGTTGCTGTCAAACAATTCCGATTACACAACAACAACTTTCCCAATTGATTACATTACTTACAAGTTTAAAGACTCTTATACCAGCTTATATAATGGATTAAATCCAACTAATGTAACTCTTAGGTTAACAAAAATAGCTTAGTATATATAAGTCCACTATAAAATATCATCATGTATAAATCGTTTCAGGATACCCGATAATGTTTGTAAAAAGCATAAGGGGAGAAAGATACGCTATGCCACATAAAATACAAAAATCACAACCTTTCACAATATCAGATTTACGAAAATTAGAGAAAAAAGAAAAACAAACTTCTCGTCAACGACGTATTACAGCTGTTCGAATGGTAATGGAAGGATATACAATGGCGGACGTAGCGGCCATACTTGGTATGCATCGTCAAAGCGTTTCTAGTTATGTGAAAAAATTCAAAGAACATGCACTGGAAGGATTACTCACTCGTAAAAAAATCCCAGGTAAAAAGCCGCATTTAACTAAGCAACAACAGGGAGAATTGAAACAACTTATTTTAAATACAACTCCAGCGGAGTTGCAATTCGGTCAAGAAGCTTTCTGGAATACACGCAATATCCAATACGTCATCAAAGAGAAATTTGCTATTTGTATGTCGCGTGAAGGCATCCGAAAAATGTTACATCGGATGAATTTTTCCTATACAAATGCTACTTACGTATTGAAACAAGCGAATAAAGAAAAGCAAATACAATTTCAAAAACAATTAGATATGATAAAAAAAACTTAATTGATGAAAATACCGTACTCTTATATCAAGATGCATGTCACTTTAGAGATAGTCAAACCGTTCATGCTACATGGTTTGCAAAAGGGAAACAAAAGAAAATTGCAGTGTTAGGAACGCGTATTTCGACGTCTTTATTCGGTACGATTGATGCAAGAAGTGGTATTCAATGTGCAGATATGTCGATTTTTTAAAGAGGACTTATATATAATTGAACTATAAAATCTCCAAGAAAGATAAATAATATTAACTAAATGAGGTATGTTGCGAATTTTTAAAAAATGAGCCGCACTCTAGCAAGATAGAGCGAAGAAAATCACAGATGGGCTATTTTAAAGGAAAATATCAAAAGAGGTTGGGGGAGTCTGGCGAAGTCGTATGAATATTCTGTAAAAAATTAAACTAATTAAGCATTGAAAAAGTTCACATTCTAGCTATTTCTGCAAGAGATTCTAGTAGAATCTAATTTCCTGTTAAACATCCAGAATATGTTAAAACACTCATTTTACAATCAGCGGTTACAAAAGAATCATTTCCCCCTAAGGATAAACGAAATACTACTAAGCTTTCGTTGTCTTTTTTACAAAACCTAATTCTTTTTGAGTACTTCCAAAAGAATTAGATTAATTTACGGAAGAAATCTTCAGAAAGTAATTGTAATTCATCTTGAATCGAAAAATTCAAAAAAGCGCTATTCTTTCTAATCTAACATATAGAAAGAATAGCGCTTTTTTGGTGCTGGAGGCTAGTGGAAATTCTTAAATTGATGGGATTTTATATATATCTATAAGCTTAAAAGAAGAATATCCTTCAGTATGCTTTACCAGGGAAAATCTTTCTCATATTATATATCCTTTATTGTCCCACAGGACTACTTATTTAGGAGACAATCCCGACGTACTCTTGCTCTCACTCGAATCATTAAAAATTGATGCAACTAGAGAAGTAAACGACATGTTAGAGGATATTCGTATTAAAATTGATCAAAATGAGCCAAAAGTAGAATCTGGAGCAAACACAAAAGAATATTAAGTATCATGCTCAAGAAAAATAATATTTCTCATTATCAATTGTAATTGTTCCAGAAAGCATATTGATAGCTATCATACTACCATCCTTTATAATTTGCGTGAGGATTCCTTCATCTAAAACTTTAATCTTTCATTATTTGTTTCAACTCTAAATACGGAAGGGACATTGGGTTGTATTTTTATACTAACTTCTTCAATTGTTACTATGTGCTGGGGGTTTAAAGTAACATGCATCTTATTCCCCGTTTCTAAATCTATTTGTGGAACAAGAATAAACCTATTGTAAATTTCCCCATCCTTATTTATAAGTTCCCCCTCAATCAAAACACTAGGCTTGATAGGCACAATATATTCATTCCCATTAGATAAAATAATTTTAGAATAACTACTCATCCTGATTACCACCTTTACTTCATAAAATAAATGACTCATAATATATTGCTGTATACTTATTTTCACTATTTGTATTAGATTATTTGCACTTTTAACACATACTACTTCTAAAAGGGGTGCTTCATGAAACTTGTACACTTTCTGTTATTTATTTTTGTTTTTATCACACTTATGATTGTACGGTTTGCTTATTAATAACAGGGAAGCATCTTGATGGATGCATAAATTTCTGGTCTGAGAACAAAAGCAAGCTTATAGAATGCCCTAAACTCATCGATATGTACGCTCATTCATGTCAATTTCGCTATAAACCATATAGTCACATACATCTTCATCCTCTAAATATCGTTTCACTATAATATCCCTCTGATTTTTTCCGGCTATACTGTTTCCGAACCGACTTAAAGCTTGGTCAATTCGAAATGACATATTCTCTAACCACTGTTCTCGTTTACCTTGTTTCACATTTACTAATGCAACATCTTCTAAAGTTTTTCCAACTGCATGTGTAGGGCCATGTTCTCTCATTTCATAATAAGAAATGACTTTCATTTTCTTACAGCCATTTCCGAACGAGAAAGCCTATCGTCTTTAGGCATGGGATGATAGTGAGGTTGGATACGGCGTACCATTAAAAATCGAAAGGTTTGTGGTACTTTAAGTATCCAAAGTGTTTGTATCTTTTATTTTTCATCCTTTTTTGTTGTAGTTAGATAAACAAACTGATACAACATAACCATGATAAATGATTATAGAAGAACTAAAACAACCGTATCATTCATTAACTATCATTTTGTGTTTTGCCCACGATACAGAAGAAAGATTTTTCTAAACACAAAAGTAGAAGAACGTTTCAAAATGTTGGTTCAAGAAATATGTAACGGATTGGATATTGTTATTATCGCAATGGAATGTGATACAGACCACGTTCACTTGTTTTTAAATACAATGCCAACACTTAGTCCCACCGATACAATGGCAAAAATTAAAGGGATGACATCAAAACATTTGAGGGAAGAATTTCCTCACCTTATGCACTTGCCAAGTTTATGGACACGTTCCTATTTTGTTTCTACTGCTGGAAATGTATCAAGTGAGACAATAAAACATTATGTTGAAAATCAAAAAACAAGGGGGTGAAACGTATGTCGCAAACCATAACAGTTCAAGTTAAATTGCTTCCAACAAAAGAACAAATCTGTTTATTGGAACAAAGTAGCCATGAATATATCAGAGTCATGAATGAGCTTGTATCTGAAATGGTTGACTTAAAGAAAAGCACGAAGAAAAGTACAAAAGATGTTCTCGCTAACCTACCAAGTGCGGTGAAGAATCAAGCGATTAAAGATGCGAAAAGTGTGTTTTCTACAAAGGTGAAAAAAAGTAAATACAAAATCGTTCCGATTTTAAAGAAAACCGTTTGCGTATGGAATAACCAAAATTATTCATTTAACTTCACATACATCTCGCTTCCATTTATGGTGAATGGAAAATCAACTCGTCTGAAAATACGTGCTTTATTAGTAGATAAGAATAATCGTAACTATAATTTGTTAAAACACAAGTTAGGTACACTCCGCATCACCAAAAAATCTCACAAATGGATAAATCAAATATCTGTTACAATTCCTACAATCAAAAAGACAGGAACAAAGATAATGGGTGTCGATTTAGGGCTAAAAGTTCCCGTTGGTGCAGTAACAGACGGTGACAAGGTTCGTTTCTTCGGAAACGGAAGACGAAATAAATATATGAAACGTAAGTTTCGTAGTGTCCGCAAGCAGTTAGGAGAAGGTAAGCAATTGAATGCTATTCGCCAATATAAGGATAAAGAACAAAGATGGATGAAAAACGAAGATCACACAGTAAGTCGTAAAATTATTGATTTTGCAATATATGATAATATTTCTGTCATTCGATTGGAACAACTAACGAATATTAGACAGACGGCAAGAACAAGCCGTAAAAACGAAAAAAATCTACATACTTGGTCATTTTATCGTTTAGCACAATTCATCGAGTACAAAGCAACATTAGTTGGTATTAAGATTGAATATGTGAATCCTGCTTATACAAGTCAAAGCTGTCCAAAATGTTCTGAAAAGAACAAGGTACAAGACAGAAAATACAATTGTAAATGTGGGTTTGAGAAACATCGTGATATCGTTGGGGCGATGAATATTCGCTACGCAACTGTGATTGATGGTAACAGTCAATCAGCCTAAGCACCTATATGGTCTGGTTTAGGAGGGGCAATGAGATGCCCTCATCTTGAAGCTGTTCAAAACAGAAATGGACTGCGAACGCTTAGTCATTCAAGAATCCCACCCGTTAATCCGTAAGGATTAAGGCTTGCGACTTCAGTGGTGGAAGTCGCAAGAATCATTCTAAACTGTTTATATATGCGTATACTTTCAAGAACACCTTCTAACTTTCCTTTTGTTGCTGCTCTATCAATTTTTGGTAAGAAAGATAATTGTTTAGTCATATAAGAACACTCCCTTTATTTATTAATTACCTTTACCTTGCAGATCCTCTTCTACGTTCATGGAATTAATCCCAAAATACCTTCTTCCTAGCTCCCTTTTCAAAGAAAAAAGAACACCGATTCTGAAAGCGGCAGTTATTACTGTTTTCAGAATCGGTGTCCTCTAGCTTTCTAGCCGAACTATATTCTCTTTCTCTCCTCAAACCATGCACAATAATCCCATTACTCCCCCTTAAATTAATTATACTTTTAAAAAATAATGATTGCATAATCAACTTCTACTATGTATTAAGGTTTTACCAAAATATACTTCTAATTCAACTTTTACAATTCTTTGATCCTCATTAAAAATTTATAATAAATTATGATTTAACTACATGTATTTTTTCATCCTCCTGCTCTTGTATTACTTTCAATGTACCTAACATTAGCTTGTAAAATGTATAGTTATTTGTATACTCTATTTCTTTATAGTTTTGCTTCATTTGATTTACTATAAAAGTATCTTTATGATATTTTTCTATATACAAAATGCTTTTGGACACCCAAACCCCAAAATTAACTGAATCAAAGTATAATCTTCCTTTACAGTTCTTTACCTCTGACTCTAGTGCTTCACCTAATTTTATTAAATGATATAACATATACGCCCTCCTTTTTGTTTACGTACTAATTCGACAATAAAATAGTATGTCCTACCAATTTTGATATAATATTTTTCGCTATTAAATTACAAAAAAATATTTAAATACCTATCATCAGACAAATTGTAGCGTTTTTTTTTCCTTCCTCAACTTGGAGAAGAGCGGCTAGCTTTTGCTAGCTACTCTTCTTTGGTTGTAATCACCATTTTATCCAATATACATATACTACCTTGAACCCTTACTTGTTCATGACCCACACACAAGCATTGACAAATGGCCTAAGGTTTCATAAACGAGCACTCTCGCACAAGTGCTCGTTTTACTCTGAATATTTTCTGCAAAATAATTTTTTTGTTTTATTTCATTCACACTTAAAAATGAAAAGCATATATTATATATAATACAATTGGAAACCCCTAAGATTCCCTTCTTAGAGCACATTGATACATGTGCTCTTTTAACTTCACATATATATTTATTTTAATAAGGATTTTGTGTCATTTTTTGACGATAAATTTATCTCCTACAAAACACTCTGCATAATACCAAGCGACGTGACATAAATCTATAACTTCTACATCATCGTCATTCACAAATTTATTTACCTCTATCCACGAATCAACTTTCCGAAAATGATTCAGCACACTTTTAACCTTTTCACTGAGCTTTACTTCTACAACCTGGCAGACCTCACCATCACATTCCGTATCAAATCCGTCTTCCAGTAACGAGTCTAATAAAGCAACAGTCTTTCTTTCTCCTCCTTACCACAATCCCGTAGTAATTCTTTCAAGCAATATTTAGTAATTGTTGTAATTCATTATACGCGAAGCATGACCAAGGTTTTGAAATACTGAGATTTTTGCAAAACAACTTTTCACATGTCTACGGTTCTGTTATATGATATTATCAAAACGTTTTATTATTCAATATTTAGTATTTTTATAAATATCCTGTTTCTTTTATTAAATCCGAAGAATATATGGATGAATATAAAGAAGCTCTTCCTGACTTTATAGAAAAAAATCGTACAATAAGAAAAGAATGAAACGATACATCCTACTACAAATATCATCAATATTATAGAAACATTAAATGCTAACATTGATTAAGTAAAACAACAAAGAGACAAGAAGAAAGAAGCGAAAAAAGCTACATAATTGTGGCTTTTTTTCTACTCTTAATTAGTTTTCACAATTGCTGATAAAGCTTCATCATTCCAAGTTCTAGCTCCATCCCTAAAACTAAAAATCGTCAAATTAACATATCGGTCATTATTTGAACCAGCAAAATTCGCAACAACAACCAGATTTCTACTTGCATTTACATTATTATCATAATAAAAAGAGCACCTTCTAACAGTGTTCTTTGAACGGAGTGAATATTGCACGAAGCATCTTGAAGGTTTTTAAGGAATAAAACGAACGAGCTCATGTCTGAAAAGAAGTGGCTGTACAATCAAATATGGAAAGGTGTAGTAGGAATGACAATGAAAATAAAAAAAGCCCCACAAAAGAGCCACGCGAATGTTATCGCATATCGTATACCTTAGTATATGCATGTATCGAAAGAATGTGAACAAAATAGTTATCTTATGGAAAAGGGGAATGGATATGAAAGAAGACATTTTAGCACATCAGCCATTACGCAATAATTTCAAAAATATTGGTAGAGAAAACGAACGTGTATTTCAGTCATTAGTTTATATGGGGAACGCATCGCATTATATGGCGAGGGCAAATACAGTTATCGAATATTTAAATGTGCCAGAGACATTGAAAACGGAAATGAAAAACATATATATGCTAAGTTGATAGATTTATATATAGATGTTAAATGAAGATACCCCATTTCTATGAAGCTAACACAACAAAATTTCCCCTAAAATGAAAAAATACGCTATTCTTTCTGTAGAATTATAGAAAATGTTGCATTTTTGTATGTCTATTCCTGTATCTGATGAATTACAACTATTCGCTAAACTATTAAACCAAAATTGGTCTCATTTATACCGATTTCCTCCCCATATACTTCTGTTTTTAAACGTATTCGTATTTTAGATTCAAATGCATTTCAACTCCCCAATCCCTTTTCATTCATCTGGATGCAGGAGGGTATAACCATACAGTGGGATTTAAGATTCAAAGGTTATGGAAGCTGTTGCGAATACGTTAGATAAAAAAACTTTTCTTAGTACTTCTGCGGATGATAAAATAGGAATAGTAGCTGACAATAAAAAACAGACAAGATAATGTAAGAAATTAATACTCAATTGAATAATCCAAGCAATAAAAATTGATGGAGTAAGAATAGCCATTTCCGGAAGCCCAACTAATATCATGTTAGTTGTTGACTCGCCCAGAATTATTTAATCAAATACTAAAGCTGATTTTATATAATTTACCAAAGTCAAATATAACAAAAAATCCACCTCCAAAAGGAAACAGATTTTTTATAGAAATTATTTAGAGTTTATATCTTGAATATACTATATTCAAATCAAAAGTCAATAACCTGTTTTATCACTTGTTGATATTTGATTTACTATAAATATCATTTAGAGAATCACCACATATGAGGACACCTTCAACTGGAGAAGGTGTCTTTTTTAGATATTAGAGGGTTTCTAAAAGTCAGATCATACAACCATTTTACAACTAAATTCGCCTATTCCTTATTAGCTATATCAGTATCACTTAAATTGAATTCAGTTGTAACAATAGTAGTTGCTTGAACAATCGCTTCTATTTTACAAATAGAAATAATAGTAGCGACCGTATTAGTACTTGGTTCTAATCTAACGACATCACAATCAACCGAGATGATAATTCCCACATAACTGCGTGATTGAGTATCAATCCGAACCGTTTGATTTCTTAAATTGTACAACTCTTCTTTTATACCTTGTACACAACAACTATCACAAACCTCATTTTGACTATTTATACATTTTTCATATTGATTCCAACATTCATTACTACCACATGAACAATTTGAATTTTTCTTCCCTGACTTACTGTATTTATATCCCATATTTTCACCCCTTCCATTGTTCTCCCTATATCCTATGCAAGCTATTCCCAATGTGATAGGGCCAAACGTTATATCTTCTGCCTAAAATATACGCATACACATTAGATTGCACTTGCTCATTACTATCGATATCCCATATATCATCAAATAAAAAAGGCGTATCTTTCAATAATGGCCTTTTTCTCACATTACAACATATTACTATATAAATAGACTTCGCACCTGTTTCTCTTGTATGATAATCATTTTATGTAACAAGAGCACTCCTTGGTCAAGGGCGCTCTGCTTTCATCTTCCTATTTTATTTTCTAAGTTATAATATGTTAGAACTATTGCATATAATACAATACACTTTACAAATAACTGACATCCCTAGAAGAGGTCTCCTTATATAGACAAGAGGAGCCTCTTTTAGTTTTCCCCTTAGTTCACTACACATAGGCTTCTGTTACGTCCTTAATTCCCTCTAATACTTTTTTATTATCAGCATTCACTTGAATTGTTAATTCTTTAGGTTTATCATATTCCGTCTGTTTGAACGACATCGGTCTTGTCATACCTCCACATCTAACACAACGTAATCAATCAGTATGTTTTGCAGCAATAACCGTTTTAAATTTTATCCTGCACTACACTTAATGTCGTAGTGTGGATTAGTAAATCATTAGTTGAACTTTCATTACTTCTTTTAACATTGTTTTGAGTTAGTATCCTGTTCTTTTTTTTGAAAAACACCATATCTATTCGTCTCCTTAAAATAAGAAAATCATCCATTACAGATGCTTTTTCACATATTATTTAGGTTTGTATAACCCCGGAGCTTCGAAATTAGCATTTGTTTTTTCTCTAACCATGGAGATATTAGCTGGATTAATCATAACGTCTCCAACAAGAACTAATTTATTAAGTAAAAACCCCTCTTTATCTGTAACCCAATTTTCAAGCTCTTTTCACGGCATATAAACTTGATGTTTATACCCACCATTCATGCAAATTTCTAAGTATTTCATGTTATCACTGCCTTTCTACTAGTTTGATTTCAATAAACTCCCCTGTTATACATATTTGTTGATTTTAACATTTCATTTAAGGCACAAAACATTTTTGTGTTTCTTCTATTCACCTAATTTTATTATACTCACCTACACAGCAAACATGATTAAGTAAATGGAAGAAGAGCAAAAGCTCCCCTATATCAACGGGTTTCATTCAACCTGCACTATTGATCTGGTTATGAATTCTTTAATGTACCGCCAATATGAATCGTTTAGAATTTTAGAAACAACTTAGTGAGTTGTGTTTTACGCCACTTCTCACAATACAAATATAACATGGCTAAATCCTAATTTCGTCCGTAAATAATTCGCATTCCATACACACCATTTTTCTTCATCGTTTTCCATCCTCTTTTTGTTAGGTAAAGATTAGCAATTATTAGATATGAATTCACTACAAACCATATTACGTTGAATTGAACCTTCTCATTTCCACTCATATATACCAATCTTTTCTGTATTTTCCATAAATGAATTTAACACTTTTCTTTTGTAGCTAATTCAAAATGGCTAAAAAAAAGAGCTGTTTAGATTTTGAATTTCTTTTGATAATCATTTAATGTATCTTGCTCAATACCAATATATCTTAATATTTCTTTTTGATCGGTATGATTCAACATTCGTTGCAAAACGACTACACCTTTAAATTGTTTAAAATGATGGTATGCATACGTTTTTCTGAGTGAGTGTGTTCCAATTCTTTCTACTCCAAATTTTTGAGCCGCTTGATTTAATATGACATGTGCCATTGATCTTGTAATCGGCTTATTCTTTCCCATACTACTTTTCATAAGAATTTCATTCTTTGACTTTCCTTTTGTATATTCTCTCAGCGCTATCTATAGTTCATAGGGCATTTTCAATTCTTTCACTTTCTTAGTTTTCTTTTCACGTATGAATATACTCCTGCCTTCCACATCACGTACTCGCGAACGTAGAATATCTGAAATACGCAACCCTGTATTGATTCCCAAGAGGAACAGAATATAATTCCGCTTATTCTGTTGCTTAATTATCTCCCGGATGGTTTCTTTATCTCGAATCTCTTGCACTATATTCATACGTTTTGCCGCCCTTCACTTTCCGTATCTTGTTTGAATATTTACTTTTTGAAACTAAATGCAAGTCGCTATATAGATTTACCCTTTAGCTGATAATACTTTCTGTTCCCAAACCCAACTTTTTCTCTTATGTCAGGTTCATATTACATTTAATTGTCCATATAAAACACAATTAAGATTTTCTTTTATGTCTCAGGCAATCTATTCACAGCACGACGGATTCATCTCATAAACTTTTCTCTAGTCCGTTCAAATCCCACTCTTTCAATCGCTATATTTTGTAAAGCTATTAAATTCATTGATAACAGATGAAGGAACAATAGAATATAATAACTAAATAACATCTTTACAATTTAAAAACTTCTTTTACAGCTTTTTTGTTCCCTTTTCATAACAACAGGCATTTTAAATGATAATTGTTTATTCATATAAAATTTTCTCTTTTTGTCTTAACACTCATAACACAGTCCACAAATCCCTGTTAAACCCACAATTTAACAATTCTTTAGCTTCTCTTTTCGCTTTTTCTTATGTTTCTTTTTTTGCTTGGTTTATTTTTCCCATTCACATAATTGATTTTGTAGTACTTTCATTTTCTCCCTCCCCCTTTTCAAAATAAAAAGGAAACCCAGCCTGTAAAAAAATATTTCACCATGATTTATCAACTCGTTCTTTTCCAGCATTTTGTATCATTTTTATACGACGAGTAATTGCTTTTTTAAATCTCTTTTTCTTCATGTTGTTCAACCTTCTCATTGAAAGCCTGTAATGTCCATTTCCCTACAAACGAATTATTTCATCATTCAATGCTCCGCACTGTGCGTTAGTCGCTTTTATCCATAAATTAACACGCTCTTTATTTATATTAATTCTTCTCTTTGCTTTGCAAATCGCAACCTCTAAATTTAATTCAGATACGACGTAAATACACAATTCTTTATTAAAATGAGTCATTAAATACACTCCATTATATTCACCTACATACTTACCTTCTACTAATTCTTGAGTTCGAAATCCTAAGTGTTTAATCGGAATCTAAAAACTTATGAAATAATTCGTATCTAGATTAATCAACATTTCCCTCTTCCCCTTATAACAAAAACTAAATATTCAATTAATAATGCAAGCAACCCGTTTCTATGCTCGGAGCAGCTAGCTTTTGTTAGTTCATCACCGTTTTATATACTTCGCCTGGTCTTCTACTCTACATTTATCTGTTCATTCATAGAAAGAGCACTGTTCGAAGGTGCTCTTTTAATTTTTTGGGATAAACTCAAAAACCTCCACATATTATCTATACGTTTTTTGTTAACAGCAGCATCTATTTTTTATATTTGAGTGTCACCATTTCACAATAAATTCATATAATAATTTGAATCCTTACTTGTCGAACCATTGTCTTGTTCATGACTCACACACATTGACAAAAATAAATGGTTAGACACTTCATGAACGAGCACTTGTATACGGTGCTCGTTTTAATTTTTAAAATCCACTAGTGCCAATGTTGTTTTTATTAGATATTTGCACTTCCATGATCAATCCTCATATATTATCGTATCATTTCATAAAGACCTTTATAAACAAGGTTGCTAACTTTAAGACCAGTTTCCTCTTTAACTTCTCTAATGGCACTATCAACAATACTTTCCGGAAATTCTACTTTTCCTCCAGGAGGAATGAATCCTTTGAAATCGTCATGCTGTCTATCGAGGAGTAAAACCTTGTCCTCATTTTTTATCCAAATTCTACCATTATGTTGAAATAAGAACGAGAGACATCGTTCTCCTCATACTCTAAATTTGTTTATATACATCCGCATATGCTACTTTCAATTGCTCTCGAAGCTGCTTATTTTCCGTTTCTACTTCTTTGATTCTTCGCTTCAATGATGGCATCTTTATTGTTCTCGTCGATCTCTCGCTTAATTTGCTTAGGAGTAGGAACTTGTGATTGTTGCTCGCGAACCCAGTTTTGGCTGTACGGGAGTCCTCTTCGAGGCCCGCTATAATGTACAAAAATATACCGATTGGGGTTATTCTTCTCATTACTATTCTTTTTAGACTTATCAATAAGAGCTACAAGGACATTTAAAGCCAATTCATCATCAATAGGTATAGAATGACCTTTTACATAGGTTTTCTTTATATCCGTCACTATCTGATATTTGCCATTTAGCTTTACTAAGCAATCTTGTGTCAATGTGAGTGTATCGGAGATATGGAGACCTGTCTTAAATGCAATCCATATAAATAGTTGAACTTCAGGATGGAGATAATTAATTTTCTGAAACAGTTGCTCCAACACATAATCTGGAATGTAATCAACATGATCATAGTTCTTTTCCGAAGTTTTGAAATTTCCTCTGAAAAAATGAGCGTTCTTGCACTCTTTATAGGGGCGATGCTATATTCATAGGGTTGAAGATCCTCTAAAAAATTCCAAATAATAACCTAGATTATCCTTACATAATGTTCAGGATGTGAATCTCTTCGTTTCAATTTTGTCTTCGCATGGTAATAGATTTGCTCTATGTATTTCAATACATGTTCTCTGGATAACTTCCTTAAATCATGCCATTCAGATTCTAGTTCACATACAAAATTTACAAATTTAGGAAGGCGCTCCATGTAAGTCATTGCTGTTCCCAAAGAAAATCTTCCATCCATTGAACTACCCCCACTTTCACTTCGTGTAGAAGAGGGGGATTCCTAAGTAAAGAGTTCTATCGAACTCTAATTTATTAGGCTATCTCCACAGTCCCTGCGGTTAGAAGCCTTATCGCTTCATTCTTTAGATTGATACTTGCGTTAATATCCCTATCATGATGTGTACGACAAGAAGGGCAGTCCCATTCACGTAGGTTTAGATTTTTAACGTCTTTGTTTTGATATCCACAACAAGAACATAATTGGCTGGAAGCAAATGTTTTCGATACGACAATGACTTGTTTGCCGTACCATTTTGCTTTATATTCCAACATAGTTCGAAACTGTGACCATGATACCTCACTAATTGCTTTTGCTAACTTATGATTCTTTAGCATATTCGATACTTGTAAATTCTCTATACCAATAACATCGTGGTTTTTGATGATTTCAGTTGAGACTTTGTCCAAGTAATCTTTTCTAGCATTCGTCATGTATTCATGAATTCTAGCTACTTTTACTCGTTGTTTATTCCAGCGAGAAGATCCTTTCGTTCTTCTAGAAAGAACACGCTGTACTTTCGCCAACTTCTCTTCTAATGATCGAAAAAACTTCGGATTTTTATAGATTGTTCCATCTGACAAAATGGCGAAATCTTTTAGTCCCACATCCATTCCAATATAAGATCGTGTTTTTGGAAGTTCTTGCACTTCTGTTTCAACTAACAATGACACAAAGTATCTACCAGAATGGTTCCGTCTAACTGTAGCATTTAAAATACGTCCCTTTACTTCACGACTTTTGGCAAATCGAACAAGACCTAGTTTTGGCAATTTCATTTTGTTTCCTACAACGGCAATGTTTTCATTTGTTTGTTTTGTGGTATAAGATTGTACGTTGTTCTTCTTAGATTTGAAACGCGGGGCACTGTTTTGTTTTTTGAAAAAGCGTGTATAAGCATCCGCAAGGTTGCGAACAGAAGACTGAATCGCAATACTATCCACTTCTTTTAGCCAAACAAACTCTTTCTTCATGGCAGGAAGTTTGGCAGAGCATGTACCATATGTCAAACCTTTCCCTGTCTCTTTGTATGCGTTATCCCATAGAGATAGGAAATGATTGAATACAAAACGAGAACAGCCAATCGTTTTATTGATTAGGGTTGCCTGTGCTCTATTTGGATAGATACGAAATTTATATGCTTTATTGATTATCATTCGCTTCACCTCCATTTCGATATACATCCATTATACAACAAACATACATTCGATAGGTAGTGAATGAAGTAACACTTTATGTATGTCGAACAATTAAGATGGCATCCTGCCATCCCTTGTCCGAAGCCAATTCATCTCCCACCTACTCACTTCGCGTTCCTTGAGGAAGGAGTCTTCTTGGCTAAAATGATAAAATAGAGATAGGTGATGTTACCTATACTCCAGCTCAAAAATGAACTTTATACCATGTGGTATTTTGGGATATGTGCTCGAAAAAAATGATTGTATGGTCTATGAGTATATGTTTCAAGATTTTCTCATGATAAATGCTTTTTTACAAGCATATAAGAAAGAACATCCGAAAACAGGATTAATTATCCATACAGACCAAGGCTCTTAATATACATGCAGTAATTTTCAGGCCACTCTAAAAAAGTATGATTCTGTTTCGAGGGTCAGTAAAAAAGAACCCCCTATGACAATGCATGTATGGGAGGCTTTTGCAAAACCATAAAAAGAGAGCTCAATCAAGGTGCTAAGTTTTAAACACCTGAACAAGCTCGAAAAAAATATTTAAATATATAGAGCTGTACTACCCTATAAAAAAAGCATTATTCCTTGGATTAATTTTCTCCTACCAAATTTGAGAAAGCCTATTCATAATATTCCCCTAACTGAGTGCCTAGTAAATATTGAATCCATTTTTTAGAATACATGTTTAACTTTTTAAGTTCCTTTCACAAAATGATTATACTGAAAATTCAATCAATCAATTTCTATTTAATAATAAATTAACATAAATTATTAAAAGGCACCTACGATATCAATTATGCTAGCGTTATTACACATACTTCGCATTGTCCACCAAGTGCAGTTATCCCCGACTGTCCAAAAGCTACGGTAATTGTCGTAACAGCCGTAGTTTTAACAATTCCCTGGGTACTTAAGCTTCCAAATGCAACCTCGCCTGATCCACTAATAGAACCCGGTAATACGGTTCCATTGGCTAGTAATCTTAGTCCGGCAATTCCCCCATTAAATGAGCTTGAAACTGTAATAAAATATGTATGTCCCGCAGCTAAAACAATATTTCCTGACCCATTTGTATATTGAATAAGGCCATTTGGACTATTAACATTAGATCCTTGATAAGGAATACGAACATTTGCGCCAGGTGTTGCATTTGTTGTTAAATATATATATGCGTTATCTTGAAAGAAACTAGGTCCCGTAGCTCCTGTAGGTCCAGGCGTACCGTCTAATCCCGTAGCTCCTGTAGCTCCAGGCGTACCGTCTAATCCCGTAGCTCCTGTAGCTCCAGGCGTACCGTCTAATCCCGTAGCTCCTGTAGCTCCAGGCGTACCGTCTAATCCCGTAGCTCCTGTAGCTCCAGGCGTACCGTCTAATCCCGTAGCTCCTGTAGCTCCAGGCGTACCGTCTAATCCCGTAGCTCCTGTAGCTCCAGGCGTACCGTCTAATCCCGTAGCTCCTGTAGCTCCAGGCGTACCGTCTAATCCCGTAGCTCCTGTAGCTCCAGTAGGTCCTGTAGGTCCGGCACCTGCTATCAAAGTATAATCAGGTGATGATCCAGGAGTACCATCTGGACTCGGAACATTTGCAATATAAGTGCTTCCATCAATTGTAACCACTTGACCTGCTGGATACCCTGGTGCATCCGCTGGATTAAATGGTACAACTCCAGATAAACCAACCCCCGTAGCCCCAGTAGGTCCTGTAGGTCCAGGCGTACCGTCTAATCCCGTAGCTCCTGTAGGTCCAGGCGTACCGTCTAATCCCGTAGCTCCTGTAGCTCCAGTAGGTCCTGTAGGTCCGGCACCTGCTATCAAAGTATAATCAGGTGATGATCCAGGAGTACCATCTGGACTCGGAACATTTGCAATATAAGTGCTTCCATCAATTGTAACCACTTGACCTGCTGGATACCCTGGTGCATCCGCTGGATTAAATGGTACAACTCCAGATAAACCAACCCCCGTAGCCCCAGTAGGTCCTGTAGGTCCGGCACCTGCTATCAAAGTATAATCAGGTGATGATCCAGGAGTACCATCTGGACTCGGAACATTTGCAATATAAGTGCTTCCATCAATTGTAACCACTTGACCTGCTGGATACCCTGGTGCATCCGCTGGATTAAATGGTACAACTCCAGATAAACCAACCCCCGTAGCCCCAGTAGGTCCTGTAGGTCCGGCACCTGCTATCAAAGTATAATCAGGTGATGATCCAGGAGTACCATCTGGACTCGGAACATTTGCAATATAAGTGCTTCCATCAATTGTAACTACTTGACCTGCTGGATACCCTGGTGCATCCGCTGGATTAAATGGTACAACTCCAGATAAACCAACCCCCGTAGCCCCAGTAGGTCCTGTAGGTCCGGCACCTGCTATCAAAGTATAATCAGGTGATGATCCAGGAGTACCATCTGGACTCGGAACATTTGCAATATAAGTGCTTCCATCAATTGTAACCACTTGACCTGCTGGATACCCTGGTGCATCCGCTGGATTAAATGGTACAACTCCAGATAAACCAACCCCCGTAGCCCCAGTAGGTCCTGTAGGTCCGGCACCTGCTATCAAAGTATAATCAGGTGATGATCCAGGAGTACCATCTGGACTCGGAACATTTGCAATATAAGTGCTTCCATCAATTGTAACCACTTGACCTGCTGGATACCCTGGTGCATCCGCTGGATTAAATGGTACAACTCCAGATAAACCAACCCCCGTAGCCCCAGTAGGTCCTGTAGGTCCGGCACCTGCTATCAAAGTATAATCAGGTGATGATCCAGGAGTACCATCTGGACTCGGAACATTTGCAATATAAGTGCTTCCATCAATTGTAACTACTTGACCTGCTGGATACCCTGGTGCATCCGCTGGATTAAATGGTACAACTCCAGATAAACCAACCCCCGTAGCCCCAGTAGGTCCTATAGGTCCTGTAGCTCCTGTAGCTCCTGTTGAACCAGGAGTTTCGATAATTAATTGGATTAATAAATTTAAAAGAAGTTGTAAAGTGCTAGGATCCATTTTTAAACAGAATAAATAAGAACCTAATGCGTTGTAAAATGGAGGTAATAATGACAGTAATTGCGCTGTATTTGAGGTAGGCGATTGTAAGACAGTGATAATACTTTGAATGAATTGTTTGACGTAGTTCCCTTCAGGAGAAGGGATTAAGGAGTTGAATAAGTCTAATAATTGAGTAAATACATTGAGTAATGCTAATCGATTTTCATCTGACGGATCAGATACATAAGCAGGTATTAGAGTCTTTAAACTTGTGAGTACTGTAATCAATTGGGAAAGTTGTTGTTGGGAAATAGGAATTGTTTGACAACAACTGCCACAACCATTCGAACTAGGTGATGGTGAGAACGGATTAAACCGCTGATTACAAGGATCATTGCAATCCATATATAAAATCTCTCCTTATAGAAAATATTTTCTCATGAAAAATAAAGGAATAGTATAGAGAATGCTTCGACTAAAAATGCTACTGGTTTAATCAAAGTGATTTTATTACACCTCCAAAATAAAATTATATTTCACCTTTATTTATTCATGAATTTATACTACTTTACTATTCTATAAAATAATCTTAAGTTTGCTTGTAAAAAATGCCTATTATCATAATTGGAATATTTTAAAGGAAAGCAATTTAAACAGGATATTATTTTGGTAGCCGTTTTTCTTTAAGCTATCGTGATGTCTTTGAAATTTTGAAAGAACGTGGTGTTTCAGTCCATCCAACAACGATTATGCGCTAGGTTCATGAAGATGGCCACCTGATCTATCAAATTTGGAAGAAAAAAAATAAAAGAGTACACTTATCTTGGAAAATAGATGAGACCTATATAAAAGTCAAAATAGAATGGCGTTACCTGTATCGCGCAATTGATAAAGAAAGGTACACATTGGATATTCAACTTCGTAAAAAGTGAGATTATCAGGCGGTATATGCCTTTATGAAAAGGTTAGTGAAAATATTTGGAGAACCAACGGTTCTCACAACAGATAAAGCACCAGCATTACTTTGTGCATTCAAAAAATTAAAGGAACAAGGCTTTTATAAACATACAACTCATTGTACAATCAAGCATTTGAATAATCTCATAGAACAGGACCATAGGCATGTAAAACGCCGCTTTTCTAAATCGGCAGGATTTCAAAGTCTTCGCCATGCTTCGCGTACCTTGAAAGGAATCAAAACGATTCATGCTATATATAAACAAAAACGAAGTTTGCAGCCAAACTTCGTTTTTTCAACGTACAATTAATTACAGCAATTACTTACAATCGCATAAGATTTAACTGTACTTACCCTAACTTTCTATCTGTTAAAAAAACTTTGCAACAGAACCCTTCTATCCCTTTATTAAATTTTGTATAAACTTACAAGCCTCAGGTGCTTCTTTTTGGATTTGTTCTCTATCTGATAGATTAGGAGAATGTAAATAATTAAAAACACCTGCAAAAAATTCAACTGAATTAGTTTTGATATATGGTTCAATTGTAATATTATTTTTTTCTTTTTCATATATATTAATAAACTCACTAGATATCGACGGTCGCTCTCCTTTGATTAACAAATCATCTACAGCATGGCCAAACTCATGCAGAAGAGTATTCGTATCATTACCTTCAGCTTCTTTATGTCCCAAGTGATTGACTTGTATCTTTAAAGTTTTTTCCTTTGTGTGGTAGTATCCTAATATATCTTCATTTTTGGAATCGAGACGTTTATCAGTTAGTGTGAATAATGTGGTATTCATATTTTTCATTATATTTATCAATAAATTATTAGGTACATTGCTGATTAATTGTTTTAAAATCGTTTGTGCTCTTTCTAAACTAGCTGATGTATATAGATTATCTATTTTTAATTTTAATAAATCTTGATTTAAACCAGTTATTTCTTTAAATTTTTGATTTATATTACTTTCTACCGTCTTAACTTTTTCTTGAATTTTTTCCTTTGGTACCACTTCCCCTTCTAGTTTAATGACTTCTCTTCCTTTTTCAACAATAATACTTGTTTTTTTAATTTCAATTCCTAAATTTCTTTCCATAATAATGTGCTCTTCATTTAAGTGTCCCACCTTTGTTCCTTTTGGGAGCTTTAAGGAAAGTAATATAGGTGTTGATTGATTTGTAGAACCTTGTATTAAATCGGCATTCATAAAAGTATTAATAGATCCATACTTAAATTCATTCACTAGCTTTTGATATTTCTCTCGGTCTACTTTATTTTTTTGATCCTTTTGATGGAAAAAACCTTCTTTATATCCTACATCCTCACACTTTAAATATTTATACACATACAGAGGTTTACTTAATTGAGCATTCTTATTATCCAGAGCCTTGTCCATTGTTACTATATCTTTTTCTACTTGTTTAGAAATCTCTCCCTGATCAAATATTTCTAGTTGTTTATTCATTTCCTCCAAACGCCCTGTATCGTTTAGAAGCTTTTTCTGTTCATTATTAAGTGTCTTTTTCCAAGTTTTCGAGTGGTTTTCAGCCCATTCCATTGCCTTCTCTTTATCTTTATCAAAATCAACAGCTTTGTCTGCTCTTAAGTTTACTGAGTTTATGTTATTTTCAGCTGCATATACGGTATCGAAAGTTACCCCGAATTGTCCTAATAATGTTACAGTTGCTATGCATGCAAAAGTTTTTTTTAGTATTTGTTTATCCATTCTACTTCCCCCTTAATTTAATAAATTAATAGATAATAAACGTAAAAATTAACTGACAATAATTAATATAGTGACTAATCATTTTATTTTGATAGTTCAAGTGTTAGGAGAACTATATGTTAGAATTATAGTAGTATTAAATTTTCACACGAAACAGATACTATAAAAATTGATTCATTTTAGCATATAGGGCATATCCTTTTTCTTTTCTACATGATCGATTTCATCCTAGAAAACTTCCTCCTCAATGTGTGTAAAGATAAATGGTATCTACAAATAAGTAGGAGATACATTGGCTTTTTTAGTAGCGCAACATACATTTCTAAAGCAGAATATATTTTTACAAAGTACTCTTTTGAAATCTGTAGATACAAGAACTATGGGATAATCATGCTAAAATAACTGAACAATTGTCTGGTGTTGACAGAAACTTTCCTCTTTTATAAGTGAGAGGAGCTCAAACAACATACATTCCGTAGAAATACACTATTAGGAAACTTCTAATTCCATTTAGCAACAAGATACTCTTTATGACTTATAGGATCAACAGCATACATCTTGATCACACTTGTAACCGGGATTCCAAATCCATTATTATAGTCTGGAAAGTTTATTTTTAACGATTTATCACTTTCTAAATTACGTATATCATATGGACCATAATCTTTCTCAAAATTCCCCCCGCTAACTACCCATTTATATTGATACTTTTGATAGGTTGGCACTCTAGAAAATTGTATTCCATTTACATAGCCCATCTTTTTGTCTTCCATCCACTCTTTAACCGGATGATCTTCCCTTACTTGTTTTTCACTAATAGGTTCTGTTTTCCATTCTACTAATGTAAAATCATCAAATAAAATGGGTTGCTTCCCTGTGTTACCAATAAATAACCCTTGAAAATGCATTGGATATTGTGATGTTTTAAATGTTAATTCTATGCGTTGATATTTTGTTCCATCAATTTCGACTTCTTTTTTAGGCGTCTTTTCTCTCTTATGTCCATCATCACCTTGACCATATGCTTCCAAATACACTTTTTGTTTATCATTCTTGTTACTGGAATCTACTTTTGCATAGGTACTTAAAGTATAAGTTGTATTAGGCTTCAATTTTGTAGCACTTGTAGAAACTTCTTGATTTGGTTGTAATTTCATTGCTCTTCCTGTTGTACCACCTGGTACCCATTCTAACGTAGCACCCAACCAGCCTGTTTCATCGTGGTTATCACCCGAAGAATATAAAACAGGCTTTTGAATCATAATATTCATTCCACGTTTTAATTTCACATCATAAATTTTTTTATTATCCATCTGTTCTAATTGACTTGCTATTTCTTGAGCAGTTTTTTCATCATAGATAAACCCTACCGCACTTTCGTTAAGAAGCATATCATTATAATAAATCTGCCCATCTTCTTCAGTGCATCCAAAGGCTATTTTTATCGCTTCACCAATTGTTACCTCTGGCTTTTTGTCTTCGGGATCAGTATAATCTTTGGCCGCTACTCTCCTCTCAAGCGTTTCATTTCCTATATTAAGAATTAAATTTGCAGAAGAATTTTCTATTTGAGTTATTACTGGTGCCCATTCCTGGGAAGAATCTTTTTTAATTGAACCATCCACATCCTTGATACCATACAATCCACTCGTTTGCATTGTTTCTAATTTAAGTTTTTCACCATTTTGTATTTTTCTTAATTGATCATAGTTCATAAAAATATTGGTACCTTCATCATCTAATTGATCTAGAGCAATTGGACCTAGTCCTTTTTCAGGGTAACTCTTTCCAGGCGCTAGGGTATTAGCAATTTGGTTTTGCCTTACTCTAATTGTATGAAGTGTATCTGTGCCTAAAATTAAATTTGTTGTCGGTTGTGCATCATAGATAGGAGCTGTTCCTGTATTGTAATAACGAACATTAGCATTTAATGCTGCAGATTCTCCTTTATTCATACCAATTGCTTCTGACCAATCTTTTTCAGAGCTGTTTTCTACAGTTGTTGTGTTTGAGGAGGTATGAGAAAAACTTGTTGTAACCTGGCCGTTAATTGACAATCCATCGAACCCTACTGACGCTTCTATTCCACTCGTATTTTCCTCTGTATTGCTATTAGACGTTTCAGTAGACACGGATTCTCCCTTTTCCTTTGTTACCTCATTGAATTCTGAAATAATCATTTTCTCCATTCCTACACCGACAACTGGATAAGCTGCTACTAATGGATTCCTTGCCTCTGCTTTGACACCTCGATCCATATCACCTGAAGCTTTTTCAAAATCCGTATATGGATCACCAACGGTATGAGACTCATATGGATTAGATACATACTTTTTGTACCCTTTATCTTTCATAGATTCATCCCATTTAACAGCCATTTTTTGCTGTACAGTGTAACCATTCTCTTCCCAACTATCATAAATTGAATCATCATCTGTATCGGTATATTCATCATCTTCACTTGCTTTTAAACTTCTTTTTTGAACTTTGTTATTTGTATTAGATTCAAATAGATTTTGTTTTGGAATAAATGAATTATTAATCTCTTCCGGAGAAAAATCTGGTAACATTAAATTTTCAGTGGGTATTAACTCCGTTGTTTCAGGAGAATTATTCCAATATAATTGTAATTCAACTAGATTATTTGATGACATTTTCGTTTCTGGTCGGTATTCAATTTTAACTTGATATAGTTTATCTTTTTCTAATTTCACTTTCTTTGTCATTTTTGTTTGATTAATGACAATTTGATCGTCTAATTGCATTATGACTCGTTCATCAGATGAAGTAGATAGTAAATATTCAGCTGTTTTTGAAGGTTTAATATACCCAATCCATCTAACAGATTGAATATTTTGTTTATCCTCCTGCACCAGGTCTTTGATTTCACTTTTTTCAATCTTTAAATCTCCATTTACTTCTGGTGCAATTAATACCGGTTCCTTAAAATTATTGTCATTATAGTAATAGCCCATAAGCCCCTGTCGAGCATCTATTGTTACTTCTTGTTGAGGAGATTGAGATTTATTCATTTCATCTGTTTGTGCATATGAAGCATTTGGTGCGATAAGTAAACCTAATAATGCTGTAGAGGTTAAACATTTGTAAAATGTAATAGTATTCATTAATTTGTTCCTCCTTATTTTTTAAACGTCTCATTTCAAATGAATCATATTATTTTTTAGCAAATTTAACAAACGGCAAAAAAATATATTCAAATAACATACATAAAACATGTTTCCTCTACAATTTATTGTGAATAATTCTTAAAAAATCGTTCAATATATATACATATATTAGGTTTTTGTACTTAGATAAAATAAAGTAAGAGGTAATTTTCAAAAAAATTCACAGAATTGTCATTAATATTAAATCAAGGAAAGATATTCAATAACATCCATGAATATTAAGAATTAATCCATGAAAATCTCGGAAGAACACAATATAATTGGTATTGATGAACTATGAGTACGTAATAATTAAATAAAAGGTTGTCTCCTTCTTTGCATTAGGAAAACAACCTTTTATTTTTTTTCGACAGAAAACTCCCTCCTCAATTTGAATGAAGGTGTGATAGCACCAGCAAATAGGTGGGAGATGAATGTCGGCTGGCGTAAGCCAAAATGTTTGCTACTATATACTTGTACAGATTATTCCTTGAAAACTGAAGATATGAGGTTGGTTGCAGAAAAATCGTTGCAATCGTAAAATCTTCAACGTTCTATCGTCCCACGCTTGCCGAAGTTGCGAAAACCAAGCTAAAGTAGGAAGCGTGCTGAGTCAACGTACAAGATACTTCAGTTCTCACCGTAGGAACTATGGGCAGAGCCCGCTAAGATAACTGCTGGTTACATCGGCGGTCGCAGGAATCTCCCACTTCAAACAGGCCGCAAGGTCGTTAAGTGGGGTAGTTCAATTAGTTATGATGTCATGATTATTTAAGTTACTGAAATCATATATTTAATCTGGTAGATTTGATAGCATTTCAGCAATTGAACCATAAAAAGCATTGATATCAGAAAATCCCAATGAATCTGAAACACTTAGCCCTACCATATCAAGATGATCCCAATTATCCTTCATTTCTATATGATTCCACTTTCCAAGCTGTGGTGTATCCATATAAGCTATGATATCGTCCGTTGATGGACCAATCATCGATTTTGTATTTACCACTCCATCATTTTGCCACCATGATGAATCAATAATCGGACGATTCTCATCACACCTCACATATGAACCCAGGAAAATAGTATTTCCCATTAGTGCCTTATTCATTGTTACGTGTGGAAGGTGCAGACCAGTAATAGGCTTCTCTTTTGTCGCATGCCCACTATAGGAAAAATAATATACATCCGGTTGTGCTTTTACCCATTCATTCAATTCTTTTGCACCATCTGTACTTAAGTCCCATCGACTTATATCTTTTGTCCCACTCCATATTGAACTGTTTAACACACGGTTTGAGTATTGAAGAAATGATTCCTTATCTTTCTTTTTAATTCCCCACTGATCTAGTTTAAAATCATACAAAGCCAAATTATTATTTTCCCCCATACCAGCGGTCGCAACAAGTAATTGTCTAATAGATGGTATAAGTAAGCTGCCATCTGCAAGTGTTGTTCCATTATGTGGCGTTGCCAATGTTGTTACACTATGAACATAAGACTTTCCTCCCTGAAATAACGGTGAAATTTGTACATCAGCATTTTGTTTTTTATAGTTTTTTTCTTCCTGACAACCTTCTTTCAATAATTGAACCAGTGTACGTATCGTTTGCCCTCCCATGCTATGTCCTATCAAATGAATCTTATTTGTTTCACTCCAATTTGATACAAACCCTGTATAAGTTCTACCATATTGATTATGCCCATGCTCTAAAGCATGAACTTTTCCATAATCAACCGTTCCCCCATTGATTTGTGCATATAACTCACATGCACGATCCCAGTTACTAGATAATGGTCCAACAGCTGCTGTATAGACATTATACCCATCTTCCTTTAAATTCTCTTGAATATCGTGAACACCGCCCCAATACTTTATACCAAGTAATTCATCTCTGCCCCAACCTGTAAAACCATGCACAAAAATAATTGGATTATCATTTGCACTCTTTTCTTTTGCATGTACTGGAAATGGCATTAGCATGCCTGAAAATATAGAGAATAGCATCAAAGACATTCCAAATAACCTTACCATTAAAATTCCTCCTTTATATTTATATATAATAAAATAGTTTAAGTAGATATAAAAAGAGATTCACAAATATAATCCAATACAATATGTACAGGACTAATAATATGAATCTCCAAATCTCTATCTTAAATTATTAACTTAAAAACAATATATATTGATATCCGTTATTTGTCATTAGATTATGAAATATTTCATAATCATTGTTTAAGTTACTATTCATCCTCATAATCCCCAGTGAACTACCCGCCACTTAACGTCCTAACGGACTGTCTGTCTGAAGTGGGGGCTTCTCGGTTAGTCGTTACGATAGCTAACGACTCAGTCCTAAGACAGCCGGGCTAACTCCCTTATTTTATCATTTTAGCCAAGAAGACTCCTTCCTCAAGGAACGCGAAGTGAGTAGGTGGGAGATGAATTGGCTTCGGACAAGGGATGGCAGGATGCCATCTTAATTGTTCGACATACATAAAGTGTTACTTCATTCACTACCTATCGAATGTATGTTTGTTGTATAATGGATGTATATCGAAATGGAGGTGAAACGAATGATAATCAATAAAGCATATAAATTTCGTATCTATCCAAATAGAGCACAAGCAACCCTAATCAATAAAACGATTGGCTGTTCTCGTTTTGTATTCAATCATTTCCTATCTCTATGGGATAACGCATACAAAGAGACAAGGAAAGGTTTGACATATGGTACATGCTCTGCCAAACTTCCTGCCATGAAGAAAGAGTTTGTTTGGCTAAAAGAAGTGGATAGTATTGCGATTCAGTCTTCTGTTCGCAACCTTGCGGATGCTTATACACGCTTTTTCAAAAAACAAAACAGTGCCCCGCGTTTCAAATCTAAGAAGAACAACGTACAATCTTATACCACAAAACAAACAAATGAAAACATTGCCGTTGTAGGAAACAAAATGAAATTGCCAAAACTAGGTCTTGTTCGATTTGCCAAAAGTCGTGAAGTAAAGGGACGTATTTTAAATGCTACAGTTAGACGGAACCATTCTGGTAGATACTTTGTGTCATTGTTAGTTGAAACAGAAGTGCAAGAACTTCCAAAAACACGATCTTATATTGGAATGGATGTGGGACTAAAAGATTTCGCCATTTTGTCAGATAGAACAATCTATAAAAATCCGAAGTTTTTTCGATCATTAGAAGAGAAGTTGGCGAAAGTACAGCGTGTTCTTTCTAGAAGAACGAAAGGATCTTCTCGCTGGAATAAACAACGAGTAAAAGTAGCTAGAATTCATGAATACATGACGAATGCTAGAAAAGATTACTTGGACAAAGTCTCAACTGAAATCATCAAAAACCACGATGTTATTGGTATAGAGGATTTACAAGTATCGAATATGCTAAAGAATCATAAGTTAGCAAAAGCAATTAGTGAGGTATCATGGTCACAGTTTCGAACTATGTTGGAATATAAAGCAAAATGGTACGGCAAACAAGTCATTGTCGTATCGAAAACATTTGCTTCCAGCCAATTATGTTCTTGTTGTGGATATCAAAACAAAGACGTTAAAAATCTAAACCTACGTGAATGGGACTGCCCTTCTTGTCGTACACATCATGATAGGGATATTAACGCAAGTATCAATCTAAAGAATGAAGCGATAAGGCTTCTAACCGCAGGGACTGTGGAGATAGCCTAATAAATTAGAGTTCGATAGAACTCTTTACTTAGAAATCCCCCTCTTCTACACGAAGTGAAAGTGGGGGTAGTTCAATGCTCTGAATGCTAACACTAATAGGCGCATTGCTTCATTTTTAATATCGACGGCTGCGTTATAATCTCTATCGAGATTGACACCACAGATACAAGAATATACTCTTTCAGACAATGGCATATCTTTCACGCTCCCACAACTGCTACATGTTTTTGTGAAAAGAAACCATTTGTCTATTTTCACAAGTTACTTGCCTTGTTCGCGTAGTTTATAAGCTAAAAAAGATGTGAACATATCCCAACTATTGTCAGCAATGCTTTTTCCAAAATAAAGTAATTTCGTCATTCCTTTCATGCTTAGATCCTCGATAGCTACAACATCAAAATTAGTAGCCAACTCTTTAGACTCATGATGAAGGAAATTCTTACGTTGGTTAGCTAAACGAATACGTTATTTATTCCAACGCTCAGAACCTTTATTGCGTCTTGATAATACTTGTTGCGCATTTACCAAAGCTAATGAATCAATTTCTTTTAACCACTCAAATTCTGCTTTGTATTTCGCAGGAGTTGGTAGCTTTTGCTTCTTTAGTTGTTCTTTATCATATTTGTATTTTTCATACGCTTCTTTCCGTTCAGCTAACATTCTTTTATACACGAAACGTACACAACCGAAGGTTTTGCGCATAAGATATGCTTGTTCTTCTGTTGGATACAAACGGAATTTATATGCTTTATTCTGCTTTGTCGTTTTACCTCACTTTTTCCCTTGATTTTCAATATATTTCTTTACTACGTCTATTGACGAACCACCAGTAGTTAGTAAGCAAAAGCTTCTTGGCCAAAACATCTCTTTCCAAAGTTTCTTTTTCACTTGTGGAAAATCTCTCTTGATGAGTCAAGGACTTGCACTCTTATAAGCATTAATAAACTTCGTCATTTTTGTATTAGGATGTACCTTGAATAAAATATGTACATGATCGACATCAGGATTCCATTCAACTAACGTTACAGCCATTTCCAAACGAGAAAGCCCATCGCCTTTAGGCATGGGATGATAGTGAGGTGCGATACGGAGTACCATTAAAAACCGAAAGGTTTGTGGTACTTTAAGTATCCAAAGTGTTGGCATCTTTTATTTTTTATCCTTTTTGTTGCAGTTATATAAACAAACTGATGCAATATAACCATGATAAACGATTATAGAAGAACTAAAACAACCGTATCATTCATTAACTATCATTTTGTGTTTTGCCCACGATACAGAAGAAAGATTTTTCTAAGCACAAAAGTAGACGTTTGGGCGATGAATATTCGCTACGCAACTGTGATTGATGGTAACAGTCAATCAGCCTAAGCACCTATATGGCCTGGTTTAGGAGGGGCAATGAGATGCCCTTATCTTGAAGGCTGTTCAAAACAGAAATGGACTGCGAACGCTTAGTCATTCAAGAATCCCACCCGTTAATCCGTAAGGATTAGGGCTTGCGACTTCAGTCGTGGGAGTCTCAATTTAAATTAGAAATGAACAAATCAAATTGTGTAGACCTCAATCTTTGTAGGATTAGAAAAGCGACGTTCTAATTCTTTTTTTATCTTTTGAATAGCATAATATCTTGAAGATGCATATACAGTAATAACTTTTTTTATATAGGATTTCCCTGTTACTAGAATATATCTTACTAAATATCCTGAAATCATCCTTCCAGCCTCCCTATAACCATTTTTTAGAATATATGTTGCGATATGCTTGTATATGATATAAAAATAAGTTATTTTCACTTTATACGCTACTAATGAAGAAAAGAAGAATTGCTCGCTACGTAGAAATTAAATCAAACAGGACGTGCTTTGAAGAAGATATGTACCTGATTAACATCATGATTCCATTCTACCAATGCTATATTGTACTTCTCAGATAACCATACAAACATGTCTTTTGCATAGTCGGACATATCATTATCAAATACATTTCTTCCGTATTTCACAACTAATACAAGTAAATAATACAATAGGAATACTGAATGATTATTACTATCTAATTTCACTGTCATACCGACTTTTATGTTTTGTAAAACTGATTATAAGAATGAAAAATAATTCTGATCCAGTAGCCAAAGAGTCTGGACAGAAAATAGAAAAAGAAATTGATAACTTACTCAAAACAACGATAGTGAATAAATTGGTTAACAATAAGTCATATGCTATTGAAATTTATCATTTTCCGACAGAAAGCACCTTCCGTGAACTACCCGCCACTTAACATCCTAACGGACTGTTTGAAGTGGCGGCTTCTCGGTTAGTCGTTACTTTTGATAGCTAACGAATTCGTCCTAAAACAGCCGAGCTAACTCCCTTGCTCCAAAGGTTATTTTATTGCTATTTATGCTAACGCTAATAGGCGTATTGCTTCATTTTTGATATTGATAGCTGCATTATAATCTCTATCCAGATTTACACCGCATATACAAGAATAGACTCGCTCAGACAATGACATGTTTTTTACATTTCCACAACTGCCACATGTTTTTGTGGAAGGAAACCATCTGTCTATTTTCACAAGTTGTTTTCCTTGTTCGTGTAGTTTATAAGCTAAGAAAGAAGTGAACATACCCCAACCATTGTCAGCAACACTTTTTCCAAAATGAAGTACTCGCGACATTCCTTTCATGTTTAGGTCTTCAATAGCTACAACATCAAAATGAGTAGCTAACTCTTTAGACTTATGATGAAGGAAGTTCTTACGTTGGTTCGCTACTTTTTCATGTAACTTAGCTACACGGATACATTGTTTATTCCGACGAATAGAACCTTTGGTTCTTCTTGATAATACTCGTTGTGCCTTTGCTAATCGGTCTAACATTTCACGATAGAACTTAGGATAATTGGCTTTCTCATCCTCAGAACTAACGTATAATCCATCCATCGCAAAGTCTAATCCAACAACTGTTTCTACTTCTTTTTGTACGATTTCTTTTTCGTATTCAGTCAAGATGGACACATAGTATTTACCAGTAGGTGTCATAAGTGGGATTGTCCTTCTTGTGGCACACATCACGATAGGGATATTAACGCAGGAATGAATCCTAGAAACGAAGCGATTCGTCTCTTAACCGTAGGGATTACGGGGATAGCCTAAAACCGCTAGGTTTAAGTACTTAGGAGTCTCCCACTTCAAACAGTGCGTTAGGACGTTAAGTGGTGAGTAGTTCAAAGCAGGAGAACCATGAAGGTGTATTACTAGCGAAAAAGCCAATAAAAAAGAACATTGATACATTAGTAATGCCCCAACGTTCCTTTCCTTCTACAATATGCTTCTAAATATTTAAATGAAGAAATACCAATTATTATATAAAGAAAAGAATTTAAACATAAAAACATAAATGAAGAGTTAGTTATGACCTCCTGTAAAGAGTACTTCTCCAATATAATAGCCTTTAAGTTTATAATTCCCCACGTAATCGGTAAAATTTTTGATATTCCTTCTAAAATGGGAGGAAACGACGACGCAATAGTAATTCCAGTAAAGAATAAAAAAATGTTATTTAAAACGCCAACGATAGCACTGATTCTTTTATAGACCAATGAAATACCAGCCAATATAAAAGAAAAACCATAGATACCTAACATTATTAAAATCATAACGATAACAAGGGATATCCATGAAACATTAAGAGTCAATATTGAAAAAAAGTATTTTTTTGTAAATAAAGAAATAGCTATAGCAGTACAAAGTGATAGTATAATCCCACTTAGTAAGTCAAATGCAAATGAACCCAATGCTCTACCAATTAGAATTTTAATTATAGGCGAGCGGGTTAAGTATATTTGTTCCAATGTACCTAGTTCCATCTCTTCTTGCAAAATAAAGGTAAAATTAGCTATAGCTCCAATAGCAATGTACCACACAAACAATCCTAAAATCAGCTGAAAAAAAGCTTCGTTGGACCATTCATACTCTTTAAAGACTGTGAAAAAAATCCCACAGAATAACACAACATATGCGATAATATCCCCAAAGGAATCTATGTAATATCTTTTAAACTCCCCTTTAAATTTGCAAAATTCTGCTCTAAAAATATATATAAACTGTCCCATTTATTTCACCCACTCTAAAAAGATATCCTCTAGATTTTTCTCGTTTTTCTTTAAATCCAATATCTCAATGTTATATTTATCTAAATTTTTTAAAATACTAGGCAAGTTCCCCACAAGAATTGACCATTTATTTTCACCTATATGACGATATGAGGCTCCAGAGAAAATATCATCAACTTTTTGCATATCGCTAATATTAAGGGTTAATTCAATCCATATAGAATCTGAATTTGCTTCTTTAAGTAAATTATCTTTTGAAGTATGTTGAAAGATTTCTCCTTTATTAAATAAGATAATGTCATCACTTATACGTTGTGATATATCTAACTGATGTGTTGTAAGTAATATCGTTTTTCCTGCACCAGCTAATTTTTTCAGTGTATCTAAAAGATGGTTGGTAGATTTAACATCTAATCCGAGAGTTGGTTCATCTAATAATAAAATATCTGAATCCTTTATTAAAGTTATACCTAATGCTAACTTCTGCTGCATTCCTCGCGATAAATTAGAGGCAAGTTCATATCTTTTTTCTTCTAAATCTAATAATGCAAGGACCTCATCAATTCTTTTTTTTAACTCTCTTTTCGGTATGAAATTCAATGTTCCAAAATAGTATAAATTATCATAGACAGACAAATAATAATAAATATTACGTTCACCTTCTAAAATACAACCTACAGAAGCACTAGCTTCTTTTATATTTTTAATAACAGATATACCTTTATTCAAAATATACCCTTGATCCGGAATAATTAGCCCACATATCATTTTAATTAGAGTCGTCTTACCAGAACCATTTGGTCCTAATAAAGAGGTGATTGTTCCTTTCTGCAGTGAAAAAGTTACATTATTTACTGCTTTTATATTTTCATGTTTTGTTTTAAATACTTTACTTACATTTTTTATATCTACACTTATCATTATTTCGCCCCATTTACTTCCCATAATTTACTATCGAAAAATTCCTCATAATTTTTCATAACTGGACATATTTGTTTCGCACTAACATTTTGATGATTTAAACTTTTTTCCCATTCTACAATGTTTGAATGAAGATTACGAATATGATTTTTTTTAAATAACATATCCATGTCATCTGTAAATATATTACCTGTTTTAAATTTATCTTCTGGAAGAAATACACAGGGTTTAATGTTTCCAAATTCACTAACTGTCCAAGATAAATTACCAGCTCCACAGGAAAATCCCTTATGATTTTGATCAAACTTTGAATCCAATAAGTCATCATAATAATTTTCAATTACTATTTTATCTTTATATTTTTCACCTAATTCTGCAATCAATTTAGTAATATAATCATCCAAACGCTTGTCCAGTTCCCACTCTTCTCCTAAATTTATTCCTCGTCCGTATCTGCTAAGTTCTCCAAACTTAACCCCTTGTACACCTATATCTATTGCTAATTTTATTATACTTTCTATATTTCTATAATTTCCCATCGTAATAATAGAAGAAACTGTTACGTTATTATCTTTCTTCATTAGCTCTTGTAATCCTCTTACAGTTTTATTAAAAGATCCTGTTACTAATGTAATTTGGTCATGTTCTTTTTGAGTAGCTGCATAAACAGAAACTTGGACGTTATCCACTTGTGTAAATCTATGTGCATTATGTTTATTTATCATAGTAGCTGTTGTAGTAAGTGAAGTCGGAAAAAAAGACGTGCAATATTCTAAAATATCAAAGAAATTACGATGACTCATTGGTTCTCCACCACTAATTTGTAGTGAATGTATGTGACCTTTAAAATATTCTAATTTAGGCAGTATGTTTGATATGTCTATATCATCCTGTTTATTATAACCTGCCTCTTTATAGCAATGAATACATTTAAGATTACAACGATTTGTTATCTCTAATAAAATCTCCATTGGAATTTCATATCCTTTTTTTCCAGTAAACCGTATAGGGAAATCACTTACTGTATCCTTTACATTCATTAATTTTCTTTGCGATTGAAAATCTATAAATTTCTCAATTGCTTCCTGAACTCTAGAAAAATCTGAAATTTTTATTTCCTCAGCTGTTTCATAAACGATACTATCAATTGAATTATAACCGGTGCATTTTTCTAATAAATATAACTCATTTTTATTCAAAAAATAGTGATTACCATCCTTGTTATTTACAGAAATTCCCTTTTTCACCAAAATAATGTATTGTAACTTCTTGTAGTACATATGGATACATCTTCAGTCCTCCAATCTATCACTGTATCAGTCTTAGCCAAGAAAGCTCCTTCTTCAATATGTGTGTAGGCGCATAGCACCAATACATAACTAGGAGACGGATTGACTTTTTGCATAACTAAACATATAGTTCTGTTGTATGACTTTTTGTACGGATGTCCCACTTAAAACTGAAAGTATAAAATTGTTGTAGGAAGTCTACAAAGTAAACTCTTCAACGTCGTACACGCTTACCGAAATAGAGCGAAAGCCAATTCAGAGACGTGTAAGTCCAATCAATATACAAATATTTTTTTGCACCGTAGGAACTACGGATAGAGCCTACTAAAACAACTAGTAGATACGCTAGTGTTCGGAGGAATCCCCCACTTCAAACATGACTAAGTGACGGATAGTTCAAATAAGCGTTTTCTATAAATAACTTAGCAACTTCGCATTATAATTAACATTAATCATAATGCGTTATAAGGGGACACAGAACAATTGTCCCCTACATGATACAAATAATAATATTTTTAACTCGTACGCTTTGTTCTACGCGTTCCGCAACGTTTTAACGTGTCAACCACAGATTTAGACAAAAATTCTTCTAGTGATAAAAAATCATTTCTACTCATTTGTGTCTCTCCCTTCATTTAAAATTTACTAATCCGTTTTAACTTGTACGTTTTGTTCTACGTGTTCCGCAACGTTTTAATGTGTCAATCATAGATTTAGATAAAAATTCCTCCAATGATAGAAATTCATTTCGGTTCATGTTACTCCCTCCTTTCTCTTCACACTTAAAATGTATCAGAAAAATAACAATAATCAATGTTTTTTGTTTTCTAAATATTTTTCAGTTATATAACTTATTTATTTAAAATGTTATTTAACACTTTATAACAACGATCCATGGAGGTATTGATTTGATATAACCATTTTAAATAGCTGTTAATGTGATATGAACCATAAGTTTGCCGCTTCGGCAAGCTTATGGTTCTTTTTGTTTGCGGCAAACTTATGCTTCCAGGATTTGAAGAATATTTTTAATGTCGCTTTTAAATAAAGTCACGGTGTTTTTAAAAAAGACGCGATGTTTTGTCCCTTTGGATCTGTTTATCTAAGGGGATGTTTTTATAGTGAAAAGAAAATCTGAACTGAAAGGCGGATTAAGGAACTGTTGAGCGGCAATAAAGTTACTCCACTAAAAGGACATCTAATGGAATTAAGGAAAGGTTTATTCAAAGGGAAATCGAAGTTAAGTTATGGCATTTTATTCGATAATCTAGAGTAACTATCTTATGTAAGGAAGGCACTAATATGAGTCTTGGAAATATAAGTACTTGAAAGTTGTACAAAGAAGGTTTAAAGGCATTAGGATAGTTGTGAATATATAATTATGAAACAAAGTGAGTTAGAACTTGTAGAGGAGATGAGAAGATGGCAATTAGTGCAGAGAGGAAGGCCTTAAGATTGATGAGGTTGCGTAGAATCTGCGGTTATAGTGCGGCAATAGCAGTAACACCTTACCTGCTGATCAAAATTGTATGGACTTTTGGTTTCTTCCTTCCAACCGAGCAAATGGGTGACGCCAGCTGGCGCATTATAAACGCAGTAACCGCCGTTCTCGCTGCGATTGGCATCCTTCTTGCAATGGCGTTTTGCAGGCCATGGGGGGAGCGGCTACCTGCGTGGTTGGTCGCTCTACCCATTTGGGTTGGTACCGGTTTGCTCGTTCCCATTTTGTTGATTGCACCGATTCTGGGCCCTGCAGCTATGATCCGGGATCAAGAAGCAGGTGCCGCCGACTTCTGGGTATACGAGCAGATCTTCGTCATGATCTCACTTTTCGGGATTGGCATCTTCCTGCCGCTTGCATTAGCGGGGTATGCAATGGCACGTTGGCCAGAGGCGCTGAGTGGCACAACCGACTACAAGGAGTTGCCGGGCAATACTTTACAACTACAGATCATCTTAGCTAGGATTGTCGCTGCCGGTTGCATTCTGCTCGGTGTCATCAAGGTGTTTTGGGCAGTTGGTGGCTCTTTTGGCATCGACCAGGCAACTATGGAGGGACGCGATGTATGGTGGTACCTGCTGTCATTGAGTACAGGTGTGTGGTCCTTTGCTGGTGCGTGGGGCATACTGGTGGTATCATCCCGCCGTGGATCAAGGTGGTTTCTACCTCCTATGGCAGCGACATGGATTTCATCGGGAGCGTTGTTCTCCAACAACCTCTATTCCGCCTTATCTTCAGTTCGACTCGATGCGCCACCCTCCCCAGAGTACCCATTGGCATGGTTGTTGACCACACAGGCCGGCATCGTCTTAGGTGTAATAATGGGGATGATTATCCTGCTGGTGCTGCACGAACGCCGTCGAGCCCTTCGAGATGAGTCCAACTGAAGTTGATTACACAGAACCACGGACTATTAAAATTGTGCAAGAGCTCATTTCGCGTGGAGAAGAGTTAGTGTACTTTACAATCGAAGATTTTCGAGAGCAAAAATAATTAGTGGTTTATTCGATTAAAGGGCGCGATTGTGGAGCAAACACAGGTAGAAAAATGATTAAACTTTTTATAAAAAATTATTCACTAGCAACAAATAACCCAAGCATTTTGATCAAACTTTTTTCAAAATGTTTGGGTTTCTTCTGTTGAAAAATCAATTTTTGTAGCATGCTTTTGATCAAACTTTATTACAAACCAACAGCATTCACGGCAAGCTTATGGGTTAATAATTTATCCACGGCAAAGATATGCTTCCTTTTCCCTCGAACAATCAACTAAATCTCCTCAAAAACATGTAATTTCCGGCAAGGATATGCTTCCTTTAGCGGCAACTTTATGGGTAAAGTCACAGTTAAAATATTTATATCAAATCAATAGGTTTGTATAATTCAAAAAAGATTGTATTTTTTATACTTTTCTCCTATTGAATTTTGTTATCTAATCTGCTTTTTTTCTAAAAAGTTATTCATATAAGGTGGTTTACTATTTTACGGAATTTTCTGTCTTGCTTTTATAAAATTTTTAATATCACATGGACAGGTTCTGGTGCAAATATGTTATTTTGTAAAAAACTCATATAGATTCCTAACGTAATCAACGTTTACAGATTTCGCGATTCGAGAAACCCCATATCGGACTTTAGTCCGCCTTTAAGCATGGGCGAACGTATCGCTTTTTCATAGAAAAACAGTTGTATTTTGGTTATACTTAAACTATAGACATGTACAAGTCTTTAAAACACCAATGTGTTCCTTGAAATAAGATATCATATGGAGTTCGGTAGCCTAATTCATGCTATCGGTAAAATGATATGTGTCGTCAAGAACAAGACGTTAAAACATTTGGACACGCATCTGTACGGTATGGTTATAGTACCGTAGCTCACAAACCTATAAGGTCTGTCGTGAGAGTGGTGATGGCACACCGCCATCTTGCACGTCAGCGATACCAGAAATGGACTTCGCCTTTGGTAGCAAGAATTCCACTGACGTTAGTCATCTTGCCCCTTTAGGGGTGGGAGTGTCAATTAGATAGAACTCAATTATGTTCCCTTTGGAATCTACAGTGCAATACAAACACGTCCAATGCTCTTGAACTTTTGCATAGGGTTCATCTACTCTCTAAGAATCATTGGTTTGCTTCAAATGTTTACGGATCCGTTCATTTAACTCTGGATCATATTGATAAACCCAACGCATGATTATTGTATGAACTATGTTCCACCCCCCCCCTTCTTCCATCATTTCCACTCAATCATGAAAACTCAAATTGTACCGCAGGTACCCTCTCACTGTCAGCATACTAATCTCTGATTGGTAGTGTTTCCCTTTGAATGCACTCGGTTTAGACATGCAGAATCCACATTCTTTTTAGACTAGTATGTCCAAGTTTCATAATTTTTTGCCCCAAACTCTATTTTTGTACAAGAACTATATTTTTTTATAAAAATAGGTGTTTTTTACAAACAAGCTTAAGATTACGGCATAGGATGTTTATATAGTAACTTTATAAAGTCATAAATAAATAAAGGTGAAATATAATTTTATTTTGGAGATTTAATAGTATCACTTCTATTAAACAAGTAGCATTTATATTCAAAGCATTCTCTATACTATACCTTTATTTTTTATGAGAAAATACTTTCTATAAGGAGAGGTTTTATACATGGACTGTAATGATCCTTGTAATCAACGACTTTATCCGTTTTCACCGTCATCTGGTTCGAACAGTTGCAATAGTTGCTGTCAAACAATTCCAATTACACCACAACAAATTTCCCAATTGATTACATTACTCACAAGTTTAAAGACTCTAATACCAACTTATGTATCTGATCAATCAGATGCAAATCGGTTAGCATTAATCAATATATTTACTCAATTATTAGATTTATTCAACTCTTTAATCCCTTCTCCAGAAGGGAACTACGTCAAACAATTCATTCAAAGTATTATCACTCTTTTACAATCCCCTACCCCAAATACAGCCCAATTATTGTCATTATTACCCCCATTTTACAGCGCATTAAGGTCTTATTTATTCTGTTTGAAAATGGATCCTAGCATTTTACAATTTCTTTTTAATTTATTAATCCAACTAATTATTATAGCTCATGGGTCAACTGGGCCTACTGGACCTACTGGGGCTACTGGATTGAATGGTACACCTGGACCTACTGGACCTACTGGGGCTACTGGATTGAATGGTACACCTGGGGCTACTGGACCTACTGGATTGAATGGTACACCTGGACCTACTGGGGCTACTGGATTGAATGGTACACCTGGACCTACTGGGGCTACTGGATTGAATGGTACACCTGGACCTACTGGGGCTACTGGATTGAATGGTACACCTGGACCTACTGGGGCTACTGGATTGAATGGTACACCTGGACCTACTGGACCTACTGGGGCTACTGGATTGAATGGTACACCTGGGGCTACTGGACCTACTGGATTGAATGGTACACCTGGACCTACTGGGGCTACTGGATTGAATGGTACACCTGGACCTACTGGGGCTACTGGATTGAATGGTACACCTGGACCTACTGGGGCTACTGGATTGAATGGTACACCTGGACCTACTGGACCTACTGGATTGAATGGTACACCTGGGGCTACTGGACCTACTGGATTGAATGGTACACCTGGGGCTACTGGACCTACTGGATTGAATGGTACACCTGGGGCTACTGGACCTACTGGATTGAATGGTACACCTGGGGCTACTGGACCTACTGGATTGAATGGTACACCTGGACCTACTGGACCTACTGGGGTAACAGGACCTCTAATTACCGCAAATAATGCCACAATATATCAGGGGGGTAACGAAGATATAGCAATAAATACACCTATACCTTTTAGTTCTAATTTAGTGATTAATGGAACAGCTATCTCTCATACAGCTGGAAGTACTGATATTACATTAAATCCGAATCAAACATATTTAGTAATATACTCTATGACTGGTACATCATCTGGTGCTGGCTTTAATTTGGCTTTAGCATTAAATGGATCTTTGATTTTAGGATCAACTTCTGGAGTCGATCAGCAGGGAATATATACAGTTGCAAAATCAACAATTATCACTACAGGTACCGGAATTAATACTCTTACTCTTGTAAACGGTTCAACACCAACCACGTATATTGGACAATACTGTAATTTAACAATTGTTGCATTACAATAATAAATTGGCTTTGTCAATATTTATTGGACATTAAGTTAGCTAATTACCATAAGTAGGTTTTCTCAAATTCGATAGGATAAAGACAATCCAAAGAGAAAACATTCTTCTTTGGATTATAGTATAACTTTATATATTAAAATATTATTTTTTGAAATTTTTTAGATGTTTTAGATATAGCGCCTATAATTTTTAACACCATTTTCACACAACCTTTATATATTTGGAGAAAATCAGTCGAATTTAAAGCCTGTTCATATATGAACAGGCTTTTCAGGCTGTGGAGAAAGTCTTCTCCACAGCCTGTTTTTGTGTCTGAACCTCTTTTTATGTGTCAACACTGATAAAAAAGAGGAAACGGAGAGATTTCTTATGATGGGTGCTTTAAAAAATCATCGTGATGAGCGTGTGTCTGTTTCTGTAGAAGAGTTAGTTCCACAAGATCATTTTCTTCGTGCAATTGAAGCGACAATTAGTTTTGATTTTATTGAGGAAAAGTTACGTCCGTATTACTGTGAAAACAATGGATGGACGTCCGTCAATCCATCCTATCGTTTTATTTAAGATGATGTTTATTGGATATTTTTACGGTATTCGTTCAGAGCGTCAATTGGAAAAGGAGATTAAAACGAATATTGCCTATCGTTGGTTTTTAGGTTTTTCTCTATCGGATACAATTCCAGATCATTCTACAATCATTTGGAATCGCCGTACTCGTTTCATTCATACAAACATTTTCGAAGAAATTTTTGATGAGATCGTGAGTCAAGCAACGGAGCACCGTATGGTGGGAGGACGTGCGTTGATGACAAATTCTACACATATTAAGGCGAATGCCAATAAAAATAAATTTATACATAAATATAAAAAAAGAAAAGGCAAAGTTTTATATAGATGAACTAGAAGCTGCGGTAATCGAAGATCGCGAGGTACATGGAAAAAAGAATTAAAACCTAGAAAGGAAAGTGATACCCCTACTAAAAAACTCGTATCAGTACAACGGATCCAGATAGTGGATTTTTAATGAGGGATGGAAAACCGAACGGTTTTCATTTCTTAGATCATCGTACGACTGATGCGAAGTACAATATTATTACAGATACCTATATAACGGCTGGAAATATGGCAGATTCCGAGCCATATTTAGCACGTCTACAAGCTCAAATTGATAAATTCGGATTCAAAGTTGATGCTGTAGCTCTTGATGCAGGCTATTTTACAGGTTATATCTGTAAGAAACTATCAGAACAGAATATATTTATGGTGATGGGGTATCGCCGATTTGGAAAACGAAATCAAGAAGTCTCGAAAAGTAAATTTAAATATGAAAAAGAAATAAATGTATTTGCTTGTCCAATGGGATGTATTTTAGAATATGCGACAACGGATCGCGAAGGATATCGTCAGTATAAATCGAATCTAGAAGACTTCGCTGTATGTCCACTACGTAAGGATTGTTTTTCAGAGAAACAAAAACAAAAAGTTATCACTCATCATATGTGGGAGAAATATAAAGGTATCGCTAGAAAAAACTGTATAAAGTACGCTGTTCGACTATAGAGCGAAGCTTTGCGGACACCAAAGAACTGCATGGTTATCGATATGCACGGTTTCGGGGGCTGAAGTTTGTCCAAATGCAGGCTTATCTCACCGCAGCTTGTCAAAATATGAAAAAAATAGCTCTCCACTTAACCAAAAAGGGGCTGGTGGAGGGCTATTTTTCTAAACTCTATTATTTATATTGTTTTCTTTCGTTAAAATCAAAAAAGATTCCAGAGTGTTCATATATGAACAGGCTTTTTTTTCAAAAATATAAACTTACAAAATGTAAAGTTTATGTAAGAAATAAAGATAGTAAACCAATACCTCTCATGCTATTTTATAAGAATATCATTTGTAGGTAGCAATAATAACTAATTAGGAGGCGACACTCCCACGGCTAAAGCCGCAAGTCCTACACCTTACGGTGTAACGGATGGGATTCTTGAATGACTAACCCGTCCGCAGTTCATTTCTGTTTTGAACAGCCTTCAAGATGAGGGGGTGCCATCCCCCCTCCTAAGACAGACCATATAGGTTCTTAGGCTGATTGACTATTACCATCAACCACAGTTGCGTAGCGAATGTTCATCGCCCCAACGATATCACGATACTTCTCAGACCCACATTGGCACTTATATTTTCTATCTTGTGCTTTGTTCTTTTCAGAACACTTCGGACATGCTTGACTTGTATAAGAAGGATTCACATATTCGGTCTTTATACCAATTTATTTCTTCTGGGTAATGTACGCTTTCTTTCAAATGAAAAATACCTCCGTTGAATTTGCATACTTAGTATGCGAATTCAGGAGGTGTTTTTTTTCATGTATCACTATTCGGGTTCACTTCATAGTAACCGTAAGGTTTATTGTTCTCTCTGCTCTTTTTGCCTTAAATTCTTTAAAAGGAGTAACTTTATCACTGTTATATGGATTCCGCAGCCATCCAACAAAGATTGATAAGTCTTGTAAGATAATCTCCATGTAGTTTTTATCAATTTCCCCTAGGTAATCAAAATACTGCTTTAAGGCATAACAATATGTCTTCTGAATATTGTCACTCTTTCCTGTTTGGTCTAAAAACTTGAGGTACTTTACTACTGGTATTACAGGTTTACCTTGCTCAGCTAGTAACAAATACCTCTTTTTATTACAATTTAGCTTCACTTCTTGAACTCTCAATCTAACCACCTCCAATAATTTAAACATGAGCTACATAATAAACGAACTATATATGTGTAATGAGATAGAAGAGAAGCTTCAATAATTTATCTATACATGCAATGGACGCAACTTTATGACACTTGTTATAAGGTTGCGTTTTTAATTTATCATAATACTCAACAATATGATTTTGTCCGTAACGTCGTTGTTTAATCATGTTCTGGATGATGAGGAAAAGGAGCTTCCGCAAATGTTTATTTCCACGTTTATTGATTTTATCTTTAAAAAAGGTTTTACCTGATTGAAAACGGCGTATATCAATACCAGCAAATGCATTGAGTTGCTTGTTATTGTTAAAGCGAGTAATATCTCCTATTTCAGCCATCAAGCGTACGACAGGATTCAGTCCAATTCCAGGAAGACTGCGAATGACATCGTATTCTGCACGTTGCTCAGCTACATACACCATCTTACTAACTAATACAGCTTTCTTTTTGGTGAAGAAGCTCTTGATAGCGCCTTGCGTATAATTTGAGCTGGCCACACAGAACATCGTTCTGAGAAACAGCAGGATAGCAAATTTTCGCTATTTCAAGTATCTAAATCGCTTTTTTCTCCGCCGTAATATTTGATATTTTTTTATTGGTGTTGGCACGAATACGATTTTTTATAATGGTTTTAGAAAGGCCTAAAACACAATCTGGGTGGGGAAATAGTTGAACAAAATTTAAAAACAAATCAGATCTACTAGTAAATATTCTTTCCAATTCTAGAAATGTGAATTGGATTACTTTATGCATACGGCCGCGAATTATTGATAATTCATCATCCAGTTTACTATATAATCTAGAAAGAGATTTTACCTGATAGAATAAATTATCAGTTCCGGTAGATACCCTTCGGGTAACCGTAAAATGAGTGAGAGCTAATCGGTGTGCGTCGCTTCGGCCTGTCTCATGAATCCGCAAGGAATCACATTGTATTTTGGCTTCTAGTGGGTTTAATAAACAACATATATACTGGTTATTTTGCATAAATCGTTCTAGCTGTCTGGAATAGATTCCTGTTGCTTCGAACACAATTTCGGGTGATTCGCCGGTTTCATCTGTAAGCTTATGTATCTTTTCTTGTAGCTTTTTAAAATCAGGCTTAGTATGCTTGATTTCACTTTCGAATACACATTGTTTTTGTACTTTATAAATTACCATATAACTTTTACCCATACTGACATCAAATGCAATAAAGTATTTCATATAGCTCCTCCTCAGGTGGAATTGAAGTCTTCAACTTACACTTATCTATTCTCATTTCCTATACACGATCTCGAAGACCAACATACTAAAAACTGATTCAAATAAGGTAAGTGAAAAAGGTCGGTTTTGTATACGGATTCAGGATCCCAAAACACTCACGACCTTCTCTTCACTTCTACTATATAAAAAATAGTAGTGCGAACCAATGCCTTGGTCTACACTACTAATCTTAGTATGTTTTGTATAGTTTGGAATAGAAGAAGAAAATAGTCTTTAATCATATATATGACTTTATACTCACTAAGCTCTCGTTTTTTCTTCATGAGGAGCAATTGGCGCATTTGAAGCATGATAGAAGAACATAGTAGAATGGCAATCAATTGACCATATAGATGGCACTCCAATCGTTCTGGTTTTATCTTTTTACAGTGATGAATATGAAAGAATGATTTCCACGTTTTAAATAAAATCTCGATTTGCCAACGTAAAGAATACCAATCATGTACTTGTCCCGTCGGAATAATATCTGTAGGGGTATTTGTCATATATACATTGATATCGCTAAGTCGTTTACTACGAGTAGAATACTTCATTCCTTTCTTTTTTCTCTTACAGTTTGATTTTGTAAGAACTGTCCACTTAATAGATTATACTCAAGCTGAATCTTCACCCCCGCTATATGGCTGCATCCTCCTGCACTTGGATAAACCGATGAAAATACATCCGGGATTTGAAATGCAGTTGAATCTAAAATACGAATATGCTTGAAAACAGAAGTGTATAGAGAAGAAATCGGCATAGATGCGGCCAATTTTTTGCTTAGTAGTTCGGCTAGTAGGCGTTGTAAAAGTTGGACGGCCGCCTTATTAAATCGTTGATGCTTCTAAACAGCTAGATAACTGTGTTAAAGAATTCATAGCTATATTTTGGCTCACCCATACTCATAAAGCTACTAAATCTTTTGCTTGGTATTTACTGGTTCGTTGTACAAAACCAACATCTCTAGCAAGATCCCGTAAGGTATTTGGAGATAAAACACTTTGAATCTCTTGAGCAAATAGTTGTAATTCGTCAGACACAGAAACAGACATAAAAAACGTCATCCTTTCCTATGATTCTACAGAAAGAATAACGTATTTTTTCATTTTGAGGGTATTTCTTTTTATTAGCTGGATAGCGATGAGATAGCACCAACAAATAGGTGGGATTCTTCTGTCGGTTAGCGTAAGCCAAAATGTTTGCTACTATATACTTGTACAGATTGCTCATTGAAAACTGAAGACATGAGGTTGGTTGCAGAAAAATCGTTGCAATCGTAAAATCTTCAACGTCCTATCGTCCCACGCTTGCCGAAGTTGCGAAAACCAAGCTAAAGTAGGAAGCATGGTGGGTCAACGTACAAGGTACTTTAGCTCTCACCGTAGGAACTACGGGCAGAACCTGCTAAACATCGGTTATCTTAGCAGGAATCTCCCACTTCAAACAGGCCGGAAGGCCGTTAAGTGGAGGTAGTTCAATTCACGTTTAATAAATATGTACCGTTTTTATTTTCAAACTTATAGACATATAGATAATATTTCCCTGGTTTTGCCTCATATGTGTCTTTAATGCGGTTACCATCATTTTGTCCATACGCTACGTAGTTTTGTAAATCTGATTCATGATGGAGTACCCATGTCATTCCAATCTCATTTTCATTTAATACAGAAATATCAATATTTTGCGGTGCGTCAATATTAAAAGAATACACGTCTACATTATCATTTCCATTAAGATTTCCTTTTATATTTGTACTAAAATCCAACAGATTTGCCTGTTTAGGTTGATTATTTGGCTCTTGTTCCGTTGCTTGTAGATCCTGTGGGTGTTCTAAACTCCCTAAACCTGATACATTTGATTTGAATCCTAAGTTTAATAATATGGACTTCAAATCTGGTAAAACTCCAATTCTATCAATAGATGGATTTTTAGATTGCGTTCCTGTGCTAGGACTACTTAATATATTTCTTAACTCATCTGGTTTATAGGGATTTCCAAAATGTTCTTTAGCAATACTTTGAATGGAAGTTGCTGCACCAGCAATGATTGGTGCAGCACTAGACGTACCATTAAAGCTAGATGTATATAGATTTATAGCATGTCTATTTTGTTCTGCAGAAGCTGTATCTACATTTTCTCCCCATCCATATACGTCAACTCTACTTCCATAATTTGAAAACCATAAACGTTCATGCGGGACAGATGATGAGCCAGCACCTACCATTATTGCACCTGAATCTTTAAAATCTTTGCTATTACGATTCAAGACTTGTTTTCCATTCCTATCTCTAAATTGATCTAAATCATTAGAGCCATTTCCCCCTGCCTCTATAATCACTACCCCTTTATCCGTTCCAACACGAATGGCATCAAATATATCTGGTTGCACCTCAACTGGTAAATAATTAGCGCCATATCCATCATAGGATGCTTGGGCTTCCAATAATAAAACATCACCAGCGTTTAAATCATTTACAGCACTCAGTATGGCATCGGCTGTATTATAAAGACCATTGTCTCTTATTTGAGAAATTACTTTTGTTTTAGCTTTTGGCGCAATACCAATATTACCAATCTCATTATCTTCGGATGAAACAATTCCTAGTACCGAAGTTCCATGACCAACATGTTGATCTATATTTCGTCCAGACATAAGTTCGATATTTTGATGCACTAAATCCTCATGATTTAATAACCATCCATATTCCATATCTACAAATGTTGTACCCTTTCCATCACCGCCCTTAATTCCCCATGCATACGGTGCGTTAATACCATTTGGTGCAGCTTCAAGATATCCCTGTTTTTTAAATCTAGGATCATTATATGGGTTAAGGGCTAAATTAGGTAATTGCATTTCAGGTGGTGTTAATTTTTGCATTTCCTTAACATATACCTCTTCTACTAAAGAGGATGTTTTAAGTTTTTCTACCAATGTTTCTGCTTGTACATTTTTAGGAACTTGAACTATATAATAGTTTAATAAATTTGAAGATGAATTATTATTATCCGTTTTTATATTTTTATCTATATTTTGAATTTCTTCAGGGCTTACAGATGTAAATAAACGAGTTAATGTTAAATTTGAGAATTCCGAAAAAAACCTTTCTAATTCCTTATCATTTTTTTCATGTTTGATTCGTTCCTCAAGGCCATCTTCATATGGTAAATTCACCTCATTCTTAAACTTTACAACTATTTGTTTCCCTTCTTCTTTTTCTACATTAAATTCTACTTGCTGTTTTTTAGAATCATCTGAATCAGCATTCACAATATTCGTGTTATTCCCTACTCCCGTAAAAGCTGTAAGCACAATTGTAGAAACCAGCATTCCTTTTAAAAATTTCATTCATTATTCCTCCATTTTCTTTTTTTATAAAATCATTATATATAGTGAAAATGATTTTAAGCCTTTAAAAAATATCCGAACCGTTATTTAAAGAACTATCATGCTAACTAGATTATAATCACCACCTATTTAAACTACAATGTGTTTCTGTATGCAATATTTCATATTCACTTGGCAGTTTGTATTTTAAAGTAACTTGAACATCACTAGAGAATAAATATTAGTAAATCAATATTCAAATTAGAAAGACCTGCACGTTTTCAAATAGGTGGTCAGGACGTTAAGTGGTGAGTAGTGCAAAGGAAATATGTTGCCTAGATGTTATTTCTTTGATTCACCAAATGGAGTTCCAAAATTTTACACAGGCAGTTCATTCCTGTATGTTTAATCCTTTTATCTATCATATTTCGAAAATATACTTTCGTTAGTTTCTTAGGAGAAATTAACATAATTACAAAAAAGCCAATGAATGAGAAAAAATGAAAGTGAAATAATATTCAAAAATTCACTTTTTTCCTATAAAAAAATAAACAAGAACTTGTAGAAACAATACAAATTCTTGTTTAGATAAAGGATAGAAGTATCTATTCCTTTTCTAGCCAAGCAATAGATACTTCTTTTTCACCAGTTACTTCAAACTGAATTTCTCCATTTTTTTCACAGACTCGTTCAATAATTGGTATAGTAATCATTTCATCTTTGTTTATTTTGCGCTTTCAGACTAATTCTAAATCAATAATATTCATGATGTAATCCCCTTTTGTATATGTAAGATAGAGAAAAAAAGCACCCAAATGAGTACTTTTCAACGTGAACTACCCGCCACTTAACGTCCTAACGGACTGTTTGAAGTGGGGGCTTCTCGGTTAGTCGCTACTTTTGATAGCTAACGAATTCGTCCTAAGACAGCCGAGCTAACTCCCTTGTTCCAAAGGTTATTTTATCATTTTAGCCAAGAAGACTCCTTCCTCAAGGAACGCGAAGTGAGTAGGTGGGAGATGAATTGGCTTCGGACAAGGGATGGCAAGATGCCATCTTAATTGTTCGACATACATAAAGTGTTACTTCATTCACTACCTATCCAATGTATGTTTGTTGTATAATGGATGTATATCGAAATGGAGGTGAAGCGAATGATAATCAATAAAGCATATAAATTTCGTATCTATCCAAATAGAGCACAAGCAACCCTAATCAATAAAACGATTGGCTGTTCTCGTTTTGTATTCAATCATTTCCTATCTCTATGGGATAACGCATACAAAGAGACAGGGAAAGGTTTGACATATGGTACATGCTCTGCCAAACTTCCTGCCATGAAGAAAGAGTTTGTTTGGCTAAAAGAAGTGGATAGTATTGCGATTCAGTCTTCTGTTCGCAACCTTGCGGATGCTTATACACGCTTTTTCAAAAAACAAAACAGTGCCCCGCGTTTCAAATCTAAGAAGAACAACGTACAATCTTATACCACAAAACAAACAAATGAAAACATTGCCGTTGTAGGAAACAAAATGAAATTGCCAAAACTAGGTCTTGTTCGATTTGCCAAAAGTCGTGAAGTAAAGGGACGTATTTTAAATGCTACAGTTAGACGGAACCATTCTGGTAGATACTTTGTGTCATTGTTAGTTGAAACAGAAGTGCAAGAACTTCCAAAAACACGATCTTATATTGGAATGGATGTGGGACTAAAAGATTTCGCCATTTTGTCAGATGGAACAATCTATAAAAATTCGAAGTTTTTTCGATCATTAGAAGAGAAGTTGGCGAAAGTACAGCGTGTTCTTTCTAGAAGAACGAAAGGATCTTCTCGCTGGAATAAACAACGAGTAAAAGTAGCTAGAATTCATGAATACATGACGAATGCTAGAAAAGATTACTTGGACAAAGTCTCAACTGAAATCATCAAAAACCACGATGTTATTGGTATAGAGGATTTACAAGTATCGAATATGCTAAAGAATCATAAGTTAGCAAAAGCAATTAGTGAGGTATCATGGTCACAGTTTCGAACTATGTTGGAATATAAAGCAAAATGGTACGGCAAACAAGTCATTGTCGTATCGAAAACATTTGCTTCCAGCCAATTATGTTCTTGTTGTGGATATCAAAACAAAGACGTTAAAAATCTAAACCTACGTGAATGGGACTGCCCTTCTTGTCGTACACATCATGATAGGGATATTAACGCAAGTATCAATCTAAAGAATGAAGCGATAAGGCTTCTAACCGCAGGGACTGTGGAGATAGCCTAATAAATTAGAGTTCGATAGAACTCTTTACTTAGAAATCCCCCTCTTCTACACGAAGTGAAAGTGGGGGTAGTTCAATACTATTTAAGCTAACGCTATTAGGCGTATTGCTTCATTTTTGATATTGATAGCTGAGTTATAATCTCTATCGAGATTTACACCGCATATACAAGAATAGACTCGTTCAGACAATGACATATTTTTCACATTTCCACAACTGCTACAAGCTTTTGTAGAAGGAAACCATTTGTCTATTTTCACAAGTTGTTTTCCTTGTTCATTTAGTTTATAAGCTAAGAAAGAAGTGAACATACCCCAACCATTATCAGCGACACTTTTTCCAAAATGAAGTGATTGCGACATTCCTTTCATGTTTAGGTCTTCAATAGCTACAACATCAAAATGAGTAGTTAACTCTTTAGACTTATGATGAAGGAAGTTCTTACGTTGGTTCGCTACTTTTTCATGTAACTTAGCTACACGGATACGTTGTTTATTTCAACGAATAGAACCTTTTGTTCTTCTTGATAATACTCGTTGTGCCTTTGCTAATTGGTCTAATATTTTACGATAAAACTTAGGATAATTGGCTTTCTCACCCTCAGAACTAACGTATAATCCATCCATCGCAAAGTCTAATCCAACAAATGTTTCTACTTCTTTTTTTACAATCTCTTTTTCGTATTCAGTCAAAATGGATACATAGTATTTACCGGTGGATGACATGGAGATTGTACATGACTTGATCATATTGCCTTGTGGTATCTCTCTATGTTGTTTGATACGTACCATTTTCAATTTTGGTAATTTGATATGACCATTTAGCAACATAATATTTCCATTTACTACATTCGTTGTATAAGACTTTCTGTCTTTTTTGCTTTTGAATGTTGGGAAGTCATTTTGACCACGAAAGAAATTCTTATAGGCAGTTTGCAAGTTTAGTTGAGCATTTGCCAAAGCTAATGAATCAATTTCTTTTAACCACTCAAATTCTGCTTTGTATTTCGCAGGAGTTGGAAGCTTTTGTTTCTTTAATTGTTCCTTATCATCTTTGTATTTTTCGTACGCTTCTTTACGTTCAGCTAACATTCTGTTATACACGAAACGTACACAACCGAAGGTTTTACGCATAAGATATGCTTGTTCTTCTGTTGGATACAAACGAAATTTATAGGCTTTATTATGCTTTGTCATATCATTCCACCTCACTTTTCACCTTGATTTTCAATATATTTCTTTACCACGTCTATTGGTGAACCACCAGTAGTTAGTAAGCAAAAACTTCTTGACCAAAACATCTCTTTCCAAAGTTTCCTTTTTACTTGTGGAAAATCTCTTTTTATGAGTCGAGAACTTGCACTTTTATAAGCATTAATGAATTTTGTCATTTCTGTATTCGGATGTGCCTTGAACAAGATATGTACATGGGCAACATCATGATTCCACTCTACCAGTGTTATGTTGTAATTCTTGGATAACCTGACAAACATGTCTTTTGCATAGTCTGACATATCATCGTCAAATATATTTCTTCTGTATTTGACGACCAATACAAGATGGTAGTACAGCAAAAACACCGAATGATTATTACTGTCTAATTTCATTGATATACCAACCTTTATACTTTATAAGACTGATTATATCATAGGGAAAATAAAAAGCACAGTTAAGTGCTTTTTGGCTACGCCAAACCGAAATTCATCTCCCACCTATCGTTGGGCCATCGCCCTGCACACGCTTGAGGAAGGAGAATTCTTTCGGGGAATTCATTAAATCACCATATTACTTTTTGAGCTCTTGCTCTATACCTATTTCACTATATTTATCTATAAATTTACTTGCACCTAGTTTGGAGTCTTTCATTAACATATCTAATATACTAAAGATTAAATGAAAGTTAGAAAATTTCTTTAAAGAGTTATTTTCACTTTGGATAAATTCCCAGGTTTCCCTTACCGTTCCATCAACAACAAATTGATTCTCTTTGAAAAATTCTAAAAAATCATTAGGCTTCCCTTTAAATTTACTATTAAATTCACGAGCTTTTTGAGTTTTTTTCTGATCTTCCATATTTCTCTCATCATGAATCACATGATCTAAATTACATGAAAAATACAGTAGATAATATGGAAATGTTTTCACTTTATCTGTTGTAAACATAGTTTTTAATCTAGAGGCTTTATCTTTGTTTCTTTGCTTTATGTGTATTGCCCCATTTTGATCACAAACTTTAATAACTTCATCAAGATACAGTGTTTTTACATTTATATTTTCGTCCACTACAACTGATTTGTCTTCAATAAAGGTACCATCGGTATCAGTAACTTGAATAACAGCTAATATTTCCTTTTTAAGATATTTTCTCTCGTTCATAACTTTCTGTATCTCGTCGCCAATAGCCCCTTTAATTCCCTTTCGTAAATCAATATGTTTAGAAAATAAATCCCCATTTGCAAAATGAATGTGGATATCAAATATTTCTTTTACATATTTAGTAATTGAAGAGAGTGCTCGTTCATCAGAAATTCCTTCTACTATTACAATTACTACTTTTTTTTTAGCCAAAATTTAATTCACCTGCTTCTTCAAAAGCATCCATGATATCGTACCTATCTGTTGCTTCATAAACTGATTCCTCATCATTTCCTAATTGAATAGCTCTTATGTAAACATCTCTAATATTGTTCGTTTCTTTAATCCCTTTTAAATTAATATATCTTTGTTCTGGATTTATGGAAGTGAAAACTAAATTATCTTTTTCTAATACTTCTAACAATCTCAGGTTATGAGAAGTAAACAATAGCTGCCCCTTTCCGCTATCATTTAAAATTTTGACTACTTCTCCCAGAAGAAATTCAAATATACCTGCATCTAATTCATCTATGACAATACAAGCATTGGGGTCATTATACATAACAATTAATGAACTTAGTATAGATATTAATTTTTTTATACCATCAGACTCCAAAGCTATTGGTAATGCTATTCCATCTCTAATGGCAATAAGTTCTGCCCTTACACCAACATCTCCATCGTTAAGGGTTTGTTCACCTAATTCTCTCAATTCTACAGTTAATCCAGGAATAATTTCTTTTAACACTTTACTAATAGCTTTTAACATATTATAGGTCTTATCAAATACGTCTCGTGACATTTTTCTAGGCTCGGTACCGAGTATAATAACACCATAGCCTGTTTCTCCCTTATTGAAATCTTGTTTTTTGTAGTGAACAGGTATTATCACATTTGCTAGAATTAAACTGGATTGTTTATTATTAATAATAAACAAATTATTTGCAAATGTATTTTTTAGAATAGGTATTAACTCATAGACATCTGCATCAAAAATTTCTTTTGTAAATTCCATTCCTTCTTTTCTAAAAAGAAAAGAAGTACGTTCTTTAAATGCCAGTTGAGTATTAACTTTATAAGAAATAAGTAACTCTGTCTTATTAGATTTCACTTTATTAAAGAGTGTTTTAGGACTAAGTGCATCCCTTTCATCCCTTCGAGAATACTGGATAATTATTTTTGGCCTAGCTCCCTTTTTTAGTTGTTTATATTTTAGTTCCTCTTTTGATACATATATAATATCTTCACTTTTAGGATTCTCAAAATCTTTATTCTCAAAATTATCATTTTTATATTTTGTAATTTCAAAACAATAAACTAGTTCATACTTTTCATTATCTATTTCAATAAGAAAAGTAAAAGTTAAAGTTGCTGTATCTGTATCCTGATTAATTAACCTTGTTAGGTTATTGTCTAGTTCTTTACCCTTTAATAACTTGCTAAGAATTTCAAATGCTTCAATTACAGCAGTTTTCCCCGATCCATTTTGACCATATATCCCTAATACATCAGCTCCATTAAATGATTGCCTCTTTGAACTTGGAAATGTTATTTTACCGTTTATCACATTTTTAAAATTTTGAATTTCAACTTCTGATACTCGTATTTTTTTATTCATCAATTCATCCCTCTCAATCTAGAGATATTGTTTATTTAAATAAAAATAACCATCACGCTGCTTTTTATTTATTCATCCATATAGAATATAATATACCAAATCGGCAGATAATTATACAATAATCCTTTAATTAATAATATATAATTGCATTTATCAGTATTTAGACTACAATATCATAATAAATTTTTTTTCAAATTGATTAAATATCTTTATGCCTATAGATGTAACTAGCACTCTCTAAAGAACAGTAAACTCAACATAAGTGACCATAAGTTCATATGAATTGCATTCTAAATTAATAAAATAGAAACTCTTCCCTATCATTAAGGGTAATTATTCTAAGGCCGCTTTTGTTTTGCTTAGATTAACTCTACAAAATTCAAGTTAAAATGGCTTGTGAAATAGCACGATTCAAATTTAATATTTATAAAGAAATCGATAGGTTGCATATTTCATAATAGATTTTGGCACATATTAACGCAATGCCCTAAGAAATTACTCACTTCAGGGAATATATGTGACTATTCTCGTTTATTGTATGCGTGAATAATTTGAACTACCCCCACTTTCACTTCGTTGAGAAGAGGGGGATTCCTAAGTAAAGAGTTCTATCGAACTCTAATTTATTAGGCTAGCTCCACAGTCCTTGCGGTTAGAAGCCTTATCGCTTCATTCTTTAGATTGATACTTGCGTTAATATCCCTATCATGGTGTGTAAGGCAAGAAGGACAGTCCCAGATTGCAGATATAAATTTTTCCCATCAAACCTATTGATAAAACCTGTTACATTGTTATTTAATAGCTTCTTAATCTGGCTATCCGGTATGGTCTTTCCTTTAATTTTTGCAGGCAACATAAAACTACATATTCTTTGATAATCAAGATAAAATAAAGATTTACAATATAAAACATGTCCTTTTTGATGTATTGGATCCTGCTCAAATAATATTTCCTCTATTGTAGATAAATCAAAACGAATTTCTTCATTAGTAAATGATAGATATACAAAAAACGGTTTTAAGCATGTAATAATTCCTTCTAATTTTCGTTAACCTTTCAGGTAGTCAAATAAATAATGTTTCACCTCTTTCACTTATTTATTTTTATATAGTAAAATAACACTAGAAAATAAAAAGGAGTTTTTATAATGGAAAATCCAGCGATTAAACTACATATTCTTTTAAGCGATGCTTATACTGATTGTAAAGACCTTGCTTCTTACAATACTTCATTTAAAGAAACCTGGACAAAAGTATTTGAAATCGATCCAAATGATAGAACCGCTTTACTTTCTTCAATTAATTCTATGTTTCAACTCTTTTTGTCTACAAAAGAATACATAATGCAACATAATCGATTAAATAATGAAAGAAATTTAAAGTTTTTACGTAATATCGAAAATGCGCTCTCCTCAATGAATTTTGAAGGTGATATGGGCCACTTCAAATCTTTTATAGATAGTGAAACATTAACGGCCTTATCTTTTATAGGTGAACATATGGGCTTTATTTATGATCTTCATGAAAGTAAAATTGATGCTAAAGAAATTAGTGATTTAATCAATGAGATTAATGCTTTAGTTGAAAACATAACATCCTCAAGTCTTCCCGAAGAGGTTAAGGCACTATTTTTTAAAAATCTTGATTCAATAAGACATTCTTTAATTTCCTATAAAATTTCTGGCATTGAAGGTATGAAAACAGCATTAGAGCAAACTATCGGTTCACTATTTATGAATAATGAAATTATTACTCCTGTAGCCCAAGATGACAATGTTAAAGGCATCTTTAATATTATTGATAAAATGAATACTATTTTATCAACTGGTGTTGCAGTAAAAGATTTAGTTGGACCAATTATTGGTCTTTTGGTTAAATAATATTAACCTTTAGTCTATAGGGAAACGGTTTATATCGTTTCCTTGATTTCCAGATTCAAAATCTCATAATATTAATATCCAATTCCTCTTTCCACTCCAAAACTTTAAATCCCATATAAAGTTTTTATTGAAACGAAAATATAATTATCACTTAAATCGAAAAACTGTACAAAAAATAATGCAAAAGAAAAGTTTACAATGTAGAGTTAAAAGAAAGAGAAGAACCTGAATCAATGGAGAAAATAGCATTGTTGTAGAGAATCTCTTAAATGGAAACTGTCAAGCTGCCAAACCAAATGAAAAATGGGTTACAGATATTACATATTTGCCATTTGGTACAGAGATGTTGTATTTATCAAGTATTATGGATTTATATAACAATGAAATCATTGCGTATGAAATAAATAACAGACAAGACGTAACACTCGTCTTAAAAACAGTTGAGAAGGCGATAAAATCACAAAAAAAGGCTGAAATTATACTACATAGTAATCAAGGGGCCGTATACACCTCCAACGCTTTCCAAACGTTATCTAAAAAAAATGGCATTACCACAAGCATGTCCCGTAAAGGAAACTGTCATGATAATGCCGTAATAGAATTTTTTCATTCCTCATTGAAATCTGAATTATTTTATGCACAAGAAAAACAACTACATTCAACTTCTACTCTCAAACAACTCATTCACGATTATAATGAGTATTATAATACGGAACGTATTCAAGAAAAGTTAAACTACCTGTTTCTTGTCTCCTATAGAATACAAGAAACAGGTAGCATAGGTGTTTTTTTCATGTATCACTATTCGGGTTCACTTCAGGTATTATCAAAGATTTTTCTTCATCTGTTTAATCTCCTACAACAAAACGGACGAAAATCTCATCTGAAGTTGACCTTTCCTAACCTTAGCTTGACAGCAATAGGACCAGCACACATATAAAAAGAAGAGAACAAAACCACTATATATTGAGCTTTTGTCCTCTTCTTTTTAATTATATAGATACTGTTTGTGCTTTTACTTCTCCATTCTGCGTATATGCTGTTGCACTTGTAATATACAGATCTTTAATAATCCATAGCCCAGTTAATAGTATGTCCAGGTATCAACAATTCAAAAGGCTGTTCGCTCTTCCTATCGCTTGGATAAGGTCGTAGAAGGCTCAATCGATGTTCTTCTAGTAACGTCAATTGTCGTTACTCGTACCTATCAACAGCAAATCAAAGAACTAGAAAAATCCATTAAGCGAGTTATGACAGGATTAACTCAAACGCTCGAATCCATTCCTGAAATTGGTGATATGACTCGTTTTACAAGTCACAAACAATTGAATGCTTATGCTGGTATTGACATTCGACGTTTTCAATCTGTAAAAACATTTTTTAAAGATAGGATTATTAATAAGCGAGGGAATAAACATTTACGAAAACTCCTTTTTCTTACATGATTAAACAAAGACGTTACAGCCAGAATCATATTGTCGAGTATTATGATAAATTAAAAACGCAACCTTATAACAAATATCATAAAGTTGCGTCCATTGCGTGTGTAAATACGCTATTGAAACTCATCTTTTACCCTATTACACATGATAAACACTAGGATTATCGGTTAGCGGCCTAATATCATAGTTTCACTCATCATGCCATCTATCCCCCTAGTAAAAAAACAAATCCATATTAAGGGTATTTTATATGCATGATAATGGATATCTATATTTTAAATTTTGATATTTATTCCATAACAAAATTTAAAATATAGATTGACTAATTGTAAGAAAGGACACCTATTCCTAAAACAGCTATAATTGCTGCTTAAATGAATTGGTGTCCTCTTGTTTTCTAGCCAGACCATATTCAATTTCTTTACTCAAACCATGCACAATAACCTCATTACTTTCCCTTCAATCAATTATGCCTTAACCACCCGCATTTCTTCATTTTCAAGCTCTTGTTCCTATATTATTTTCAATGTATCTAACATTAATCTGTAAAACACATAATTATTTGTATAATCTATTTCTTTATAGCTTTGCTTCATTTGAACTACTAGAAAAGTATCTTTATGATACTTTTCTATATAAAAAATACTTTTTGACACCCAAACTCCAAAATTTACTGAATCAAAATATAATCTACCTTTAGATTGCTTTACTTCTGACTCTAATGCTTCCCCTAATTTTATTAAATGATGTAACATATACTATACTCCCTCCTTATAGCTTATGTACCAATCCGACAATAAAGTGGTGTGTCCTACCAATTTTGATAAAATATTTTTCACCATGAAATTACAAAAAATATTTAAAAACCGCTCATCAGACAAACTATAGTGGTTTTTCCCTTCCTCCCTTGGACATAATTAGTCAGTGTTTTTTTATAGTACAGGCACCTATTTATTAGCAGGTAATATACTATATTGAACCTTACTTTTCGTATCATTCACTTGTTCATGACTCACAAACATAACAATAATGAATGACGTAAGTGTTTGAAAGCGAGCACTCTGGCACGAGTGTTCGTTTTATTTTTTGTTATTTTATAAAAAATGTAATTTTCGCATTGATCTTCATCATCAAACAAATACAATCTAAGGGAATTGTTGCTATTCTCTCGCTATTTCTCGTAACTTGATGTGAGCATTTGTTATAACCACGCTAGACTTCTATTTGTCCGCTTAGAAATTTTGTTTGTTCCTTTATAAACTGATCACCTTTATACAAGGCATGCACTCTTTTGTACATTGGAATACGCATATCCATCCCCCTTTAGTCCAAAATAAAGTTTCTATTTAGTTTCACTAGTATCATTAAAGACCTTAACCGCTAAAATACTAGGCTAACACGTAGAATTATCATAATTTTGTGAATTTTATAATTAATTTCCAAAATCTACAAAACATTACTTTTTCTTTATTTTTACATTTGTATAATCGAGATGTCTATCAAAGTTAATAGAAAGATTGATAGAAAATCACTAATATAATTGAGATGTTTTTATGTTTGAAAAATTAGCTATTTGAACATTAGCAACTGGTATTATATTATCTGGTGTTACTGGTGCATCAGCGGCACAAATAAATGATGAACCGCTCAAAGCTTCTGATAACCAATGTGAAAATTTAAACCATAAATTTTCTGAGTTGTTTAATTCCTCAAAGCCCCCACAAACTTATACAAAGAACGGGATTAAAGGAAAGTTAGTTTGTACTTATAAGAGTCCACTAGGTTATATTGGTTATTATAATTAATACTTAATAAATAATATAACAATAAAAATTAGCTTACATTAACCCCTCACCGTTTTTATAATCAGCGAGGGGATTTCATTTTACATAAACTTTCGTACCACTTATACAACACACGTTCTTCTTTTCCATTCAAATAGCGTTTGGTTAAATTGTTTTCACCTTTTAACTAGACAAGCATATGCTATTATATGGAGACTCTCCACTCATAGAAATCCGCCTTTCTTACCCAAGAGCATGCTTATATGTATGCTCTTTTTACTGACTATGAAATAACGATTTTGTTCACTTTTAACTATCTTTAAAGTTCTTCCTGTCTGTTTAATATAGAGAACTGTATAAGGCTTTTTATAATTCTTTCTAGAAATCCTGTCATTTTCTCATAAGCTTCTTGTTCGCAGGACACTCCTTGTATATCTACGGTAAACTCTTTGTTATTAGCTTTCTCATCCTCAGAATTAACGTATGATCCCTCGCAAAGTTTAATCCAACACATGTTTCAACTTTGTACAATCTCTTTTTCGTATGCAGTCAAGATGGACACATCGTATTTAGCAGTAGGTGTCATCGAGATCGTACATGACTTGATAATATGGTCTTGTGATATTTCTCTATGCTGTCTGATACGTACTATATAAGTCCACTATAAAATATCATCATGTATAAATCGTTTCAGGATACCCGATAATGTTTGTAAAAAGCATAAGGGGAGAAAGATACGCTATGCCACATAAAATACAAAAATCACAACCTTTCACAATATCAGATTTACGAAAATTAGAGAAAAAAGAAAAACAAACTTCTCGTCAAAGCGTTTCTAGTTATGTGAAAAAATTCAAAGAACATGCACTGGAAGGATTACTCACTCGTAAAAAAATCCCAGGTAAAAAGCCGCATTTAACTAAGCAACAACAGGGAGAATTGAAACAACTTATTTTAAATACAACTCCAGCGGAGTTGCAATTCGGTCAAGAAGCTTTCTGGAATACACGCAATATCCAATACGTCATCAAAGAGAAATTTGCTATTTGTATGTCGCGTGAAGGCATCCGAAAAATGTTACATCGGATGAATTTTTCCTATACAAATGCTACTTACGTATTGAAACAAGCGAATAAAGAAAAGCAAATACAATTTCAAAAACAATTAGATATGATAAAAAAAACTTAATTGATGAAAATACCGTACTCTTATATCAAGATGCATGTCACTTTAGAGATAGTCAAACCGTTCATGCTACATGGTTGGCAAAAGGGAAACAAAAGAAAATTGCAGTGTTAGGAACGCGTATTTCGACGTCTTTATTCGGTACGATTGATGCAAGCAGTGGTAAATTTCTCTGTACAAAAGCAGATACATGTAATGCTGAAACATTTCAACAATTTTTAAACTATGTATTAAAAGAATATAAAAATAAGCACGTTGTGCTTGTATTAGATAACGCAAGGTATCATTATGCTAAGCGACTTAAATCTTTTTTACGAGAAAATAACCGCTGTCTGAATTTGCTATTTTTACCTCCATATTCTCCAAACTTAAATATGATTGAACGTGTATGGAAGGTAATGAAAGAAAATGTGTTAGCAAATTGTTATCATGAAACGATGGATCATTTGATGGATTCAATCTATCAGTTTACAGAATCTATTAATAAAAATCCTGAGGCAATTCTCAGTCGTATTCAATGTGCAGATATGTCGATTTTTTAAAGAGGACTTATATATTAATGTATACACAAGACAATTTTTATAAAAAATTAATTGAAGAACAAAGAGTAGTAAATATTTTTCTAATCAACGGAGTTAGAATACCTGGAATCATTATTACTGTGGATAAATTTTCAGTTCTAATCTCCAGCAATGGAAAACAACAATTCCTTTATAAGCAAGCGATTTCAACAGTTGCTGTATAAACTATCGTAAACTCCAGTGGCTCATTATTAATATATGAAGCAATAAAAAAGGAATCCTTATTAAAAGGATTCACCTCAGGAAGATATATAGCGAGATATACATAAATAAAAAGAATTAACTATATTATAATATAAAAACGAACGAAATATATTGAGAAACATAAAATAAGAATGAATATTCTTACTATTTGACGTAAAATGAATATGAGACAAGTAACAACAGCTCTCTAACCCTTCTAAAAGAATCCTTTATGACATGGGGATTCTTTTACTTTAGACAAATTATTCTTATTTTAACATTTGCAAAAAAATCCTCTTCTTAATCAACCACTCAACAAATATAAGTCAGGATTTAGTTTTATGAATATTTTCTTGATCTAAGCAACAGGTAATAGCCTTCAATATTTGTTGGATGTTATCATCAGAGAATAAATATCCTAAAAAAATAAAAAGATGCTCTATAAATACTGTAACAAGATTTGCTGCTAAATATGCATTTTTTCATTGTACCCTTTATAATCTGAGTTTGTTAACACTAAAGAATCAGGTATAGATTTATAGCCATGAATTCTTCTATTTGTACATATAATATTCTTTATATCGTTCGAAATTCGATTTTTTTGTTTGTGTTGATGTTACGGGTGATTTTAATGATTTAGATGCTGCTACCTGCTTTGGTATTTGTAATGCGCCCCGTTTCTTGAGTTCTCTATACAAACTACTCACATTGCACCTCAGTTTTTTTGCTATAGTTGGATATTCCTCTCCTTGATTAAATAATTGTACTGCTTTTTTACATTTTGTGTCCCATTTTTCTTCTGTCGTTTGAAATTTTTGAGTTCGTTTTTTAACTATATTTTTTTCTAATTTAATACTCTCTCGTTCTATTTTACATCGCTTGGCAGAATACTGTTCTGCGTCTGCCCTACGCCCAAAATGCTCCTCCTGTAAACGTATCATTTGTACTTTTTTCGCAATTTCTCTCAAGTTACATTCACCTCATTTCGTTTGATAAATTCTACCAGTACTTGATCCCATATTATCTGTATCCCCAGTCACCGTTTATAAGCAGACAATAACTGCTCACATTACCCTTATGATAGCTTTTAATCTACTATTTACGGAAAATTATAATCAGTTCCATTTTTACATAATTGTAAACTATAGTAAATTGATAATATTGACACAGAATATTCTAAACTTTAATTCTCACTATACACATAAATAAACTTAATATTATATTTGCTTGAAAAATGGAGAAATTAGCCCAAATCTAAGTTGATAGATATATACACCTATCTTTATTACAAATACTTAAATACTTTATCTATTGTAGCTAGGGCACAATAAAAAAGAATGCAGACATGTTCTGCATTCTTTTTTATTAACTCTTATATCAATTTTTCACCACAGTCAGCTCCTCCATCATTAGAAGGACTACACTCTAAGCTTGTGAATTTATCATTCTGCAGTACAGCAGCTGTTACAGCTATATTTAACAACAATCTTTCTATCATCCTATTACGAGTTAGAACTACAGACCTAATACTCCGACAATCTGGCATGCTTTAGCATTCGCAACATGGTAGTACATCTCCAATCCTTTTCTTTCTGCACGAAGAATTTTCCCGCGCATTTTAGATAAATGCTGAGATACGGTAGATTGAGGTATATTTAATAGCTCCGTTAACTGAGTTACATTGCAAATCTTACGATGTTCTAACTCTTTTACAATTTGTAGCCTAACTGGGTGGGCCATGATCTTAAGTAATTCTACATCTGCCTCTGGGATTTTGTTCATTTCTTTATTTACTTGCATTGTTTTCATTTTTGTTATCTCCCTTTTCATATTTTTTACTTTTAAATTCAGTTTTGAATGCGTTTAATTATACTTACATGTAAATTGCTCTTGTTTAGTGAACTGTTTTACTAAGACTTAATTTACTGTTAGGTTTTATGTACAGAAATAATATAATAGCTAAAAATCCAACAAATGATTGCATAGGTATCGAGATGAAACCGAATAAATTCAAATAATCTTCTGTACAAGTTATTCCTACTGAACATATCTTCATTTCACTTGTAGGAAAAGCTTGAATCGTAATTTGATATACGGCTATTAATAAGCCAATACATGCAAACGGGAATGCATACGTACTTACATGCGAATCTTTTCTATACATTCCTACCCCCAATATTAATACTAATGGATACATGGCCATTCTTTGGTACCAGCACAAATCACATGGCGGTAGCTTCATCCATTCACTAAAAAACAAACTAATTAACATTGCACTTGTAGCGATCGTCCAGGTACAGAAAATATGGTACTTACGAATCAGTTCCATTTTATATTCACCTCATACATTTTTAATTGCATGCTACATTCTTTTCTCAAGCATATATGTTTCGATTTGTTTTCGGTGTTCATGAAATCTACTTCAAAAATTGAGTTTTGGGTCGCTATGTCAAAAAATCTTTCACTTACATACTTTTCTAAGTCCGTTCCTCTTAATTTCAGAAAATCATTTTTGGGTATATAGACAAATATCTCATTGTATGGCGCCATAGCCCCTGAGAATTGAATAGAGATGAATGGAGTCCATTCAAGCTCGTCCATCTCGCCAAAATCAAATGTCCACTCTTGTCCAAGCAGAAAACCAATTAGTCCACTTTTAGTCATAGCCTCAAACGTATGTCCATCATCTATCGGTATAAAATACGTACTTGCCTTTTGAATAAAATCTAGTAACGCATAATGATCATGAGACAACGGCTTTCTTATTCGATTTATTAACTGTTTCATTCTAGTACTCACTGTTTCTATTACTTCAGATTCAGTTGCTAGTACATGAATAATAGAATCTTTTGCTTGTTCATCAAACATGGACTGGAAATTTGCATGTGATAGCATCTCATGTTGATATGTTTTATCCTGTAAAAATCTTAATATAGTTTCATGACTGTATGCTGGTTCAACATGCGAAAGGCAATCTATGAGTTTTCGCAAAAAATCTTTTACATGTTTATATTCTTCTCTAGAATAATCCGTACAATAAGTTCCGACATACTGAATACCTGGTGAATTAGAAAAAAAAATACTGTTCTAAAGATTTCATATTAAGCATGTGATATTACCTCACTTATTATCTATTTAGAATGTTACTAACTTATTTCCGTATTTGGAATAACCGGTTTCTATGGATAGTATCCAATCATTATATCCTCCCAGTCATATCCCTTATCTTTTAACTCTGGTGGAAAGCATTTCTCAAAATCGTCACGCATTCCGTACATAGTTTCTAATGCTTCTTCTAGTGGACCGAATCTATATACAATATGTGTTTTCACTCGTTTATTTTTCTTTTCTGCTACAACCAAATATACATATCGTCTTTCCTTTGCTAAAACAAACTTCAAGAACCCTGGTATTTGACTCATCTAAAACATTCTCCTTTTGGCTTTCCTTACCCTTTTCTTTTGCATACAAGTAAGGAAAACTAGCGTTTTTGCTGTATTAATTTAAGAGATGTCTCATTTTTTTGCTTTAAAAATACAAAAACACACTCATCATGACAATATTCATTACACCAGCTGCAGCTCCAACTTTTGATATAACATATACATATTCATTACTACTAAATGGAAATAGACTCAAAAAAATAAAGAAAGTGGAAATAAAAAAAGATAAGAGCATGTTTCTTTTGTTCCCATTCATTCATGAAACCTCCTTTTTGAATAAGTATTGATATTAAGCTGCATCATTGAGGTTATAATGCCGGTTCTTTTCATCTACAAATCCTTTAATGCTCCACACGCCAGCCTTTGATTCTTTTGCTTCGTTTTCTGCTTCTATCATTTCAGGTAGAAATGTAGTATTAGGTCTAGAAATATAGGCTATAATTCCATAACCCGACTTGACCATTAATTCGTTGATGTGTATTCCATCACAAAATACATAAGCCAATTTCCTACCGTATTTGTCTTCTTTTGGTCCCCGATCATAAACCAAGGTTACACTTTTCCCTTCTAGCTGTTTCTTTAAAAAGGAAGAGGCTTCTTTTCCCATCTTTTGTGGGGGGATTTTTTGAGATACAGACTCAAGGGTATCCAATAACAGTAACCTTACCGCCTGTTTCTGCCCATTTACGTTCACGTCTATCGTATCTCCGTCCCTTATATGTAATACCTTCCCTTTAACGGTCTCTAAGCCTTTTAATTTCCCCTTATAAGCTTCTGGAATATCAACTAATACCTTTCCCTTCTGCGTGCTGTTGTATTCCCTTTTGTACTGTTTGGGCGGGTCTCGAATCAGTTTTTGTTTGCGAGGTACCGCTACATGCTGACATTTGAAATACGAATGATGTTATACAAATAGCTTTAATCCATATTTTCATATCGAAATTTCTTCCTCCTACTCAAAATACGTAAATAGCTGCATCTAATAAACAAACGGACTATCCATTGTATTTACTTCTCGATAATTACAACATAGGCAAAACTATATCCATTTTGGATGATCATTATAAAGTGCTCTAAATGAGCGTTTCTTACAATTCGGGCATATTGACACCATGCCTTTTTCATTCTCTTCCTGACTTTTCAATTTTTCAAAAGCTACATTAGTAGATGCTATATTACTGGTACACAATATATATCCCCCTTTTGAATCTTGAAATCTTAAAAACAAATAAAAAAGGACACACCTATGGCATATGTATGCGTAGGTGTGTCCTTTTGCAATTTGCTTTTTTTAATATTAGATTACCTATATCATAACATATGATTAATTACATTTTATATTATTTTCTAGATACACACTTATTCTCTATTTTAATCTAGTAAGTTGAATTTCAAATTGACAATTAAATCTCCTAGTTTTATTCCCGTAATACTACAATATTCTTTTAAATCAAACCATATTCTATCCCATGGATCCATTTCTCTAATCTCGCATACAGGACCGCTACAATCTGTAATGAAATAGTCTTGGAATGGTTCGGTAATTAATCTATACTTTTTTAATTCATCTATATTTTTACCCATTTGATTATTATTTAAATTTAAAACCCCTTGAATCTCATCTAGTAATACAAATCTTCCATCCAACCGTTCGAGCATTGTGCAAAATACTACTCTTCCTTCTGGAATAATTTTCATCAATGTTTGATTAACTATGGAAGTTAACGCCTCTATGGTTCCCTGCAAATCTTCCTCACAAATCTCCCATTTTAACACGTTATTTATTGCTTCCAAAGACTTTGGTGGATAAAATTCTTGATTCTTTGTTATATCTGTTATTAATTCCTTATTCATATCATCAAACAGATTTTTAAATTTCGCTTCATGTTTCGCCTTCATTTCTTGCATTTTTTTCACGGTATACACTTCAGTATTATCTGTAGTCTTATGATGTTCATAGCACAATAACATGAGATTTGATAACGCTCTTCTTTCATCATTTGTCATACTAGAGTTAAACCTTTGTCCACCCTCACTAGCAGCTTCAATATGGCAAATTTGAGCTATGTATGTACCATCCTCATTCACTACTTTATGCGAGCACTCAGGAAAAGCACATTGATTGCCTGAAAAAATATAAAGTTCTCTTAAAACAGTATCAGAGATTTTAAGTCGTTTGACCTCTTCTGTCATAATTCTTCCCCCCACTCCAAAAATTAATAAAAACTCTAAAGTAATTACTAATTACTTTAGAGTTTTTATTATATATTAATACCAAGATTAATAATATTTTGCTATGAATTTACATTTTATCATTTTAGCCAAGAAGACTCCTTCCTCAAGGAACGTGAAGGGCCACAGCCTAGTGAGTAGGTGGGAGATGAATTGGCTTCGGACAAGGGATGGCAAGAGCCATCTTAATTGTTCGACAGGTAGTAAAGTGTTACTTGACAAATTGTCATGATCATTTCACTATATTCCGAATGTACGTTCGGTGTATAATAGATATATATTGAAATGGAGGTGAAACTTATGATTATCAATAAAGCATATAAATTTCGTATATATCCAAATAAAGCACAAGCAACTCTAATCAATAAAACGATTGGTTGTTCTCGTTTTGTATTCAATCATTTCCTATCTCTATGGGATAATGCATACAAGGAAACAGGAAAAGGTTTGACATATGGTACATGCTCTGCCAAACTCCCTGCCATGAAGAAAGAGTTTGTTTGGCTAAAAGAAGTGGATAGTATTGCTATTCAGTCGTCTGTTCGCAACCTTGCGGATGCTTATACACGCTTTTTCAAAAAACAAAACAGCGCCCCGTGTTTCAAATCTAAGAAGAACAACGTACAATCTTATACCACAAAACAAACAAATGAAAACATTGCCGTTGTAGGCAACAAAATGAAATTGCCAAAACTAGGTCTTGTTCGATTTGCCAAAAGTCGTGAAGTAAAGGGACGTATTTTAAATGCTACGGTTAGAAGGAACCCTTCTGGTAGATACTTTGTGTCATTGTTAGTGGAAACAGAAGTGCAAAAACTCCCGAAAACACTTTCTTACATTGGAATGGATGTAGGGCTAAAAGACTTCGCGATTTTGTCAGATGGAACAACCTATAAAAACCCGAAGTTTTTTCGATCGTTAGAAGAGAAGTTGGCAAAAGTACAGCGTGTTCTTTCTAGAAGAATGAAAGGATCTTCTCGCTGGAATAAACAAAGAATTAAGGTAGCTAGAATTCATGAATATATAATGAATTCTAGAAAAGATTACTTGGACAAAATCTCAACTGAAATCATCAAAAACCACGATGTTATCGGTATAGAAGATTTGCAAGTATCGAATATGTTAAAAAATCATAAGTTAGCAAAAGCAATTAGTGAGGTATCATGGTCACAGTTTCGAACCATGTTGGAATATAAAGCAAAATGGTACGGCAAACAAGTCATTGTCGTATCGAAAACATTTGCTTCAAGCCAATTATGTTCTTGTTGTGGATATCAAAACAAAGACGTTAAAAATCTAAACCTACGTAAATGGGAATGCCCTTCTTGTAGTACACATCATGATAGGGATATTAACGCAAGTATCAATCTAAAGAATGAAGCGATAAGGCTTCTAACCGCAAGGACTGCGGAGATAGCCTAATAAATTAGAGTTCGATAGAACTCTTTACTTAGGAATCCCCCACTTCTAAACGAAGTGAAAGTGGGGGTAGTTCAATCTTGTTTAATTATTCATTCTTTTTCATCACAAAATCTGTTGGATCTCCTTTTAGTTTGTAATACTTCATGTTAAGACGAATAGCTATTACAGATGTTACGATAAACCCTATTACATATAACATGTCTCTTTCTCCATTTCTTATTGTTTAGCGAACTTATTGTGTAAATACTTCACATGTTTCTTTTCAATATCCTTATCCGTAATGTTCGCTCGTAATATTGTTTGGTAGATATGCTGGACCTCATCATTTGTTAGTTGCACGTCAGTATATGATTCAATACATTTTTGTAGATCGTTATAATATAGGACATGTTTATCTTTAGAGTGAACATGTACCCTTTTTAGACTGCATTTTGGATGAAACGCAGCAATAGAGATACACGGCAGCTGTTGTTCCATCACCCATTCAATTGCTTTCGTATGTTTATAGTTTTGTCGAAATGGATTTTGAAAAGAGTGTTTCTTTCTGAAAATACCTTGTGTCCATCTTGCCGCCTTCTCATCTCCATAGATCCAGCCCTCGTAGTTCTTCGTCTCTATGACAAATACACCTGTTTCCGCGATAACAATATGGTCAATTTGCGTTGTATCACCATACTCCGTATGAACCGTCACATCATGTAACACATAATAGCTTTCAGGATTTAATTTACTTAATATACATTTCACCAGTTTTTCTCCAGCTTTCCCTTTCCATTTAGGTACATGTTTTTTTACAACAATATTCAATGGAATCAGAATCGCAATGAGAATTAATTCGAATATCAATACTTTCATAATAAAACCCTCCTTTTCACACTCTTGCGTTTTTGCGTATCAAACGATATACATACGTTTCTAATCCTAAAATAAAATATGAGATACATAAGCCTTTTATCACCATCTCTACAAATCCTAACGCTAATGAAACAAGGAGCCCACCCCGAAATTGAAACGGTCTTGTCACTCTTCGATTTACTGGTTTTTCAATAACACCAAAATTTGCCCAGGTAGGTAAACGCTTTTCCACATTCTTTACGGTACCCACTAATCCATATTTAAGCGACAGAATGAAACATCCAATTAGTAAATACACAATAGAAGAAAAATAGATAGATAGACCCATAACAATAATTGTGAGCAACCAACCTACCAAAATGGAATTTCGCAAAGCAATATATTCTCGATTTCTTTTCAAAACAAACAGTCCTTTCAAAATAAATTAGCACATTTTAAATGGTAAATATTTACATTTAAAAATAAGCATGATATGATACGTCTATATTAATTTACGAACTAGCCTAAAAAGGATTGTGATAGACATGTTAAAACTTGTAGTAGATAATACGTTAACAGAACAAGAAACAGATTCAGCTTTTTCAAACCTTTTCACCTGCAAAGACTGTGTATACTATCTTTCAAAATCGGATTCTTGCAGTCTACTATTAGCAGCTGATTCAAATAATCCCCTTATCACTTATGAATGTGGGAATTTTGAGGAAACCTATGAAATCGGAACGGAAGATCCATTGAATTCACATATTCATCAACAACTTCGTGAAGAAAAAGCACAAATACTAGCTGAAAATTATCCAGCACAACCTTCTATTGATCCGATTCATAAAGAAGCATTATGGTATGGAACAGCAGATTATGGTTGTTGGATTGTAAATGATGCAAAGAAACGTTTTGCTCTTGCAGGACAGGTTCCTTTCGGTGATAATAATATGTCATCTGAAAAATACGCATCTCCTTTCCCTTTACATGATCATGGAGCAAAAGAAGGTATTAGGCACTATATGTGCTGGTATGTAAACGAAAAAGGAATAGGCGAATACCATCTACTTATTGGTGGTGTCATCATGAAAATTGCAGAAGGAGTTAAGAAACTTGGATTCAATTACTAATCACATCTACAAGAAAAGAATGTTAGAACATACGATATTATTTAGCCTGGTACATCTGGTACCAATCCTTATCTTTACCGGCATCATATACTTAGTACTAGATCTTTCTAAGTCGGAATGGCATACTTGGCTTATTTATGAAGGAATCTTTACGATCCTGTTCCTCATAACAAGATTCCAAGTCTTTCAAACGAAAAAAAGTATTCTTTCTATGAAGCAATACGAGAAATGGTTTTCGAAGTTAAATATTATTTTAGTTTCTATTTTCCTTGTCTGTTTTGCAGGCATACCAGCTCTACTACAAATTGTGTTCATTCTACAAATGGCACTCATTTTCTATCTGTTAGAGCGTAGTTGTCTGTATATCGAAAGATTACCAATACATAACGTCTATAAAATCAAGGCAATTATTTGCGCCAAAAAACAACTGAAAATTGAACGAATTATCCCTAATAACGAGGAACACGGCACTCTTACAGTTCAAACAAAAGATGAACAATACTTTTTATATACAGCTGTATATCTAAGTGGCATATTATCCCCTATATCACCGGAAGTATTTGAAGAATACGAAAGAAGAAATCATATGGGTAGATAAAAGGTACTGAATATAGATTCAGTACCTTTTTCATTCCCCTTATATGTGTTTCTTTACATATTCGCAAATAACCATGGAGCGAGTATTGCTAACATACAAAGTAAACAAGATCCTGTTATGACACGATTGGACCAACGATAATACTCAGGTTGTTTCGTACTCTCATGAATTTTTCGTAAACGAATACCTGCAATTAACATAAATGGTGTAAAAATAAGTGCTGTTGATTTAAACAGGTCTAAAAAATCCGTAAAGATGTTCATAAACGAAACTACATCGGAACTGAATAAGAAGTACACACTTAGTCTCATCGCCATCATACTAACGAATGAAAAAATCATACTCCCTGTCGCCCACTTCATCCATTGACCATTCTTCGTAATTAATGCCATAACCATGACAATAACGCCTAATACGAAAGAGATAGAAAAGATATTTACCCCTACTTTAAAGGCAGGTGCATACATACCCTCAATTTTTTGTATTAATGATGAACCGAATGAATCATCCTTCTCTGGTGTTTTGGTTCGATTGTTTAATCCCTCTTTAAAGGATGACGAAACATCATTCCCTTTTAATTCATTAAAGTCCACTTTTACAGATGCATGAGCTGCTTGTAATGGTATAAGTAATAAGACCGTTAAGATGAGTGTACATAAGACACCAATCCTCCCTTTTTCTTGTTTCATTACATATCACCCGCTAATTTTGGTTTAATGCTCTTTAATTTGATTTCATTTCCTTCTGCAACATAATAGAGGTCTGCTGAATAGTAAATATTCGCTTTTGTATATGCCCTCATAATTGCATTCGCGATTTCCTCTTTCTCTACTGCCACATATGTTTCATTTTCATTGTAAAATTCAATTTCAATTCGATTAATATTATTATTTAATACTGTGATATGTAGCTCTTTTAAGCTATTTAGACGATTTTCTAAGCCACACACTAGCTTAAATACCTTATTCGCAATCGTTGGTGGCTTGACATACGTCGTATTAAAATGAATAGTTTCATCATCTAACACACCATCTTCCTCGACTGCACACGTCATAATGAAAGAGTGATTTTGTTTTTCAATTTCTTGTTGACTCAACTTGCGATCAATGACATACTTCACGCTTGTTGATAGGTTTTCTATATATTCATCCAGTTCGGTATTTGAAATTTTAACCTCTGAGAATTCCGGGAAAATCATGTAAGCGTGTATATTTGAACTACTTTTACTTACACGCAATACCTTTACTTGTTTCTTTTCGTAGCGCACCGTCTGTTCTAATTTTTCCACTACATTGTTGCTCATATGATCTATTGTCATATTTCATCAGCCTCCAGTAATTATAATAAAAATTTTTTAACACAGAAATATTCATACAATCTCATCTATTTTAAACATTGTAATATGGCGAAGAGTTCTCAATTCTCCTATTCTAAGACTGGTTATCACGTCAATCTTAGAATAATTTAATATTACAATGGCGTACAAGGTCTCATTATAGTTGAATATCCTTATATGGTGAATCATTCCGTCCCACTCATTTGTACAAAAACAAAAAAATATTTTGTCCTTGTACAAATGAGTGAGAAGCTAGTGTGTTTAATGCTATATAACTAAGAAAATACCAACTAGGAAATAGATATATACTCCCTAGTTGTCTATCACTCCACCCAACTAATGTATAGGAATAAGTTGAATCGAACTCTAATTCTATATACATTAGTTTATTTTCTGGTAATATCTCTCCCTCTGTGTGTATCCAATAGCGCTTCCTATTAGACATATTCATCACACGTGTCAGTCCATGTTCTCGTTCTATCACTTTTGCGGTCCACTTTACCACATTCCCATCCTGTGCTTCTGATACTTCTTGTTGAACAGGAAGGATAAGTTCTGTTTCTAATGAAGCCGGCAGCTGTTCTAGTTCTGGAAATGTATCTTCATATCCTAAGAATTCCTCTGGTGTATCCATATCGCTTGGAAACGGTATGTCCTCACCACTCAGGAATGGGATATCATATACTGCTTCAGAAGCAGGAGTATGATGAAAATCTTCAACATACTCCACTTCTTCTACAGCTTCAATTTCCTGTTCTAATTTGTTACTCGCTTCTTCACACAGATTCTTTTGAATCGATGTAGCAACTAAATCGTATATACTTGCTACATCTTTTTCTAAGGTAATTTCTTTTGTTGGAACAGTAACACGCTCTTGTTCCCTACCAATTGGTCTGTTTTCTCGCGGGCACCAATAAACGGGACGTTCCACCGGTGCCTGTTCCTGTTCCTTTTCTTTTTTCTTTGCTTCTTCTATTAGCATATTTTTTCTGACTTTGCGAACTACAAAAAACATATAATAAAATAAAGCGATAAAAATCATTGTAAACATGATTTTCTCCTCTCGGTTATGCAAATAAATCGAACTCAAACTGTCCTTCGATTACTTTGCTTTTTCGTTTCCCATTCTTTTTAGCAGTATCCACTTCAACAATCACTTCATCCCAGAATGCAATATCTTGTTTTTGAACCAGCATACGCTTATCTGTATTCAGCGTTGTTAATGTACGAATGATACCTTCTACTTCCCCATCTATTTCAAGGTCACGTTTCTTCACTTGAACACCAGGTACTTTCCCTTGTTGAATAAATTCAACAGCCTTTTGTACAAATTGGGCATCTTTCATAAATGCAACATCCATTGTTCCTGGTAATTTTTCCACCCAGTTCGTAAATTGAATTTCAATCGATTCAAACACAGGTGTAATCACATTACCGATATTTGCAAGAACTCGTTTCGATTCTTCTGATGCCGCTTTTGTCCATTCTTCTGTTGAGCCTTTTAATTGGTTCCCACTCTTAATGTTTTGAATTAATAAAGTCTGTAAATCCCCTGTATCACCGAGCATTGCATTTAAACCATCACTTGTCGCATCACCATTCATTGCTTCAGAAGCTTTATTCTTCTGAGCTATCAACTGTGCCATTTGCGATTGGAAAGTCTCTCGATATCCAAGGTAGAATGTTCTACATTGATTGGTTTGACCAATACGCCAATGTCTTCTTGCTGCTTGGTTTAAAGTAAATAAGCTAAATGATAGTTGATAATATCGATAGGTAAGGCTTTGAGGTAATCTCCACCTTTTCCCCCGATCCACACCGTACTTGCGCCTTTCAACACATACGGCGCTCCCTCGTATCTAATAAAATATCTGTTTTCCTCACAACAATTTAATTTGGATAGTTTGCTTTTCCTAACATCTTAGGTGATTAGATTTTAAATTTTTTCATTCCCTGCTTTTTTCCTCAATTTATTAAGCTTGTCTAGTTGCTCATCATTTAATTTCAGAGCCTTTAGATATTTCTTAATAACTTCAAGGTTGATTGCATGGATTAGTGCGTGGGCTTCGTAACTTACAATTACAAGGTTTTTATACGAGTCATCCTTCGTTTTATGGTAAGGATTGACGTGATGACATTGCATGGTTTCGAGGTCTAATTCGATTCCAGTAATAGCACACTTTCCACCCTGAGCTATGAATTTGGATATTCTATTATCTGCAAATTCAATGGATACCCTTTTGTTTACTACAGGATTTTCTCGCAGCCACTTTAATTTCCATTCAGGAATGATTAACTGATTTTTATGAATTCCTAATCTACCTTCTTTTGTATACTTGTTGATCGAAACTTTGGCATTCATTGGACTTTTGTGTTGAACATAAGAAATGGGCAAGATGGGATATTTACGGTAGTATCTCACACCGGATGATTCCATATATGCGAGAATACCTTTATGCTTCCCTTCATATTTCCCTTTCTTACTAAGTCCATTTAACCTGTTATATAAGGTTATTAGAATGTGCCCCCCTAGTGTGCCGAAATCTCTTGATACATGAGAAGCTAAACGGTAGTAGTTGTGAATACCGTTTACCATGCTGTTGTATTTGTTCATTTCTGCTAGGGCTTTGTATCCTCTGTTTGCCTTTTGAATTTTCTTAATTTGGTCGCGTAGTTGGTTATGAATTCGTTTTATGGCTTTTGGTGAGACATTGGAGCGTATGACGAATTTTGTTTCGCCTGATGCTCTTTTTCCCTTTTGCGCCATTCGGAATGTGAAACCTAAGAATTCACTGGGTTCTCTTTTGAGGTTAGTGATTCTTGATTTCTCACTGGAAATGGTTAGTTTCAACTTTTCTTCCAACCATAATTTAGCTGCATGATATGTTTTGACTGCTTCCTTTCTGGTTTGACAGAAAATCTTAAAGTCGTCTGCATATCTTACAAGGTAAATTTCTTTAAGATTGGTCGATTTCCTTAGCTTCACATTTTCGTTTTTACGATTTCTTCTACCATCTTTGCGATATTGCGGTGTAATTTCTTTTAGATTTCTTTCCTCCCATTGGTTGGCAATCCACCAATCAAATTCATTTAGATTGATGTTTGCTAGTAGGGGTGAAAGAATCCCACCTTGCGGAGTACCTTTTGTTGGGTAAGTGATTTTACCATCGGGCATGACGATTGGTGCTTTTAACATCCGTCTGATTATGACCAATAGTTGTTTATCTTGTATTCCTAGTGACCATATTTGACGCATTAGCTTTGTATGGCTCACGTTATCGAAAAATCCTTCTATATCAATATCAATGACATATTGCATGTTGCTACTATTGACTCGATGTGAAACATCGGCAAAGGCTTGTTCGGTTGAACGGAATGGTCGGAAACCGTAGCTGTGTCTATTGAATTTAGCTTCACAAATTGGCTCCATTACCTGCAAGATACACTGTTGAGCGATTCTATCCCATATTGACGGTATGCCAAGAGGTCTTGTTTTACCGTTACTTTTAGGAATATCTACTCTTCTTACCTTTCTTGGTTTGTAGAAGTTAAACCGTTTTTTAACCATTATAAGAAACTCATTAGTCTCGATTTTCTCTATATCCTTGATAGTGATTCCATCAGTTCCAGGTGTCGGGCTACCAGTGTTTCTTTTGATATTCCGATAGGCGAGTATGATGTTATTGTCAGATGTTATGAGTTTCATTAAATTCTTAAAGCTCTTACCATCCTTGCTATCTTGGTATAGTGCATCAAATTCGCTTTGCATATCGTAATACTCTGCGTGGCGAAGGTTAGCATTTTTTCTTGCTTTGTTTTCCAAATTGAATCTCATGGTCTATCACACTCCTTTCTGGATCTGTGACCTTTTAAGTCTTACGAGAATCCATGAAGTGTGAGGTTTCAATTTTATTAGGTACGACTTGTGGCTGTTCCTCCATCCTCATTACAAGGACTTCAACGGTCGTGCCACTACTTTCACTATGATTAAACAAGGTTATGAATTCCCTTGTACTGCTTCAACAGGTGTGTTCCCTCCACATCCATAGCTTCCAACGTTCCTTTATTCCTATCAGACCTAGACTTAGGCGCTTGCTTTAACCCCGTATCCTTGATGTAGCCTATAACTACATATGGTTTTTCCTAATCTTCAATCGTACTAAACCACAGATACCACGCTTTTGTTGCGTGCCATACAGTTTCTATATGGTCACTTCAGGAGCCGTACATTCACAAGTTCGTCAGTGTTCCCACACATTCTCGCCATATCTAGTTTTTTATGACCCCCGGCATATCATCTACGGACACTGCCTCCAGCGCCTTTTCGTATTTCATTTATAAAAATGAATTTACGGCAAACTTCTGCCGACCTTAACGAGCCTCGTACAAAGAAATAAACACACCTTTCAATGCACGTCGTAGCTTTAGGGGAAGCGTTTCGGGGCGTTACTCCGTCATTCCACTTCTTGGAATAAAAGTTCTCCTATCATTCTGTGTTGCTATTTGCATAGAAACTTCTGATTGATAGTGCATCATCTTTTCAATAATGAACGTTTCGCACGAAAATCAGGGTCGGCGTTGCCAACAAATCAAGGCCCACTTTCACAAGTTCTTGCGAACAAATGATTACATTCACACCGTTTTTCACTTGCTCTTTTAACCATGCACTACGTTTTGACGGATTAACTGTATTGGTACGGAGAATAGCTACTTTCGCACCAGGTACTTGCTCTGCAACTTTCTGTAAACGAGGCTGAATGTCTCGTTCTTTCACTGTAGATCCTGTATCCGATACATAAATGATGGTAGGACGGCCCTCAGAAATTTCAGTACGCAATATCTCTTGCAACTTCTCCTCTTTAGGCTGTATACAATCCTCATCGAATCTAAATTCTGCATTGGACCAAACCAGTTCTTTTCCTGCATTATCTAGGTAATAGTTCGGATAATGGATCATATTATCTGGATATGCATTCCCTGTACGAATATAAGAAAGCCATAGTTTCCCAGCATCTGGTGTACCTTTCGCTGCTTCAATTGCTTTTTCAAACGACTCTTTCATATGCTCATAGGCTTGTTTTTGCTCTTCAGACATATCAACAAGAATTGTAGGGACGTTGATTAGTTCAACTGGATTTGGCCATACATCTTTAAAACGCACATTAATTGCTGTATCCATTAAGAATTGAGTAAACACATATGGTGAAATACCAGGGACAACTTTCGTCTTATCTAGCATTCCTTGTGCGCCACGTGAAGCTACATTAGATACAACCTCACCATCATGGTAGTACGTTCTCTCAATGTTTCCGTAGGTTTCATTCCATTCCATTAAAGAACTATATTCAAACCCACTCTTCACCATCTTTTGAGGGAATAAACGCCATAATGTATAGAATACGTCGCTCGCTTTACCGCCAAATAACGTACCTGTACCCGCTACAAATTTCTTACAAACCTTCGCTAAACTTCCTAAAGCCGTTCCTTGTGCTGTCTCACTTTTTAATTCGTGGACTTCATCAACGATAAGAGCATCAAAGAAGTGTTTCATTTTCCTACGAATATACTCAACAGTAGCTACCTTTCGATATGCTCGCCCTGTGTGTTTCGCATCATATGGTTTTACACGATTCTCTAATTCTAGTTGTTTTTGCAACGGTTTATTTCCCTCTTTTATTGCTTGCACTAATTTATTTTCATATTTCGTCCAATCTCTAAAACTCGCATATTTCGTTTTTACTTTTGGACTCCAAATAGGAGACTGACAATCGGCACATTCACTGTTTTTATTCGTCTTTGACTCTAAGTCACTGACTGTAAAATCTTTATACTGACAAACTTCTTGTTGTTCACCGTTAGCTTTTTGAACCATCATAGAAGAAGTCTTTTTGCGTAACTTAGCGCCACAATCTGAACAGTAGTATCCATTCTTATAATATCTTTGCACCTCTTCCTCAGATTTCTTAGAAAGTGCGATCTGCTTATAAAGTAATGGCATCTGTTTAATAGAATCCCCTCGCATTGTTGTAAAACTAATGACAAAGAAGGTTGGTTTTTGTGGTTTCGGTCTTCCAGCCTGAATCCAAGATTGATGAATTCGAATAAGATCCTCTGTACGTTTAATAAGGTATATCTCTGCATCTGGTAATAAGTGTCTTATTTCTTCTTTTGCCCACTTTTCCGTAAGGGTTGGTGGAACGAAAACGCATGTACGATACCCTTTTTGTCCTTTTAAATGAAAATACCCATCTACTGCGGCTGTCATAAACGCACTTTTCCCCGTGCTCATCTCACCCTGTATAATGATTCCTTTTTGCACTTGTAATGCTTTAGCAGCACCTGTTGCTACATGTGCTTGTACAGGGAATAATGGTCTTTCATACGTATCAAAATGGGATAATGCTTGGTCTTTCATCGGTTGATGTAATGGCTCATCCAATTTTGTTACCTTATCAAGCATGACAGGCGAATATTCCAATAGGTATTCATTTAAACCATTAATTTCATTGATTTTTTCACCTGTACCCTCTTGCGGAAATTGACATTTTCCAGAGCGAATCATTTCTGATAAAAACTCTTTACAATCCTCTTCTTTTAGCAATACTTGCGCAATAGATAGAGAAGAAAATTCATTCTTATCAAAATACACATCTAATGATTGTAATAGATTTCTTGTTAGCATCTCCTCATAAATTGGCTTCGCCCATTCTTCTAAGATTGGCAGACCATAAGGAGGAGCCATTAAGAAATCTCTTACTTGCATTTCTGGTGCTTCATCAATTGCAACAATATACTTTTCTTCTATTTCCTTAGAAAACGCAATAATTGCTTTTTTTCTATTTGTTGTTTGTGTATTAATAAACTCAAATTTCCCTGTTGAAATTACATTCGTTTTTTTACCTAATGCATAATGTAATTCTTCTTTTTGTCCCTCTCCAAAATACAAACGACGAGTACCCATTGATATGGCAGCACGGAATGACTTTAATGTACTGTCATTCGCGCCTAATACTGCAAATTGCATTTGATGTTGAAGATTTACTGCCATTGCAAAACAAAAAGCCGTATGTGAGGCAGTGCCCGTCTCCAATTGCAACATCGCTGGTGTTTGTTCCTGGTCAAATGTATGTTGTTGAATCATTTCGTTTATCATAAGTTTCCCTCCTAAAAATAAAAAACGCACCTTATTCGATACGTTTCATGTCCTACTCATATAATTTATTGTTTAAAAATCTATAAACTGTTTCCACTCTGGTAATGACTGCTCAGCTGCATGTAAAATATCGTCTACACCCTGGAATAGTGAAAACTGTTCTAACACTCCCAAATGCGTACCTGTACTGATTTGAGATGCACAAAGGCAAACTACCGTTAGAACAATAGCGATTCGGAGCACACGATTACTAAACTCCCAAGCAATATATAATGCTCCTATTCCTAATAGTACAGACATAGCCTTCTTCCTTTCCTAGACAAGTTCTTTGACTTCACCTATTGGCGTTGCAATGATAAATTTAGCGCGACGTTTTTGTAAAACAACTTCTTTCGTTGTTTTTTCCAATTGCTCGAATGAAGTTTCAAAAAACACATTTTCAGATCCACGAACAGCATGGAGTGTATCGCCTTCACCAAGCAAACCATCTGCCACACCTGTTATCAGCAATAGTCCTAATTGTCCGGAAGCAATCGGCATTTTCGCTCTTTCAGCTGCTGTTTTCTCATCTTGAAGTGAGTAACCATTCCCTCTATTTAAACGCTTTTTGAATGTCGAGATACCTTCCGATTTCCCCACTCCTTCATAAGCACTTTTATAATCCACTCGTGATGTGAAAATAAGTTTGTTTTGATGACGCAATTCAGGTATAGACCAATCCTTACGATTTACCATTTCTGCTAATGTATTCACATGTTTTTTGACGAAAGTAAGGTCAGACATGTTTTCACAGAAATTAGCGAACCGATCGTTGAAGTACGTGTCATTTTTCGTAGCAGCACGCTTACGTCCAACGAAGACACACTGTTTAAATGCATCGAACTCCTTATTTTCATCACCAAAACGCATCAAGCCTATTTCCTCATAATTTTTTGCTAAGAAATAACTAATGTCGTCTCTAGCAAAACGATCATACGGAATGACATACACCATAATCCCACCATCTTGTAAATATAGGTGAGCACGCTTTAGGAAGTTGAATTCCATTTTCTCTGATTTTGCTTTTTCTGTACGAAGCTCCGTATTATAAGGAGGGTTTAAAAAAATAAGCGGAAAATAGTCATGACTAATCATCATGTTCTCAAAGCTTGAGCGTACCGCTACATCTAATTGCTCTTTTGCTTTGTCATACCGATTTGCATCTAATTCCACACCATATGTATCAAGTTCTATGCCAACTTGCTTCGCCTCGTCTGCAAAACTTCGTAAAATAGTGCCTTCCCCACAACATGGGTCAAAGCAAGCATAAGCTCGCCCTGGTTCCATTTGTAATAGTTGTATTAAGTGTTTCCCTTCTGTTAGTGGTGTTGGATAAAATCCCGCCGCTAAATCATTTCCTATACGCATAATCTTTCCCTCCAAGTTCTATTTTGCAATAAAAAAAGGAAGATCCAAGTATATACATCACTTAGTTCTTCCTTTTACCCTCTATACACTACCTCGACTTGCTTAAAATGGTAGTTCATCATCTGTAATCTCCGATAGCTCATCCATACCAGCAAATATGTCATCCTGCTCTTTGGATTGCTCTTTTGTTTCCTGCTCTTTTGTTTCCTGCTCTTTTGGATCATCTAATACTGTCCAAATGTTATCTTTTTTCATATCTATATCCCTCTATCCTTCTTATTTTTCAGTTTCATAAACCACTTCTTCATAATCGAAAAAATAATCTTTCATCTTACGCATGAATTTACGAAACTTCGGTTCAGCTACAATCTTTGTACCATGGTAAAAACTTTGTTGCCCGACAAAGCGCCATAAGATGACATAGCCTTCTTTTGTTTCCTGGATGCCCTCAATAAATAATGCAATTTCTTGAGTAGCTTCTTTTTCATGAATAGAGTTTGGTTTAAAATATTGCTTTTTACCATCAGGTAATATGATTTCTGCCTCTAAACAACCTCGTAATTGATTAATTCTCGATCTAGATTCGGTTAACAGTGCAGATAAAGCATATGACTTCTGAGTTTTTTCCATTCGTGTTTTATGTTCCTTTACTGTTGGTACTAATCGTAAGTGTCTACAATCTTTTTTCATTTTACTATCTCCTCTATTTTGTAATTTGTTATAATTCATAACCCCGCCTGCGAACTTGAAAACAACACAAAAAGGGCTTCTTCAAGTCGATTAAAAATGTGCATAGCAAAATAAGCTATATATACACTAATCGGCTCAAAGAAGCCCTTTCACAATTGAAACAAGACGCAACTTGCTTCTACAACTCAACCACAACACAATAAGGTGTGGGAATAAACGGAATCAATTAAACTAACAATATACCTATATATTATATAATATCGTTATATATTTCAAGAAGTTTTAATTAAAGTTAACGCATTACCAAAAGAATCCTTCTTCCTCAAGATTGTGAAGGACGTTAGTCAAAAGGTATTTGGGTAATGCGTTAAGGCTTAATAAAATACTATCAAGTGTCTTACCACTTTCAATCCAAACACCTAATAGAGGTGTGACGCCCATACAATTCCTTTAGACGTTTAGCACTAGCGATTTCAATTCACGCAACTATAAGAGGTGCGACAAGTATTATAAGGAGAATTTAAAAAGATAAGTGATTTCAATCCACGCACCCATGAAAGATGCGACACCGATTTTTGTTCAAAATCATACAAAAATACGTTAATTCTGTTCAAAAATATACAATTTCTTTATTTGATAAAAAAATTTGTATAGAAAATCATAAATTTTACTCATAAATTATGAAAATTCAGGTGCGAATGTACGAGACATTTCATGTGTGCTATACGTTCTCACCTACTAAGATTTTAATCCTTGCACCAATAAGGGATGTAATTGAAGATAATCCGGTATGGATGAAATATTTATGTATTTCGATCCACACACCTATAAAAGGTGCGACGTGGTTTTATGGATAACGATGTTATAACACTAAGATTTCAATCCACGCACCTACATGAGATGCGACTGACAGACTTCTTTTTGTTCACCATTGGCTTGTTATTTCAATCCACGCATCTACGAAAGGTGCGACAAATATTATTGGTTTTTTTCGGATATTCTTTAAATTTCAATCCTCGCACCTATAAGAGGTGCGAAAAGTAATTTTGAAAACTTTTGATGAATGAGCAATATTTCATTCCACACACCTACTAGAGGTACGGCTTCTTATATTCTGTCCCCTTTTTTTGCTATAATCAATTTCAATCCACGCACCTATAAGAGGTGCGACCCATGTCATGCTGTTCAGATTCCAGCACTTGACGATTTCAATCCTCGCACCTACAAGAGGTGCGACAAAACGCTCCGGCCACACCGTTAAGCGACAGCCTGATTTCAATCCACGCACCTACGAGAGGTGCGACCTGCAAGTCTTACATAAAATATAACACATCTTTTATTTCAATCCACGTACCTTCAAGAGGTACGACTTTTCTTTAATAAATGGTTGATTAGCTTTTTAATAAATACGCTTTCCTTCAATCATTCTAACGTTTTCTTCATTACAGTCCATCAATAATCACAACTTTTAAGCTATCTAATTCATTTACCAAAATGTTATAGTCATCAATTGTTTTTGGTTCGTCAATGTTCCGCTTAATATCCAGTAAACGGTATACTTTTGCGGAAGAGTACTGGCCAAGTTTTGAATTATGCTCCCACCAACAAACTTTATGTACTTCTATACTTCCTTCAGGGCGTGCTGCTGACGCATTATTTTCAAACAATGTAACTAGTGCATTTTTAATCTTTTCCGCATCTTCGTTAGTAAAACCTGTCTTTTCTGCTAATTGTGTATTAATACTTCCATAAAAAACATAGACTCCAAAATCAACACGCTGCTTCATCCCCATCGTATCTGAACCTTTATCCTTCTCCTTCTCAGGCTCAGAATTTACACTTTTCGTACTCTGCATACTAGTAATGTCAATTGGATCAACACTAGTTGCTGTATGAATTGAAGCAGGTCCTCTTACTCCAACAGAGACACTAAATTACTATCAAGCATCTTATCAGTCTTAATTCACGCACCTACGAAAGGTGCGACAATAATGTAGAATGATAACGGAATACCAATTGCATTTCAATCCACACACCTATAAGAGGTGCGACTTTAGTTTATTATTTGTTGTTATGCTTCTGTTTGATTTCAATCCACGCACCTATAAGAGGTGCGACCAACCCTCCTAAAAACCCCTATGCATGGGTTAATATTTCAATCCACGCACCTATAAGAGGTGCGACAAAGATGGTTTTTAGAAAATATGCTATAAGTGGTATTTCAATCCACGCACCTATAAGAGGTGCGACTGATTAAGTCTTCACCCTCTGGAGTAGCTTCTGAATTTCAATCCACGCACCTATAAGAGGTGCGACATGTAATCCATGTTCATAAGCGGTAATCATTAATATTTCAATCCACGCACCTATAAGAGGAATGCATCTTCTAGTTGTATACGATCCCATTCAAATCATTAATATTTCAATCCACGCACCTATAAGAGGTGCGACAAAGTTTAACCGTTTTAAAGAATACATTTTAAAAATTTCAATCCACGCACCTATAAGAGGTGCGACAATGATCCTAGAGATTTAGCTGGTGAAATATTAGATTTCAATCCACGCACCTATAAGAGGTGCGACTTTATGTGTTTCGCTAGACTGTGCCCTCTTTGATAATTTCAATCCACGCACCTATAAGAGGTGCGACAATTCAAAGGGCATATGAAAAAGATTCTTTTAGGATTTCAATCCACGCACCTATAAGAGGTGCGACAATAGCATCGCTATAGCAATACCAAACGTTCCGAAATTTCAATCCACGCACCTATAAGAGGTGCGACTAAGTACGGTGATCAATATGTTGAGCCGAAGATAATTTCAATCCACGCACCTATAAGAGGTGCGACTTCCATAATTGATTGAGTTGGCGCTCTATAAAAATTTCAATCCACGCACCTATAAGAGGTGCGACTCCGATTTGTGTTCAAAATCCTACACAAATACGCTAATTCTGTTCAAAAATATGCAAGTTTTTTTATTAGATAAAGAAACTTGCATAGAAAATCATAAACTTTACTCATAAATTATGAAAATTCAGGTGCGAATGTACAAGGAATTTCATGTGTGCTATACGTTCGCACCTAAAAAATTAAAGGACCTTCTAAATCTATTGATTCTTTTACACCAATATGTTCAACCTTATTTTTATAGTTATTACCTAACTGATAAAATCTGAGACTATCCTTATCTTCGTCAATAATTTTAATTAATTCCATTTTTAAAGTAGCAAGTTGAGCTGCATCAACAACACATTCAAACACTGAGTTTTGGACTCGTTGACCATAATTTTGACATACTTTTGAAACTTTCCGCAGTCTTTTTTGTCCTGCACCGCCAACAGTGCTTACATCATACGTAATTAATACTAGCAAATGTTACACCTACTTCCATAAAAATGGTGGATACTCATCTAAGTCATTACGTAAATAACGAGCCAATAACAAAGCTTGTGCATGTGGTACTAATCCCCAAGATATTTTTTCACCAAGATATGGATGTGTTATTTTTTCTTGCTTTTTATTTTGCCAAGCCGCTAAAAATTTTTTTCTAGCTTCATCTGTCATGATAACAGCTCCATTTTCCTTTTTTAGAAAATCTCCTTTGTTTATGACTTTTTTATTAATTAATGACAAGACAAATTTATCTGCACATACCCCTCGCAGCTCTTCCATGATATCTAAAGCCAAAGATACCCTTCCTGGTCGATCTCGATGTAAAAAACCAACATATGCATCCAATCCAACACCCTCTAATGCGGATGTCATATCATTTGCTAATAATGTATAAGCGAATGATAGCATTGCATTCACATTATCTAATGGAGGTCTTCGAGAACGTCTATTGAAATAAAAATCCTCTTTTTGTTGTAGGATCATTTGATCAAATAATTTATTATAACTTGTCGCAGCCTGCCCTTCCAATCCTCTTAATCTTTCTAAATTCTCACATTCCCTTACTTCAAGAATGATAGATGATAAGTGTTGAGAGATTACTTTGAATTGAGCCACATCTATTCGTAATGGATAATCTCGAGTCATTCTTTCAATTATCCATTTGTTATTGTAAATCTTTCCAACAATGAAGTTGCGCGCAATTTTAGCCGATATAACTTCATCTTCTGATATACGATATTGTTTCTTTCTTAGAATGACATTCCCCTTACTTTTTCCAATAACTCTAGCAAGAAATTGTCCATACATTGTTAAAAATACCAATGAAATATTTTTTTCTGCACAATAACCCATAAGTGCAGGACTTGTACCAGTATAGCCAAAAGACACAATTGATTCTAAGTTATGAAGTGGCAACCTTCCTATCTTCTCCTTTTCCTTAAGAAGAACGATATTATCACCATCTAACGATAAATAAACATCTGGTTGAGTTATAAATAATGTATTAAGAAGTTTTTTCATTCATGAATCTTCCCTTCAATATAACTTTTTACAGATCTTTTATTCATTAATCCTGGTAAGCATAAATTTTGAAGGGAACATTTTTTACAAAACGATCCAGTTTTTACTTTAGGAGTATACTTGCGTTTATAATAATCATACATTTCTTTGACAATTGACCTAACTTTATTCTTTTCATGTGCTGTTAGGGGTACTTCGATTCGGTGTTTTATTTCATTATAAAATATAAAGCCGGTCTTTATTTCACAAAGCAGCATTTCTTCTAGACATATAGCTTGTGCTGTTAATTGTAAAACATCCGAATCGTTTATTTTGGGTTTCCCGCGTTTATATTCGATTGGGTGAACAATATATTTTCCCTTGGCACCATTTATTTCAATCCCACTATTATCTTTAATAAACTCTACCACATCACAAACACCTGTAATTCTAAGTTCATTTGATTTTATGGGCATCGCACGCACAGTGAGTTTGTTTCCTCGTTTTTCCTTAATAAATGGCTGATCAGCTTTCTGATGAAGAAACTTTCCTTCAATCGTTCTAACGTTTTCTTCCCATTGTTGTTCAATATGAATGAGAGCCCATTGTCGTTTACAAAATTGAAAATGTTGAATACCGGATAACATTAAATAACTATTTTCTTCATTACAGTCCATCAATAGTCTCAACTTTTAAGCTATCTAATTCATGTACCAAAATGTTATAGTCATCAATTGTTTTTGGCTCGTCAACGTTCCGCTTAATATCCAGTAAACGGTGTACTTTTGCGGAAGAGTACTGGCCAAGTTTTGAATTATGCTCCCACCAACAAACTTTATGTACTTCTATACTTCCTTCAGGACGTGCTGCTGACGCATCATTTTCAAACAATGTAACCAATGCATTTTTAATCTTTTCCGCATCTTCGTTAGTAAAACCTGTCTTTTCTGCTAATTGTGTATTAATACTTCCATAAAAAACATAGACTCCAAAATCAACACGATGCTTCATCCCCATCGTATCTGAACCTTTATCCTTCCCAGGCTCAGAATTTACACTTTTCGTAATCTGCATACTAGTAATGTCAATTGGATCAACACTAGTTGCCGTATGAATTGAAACAGGTCCTCTTACTCCAACAGAGACACCTTTTCCAGCTCCTCCTTTAAATGCAAAAACTTGTCCAAAGCTCCTTACATCAATCCACTCTTTACATGCGATTGCAGCAAATTGTTCATGAGGATTCTCTTTTGACTTTAACGCTTTGACTAAATCTACATTTGTTTCTGCTCTTTCCCTTAAACTATTAAACTGGTCTACCTTCCTGTCATTTGATTGAACAAAAATGGATTCTTCCATGTCTTGCAGACGATTTCTAATCTTTCTTTTAATGGCTACATCAGAGATTTCCCCGTGGCCATCATAATTTTGTCTTGGACGATTCCCGTTCAAAGGATCTCCATTTGGATTAGCCTTGGTAACAGATAGAACAACTGCAAAATCGATTTTATGGTTTAAAGTTGTCATTATTAATTCTCCTCTCCATTATTTACTGCATCATCTAGTGAAACATTCTTTTCTTTTTTTGATACAACTCATGCCGTTGACTATAAAATCCTAACAAATATTTTCCTGATAGTGGTTTATTATTGAAATCTTCGATTTTTATTTTTGAGCCAACCTCATCAATTAATTTGTTATAATACCAAACTTTCTCTCCCAAACGTGCTTGATATGGCTGTAGAGCCCCCTGAATCGTCTTCCATGTTCTTTCTGGATGTTGAGAAAAGGAATTCATATATCTTCTAGCATTTGTAGCACGTTGATCACCGGTATTTAAAGAATTTCTTTCCAAAACATCCGCAATTGCAAGAAGACGACCAAATAGATAATCACGATCAATATTTTCCTTATCTAATACCAATTGATATCCCTCCATTGTATTAATTAATGCACATGTAATGCTTAGTGTTTTTTCCCATTCCCATTTATCCATTGATAGAGGGTTTGATGCACGCTGAAAGGCACTTCTAACAATGTCGAAGGGGATTTTTCTCTCATCTATGATGCAAGGCAGCATACGCTCCATCAAACCCTTGACTACTTTCTCGTTTGCTTTTGGCCCATAAGCAGCAAAGGCAATATCTCTCGTTGATGGTGCTCCATAAAATTTAACAAATTCATTATCTGTACTTTTACGATAGCTATGCTCCCATACACAAGTAGAATGCCAGTTCTTTAACCTGTTTAAATAAAGTTTTTTATCCATATTACGATAATAAAGAACTGCTAATCTACCTGTTGTCGCTGAATCAAGCAAGAGAATATTTACATTCTCACTGGACGATAAATTATTTTTATAGCCATCAATCGCCTTAGCAACTTCATTGGCAAATTGTTCATGTGTATAAGATTTGACTTCTCGCTTTTTCGTTACTCTTAAATCCATTGAAAAAATGTTGTAACTGTCCTCTACAATATCTGGAATATCTTCTGCATCATTGCCCCAGACAAGAAATACACGTTGATCAATGATTTTCCCTTGCTTGTTAATAAGCCATTTCAATGCATTATGCGCTTTTTGGGACACATCATAACTAACGTTAGCAACTTCATTAGCCTTTTGAAATCTTCCTCTAAATGTAAATCCACTTGTATCATTTGCAGAAATCAATTTTGCCTTGTCCCCTGCATTCCTTATTTTATTGGCATGTTTGTCCGTACTTGGCATTATCTTTCCTGTTACATAGCAATAGTCATCTTTACCCAAAAAATCATTATAAAATTTGATAAAAGAATCGTACATTAGGGAATCTTTCCAGACCTTTGTTAGCATCTCATTCGGAGAATATACATTAAACCTAATAAAAGCACTTTCTTGCTTACCTGTAACTGTTGAAAAAATGGGCGGTTTTTCACCAAGGAAAGCCTCAGCCTTTTCATCCCATGCTTCAATTAATTGGTCATTTGCATCAACATGCAAAACTTTTTGTTCGACTAAATCTTTTATTAATTGTCTTTTGCTTAAATAATTATAGATGCTCTTTACTTTATCTGTAGCATAGGGAGATACTGCCCATTTTTTTAATTGACTTATGTAGGCTGAGAAAGGTTCTTCTTTTTTGATTTTCCCCCCATAGTTAACAAAGTCACCTGCCACATAACTCAACTTATCATGTAATGGATAAGGAGCTACTTTTGAACCGGCTCTGTTTGCGGAATCTTCAGTACATGGAATCAATGTATTGGCATCAATTTTATCAATGATTTCCGCGGTGTGAAATTCACCATCTTCTGTAATTGAAACTTCGATATGAGCTGTTTGAGTGGTATGAGAAATAGGTAGTAATGTATATTCTTGGCCATTATATTTTTTTTCAATTTTACCGACTCGATCTAAGTTTGATTGATATGTCTCGTACAAATTTAATAGCCAACTCATTTATTCACCACCTTTTTCTAATTGTTTAATAAGCTCCTCAACTGATTCAACGTTTGAACGGTCAAAAACCTTTGGCTCCATCTTAGATATTTTACGAACTTGTGTACATTCCTCTGGTCGGATAAATTGAATAATCCCATCTCTCATTACCGGATTCCATAATCGAACCTCTAGTTCATTTCTACCTGTTTCATCAGGATAATTGAGCCCATGAACCATTGTACCTAAATGAATATCTCCACCATAATTATCATAAAAGCCTTTTCCTTCACCAAAAACACAAGGCTCCACATATCCTTGGCATTCTCTCGTTCCTAAAAAAATGTCTCTCCGTCCCCCAACTTTAAGTGAACGTTTTAGGATGTTATGATGCTTAAATTCATTACGGTCAAAAGCTAAATCTGGTCGATGAGGATTAAAGATAAAATGAGCCTGAACTTGGTATCTTACATTCTTTAAATATGTGTAATTTGCGAGTGTATTTCCGCCACCATACTCAATTGGACGAATACCTTTTGATTCCATTTTGATTGCATTCATAATTCTTATTTTATCTACAATTATAAGGAGAGTTGGCTTCCAGTAGATTGATTCGACAATCCCTTTAATAGCTTGATAAGTTGGTACTTGATAAGTTAACTTTTCTCCACCCATTTTCATCAAAGGATCTGTGAAAAGAGCGTAATCACCAAACACTTCAAATTCAATAGAATTTCTCAAAGATTCTCCCTCCTTTTTTATTTTCTATATTTTTCTAGTAAATTAATGATACCTTCCCTATGTAACAATATCAATATTTTACGATTATATATTATACGAAAGTTGAGAATTCTTCAGATGTGGTATAAACGTGTAGATTAAAAACCCTATCTCAAACAAAGATAGGATTTAAAATATAGCTGTCTTAAAATCGCTCTCATTAAGCAAATTCAAACCATATTCGTCATTATAAGCACCTTCCTTCAAGGCTAGAATTTTCCCATCAAGATAGTATACAAGTCCATCGTTTATTATCAATTGTTCTTTTTCATAGTTGAATAAGTTAACTGTATACTGCTGTGCCTTTCGTAATAATCGACTTAGATCCTCAATGGAACTATTGCTATTTAATTCTGCGATAATATCCTTTCCTTCTTCATATGGGACAATAACTGAAGTGGTTAGATCATCAATGACGTTAAAATGTTTGGCCGCTGTCTGGTAGCTATTTATAATAAATAACGGAATATCCTTTTTGGCGTGTTTATGAATATATGCTCGACGATAGCTATTTTCTATTCTCGGTGCAGATAATAGCTCAGTCATGTTCTTTTTTAGTTTTGGAATAAAATAATTTAGATCAGATTCAAATTCTGTATAATATTCTTTAAAATACCTTTTCATTGCCTCTCTTGATAAAATATGCCCACCATGCGATTTGTTGTTACGCTTCAAATCCATAAGAATTTTTTTCGTAATTTTCTTTCCGATTTTAATCTCCTTTAAACGATTTAGGTTTTCCTCTTCATAATCAATCACATAGACATTCTGTATACCCTTTTCTCCATGACGATTACACCTTCCTGCAGCTTGTGCTATAGAATCTAACCCAGATAGGGAGCGAATAACACACTCAAAACTCACATCCACACCAGCTTCGATTAACTGTGTGCTAATGCAAATGATTTTTCTTCCATCCTTGAGACACTTCCTAACCTCTTCTAAAATTTTATGTCGATGGGCCGCACACATTGTTGTGCTTAAGTGGTAAATTGGAATATTTAATTCTTGACTCTGTAATTGCGTATATAAATCTCTCACAACTGATTTTGTATTCAAAACAATGAGGATGCTTTGTACTTCCTCTATTTTTGTATGTATAAATGTTGTGAGTTTATCTTTATTAAAGATTTCATTAGTTGCTTGATCAATGATTTCTACTCTTTTAAATGCTTCAATTACATGATCGAGATTATTTATCATTTCAGCATCTGTATTTACGTCTAATTTCTGTTCTACAAAGTCCAAAGCAGGTTGAGTGGCAGTGCAGAGGACTATACTGGAACGACTATATACTTTTAAAAAATTCAAGGCTTGATTAAATAATGAAACACATGAAATAGGAACTTTTTGTACTTCATCAAAAATAATAATTGCCTCACTTAAATTATGGAGTCTTCTAGTATTTCTATTTCCCGTTGCGTAAAACACATTTAGAAACTGAACCATGGTTGTAAAAATAATAGGCGATTCCCAATTATCTTTAGCTAGCTTTAATTTTTGTTGTACGCTAATCATACCGTCTTCATTTTCATCATTATCATTCACTTCTTCAACTATATTTGAATGATGTTCTAAAATATTTTCTTCATCTTCTAATATTCTTCGGACCTCTTCCGCATTTTGCTCAATAATTGTTGTGTAAGGTACAACATAAATAATTCGTTTTTTATTATGGATTTTGGCGTGTTTTAGTGCATATCTTAAACTAGCTAATGTTTTACCACCACCAGTTGGAATAGATAACGTATATATACCTGATGCCCTCTCAGCAAACTGATCACACTGCTCTGACATCTCTGTTCTTAGAATATTAATAGGGGTATTTGCATTCTGCTGTTTTTTAAAAGAATTGATTTTTGACATGAGCCTCTCGTAGTATATCTCGAATAACTCACCAGATTTTATTACGGATTCTACACTTTTTTCTTCTTCAAATAATCGGGTGTTTGTTCTATCAGCATCAATTAATGTACTAAAGATAAATTTAGTTAAAAACATTAATTGTTTTTCAATATTTTCGGGGGATTCTTTACGTAAAAAACTTTCTAGTTCTACAGTAGCTTTGTTAACATATTCATGAAAATCTTTCTCGTTCATGACATGTTTAAAAAAGAATTGCTTTGTCATATCAAATGCATTTAATTCTTTATCTCGCACTCTATTTAAATAAGGTGATTCTAAGTCTGAATTTAAAAAATCTTGAAGGTATCCATGGTGAGAAATAATAGCATTTCCTACTATTTCAGATAGTATCCCTTTGTAAGGAATGATATCTTCAGTATGGAATAATTGATATAACAATTTTCCACCTGCAGTTGAATGATCAACACTTCCTCTTTTAGATGGAGAATCAGGGTTATTTACTGCTTCCAATATATACTCTTTAAACTCAATGGTATATTTACCTATATCATGGAGCATGCCCGCTAAACCAGCTAAATGTTTTATACCAATTTTTTCTCCATAGGTTTCGGCTAGTTCTTTTACCCCTAATAAATGCTCCTCAACAGTTTGAACTTGCTTGTCTTTTTCGCGGATATGAGCAATGTGGGTCATTCTATCTCCCTCCATTTTATAGTTTTAACATGTGTGTTAGATACTGCAGGTAGAGATGCGCCGATTTGAGTATCTAATGAGCTGAAGACTGTTTTGAAGTTAAAGCATTACCTTAAAAACCCCTTCTTCCTCAATCTTGTGATATTTCAATCCACGCACCTACAAGAGGTGCGACCATGGGCCGTCGGCAAATGCTGACCTTATATTTACATTTCAATCCACGCACCTACAAGAGGTGCGACATACTATCGTTTACGATGGGCCGAACATAAGAAATTTCAATCCACGCACCTACAAGAGGTGCGACCGCTTAGCTTAGGGTCATCTGAAAGACCCAGTAGATTTCAATCCACGCACCTACAAGAGGTGCGACTTTACAATGCAGAAGATAAGACCGTTACATTTAAATTTCAATCCACGCACCTACAAGAGGTGCGACTACTCTCCCAAATCATTGCAACCGGATCATTTTATTTCAATCCACGCACCTACAAGAGGTGCGACTGCAACTACTGGACTGAATCCCTCTTCTTTAAGGATTTCAATCCACGCACCTACAAGAGGTGCGACTAACTACCTATATCAAACAGAAGCAGGAGAAAAAATTTCAATCCACGCACCTACAAGAGGTGCGACTCTTTCGGTTAACATTAACGTCACACTCCTATAAATTTCAATCCACGCACCTACAAGAGGTGCGACCCCGATTTGTGTTCAAAATCACACACAAATACGGTAATTCTATTCAAAAGTATACAAATATTTTTATTTTATAAAGTAATTTGTATAAAAATCATAAATTCCAATCATAAATTATGAGAATTCCAGGTGCGAATGTACTAGGAATTTTATGTGTACTATACGTTCGCACCTAAAAAATTAAAGAGCTTTCTAAATCAATTGATTCTTTTACACCAATATGTTCGACAATAGCCTATATATATTAAGTCATAATTTACAATAAATTAACTACCTCTTGTCTCTCTATCCACTTATCAAGCTTATTCTTTGTATCATCATTTAATCGTTTCCTTTTACCGGATAACATCCTAGAAAGCGTTGAATACGAAATATCAATTTCTTTCGCTAACTCACGTATACTTTTATTATTCTTTTCTTTATACGTATTCATCTTTTCAATATAAAACTCGATGCTATTAGGAGTCTCTTGATTTAAAATACTAATTGGCTTCTCTTCAATTACTAGTGGCTTTTCTTCCATCTCGATGACTAATGGTGGCTGTTGCTTACTTTTCTTAGTAATCAACTCTTGTTGTAGTTTAACTAGCTCATTTGTAGGAGAAATAATTACTTTCAATTTTAACCAATAATTTTCAAACCAATTTTTCCCCTTACATTTCTCTTCATCAATTTCAGGAGAGTATTTCCACTCTTGAATTACTTGGTCCCTCATAAGATCATCTAACGTTTTTTCAAAAACTTGTCTTATTAGACTTGGTTTTCTATTCATACTTATCTCCATAACTTGTAATAGTCCTTTATGACCACCAATACTATATGAATGAGTAAGATGTTGATATGATTGTTGAATGCGCCAACGCCAACTTAGATATCTGGTTACTCTTTTATGGTATCTCTGCTGCTTGCTGTTATACTCCAGTGCTTTCTTAGATAATAAACCTGTTAGCTTTTCAGAACCGTATAGATATTTCGATAAAAAACTACCTGGTGTAACGTTCATACTCTCTATTCCCAATGTTTTATCCGTATCAATATCCTTTGCAATGATAATTTCATCCATTACAAATAATCTTCTAATTCTTTGCTTTTTATAAGCTAAGGTTTCATTTGGATCCTCTTCATTTAATATCACAATCTCATTATCTTCATTTACATAAATAAAAATGCTGGCAAGGGCAGCTAAACGCTCCATAATCTTTAATCTGTCCTCTTTTCGATAATAAGCTTTACCGTTCTTGATTTGCTTCATATTACACATCTCTAATATCTGCTCATAATGTACAGGCACAATAGTCTTATCATTTTCCGCACTCTTTACCCATAGTTCCGTTACAATATCGAGGCAATCCGCCGTCAAATCATCCATTACTCGAGTTAAAAAAGTAGAATCAATTAGCGTATTCCATCTTTTTAGCTCTTTTCTTTGTAATTTCATATCGCCATCATCATGTGCAGATACTACCACTAGACTATTTTGTTTATCCTGCAACTGAGCAATACGAACATTCTTATCTTGGTCATCTGTAAACTTATTCTTAGCAATGGTGTCTGATAAATGGTACATAAATCCTGCATTACTTCGTTCTATATACTCACTCTTAGCCTCTGAATCTAAAGGTACCTCTTTTGCGACAACAGGCAGTTTAATCCCAAATTCCATAAATAAATCGTTTTTTAAACATTCAAAAATTTCTTCTTTATGATTATCTAATCTAGGAAGAATGTCTATCGCAGATAATCCTAAGGCTTCTTTTTTAGAAACCCATTTCACTAACCTTTCAAAAGTCTGTGATGAATAAGTTGAGTTGTATATCTTCTGTAAATCTTTTTCTACATCTTGATAGAATTGTTGCCATTTATTTAAAACTCTTTCACTCCCCTCAACTCCAGTAAATAGAGGGTACGCTATATATAAAGTGTTTTGAAATAGTACTTTTAACTTTTCCACTAATAATCCTCCTAATTGCTTCTAATACAATTATATCAATTGCTATCCACCATTCATACCATTGGATATATCGTTTTAAAATTTCAGATTATTAATATGTATATTACTTCTTTTTTTGGGAAACATAATAACAATCTAAAAAAAAGGAGCATTGTAATGAAACCAGAAGATCGTATTCTAGATTTTAAAGACTTTACTAATGCGTTACAACAACATATTAGTGATACCATACCAAACACAAATTTTCTAATTGACAAACGTGATATGATGATTAACACATCAGAAGGAAAATCAGCAGTAATGTCATTAGATAAAGCTTATCGTTTTTATATAGATAGTGCATTGATGAATCCTGAGGCTACTCCTTCAGATTTAATGATAGGGGTACAATTTTTTGTTGAACAGTATCGTGAGAAAACCGGACGGGAAGTTATTTTTAGAGTAGAGCGTCCTGATTCTATTTCTGTTCCCGTAGTTATTGAACAGTGTTGTATTCGTTAATATATATAAATATACCTGATCGATTAATGATCAGGTTTTTTAAATCAAAGAGAGGTGTTTACCAATGAAAATCACATATATGGGACATGCTGGCTATTCAATTCAAATTGCTGGAGTGCATATATTGATAGATCCCATTCTTACTAAAACTTTTCAAAATGGTACCGCTGCTGTATACCCTCCATGTCAATTAGAACTCGACCATTTACCTCCAGTAGATGCTTTAATTATTACTCATTCACATCCTGGTCATCTAGAAATTCCAACTTTATCCTACCTTCCAAGAAGTACCTCTGTGTTTTATCCGTCTGATTCAACAATAGAACTTGTGCTCAAGAACATGGGATTTGTTCAAAGGACTGTATTAGAACCAGGTGAAGTAGTGCATTTTTCAGGTGTGAAATTTACTGTTACAGGATCTTCAAGTGGATGGCCAGAAATAGGATGTTTCTTTCAAGAAGACAATTCTTCTTGCTGGTACATAGGAGATACGTTAATTGATAAAGTAATGTTAGAGGGAATACTCCAAAATGTTGGAAACCCTAATTTACTAATATGTAATTTCCCTGGTTATCATCATCGATTTTTCACTAACTTTCAACTAGATTTCCCCCTACATGACTTAAGTAATACTCTTAATACTGTTTTAGAAATTAAACCCGATGTACTAATCCCTAACTATACAGGACTTCAGTATTTAGGTAACGCTGATTGGATTAATAGATTCATGTTTCCCATGTCAGCGGATCAATTCATAGAAGAGATTCTGCGCCTTAGACCAAATCAACGTGCAGCGAGCCTTCAACCTGGTGACGAAATAGAAATAAATTCTGATACACAAGTTATACACAAAGCATCTTCTCAGTTCGTAAAATCCCAATGTAATAAAGTACAACCATTACTATTTGATCCAACATTGGAGTTACCTGCCCTTCAAGATCCTAATCCAGAAGGGTTGTCATATGAAAATCTTAGAAAACGTATAACAAATTTTTTAAATGAAGATTTCATATCATGGTTACAAACAGAGAGTAATAAGAAATCTTCACTTTTATCTTTATACCAAAAATTAAACGTGAGATTTAGAATTATTATAGTTTTTCAGGAAGAAATAGAAGAATCTTGGTTGGTAAAAATGGAATTTAATAAACCTACAATAGAAGCAGAATCATTTGATGATATTAAGTATCCTACACAGATAGGAGTGCGAATCGCGGCCTCTATTCTAGATCGCTGGATTCGTGCAGAAATACCTTATTATTATGTATATTATTATGCACGCCCTTATGGAAACCTTTATAGAACCGGTTGTTTGTCTGATGGTACGGTAAAGGTTGAAGAGTTAGAATCTCGAGATTTACTTTCCCTTTATTTTAATAGCGATGTAAACCGTGTTTATCACCCATGGTTATTAAAACAGATTGCAAGATATACAGGAGGAAAATTAATATGAGAATTCGACGTCCAGTAGGAATTGTACTGCTTAACTCTCCTGCCGGCTTGGTACTCTATGATTCAGGAACGTTAAAACAATGGGACGGAGAAATTATCGCCACAGAATCAATAGCATCTCTCCTTACTTACTGTAATAAATGGCTGGATAAAAATTTAGTCATTCGATATTTAACTCTTTTAATTAACTGTGATGAAGATACAGCTAAAAAAATTATTATGGAGCTGTTAGATGCAGGAATTTTAATTCAAGAAAATCAATCTTTACAAAAGCATTTTGAAACACAAGAAGTCATTTGGCGTAACTATGGCTGGGAGGATCCATTTCTTTTTCATTTACACACTAATCAATTACCTAAAATGGATTATAAAACTGATCCTAAAGGTTTTGAAGATAAAGCATTGATGGAAAAATACTTAAAAATAGAAAAATTGCCTGATAACTATAAAGAAATGAATACTCGTATACAAATCTATTTGCCCAAAAACCCACAGGTAAAGCAACAAAAATTAACAGAAGTTTTTACTGACTGGGTAGGATCTGCACGCTATTCAGGTCCTCTAAGTTTAGATGAATTTTCCTGGATTACGTACTTGGGTTATGGCCAAACCGCAAACAGGCGACTTCCAATTACCGGAAACCATGTAGCGAAGACAAGTCCATCTGGAGGTAGTCGCCATCCAACTGAAGTGTACCCTATAGTGTTATCAGTAGATGGCCTAATTCCAGGTCTATATCATTACAATGTAAAAAATCATAGTCTTGAATTATTAAGAGAAAATTTTTATGAGGAATTTGTAAAGAAACATATTATTACTCACCCCTCTCGCCCTGCTTTTAAACCCACGGTTGTGTATCTTTATACTACGATATTTGAGCGGAGTATGTATCGATATAGAGAACCACGTTCATACCGTGTGATGAATTATGATCTTGGACATTTAATGCAAACTACGGCTTATTTAGCAAGTGCTATCAACCGTAGTTCATACAGAGGGTATTCTTTACATGATAGTATTTTAGATGATTTTTTAGATATTGATGGAATTTATGAATCTGTAATGTCTTTTACAATTATTGGATGATAGGAGAGGTTAATATGGAAGTAGAATTAACGGAGAAATCCTCATTTAAACTCAATCCGTTTTTCAGAGTATCTTTTGGTCCGCCAATAACCTGCGAATTATTCTTAGAAAACAAAAGTGTGATTTTACCGAATTCACAGTATTTACAATTATTAAACGATTTCAAAACCCCTAAGCCATTTTTTGCACTAATTGCCCTAACTACTTGTACCTTGAATTTAAACCGGACAGAAGCAAAAGAAGTTTTAACGGATTTGATTCAACAACAACTATTGGTACCTAGCGAGAAAGAATTTCCAAAGATGTCTAGCGTTAAACATTGGGTAAATCGAGGGTGGTTAGAGGCTCTCATGCTACACCTTAAAAGTAAAGATATTTCCTTTGATGATGATTTAGTGGCAGATCCTGATAATTATAATGCTAAAGTACTAGCCAATTTAATTGACAAAGAAGGAACCCCTAATTTTTGGAAGGAATACCCTGATAAAACGAATTTTGCCTTACCAAAGCCTAAGAATCCACCATCGGATAAAACTTTACAAGATGTATTATTACAACGCCGATCCAATCGCCCATGGTGTATTGGACATTTAACTATAGAGCAATTAAGTATTATTCTTTATTATGCAAATCTAGAGACATACTTTCTTCGTACTGAAGCAGAGAAAAATTATAATACTAATCCAGAATTACTTTTAAACTCTGCATTCTCAGCCCTCGAAACCTATTTTTTTGTATTTAAAGTAGATGGACTGACACCGGGACTTTATCATTATGACCCCCGTAAACATCAGGTGACATTAATAAAAGAGGGTCATTTCGAAAACGAAGTAGTACGTATGTGTATAGGACAAGATCGTCCAAAAGGTGCAGCTTGTACCTTTGTAATATCTTCTGTTTGGAAAAGATATATGTATCGTTATCGTCATGCACGAGCATATAGAACATTATTAGTGAACGTGGCTGAACTAGCACAAAAATATATTCTACTAGCTACAGCTTTGAATTTTAGTAACTTTCTAACCCCGGCGTTACAAGATGAATATGCAGATGAGCTACTGGGGGTAAATGGTTATGAGGAGGCACCATTATATGTCGTCGCCATTGGATAAAAACGAACCCATTCCACATGATTATGGTTGGGCAGCTGCTACTTTTCATCGTATCAGTAGCTTTGGCTATTTTAAAGAGCCTCTTCCGCCTTTCTCACTTGCTCCAGAAGAAACTTATACTAATACTGAATTGAATGTGGATAAAATTCGAAGTGAATTCCCCTCAAATTCTATTTGTCACACGCTAGGAGGACTTCTAATTGACCGATTATCTTGCCGGGAATTCGGCACTGATCCATTATTCAAAAAAGAATTAATATTCCTTATGTGGTCTGCATACGGAAAAGTTAATACTTTATATCGTCATACCGTTCCTTCAGCTGGTGCCATTTATCCGTTACGGTTAATACTACTCTCATTATCAGTCAAAGGTTTAGAACCGGGCTTTTACACATATGAAACGCATACTGGAAAACTAAAAACAAGCAATATACCATTACCATCACCGGTTAGTTCATGGTTTAGAACTAAACATGTAAATTATGAAAAAACAGCAGCAATAATATTTATGATTGGAAACCTTTCTCGAATATGTCCTAAATACGGAGAAAGAGGCTATAGATATCTTTTATTAGAGGCGGGCCATTCTGCCCAAAACTTGTGTTTAGCATCAACAGCTTTGGGCATACCACATTTACCTGTTGGAGGTTTTGATGATCAAGTGGTAAACAATGCTCTATGCTCTTCCAATGATAGAGAAGTTGTAGTATATAGTTTTGTACTGGGAAAGAAGTGATGTCAGATGATACCAAGATCATTTAAAAAAAATTCTCATCAAAAATTTTGTCCAATATGCATTAAACTTTGGTTGCCGAGAAACTGGTCAAACTATACTTTTGACCATGACACTTTTAAAGAAGTTGATTTTTCTTATTATCCGCATCCAGAATGTAAGGTACATATACCAACACTAACACAGGTTAAAACTGAAGTACGCCCAAGCCCTTTTGGTCCTATAAAAATGATTAGGTATAAAAAAGTACCTCCAGGTGCTCCTTATATTGTACTTGCCCTTGTTGATCCTCCACTACATATGTCCCAAAATTCAATATTAGTAGGAAGAGGCGTTGATTATGATCTCGATTTAGCTGAAAAAAAAGCAATTATGGAAGGATTGGAACGTTACTGCGCATGTTCACCTCCTCGGGCAAGGTTACATTGGGGTACACCTACTGATTTTCAAGATTCAACAGCAGTTATTGTAAATGACCCTTCACCACGTTGGTGGTGTGAAGCAAACAATCTAACAACTCCAAATAAAGTAATGATACCCTTAGAATATGTTCAGTTAGAAAGCTTATGTACAGTAAAAAATCCGATTGTAAAGCGAGATTCTACCGGGATGGCAGTACATCCTGATTATGAAGCATGTCTTAAGGTAGGAATAACTGAAGTACTAGAACGTGTTGGATTAGTTCAGTTCTGGGGTAAGCCCTTATCTAATGTATGGTCACCCCATACATTCCCTACCCAAACAACTAAATTGGCTAAGGTTTGTGAAATGATAGGGTATGAAATCATAACCGCAATTACTAATCCTATTATAGGATTTACATCATGTATAGTCATTTTGCATCGCAACAAAGAAAGTGGGTTGGGCCCTGCTCTTGTATGTGGATCAGGTGGTGGTTGGAACACGTCAGAAGCAATAAATAGAGGCCTTACCGAGGCATATGCTCAATTGTTACATGCCTTAGAAATCTGGCCTTGTGAACCAGAGCCTAATCTGCCACGACTTTACGACCATTTTCTATATTATTTAGACATGGAACGAGCTAATATGCTATTAGACACATGGTGTGTACGAAATATACCTAAAGTTTCAATAGATAATATAGTGGAAATAGAATCAGAAGTTAATATTAAGAATTTACATATAGGTACTGATATTCTCACTATAGATCGTGGCAATGTTCTTACTGATTATTTAGGTTTATCCGCTATACAAGTAATGGTACCTGAGTTACCTCTGTTAGAGATGGATACTCCCGGTTCAGATGGACTACCTCACCCTTTCGCTTAAGGAGGAAAAATAATGTTATTTCGCACTAGCCGCTTCGCTACTCTAGTATATATTGATGGGATATGCTTTTTGAGTAATCCTTGTCTTGATAAGTTGCATGAAGTAGATTTTCCACATGCAGTACTCACTAAATTAGTTGATTTTTGCCAAGTAAATCGATCAAAAAATGAAATATATTGTATGCTGAAAAGATGTGGGATAGATTCGAATGAAGTCAAAACTTTATTTTATTCTCTTTATCAGGTAGGTTTAATTGTTCCAATTGAATCCGAAGAACCCTGGGCAAAAATAAAAGAGTTATATAGTAATACCACAATGGCAGAGGTGATTAGATATCTATCCTCACGCAAAAATATTTGCCATGGTGATTATTCTAAGCCGACAATTTTCAAAGAAGATGTTTCTCTGATGACTTCTTATATTGATGAATCATTACCACCACCAGTTTGCAAACATTATAAAGGAAAGCCGCAGATAACCTTGTCACATCCCGCTACAAAAAAAACAGTTGGTTATCAGGATACTCTAAGTCAACTCTTATTTTGGTCTTTTGGTAAACTTAGAACTGCTAAATTCTTAGATATTATTCCAGCTTTACTTAAAACCGTTCCATCAAAAGGAGCCAGACACCCCTTTGAATTCTATTTGATAGTAGGAGAACATTCTGAAATTGCACCCGGTCTATATCACTATGATGTATCTGATCATGCTTTGTCTCTTATAGATGTACACCAGGACTTGAATTCAAATAAATCAATCGTATTAATTGTAACAGTTATATTTGAACGTTTCCAATGGAGATATCGGCATAGTTGGGCTTATAAAGATATATTTTATGATTTAGGACATCTGCAAGGTACGTTTAAAGAAGTTTGTAAAAACTTAAATTTATCAGTGAAAAATATACCTATTCCTACCTTAAAATACAGATGGAGATACTTGGAAGAGGAATGCGTTGTTGCATACAAAGTGGAGGGATTTTAATGAAGAAGCAAGCTAATTCATTTGACATATTAGTAAATGAACGAAATATTTTAAAAGACATTAAAGCTTGGAGAAATTTAGCAGAGTTAGTTAATTTACAATCTGAAAGCACTTTAATAACTAATGCACTTTCTAATATTATTAAAGACTTAACAGAACATGCAATTCCTATTTCTTTATTTAAAGCTATTCAAAAAGGATTATTACTAAATGAATGGGATGATGCAGTAGAGTCTTTTAACCTACAGAAAAAAAGGCCCATTAACTTTTATTTAGGACCTATGCGCATGATGGAATCTCAGCCCTCATCCCTAGGATTTATTTTAACAATGGCTAAACAAGAAGCTAATGATATAGTAAATAGTGTAGAATTTTACGCTTCAGAAATTGGAACTCGAATCTTTGGTTTCCCTTGTCATTTTCATGGACGTAATGTAGAATTTTACGATATTATTTTAGCTGCAGGACCATTTGCAAATACTGAAGGTAAATATATTGCTTTATTTACACCATTTTATCTTGATGGGTGGAAAGATACCTATCGGCAAATCTCTGGTCGCCGCTCTATTCTTTTTCATAATTTAATAAAAATAAGATTCAATACACTTACTAAACCAATTGCAGCTGACCATCTTCAAATTGATAATAAATCTCCTAACTTTCTGTCAGCTACAGAGGAAGAAATCGATAAGGCTATTGTTCTATGGCTAACACTACATGAACTTATCCATGGTAGTGGTCCACTTCCACTCTTTCAAGGAGCTATTTCAAAGCTATCATTGGGTTTATGTTATGCAGGTATTGAAGAGATGAGAGTAGATATGACAGTTTGGTTGCTACTGGGCCAATGTCATGATTTATTTGGTCATATTGCTGAGATTGCCCGTCATATCATTCTAGCAGAACGATTGTTACGCTCTGCACGTAGTGGGCTATGGTCTAATCCAAAATCCGGATGGATTCAAAAAAGTTCTGATGGAGAACACGGAGCTTTATGGCTTACTCTTTTATTAAAGGGAGGTGCTATTCAAAAGAAGGATGAACAACATCTTGTTATTAATGTAGAACAGGTAGATACCCTTTTACGAGAAATTCTACAGCAGCTATATATAGTTGAAACACAAGTAGCAAATAATTCAAGTTTAGGACAAAATCAATTAATTAAATTTGCTAATAGTCTTCGTGAGAGATTGTTCAGCTCATCAAACGGTAACTTTGAATACCCGCTAAAAGCCTTAACAATTTTAAATGAGTTTAAAAAATATCCAACACATATTGACCTACGTTTTTTGATAAAATAATTTATTAAACCTACAAACTCAAAATGTAGAACTTTTGAAATTGTTTAAATCACGAATGAAAAATGGTGTTATCTAGCAGATGATATTTGTCATCTCAAGAAATCCAGTAACTTCATCTAAAAAATGCTCCTAGATTTATCTAGGAGCATTTTTTGTGAAACATTATTTTTTATTTGTTTATAAATCACTTTATTATAGCAACCATGTTTTGCTACTTGCCTACTTTAAATTCCAGTATCTCTGTAATATCTACAACAACTATATTCTGTAGAACACTCACTACATTTCCTGTTAATTGTACTTTACAGGAATCATAATTTATTTACATATAATGTTTTAAATATGTACTTTTGTTTTGTATTTTGAGGATATCAGGGGATTTGACTTGGAGTCAATGATTTCAGTGGAATGAAAGTTATACCAGATGTATAGACAAAGGTGATTAATATGGAAATTAAATATTCTTTAAATTAAACTAGCAACACCTTTCCCAAGTCACGTAACCTTCCTGTGAAACATGCAACATCTTTCCCACCTTGCGTACTCTTCCTGTAAAACATGCAACATCTTTCCCATCTTGCGTACTTTTAGTACAAAACAAGCAACACCTTTCCCAACTCACGTACTCTTTCACTAAAATAAGCAACATTCTTCCCGTGTTGCGTACTTATTTCTCGCAACAAGCAACACCTAATATTTAAATTATTTAATTTCATGTTAAAAAGAAGCAACATTTTTCCCAAGTCGCGTACCTATCTTGCTAACGAAATCAGTTACAAACGCTGTTATATCAAGTAATTTAGGATATTTAATAAAAATCAAACTATATATTACATAAAAATTCTTTCCCAAGTCGCGTACCCATTTTTCCGAAAAAGAAGCAACATCTTTCCCAAGTTGAGTACCTAAAGTTTATTTAAATGCCTATAAAGTATTGATATTAAAGGATTTTCTTTTTCCTCGAAAAGTAGCATCATACAAAAAAAGAGCAACAACCCTTCCCAAGTCGCGTACCAAAAAAAAATTCAAACTTTTTTTTAATCCCTTGAGGCTCTAAGGCTCATAAGGTGTTGCTTTTTTTAAAATTCTCTCTTAAAGGGCACATTTTTACAAAATTCGTTTTGCTATAATCAAAATTGGAATATTTTATAGTCTTTTGGCATATATTTCGAATTTTGCAGAACGGAGGTGAAAAAGATGGGGAAATCATTTATTATTCAAAATCAACGTAGCTTAAATGGAGAAAAGACAAACGCAGTTTTAGTCACACTAAAATCTTGGCAAAAGTTTGTGGAAACATTTGAGGAGAAATACTACAGCTATAAAGATACATATTTAGAAGATATTCTGCAGCACATGACATACGAAGAGCGTATTGCTGATGTTGACGGTTTTGTTGAACAAGCCAAACCATCTTTTTCACGTCGCGCAATGTCTGCAATTGCAGAAAAAACAGGAAGAAAACATAAATTATACGGTATTACGAATGCTGATCTTGAAGTATTCTTGTACCTACATAAAAAATGCTATACAAATGGTGTCATTCCAAATGTAACAATACATATGATGTGGGAAGATTACAAGCAATATAAAGAAGAATTTGCTTATATCCAGCACTCACAATTCTATATCGCTCTAAAGAAATTAAGCATACATAACATAATCGCTATCGAAAATGGCGTAGATGGCCGCTATACAATCAAACTTACTCATTTTATGAATGAAGAAACAGAAAAGGCTAATCCATACGTATATATTAGTCCTGTTGTATTTACAAAGGCTTTCTTTAAGCTATCTGTAGCGGCTAAGAAACTATTCTTAGACATTGCGATGCAACAACATACGGAAACAACGTTAAAGCGTTCTTTGGACAAGCAGGATGAAAGAGGCAACAAAACTCACTTTGGTGGGATGTATCGTTTCTTACATAAAAAATATCCGCACCAGATCCGTGCGGTTATCGAAGAATTAACAACTGCATTACCATGTACGGGTAATCCCCTATTCAAAATTTGCAAAATGCAAAAAGGTGTAAAGCATACCAAACGATATACAACATTATATCTATCTATCCATTCGGACTTCTTATGTACGAAAGAATCTGGAGAAGAGCACCACAGAGATCCATTTGCACCAAAAGCTATCTACGCTCGTAAAGCGAAATTCATTGAATCAGTCCTACAAGAAATGAATATTGGTGAACTGTCTGCAGACATGAATAAATTCATTCATGTTTTAAAACACACTTGTCATCGTCAAATTCGTAGTGTAATTCGTGGACTTCGTGACATGGTTGATCGAAAAGAAGGATATCCAGCGAAAATTGTATATACATTGAAAAAATTATTGCATCAAACATCTCAATATCAAATTCTTGATACTGCAGCAAAAGAAGGTATCTACCCTCTTATTACGCAACATATACCAAAAGAGAGAAATAGTGACCGTGAACAAGCTGTCTTTCATTTCGGTCTACATTATTCAATGTACTCTCTTCGCAACATTAAGAAGATGTTTAAAAATGTGCATGCACTATTGAAGCAGAAGTTTGCGGTACCAGTGACAGAAGAATCTTATCACCGTAATTATCTAAAATACCAGGAAGAAACGTTATTTAGAAAATATGCATATGATCAGGGAGTGAATCTCCATGCATATATCGCTTTAGAAATTGAAGTGCGTGAAAAATTAAAAGTTCGTGGCCATAAAGAACGCACGATTCCAAGTGATGTACGTGAATGGTTTATCGAGGCAATTGATAAGCTGCCACAAGAAAAACTTCGTATTATTGAGCTACCAAAACAGTTTAATTTACTAGAGTTTATGCGTACATTCGAACGTTTAGTACGTGCTGGTGTAACAATAACAGCTCCAGATCAGGTGCTAACCGCAATTGACATAAAATAATAGCAACGAGCTCTCTATTTTTGAAAAAAACAAAAGTGGAGGGCTATTCGTGTTTCTTTGATTAGTAATACCTTCCTACTACTCTATTTATAAATACCAAATCGAAAGAACTTCATGTAAAATGGAGTCTTTTTTTATGCACTTCTATACAAATTCGATTCTATTAATACATAACTTTCCACATAATACTAGGGGGTATTCTTCTAATGTATTAAAACTTATCACATAATACCTACAAAAAATCAAAAGGAAAATTATAAAAATAGTGGATATGAGGACAAATATGGTTCAATGTGAATATATTCTTTCTAAAATCATTGTAATTACTAATGTTGTTGTATTTATCTAATAAAAATCATCAATAATAATGTGAGTTATGTGTAAATACTGAGTAATGTTAACAAATAGCTGCATTATCTGAACAAATTGTGGATAATTGGACGCTAAATACTGATCCATTTACCCAAATAAAGAAAATAAGCTCTATTTCCATAGTTGAATAAATATAATAAGATTAGTATCAATTTCTTTCCGATTTCATGTAGAAACATATGATTTTCTTTCTGCTTTTTTGTAGAATTGAAAGTCTATTAATCATTGAATCTACGGATACATTTTCTACTATTTATGATTTTTTACGTTCTAACATGAATTTTTCCCTTGTGGGAGTAGGTCTTCTTCCTATTTTTGATAACCTATAAAAGTTTTATCTTTATTTCTTTTTAATATATAAGATATATATTTATATTAGATTTTTAATACAGCTAGTATACTTGTTAATAAGATGCCTAACCTAATTGTGAATATTTGTAAATCCCGTTATGATAATGATAATTAAACATATCATTACCCACATACAAAAGGACAAACCTACGTATCCCTACCAGGGCGAGGTTTGTCCTTTTTGTATTTATAAATAAGTTGTTCAAAATTTGGAGGTTCAGACATGACCGAACTAAGGAAAGAATATCATTCAAAATTAGCAAATACCATGAGTGTAACTTTTTCAAAGGACTTTTTAAAATAGACCAAAAAGCATTTTCATTATCCATTAAGTAAATTTCATATCTCTAACAAGAGGTGCTCTATTATGAGAATTATAATCTTGCTAAAATGGAAAATTTAGTGTGGGAATAGCAATGTTTAATAAATTTATCAGAATATCCTTATCCACCTACAATAATACCGTTCCCCGTTTTTTGAAAGCTACCACCTGATTTTTGGAATATTGACAGTTGGAAGCTTAGGACCGGATATTTTAGGTACGTCGAGTGTGGGTAATTCAGGAATCCAACTTGTATTAAAAATGCCGGATTTTTTTATAAGTGTTCCAGCTTTGTCAAATACGGATTCCCCCCACTCTCCTGCTTCATTCCATACCTCTTTAATAGAGCTAGCATCATAATTAATTTTCATCCGTTCAATCATTTTGTATTGGTCATTAATCTTTTTCCAAGTACCCTTCCAGTACTTCTCTGATTCGCGATGCCAATGCTCAAGTGTTTGTTGGATGTCATCCGAACTTATGATCTGGCGCTCAATCATTTCATACTTGTCACCAATCTTTTTCCAAGTACCCTTCCAGTACTTCTCTGATTCGCGATGCCAATGCTCAAGTGTTTGTTGGATGTCATTCGAACTTATGATTTGGCGCTCAATCATTTCATACTTGTCACCAATCTTTTTCCAAGTACCTTTCCAGTACTTCTCTGATTCACGATGCCAGTGCTCAAGTGTTTGCTGGATGTCATCCGAACTTGTGATCTGGCGCTCAATCATTTCATACTTATCACCAATCTTTTTCCAAGTACCCTTCCAGTACTTCTCCGTCGCCCGATTCCAATATTCCTCAATAATTTGACCACTTTCTTCCATCCAGTGTGAGATTGACTCTCCAGCTTTATTAAATACCTTACGATCTACGATTTTTCCGTCTTTTAGCAGGTCAATGCTATACTCCATCGCTTTATTCCATGTCTCGCGAACCAATTCCCCAGCAGAATTTAATATCTCTCGTGAATAATAACCTAGTTTGTCAAACTCATTTTTGATATTCTCAATTATTTTATTAATAAGATTCTGAATGATACTCATGACCTTTTCATACCAATTTTGGACAATTTCGCCAATTCCAGGAGGTGTTCCTTTCTCTAAGAGTCCATCAATTACGAGATAGTCAATCCGTGGAGATTTACGGGGACTTTCTGATTTATCCGCCTCAGCAGCCCATTCGTTATATTTTGTTGACCCGTAAGCGAATTTATCCCAGTACCGATGATTTCTGGATTCAAAAAGTGTTAGCTGCTCTCCAACCGCCTCTGAGTCTTCCGCTAGCCATGCCCATAATCCATTCTGATTATCCTTTTCGATAATCTTTTCATTGAATTTTTTTATTGCATATCTTAAAAGTTCTCTAATTTCTACTCTTGTTTCGCACTCCACAGCAACAGACCAACAAGTGTAGCTGATATCACTCGTTTCTTCGTCTGATACAATTGCTAACGCCGCTAAGAAAGTGCCTGTTTCTATTAAAACGCCGTAATTCAGCCATGAAAGAACCTTCTGTAAAGCATCAGTAAGTACAGTCCGCCAAGTATCTTTATCCAGCACTTCTGGAAGCAAATTGATGACCCGATTTAATACAAGCGTGTGTAAATCAATAACTTGCTGAGGGTGCCCAGTATATGTCTCCAAACGGTAAATCTCACGGATGGCATCTGTTATCCCTTCCTTCACTGTCCCGACAATCTTATCTCGAATATCGGAGGAAATACTAATATCAAAGCTTCCTTTAATTTTCCCTAAATTCCAATCATCGGTACCCAAGGGTATTTCGTATGGGATTGATATATTTAGCATCTCGAGAAGTTCATAGACCGCTAGCCCAGCTAGTCCTCCTACATAGGGTGCTACAACGTCCTTCAAAGTTTCTTTCATCTCAATTGTTAAGTTTACCCAAGGATTCCACAATACTGAGGGAATACCAATTGAAGAAGCAACATTTTGAAAAGCGTAAATTTCATGTGGCATTAGCATAAACACACCAGGACCTAAAAATTTAGCAGGTTGCGTTTTTTGTTTATCGCTAAAAATGTACCTATAATTTTTCTCTTTCTGTTCAAATTCACCTGGAATATATTGCGAATGGAGCCTCCATTGAAAAAGAACTAAATATTCAGCCCATTTTGTGGCAAGTTGGCGGGCGAGCAATCTTACTTCCTCATTGCTATTAGGGCATTTATAGGAATAATAAATAGCAGCAATAATTGCCCCAAAGCTGTCTCTAGAGAGTGGTCGACATCTGAAGTCTTCACCATAGTATTCAAGCCAATCTGGATGGCGAATAGGGTGCTTGCGTCCTAAGTTGTCCTTATTACCCCATGCTTCATCAAGAAGGGTTCTAAGCAATTCCGCTAGTATCAGATTCCCATTTTCTTTCTCCCACTCATCTTGACTGTAATTTCCGGTGGCAATTGCAATAGCAGCAATTGCTGTGTGCAGAGTAGCTTCTCCCAGGGTTGTAGGATTTCCCTCTTCATAATCAACTACAAATCCATATTTGTCCCTGAAAATAATGCTCGTACTTTGTCGTTTATCCAGTTCATTTCTCGCTATTTTTTTATATTCTTCCAATATCTATACCCTCCAGAAAATAATTATAGCTCTACCTTTCCCAGAAATTTTAATTTTATCAATTGATTATACTTATAAACTTGTAATGTAATCGTTTGCATATATTTCTTGATAAAGAAATCCCAGGTCCCTCATATAATGAGAATGTTGAGAGTGATTGTGTTCTTTCTACACTTAAAATAAGTGTCTAATGTAGGTTATAAAAAGGTAGAATGAATCGATAAAGCATCGCATCTTTCTTACAAACATCGTGACTTTATATCAAATTCACAGTAGCAAGTTTTTAATCTACTTTCTGTTATAATAATATTCAAAGAAATTAGGTGATTATAATGCACGAGACAATAAGTTCAGAAGACACATTAGAAGCTTTTTCTGCTTATTTAACTGAAAAAGGGCGAAAACATTCTACGATCCAACGTTATACATACGATTATAGTTTGTTCATATATATACTTTGTGCTTAAAAGATGGAATATACATTTTTACAAAAAAATTATGAATGTTAAATCTGATAATATATTGGAAAACTCAAAAGATATAGTTGGAGAAATAACTATATCTTTTGGTAAAGTATATACAGTTGAAAAACATTAAAAAAATTCCTAAATCTGGTGATATTTTGAACATAAAGTCCTTAAAAATACGGATAACGAATATTGAAATCGTAACCACCCTACTACGAACTGTTCTATAATTGCTGAGAATTCCTCATCTATTCCGCGACTTGATATTATGGTTAAAAAAAGATCTGTTTTTATACGTATGTTCAATTCCAAATATCTTCTATATTAATATTATTATTTGTGAAAGTTACCAAATAAACATCTGGATTAGTTAATTTTTTCCATTGTTCAAACCCAAATTTATTACTGTCAAAATGCCGAAGTAAAAGTGTCATCGCAACACTATGTGTAACTAAAAGAAAAGTTCCACCACTTTGTAATAAATCGTCTTTCAAAGTCCCTAATCGATTCATAACATCTTGGTTTGACTCTCTTCCTATGAGTTTTAAGTTAAAGTCTTCAAATTGCTTTTTTATCTTTTCTACTAAATTTTCATCATCATTTATCTCATCTAAATCTATTTCTCTTAACGCATCTTTAATAGAATACTCCATGTTTAATTCTCTCGAAATAACTTCGGCTGTTTGTGTAGCACGTAAATACGGACTGGAAATTAACTGCTTAATGTTTGGGATGTTTCTTTGTGATAAAAAATCAGATAATCGTTCTGCTTGAATTTTCCCCTCAGGATGTAATGGTGAATTTATTTCATTTCCTTCCGCCTTACCATGACGAATAATATACAGTTGTGTATCTGGCATTATGTTCCTCCTATATGAATGCAGTATTTTATTAAATACCATTCCTCATAAGATAAAGAAAAATACCCTTTAATTCTGAAATTATCAGTGCTGTACGTACTTGAATTTGCATTTAACTCTTAAAAAATTTGATGGGAATTATATGAGTACTAATTTGTTCTTTTGAAAGATGATTTACTTACAAGACTTATACTTTAATTCAAGGAGCTATTTTATAAATGAAGTTACAGCAATTTAACTCAAGAATGCATTTTATATAATTAATAAACAAATAATAAAGAGCGTGTAGTTAGAAGACTACAACTAACCATACGAAGAAAAACGTCTTATTTATATGTACGGTTTGAGTGACGTAGAATAATGAATTAAAGAAACAGAGCAGTATCAAAATGATTAGGAGTGAATTTAAATGGAAATGCATCTTTCACCAAATATTTCTCCACTTGTTGATGAGGACGGAATTGTACGCAACCTTCAACATCATCAAGAACCATACATGGCAAATGCATTGCAGGAGATAATTAGTCCAGAGGAGTTAGTTGAACAGTACCTTGAATCGGTTAAAAACATTTATAAAATTGAACAAAACATGCTAAGTGATATGCAAACTAAGTTGAATAATGATGAACTTAAACAGGAAGGTAGTAAACTAAAATTTTTAGAAAAGAAGACTATCGGTGATACGACTGTAATCTCATATACACAGACTTATCTGGGTATCCCTGTCCGTGGTGCAGGAATCACAATTACAATTCAGAATCAACCTCTTCGAGTTATAAATTCAAAAAGTACATTACATTATGAGATGGCCGTCCAAGAGCCCTCTAAGAATGCGAAATATCTTCCAGGGCAGAGGGATATTACAACTCTATTACAAGGGGTTTTACAAAAAATAAATGGTGAGCTCGTTCAGATTAACAGTTCATGGTTACAAATTTACAAATATGACCCTTTGAAACGCTTCTCCTCAGAGGTTGAGGAAGAAGAACATTCAAATGGGCATAATGATACTGAACATATGGATGTACCTATGCTTTCCCTTGAAGAAGTACCAGAACAATTCTTAAATGGAAACCATTATGTAGTAAATGAAGTAGTTTTCACTGCAAATTTACCATTATGGAAACAAGTACACTTTCGCGTATTAATTGATGTAGAGACAGGTGTTATTTTACGCCAGCGTAACTCCCTTGCTTTTGTGCAGGGAAAAGTATTTACGACTGATCCAGTTACACGTTCAGGTAGTTTGGAAATAGCTCCTTGTTCCTCAAATGTGATACTTGAAGAGCTTACTGATAATGTACAACTTCAAGGGATTGTCTCACCTGATACTCCAAGTGCTCCAATTGAGCTTAAAGGAGAATTTGTGGAGGTAAAGGATTTCCAATTACCTTCAATCAGTGTTCCTACAAGTGTAGATGGTAACTTTTCATATCCAGTGAATTCGAATGATTTTACAGCTGTGAATGCTTATTATCATTGTGACGCCTTATTTCGTTATGTAAAGGACATGGGATTTGATATAGAACAATATTTTGACGGAACAGAATTTCCAGTTCCAGTAGATCATTTTGATTTTGAAAGTTTTAAACGACAAATAAACTCTCCCATAAGACCAACTGTCAATGCAGCGGCACCAGGTAACGCTCTCATGAACGGTTCAGGTGGATTTCGATTTGCTTTGGCTAGCCTTGATTGTTCTATGGGAATTGCTTGTGACCAGCGGGTAGTGTGGCATGAATTTGGACATACATTACTATGGGATCATGTTCATTCCCCTAATATGAAATTTGTACATAGTTTCGGTGATACAATGGGTGCAATTTTAAATGATCCTATTTCAAAAGTACCAGATCGTTTCTTGACGTTTCCATTTAATCAAGCAATTGTAAGACGACATGATCGTAACGTAGAAAGTTGGGCATGGGGAGGGAATAATGATGACCGTCAGTATGGAAGTGAACAAATTCTCTCTACCACGCTCTTCCGTATATATCGTTCGATAGGTGGAGATGCAAATGGACAAAAAGAGAAAGAGTTTGCCTCACGCTATATTATGTACTTACTACTTAAAGGAATTGTGATGTTGACAAGAATCTCTAATCCTCGTACACCAGAGGAATTCGCAAGAACACTTATTAGTGCTGATGTAGGAACCAATGAATTTGAAGGGAACAAGGGTGGAGCAGTCTCAAAAATTATTCGTTGGGGCTTTGAGAAGCAAGGTGCTTACCAACCTTTAGGAACAGAAAGACCGATTACAACAGTAGGAGAACCTCCTAAGGTAGATGTCTATATTAATGACGGACGTAATGGTGAATATCAATATCAGCAAAATTTTTGGTGCTCACCGGATATTTGGAACCGCACTGAAGCTGATAATGGTGTAAAACATGAAACGCCTATTGTTGGAGAAAAGAACTATATATATGTGCGTGTGAAAAACCGAGGCACAAATCCGGCAGAACAAGTAATGGTAAAAACATATCATAGTCGCCCTGCAGTAGGTTTAGTTTGGCCAGATGATTGGAAAGAAACAAACACGGAAAATCAAATGACTACGGATTCAATACCATCTGGTGGAGAATCAATTATTGGACCATTCGAATGGGTCCCACAGTTTACTGGTCATGAATTCATCTTAGCCAAAGTTTCTGCACCAGGTGATATAGATAATACAGAAATTGTACAAGGTTCAATCCCTTCTTCACGTTTAGTTCCATTTGATAACAACATTGCAATGCGTAGTATGATTCCACTACCAGGAGCTGGAGGCAGTGCGAACCTTACCATGGGATTTGGACAGCGTAAAGTTTTAATTAAAAATCCTTTCAATAAATTAGCAAAAATAGAGATTGAGGTAAAGATGCCTTCATTTTTACATCAACGCAATTGGAATGTAATTACTCAGAATCCGGAAAATTTGTCATTTATACTAGAGGCTGGGGCAGTAAAGGAAATCGTTTTTAGCCTAAAAGAAGGTGAAGAATTTACTATGGCAGATATTGATGAGGAGAATAGAATTCCAACTATTGGTTTGTTTGTGCAAGCAAATGAACAAGGGATTGGAGGAGTAACATATTTAATTGATAAAAATTTAACTTCACCAGCACCTGAGTGATGAAAAGAATTCATTAGTATCTCTATTCTTTCTAAATTTATAGCGACACCATTTTTAATATCAAGTTGTATGTATAGAGCGTTCAAATTTAAGAAGATTGGACGCTCTTTGAATTTAAATAGTTACAATTTCAAAATGCCATTTATTCGGTATTCCATACATGTTGATTTCATTTTGATATACAACAGCTAATTACTGTGACATCTCAATGATTTCTATGTAGGATAATGAAGCAACTGAGTAAGATAAACTCCCCATATTACTACCTAACTTAGTATCGGTAGCAGCTTCATAATAAATTTCAGTAATTAAGACTTTTTTATCATCTGGATCATACATATATCCCCGGTTAACTGTCATTATATTATAGTGCTCCTTTCATTTTTCATTTTCTAATTCCTTGTGCTTTTAGCATTGCAAAAATCCCCTTATATCTAGATTAATTTTCTATTTTTTAATTTTTATATTCTACTCTTTATCTAGTTTACTATGAGTTAGAAATTAATCTCTTTCTTTTTTGTCGAATTCAAAAACCTTTGACAATAATAATATGCCATAATTTATAAAAAACCATATGATTTCTCTTCTAAATTAAACAAAAAAGAACAATAGATGTGCAATTTTCATTTAGTATAAAATTAGCCTCGGAGGTCTATGCACAAGTGATTCCTAAATTAAAGACAACACAAACAGGGCTTCTTCAACTCAATTAAAAATGCGCATAGCAAAATAAGCTATATAAACACTAATCGGCTCAATGAAGCCCTTTCATAAATGAAATAAGATGCAACTCTTGCTTCTACAACTCAACGACAACACAATAAGGTGTGGGAATAAACGTAATCAAATAAACTAACAATATACCCATATATTAAACAATTCAGATTTTTATGCCGATCTTTTTGATATATACGAAAATAATAGTATTTTACTATTAAAATATAGACCTTCGATAAGTAGAATATGCAAATAGAGAGTCTAGCTTTAATTCCTAGTACTCTAGTAACTATTTTTTATACAAGGAGCTGTTAACTATGTTGAAACATATGAAGCGTGTAAAACAAGCTAAAAATGAGATATTACTTATGATGATTCTATTTTCCCTGTTTTTTGTAGCACTTTTTTATAATGAAGAAGCTGCTGTTCTTAGAGTGTCTGTTTGTCTATTTAATATTATTGCAAAGGATATATTCTCTCAGAAAGCATAAATATTTATAAAAAGGGCTAGTTTATTATGGATCTTTTTATATTGCCTATTAAATAAAACATAGCTTCCAAGTAAATCAAGAGATAATCAAGTAGCCTAGTGTTTTTTATATGTAACTAACACCCATGTTTTTCTTTTGGTGTTTTCTAGTACAAAAATAAAATGTATAGACTCAGAAAACATACAAATGCTTAACTTATCCTAGTTAGTATTCCTATTGAAGATAAGAGGTGGAATTATTATGTCGAATATTCAAAATGAAGACAGAGATTATCTTGATTTTGATATAAATGAGATAAAGTTATGTAGTGCATATGAGGCTTTAAGGCGGGAAACAAGGGACATAGAAGTTCCAGAAAATAAAACATTAATATTATCTCCAGCTAATCGAGAATTCGCAAGTGCATTTTCTCGAGTATCACTTGAATCTTTTAGAGATTTACAACTATTAGGATTCATACCACATAAACTGGAGGAAGAAAGAATCCGTAATGCAATAGCCAAAGATGATGATGAAATTTATAGAATAGCCATTACTACACCTAACTGGAATACTCGCAAGTGTAGCTGCGTAGGACATGTGACAGAAAATCCAAAGTCAGTTGAACAAGATTTCCACTCTACATACAACAATATACGTGAACGGTACCATCCTACTTTAGCTAACTTACTCTCTGAATTTTATCGTATTCGCATTTCTGCAGATAGTCCATTAGCTTCAAATATAAAGAAAGTCATAACTAAGTGGGATAGACTGCGTTCTGAAAATAACATAGCTATTTCAACAATTTTCAAGGATATTGTTATTAATCGTGGTGGTACATTAATAATACCACCAATTAACACATCACTATTAGCACATAATATTTGGTTTCATCAGACTGCGAATATGATCCATCAAGGTAGTTATCTTAAAATTTGGGCTAGTGCGATTCATACCTTTAGAAATTTAAGTGTTGAAGACTTGGAAGCTTGGAGACGTGAAAAGCCCTCTTGGCTTATAAAAAACTAAGGAAAGGGGATAGAATAGTGCCAAATATTATAGGAAACGGTCTCCTGGGTAAAGACGGTGAGAACGGATTCGACTTTGATACCCCATTACAACAAGGGATTAAAGGAAATGATGCCAATTGTAATTGGCTTGATGATGATTGCGCGCAAAGTGGAGGACCTGGCGGGAACGGTGCACAAGGCGGTACGGGAGGGCCTGGTGGTCATGGTGGTCATGGTAGTACGATTGATATTGAAGTAAATTCATTTTCTGCCTTTGTAGCTGTGTCAGCCATAGGTGGATCTGGCGGGAAAGGCGGAAATGGCGGAAATGGCAATGGTTGCGAATTAGGAGCGATTGGCGGAAATGGCGGAGATGCAGGTATTGGAGGTAAAGGTGGGAATGGTGGAGATGGAGGTACAATCGTTGTTCGAACTAGAAACATTGCAGATGGTAATCAAGCAGTTCTAGATTCATCCGGAGGGGCAGCTGGTGGAGGAGGAACACCAGGCGACCCTGGTCAAGCAGGCCCACCTGGTGATCCCGGCACAACAACTGATTATTTCGTCACTAGTAGCGATTGTCCTCGTATGGGATTCCAGCCCATTTTTGGAAGAGCTGGTTTAAATCCAGATCCCGAGAAATCAAGTTTAGGTAATGGAGCGGTTGGGGCGAAAGGAAAGGATCAATTTCTTCAAATCCCATAAAATTTGACTTAACAGGTATGGTTTTTTTACTTCAAAATACACTATGGTAAAAAAATGCATACTAAAAGGACTTAATTATTACTTTAATTAAGTCCTTTTATACCAGTTAATTTATTTTTAACTATTGTTTACAGCAAATTAACTACCTCTTGACGCTCAATCCACTTATCTAATTTATTACGTGTTTCTTCGCTTAACCTTTTCCTTTTACCTGTTAACAATTTCGAAAGATTAGATGGTGATATCTCTATTTCTTTTGCAATATCTCTTAAACTACATTTATTTTCTTCTTTATATTGGAGGATCTTCTGCTGATACCAATTAATATCCTTATTTACCTGCTGATGTTCTAATTGAGCCGGTTGAATTTCTTCAGTCTCCATATCCTGTACTTCTATTACTGGTTCTTTTACCAATGTTCCCATTAATTTGTTCTTAGGAGCTATTTTCTTCTTTTGTAAAAGCTCTTGCTGTAACGATACTAACTCATCAGTAGGTGTAACCGTTACTTTAAGGTTTAACCAATAATTCTCAAGCCAGTTACGCCCAGAACATTTCCCCTCATCAATCGGTGTTTGGTATTGCCATTCCTTTATTACTTCATCACGCATTAGATCATCAAGCGTTTTTTCGAATACATTCCTTATTCTAGCAGGATTTTGCCCCATGCTTACACCCATAACACTTAAAAGACCTTTAGGGCCCCCAATTGAATAAGGATGTACTAAATGCTGATAAGCTTGCTGAATTCGCCATCTCCAACTTAAATACCTGGTCAACCTTTTGTGATACCGCTGTTGTTTACTGTTGTATTCAAGGGCCTTTTTCGATAACAAACCAGTCAATTTTTCTGATCCGTATAAATACTTAGATAAAAATGTTCCAGGTGCAACATTCATACTTTCAATACCTAACATTTCATCGGTATCAATATCCTTAGCAAATACTATTTCATCCATTACGAATAGTCTTCGTACTCGTTGCTTTTTATAAGCAAGCGACTCATTTGGATTCTCATCATCATTTAATATTACGATTTCATTATCTTCGTTTACATATATAAAAATACTTGCCAGTGCAGCTAAACGCTCCATAATCTTTAAACGGTCCTCTTTTCGGTAATAGGCCTTACCATTTCTCACCTGCTTCATGCTACACATTTCTAATATCTCTTCATAACCTATATGCACTGGGCTACTTTCTGTATTTGCAGACTTCACCCATATTTCTGTTACAATATCCAAGCAATCTGCAGTTAAATCATCCATCACTCGATCAACAAAAGTAGAATCAACCAATGTATTCCACCTATTTAACTCCCCTGCACCTCTTAATTTCATATCTCCATCATTAAAACGTGACGATACCACTACCAGACTATTGCTTTTATCTGGTAGCTCAGCAATATGTGCATTTAATTCCTTATCTTCTGTAAAATTATTTTTTGAAATTGTGTCCGTTAAATGATACATAAAACCAGCGCTACTATGTTCAATAAAGCTCTGTTGCTCTTCTGTATGTTTTTTTTCTTGTTTATGTTTTACTAATGAAATTTCAAATTCTTCTTCTATATCATTAGCAAGCAATTCAAACACTTCAGGTCGGTACCCTTCTATCTGCGCAACAATTTCCATAATACCAACACCTTGGGATTCCTTATACGATATCCAATTTGCTAGTTTTTTAAAGGAAGCAGATGTATACACTGGATCATCTATATAAGTTACGTCACTATTAATTAATGTACAAAGTCCTTTCCATTTGTGGAAAATACGTTCGTTGTTATTAAAATTTTGAAAAAGTGGGTATGCCACTAATAAAGTATTTTGAAACAATTGTTTTAATTGATCCATATGTCCCTCCAATACCTATAATATAATGGTAAATTTATTCTTTATAATTAGCGTTCTTTGGTAATTCTTTTAATAAACGCGTGCATTCCTCTTTTAATTCTGTTGATTTTTTTAAATAAATAAGAATATCTCTTATGTCATCTATTTGTCCCTGTGATAAATATGCTGGATACATAACGTTTAGTTCTATGTATTTTATAAAGTCCGCACTATGAGCATTTTTAACTATTTTTTGTATTCCATCATTTGTATTATAAAAAGTCGGAAGCCGCTCTTTTCTATATTCATTTATAAATTCAATTACTTTGTATTCAGCAGACCATTCATCATTTAGAGTATATTCCCGTTCAACTTCCTTTACTAGTTTTCTCATCCTATTAACAGGTGTGGCACTAGAACTATTCACAAACTCACATAAATACAATAAATCTAAAATTAACATATTTGCTGTATCTTTATAATTCACATCATCATGTAGCCTTCCGTGTGCAGCTGTATTTCTCAATTCAATAAAATCATACATAAAGTATTCGTGACATTTAAAATTTTTATCTATTGCTACAAACTCTTCTAATTTTTTATCAAAAGGAACACGTTCTATTTTTGAGGGAGAAATTCCTAACTCTATACAATAATCATATATTATTCCTTCAATTTGAAGAGGTATAATTTGACAAAATAATTCCATTCTTTCTTCTCTATATATCTCTATAGCTTTCTTAATCATTACCCTCTTATTAAGAACATGATTTTCCTCTATAATTGATAAAATATCATTACAAAAATTATTTGAATTTATATATTTGTCCACGAGTTCATGAAATTTTTTTTTATCATGTATGTAATGAAATTTTAATACCATGTGATCCCTAATTGTCATGTGATTAAATTTATAGTCCAATCCAGCAAATACCGTTATTTCATATTCTTTCTCATTACCTCTAAAAGGATATGGAAGATGGGTTATATCATATAAGATATTTGAAAATAAAATATCTTTATATTGTTTCGTTTTACTCTTTATTTTCTTATATACGTATGATTTTATGTTTTCAGCCATATAATCACAAACTTCATTTTTTGCCTTATTAAGCTTTTCAACTAAGTATTAATATTTTATCTTTTCATATCTATCAATATCTTTAACTTGCTGCTTTCTTTCATATTCTTGTATCATTAAATTAATTTTCTTTAAGTCTTTCATTACCTGTAAGACTTCATTATTGAAAACCTGATACGGTTCCAGGTCAGCTTCGATCCCCATTATACCTTCTGCCACAAATTTAAATAATTCCTCTTTTTCCTTTGGTAATTCCTCTAATTTATAATCATATTTCTCACAAATCTCCTTAGAAACTTCCTCTGTACTTAATTGAAATACATTTATTTCAAGAACATCCTTTAAAAAGTGACGTGCAAGTACACTTTTATTAATATTAAAAAACAATCCTTCCTCTATTAATTTGTGTATAGCTTGTTCTTTCCTTTGTTCCATTAGTAATTCCCCCTAAACAACTACACTATATATTTTTATCTAATCTTATCTTTTTGCATTTTTACCAATATATCTAATCTTATCTTACTGACATTTTTGATTCAATTTTGTTTCTTCATTTGTTTAAAGAACTCACTATATCAAAAAAGAAAATTGTACTTTTAGACAAACTTTGAAGTGTTGGGTATACGCTAAGCCCATTTTTCCAATTAAAAAGGGTCTATTCAGTGCTGGAAATTAAAGATAGGTATTATAAAAACAAGTTCTAAAGATATGTTGTGTTTTCTTGAATCATATCCCCTACGCATTATATAAGGATATTTTTGTAAAGATATGATACTCATTTTAATTAGGAATATAAAACCGGTTCCTTAATATACAGGGAACCGGTTGATTTGTTTCTATACGTATTTTTATATAGTGATCCCTAGATAGTGATAAAAAAGTTATAATTTATACTATCAATTATCTCTAATTTTTTCCCATTCTTCAATTACAGCATAGGCTGGATTATATATTGCCAACTCAAACTCTTGTACTACTCGATTTCTCGTCGAATCAGCATCCTGGTTACATCTTGTTCTAGCATCAGGTTTATGTTGCCTTTTTGTGCAATGTTCAGCCCCATCGAATATATAACAACACTTCCACTTTGAATCTTGACCTTGCTCACAGTGGTCATTACAGTCTGAAACGCGGCTTTTAGTATACTCATAAGCCTCATCCAAAAAATCTATAGCAAATGGAATATATCGTTCAGCAGCTTCCTTCATAGCCTGATTATTTTCACCATACTGTATCAGCAATGCTGATATTATATTTTGAGCAGCAGCCATCCATGCAATAACAGCACTTGGGCCTGCATTTCTTAAAACATAAAGTGCTTCAACATTTCTTGTGAGAATGCTTTCTAACCAGTAGGGCTCTTTTGTACTTTCGTATAACGTAAATTTTTCTACTGAAGATGAAACTACCCCTTCCCATTCTAATCTTACACTTTCTTCTACGTAATAACGCATTAAATTCTCTATTTCATTTAAAGTTGCATGGCTTACATCAACAGGATCCGTTTCTACATATTTTTCTAAAACTTCTTTTGCTGCATACTCAGCAACAGCTACGGCTATAGTTACTAGCCAATCTGGGAATTTCAAAAAGTTCATTATAGCAATTCGATTATTATTGTTGTTTTTCACTGCTACAATAGGTTTTTCATTAAATGAATCATTTAGTTCATTCTTCATCAAAATGGCCCCCGTTTTATATATTATGGATACAATCAACGATTAGATTTCTCAAATTTGATAAATGTATACATTAACAATCAATTATCAATATGGCAGTTACGCCCAATTCAATTTCCAATATTGTCTCTTTAAAATTTCTTTCATATAAAACTGTATTAAAAAAATGATAATTCATTGGTATTTACAATTTTAATTGCAATATAAAAATACGTGATTATAAATATAAATTTATATTTAGGAATCCCTCAAATTCATAATCATCTACATTTATCTTTCTAATTTGTATCCAAATTTTGTCCAGAAGTACAATTTTCTCAAAATAATATGTTGACCCCTTAAAGGAAACACTTTTCCCAAGTTGCGCGTATAACGAAAAAAGAGGAAACACCTGCAACAAAATACACTACTTTTGGGAAACAAATTTCTTCTTAAAACACAAAACAGGAAACACTTTTCCCAAGTCATGCGCGTAATTTTTTTATAATCATTCCGAAAATCCTTTTATATCAACGGTTCTATCGTATCTTTATTTTTTAAACACATAAATAAACTCTACTTTTTTCCCAAGTCGTGCGCGTAAAAAAACGAAAAACAGGAAACATTTTTCTCAAGTCGCGCGCGTAACTAAAGAACAATGAATAAGAAATGCGATTATATCAAGGTTTATTGTGATTACCCTGTTTCCTCTAGCATTGAAACAGGAAACACATTTTCACAAAAGTTGCACATGAAATTTTTTATAACTTTTTTTTGAAGCCTTGTAGCTCAAGGGATTAGCATGTGTTTCCTCTTTTAAAAAACTCTCTTAAAGGGCACATTTTTACAAAATTCGTTTTGATATAATCAAAATTGGAATATTTTATAGTCTTTTGGCATATATTTCTGAATTTGTAGAACGGAGGTGAAAAAGATGGGAAAGTCATTTGTAATACGAAATCAACGTAGCTTAAATGGGGAAACAACAAATGCAGTTTTAGTAACACTAAAATCTTGGCAAAAGTTTGTGGAAACATTTGAAGAGAAATACTACAGCTATAAAGATACATATTTAGAAGATATTCTGCAGCACATGACGTACGAAGAACGTATTGCGGATGTAGAAGGATTTGTCGAAAAAGCCAAACCATCTTTTTCACGTCGCGCATTGTCTGCACTTGCAGAAAAAACGGGAAGAAAACATAAATTATATGGCATTACGAATGCTGATCTCGAAGTTTTCTTATATCTACATAAGAAATGCTTTACTAATGGTGTCATTCCAAATGTAACAATACATATGATGTGGGAAGATTACAAGCAATACAAAGAAGAATTTGCTTATATCCAACACTCTCAATTGAAAACGGAGTAGATGGCCGATATACAATCAAGCTGACTCATTTTATGAATGAGGAAACAGAAAAAGCAAATCCGTACGTATATATTAGTCCAGTTGTATTTACAAAGGCTTTCTTTAAGCTATCTGTAGCAGCTAAGAAGCTATTCTTAGATATCGCAATGCAACAACATACAGAAACAACTTTAAAGCGCTCTTTGGACAAGCAGGACGAAAGAGGAAACAAAACTCACTTTGGCGGGATGTATCGTTTCTTACATAAAAAATATCCGCACCAGATCCGTGCGGTTATCGAAGAATTAACTACTGCATTACCATGTACGGGTAATGCCCTATTCAAAATTTGTAAAATGCAAAAAGGTGTAAAGCATACCAAACGATATACAACATTATATCTCTCTATCCATTCGGACTTCTTATGTACGAAAGAATCTGGAGAAGAACAACACAGGGATCCATTTACACCAAAAGCTACCTATGCTCGTAAAGCAAAATTCATCGCATCAGTTCTACAAGAAATGAATATCGGTGAACTGTCTTCAGACATGAATAAATTCATTCATGTATTAAAGCATACTTGTCATCGTCAAATTCGCAGTGTAATTCGTGGGCTTCGTGACATGGTTGATCGAAAAGAAGGATATCCAACGAAAATTGTATATACATTGAAAAAACTATTACATCAAACATCTCAATATCAAATTCTTGATACAGCGGCGAAAGAAGGCATCTACCCTCTTATTGCGCAGCATATACCAAAAGAGAGAAATAGTGACCGTGAACAAGCTGTCTTTCATTTCGGTCTACATTATTCAATGTACTCTCTTGGCAACATTAAGAAGATGTTTAAAAATGTGCATGCACTACTGAAGCAGAAGTTTGCGGTACCAGTGACGGAAGAGTCTTATCACCGTAATTATCTAAAATACCAGGAAGAAACGTTATTTAGAAAATATGCATATGATCAGGGAGTGAATCTCCATGCATATATCGCTTTAGAAATTGAAATGCGTGAAAAATTAAAAGTTAGTGGCCATAAAGAACGCACGATTCCAAGTGATGTACGTGAATGGTTTATCGAGGCAATTGATAAGCTGCCACAAGAAAAACTTCGTGTTATTGAGCTACCAAAACAGTTTAATTTACTAGAGTTTATGCGTACATTCGAACGTTTAGTACGTGCTGGTGTAACAATAACAGCTCCAGATCAGGTGCTAACCGCAATTGACATAAAATAATAGCAACGAGCTCTCTATTTTTGAAAAAATCGAAAGTGGAGGGCTATTCGTGTTTGTTTCATTAACACCCCTTTTCTACTACTCTATTTATAAATACCAAATCAGAAGAACTTCATGTAAAAATGGGGTCTTTTTTTATACATTTCTATACAACTATTCTTCTACCTATAGAAGAATCTCCACACTACACATTGAATATTCTTCACGTGTAGTAAAACATCCGATTTTATATCTACAAGAAATCAGAAAGATATTTATAAAAATAGTGGATATGAGGACAAATATGATCAAATGTGAATAATATTTCCCCAATATCCTTGAAAATACTAGTGTCTTTGCATTTATCTAATAAAAATCATCAATAATAATGTGAGTTATGTGTAAATACTGAGTAATGTTAATAAATAGCTACATTATCTGAACAAATTGTGGATAAGTGGACGCAAAATACTGCTCCATTTACCAAAATAAAGGAAATAAGCCCTGTTTACATGGTTGAATAAATATAATGTGATTTGTATCATTTTCTTTCCGATTTCATGTAGAAACATATAATTTTCTTTCTGCTTTTTTGTAGAATTGAAAGTCTAATAATCATTGAATCTACGGATACATTTTCTAGCATTTATGATTTTTTATGTTCTAACATCAAATTCCCCCTTGTGGGAGTAGGTCTTTTCCCTATTTTTGATAACCTATAAAAGTTTTATCTTTATTTATTTTTAATATATAAGATATATATTAAAAATAGATTTTATTATTACTAGTATGATTGTTAATAAGATGTCAGACTTAATTGAAAATATTTGTTAATTCAGTTATAATAATGGTAATTAAACATATCATTACCCACATACAAAAGGACAAACCTACGTATCCCTACCAGGACGAGGTTTGTCCTTTTTTCATTTTATAATCAATTAATAATTGGAGGATAAAACATGATCGTACTAAAGAATACAACTAATATAGCAATGAATGAATATAACGAAATTAGATTTTTTAAAGGAGTTTTTTGGGGATTATTATTTGTATTCCCTTTTTGGAGTATTATGATAGCCTTATTTATTTGGCATTGTAAATAATAATCAACATATCAAAAATGCAAAGGGTTGTTTGTCCGTTTGCGTTTTTGATATGCCAGCAACCGTGCGTAGCAGAGGGCGGTTGCAGGTCTTTCACCTATTTTCTGTTATAATATACCCAAAGAAATTAGGTGATTATAATGAACGAGGCAATTAGCTTAGAAGAAACATTAGAAGCTTTTTCTGCTTATTTAACAGAGAAAGGTCGAAAAGACTCTACGATCCAACGTTATTCATACGATATTAAGGATTTTCATAGATGGTTAGAAGTAAATGAGATACTTTCACATATCAAATCATGGCATGAACTATCTGGAGAAGATTATCAAGCATATTTTTCGGAGTTAGAAAACAAACGTAAGTATTCCCTTAAAACAAGGCACCGAATATGGGTTGTCCTAAAGAAATTTCACATGTTCTTAGGGATAAATAGTCCAATAGATGACATCCAACTTTCTTTAATTCCAGATCAATCACTTAGTGATAATGATTTTATTACCGAAGCGGAAGAAGAGCTTTTAAAACAAACTATACTTTCGACAAAGGGGTTAACAAACAGACAAGCTAAATATCGACCTCTAATTATGGATAGAAACGCTTGTATAATAAATTTAGTAGTAAACTATGGTTTATCCTTGCAAGAGCTTGTATCGCTTAATATGAGCCATATACAGTTTGCTAGAAATAGTTTAATTGTTCCAGGAGAAGATGGAGTAACTAGATCTGTATTCTTAACTGATGAAGATACAAAGCAACTTTACAAATATTATACGACCATTCCAGAACCCGTAAGACCTCGACAACATACTGATAATCCCCTATTTGTTGCATTTGATTTTAACCGGGGTACTTATCGTTGGGTGTACGAAAATGACGAGCCAAAGGCCTTGTCTGAGGTTGCTATTCAAAAAATGATACGACTTGAAGTGAAACGAGCAGATTTAAATAGGCGTATTTCTGCACAGCAGATGAGAAACACATTTATTCTCCGTCTTATTAAGCAAGGACTAACTGAAAGTGAATTAATTGATAGAATTGGTTTTAAAACCAAAATATCATTGAAAAGATATTATCAATATTTAAATTTATAAGTTATATACAGAAGTTGGGTATAAAATATTTATGTCAATTAATCATGTTGAGGGATTTATTGGTGAAATTTCACCTTGATTCGTATCTTAATTGGCTCTATAGGATTTACTATTAAAGAAAAAACTCCCTCTCTTTAAATCATAATAGAGGGAGTTTAATTATTTCTTATACAGGTATATTAATTGTTCTATTTATAACAAAAAGATTTCGAGCCTTTTGTTCATTTACCTTACGACAAATAAACCTTCTTCATCATTAATATCATGTATAGTAAATCACATTAATTATATAAATTTCCATATGTAAATATTAACATAAAAAAGAAATAATTTGCAGTCTTATAAAACGTTTTCATAAATGATATCTTTATATCTGGATTATATGGTGTCTATTGCAATACTTACCTTGAAAACATGTAGAAAAGAGGTGAATAAGGTTAAAAAGATTTTAATTCTTATGCTAACAGTACTAGTTTTGTGTAGTTCACTTTTTTATTTTCTTTTTTATAGTGAGTCTACATTATCAAAAACAAAATCTAACATTCCCTACAAAAAAGAAGGACAATCTGTAACTTGGGGAAGAAAGGCTGTAATAGAAGATAGATTTACTCGTATTCAAAATACAATCAAGGTTGCTATTTTGGATAATGGTATAAATAAAGAACATGAAGATTTAAAAGGTAAAGTTGTAAAAGAATTCAATACTATTAATTTAAATAATCCTATTACTGATGAAACTGGCCATGGAACTGCTATTGCTGGAATCATAGCCGCTGAAAATAATAATTTAGGAATTTTAGGTGTAATTCCAAACGTTCAACTCTATGACGTCAAAGTCCTTGATAAGCAAGGTAAAGGCGATGTTGACCATCTTATTAAAGGTATACGTTGGTGTATAGAACAACGAGTGAATATATTAAACATTAGCTTTGGGTTACAATCTGAAAGTCCTGAATTAAAAAAAGCAATAGATGAAGCAGTAGATTCTGGAATTATTGTAGTAGCTGCTTCCGGTAATACATATGGATTGGGTGTAGACTATCCCGCTAAGTATGAAAATGTTATATCTATATCATCTGTAAATAAAGAATTTAAACGTGCCAGCTCATCTGCCAAAGGAAAAATAGATTTTGCAGCCCCTGGAGTTGATATATTGTCAACAAATCAAGATGGGGGGGATTCCATATATAGTGGAACATCGTTTGCAACTGCATTTGCAACTGGTGTTATATCTGTATTATTAGCTGAGGGTGACAATACGCTTAACTTGGACCAAATTAAAAAAATTTTAATTGAGCGTTCAATAGATCTAGGAAGTACGGGTTATGATAATGAATTTGGCTATGGTTTAATACAAAAATGACTAGGAGTGACTAAAGATGCAAAAATGGTTACTAAAAATAATGATATTGACTTTATTTATTACTTTAATTCCTAATTTAGGGATTATTGTTCATGAAGCTAATGCTGCAACACAAGAAACAGACCTAATTGATCAAAATGTAGAACAACAAGTTGATAGTAGCGTTTCAGAAGGGTTGAACGTTGAGGTTATTACAGATAATAGTGCAGAAATCATAGTAGAAAGTGCAGTACATGCTGAAGATTTTACCGCATCAACGGATGTTTCCTTAGATAAAGAAACAGGTGATATCCAGGTTAATGGAAACTTTATTGATGAAAATGGAGAAGAAATAAAAGTAAATTTTGATGTTGAAGTAATTGAATCAAATGAAGAAGTATTCATCGCCAACTTTAAAGATCAAAAAACTGGTAAAATATATGAGTACGATACAACAAAACTTCAAGCCTCTGTAATACCAGCCGTTCCAGTGGTATTAGCTTTAGTAGCCAGAGTAGGTATCCAAGCTGCTTTAAGACAGGTTTCTAAGCAACTAACAAAATCAAATAGCCCAGTGTGGAAAGGTCTATCACCACATAAAGGAAAAACCAAAGCTAGTGGTAAAGGTTCAAAAAAGAAATACTATGAATGGGATCATACTCATAATGACATTGAGGTTTATGATAGTAAAGGTAAGCATCTAGGAAGTATGGATCCCCTTACTGGTGACATGATTAAAGGTCCTGTTAAAGGTAGATCTATAAAAATATAATAGTTTGAACAGAGGTGTACTATTTCTTGAAAAAAATTAGAGGTTGGAAAAGAAGAGTAAGGAAACTGAATCAATGGAAAGTAGAGAATAGTCAATTTGATAATAAATTTTTAGAGGTTAACCATTTTGATTATGTAAAAACTTTTAATTATCTAGACACACATGATTTACCGATTTGGTATAAAAATAAAGTGATTTGTGCATTAGTTGAAGTTTTTCAAAGTTGGAAGTTGGCCGCCGAATCTAAGTTTAATCACTTTTATTTAAGATTACACATAAATGAAAATGATTTATTAGATTCTCAGTTAATTATAGCTTTAGAGGAACAAATAGTAGAGTATAAAAATAAATTCGTCGAATATCAAACTCAATTGGAAAAGCCGTTATTTTTAAATAATATCGCTCTCAACTGGCGGGCATATCATTTAGTTTCTATTTGGCTAGAAGATGAAATAAATACGCTATCTGCAACAGAACAAGAATTATTATTAAATAATTTACTAGAGGTCCGAAAGGTTACCTCCTACGATGATGAAACATCTAATGAATATTTAATTAAGGATAGTGTCATTTGGGTATCTGATTACGAGAATATTAAAGAGAATAAGTATAAAAAATAAATAACCTCTAGAACATGAGTTTAGTACTGTACTAAACTCATGTTTTTGATTCTAATTAAATTTATATTACACGTTTGAAACATTGCATTGCAACTTTATGACTTGGTGATTCCTCTTTAATTTCTTGATAAATATTCAGAGTTATATTGTTAGCCCCTTAATAGAATGAAATTTTATTTTGTTAAGGGGCATTCCTCCTCTTTTTTAAATAGAAAAAGAGAGTCCCTCTCTATAGGCACTCTCTTATGTATATCCTCTATTTTTAGTCGATTACGATTTCATGTATATTTAGCTTGTTTAATTTTTTATTATAAAAATTCATTACTTTTTGAGCATGTTGTATAGCCATTAATCCATCTTGAACAGTAAGTGCTTCAAAATACGGATAACGAATATCTGTAGCATAACCATTCAGCTGCACGCACTGATCTAATATCAATGAGAATTCCTCATCTAATTTCCGACACGATTTATGCAGCATTAAAAGGTTATGAGTTTTTGGGACTGTTCTACCGTTTAGTGCAAGAAATCCTTTTAGAAGTTTCTCCACACATTGTTGACTATGATAGCAAATAATTGCAGTAGGGAAAGGTTTCATGTGAGTTAAGTACCTAGCAGAATCTAAATCAGATTTTGCAATGAATAGCCACTCTTTTAGATCCTCAGTATTTTTCATATAAAACTTTCCCCTCTAGTGCAATTTTGTGCTCCATGGTTACATTGCGGTTAGCACGTTCTTGAAACTCTTCCGGTCCATACACTAAAATATCAACTGGTGTTTCCATTACATCGTAAATACCCCAATTAATACGGTTAATGACTTCCCTTTTTCTTGCTCCTACACCATCCACAACAATACAAAGATCAAAATCACTATCTTCATTTGGTGTGCCATAAGCATGAGAGCCAAAAAGGATAATTTTTTGGACAGAAGACACGGTTTCACAAATTTTTTGTACTAATAGGTTTAATTCCCTTTGTACTTCTTCGTTAATCCGAATCACCTCTTGGATAATTGAATTATATTGACGTTTGATTATATTATACATGCGTTTCTCTGCTCCCTGCTATTACATATTTATTTTTATTTTTATATCGCTCTCTTGTTTTCCAACGTTCTGTAATGCTTGATAACATTCGTATACCTGCTTGAAGTCTTGTAAGAATCCATCATCAGAGATACTATGAAATCCTTTGAAGTTCTTTCTACACCAATATAAGAAGTCGGATTCATCCTTAGCTAAAAAAGAGTCCGGGTTTAAATGAATCAAAGCCTCTGCTAAACAAGCCAGAAGCAAGGGGATCATTTCGGAATCATGCTTTGATAAATCAAGTACAGATACAACCGCATAATTCTTATATTGATAGTATTGAAGAACACCACTACACATGTTTGTCGGTGTTAACGTATGTTGTAATTGAGTGTTGTCTAGTTGATACAGCCTCATATTGTCCCTCCTATACCACTACTCCCCAATTGGTGCGGCCTTCATAAAAGCTTTTTGAGCTTGGAAAATGATGTAGTGATTCGATACAGTACCTTCATCAAAGAGCTCGTTTACGAATTGTGCAACAGTCATGGCAGCGAACTTATTTGTAATAACGCGCTGTGGTTCTGAAGCAGCTAATTCGGAACAACTTAATTGACTTGGAGCCGTTTCTTTCTTCATAAAAGCGTCTGGGAATAAGTCGCCAAGCGGAGAGAGAATAATTTCGCCATTCAGTTTAATCCCACATACTGCTTGACCGTTATAACCACTGCTTTTATAATCGGTTATTTGTTGAGGTGTCCAGTGTCTTTTATCTACTTCTCTCCAATTATCAGGAACTGTTACAGCTGTATTCCCTACATCGATGTAAATAAGATTATCCGATTGATGGAAGAATTGATGAAAGACCTCACGAGAAAACATATTATCTACTGCTCCAATCACAATTGGCAGATACAAATAGTCGTCTTTATGTTGTTTTTTTAATAAATCGTATTTATTACCAAACAACTGCTGCATTGTTTCTGTGTCTTCTATGTACTGTGACGTGTAGGAAGAGATAGGAACGTTATAGCCAGCTTTATATCGACGAGCAAGTACCTCCGCTTTGTATTTACCAACATCAGGTCGAATAAAGAGTTGATTTCCAAGGTTCTTGGTTTCAATTATGTCTGGATCTGCAACTACAATTTCTCCATCTAATTGGAAAATACTCATCATTTGAGCAATATGTTGTAAAATTAAGCCTCCGTTTCCTCCAGCACCTACTAATACAATATGCGGTACAATCTTCTTTCCTTCTGCAACATCAATAACAATACTCATTTTTATATCCCCCTAATTTTCTTTTAATTGTGTATTCTCTAAATTTCTTAGAAATGGAATTGATAAATTTGTAATCCTATGCACGGTATACAAGTCAAATGAATGCATCAATAGTATCGATGCAGCATGAACGACTCCTTTCTCTTGCACAATGGATACAGCATATTGAAGTGAATTCACCTGCTCAATAAGTGTATGTACATATACTTGATGCGCGTTTAAATCAATATAGGTATCATTCCCTTGTCCTTCTAGTGCTTCATATATGTGATTCATCTCTAACTTGCACATAAATTGAAATAGCTCATAGTCATGATGTGTTTCCTCTACTACTAGTTCACTCTTTGGAAGAAGTAACATGAAATGTTTTATCTTTGTAAACATTGATACGTGAATTGTTTTTAATGTTGTCATAATAAAGAAGGAGACATGATAATATGTCTCCTTTACGCCCCCCTTGTTTATTTATTTTAAAAGTGTAATCCCGCTTAAATCGTAATTTTGGCTTATCCCTTTCGTTGCATATTCTCCTGCAAATATAAAGTTAGGGTTAATAGAATGAAATTCCCCATCGATACAAGTGCGTACACGTAGTTCAGGGAAAACATCCTCTATTCTGCCGATTATTGCATAGAGAATAGGAGCCCGTTCACTTTGATCATCTAAATCACTTGGTTCAGCAGAGAAATGATGATGACTGTGTATCTCCATTACCTTCATAGCAATAGACTGCATCCCTATATTCGTTTCTGGGATTACAATTTCAGTCGCTACCTGCTGTGGTGGAAAATCCATAAAATAACCACGCTCTTTATTGAAATAGATATCAGCATGCAATTCGCAATCACATTTACGAGAAATGGACTGTGCAATAATAATAAAGTCCATTAATAGAGTCCTCGGAATAAAATCCCCAGGTAGAAAGTGATCACGCCAAGTACTTAGAAAAGAAAAAGGACAATCTGAAATGGATTGTCCCTCTACAGTACTTGCTCCTTTTGCGCCGACAGTTAAAATCGGAATTAGTGCATTTGTATCTTCGTGATGTTTAATGACTGTTAAGTCTTTAACGAACGAAGGATAACGTTGCTCTAATTTCACGCGAATGTCCTCTGCCTCTATTTTTCTTACATCTGTGGAATCTCCATTTTGAACAGCAATTCCATGTGTAATTTCTTCTTCTGTAAACCAATCTACTAACGGTATATCTCCAAATACTACGTGACGAACTACCGTTGTTGTATTGATTTTATCTAGACAATCTGTAGCTTTTGAAGCCTTAGGTTTCTTACCACTCTTTGTTTTATCTTTTGCTTTTTCCTTCTTCTCTTCCTTCTTAGCAGTGGCTTGCTCTGAAGCAGCTTTTTTCACTGGTACTGTTGTTTCCTCTACTTGTTTTTCCATATCAAAAAAATCGAATAAGTTTGTCATAATAAAAAATCCTCCTAGTATGTTTGCTTATATATAGTCCTGCTATTTTCAGAAATTGGATTTACCTAATTACTGTCTGCCAGTAACTTATTTTCCATTAAAGTTAATGGCCAAAGCGGTAAATCATTGACTCTTTTGCCATCTGAATTTTGTGTAATACCCTTCTCGTTTAAAAACTCAATAATTCGTTGTCTTTCTCTCTCAATTCTCAATCGTGTTTCATAATCTAAATACACCGTATTTCCTCCTTAGCATGTTGGTTCTGAGGTTTATAACCTAAAACCCAACAAAATTATTATTCTTAATAAATACTCCCCAAATTCTAATAACCAATCACTCCAAAGGGCGTGTATTAAAAAGTCATTTCCGATTCTATTAAAATAGAATCATCAAAACTTTGGTTTTCAAATCGTTTAAATAACTCTCCTACTGGTTCCGTATGAGTGTTTGTAAGGTCATGGTTGAATGAACTTGCAAAGAATAAAACATGAAATGTTTCTAAATCTTTTAAAGTCCGGAATTCAGGAATCATAACTCTACCCGTACATACAGATCCATTAGCATGAACATTAGAATAAGGAAATTGGTATAACTTCATTCCTTCTTCTAACTCCATGTCTTCTTTTACAGCAAAGACAGAGATATTCGTAACTCGTTTTTGATAAACCGTATAACGGAATAACAGACGCGGAAAGCCCACCTGTTGAAACGGTCGTTCAAAAAATTGAATATCCCACTGTGCCTTTGGTACTTCAATCCAAACAGCTTGCTTATCACCACTCTTAGATAACACCTCATGTTTTACACACCCTTTTGGGAGTACGCCACTAGAGTAATGAGTATTATCTTGTGTACCTTGCTCCATCACTTCTTTTAAAGCTAAATAAAAGTTTTTAAAAGTAACGGCAGTCTCACCACGCGATAATTCGTTGTTAAATTGCTGAATGGTTACAATTCCTTTTGGCTCTAAAGCATCAAATATTGCTACTGTCTTCATGTGTTGGTTCCCCCTGTGTATAAATTGTTTCCACTAAATCTAGTAACATCTCAAATTTATATGGTCCGTATAATGGTTCATCGCCATAATAGAGATAAAGTGATTCTTCATCAATTTGGTAAGAATACTTTACTGGATAACAATCTAGTATTTTAAAAATTTCTTCTTTATGTTTTGTTGATATGCCGTCTATTGTTTCAGCGATAGCACCCCATGTTCCCTCTGCTATTTCCTGTATTTCCTTTAATGGTATGTCGAATAGTGTAGAGAGCGTTTCATACTCTTCTTCCTCTTCAATAGGAAAAGCTTCTAAGCCCATTTCTTCGATCATGTCCGTCCCTAATTCCACAAATCCTTCTTCATGGTCTAATTCATAAATATTCTCTTGTTCTAAGTACACGGGAGAATACTGTGTTACATTAATCGAAAGCGAATGCATTCTTTTAAAGTAATGTAAGTAATGAAATTGACAAGGATAAAAGCAAGATAGATTTATGTGTAACAGGTTCATAGAAAGTAAGAAGATAACAATCGTATCTTTAGATTCTACGTCCTCCCAACTTAATGTTTGGTTTACATCTAAAAAGTCCACACAAGTTAGGATTTTACCAATTGCCTCATGAGATATTTTGTTGAAATCTATCTCTATATCTTTAGAAAGACTTTCTAATATATATATTTCCTCTTGGTATCTCTGTTTAATTTGTTCCAAATTTACGATGCTATAAGTTTTATTTAACTTAATCCATAGCAAATAGTACGGAACTGACATATGCGTTTCAAAACCAAATAATTTTCGCATTATAATATCACCTCTAAAGGTTTCTTAATCTATACATTCCTCTTACTAACCATCTGTATCTCTTCAAAGATACAAAGTAACATTTCAATTCGTTTGATTGCTGGAAAGTATGTATCATCATCATAGAAAAGGTAAAGTTTTTCCTCTTCAGCTTGGTAAAGCATACATATATCAAACTGATTTTGGATTGAACGAAAGAAACTTTGCTCCTTTATCTTTATATTGGAAAATATCTCGCCAATTGGACTCCATGCATTATCAACAATGTTGTTTAACTCATCCATGGATATATGAAATAAATTCGAATATTTGATTAGGTCATCTTTATCGTCGCTATCTACCTCTTCGTGATGTAATTTCATATCTTGAATTAAGTCATCACCCCAACTTTTAAATGAATCCTCACAATCGTATTCTTCGAAATTATCTTGTTCTAAATACGTTGGGAAATATGCAGATACGGGAATTCCTAGTCTATACATACGCATAAATATCTCCATAAGATACAGTTGCGATGTATAGAAGCAGGAAAGATCAGTATCTAAAGAGTTTTCCGCAATCATAATTATTTCAAGTAGAGTTTTCGAATCAATTAAATCATTTGAGAAATTCGAGTCTTCTTCTAAATAGGAGACAGCAGCCATTACATGATGAATGGATCGTACTGAAATCTTGCTGAAGTCTATTTCTCTTGAGTTCTCTAAACAATCTAATATATAGATTTCTTCTTGATGTTTCTTATCTGCAAGTAATTCATGCAGTAAGTGTTCATTTTTTTGTATTTTTAACGAAAGTAGATACTTTCTTACTTTCTGTTGATTGTATGTAAATAATAATTTCATACCTGGTTCCCCTTCGTCTTTTCTCGGATCATTGCCGCAAGACGGATTATAATTTCATAATAAGAAAGTACCCATTCATCAAATGAGTACTGTTCATAACCATCCTCTAGAAATTCAATCAAAATATGACTGGGATACGCTTCGCTTTAATAGGTGTTAAACGAAAATTCATGTAACACGAATTGAAAATCGGATTGTGTTATATGTTTCGATCCTATACATAGATAGTAACCAGCTGTGTCGAAGTAACATCCTTCCGCAGCCATAGAACTAATATCCGAAGCTAAATTCGAATACATGTCTTCTGAGCTATGTAACTTCCCATTTAAAAGCTCTTCTTCCGTTCCGAAGGCAAAGTGACAAAATATACGTGTTTGCTCGTTAAAACGCGCAAGAGAATCGAATAATAGTTCACTTGTTATATGCAACTTGTCCCTGTGAAAATCATTGATATTGATTAAGATTGGGATGTTATATTTGCGAATTAATTTTTGTATGCGTAGTATCCGAATGTATACTTTCATCTCATTTCCCTGATTAAATAAATATCTCATCTTCTAGCCCCTGCTTTTCTACATCTTCTAGTTGTTCAGTGAAAAGATGTAAATGTAGCATTTCCTTTAATACACAATCTGGGCCACTTATCCGAAATGAATTACCACTATAAAACGTGACATAATGTCGTAGCTGCTCAAATTGCTTTTCAAATTCATCTATATGTTCTAATAGTATGTTTTCTAAATCAGGCATTTCGTTCGTAATAAATCCATTTATAAGCGATTCAAAAGATTGACGAAGTTCTTGATTATTAGGAAGGACTTCTTTTGACTGTAATAAGTCAAAGAAGTCACTGTGATTCATACTCATTTTGCTTCCCCCTTACACACGAACCGGTAGAATTAACTGCAGATTAGAGTGAGTTGTATCCTCTGCTCCCACTACCACGATAGGTCTCTGATTACTAATCATTTTTATCGCGATTGTTTCAGAAGATATCGTTTGTAATGCTTGCAGCAGATATTCCACATTACAAGCAAATGTAAATGCCTCTACTTGATTACATGGAATTTCTACACTTGCAGTACCTACTTGAGAATTTTGTGGTTTAAGGTGAATGCTTTCCTTTCCTTCTGACGTAAGCACGATTAGTGAAGAAAAGGCAGAAAGCTGTTCCAACGTGTTTTTAAATTCTTCACGTGATAGTTGTATTTCACTTTTGAACTGGTCGGGTACCATACGTGCCGTATCAGGATATGTACCAGCTAGTAATCTAGACTGATAGATAATACTTTCGCCACGTATTAACAGCTGTGTATCACTAATGAGCTTTAAATGTAAATTTGTTTCACGATTAAAGAGCTTAAGAGCTGTTTTAAGAGACTTAATTGGTAACACGACTTCACCATCTTTTGCGATAGTGATCTTTGTACAATCAAAATGTAAACGGGCCAAACGGTGAGCATCAGTTGCTGTACTAAAGAACTTATCATCTACTGATTTTAAGTTCACACCGGTTAGGATCTTACGTGTATCCATTGCAGGAATAGCATGTAATGTTCCATTGGCCATTGATACAAATTGTTCTTGCGAAAGTGAAATCCAGTCTTCCCCTGCTTCAATTTTGATTTCAGGATATTCTTCATGATCCATGGTACAAAAGCTAAACTGTTTCTTCATACTTTCTACAATTTTCAGCTCGTTGTTTTTATGTTCTAAACCAATGAATTCACTCTTGAATTTCTTAATCGTTTTAAGGACCGGAGCAGCTGAAAAAAGCACTTTCCCCGGTTCAGTACAATCCCCACTGTTTACATTAAAGCGAGTTACTAATGTCACTGTTTCTGTACCGTCTGAACCCATTAGAATCATTCCCTGTTGGTTACAATCTAATAAAACACCTTGTAATGCTGGCATTGGGTTTTTAACGTCTACAGTAGCACTAGCTTTCTCTAATTTTTCAATAAATAAAGTACGGTTAATAGTAAATTTCATAATGTTTCCCTCCAAAAATGTAATAAAAAAAGAACAGACCTCATATCCTGTTCATTCGTTTCCCTGCTATAAAACAAAGCTTTACGCGCTTTGTTGTTTTTTTAACTGTTCTATAAGTTGATGAATGGATTCTGCATGATTATGAAGTAACCATTCTCTAAAAGACGTGATATCGCTAGGTATATAGGTAGATAACCAGCGATTAAGCTGTTCCTCATTCCCATGACTAATATCTATCGCCTCATGAACCAACCGTAAACGAGTTATAATGTCCTCTAATCCACCAGTCGTTGTATCCTCGAATGTTTTTGCTTGTGCATTATGATTATAATTATAAGCACGCAGAATATCCTTAGATGTGATTCCTAATGGTTTGGCTAGCTTTTGCATTTCTTGAATTAAAAATTCTAGGTTTGCTTGGCTGTTTGATTGTTCCTTCTGTGAACTTCCTTGTTTATTCTTTAGTTGTAGCATAGTAGGCGGTGTGAAATAATATCCTTTCTTTTGATAAGAAACATAGATACTATTTGGACCATTACTACGTGTAGTAAGTTCTACTTTACAAGGTTTTATATTGTAGATATATCTTCCTACACCCCAAAGTACAGCGGCTCTTTTTAAACTATTCGAAAAGCCGCCTTTTACAGAACTGTAGTCAGACTCTTCACTTCCATCCTCTTTTGATATCCAGCGTTCATTCAAAAACACTGAGATGGTACACTTCGTTGCGTTCTCACCCCATTTTTCATAAGACACTTGCCATTTATCGATACCAAAGACTTCATCAAATCGGTCCTGAATGGCGCGAGCGTCAACAAATGGAGCTACATACGCGAAAAAACGCCCTTGGCTTTCGAATGCATGTGTAATTTTCCATCCTAATTGTTCGAATGGAAATTCGGCTTGTAAACTTTCCATTATATTCGTCATAATAATCCTCCTATATTAATTGTTATTTCGAATCTGGGTGTATCCACTCTTTCTTTCGAAATTCATCAATCATTTCACATATAATTCCTCTGTTTTCATGAAGCAGCCAATCCTCATAGGAAGTAATATTCTTTCCGGATTGAATGGATAAGCGCTGATTCAACTCTTCTATACTTGCACGACTGATATTCCTTGCTGCATAAATGAGACTTAAGCTTACTTTCAAATCCCTTAAATCAGAAACAGTAATATCCTTAAATGTCGTAGCTTTCGTATTGAAGTTTTGATTGTGCGCTTGCAGCATTGATAAAGAACTGATCCATAAAGGATTAGCTAGTGCTTTAATTTCTTCAATAATGTCATGTAAATGAGCATCATTTTGTAATTTCCCTTGTGATTTTTCCATGACTAAATTCATGATGTTTCCCCCTAATTAATAAAATAATTGCCTAAAGTGCTGGCTATACAATAACTCCAAACTTGAAGACAACACAAAAAGGGCTTCTTCAAGTCGATTAATAATGTGCATAGCAAAATAAGCTATATATACACTAATCGGCTCAAAGAAGCCCTTTCAAAAATGAAACAAGACGCAACTTGCTTCTACAACTCAACCACAACACAAAAAGGTGTGGGAATAAACGGAATCAATTAAACAATAAATATATCTGTATATTATACTATCTTTATTTTGAATGCAAGTAAAAAAGAGTGAAACGACCGTAACACTCTTTCATCGATAGTATATCATATACTCCAAAATTCATTATAATACCATGCTCTATAAGAAATATGTTCTGATACATCCATTACCTTCATACGTCTTCTATGATTTTTAGGATGAACAGGTATACTATATATCTTCGCATCGTCTGGTTTTGTCATATCTTCCACTTCAATTTTTACAACTTTTAGATGGTACGGCATACGACCGTTGCTAAAAACATCCCCTACACAAATTGTCCAAAGACTCGTTTCAATTTCAGTTACAACATTCATTATATATGCTCCTCTGCAGATTAATAAAAAAGACATTGAACAAATTCGTCCAATGTCTTTTCCCTCTTATATATTCTTTAACTCAAAGTACAATTTTCCAGGTTTTCCATACATATTAATTTCATTTTGATATACGACAGCTAATTGCTGAGACATCTCAATGCTTTCCTTATAGGATAATGAAGCAGCTGCTGCTATTTTTTCTTTAATTTCATTAGGAATAACTGCGTAAGATAAGCTATCCATTTTACTTCCTAATTTAGTATCTGTAGCAGCTTCATAATAAATTTCGGTAATTAAGACCTCATTATCATCTGGATCATACATATATCCTCGGTTAACTGTAATCATATTGTAGTACTGCTACTAAAAATATAGACAAATATATATTCTTAGAGTATTCCTGCTTCTATGTGTCCTGTCTCGCTAATAACTTGCTACTACAGTTTGATATAACACTCCACAGGCGTAAATTCCGATGTAGCCCACCGTACATATATACAATCTATTTAAGTTAGCAGTGTATATTCTTTTGCTTGTAAAAGATTGATAGAAGCATTTAAATCTCTATCCATTACATTTCCACATTCACATTTATATACTCGGTTGGATAGTTTTAAATTTAATTTCTTTTGATTACAACATGAGCATATTTTTGACGATGGATAGAATCTGTCTACTTGACGTAATTCAATTCCATATTCCTTGCATTTAGCCAATAGCCATATTTTAAATGTATAAAAACACTGTTGTGCAATTGTTTTAGATAGATGTCTATTCTTCATCATACCTCTCACATTCAAGTCTTCTACTGTAATAAATGTTGGTTTGGTTTTTACCACATCATCTACAATAGACTTTACATACTCTAATCTGATATTTGCTAATCGAGTATGTAACTTTTGTACTCTAAGAATGCTTTTATCTATATTTGCTCTTTTGTTAGTAACAGATTTTCCACCTCTCTTTTTTAGATTTTCAAATTTACGTGATAAAGAGCGTTGCTCACGTTTCAATCTTCTTTCTATTGTTCTTACATTTAATGTTTTATTGATATTTCTATGAACTATACCGTCACTGCGAATAGCAAAATCCTTTACTCCTAAATCAATGCCTAAACCTGTTTTATTAAGTATTGATTTTGCTGTTAACTCCTCTACTTCACAAAGCACAGATACAAAATATCTTCCTGCTTGTTTAGATATAGTTCCGCTTTTTACAACCGAATCTTTTGGGATATATCCATACTCTTTTAATCTCATCCATCCAATCGTAGGGATTTTTACTCTATGTCTTTCAACTGCCCAATCTGTTTTATTGTTCTTAGGGAAATAACATTTTACATCTTCATTTTTCTTTTTCTTGTAGCGTGGAAACTTAGACAAACCATTAAAAAACTTCTTAAAAGCTTTATCTCCATTCATAATGGCTTGTTTTACAGATTTACTCGACACTTCTTTAATCCACTGGTCGCACTCTTTTGTATGGATGTTGTTTAGCCATTTAGAAAAGTCATAACCACTAAGAAATTTTCCCTCGGATTCATATATCTCTTTGTTTTTAGAGATATATAGATTGTAAACATACCTGCATACTCCAATAGTTTGATTTATCTTGGTTATTTGTTCATTTGTCGGTTTAATCTCTATTAGGTATGCTTTTTTCATAGCTCTTCATCCTCCGACATTTTCTTTTTGTATTTCCTCAATCCATATATTCTACAACTAAATACATGAATGATAGATATCAAATCTTGAACAAGTTCTTCATAAGATGGGCGTAACCAAAACGAACAAACCTATCTTTGTGTGTGATGATGATGGTTGAAACATGTCTCTCCATACAGTCATCAAGCAATTTATTCCACTTGTTTCTTTTGTAGTTTAATCCGCTACCAATATCTTTGATAACTTCATCTACTATCATCCCTCGTGCATTTGCAAATGTTTTTAAAAACTCAATCTGATTCTCTAAATCATCTTTTTGTCCTTGTTTTGATACTCTTGTGTAAATACCTGTTTTACCTACTTTATTTTCTTCTTGAATACCCATATATTCTCTATACTGTTCTTCGGTATAGTATCCTCTTCCCTTGGGGTTTCGGTAAGCAATTAAAACACCTTGATTGTCCCATCTTTGTAATGTCTTAACAGACACTTTAATCATCTCTGAAAACTCTTTTGGCTTATATTGTTTAATTTCTATATTTCACCAGATGTGTCTACATTTGTCCATGTTTTAACTTGCTGTTGTTTCCTCTTCTCAGATTTACGTTTTCTAATTCCTTGTGCTTTTAGTATTGCAACAAGTTCCTTACATATATATAAATCTCATATTTTACTTTAGTTGCATTCCATTCCATTCTTTCTCTACTGTACTATGTCCCTTTTATAAATTGTTCTTAAAAACTGAGAGTTCAAAAATTTTTAACAAAAGTAGGATATGATAAATTCCTGGGTTTGGTTATAATTTCTTTTCTCTTCTAATATACGACATTCTCTAGATTCGATGTTTTACAGTGTGATGACGTAGATCCATGAGCTTTTTTCAAACCTGAATGTATCAAGATCTTTATCTATACGGTAGAAAACATTCGGTTTATGCTCTGAAACTACTGCAAAATACATATACACTGTCCCTTTACCTAAATATTTAATTCCCTCAATTGATAAAGAGAACATATCCCTCATAAGTTGTTTGCAATATAAAATCTCTTTTAATTCTTTTTCAATATCCATAATATACACCTACTTTATTGAATTCATGGTAGTAAATTTGCAATAACGCATGGGAAATCTACAATTTTTTGGCGATGGTAAATTTCTTCTACGGTTTCATAGATTGCTATATATCCATAGTCTACCTTTACTCGATCACGCAAACCTAATCGTTGAACATTAACGTACTCGACTTCACCATAATCACTTTGCGCTTCCATTAAATAAAACCCTACTGCTTCATAAGAACTGTTGGCTGCAATAATTTTTATAGCAAGTTTTGGTCCATAACTAACCTCATAAAATTTCATTTGTACTTCCCCCTTCGATATAGAAAAAAGCACCTTAAAAATTGTGCTTTAATCACTCATATTATTTGTTTAGCCTAAATGGTCTAATACAAGTATTTCCTAACTTAAAGACAACACAAAAAGGGCTTCTTTAAGTCGATTAAAAATGTGTATAGCAAAATAAGCTATATCCAATAATCGGCTCAAAGAAGCCCTTTCATAAATGAAACAAGACGCAACTTGCTTCTACAACTCAACCACAACACAAAAAGGTGTGGGAATAAACGGAATCAATTAAACAATAAATATACGTTTATATTAATCTATTTTTATATGATATTCAATTGTTTTTAATTGAACGAATATAAGAAGGAATTTTCTATGCAGCTGTTATATGTATTGAATAATAGTGCCCCTGTTTCCCCTGCTATAAATCCCTTCTTATTTTCAGTTCTTGGTGTTACTTCATGTACTGCATTTCAAAATAAAGTTTTTCTGGCTTTTGATTTTGGTCTAAATAACAAAGTATTTCTTGAATGGTTTCTTCTTCTACTTCCATACTTTCCATGTAAGACATACTTGCGTTTTCTTGGACTTTTTTTAAAATGGAAGTAGGTAGTTTGTCTGCAGCAAACACTCCCATTTTACTTCCTAGCTTTTGTTCGGATGCAGCGTTGTAGAAAATTTCGTTAACAATTACCTCATTATCATCTGGATCGTACATGTACCCTCTTTGTATACGTAGCAATGTAGTGCTCCTTTCTTGTATATTCTCTTCTATAAATAGTGTATATTTGTATATAATATTTATAGGAGACTCATCAATTAATATTATTTCGTAAAATTCCTACTTTGTATAGGGGGGGCAATATTTATCTTTGTTTAGTTAAGTATTTTTTTATGAATTTTAATAAATGTCTTCTTTGAAGTTTTATTTGCACATGAATTTTTATAATGATATTCCATAAAGTTCATGAGAAAATAAATGATTGAGATATTTTTTATTTATAAAATTTCAATTTATATAATGCTATTAAAATGTTAGGAATAAAAAATGGGGGATACTATGCATATAAATTCTGTACAAGTAATTAATTATGGGCCACTTGAAAACTTTAAAGTTAATTTTAAACCAAACTGCTTAAATATTATCCAAGGCTCAAATGGACATGGAAAAACGCAATTATTTGGTGCTTTATTAATACCGTTATTAGGTGAAAAAGTAGTGCAAAAACATAGAAGTCCAGATTTCCCCAATGCTACTATTTCTATTACAACTACACATAGAAATGTTACGCAAACAAACGAATTAAATTATATTCAAGACGATTTCTTGTATAAATTTAATAGTCTTGGCTCCTTTAATAATAAAAATCCTATGGAACATCAAGAGAATATTTCTTACTATCATGCTTTTGCGCCTTTGTTTTTAAGTCCTGAAGAAACAAAGGTAAATCTATCTATAGATGTTAATGATATTGAGTTAATTACTCATCTTATAATGGACGATACTGAAGCATTAAAAATGTGGAATGATATTGTTAATACTTACCTCATTAAATACTTAAAAGAAAGAGATAAAAACTTTATACATATTTCACAGGGTCTAGAACAGATTTTAAAATTAATTAAGGTAGTTTGCATTCATGCTAAAAATAAGCTTAATACACCCATTGTAATTGATGGTGCATTTATGGCATTAAGTAGTGATGCCTCAAAGGTAATTTTTTCAATACTATCTGCTTATTCAAAAAGCACACAAATAATACTTTTTGCCCAATCATCAATAGAAATAGCTAATAGTTATTTAGTTGCAAAACTCCCTGAAAACAGGAGGGGATTATACTCATCAATTTCTTATGATACTCGATACAATAGCAGTTCTTTGTTCATACCTAGTAAAAAATCTGTAGAGGATAAGTTGGATGATGAAGGTCCTGTAATTGTAAGATATATTAAAGGGGCAACATTAGATGCAGAAGAATATCGATATATGGAGTTTAAAGAGGTTAAAGGCAATCATCCTATAAGATCTATCTTAAGTGTTGTTGATCAATATGTTGTTGCGTATTTAAATGAACGTAAAAAACAATTCCCTGGGAGAATCATCTGGGGAATAACGGATGAAGAGAGAAAAGTGGTTGGTACAAAATTGGTTCCTAAAGACCGCGATGAGTTGAGGAGAAGTATTGTGGAACGTCTTGATCAAATTCAACCACCAATTCCACCTAGTTCTTATAAAATAGATTTAAAAGAAGTTTATGACTCTAGTTTAAAACACATAGAAGATACTTATGTTGTAGAGATAATTGTTGATACGCTTACTGGTAATGATTTATTTGCAACAGCTAAAAATGAAGTGTATATCAAAACTGATGGTGGTAAAAAAAAGTTAAACCATATTCAAATTCAGCAAGAAATTTTATTACGCAATCAACACAAGCGATTTAATCCTAAGTAACCTTTATGCTTTGTTAAAGACAGACTAAGCCCTTCTTCTATAAAGGAAGAGCTTGTGAGGAGGGCTTAGTTTGTTGTGAATAGCTTTGTATTTAATTGCTTAATCTCCCCTTCTGCAAGAGGCTGATAAAAAGCATGTTGTAATCCTTGTGAATGTAAGGTTTCTCCTATACAAAGCAATACTTTACCATGGATTAAATCAAGTAGTAGTTCATTATTAATTTGTTTTGCCTGTTTTTCAGTAGAAACATAAATAACTAATATTGTAGGATTATTCCCTAAGTCTTGCATAATAACATCTTTCCCTGACTCTACAAAAGCCTTCCATCTAGCGATAATTCGCTTTAATCGATCCTGTGTATCTGATAATAAGGTGGAGTATACAACAAAATTAAATTTACGATCTTCTCCACCGCTTACTACAAAACTTAAAGGGGGGGTAGAAACCCCTTTACTTATAGATGGATGCATAATATGCCCCATAAAGGACGGAGCATAACGCAGGTGACAGAGTAAGTCTATATCATGCCAATAACGTAGGTGAACGTATTTGCCGTGATTATCAAGGCGCTCCGGAGCAAAGTAAAACATATTTCCTTGCCAGTACTTTAAGATCTTAAACCCATTATCGGATAACGTATATGCCTCCTCAAGAATTTCCATATCAAAAATCTCTACTTGCCATTTTTCAATGAGACGATAGTAAAGTAGTACTTGAAGTGCATCATTAATTCTCTTACGCGAAAACTTATCCTTGAATAGATATAATAAATGATTAAAACGAACAGATGTATGAATACCAATAAAAGTTAGTATTACCTGCTGTTCTTCTGTTAAACGCTGCTTAAACGTAACTAATTCGTCATAGGAATGGAATACATAGGTTTTATCCAGACTATGTATTCGATATACCTGAAGTCCCTGTGCATCCTCACTTGTTAAATGTGGAATTGAAGGGAAATATGAAGACATTTGATTCTCTATTGTACGCATAGTCATTCATTAAAATTGGTAAATTGGCGAATTAGATTTTTTACTTTGTCCCTGCGGATAATTCAAGATACGTACAGTTCCTTTTCTATTTTTCGGATCAATATTAAGCAGCTCGCATGTAACAATGGTTTGGTTAGTTGCATCGTGTTCAGTTGGATTGGCAAGATTGCGGCTTTTTAATCCTTTGAATTGAATACCTGGTGCAACTTCTACAAAGATACCAGCAATCGCATCAACACCTACAATTTTACCTACAAAACGGTCACGTCGTTTCTTAAGCTCTAATAACTTTTCCATTGGATCTGTTTCTAGTTTCTTTTTATTTCCTCTAAATTCATAGCGGCCGTTCTTTTCTACTACTTTATCGATAATGAGCTCTACAACATCACCAATAATAATATCCTCCGGACGTACAAATGAATGTGACCAATGTGAGTACCTTACCCCTATAGTTACACCATGGACTTCAACCAGAACGGTTTGTGCAGTTGGAATATGACCTGAAACTGTTCCTGTGTATACTTTATTCCCACCTTGTGAGGTTACTTCATCATATAATCTTTTTTGTAATGCGAGCTCTCCTGCTGTGATTGATACAACAGCAAAGTTCCCTTCCTCTGTCTTTTGGAAATGCTCAATGATAACAGGTTTTGTTCTACCAACTAGCCATTGAGGATTTTTAGGAATTGTTATCCCTGCCTCTGTAATTGGGCAATATGCAGTTGTATGGGTACCAATTTGCATCGTAAGTACGGGTATGCGTTCTGATTTACCATTTTTAGTTGGGAACAACTTTTCAGAGACTACTGTAATTAAGCCTTTACCTATAATGCGTTCGCGTTTCATACGAGCTAACTCTTCTAATTCATGCTCACGTACTCGCTCAAATTGAGTAAAGTTTGTTTCTACTTGTGTGTCTCCTACTGTGATTTCTTGTTCAAAAGCCATCCCTAGTTCTTCTGCAACGTGTGTTGTTTCTTTCTTTACTGTCATCCTATTTTGCCTCCTAGAACGTAAAAAAGGACACACCTGTACCGTTGGAATGGTACGTAAGGTGTGTCCTTCACGTAAGTTATTTTTCATTAATATAATTATTAATTTTAATATAATGGTATTTGGAGATTTATGCAAGTGTTATTTGGTTCAACTTCAAATATTTTCTGGCATATTCAACTACAGTTCCCCATTTGATTATTTCTACCTATGTTGTTCCACAATCGCGCCCGATTCTGGAAAAATTAAAAAACGTTTATTTTTCTTTTAACATTGAATACTTTCGATAAGCTTTATAGAAATTGATACCCAAAAAAACAAACAGAATTGTGGAAGACAACTTCAAAAAGACAAATGGAGTTTCAAATAAAAATGCCTTCCAAAATAATGAACCTTTCATACTCCAAAGACCTTCATGATATAATCCCGAATCCTTGTAAAACATATAAGAATAAGCTAAACACAGCATAACCAACCAAAATGAATAATTCATTAATTTTTTGTAATGATTATCCTTAGATTGGCGATCCGAGAAGATTTCATTTTGATCATCATCTTTTTTTTGCCAATACCGTATTCCACTAAGCCAGGGCCCCTTTATATAGTTCCAACCAAAATCCTCATATATTCCTTTGTATTCAACCAACTTTTTCTTAGGTAAATAATCTTGATAATCAAGTCGTATAATATATCTCTTGTCAGTTTCTTCGAAAGTGTATATTCCTAATCCACTAATATTTGTACAACGATAGCCTTTTTGTAATTGCTCGTTCAGCCATTGCTCCTCTTTTTCAATATCAAAAAACATCTTAAATTTCTTCATTGGATTCACTTCCTTCGTACAGGGATAAAATATGCAATAGCCTATTTTGCTCCATTTTCAAAATGGCGCTTCCTTCTGCAGTTATCATATAAACTTTTCTCCGACCAGACTCTCCAACAGGTTCAATCCAACCATGCTTATTCAAGTTTTCAATCGCACCGTATAATGTACCAGCTGCTAAAATAACAGTACTGTTACTTATCTTTTCTATCTTCTGCATTACGGCATAGCCATGGAGTGGCTCACGCAGAGCTAATAAAATATAATGCATGGTTTCAGACAATGGTAATAATTTATGTTTCATATCCTCACCTTCCATTCAGTTCAACTGTATAGTTCAACTTAATAATAACGTAATGCAGTTCAACTGAATAGTCAACAACATTTTCAAAATTGGTCAAAGGAACTTAAAGTAATAGCTTGATAACAAGGGGAAAAATCAATCTAAAAAGTCACTTTCCTTACGTAAGGGAAAGTGACTTTTTATGTAGTCTTATTCAATTAAATGGCCCTTTAGTGGAGTAACTTTATTGCTACTCAACATTTTCTTAATCCGCCTTTCAGTTCAGATCTTCTTTTCACTTTTCACTATAAAAAACACCCCTTTAGATAAACAGATCTAAAGGGGCAAAACATCGCGCCTTTTTTATAAACACCGTGACTTGATTTAAAAGAGACAATAAATTAGCCATAAACTGTGCATATAAAAAATAAAGCATAAACTGTCCGGACAGTTTATGCTTTAACTTACAAAATCTCTCATTAATTTCAAAGTATCGTTCTAATTGAAAGGAAATATTAATCAAATATATCGTTTAAATCCTTGCTCATCACGTTAGATGTATTCTTCTTAGGTTGTTCATTTCTATATGGCAGTGGCTGCGTATCACTATACTTATTTTTCTGTTGAGCTTTTAGACGTTCTTGACGTTCTTTATAGTTCATAGCGCTATACTCTCGTTGCTCTTCATTATTTTTAGGATTCCCTAGCATATTTTTTTCTAAGTTTTTATAGACAGTAGTACTAATTGATTCATAAACTTTTGCTACATCTGCATCAAGTTTATTTTCTTCAGTAAGGGATGCTGTTTCTATTACTAGTGTTGGATCTTCCTCTATATTTATTTCTGATTCCTTTTCTATTTCAATTGTAGTTAATTCTTCTTGTGACTCTTCTTGGAATGGTTCGGTTCTAACTGAAAGCTCCGTCTCAATTGAAGCATCTGAGTTCCAATCTTGTTCCAATATAGAAATGGATAAATCCTTGTTAAGCTCTGATACATCCATATGTATTTCATGATAATCTTCTATATCGGCAGAATTCATTTTAATTACTTCCTCAATTGTTTCTTCTGTTACTGTATCTTGTATTGCAGGTGTCACAAATTCCAACTTTTGTTCTGTCTCTATATCCTGCAAGACTCCATTACGTTGTAAACCATCTAGTAAGCGTGCTGCACGGGTATAACCTATATTAAATTTATCTTGCAGTGCAGATATGGAGGCAGTCCTGGATTCCTTCACAAAAGCTACCACATCATCATACAGGACATCTTTAAAGAAGCTTGTCTCCTCTTGCGCGGCTTCCTTGTCTTCGCTTGGCATGGCTGATTCTTGCTGAATACTCTCACCGGTATTTGTTTCGAATAAAACGGGAGAGTTTATATCAGACTTTTCAATCGGTAATGGAACACGACTATCTTTTGAAATTAGAACTTTACGAGGTTCTTTTCCTGTATAGGAACTTACAACTAGATTTTGTTCTAACTTTTCAATTAATCGTGCTGTCTTCATATAGCCAATCCTAAATTTTCTTTGCAGAAGGGATGGCGAGACTTGCTGTGCTTCAATTACGAAGTTTTTAATCTCTTCATATAGAGCAGCTTCATTTTCAGCTTCCTCTTCCTCATTGTGGTTTGTCTGTTGTTCACTAGCAATGGATGTATTTGATACAGCTATATCTTCGACTAATTTTGTTTCATGTTCAGATTTATGATCCTTATAATCATTTAATGATAAAATATGTTGTTGCTCACTGTCTGTTTCTAGGGAATTGTTCTGCTCCATCGTATCATTCTGTATAGGTGGTAGTGGTTCTATTTTCTCCATATTCTTTGCATCTACGTGCTTCATTGGATTTGCTTTATTAATAGAATCCTTGATTAGAAGGAGACGCTCATTTTCCCAATATTGCCCTAGTCTTTCGTCTACTTGAATAATCGCTCTAGCAAACTCTTCTTTAGGTACAAAGTTACTTGTGATTTGTTGTACAGGCTGCACATGATTATCTTGTACGATACGAGCAGCGCAAATAAATGCACCTTGTGCCATAATATCCCCTGGCGACATAACCACTTCTTTTGTTTTTTGATAGGTTGATCCTAAACGACTAACGGGATTCTCTTGCATAGGAGAAATACCTTGTTCGGATTGAGATTCTTTAAATTCCTCTTTTTCGCCAAACATGTCAGAGAAAATCTTTGCATCATATGGTGTTACATCCCCAAATATCATTTTGTTACGGAATGAACCCAGCAAGGTAAACATGTACTGCTCTGTGAAATCTAGAGCTAATTGAGATAGAGTTTGACTTGCAATTGTCAGGATTACTTTATATTTACGAGATTGTGCAGGGAATTCTTTAAATGGGCGTACAAATGTGTAGCATCCTAGCCCGAGAGGGCTGGGGTAGCTACTAACCCTTACGGGTCGCGATAGGTAAAGCTTTGAAGTTATCTCTACTTTTTCCCCCGCCCCACACCGTGCGTGCGACTTTCACCGCACACGGCGTTCCATCGGTTCAGATTGATAACCCCTAACAAATTTAGTTAGTATCATCCTTATTCTTTGCCTCGCGATTAAGATAAGGTGAACAATGAGATATATTTCAAATGTGTAGCAGCTCACGGTATTTCTTTAGTTTCGGTAGTTTGTATAAGATACTGTCTTCTAAGTCCTTTTGATGTATAAGCTTATGGCATCTTATACACAGGGTGGCAAGATTGCTGAGTTTGTTGATTTTCTCTAAAGGTAGTCGATTATTAACGTGATGGCAATGGATGTTAGTTGGAATCAACCCTGTCTTACATATTCGGCACTTTCCTTTGTCGCGATTATATGCATAATCGCGATTAAGTATATATTCAAAGTTATAGAGTCGTTTATTTTTAGTTTGTCTAAGCATCTGATACAAGACCATTTGGTTGATTTGGTCGTTCGAATAAATGGTTGGTCTCATTTTCTTATCGACCTTACCATGTCTTCTCAAATAAATTATCCTTCCTATCTGTGTATAGGGGGTCGTATCATAATTGTATAGGAGTGCTTTAGTACTAGGTGTAAAACTCATTTTGGTTAATCCTATCTTAACTCCATCAACTTCAACGAAGGGAACTTTGGTTTTATGCCCTTTATGCCTATCTTTACGATTATCAAGATTTTCAGCTGGAGTAAGCATTTTTTCGAATACTCCTCCACCATGTTTGTTCTTAATAGACTTGTAGAATGTATAGCGTATTTTGTCATCGCATCTAACGAAAATTCTAGCAGAATTTCCTATACGGAAATAATTACTAATACCAATAATTTTGGTGTTAATAAGTTCTATTTGGGCGGCAACATCGTGAGAGCTGGTTGTTTTCCGAACATTGTAGGTATCTCGAAGGATTTCTCTCATTTTAGAGTTTAATTTCTTTTTGTTCGGTATAGCTTTTCCTGCAATACGGTTTTTCAGTCTCATCTTTTCAGCTCTGATGTCGAATCCTAGGAATTGGGCTGGCTTCTCTCTCATATCGGTAATAAATGTTTTCTCCTTTGATAATTCTAATTTGAGTATATGTTTGTAATACTTATCGATTTTAGTCAAGAGTGTTCTTGCCTGTACTTTATCCTCGCATAGAATTATCCAGTCGTCTGCATATCTAACAAGAGAACATTTCTTATGTTTTCTAACTACTTTTCTAAGTCCTGTACTGAAAGCGTGTTTAACAGTATAACGCGCGTAGTGTTCTTCGAACTCTTTAGCTATCATCCAGTCAAAGTTATTTAAGTATATGTTCGCTAGCAGAGGAGATATAATTCCACCTTGTGGAGTTCCCAACTCCGTAGGGAAAAGTTGATTATCTTCTAGTACACCTGCTTTTAACATTTTCTTAATAATAGTTAGGAATCTCTTATCCTTTATGCCCATATTCCACATTATTTCAACAAGTTTATTATGGTTAATATGGTCAAAGAAACTTTTGATGTCACCTTCGATGGCTACGTATGTTTTTGACCTAGAAATGGTATTCAAGATTCTGCCTATCGCATAGTGACATGAACGATAGGGACGAAAACCGTAACTATGGTTGAAAAACTTCGCCTCCGCTATGGGTTCTAACACCATTCTTGCTGTTTCTTGGATTATCCTATCTATCATGGCTGGGATTCCTAAAGGACGCTTTTTACCATTGCCCTTGTCAATGTAATACCTTCGAACGGGTTTAGGTTTGTAGTTGTCTATGTGTTCCCAAATGAGTTTGATAAGCTGTTCCGTTTCCATTTGCAGGTAGTAGTTCACGTCTTTCTTGTCAATTCCGACCGTTTTACTCCCACGATTGCTTTTAATGTTGTGAATTGCCGTTTTAATAGTCTGCTTGTTTTTCATTAGTTCTATCATGCCATGAAAAGAAGAGTTATCTTCTTTGGCCTTTTTGTATATTAGGTCTAACTTATCTTGGAGCTGTGCTTCATTATCTATCAAATGTCCTTTAATCCTCATTACGTCTCCCCATTATTCAAGCGATTGTAACGATGTGCTGTTTAATTCCCACTCTAGAAGAGGTTCATATAGACATTTGAAATATCCATTGTTATTCTGAATCGACTGGTCCCCTTCGCTCCACGGACATTACTCCGCTTCCTCACTACTACGAGACCGCTGCCACTTGCATTGTTTCAAGCAGGATCACACTCCCTATGGCAATGCAAGCTTCCCAAGTTCCATTTGTTCTATCCCTTATTTTACATTCCTTTAGGTGCCCACTTTACGCCGACGGTACTCACCAGTCTTGAGTAGCTCTAACATACTGGTTCAGCATAATTGGTAATTACGAAACCGATTATGTGCAAGGATTAGAACTTTGAACCTCTCCTTGTTCCCGTTATTCCTTCCGATTGCTCACGTTAAGAAGGGATTCCCTCACGACGCTTCAAAACATGGATTCCTTTCGTCACCATTGGAATGTTTTTAAAGACCACCGCACCATATAGGCATTAGTGAGTTGTGCCATCAGGTTACGACCTTACCTAACTTCAGACCCTAACTCGTGTGTAAGTTAGCGCATGTAGGGGTATCATGGCTAGGATTAATGAGCTATTATCCTAGAATGGGAGTTTCACCCATAAAATTCGAACAAATAGTTAGGCTGTGTAAGAGTCAGCCCCTCCATTTCACGCCGCTACGTTTATAGGAGAACTTGGCGTACCGTAATCTGGGAATTCATCGACAATTATATGGTGGTATGGTGAAACGTTTGGTTCTCTGCGGAATACAGCATTCTGCATACTAAGTAAGATAAATTTTCCCAATACGTTAGAAAGGTCGGCTAATTCCCCTTTTGCCGTATTCACTAGTAAAATACCACCTTGTTCTAGGTGGACATCGAAATCAAAATCGGATTTCCCAAATAAAACACGTCGTATGAGTACGTTTGAAGCAAGGTCTTTTAAGATGTTACGTAATCCTTTTACATATTCTTCTTCTCTATCATAATGCATGGGGTGTCCGCGGTATTTTCCTTTTTTATAAACCGCTGGTTCACCTTGAGAATCTGTTTTTTCTCGAATGGTATTATCAAACCACTCATCTATCCCTTTTATAATTTTATATTCGTTGTTCTGGTCCCGCGAAGCAGCTCCACCTTGAACAAAATCATATAACTTTTCCACCTGTACTTTTAACAGTTTATGCATACGATGGACACGTTCTACATCATCATACATTTCGATCAAGTCGTCGAAGGTTACATCTTTTTGTGGGTTATGCATTTTTAATAAATAGATATGCTGTTTAAGATGGTTACGTTGTGCTTGCTCAAAGAATGCATTGTTTGATTCAGATAAACCTTGAATAACCATCGCGAACACTTCTGCTACCTTATCAACTGGCCCACGCAGAATGTTTATGTTTTTTGTATCTGGATTAGTTGGATCAATATAGTAAACAGAGCTTTCAGGAATTTTGTGTGCTTGAACTAATTTGTTTACTTTCTGACATAAATCATTACTAGGTTCAATTACAGTAACGCCATTTAAAAAGGTCCCTTTTACTTCTTCCGTATCATAATCATTTTTTTTATAAGCATTTTCGAACTTATTAATGAAACGTACCATCCAGTGTAAATCTTGATTAATCATTGGAATAATTAAACTAGATGTTTTACCAGAGCCAATCGGACCAATAATGATTCCGTTTAGTGTTCGATCTTTCCCTTTAATACGAACCATTTCTTTATGCTCAATATGAGGACCAATTTCTACATCAGGATATATTTGTTGTTCTTGACTATTAAACCATTTTTGTAACTTGTGGTTTTTGTATTCATATTTTTGTACCCATTTTAAAATTTCTTCTCGGTAACGAACAATATGCCCGCTATACCAAAGGGTAAACAAAATCATAAATACAGTCGGTAAAAACACAAATATCATGGTTAATGTGTGGAAATTCCCCGTTAATACATGTCCTACTGCCTCATATTCACCAAAATTAACATGCGTTGCTTTATCCGTGAGATAAGGGATAACTTTTGCGTGAATAGGAGCAGTTGCAAACCATAAGAATTGGATATCAACTGCGATGTGTGAAGCAATTAGAATGAAAAGTTTCCCATTTTTCACATGTAAAGCTGGAATACGGCTGTAGAAACGAAAACTAAATTCTCCTAGAAATAAAGAGAAGAACATTAAGATAAGTGGTACATATGTAATTTCTATAGGATAAGACGGTGGTTCAAATGCATAGTATAGTAACTTTATATAGTTTATTAAACCGACTCCAAAAGAAATAATAAATGCGCTAATTAGTGTAATAGTTGTAAATAAAGGTAACCTTTGCTTAAACGTATCCATAAAGGCTCACCTATTCCTTACAGAAACAGCTGAGCTTTATGGCGGAATGTAAAACGATCTTGTAACTCTGGATTAAATCGCTCTTTTGATTTTTCTAGAAAGAACTTCGCTGTATCTTCAGTCTGTTTTAAATATAGGTCGATACTAGCTTTTTCACAAAGCTTGTCATATTCTTCTTGAGAAAGTACAGCAATATTCACTTCTATTTTCTTAGCAGCTGCAGTTTCAATCAATACGTCGTACCAATAATAATTAGGCTTACCAGGTATTTGAATATCTTGTAGTGAAACGCTGAACTCCGCACCTTCTTCTGTAATATGTTCAAGTACTAGTTCTGGATTTGCTAATGCCTCTCTCACAGAAAGCACTCCCCATTGGCTGTTGATGCAGTTGTAAATTGCAAATTCATTTTCATTTTCCACCTTTCTCCAAATAAAAAAAGGCAAGCGACACCCACTGTAAAAACAGCGTGTGTCGCTTGCCTTAATTCATATGTTCTGATTTGATTGTAGTTTTAATTATATGTTCAAACGCTATTCTACCACTTTGAATAATGAAAATCAATAAAATTATATAGTGTTATATAAAAAATAATAGATTAATATAACTCAACAAGTTTACGTCTTTTCGGATGAACGTTATTTGCAGTACGTACCATGATCTGTTCATCCATGTCTATATGGATACTTTCATTTTGGATTGATAGCAGTCGTACATTTTCATAAGTGTCCATCAGAAGAATATCTCTGGGTTTTTCACGTTTAGGATAGATAACTACAAGTGGAACACCGTCATCCCCTTTTCTTCTTGAAAACACGACGTCATCTAATCTAGAGATCATCCGGTAATCATTTTCGTTCCCAAAAATAAAGAAGAAATCTTGTATAACGTCTTTGTCTCTCCTATAAGTTCGACGTAGACCGCCATCTATTGGTTCCTTAAATGTTTGTACGTTCTCAACAAATGCATAACGCCACTCAGCATCTCCTACTATACGTTGAGATAAAGGCACAAGAATATCTTGTTCAAAATTTTGGTTGTCATCTTTTCCAAGAATGATATCTGAAATAACGTCTCCAGCATCTTTAAGTGAGCAGACGTACATATTTAGATTAGGTATTGTCATTAAAAGTTCGTGATACTCCCTCATAGAAAATAATAGATTCTTCATCCGTACGTATGGTGGCTCTGCTTCTTCTGCAAGGAACATTGATTTGTCGTACATGACAAAAACAACTGAAACATTGTCCTTCGTTTTTTGAGCATATTCTACATACTTCCCTACTTTTTCAACTAAGGTAGAATTGGTTTCTTTACACATATCCATTTCAATATAGATATTTTTATCTTGATATGAAATGTGTTCATCAGGAACCATTGCCAGGCCTGCATCTTCAATTTCAATTTTTTTAAGCTTTTGATGATAAGACCGAATATCTAACTCATATAATGTCTCGTTATTATAGGTCTTTTTCGTCACTTCTAAAAGCGTACGTACTAAAACTTCTCGTGAGCAGAGTGTATGTAATGAATTTGAATGAGAGTATCTACGTTTTGAAGATCCTTCAGGAATCTTCCCGATTTCCTGAAGGTATTCAATCATTCTTTCTTTTAAAGAGAATGTAGCACGTTTAGTTATACTATCATCTCGCTTCTCAACTTTTTTCGTTAAAATAGCACCGTATTGTGAATAACGATTAAGTTTTGTAAACACACTAGCTTCGGAAAAATCTCGACCTTCAAACGCGCTATAGAGTTGAGTAATTTGTCGTGTAGTAAGATACCTTTTGTGATATAAAACTGTGAATACAAATATGTCAGCCTCCTTTAGATGAAAAAATTTTTGCACGCCTTTGCTTTTATATTTATACGTTTTACTGTTCATAATATACAACTCCATAATTTAAATTTCTTCTCGTGTAATAACTATCATTTCTATATATCTTATTACAGAAGAATTAGGTTGTAAATTATGAAAAATTCAAACTAAATTTGAGCTAATATAGATACTAAAACTCGTACGCTGAAGTTTGGATCAAATTTGCTTCTAAAAATCCGCTATAAATATTGATTTATATAGCTTTATTACTCTTTTAAAATTGTTAGGACAGAGTACAGGTTTGACTCTAACATTTTTTTGAAGGGTAAAGTAAAGATAAAAAATTGTTAGGACGCCCAAACAGAATAAAGGATGGTAGACAAAAAGATTTAAAGGTTACAATTATTCAAGAATTATAACGGATTTTTTGCGGGGGAGAATTAATGTCATTAACGATTGAAATAGAAAAAGACCGACAAAATTTAATTTGTCGGTCTTTTGTTTAGAATGATAATTTCTTTTTTGCTGGTTGTGAATCGTCGGCTACTTCTACTTCAGGTTCAGCACCAAAATTCAATTTTTTCTTTTTAGGTTTTTCTTCTTGTACTGAATCATCAAATGCAAAAAGTTTATTTAAAACAGCATTTGATTTCTTAGAATTAGCTTGTTCACGCTCTTCTTTAATTCTTGTAATCTCATCAATAATATCACTCACACGTTTTGGTAATGGTAGCCCTGCAACAACTGAATAGAATTTAACTATATCCTCTTCTTTTTTCGCTGTATGTTTATTTACATATGGAGCTATAGGACGTTCATCTACGTATGGAGTTCTTTCTTTTAAGAAGTTTTCCATCTGGTTAAGGAATGAGAAGTTATATAATCGACTAGCTCGTAGCGGTGATGTAACGATAGATAGTGCACTTTTTTTGGCACTTTCTAGCTCTTCTCTTTCTGTATCGTATAAAACTCCTTTTTCTAGTGCATTCCCTAGTTGAGTCAAGTAACCTAGTGGGTTTTCAGTGTCTAATTGATTTGATTTTAGCTCTAGTTTTGCTAAAGATAAAACGCCTGGTGTATTAATTACCTGAGCAAATTCACTTGCATCAAAATGTGTATCTGAAAACGGTGTAAATGATGAAGTAACTAAGTTAATCTCATGTAATGCATCAGCAATATATTTATTACTATAGCTAGTATATTCGTTCGCTAATGCACTTGGGTTTTCTTCTTCAAATTTTCTATATAGTTTAGCATTATCTATTAATACAATTGAACCGAAAGCGTCTTGGTTCATAGCAATGCTACGAATACGTGAAGCTGCATTTTCTAATACTTTTAAAGCCTCAGCATCTCGAGGTAAAGTTAGTAACAATCCAAAATTGTAATCATGTTCATATAACATTTCGATTGCCTTTAAAAGTGCTCCAGTTCCTGTTCCACCACCAAGACCACAAGTAATCCAAATGAAGTCACGATCTTCAAATTCCTGTTTAACTGCTTCGAAAATCATTGTTCCATGCTTTACAAATGCTTCCTCACCAACTTGTGGATTACGAGCCGCACCTTGTTCATATCCTTCTAACTGAATTTTACGGACATTTCCTGTATTTTTAATCTCAATTTTATTAAAATCTTGGCTATTTGTATTAACAAGAATCGCACGATATGGGTATTTATTGTTTTTAATCTGTGTTTCTTTATTTGCACACTCCGCTGCGATTGCGCATCCTCCCATACCAAGTCCTAAGAATCCAAATTTTAAACTAATATTTCCTTGGCTTTCGATTTCTGAAAAATTGCCTGCCATATGTATATCCTCCCTTTATTTAGTTATTATTTTTAGCGCGTTTTTCTAATTCTTTAATGACTACATTACCTAGTTTGCTGACCTGATAAATACGAACTCTACCTAGTTGCCTAAAAGTTATTAAACCAGCACCCTCTAATCTTGCTGTCATTATGTCGAGTGAATATCTTGAAGGAAGTATTTTCTTCCCCTCATAATTCCCCTCATGTTCAATTTGGTATTCTTTATGAAATTTATTTACAAATTCCCACAAGCCTTCTTTGTGCATAGTTCCTTCCAAATCTAAAACTCTTAAGGCCCAGATGCCATCATTTAAGGTATCACACAGAGTATCTATAATTTCTTGGCTACTCATTGATATATTTGACACTAATTCCACACCACCTTTAATAAATATTAAAATTATGTATAGATACAAAAAAGAAAAATTAATATTACGGAAATTCTTCCCGTAATAAACGCCGTATATACTTAGGCATATACTTCCGAAGTATCGTATGTATTAACTATAATATATCTCTGATATTTAATCAAGAACCTTTTAAAATCAAGGGTTCCAATACTTCCGAAATATATTCCGTAATATAAACCGCATTATGCACCGAAGTATATACGGATTATACTTCCGAATTCACTACGGTAATGTATTCCGCTATATGTAACTTATAACCATCGGATGTAACTGCACATATGCAAAAACTCATTGTTATATGAGGAGATATATTTACGATATGCTGAGCTGATTTTGTACATATTGAAGTATTAATCACGCTCATCCAACTAATCGCCGCTCAACAACATAGGTATTTTTGATACATAACCCAAAGATTGAGCAATGATTGGTTGAGTGATCAGGTATAAAAACTCATGATATTTTAAGTAATCTATAAAGGTGTCCTTTTAGTTTCTATAGAATTTCTATATAATGTACTATAGGACAGGCAACATATAGTTAGGTGGTGAGCAAATGATTGATGAACAGTTAAGCGATGGTTATTATCGTGTATCTGAAGTAGCAACCATGCTTGATATACCCGAAAGTACTCTTCGCAGATGGTTGAATGATTTTGATGAGTACTTGAACATTAAAAAAGAACGGCAACTTAAATATGTTCATGAGGATAGTATTGATACAGTAAAAAAAATAAAACATTATTATTCAGAGTCAAAGAAAAAGCACGAAATTGTAGTGCTTTTAGATATGGATCCCACTGTTATTCGTAATGTTTATGCTGAAGAGATTGATGACGATGATGAGCAAAAAGAAACATCGCTAGTTAAAGCACAACAGGTAAATACAGACTTGATTGAGGCTTTGACAGAAAAAATCACTGAGGAAGTTACAGCTAAAGTGACCGCCGAATTAACAAAGCAAAATATGGAATTCTTCGCTGCTGTAGCTAAACAAAGTCAGGACAATTTCGATAGAATTAATAAACGTCTAGAGGAACGTGACGAAAAACTAATGAGCACTATACGATTAATTCAAGAACAAAAAAGTGCAAATGCTCAGAAACAAGAAAATACTGAACAAAAAGGCGGATTTTTCTCTAAGTTTTTCGGGAAAAAATAAAAGAGACTATCATTTTGATATGATCCCCTTATAGTAGACAGGAAAAAGAAAGCACATTAACCTGTTTACTATGGAGGGGATTTTTTCATGGGAAAAATTAGAGTCACTTACGATGTAGAATTTAAGAAACAAGCTATAGATTTATACTTAAAAGAAGGCATGAGCTATAAAACCATTGCGAAAGAATTAGGTATTCATCACTCGGTTGTAAGTCGTTGGGTGAAACACTTTGAAGCTGAAGGAATCAAAGGACTAGAAGAAAAACGCGGTAAAGCGAAAGGACCAGGTTTAGGTAGACCAAGGGTTAGACCCGAAGATCCTGAAGCTAAGATCAGACGATTAGAAGCGGAAAATGAAATGTTAAAAAAGCTCTTAGGGATGTAAAAGGAGGAATGAAAGTCGTATCCAAAATAAAAAAATTCGAAGTCATCCATGAAATGACAAAAACAGGTTATACAGTGACCATTCTATGCGATATTGCTGGTGTAACCAGAAGTGGATACTACAAATGGCTAAAACGGCATACGACGCCTTCTAAAAAACAATCAGAGGATATCGAAATTAAGAAAAAGATATTGGAGTGTCATAAAAAATTAAGAGGAATTTATGGATATAGAAGAATACAAGTGTGGCTGAAAGCCACATATAACCTTCATTTGAACCATAAGCACATCCAAAGATTGATGAGTGAACTAGGTATCAAAGCCGTAATTAGGAAAAAACGACCTTATTACGGAAAAAAAGAAGCTTATGTGATTTCAGAGAACCATCTAAATAGGGAGTTTCAGGCTTCAAAACCGAATGAGAAATGGGTAACCGATATTACCTATTTGATTTTCAATGGACAGCGCTTGTACTTATCCGCTATTAAGGATTTATACAATAATGAAATTGTTGCCTATGAAACTAGTCGTAGAAACGACTTAAAGCTTGTGTTAGATACGCTTAAAAAGGCAAAGAAAAAACGAAATGTGAAGGGAATCCTCTTACATAGTGATCAAGGATCCCAGTATACATCTCGTCAATATAATCAATTACTTAAAAAATATCAGATGAAGGCAAGTATGTCTCGAAGAGGCAACTGTTGGGATAATGCTTGTATGGAAAACTTCTTCAGTCACTTTAAGGCAGAGTGTTTTCATTTATACTCCTTACGTAAAGCGAATGAGGTCAAACTTGCCGTGCGTAAATATATGCACTTTTATAATCATCAAAGATTTCAAAAGAAATTAAATAACCTGAGTCCATATAAATATAGAACTCAGGTTGCTTAGTTGCGCTTTTTAAATACTGTCTACTTGACAGGGGTCACTGCATTTTGATAGTCTCTTTTATTTTCTAAATCCTTAGGACACTTAGTATCTTTTACTGAGACTAAATTCATTAATAAATAACATGATTAATTCAAAGTTATTATGTTAATTCTGTATATTTTTATGTAAAATCATAATATATAGAATTAACATATATTTACAGGAGTTGATACATATGTGGAAAAAGATTAATAATTATAAATATCACCTAAAAGATTTAAAATTCATGACTTGGCTATTTCCCGCTATTGGCTTGTTATATGCTTATGAATTCTTCTCTGGTATAATGTTCGACCAGGAGTTTCGTTGGCTCAAATTATTATGCACGATCATAATGATTCTAGCATTTATGGATATTAGAAAGAAACTTAGAAACAAAGACTATAGAACAACGTGATGCAAATGGAATCCTTATGGGTTCCTTTTTCTTTACAAAATAAAAAAGTAACGAATTCGCTACTTTTATTTCTTCCAATCTTTGAAATTGGCATACTTCATATATTCTTTTTTAACTATTCCTTTATACCATTTATTCTTACTTTCAGGTCTAGAAGGTTTTTTGTTATATTCATTAATATCTCCGTCTACATTAAGCCATTGTGGATTTTCATAAGCATATTTGTAGATGAATTGTCTAGCTTCTTTTAGTGAACTAAATTCTCCTAAATGTAACTTTGGTTTAGCGGTTCTATATCCATATACAAAATAAGTTGTACCATGTTCCCCTATAGTTTCAAAAAATGGTTTTGGTATCAAATCAATTCTTCTCATTTAAACATCCCCTTTATAATAACCATAGGTTTATTATACAAATTAAGTACTATTAAACTATTGTTCTGCCAATCAATTTACGTTAATTCTCAGAACAATAGTTTAATAAACATGTTTATTACTACAACTGTATACTTTGCTGTTTATTCGAGAGTTAATTTTGTAACTAAAAAACCTATGATTGATTCTCAACCACTCAATCACTGGTCGTTCACTTTTTAAAATGCGAACAAAAAAATATGTAAGTGACTGGCGATTAATTGACTGATTGGAACTATATTTAATATAATAAAATCATTCACTCAATCACCACTCAATCTATTAAGGAAAATTAAGTGTATTATTATTAAGTGACCGGTGATTAGCTGAGTGACTCTTACTAATTAGAGGTGAAATGGCGTCGAAATCAAGGTGGTGTGTTGATTGAGCGACAATTGATTAGGTGAGTGATGTGGAAATGATTGGATTTTAAACCATATTTAGTTGTTTTTTGATTGAGAGGCGATCATGTAGATGTTTAATGTGCAGATTTTCGTTCGTGTTAAGTTCACCAGGTTGTTACTTTTGAAAATCAGCTTGCAACCATGAAAAAAACTATATATGATGTAGTTACTTTGATAATTTCATATTTTTCTAGATATAGATTTATTAATAATAGAACATTTATATAATGTAAAAATAAAATATAATAAAGCAAAAAAAGGTTCATCAGCCCAATGAAATAGCGCCAACTATCTCATTGTGGTTAACCGCGAATCACTGAAACCCTAAATCTTTTTCTCGAGCGCGGTAAACAAAGCTTCTAAACCTTTTTTATTTGCATGAAATTATAAGATAATTTTACTGTATCTTATGTATTTGTGCAACTTAAAAAGGGAATTTCTTGCGTATTTTTAGGCATTGTTTACCGTGGTTATACATGTATTGCTTTTTTAAAGAGTAGTATTTTTGTATACGTGGTATGACAGTGCCTTTTTTGTGCTATTTTGAAAGGAGTTAGCAACATTATGAATACGCAAATGAATTTTTCCCAACAGAACTTTAAAGTACATGGGGTTAAGTTTTTCGATGGATTATTGAACATTGTAAAACTAGAAAATGAACGAAAAGAATTACCATCTTCAGCTTTAGCTACTTATATCTTGCTTCACTTTGAATGTAATGATATTGGTATGCTACCACGTGAATTTCAAATCATGGATCTTGCTAAGAAAAGTGGGATTCCCTACACAACAATTTATACGGGGTTTCAAGTTTGCTTGGAGCGTAGGCTCGTAAAAGAGACACCTGTTGGAAATCGTACTGTATATGAGGTTGTAGATTATGCCTTGTATAACCATACTGCTGCAGAAACTACAAAAACTACAGATATATCACTATCATATTTCCGAATTCCATTTCATCTTATTCAAACAACTATACTTAGTAGTCTTGTAAAGGCTCGTGATAACAGAGGAATTATGTTCCTATTAGGATTAATAAACACTTTTTCGAGAAAAATTGGTATGGAGCATTATAAGCACCAGATTCAAGAATTCGAGATTACAAGAAGAATGGATTTTTTAAAGGACAAATTGAATCGTAATGCAAAGAAGGTACGACAATACATAGAAATTGTAAAACCAATTGTGCAATTTACAGCAATTGATTCTAAGGAAAAGAAGTCTAGCGACTCTCGCATAGCGCGTGTTAGAAAACAGGTGAAACAAGTCATCATTGAAAAGTTCAATGTGGTATTTTCTTTAAACTGTGTAATTGAGAATGATAAATAAGATTTACATAGACCAGTAGCGAAATGCAGAAAGGAAGCAGTATCTCGTTTAAAATATATGGGACAATCATTACGAAAGAAAGATCGTGAAAATATGATGATTGCATTTAAACAGGAAATTGTGGACGTTGCTGCATACATGCCAACAAAGGAAAAACAAAACGAATTACTGATTACCGCAATGACTTATGCATTAGATCAGGTTGAAAATTATACGAAAGAGCAAGAAATATTCTCTATTCCTGCATTTATGCGAGTACAATTTAGAGAATCCTGGTCTAATTTTACGGAAAAAAGCTTGTCTGTAGAAGAAAGAAACGATGTAATGATGAATTATTATAATCAAAATGGTGCTTATCCAGATTTCATAAAATCTTAAAAAATATAGTAAGCAGCAGCCCTTGTTAAAAAATCACATAAAAGCAAGGGTTATTTGGCATGTTCTTTAATTTGAGGATATGTTTTTTTGTTAAGGAAATGTCTTTACCGGCGCTTTTACGTAAATATATAAACAGTTTATGCTGCTTTTGGATACGATTCATTTTGTTTATAATTCGATTCAATACTTGTGATTATCTTAATACTATATATTAAAACCTGTGAATTCTTAGTAATATGATATTTAGCTTCTTAATTTGTGTTTTTTATGATTCACTACTTGTATGTAATGGGGATAGTACGATATGTAATTAGGTTTATTATAAAAGAACGTGCGGTATATAAGGATTTATAGGCACCTGTATTTTCTCTTTATATATAATAATTGAGTTTAGTTATATATCATTCTTGTATTATTTATATAAAATACTTGTATATATTTTTATTTCAAATATTGTTTTCTTTAGATTAGATACTTAGAAAATAAGAAAAATACAAATGAATATATTAGCATTAGGATTTTCTGAAACTGTTGACTTTTAAAATTGAGAGATGTATTCTTGTACATGAACAACAATTCGCTAAGAGGAATATACAAATTAATAGATTCATTCTTTAGCTAAACGGACACACCGAAGGCACATAACCTGCCATCGGTGTGTCTTTTTTTATGTATTAATAACATTTGAAAGGGAGAAATCAGAACTATGAATGAAATTGTAAGCATGAGTAAAGAGAGATTTGCTAAGTATTGTGAGGATAATTCAACGTTTGAAGAAAGTATTAGTCGTATCATTAATCATTACTTTTTATTGTTAGGTAACAAAGCTAATATCCTACAAGAAAGGGAGTTTAATAACGAAGTTGAAGAAAAGAAATGTAAGAACAATGTAAAGCGCTTTGAAACTCTATTCCCAGCAGCAGCCAAGAATGCATTTTTAAAAGGATATCAATTATGCTTTGAGTTTGTACATCATCCTGAAACCCACATTCCAGAGGAGCTATATACTGATTCGAATCTTATTAAAGATATTCCTTTTGCTTTAGTAAATGCATCTGAGTTTGAATTATATGAAATCATTCGAACAGATGAAACACAGGAATTTAGTGTATTTGCAATACGAACATTTGAGGGGATTCGTCCATTACTAGAACAAGTATTTTGCGAAATTGCATTTGCTGGCGCTGAATGCGCGTTTGAACACGAACGATTGGAAAAAGGATTGGAACTAGTAAATGGGGATACTACTACTTTAACTAAAGTTCCTGTAGATCGTCTTTTTACAATTACGCCTTCAGTAAATGGAGTTGTTGTGCATGCGGAAGAACATTGTGAGATTTGGAATCTAACTTGGAATAGCGGAGTAACGATAGACAATCCTTTCATTGAGCTTGCAGAGGTTACATTTATTCATCAAACAAGAGATATGATTCAAAAAAGCATTGAAGATGGTGTTTTATACTACAGAATTCTTTATCTTGATACACCATTAAATGAAATTCAAGATCGACTGGAAATACGAATAAAACTTAATTCTGATTTTGAGGCACCACGACCATTGGAACAAGTTGAAGTGGAGTATATTCTGAATGAGATTTTTGGGAAGATTCATCAACAGGCGCAAATTCCAATTGAAAACATGATTTTAATCCAACGCTAAAAGTTAAAGGAGGTCTACCATGGTCAAAAAAATTGTATTAGCCATCAGTGATACTGTATATACGGCATATTTACGAGAAGATTTTGTTGGCGCGGGATTTGAAGTGGCTGATAGTGATGTGATGCATATTAAATATCTAGATGAAATTCTAGATACGGAACAACCCGAGATTCTATGTATTAATGACAAACGATTAAATATTGATGCGGGACAGGAAGATAAACGTGAATTGATTATCTTACAGAAGTTAAGGGATATACGTTTTAATCGAGATATTCGTATTGTAGTTTTTACAGAACGTGAAAATGATGATGAGTTTTTGGCGAAACTGATTTATCTAGGTATCTATGACATTTTCAACTCTCGTAGAATTGATATTGATAATAAAGTCATCCCGCAGTTGCTACAGGAGTCGGATATTAAGAATGTAGCCGAGATTGTTGGAGCAAGTCAGGCACCGCAACAAACGAAATTACCGGACATTCCTGCTGAGGAAGAAGAGGAAGTGCCAAGTGACTTAGAGGAAGGAAGCAATGATGAACCTGTCTCTAAGTCAAAAATATTTAAAAACAAACAAAAACGTAAGTCTGTACAAGAGGAAACGGTAAAAGCACCAATAATTAAAAAGCAATATAAATTATCGTTTGAACCTGTATATGAGAAGCAGATTGGTATAGCAATTCCAAGGAAAACAATTGTTGTGGCCAGTATGAATAGGAGAAGTGGAGCTACTTTTGTTTCACATCTCCTAGCTGCCTATTTGAATGAACTACAGATTGATGTGAACTATATAGAGAATCTATACGATGAGGGATATACGTATCCACTATTAAAGGGCTACACAGAAGCACCAGAAAATTATCGCAGCGAGTTCATGTTACAGCGCTATAAAGAGATGTTACAGAAGGAATCTGATATATTATCGATTCCAAAGTGGAAGCAAGGAAAGATAAACTTTATCGTAAAGAATCCGATTGTGGACCAAGAATTAAAAAATGAAACAGAGCAGGACTTTGACCATTTTATTAAGGTCTTATTGGGGAACCAAGAAGCACCTATTTCTATTGTTGATGCAGGGAATGATTGGGACAAAGATTTATACCATGAGATATGCGAAATGGCTGATTATATATTCTTTGTAGCGGAACCAGATCTTCATCAAATGTTAAAGATAGCACACCCTCTTACGCAAAAAGAAAGAAAGTTAGTTTCCTACTTAGCATTAGAGAAAACAAAAGTAATTGGGAATAAATTTTCATCATCATTGTTAAAACACGAGGTAGTGGAAGAATGTTTAGGACAGAAGTTATTAGCAGCTATACCACCTTATGGGATTGAGGATGTATTTGAAGCACAGTTGAATAGTAGTACGTTACTATCAAGTCGAAACTATTATAGAGAGTTAGAAGGAATAATGAAGAAGATAGCAGAGTTATTACTACCAAACGAATTGCTGAACCAGAAGAAAAGTTCTATATTAAGTGGATTTCGTTTCCGAAAGACCGAAAATTAAGAAGGGATGATAAAAAATGCAAAAATTTATAATAGCTGCAGGTGCGCTACTTTTATTCATAGGCTGTCTTTTCTTTGTAACAGATATGGTGATTGGGGATACAACACATACTGACAATAAGGCTGCATTAAAGAAAGGGAACAATACTGCCTTATATAAATCAGTAAAAGTCGGTACTTTACGTGCTGAGGAAGAAATAGCCATTGATCCAGAACTAGCAAAGAAAGAGTTCGAGCAGGCGTACAAGCAGAATGCGGCATTCAAAGACCCTGCGTCAAAGCGTGATTTTTCTGTTCATGTTATCCAGGACAAGCCAGCAATGATTGCAGTTGAGGGAAATGTGGATGCAAAGAGCTATCTAAAACAATTTGATGAAAACAAAGGAACAATTAAAAGTAAAGCACGAAACATCTATATTTTTGAGTCTACCTCTGATAAAAAACAACCTGGAGGAAACATAAAATAATAGGGCCAAGAACTGTAAGGAGTGAACCAGTATGCAAAATACCGTAACAACAGCTCTATTATTAACTCTTTTTCTATTCTTTATCTCTTTAATCCCGGAAGGCGTACTATATGGTATTCAATTGGTCAAAGCGCATAATTTTGCTTCTAATACGATAGAGTTAGCTGAAAGAACAGGCGGATTTCAATATAGTTATAATGGGGAAAATGTAGATTTAATCCCTGATATTGAGAAAAAGATGAAGGCAGATAATATGGATGGATGGAAATATGAATTTACAAAAGGACGAGTAGATCGTAACCAACCTCTTTATTTTAAGATTAAATCGGAGCATCAGTTTTATATATTTAAATTGATTGGTGTTGACGGAGTAAAAGCGCCAATTTGGAGCAATCGTGAAGGAGTAGGAAAAGTATTCTTTCGTGAATAGAGCAGACATAATATGAATCTGGTAAGAAAACTATGCTGAGAAAAGTGTAGTTTTTTTGCTAGAAAAATATATTTAAAAATAAATATATAAAAATACTTTACAAGCCTATTTTTATATGGTAATATTTTCCATATAGAACAGCGGTTATAAAAAAACGCTAATCAAATAATTAATATGTTAAAACATCTAGATTTTATGTTTAATTTAGGTACAATAAGAGAATCTATAAAAAAACTAATATATTCGGAGGAACAAACAATGGCTAACAAATTTTTAAAAACAGCAACAGCACTAACAATTATGGGTACATCACTATTAGGAGCAGGAGCATTTACAGCGAAAGCAGCTGATAACACAGATTCATTAAAATTCAATGACGTTCCAGCAAATCACTGGTCTACGAAAGCAATCTATGATTTAGCAAACCGTAAAGTAGTAGCAGGATACGGAAATGGACAGTTTGGTTTTGGTGACAATGTAACTCGTGGACAGGTTGCTCGTATGATTTACGCATACGTAAAACCAGCAGATGCAGATGCTAGTTTCAAAAATCCATTTACTGATATTAAGGGACACATGTTTGAAAAAGAAATCTTAGCACTTGCGAAAGCGGGTCTAGTAAGTGGTTATGGTGAAGGGAAATATGGTCCAGATGATATTTTAACTCGTGAACAAATGGCACAGGTACTTACTAATGCATTTAAATTTAAGGCGACAACTACAACTTCATTTAAAGATGTTGATAAAAACTCTTGGGCGTATAACGCAATTAATGCTTTAGAAGAGAATGGTGTTACTTCTGGTACAGGAGGAAATATGTATTCACCACAAATGCATGTAACTCGTGAGCAATACAGTCAGTTCCTATATAACTCTATTAATGTAATCGAAAAAGAAACCAAACCAGAAGAAAAACCAGAAGTGAAGCCAGACCCGAAACCTGAAACAAAACCAGAGGAAAAGCCAGAAGTGAAGCCAGACCCGAAACCTGAAACAAAACCAGAGGAAAAGCCAGAAGTGAAGCCAGACCCAAAACCTGAAACAAAACCAGAGGAAAAGCCAGAAGTGAAGCCAGATCCAAAACCTGAAACGAAGCCAGAGGAAAAACCAGAAGTGAAGCCAGACCCAAAACCTGAAACGAAACCAGAGGAAAAACCAGAAGTAAAGCCAGAAATTAAATTGCCAGTAGGGTTAAATGAAAATTTAGCAACTAAGGATATGGAATTTAATCAAGAAGCTTTTAACAATAACGTTACTGTTCAAAAACTAGTAACCAAAGAGGGACAAGATATTGTTAGCTCTATCAATCAAAAATATAATACTAATTTAAAGTATAGCGATGTTGGAGTGTACGTTAAACTCATTGATAAAGATATGTATTTACCAGCAGGTTCAATTGGAGCACAATTCTATGTTGATGCAACAGATAAAAATAATTTTGAAATCGTCTTCTTATATAATAATAAAGCAACAGTCGAATTAACTAAGAAATGGGTTACTTTCATAAATCCTGAATTAAATTTAGATAAAGAAATCCAAGAGACAGTAGATGCTCAAGTGATTAATAATTACACTACTCAAAATCATAAAGTTCGTATTGGGCATTCAACTGCTGATAAAATGATGTATATTCAAGTAGAAAGTAAATAAAGTAATTGTAAAGAGAAATAAAATTTGCTAGAATCAATATATAGTTTAATATACGGATTTTAAAATTACGTAAAGGACACACCTTACGTACCAGCCAATGGTACGGGTGTGTCCTTTTTTATATTCAGGAGGAATATTCATGAAAATTAAAAAGAAAATATTCTTTGCTTGTACATCACTACTGTTGACACTCCCTATTTCGGTAGATGCTAAGAATAATGATATTCCCTTCTTCGATGGGAAAGGGGATACTTATCTTTTATCTGGACAATTGCAAATGGAGGGGAAATACTTACGTCCAGGAAAGGGATATGAAGCTGAGCGCTTAATGTATTTATCTGATTTGCATTATCCGGCTGTATATAATGGGGCTTTTAATTGGGAGAATCCATGGGAAAATTTAGTTCAAAATGCCGATTCAAGTGAACCGTATGTACGAATTTCTAATGAAGGTTATATCAATCCATTGGTTATTGTTGGGGATAGGATGATAACTGAGAAAGAACGGATTGATGCGGCGGTTATCGCTAATAAATATTGGGGGAATTCAGAGTTTGTTTTAGAAAATTTAAAATCACATCAAATTGTAAATACAAAAGGTTCAAGATATGGGTTATTCTATTGGATTCGTGATATTGCATATCTTTCTGGTGGATATGCGGGAGCTGGTGGAGTAAGTGGGGTTAATAATTATAACTTATGGTATGTACGAACTAGTAAGCCTGAACTAAAAGATTTTAAAGCGTCTAGTGGGAAAAAAGATGTACCAGTGAAATTTACATTTAACGGTTTCGAATATGTAAGTAAGAATAAGGGATACAATGATAGAGATCCAAATGGGACAACAGTAAATCCATATCAAGCGGCAGCCGGTGAACGTAATCGAGTGAAGTGGATGCTAGATATTACAAAAGATGGCGAAACCGTGCATCATCAAGAAAATTATCTGCGTTCAACTCCGCAAAAAGATAATCAAAAACCAAATGAAGGTGATGCAGGGCAATTTAAGTCAGAAGAACTAAAGTGGCAGCCACAAATGTGTGGTCGTTTTACTGCGAAATTAAAAGTTCTTGATGCTGTTCAGAGGGAATCAAACGAGAAAACCGTTGATTTCACTATAGATGGTAACTGTGGTACTGAAGTAACACCTAATCCAGATTCAGGTGATGAAGATGATTTTAAATATAAAATCGATTTCTCTGCTGACAGAATTGAAGGAGAAACAGCAAGAGAAGGAAAGAATATAAAAACAAGAATAGATGTATCACGTGATAATTTTAAATCAGAGCGTGACCAATATAGAATAAAGGTAAATAATAATATTAATAAATCTCAACAAGAAGTATGTAGTGCTGAATCAGGTAGAGACAGTGCACAGTCTAGTTTAAGTTATTGTCGTAGTAATCCAATTCATGAGAAAGACGAAGAAGGCCATGACTACTATATTGATAGAGACTGCTCTTGGGAAGAAAATAGATTAGATGATGCTGCAAGTAGGCTAGATACAGCAAGACAAAAACTAGAAAAAGAGAAGAATAAAATTAAAAAGTTAGATGTACTAGAAGCGAAATATGCAAATCCTGAAACAGTAGTCGTGCTAAAGCATAACGGACAACAAGTATCATTACAAAAGGTAAGATTAACTGAGGGAGAAAAGAAAACTTTGAACCTTGACTGGCAGCATAAAGGGAAAGGAACAATTCAAGCGGAAATTAACCCTGCTGGTAATCGTATAGATATAGAAGAAACCACATACAAAAATAATCCTATTAAAACAGCTATCTATGCACCGTCACATGAAAAAGGGATGTGTGGTGTAACTAGCGTAAAAGGTGTGGTAGAAACAGTTAGTGAGCGTGTTTCTAAAGATGATACAGTTGGAGAAATGTATTATGAAACATTAAGTGGAAGTATTGATAATCTAGCACCTTCTAAGCTTCATAGTGGATATGGATTCACTTATGAAGTAAACGGAAAATACAAAAATGATTGGAATGCAAATTACCCTGGTGTATTTACAGAAGCAACGGCACAATATCCTTTTGCCGATGAAGGATTAAAAACTACACAAGATTTGGAGCGTGTTTCTAATACTGGACTGGCATCCAAATTCCTACCTAAAAATATGTATTTATCTGAAATAACAGGTCATGTATTTGATAGTAAAAGACCTACTAAGTCTCTATATTGGGATGGGCAGGAAAAGATGATTGATGGGGGACGCAAATGGTACTCGCCATTGAAAAAGAAAGATGGTAAATATACTTTTACTGTTGAAACAACCCCAGCGGGAATTAATGAAATGAGTTTATGTTTGACAAACGAAGTGGAAGTTAAGGGGGGAGCGTATGATGATTTTGTAGATAGAGATGTACTTGCAGATCTTCCATTCCCTGTACAAACACCAGGTTGGAACTGGGTTGGAAAAGAACATATTATCACTGATTTGTCAGACTGGTACTATATGAAGAATAGAAATTAGTTAAGTAGTATTGTATAATAAGTTGAATCGACAAATAATATATCTAGCTTAAACTAGTAGCTGAATGGGCAAACCAAAGGCACATCCCTTAATGGGAGGTGCCTTTTTTTCGTAGAAAGGGGGATTTGAAATGGATAAAAAGAAAAAACAACGTATGAGACGTGCGATTTTTATTGGTGTTGTCCAAATGATTGGATCTTTGTATATTGGAAGTGAATTTCAGGAATAGTATTCTTTTGTGAATAGAGCGGACATAATTTAAATCTAGTAAGAAAACTATGCTAAAAAGTGTAGTTTTTTTACTAGAAAAAAATATTTAAAAATAAATATATATAAATATAAATACTTTACAAGCCCAGTTCTATATGGTAATATTTACCATATAGAACTGAAATTACGAATGTGTTAATTAATCGTTTTGTTAAGTTATAATGATTCTGTTGTTTTAGTCAATAAGATTCCTTCCTTAAGGAACGTGAAGACGCACACTCCGGTGAGGAGGGATAGATGAATTAGCTTCGGACATGGGATGGCAGGAAGCAATATTAATTGTTTGGAATATGTAAAGTGTTACTGAACAATTTGTCATTATCATTTTAAAATCTATAGAATGTACGTTCGTTGTATGATAGATACATTTCGAAGTGGAGGTGAAATGAATGATAGTTAATAAAGCATTTAAGTTTCGTATCTATCCAAATCAAGCACAAGCAACTCTAATCAACAAAACTATTGGTTGTTCTCGCTTTGTATTCAATCATTTCCTATCTCTATGGGATCACGCATACAAAGAAACAGGAAGAGGTTTGACATATGGTACATGCTCTGCCAAACTTCCTGCCATGAAGAAAGAGTTTGTTTGGCTAAAAGAAGTGGATAGTATTGCGATTCAGTCGTCTGTTCGCAACCTTGCGGATGCTTATACACGTTTTTTCAAAAAACAAAACAGCGCCCCACGTTTCAAATCTAAGAAGAACAATGTACAATCCTACACCACAAAACAAACAAATGAAAATATAGCCGTTGTAGGAAACAAAATAAAGTTGCCGAAACTAGGTCTTGTTCGATTTGCCAAAAGTCGTGAAGTAAATGGACGTATTTTAAATGCTACGGTTAGACGGAACCCTTCTGGCAGATACTTTGTGTCATTGTTAGTTGAAACAGAAGTGAAAGAACTTCCGAAAACACAATCTTACATTGGAATAGATGTAGGGCTAAAAAATTTCGCCATTTTGTCAGATGGAACAACCTATAAAAATCCGAAGTTTTTTCGATCATTGGAAGAGAAGTTAGCAAAAGCACAGCGTGTTCTTTCTAGAAGAACGAAAGGATCTTTTCGCTGGAATAAACAACGAGTAAAGATGGCTAGAATTTATGAATACATGACAAACGCTAGAAAAGATTACTTGGACAAAATCTCAACTGAAATCATCAAAAGCCACGATGTTATTGGTATAGAAGATTTGCAAGTATCAAATATGTTAAAGAATCATAAGCTAGCAAAAGCAATTAGTGAGGTATCATGGTCACAGTTTCGAACCATGTTGGAATATAAAGCAAAATGGTACGGAAAACAAGTCATTGTCGTATCGAAAACATTTGCTTCCAGCCAATTATGCTCTTGTTGTGGATATCAAAACAAAGATGTTAAAAATCTAAACTTACGTAAATGGGACTGCCCTTCTTGTTGTACACATCATGATAGGGATATTAACGCAAGTATCAATCTAAAGAATGAAGCGATAAGGCTTCTAACCGCAGGGACTGCGGAGATAGCCTAATAAATTAGAGTTCGATAGAACCCTTTACTTAGGAATCGCCACTTTCACTTCATTTAGAAGTGAAAGTGGGGGTAGTTCAAGTATGACAAACCAAGTGGAAATCAAAGGTGTAGCGTATGATGATTTTGTAGATAGAGATGTACTTGCCGATATTCATATATAATATGTAGTGTGGTTAATCAATTAAAACTACCGTTATATTAATAAGAAATTTAATAATAAAAAAGAAGCCCATAAAAATGATATGATCCCCTTATAGTAGACAAGAAAAAGAAAGCACATTAACCTGTTTACTATGGAGGGGATTTTTCTATGGGAAAAATTAGAGTCACTTACGATGTAGAATTTAAGAAAAAGCTATAGATTTATACTTAAAAGAAGGCATGAGCTATAAAACCATTGCGAAAGAATTAGGTATTCATCACTCGGTTGTAAGTCGTTGGGTGAAATACTTTGAAGCTGAAGGTATCAAAGGACTAGAAGAAAAGCGTGGAAAAGCGAAAGGGCCAGGTATAGGAAGACCAAGAACAAAACCAGAAGATCCAGAAGCTAAGATTAAACGATTAGAAGCCGAGAATGAAATGTTAAAAAAGCTCTTAGGGATGTAAAAGGAGGTATGCAAGCTATACTTGAGATGTTAGAAAAGGGGTATACGGTTACCCTATTATGTGCCATCGCTGGTGTAACTAGAAGTGGGTATCATAAGTGGACAAAGCGGCACTTAGTGCCTTCTGAAAACAACTAGAAGACGCTAAAATCAAGAAAAAGATATTGGAGTGTCATAAAAAACTAAGAGGAATTTATGGATATAGAAGAGTGCAAGTGTGGCTGAAAGTCACCTATAACCTTCATTTGAATCATAAGCGCATACAAAGATTGATGAATGAATTATGCATCAAAGCCGTAATTAGGAAAAAAAGAGGCATATGTGATTTCAGATAACCATCTAAATAGAGACTTTCAAGCTTCAAAACCAAATGAGAAATGGGTAACGGATATAACCTACTTGATCTTCAATGGACAACGCCTGTACTTATCAGCTATTAAGGATTTGTACAACAATGAAATTGTTGCCTATGAAACCAGTCGTAGAAACGACTTAAAGCTTGTGTTAGATACACTTAAAAAGGCAAAGAAAAAACGAAATGTAACGGGAATCCTCTTACATAGTGATCAAGGGTCTCAATATACATCTCGTCAATATAATCAATTACTTGAAAAATATCAGATGAAGGCAAGTATGTCTCGACGAGGTAACTGTTGGGATAATGCTTGTATGGAAAACTTCTTCAGTCACTTTAAGGCAGAATGCTTTCATTTATATTCCTTCCGCAAAGCAGATGAGGTTAAATTTGCTTTGCGCAAATATATACATTTTTATAATCATCAAAGATTTGAAAAGAAATTAGATAACCTGAGTCCATATAAATATAGAACTCAGGTTGCTTAGTTGCGCTTTTTAAATCCTGTCTACTTTACAGGGATCACTGCAAAATTGGGCTTCTTTTTTATTATTAAATAGCTTTTAAAGAAGGTTGAAGTGACTGTGAAGCTAATAAATAAAATTTTTCAATTTCTATTTTTCGATTGTAAACTTCTTCTTCACTTCCACGAACCACACATTTTAAACTCATTAACTTATTTTCCTTGTTGAATACATACGTGAAAATTGCATTACTTCCATCCTCTAGTAGACATTTAGTATAAGCGATAATATTATTTTCGCTATCTTTACTAAAATCTACCGAGGTATAATTGGGAAGTTTTACATTCTCTATCAATTCATATGGTGTTAATTTTGGTCCGTGTATCTCGTCATAAAGACGTTCAATTGTTTCTAACATAGGTAACACCTCTTGTCATCTATTTTCTAAAACATTACGCAAATGAGCTTCCAACTCTTGGACATGTGCAATGGCACGGTCATAATCATCTATTTTCCAACCGTCCCTACCTTCACCAATGTGATGTTTTAATGATAGATTAAAATACTGTCCTAGTAAAGAGCCATTATCCTTCGCCCTACCGTAAATGAACTGGTATTTTTTAGGGAGGATATATCTACCTGCCGGCAACTCATTACCCTGAAGCTCCAAATTAAAGTCAACTAACAACTGTGGTATTACATCTTCTCTTACTAATTGATCAATTTCAGCTTTCTTTTTCTTTAAGTATAAATCAGGTCTGAGATACCGCTCTTTGTCTTGTGATTTTAGACTCTGTTGGTAAAGAATTCTTGCTTTCTCTTCTGTTACCTCTAATAAAGCTTGTAGATTTTTGATTTTTTCTTGTTCTTCTTCAATTTTTTGTTTCCTTACTTTTAATAATTCACTCTCGATAAAAGCATCCTTAACAGTTGTATAATCTTCCGATTCTGATACAGAACCAAAGCTAACATCCTTTGAAAATCTATCTGTTGGCTCGATTGGATAATCAGTTCTTATTCTCTTAATAATATCTCGTTTTTTTATTTCTTTTTTGTAGTAGTCCCAGAGTTCATCTAATCCTAGTTCTTTATGATGAATAGCAACGGCAATATTGTCCTCTTCTGAAAGATTTCCGTTTACATCATCTTCAGATATAGAACGTAGAACCCTACCAATAAATTGAGCATAAGGTAATAATGTTTTGTATGGTCTAAATAATGCTGCGATTGATAAGAATTTATGGTCATATCCTTCACCGAGCATAGCGACATTAATTACCACATCTACTTTGTTAGAATTAATTTTAGCAAATTCAAGCTCTCTTTCGTGTTTTTCTAATTCACTATGAACAATTGAAGAACTATAACCTTTTGCCTCATACAGCTCCTTTAGTTGTTCTGCATGCCATATACTACATGCAACGGCAATAATTTTGTGAGGATTACTAGTTTTCTCTTTCTTTTCACTTAAAAATATTATTGATTGATCAATAATACTTAGATTACTCTCAGTGGAAAGTGCAACGGATCTTCTAATCCAATCCTCATCCTTCAAGCCCATTTCTCTAATCTGGTCAATTGTATAGAGCTCATCGGAGTTTTTGTCAAGAGTTAGATAAACTTTTCCAGGGATGTAATCAATTTTTTCTAAGCTTTTTACATAACCTTTTGCCATTGCTTTACCTAAACCGTAGGTGTATACTTCTTTACCCTCAATTATCTTTCCATCGCTTCTAAAAGGAGTGCCTGTTACTTTTAACACTTTCGCATTATTAAAGTATGTAAGGGCTCTTTTCCAAGTAGTAGCCTCTGAATGATGAGCCTCATCAATAATGATAAAATCAAAGAAATCAGGTTTCACACGTTTTATAAGAGAGGAGTCTAGTCGTTCCTGTAACTTATGAATGTTTAAAATGACTATATCTGAACTATGTATCACTTCATCAGTTAAAGATTTTTCATATTCAATTACAGTGGGTAATTCAGAATAACTGTCAAACACCCTTGTAAATAGCCAAAAGTTTTTAGGATATAACGGGTCTAAAGATCCTAAAACCGAATCTCTAATAACTGTTTGTGGAGTTATGATTAAAACTCTTCCATTTGAAATGTCGTAAGGTGCAATACCCATTAATCCTGTCTTACCAGTTCCTGTTGGCAAAATAATTAGAGCGTGCTCCTTACTATCACGTTCAATAAAATGCTCTCTTAATCTTTCATAAGCCTCAATTTGCGGCTCTCTTAAAAACTCATTATCAACAATATTTGGACTAGCAGTTTTAAAGTAAGAACTCATTAAACACACACTCCTATATTAGATATCAACTGATGGAATATACATCTATGCTATCATTTAAAAACTAGTCAAAACACAGATATATCAAAGACTAGACCATAATCATACATTTAATGCTGTATTCATGGCTAAAATTTCCACCTAACTCAATAATAGAAGCGCATGCCGTATTAATCAATAAAAATTGAATAATACGTGATTAAGATTTTTTAGCTTTAAAGTAACTATGATTTAACTAATAATCTGATTACTTTCATTGAGGCATAAAGCCATTTTGTTTATTTGAATTTTTGCTAATCCTATTATTTTTCATATATATACTGATTTCGTACCCTAAATAATCCACATCATATTAAATTATCCATATAATTCAATATACGGGGAGTAGCTCAAGTATAACAAATGAAGTGGAAATCTAAGGTGCGGTGTATAATAATTTTCTAGATAGAGATGTACTTGTCACTCTTTTCCCCTGTACAAACACCAGGCTGGAACTGGGCAGGAAAGGAACATATTATCACTGACTTGTCAGACTGGTACTATATGAAGAATAGAAATTAGTTAAGTATTATTGTATAATAAGTTGAATCAACAGAATAATATATCCATCTTAAACTAGTAGCTGAATGGACAAACCAAAGGCACATCCCTTAATTGGGATGTGCCTTTTTTTCGTAGAAAGGGGAATTTAAAGTGGATAAAAAGAAAAAACAACGTGTGAGACGTGCAATTTTCATTGGGGTTGTCGCAATGATTGTATCTCTGTGCATTGGCAGTGAATTTCAGGATCGGAATGGGAAAAGCTATGCTCCTGCAAAGTATTTTGAGACAGGGACAAAGTTCATTTCATTTTAATCACGATTTTTTAAATCTTATCACTATAGTAGATGAATCCGCATGACATGTACCATGGTTGATGTTATAATATGTGTAGAAGTATTACAAATATAGTTTTTGCATAAACTAATAAAGACGAGATGCTTCAACATCTCGCCTTATGTAACTGCTACCGCAAGGTGGTTGGTTACTAGAATTTAGTTATTTTTGTTGAACCACCTAGTACGTTTGCGGCGTTGGGTGGTTCTTTTCGTTTTTCGTCGCTTTTTTTGTATTTTCTTCCAAGACATTGATAGGTATTTTCCTACTCGTTTTGCAAAAAATACAGCGACTTCCCTAGCAATAACTTTCAAAATTTCAATTGCTATAGTGAAAAGAATGTCCATAGTGTCACCTCCTTTCTCCATAAAATGAAAGAGAAAGGATAGCAACCGACCACCCTGAAATATTCAGTTACGTTACATCTATTATATCATATTTATTGGGTAGTTAATAGCTTGAAAACCTTGATATGACAACGTTTTTAAAGGTTTTTGTTTTTTGTAATTCGTGCGTTGGAATAGAAAAAATAGATTTTTTTTTAGAAATGATTGACATAAAACCGTATATATCATAATATTGAAATTGTAATATTAAAGAAAACAAATCCAACATTTTCATATAGACTTTAGATTAGCTAAAAGGACACACCTAAGGCGCTTTATGCCATAGGTGTGTCCTTTTTTTGCGTTTAAAGGCTACATAAGGAGGAGCACAAACATTGAAGCCATCTAAGTTTCAAAAGAAGCAGATTGCTGCGGTTGGTCTTGCCGCTGCAACAGTCGCTGGTATCTATGGATACAATCATTTTGCAGTGGAGAATGCAGTAAAACCAACAAAGATTGTCGTAGCCGCAAAGGATATACCCGCTCATACAGAGATTAAAGAGGATATGCTAGTTGAACGCACATTACCTGGTGATTCCATTCCACCCAATGCATTACGCGTGAGTAAGAAAGAGGTCGTAGGAAAATGGACAAATGATGGGCAACCCATTACAGAAAATAGCTATCTCTTCAAAAATAAAGTGGTAAAGAAAGAAGAGTTACCAGACTCTGCAATATTAAACCTAAAAAATGAAGAAGTTGCTTTCCCATTACTCGTTGATCTTGAAACAAGTTCCGGGAATAGTATTATTCCTAACACATACGTGGACTTGTATTTCAAACAGGTTGTGAAAGAAGGAGACAATGAGAAGGTTGTATTCGGTGGTCTTTTCCAACGCGTACGTGTTACGGCTGCAAAAGATAGTAATACGGAAGATGCATTCGTGTTAGAAAAGAAAGAATCAAAAGAGGAACAAGAGGGGAAACAAAAACCGAAGGTAACTCGTTTATATACATTAGCTGTTTCACCAGAACAACTCCAATACTTAAATCGTGCGAAAATGCTTGGAGATGTGATTCCTGTTGCAATCGGACAAAAGGTAGAACAAACAGGGAAAGAATTACAACCAGCAGAAGGGTTCTCGCAAATATCTGATCAGAAGAACATTTTAGATTATGTAGAGAAACATTCAACCAATCCAATTTCTAAAAATGTAAAAGAATATGTTGCACAGTATCTGAACGAATCCAAATAAGAAAGGGGGTATTAAGATGGAGCGGCAAATCAGAATGGTTGCTTTTTATGCGACAAACGAAAATGTAGGGAAAAGCACGTTAAGTATTGCGATGGCAAATGAGTTAGCTCATTTAGGGAAAAAGGTGCTTTATGTAGAAGCAGACCAGGTGAGACCAAGTTTTGCAGTTGGAACAGGTCTTACCCATGACAGCAAAAATATATTAGAGCTTGTTAAAAAAGAAAATGAGTACAATCTCTTGCATTATATTTGTACAAAACAAGATTTGGTAGAGAAAAAATTGAATCCAAGGTTGATACAAAAATTGCACGATAAGATGGATTTTCTGGTATTTCCATCAGGATATAACATGGCTCACTTCCCTGAGATTCAAAACAAAGAATTATTTGTAACAACATTCATCGAATCGCTTGTAGCCACAGAATACGATTACATCATTCTATCTGTACCAACTGAATTATCAGAGGTACTGAGTTACCCAATCTTATATCAATCAGATATTGTGGTTCATGTGCTAAATAGTAATCCTCGTGGTGCTTTAGCAATTAAGCAAGAATTTCAGTTAATAGAAGAAACGAAGCTGACATTACCTCGTATGATTCATGTTTTGAACATGGGGGATGAGAATTATGTAGAAGATATTGAAAAGCTTTCTTCTCAAAAAATTGCGGTGACCATTCCATATGATAGAGATCGTACAAGTTACGAATGGGGAATGCAGATTGGTTCCCCACAAATTAATACAAAGGTCCATCACATTATGGAAGCAGCTGGTCTTGATATTGCATCCCAGCATACATCCTCTATGAAAAAGGGTATCTTTGGTTTTCGAAATTAAAAGGGGAGGTTAGTAGTATGTGGGGTTATTTACAGGCAAAACAAGTGGCCTTAAAACGAAATCGAGTAGATTTATACCATTTTGGTTACATGATTCGTTCCAAATCGGCTCGAAAATTAGGGACGACTACAGCTCAACAAATTAAAGACATAACGGATGAAATTCGTGCGTTTTTAGTAAAAGAACATCGTGATATTTTAAGTGAGTCCTTTATGAATAAGGAGAAGAGAGCTGCTGTAGAAACGATCATTAAAAACTTTTTGTTAAGTAATCAAGTTGTTATCGCAGATGTTCCTTCGGATCAGTTATTAAACATGGTATGTGATGACATTGTGGGATTCGGGATTATAGAGTCTTTGAAAGAGGATAAGGACGTAACCGATATTTATATAAATGGCACAAAAGAGATTATTTACGAAAAAATTGGGGAGGGAGAATGTACATTTCCTTACCGATTTGAAACGGAAGAAGAAGTCAAAGCTTTAGCCTACAAGATGGTAAACAGTACGTCAGAATCATTAAATACAGCAAAGCCATATGTAGATTGTGTATTTCCGTATATACGTATTAATATTGCGTTAGATGAGCTTGGTGGACTGGGTACAACGATAACAATTCGTAAGAATGCGGATCACCTTCGAGCCTCTGAAGAGCGGATGTTATCTACAAATCAAGCATCGAGAGAGATGTTGGACTTTTTGGCCGCAGCCGTGAAAGCCAAAATGAATATTTTAGTGGCGGGAGCAACAGGTACAGGGAAGTCAGAGTTTATGAAATATCTTGCTTCTCATATTCCGAAAGGGAAGAAGAAAGAACGTACTCTCGTAGTAGAAGATAACCCTGAATTATATTTGCATCGTATCTTTCCAGAACATCATTTTGTTCCGATGCAGTGTAGGGCATCGGAAGTAGAAGAGAATGCAATTGACTTTGATAGATTGCTAACAAATGCATTACGACAAGGACCAAAGCGATTAATAGTAGGGGAATCAAGGGGGAAAGAAGCATTAAAAATGCTGAACTTTTTCCAAACAGGACACCCTGGTTTTACTTCTGTCCATGCAAGAAGTGCAAAAGAAGCAGTTAGACGTTTAATGCTCATGTGTCTGCAAAGTGGTGCAAATATTGACGCCCAGTATTTATATGAATTAATTTCGCAGACATTTGATGTGATTGTCTTTTTAGAGAAGAAAGATGATGGGAATCGTTATATTACAGAGATGATTGAACTATTGGATTATCAAGATGATATACAGTTCAATCAGCTTTCTCAGTTTATCTCGACATATGAGGAACATGATGAAATGAATGAGAGAGTAGGAAAGATTCATGGAGATCATATCACTACAGCGACAATGTCGGCTGATATGGAAAGGAAGTTCCGTTCTTCTACTGTAAATCCAGCTCTTTATGCACCATTCCTTTCACAACAGGAGGTGCAGTATGCATAGTTTGTTAGCTTATGGATGTATATTCCTCATATTCATGAGTGTACTATTGTTAGTTTTACTTTTTACAAAATCTAAGGGTTCTGCCCTTTCCCAATTTGTACAAGAAAATGAGAAAGAAGAAAGACGCTTAGAATTACGGAATATCAAAGGAATACGGATGTATCTTCCACAATCCGTTATCCAGGAAGCCCAAAAGTACGAGTGGAAACTGACGAAAAGTATGTACTGGGTATATACGGCACTTTCAGGCATGAGTATTGCAGCTGTATTCTACTTTTCTTTTGGAAGAGATCCTTTTACACTGATTTCCGCTTTATGTGGATTTTTAGTTCCGAGGTTTCTTCTCTATCGTAGAAAAAAACGTTATTACTTAGTTGTCATAGATCGTCTTTCTATCTATATGAAGGCCGTAGCAAATGCACTTCAAATTAGTAATAACGCAAAACGTGTGTTACTTCAGGTGAAACCGATGATGCATGACAGTATTCAAGAAGAAATAGAAAAAGTTTCTCTTTTATTAGAAGGTGGAACCACGATGTATCGTGCATTTAGAGGGTTTAATGAAACCTTTAATTTTAGAGAATTGGTTTTCTTCCACGAAATGTTGGAAGTATGTAGCCGAGAAGGTGGAGCGAATTCAGTGCAAGTCTTACTAGATATTGCAGAAGATTTCGAAAAACAAAAGCTATACCTGGCAAGATTGCGTTCTAGTTTGTCCCAAGCGCAACGTGCTTTTGTACAGAACTGCTTAATAGTCATCGCAATGCCGATTGTCATTATGTTGATGTCAAAAGAGGCATATGGATTTTTGGCAGGTTCTATGATGGGGAAAATTGCATTAACAGTAAATATGTTTATTGTATTTTTCCTAGCAACACGTGTAGAAAAAATTGCAAATTATAACCCGACAGAAAGGGGGAAATAAGATGGCTGCGTTTTTAGGTTTAGTCATATTTGTTGTCATGTACTGGGTATTCTCCACCTTTCTACAAAGTAAAAAAGACAGTGAGAGTGTACTTACCCATTATGTAGAAAATGCGAAGCGTATTGAAAAGAAGAATTTGAATCAAATGATGCTTGCTCCTTTTCAATCGTTATCACATAAGTATCTGACAGAAGAAAAGAAAGAGCAGATTCAGAAAAGATTAGAGGAAGCTGGCTTGGATACGAAACCAGAAGAATATTTAAAAATGAAGGTTGCGTATCCCGTCATTTTCACATCTGTTTTTTTAATTTGTACCGTGTTCCATGATTACTATTTATTTAAAGTAGGTGTTCTGATTTCACCACTGCTTTACTTCTATCCAGATTACCTATTAAAAAGAAAGATTAAACAGGCTGTAGAGGCAAGAAAGTTTGAGTTACCGGAGTATTTAATTCCATTGCTGCAATTGTTAAAGACACATACAACATTAGAAGCAGTAAAAAAGGCACAGATATATGCAGGGAGACATCTTAGTCCGTATGTATCTACTCTTACAGCAGAATTAGAAATGTATGCGGGCTCGGATCAACCGTTTAGGAACTTCGCAGCAGCTCTAAATAGTCCAGAAGTAAATACCTTTACGATTGCGTTACAACAAGCGCAAAAAACGGACAAGGTACAAAGTCTTCGGATTATGGATTCGCAAATTAAAATGATGCGTGAATTAAAACATGAGAACTACAACCGTCTGATTCAAGATAAACCAATGGAAATGAATAAATTTAACGTTGCGGTTATTGGTTGTATCGTTATTTATCCAATGGTCATTGTTATTCAATCCTTAACACAAGGATTTGCAAGTTTATAAAAAAGATATTACCCCAAATGGAATAGGAAAAGGAGCAAAATACATGTTAACAAAAATGAAGAATTGGTTAAAAAATGAAGACTCACAATTATCATCAGAAAACGGTATGTTAATCGCCTTGGCGGTCATTATCGTATTAGTCATTGGACCGTTTGTATGGAAAGCAATTCAAGGTGGATATGACACAATTCTAGCTCGATTCACAAAAGCATCAAGCAATGCAGATGTAGATTCTTGGAACAAGAAATAAAAGGTTAGTTTCATAATGTTTGTTAGAAATAGCTCAAATAAATAGATAGGGGAGATTCAATCATGTTAGCAAAAATGAAGAATTGGTTAAAAAACGAAGATTCACAGTTGTCGTCAGAAAACGGTATGCTAATCGCGTTAGCGGTAATTATTGTACTTGTTATTGGACCATTTGTATGGAAGGCAATCCAAGGTGGATATGACACAATTCTAGCTCGATTCACAAAAGCATCAAGCAATGCAAATGTGGATTCTTGGAACAAGTAATAAAATTTTAATTAGGTAAATTCTTATCCTAGTAGTTTCCTAAAATCGATATATAAAGGGGCAAAAATAAAATGTTAGTAAAAGCGAAAAATTGGTTAAAAAACGAAGATTCACAGTTATCATCAGAAAACGGTATGCTAATCGCGTTAGCGGTAATTATTGTACTAGTCATTGGACCATTTGTATGGAAAGCAATCCAAGGTGGTTATGATACGATTCTAGCACGATTCACAAAAGCATCAAAAAATGCAGATGTAGATTCTTGGAACTAAATTAAACTTTTTAGGTTCGCACATAAGGGGAGTCACGTATCGTGTGGCTCCTTCTATAAAATAAAATTAGGAGGTATTATGATGAAATTTGGTAAAGTAATGATTCCTACTTTAGTAACAGTAGCTCTTGGCATGTCACTATTGGGTACACCTGCAAGTGCGGCGACAACAGCGGAGACAAAGCTAACTCAAAGTATAACTGGTGGCGAACATAATGTTGCTGTCACACCAGTTAGTAATTTTAATGCGATGACACTAAGTGGAGAAACACAAGTGACAAATGCCAATCCTGGTGTACTAACAGTGACAGATGCGACGGGTTCAGGAGATGGCTGGAGAATTAATGTAAAAGCAGATCAATTTAAGGTCAGTGGAGATACCAAATCAAATCGAACACTTCCAAAGGGCTCTTTAGTATTGAATAATGGCGGTGCTGCTATTACGAAAGTAGGAGGGACGAGTTCACCCAATCCGGAGTTTAAATCAACAAATTTTATAATTGACACCGATAACCAGGTGACAATTTTAAGTGCGAAAAAAGATGAGGGTATGGGAAAGTATAACGTGAGTTTTAATGATAAGTCTATGGCGTTAACCTTAAATCCACATAGTACATATGTAGAGAATAAGGCTGGTGCTACCTCATATGAGTCGAAACTTACTTATTCGATTGTAACAGGACCCTGATTAGAAATTATAGTGCAGAAGAGATACATATTATAGATATGCTTCTCTTCTGTATATAGAAAGAAGGTGCAATATGAAAAGTTATGCGTATAAAATTTCTATTAGTATATTGGTGGGTATTGTGTTCGCTTTGAGCTTATGCCTAAAACCTTTTCAGCTTGTTTATGCAGAAGAAAAACAAGATAGTCTACCATTTGATGTAAACATTCATGTTCCAGATAATCAATTAGGCGATATCAAAAACTATTTTAATTTGCAGGTGAAAAAGAAACAGAACCAAACAGTAAAATTGGATATACACAATAAAGCTAATACCCCAATTAAAGTGAATATAAAGGTGGCCAATGCTCTCACCTCTACAAATGGTGGTATTATGTATGTGCCAAATCGTGAGGTTTCACAAAGTACGTTAATGGATACAGATTTTTATATGGATCAGTATGTGCAAGCTCCTTCTACTGTTACTTTAGAAGGAAATCAAACGAAAACCGTAGAGATACATGTAACGATACCTAATCAAGATGGAGTATTTTTGGGCGGATTATTATTTCAATTAGCACAAGATACAAAATCGCAGGATCTTGAAAAAGATGGACTGAACTTCTCTGTACATAACCGTATCGAATATGCGGTCGCGATACAATTGAATGTAGATAAGACTGAAAATTCAGTTAATAACCCATCTTTGAAGTTAAATGGCACAGCGATTGAATCATATCCAACACAACCGCAAGTACATGCACTTATTCAAAATACAAATGCAAATATAGTGAGGGATGTGGCAGTTTACTATGAAGTTTTATCTAAGGATAACGTTCTATTTCATGGGAATATCCCAGCGTTCAATGTTGCCCCGAAATCCAAGGTAGGATTGGCTATTCCATGGAAAGCGAAAGAATACAAAGATGGAAAGTATATGCTAAAAGTCACAATAAAAGAGAATGGTGTACCCAAAACATATACAGAAGAATTCCAGATAACTGCTTCTAATGTGACAGAGTACGCGGAACAAACTGGTGCAGTAAAGGTATTACCGACGTTTTCTAATCAAACATATATGATAGTGGCTGGTGTTGTTATAGTAATCATTTCAATATTTGTATTTGTATGGTGGAGAAAGAAGCATGCAAAACAGCAAGAGGAAAAGAAAGCCTCTTAGAGAGCAAAAAAACGAAAGGAGGGGACAACGGTGAAATGGGGGAAGCTTTTCACTTCAATCATGCTTTTAAGTGCTTCATACCTATTTCTTGATTCAAAAGATAATTCTATATTAGCTGATCAAGTAGAAAAACAGCAGAATGGTATTCCAACTCTCACTGCAAGTGGAAAAGAGAATGAGGTCAAATTGGAATGGGCAATTGATATCTTAGATCAAGATGTACTATGGAAAATTGATTTTAATAACCCTAAAGATGTCAATTTTATGAATGGTTGGGGAGAATTTTATGGGAATGGGAATCAAAGTTTACAATCAGAAGTCTATTATCCAAATGGTGCAGATACCAGCGGATACAAAGTATTTGATACAAAATTAGGAGGGAATCGAGTCTTATATCCTTATACAGTAAGAGAAAGTTCCATTGCTGTTTTTAAGCGATTAAACGTGCCTAATAATGCTTATATTTCCGCTACCTTTAAAGCAAAGTCACAAGGAGTAGGAAAGATTAGCTTTTATGGGGATGGAAGTTGGGAAACGGGGAGAGAGTTTGATTACTACAACGCTACTGTTTTAAAAGATGTGCCGAGCGGTTCGAAAGAATTAGAAATTAGTAATATATCCTTGTTTCCAGAAAGAGAACCAGGCACCAACATACCAAGGGATAGAAAACATATAACTTCGGATGTAAACAAAGATGTGTATCAAGATTCTCCGATGGTAGATAAAGTAATTCCTTATCAGGATGGTTCTGGACAGGGGAAATTAATTTTAAACGCTCCCATTGCGAATCCGATTAAACAAGGAGAACGCTTAAAAGCAAGAAAATGGGCAGCACCTATCCAATTACCAAATAATCGTACGGTCACAAAGGATGATTCTAATAAAGACATAAATGGATGGTCTACATTTAGTATGAATACCCAAGTTGCAAATAATCCTTTTTATATTACTGAGCAACGAGGCGTAACGTTTTATATGCTTGCGTATTCAGAAGGAATTACATATGTGGATGAATTAAAAGTGGGATATGCATCAGAAGCAGAAGTATACCGAGGGAATCAGCAAATATATAAAGGTAGACTTTCTGACTATGTAGATAAAGAAGCAAGGGATCAAGCTGTACCAACTGCACCTGAAGGTTTTCAAATAGAAAATAGAGAGTTAAAGGAAACAAAAGTAACATTTGATTCCGCGATAGATAAAGGGAGTACCTATCATTATAAAATTCGTGGAGTTGGTAGGAATGGAGCTTCGGACTTTTCTAAGGAGGTTCCTGCAACTGTAACAAGTGGCGTAAAGGGATATGAATATGTAGTAAATGATAAACTCGATACATCTATCGATAAAGTAAGTGGTGTTCAGTTTACAAGTCAGACTAGCATTCAGTTTCCGACGGATTATTCTAAGCCGCAATATGTACATATCCGAACAGTAGATAAAGCTGGAAATAAAAGTGCAACAAAGCATGTTTCTACCACACAAAAAGGGCATGTAGACATGCTCACTGTACCAAAAAGTGTGGAATTCAGTCCGATCCAATTAAATGGAGAAAAACAAAATTCATTTGGTACGCTAGGGGAAATCATGATACATGATAGTCGGAATCAAGCGGATGGTTGGAGATTGAATGTTACTATATCACCATTTACAGAGTCGAACATATCAAAACAATTGCCAAAGGGTTCTCTATACTTGAAAAATCAAGTGAGTGTAACAAAAGTAAAAGGGCCAGAGACAGGAAAACCTACTGTACAGGTTCCAAATGCTCCTATTGATAATGGGGCAGCACACACCATTATTCAGACTCCAAAAGATGTAGCGATTGGAGAATATCAAATAGATTTTGGTCAAAATGCATTTCAGCTTCAGCTAGACCCAGGGACAACCTATGTAGGGAAGAATCGGCAAGCAACTTATACTTCTACGGTCACATGGTCTTTAGTAAGTGGACCTTAATAAGTCATCTAAACATGAATGAAATAAGGAGAGAGAAAATATGAGCATATATGTAATGGGAATACTGATAGGGTATATGATTCTGAATGTAATTACTGATTTGAAGTATAGAAAAACAAAAAATATGTGGCATCTACTATTCTTACTTGTGGGTATAGGAATCATTTATTTTGATGGGATACGAACAGGAAAAGAGATTGCGATTGTACTAGTCATGGCCTTAGTATGTGGTTTATTGTTAGAGACGTTTAAATTTTCTTCACCCGGTGATACGAAAATGCTTGTGGTGGTAGCTTTATATGTTAGCAATGTAGTAGAAGAATCGGCTATGCTTACCGCTATTACATTAACAGCTTTCCATTTACTATTCTTTTGGATTGCTAGTGTGTATCGGTTAATTAAGATTTTAGGGTTTACGGGAGCTATTAAAGACCAATTAGAACATGCTGCGTCTATATTTGGTGTGAAACTACCAAAGAAAGAAATACAGCTAATACAAAGCTTTCCAGGAGCTTGTTCTATTTTATTAGGAGCACTTATTTATGTTGCTTTCACTATATATCAAAACGGAGGTATCTTGGCTTGAATAGTAGAATCATTCATCAAAGAGAAACGTATATTTATTTCACGATATTCGCACTAGTAGGAGTACTTATTACAAATATGTTTATTAATATGGTCTTTATAATAGCGTATCCGTTACTTATAGGATTAATTGTACAGGTTGTCCTGCTTCAGAAGATAAAAAAGCCGTTTTATCAGAGCGGAAAAGAATTAACGGAACAGTTAAAACTAAAAAATATATTTCTAGTGGAATCGAATATCTTAGGAGATGAAGAAGGAACTGTCTATGAGGTGCATCAAATGCCTTTTGCATTTTCTAATGGATTAATCAATAAAGAGAAGAGTTACAAAGTAGTAAGACAAGAGTACGAAAGAAAGGTAAAAGAAGATTTAACGAAAATTGCAAAGTGGCAGGTTACAACAAAGGCTAGACTCGTTACTACTACACATTTTCGTTTGTATGTGATTTGGCAGAAAAATAGTACAGGCTATCAGCTGAAAAAGTTTGAAGATTGTATTGATCCCTATGCAAAGATGAACCTTATTCAATGGGTTATTGCCTCCTTTTGTACAACTGGTCGTATCAAGTACGATAAGAAACCAAAAGAGTGGGCAAGCTATGAATGGATTGTTTTAAGATAAATAAAAAAGACAGAACGTAAAACTTCTGTTTTTTAAAAATGACGATGAGATATGACTCAATATCTCGTGTAGGATACTTTAGTTATACATAATTTCAAGAAAATGAAAAAGAATAAGCGCAATATGACTATAAAATATTTGAAAAGATAGATTGTTGAAAAATAGTATAGTGGATATGTAAAAGCATTCTTACTTAGTAAGAATGCTTTTATTATTTATGTAATTATTCTTCTTGGTGGTGACATTTTAATTGGTGCGTCAATTTTAAGATGCAGTGGTGTACCATCTACAAATTCATCACAAAAGTAATTATGATAATTTGCTAACCAAGAATACTTTTTTAATAACTTATGGTTATTTGCATGGGTATGTAATGCACCTACAATTTTATTGCGATGGGTTTCTAAATGGGGGAAAAATGGAGTATAATCCCCTTCATCTACACTGTCTTCGTACATTTCATGTAGAACATGTAAGTAATTTAAAAACCACTCTCCATCCATATCCTCAAGTAATTCCAAATTAAAAGGGGATGAAGATTGTGGAGAGTAGTAATTAATACAATCTAGTACCTTTTGTTTACCTGTGTTACTTAAAATGATTCTAGGATAAACAGCAACCTGAGATTCCAGATTATATGCTGTAATTAATTCAGGACCGAAAACGGTTTCTTCATCCATAAAATGTGGGCCAACACTAACTCCGCCACGGATAAAGAAGCCATCAAGGGCTAATGAAAATTGATATTCCGCTAAATTAAGGAAAGTATTTCCTAATTCGCCTTCTCCGTCTCCTCGGATAGGCCATCCTATTACTATATTGTCTGTGAAAACTTTGATTTTTGCTGGTAAAAACTCATAAGGGGTAATCGCACGACGAGCTTTGCGTAAAGAATTATGTATTTCGTTTAAAAATACATCTCCTGCACCATTGTTAATCGCTCTCATACCCAATTGCGAAAATCCTAATACATCAATGAAAGTCACAACTGAAGGAATTAATCTGGGATTACTTGAATCATACTTTATTGGCAAAATATTCTACCTCCTTTATATATTTGTATTATACGCCTAAATAATATAAATATATAATGGTACTTGATAATACTTAATAAATTAATTAATATATAACTATATTTATTGTTTATTTGATTCCGTTTATTCCCACACCTTATTGTGTTGTGGTTGAGTTGTAGAAGCAAGTTGCGTCTTGTTTCAATTGTGAAAGGGCTTCTTTGAGCCGATTAGTGTATATATAGCTTATTTTGCTATGCACATTATTAATCGACTTGAAGAAGCCCTTTTTGTGTTGTTTTCAAGTCTGTTGAATTTATATGAGCCATTATCATATCGGGCAAAAATTATTATTTAGGGGGATTTTATTGTGAAAATGAGTTATGAAGTATCCATATTTTGTTCTGCACATCCAAATGACTTTATACCGAGTTTGCGTGCATTACGAATGAGAGTTACAAAAGAAGGAGCGTTTTGGGAACGAGATTGTTATCAGTTTTCTATTAAACCATCAAATTTGTCGCAACAAGAGGCAAAACAAGCAGGGGAAATCTATTTGTATCATGTCTATTTCAATGGATGTATACGAGATTTCCTTTTTTTATTGGAAAGATGTTTTAGAGGGGCGAGTTTTCGTTTTACAGCCATCCGTGGATTTTTAGATGTAGAGGGATATTCGCTCAAACAATGGAAACCGATTCTGCGTAGCCATCATGTAAAGTCTTCAGATGTAGATTGTATTTTTAAGAAAGATGATCTTACACTGCTTGTACATCATCATGGGCGTTTAGAAGTGGTTAAGCGCGCGGAGAAGGGCGAACAATTAAAAAAAGTAAACTTTCTAAAAGTAGATAGCTGGTTGCAAGCACTTAATCCGACAAAAGAGGACTTATTCTCTTTAACGGGTGTTAGTGTATCGTAATGAGTAATTTACAGAACCATATGGAAGTATACAGACAGAGGAAATGACAGAAGTCCGTAGTGAGGTATTGCTATGAATTTCTGTTTTTTTATTTTATTGAGGAGGTTTTTAGTATGGATTTATTTGAACTGTTCGATTTAAAGGTAGGAGGAAATGTAATGATACAAGATGTAAGAACAGATAAACAAGTTCGCAACCGGTACAGTTATGATGTTGGCGAGAAATTAGTGGGGGCTAAGAAAGAAATACGTGCTTTAAAAGAATCATTTTTAGTATCATTTTCGTTAGAAATTTTAGCGGAAATTGAAAAGGAATCTGCGACAGAGGCACTTAATGCATTGGATCGAAATACATTAATTCCATTTTCTTTTGAACAAGAAAAAGAAAATAATGTCCCACCACGTGTTGCAAAGTTAAAGCAACTATTAGTGGGCAGGATAAATAAGAAGCCAATTGTAGATACACCGACTGCAAGGAAACTGTATGTGCAAGCCTGTAGAAGAATATGGAATGATATACAGTCAGTACATACCTCAGAACAATGGGCAGATCTTGTTGTTTCTTATGGTATGGAAATGAGCAACGGTTGGTCTGCATTTAGAAAAAATAAGAGTGTCACATACACATTTAAAAGAATGGTGGAAGAATATTTTGATGAATTTGTTGATGCAGATGGTATGGAGTTATTAATATTAGGAAAGAAATTCATATCACTTTGTACAAATTCTAAAAGTATTAATTCTACGTATCATCGTGTATCACATAAACTAACATGGAATGATTTACTTACGAAGAAGGTTACGACTCGTAAGAAATCCGCAGCTGCTTGGAGTAGGAAACTGCCAGATACCCTGCAAAGAAAAGGACCAGGAGTAGAACTTGCTACCAAACCTTAAGACGTAGTTGCTATGTTTGGGTTAAAGGGAATGCAATTTGGACATTATTGCACCGAACAATATGCAAAAGAGCATATTGGACATGTATCTGAAGCGTTACATGTTTTAGCTCGTATATTAGGGATTCCACCTGATTATATAGGGCTAGGAGGACGCTTAGGACTTGCGATTGGTGCGAGAGGAAGCGGAAATGCATTAGCACATTATGAACCTTCTACCAAAGTTATTAATTTAACTCGTGATAATGGAGTTGGAGCATTGTGTCATGAATGGAGCCATGCATTGGATCATTTCTTGTATGATTGTAGTCATGATTTTCAAAACGGTAGCCTTGCTTACCTATCAAGTGGGAAGAGTGTCGGGAATATCTTGCCTGCTATTATCAAGGAAAAGATGCAAGCTGTGCTAGATGCCTGTAAACAAGGAAAAGTGGATAGAGTAATTAACGTGGAAAGTGCCTATGATAGAAAGTGGTATTTTTATGGTAGTGTCATCAATAGTTATGATGTATGTAAGGGAAATGTGTCAGGTATTTTAGAATCACATCACTTAAGTTCGTACAGAAAGCTGGATACCTTATCGGGGGCAGCTAAGACGCGTATGGAACGTAAGATTGAAAAAGATTTTGAGAAAACCGCACAAATGTTGGCCGCTTATCATTATAAAAAAGCAGGCGAAAAACTTGATGAAATATCTTATCAAGCGAAAGGGTCTGTATACTTTGATACAGCCATTAAGTTAGATAAGAAGAGAACCAAAAAGTATTGGTCTACGAATCATGAGATGTTTGCTAGAGCATTTGAAGCATACGTGGAATCGGCTTTGTTAGATCAAGAACATAGAAGCGATTATTTAGTTTGTGATACATATTCTTTTGTATATCCGTTAGGAGAACAAAGAGAACATCTAAATAGAAGTATAAAGAGTTTAATGGAAGTAGCTATTCCATATATAATAAACAGTATACAAGGAGTTGGGAGACATGAATTATAACATTCAAAGAGGTCAATTTCGTTTAACAAGTGCGTATCCAAGAGGTAGCTGGTGGGAGTTTTATCGTGTTACGTGTCCGATTTGTCATGATACAGGTAATTGCATGCTGCATGTTTCGCAAGAGAAGGTAGCATGTACCCGTGTAGAAAGCAAATGGGTCTATGGGAAAAATACGAGCAATCCAAGCTATATTCACTACATAAATGGAAAAGATAAGTATCAATTGCCTGAAGTGGATGAAGTTCAGGTTCATGATAAGAAAAGCAATGAGGAATTAGATGTATTTAATCGTAAGTTAATCGATTTTATACCATTGCAAGAGAATCATTATGCACATTTATTAAGAGATAGAAAAATGAATGAGGAACAAATACAAGTACGTCAATATCGTTCCTTCTTAAAACAACAAATTGTGTTAGAAGAGGATAACACGTATACAACCGTTTGGGAGCAGTTATTCAAACAGATTGGGAAGAAAGATTGTTGGCAGGGCGTGCCAGGCTTTTATGAAATGAAAAAAGGTACACTTTCGCTTCGTTTAATGGCAGGCTCCCCTGGTATATTGATTCCTTTTCGAAACCAGTATAATCAAATTGTTGGATGGCAGGTTCGTGTGGATGAAGTGAAAAACTCAGTTCATGTGAAATCTGCACCTACTGGAGTTCAAGCGGAATTAATTGAACAACCTAATGTTGTAAAGGTAACTAAGAATGGTGATTGTATCTTTGAAGGCGAACTAGAAGTGAGCAAAAAGGTAGAGATTCCATTTCAAGAGGGACAAATTGTTGTAAAGATCCATAAAGGGCAAAAATATCTATGGCTCTCATCAGCAAACAAAAATCAAGGGACTGGTGCAGGTGGTAGTGAAAATCCACTTCCTGTACATGTAGCGGTACCGAGTTCTCATTTAAAACATTGGAATTCTGGTACCTTACATCAAACAAAATCAGTAATGATCACAGAAGGACCCATGAAAGCTGATTTGATTGCTGATTTGATTCCAGAGCGATTTAATAAAGCAGAACTTATTGAAGTAGGAACGACGGTTCTTGCGATTCCTGGTGTAAACGCTTGGCGAATTATTATGCCTGTATTAAAGGATATGGGCGTAGAAAATGTCTATTTAGCGTTTGATGCGGATTTAGTAGAGAATCAAAAAGTAAGGAAAGCTCTTATAGACTTTGCGACAGAGTTAAAGCGAGTGGGCTATAACGTAGTTATTGCAGCATGGAATCCAGCACAAGGTAAAGGTCTCGATGAGATGATGCAAGCTTCTTTCAAGCCTGTTTTCCGTACATTATAATAAATCATATTATTTTAGCTAGGGGATTTTATATAAAAGAAAGGTGTGTATGAAGTATATGGATATTATGCAACAATTAATGGACGTAGACAAAAAAGCTAGGGAACAAGAAAGAAGGGAACTCATTCAACGATTTTATAATGAGGGAGTTTCTATCACGACAATTGCAAATGCGACAAATATGTGTGAAGAGGATATTTCATATATATTAAACAACTAGTAGCCATATTTGGTGAGGTGAATAGAAGGGGAAAAAGATAAAATAGTAATTCTATCTTTTTTTATGCCTGTAAATAAAATTTTTAAAAGTAGAAAGGTAGAGGGAAAATATGAGTGTATATGTAAAAAAGAATCTAGTGAATTTACGAATTGACTTTGCTTTTAAGCGCTTATTTGGTGTAGAAGGAAACGAAGACATATTAATTGGTTTTCTAAATGCGGTATTACAATCCTCTTTAGATGAAGAAATTATTTCTTTGCATTTAGATGATCCGCATCTTCCAAGGGAGCAAAAGGATGATAAATTATCTATTTTAGATTTGCGAGCTACCCTTAATAGTGGTATAAAATTAAATATAGAGATACAGGTTCGCGACAAAAAAGACATGATCGAGCGATCTTTGTTCTACTGGGCTGGCATGTATTATTCCCAAATGACTCAGGGGATGAAGTATACAGAATTAAGACCAACTATTTGCATTAATATAGTGGATTTCATTTTGTTTCCAGAAGAAGAAGACTTTCATAATGTCGGTGTAGTCATGAACAAAAAATCGGAGCACATAATTTCTGAAAATATGCAATTGCACTTTCTTGAGATTCCAAAAGTAATTCGAGAATGGCAAGAAGATCGAATGGATCCATGGGATGATATATTAGCACGTTGGCTACTATTATTTCCTGCATATGAAGATGAGAAATTAACTACAATCCTGGAGGGAATCGCGATGGAAAAAGATCCAGTTTTGAAAAAGGCAATAGAGGATTGGGAGCGTCTAAGTAGCGATAAGGATTTTTTACGCTTATATGAGGCGAGAGAAAAGGCAATAAAAGATAGAATATCTGAAATAGAAACAGCAGAAGAAAAAGCTGCAAAAAAAGCCGAAGAAGAGACTAAAATTGCAACTAAGATAGAGATAATTCACAATTTGATTAAAATGGGGTTGCCTATAGAACAAATTGCGAAAGCTGCTGATTTAAGTGTGGAAGAGGTTAATGAAATTTTAAAAAGTAAGTAGTATTGTGAGGAACATGAGAAGGTAACAAAAATTTCAGGGGAGATTGTAATGGAAAAAGAATCTATTTTCAAACAAGAAATAGAAGATTGGGAACGTTTAAGAAATAATAAGGGTTTTCTGCGTTACTATGAGGCAAAAGAAAAGGCGATTAAAGATAGAATATCTGAAATAGAAACAGCAGAAGAAAAAGCAAAGGAAAAAGTTAAAAAACAACTAGTCAAAAACATGATTAAAGTAGGAATATCTACAGAAAATGCTGCGGAAGCTGCTGGAATTAGTATAGAAGAGGTTAATGAGATTTTACAAAAATAAAGAGTAGATATAAGAAAAAAAAACAGGTGATTGTGACATACACACAATTACCTGTTTTTTTATGTTCTTTTCTCATAAATCAAAAGTATATTTCTTGGCTACAAACTTGAATACGCTATAATTAAAGTTAGATTTATTTTTTGAGGAGAAAGAATAATTATATTATACTTGCTAAGTATGTAATTTTCACATACTTATTTACTTAATTATTACTACATTATGCAGATGTTAGGGGTTATTATGAAAAAGAAAGAAGAAGAATATTATATAAATGTGTATACGCTAAAGGACAAAACTACAAAATCCATAAAAATAGAAACATGGCGTTCATTTAAAGAAGAAAAGAATGTTTTAGGTATTACGGACAGTGACATTTTCCAAATTCAAATGATCTTATACGATCCAAACAAAGACAATAAGCAAAAATAAAAGCAAGATGGCAGAAGAAATGTCTATCTTGCTTTTATTTTTGTTAAATATGTAAAGAAAGTCTTGTGTTTTAAAAATCGCATTGCTATAATATAAACGTAATAGGATTTAACAATAAAATAAAAAATTAATCAGTTCGCATATAAGAGAAGACCTCAATATGCGCCATGTCCTTAGGGGACGTGTGCGTGTATTGGGGTCTTTTTGCGTTTTGCGAGCAAAAACACCCGGAGGTGCAGGAATTATGTTGAATTGGTTGTCTGCAAAGCTTATGACAACATCGGTAGGAGATTTTCTACTGGCAAAAAGTAGTTTTGAGAAGGGTCTTTCTGGGCACACCAGTGGTACGAGTGCTGAAACTGTACAAAAAAGCATGAATACCCTTGTAACAACACTAATTGGTTTTGGTGGTATTTGGGTAGTTGCTTGTGTTGTATTCGCAAGTATTAAACTTTCTGGTGCACAAGGGAAGAACCCTGAAAACCGTACACAAGCCATGGTTGGTTTAGCTTGTGCGGCAATTGGAGGCTTTGTCATGATCAAAGCATACGACATCGCTGCTTGGGTTACAAAAATCTAACATAAGAGTTTGTAAAAGCTCTCCTCTATTTGGGGAGAGCTTCTCTTATACAAGGGAGGAAGCAGAATGAGAAAAGTAACCGTTCCTGTTGATATGACTTCGGAACAAAAAACACTATTAGGTGTGCTGAGCAAACGCCAATTGATTTATCTATTAGGTGGCGGAGCATCCCTTTATTTATATGTACCATTCTTATGGCGGCTATTTGCACCTTTTAATTCGGTAGTAGCATTTTTTATTTGCTTAATTTTAGCAATACCAACGGTAGTAGGTGTAATAGCTTTTGCTTTTATTTATAAAGAGAAACAACACATGTATCTAGATAAGTTTTTCCTTATCAAAATGCGTAGCCGTTCTGAAAAAGGCAAGTGGAGAAAAGGGTACGAGCCAACTACATGGGTAAAGGAGACGTTATAGATGTTAGAAATGATATATTTTGCGGCGATAGCCATTGTAGGATTTTTCTTTTATCGGAAAATGAACGGGAAACCGCTGTTTGGGTCTAAAAAAAAGGGGAAAAACCAGGGTGGGATAGAGAAACACATTGCTGAAAACGGCGGAAAGAAAAATAAAAAGAATATGCCTCCTAAATCAGAAATTGATGAGGATAATGTTGATTTCTTTAGCGCTTTTGTAGAAGACATTAAGGAAATTGACAATCATATGATTCGATATCATGATGACACATTTGTCCTAATCGCGGAAGCACATCCAGTAAACTATTACTTACTTTCCAACATGGAACAAGAAGCAATTGATATCAAAATTGAATCATGGTTAACAACATTAGAGTTTAATACAAAAGTATATATACAAAGTAAATTTGTAGATTTAACAGATCCTGTACGAAAAATGACAGAAACGATGAAAGGTGCGAAGGACCTTACACCAGAGACAATACTATATGGTCAAGAAGTTATCGATAACTTAGAGTACTGGCAACGTTCGCAGCCCCGATATGAGCAAAAACGTTATTTAATTTACCCATACAAGGTGGATATTAGTACGATTACAGCTGATACAGAGGAAGAATTGGAAGAAAAGATTGTAGATAAAGCGTTTAACGAATTATATCGTCGTTATAATGCTTCGCGAAATTTATTATCAAAAGCAAAAATTAATGTAGAAATGTTAACGAAAGATAAATTGATAGAACTCTTATACGTAGCGTTTAATCGTCGTAAAGCTGTGAAAGCACGTTTCCAAGATTTAATTGAAAATGAAAACTTCTCTCTGTATTCAACAGGTGAAACAAATGAGAGAAAACTAGAGTTAATAAAGAAAGTTCTAGCAGAAGAAAAAGCTGAAAAATCAAATAATGGGGTGGCGTAAATATGAAGTTGTTTGGAAAGAAGAAAAAAGAAAAAAAGAAATTAGAAGCAGAAGAGAAGGATGAATTGGAACTAGAGGAGGAAGAGCAGGAGCAAGAAGAGGTACCCACTCAATTAGATAATCAAACAACCGTGTTTGATGTCATTGCCCCAGAAGGCATGAAAATTGATGCAGAAGACTACGGGGTGATTAAGCAGTCTTTAGGAAGTAATACCTTTTTCCGTCCGTTTTATATTCCACGTGATGGATACCCTCGTATGATGCAAACCAATTGGTTGAACATGTTAACTTCAGCTGGGGAAGTCGATGTCATGATTGATATTCATAAGGAGCCAAAAGCGAAAGCGATGCGATCGTTAGATATGCAGCTAACGATGTTACGTTCAAACCTTTCTTTCCAACGCACACGAGGAAACATTGACCAAGAAAAAGACTTAGATGCAAAAATTCAAGATACAAACAATTTAATGGATGAAATTCAATTTAATGAGAATGATTCCTATATGGTGAGTACGATGGCTGTAGCGTATGCAGAATCAAAGAAAGAATTAGACGTTTTATGTGAGTATCTTGAGGATGAAATGCAAGCATCACACTTTAAGATAGCAAGTACTTGGAATCGTGTGAAGAGTGGTTTAAAAGCGGTTATGCCACTAGGGGCACCGAATACACTGCAAGATACATATCGAAATATCGATAGACGAGCCTTATGTACATTTGCACCGTTTGTGTCAGGATCCGGAAGATTTAATGGTGGTGTACCAATAGGAAAGAACAAAATTACTGGGCAAATAGAATTTTTAAATTCGTTCGGGAATGCAGATTATCGCCCACCAAATTATAACATTGGTGTGACTGGGATTTCGGGTTCGGGAAAAAGTTTACTTTTAAAAATGAAGTTAGCTCGTGAAACGTCACTTGCAGATACACATGCAATGATTATCGACCCAGAGGGAGAATTCGTAAAGATTACAAAACGTCTAGGTGGTATTAATTTAAATATTTCACCTGAAAGTAATATCATTATCAACCCTTGTGCGATTGCTGTAACAGAACTTCAGATTACAGATAAAGATGAAGAACTAGAAGCTCTTGAACAATATGATAAGAAAGAACTCATAGAACGTGATGGAGTGAAGTATGTAAGGTTCGTACCAATTTTAGAGAAAATTAATGAAATACTAGGATTCTTTGACATTATTATTCGCGGACAAGATTTTGATCAACCAGGATTAAATGTATTCCAACGTACGATGCTGGAAGATGCGATTCGCGAAGTGTTTGATAAACATGGTATTACGTCTCATCCTTCATCTTTATATACCGATGAAGTAAAAAAGGTGGATGGACAATTAATTCAGTCTCAAGTGAGAAAGCCTGAGCCAGAGTTAAAAGAAATCTACGATGTAATAGTAGAACATCATGGGGACGATGTGAAAGCAGAAGAGTTAATTGCCGCGATTCGTCCGTTCTTACGTGATGGTTCAAAACCATTATTTGATGGACAAAGTCATTTTGGCCGTGGTGTGGAAACACAGTTAAATGAATCACGTGTTGTTAACTTTAATATTAGTCATTTAGAAGAAGGATTCTTAAAACCAATCGCCTTCCACGTTATCCTGAACTATATCTGGGAGCATTGGATTAAGAGCCCAGAACACGCTATCAAACGAAAAGTGTTATATGTGGATGAAATGTGGCAGTTTATCGACTATGAACAAACAGTTAACTTCTTAGAAAAAGTAGCACGCCGCTCTCGTAAGAGAAATGCAGGTATGTGTTGGGCAAGTCAGGACTTTGTTCGTATTTTAGAAAATGTAAAAGCACGTGGTATCTTGCAATCCACTTTCTCTTATTTCTTCTTAGAACAAAATAAGATCGATAAGAAAAAGATCCAAGAAAACTTTAACTTAACTGCTGGGGAGCTTGATATTATTCTCAACAACCCAGGAAAAGGAGAAGGAATCTTCCGTGTAGGGGATAGTTCGGTTTGGATTCAAACAGATCCATCAGACAAAGAAATGATGTTCATTGAATCGAATGAAGCAGTACTACAAGAGCTTTTAAATAACATGAAGAAAGTACAAGGGTACGCGGGGTAATAGCGTACCTTTGAAAAGGAAGGTGAAATTATGCTTGAGAAAATAGTAGAGTGGGTCGGAGGCCTAATTATTGTTTTAGTGAAGGCTTTTCTTGGTCCGGTTTATGCGACTTTGGATCCTCTTCCAGTCTTAGTGTTTGGGGGAAATGGGACAGAAGGAAAAGGGACAAATTTAGATTTCTTATTTTCTGGAGATTCTCTAACCAAAGTATTAGACACAGGTATGCCTGTCATGTTTAAGTTTGTTGCTTTTTGTGTCCTCATCAGTGTAGTGGTTACGGCAGCAAAATATTCAGCGACAGCTATTAATCCGAATAATCGAACGGCATTAATAGAGTATGCGAAAGATTTAATGATTATCTCGATTTGTCTTTGGCATTTGGATTACTTCTATACTCTTATATTTGATATCAATTCGTGGGTAATAGTAGAGTTCAGAGACGCTATCAATGGAGTAAGTGGTGGGAATTTTGACCCGGATAAGGGTACTAAATTTCTACAGCCTGGATTTGGTGGGGCTGGACTTACAATTACTGAGCTGAGTCTGAAGGGTCATGAAAATGACTATATGTTTATTATATTTGGTTTGTTTATAGAAGCTGGTCTCATCGTCTGGGCAAACTTTTACTATTTAATGCGTGCGGTGTCACTATATGTCTTAATGTTAATGGGTCCTTTAATGGTAGGTATGTGGCTATTCCCACAAAAGAAACAACAGACATTATATTGGATACGTGAATTTATGGGGGCAGTGTTCATACAAGCGATTCATGCGATTACCTTATGGCTCATTATTTCTTTAATTGGAGCAGCAAATAGTCCGTTACTCAAATTAATGTTACTTGCTATGTTTATCCCAATAGGTGAGATTGTGAAAAGTTTTATTGGTCTTAGTACCAATGCATCAGGTGGTATTCATAAAGCGGGTACGATGATGGGTATGGGGGCCTTAGCAAGTGTGGCTGGGCTGGTTAAAGGTGTTCGTGATGACTACCGTAATTCGAAAGCGAAACCTAATGATAAAGGGAATAAAGAAGAGACAAAAGAAGATGCTGACAATCCCAAAAATGCATTGGGAGCGAATTTAGGAACAGATATTGGTACAACATCTCGTGCAGCTCGTATGTTAAAAGCAGGGCAAATTGGAAGTTCAATTGGTAAAGCGGCAACGGGACTTGCGGGTATGGCCGCAGGAGCTGGGCTTGGTCCAGAAGGAATGGCAATAGGGACAATGGTTGGTAGTAAAGCGGGTGGAATTACTGGTGCAGTGGCTGGTAGAACTGCTGCTACAGTCGGCGAAGGAGCTGTAGCGTTAGGGAAACATATTGGTTCAAGTGTGAAGAAGGGTGCGGACACGTATTCAAATTTAAATGGAGAATCCTATCCAGAATTAACCGATGAAGATATTGCACAGGATTTAGCTACAAAAGATTTTGAATCTTGGAAAGCGGATAATCCTGATTCAGCAGTTACGAGTCGATTAAAACAAGCATTTCCTGGTGCTTCCGATGCAGAAATTGCTAAGAAAGTAGCGAAAACCAATAGTGATCAAATGTCTCATTTCAAAAATCAGCGTAACCAAGATTTACAAAGTATGAAGAAAAACGCTACACCATATGGAAACGCTAGAGATCTAGTAAATGCAGCAACAAATGCATTCCAAAAAGGATATGAGGCAGACCATAAAGATACGTTTATGAGTCAACTGCCAGAAGGTATGCCAGTTGAAGAGAAAGAGAAAAAATGGAATGACCATCTGAACTCAAAAGTACAAGGATTTAGAAATCATGCAGAACAGGCGGCAACAAAAGCTGGAGCAATGCCAGCTGATGCAAAAGATAAGCAAGGAAATAACTTGTTTGATAAGTCCTATGTGAATAAAGATGCTTTTGCTTCTCAACTTGCATTAGGAAAAGTCGGAAAAGCAGTTGAGGATGTAAAAGGGGAAACGTTAGAGAGTGGCCATCAAAACATGGGACAGGTTGGTGCTCTTGTAGGAGCTTCAACCGCTGCGTTTAAGAAAGCATATACTGCAGATCATAAGGCTGGATTTATGAAGCAATTGCCTGCGGATTTACCACAACAAGAAAAAGAAGCGGCATGGAACAAGCATGTAGGTCACAAAGTACAAGGGTTCGAAAATTATGCCCAAAGAGCTGCGGAGCAAGCAGGTATTGTTCAGCAAAAAGACGGTACAAGCTATGCGAATAAGAAAGCTTTCGCTTCTCATTTATCACAACAGTTACAAAATAATCCAAACTTAAATGCAATGGGTGTATCCAGTACTGCAGGCATTCAAAAGGCAGTCAATGGCGTGAAAACACATGGTTTGACAAGTGGATATGGAAGCCAGAATGCCAAACAAGTAAGTAATGTTGGGAACCTGGTCCAAGCTTCTACGGAATCCTTTAAACAGGGATATGCGGCAGAACAACAAGCAACCTTTATGAAAAACTTGTCCCCAACCATGTCTCAACCGCAAAAAGAGCAGGCTTGGCAGACACATTTAAACCAAAAAGGAAATGAATTTAAAGCAGTAGCTCAGCAAGCAGCAGTACAAACTGGAGCGATGCCAGTACAAGCAAAAGATACGAGTGGTAAGAGTCTACATGCCCAGTCGTATATCAATAAGGATGCTTTTGCTTCGCAATTAACGAAAGGCTTACAGAGTCATGCAACCCTTGGGACAGTGAGCCAACAAGTAAGCTCTGGGATTACAAGTTCTATTCAAGGAGTTAGATCACACGGTGTTGCTGCAGGTGGTGCAATCAATAAAGCTGTGTATGCAGCTACACAAACGCAAGCGAGTATGGCGAGTGCAGGAAATCTTTCCGTTGCTGAAATTCAACGTTCGTATGCAGATGCGTCTGCAGGTGTAGCAAGTATTGCACAAAGTGCTGGCAAAATGTCTATCCCCACTTCAGCTGTGGGACGTATGACACAGCAAAGTACGAAGGTTGGCATGAGTGTGATGGAAGGTGTCAAACATTTTATGCCTACAAATGCACTAGAGAATGTTTCAAAAGCATACTTTAATGCGTCAGATGCTGTTCAGCAGGCAGGAGGGAATGCAGTACAAAAAGCGATAAGTGGAAGTGCAGCCGCTGTTCATACTTCATTAGGAGGTAACGCGGCAGAACGCCATTACAACGTCACAAAAGGATTAAGCTATGCTGCTGGTGTGATTGGTGGCGCAGGTGCTTACCAAGCAGCTGCACGTACGGTAAGTAAATATAACCCGTACAATAAAGCAGTTCAAACTGAAGCAAAAGAGATTCAGGAGATTCAGAGAATGGTACCAACGACAACAGACCATACAGGAACGCAATCTGTTGCCAAAGGGGCTGTACGTTTAGTTACGACGAATAACAAGTCATGGATTGAAGCAAAAGATTCCAGTGGGATGACACAAGTTGTATCTCGTTATGGTAGTGGAGATAGCAGTATTCGTTCCGGACAAATGGTATATCAAGATTTAAATATTGCAGACGGGCAGTTGACACAGTACCGAAATGGTATGAAAGCTTCTCCAGCATATATACAAGATTCAAGTGGTGGGAAAATTAGTATAAATCGCTCGATTAATGCAAATCCAAATCAATTGGTAGGAAATCAAAATCCAAGACCAATACAACAAAAACCAGTAATGAGCGAACCGCCAATCACTGTGAATCATAAAGTAGACAATGGGAATTTCTACATGTCCGATTTAGACCAGGGTGGATATAAGAATGTACAAATGGTCGTAGAAAGAGACCGTAGTTATATGGTAGCTACTACAACAGATGGTACGATCTCACGTATCTCACCATTCGGAAAAGGAGATACACGTTTACAAACAAACCAAAGAATTGAAAGAAATTGTGAAGTAAAAGATAGTAGCATTAAACCAAGAGAAGAAATTTTGGTTACACACACACAAGACGAAACCGTACGTGCAGAGACAAACCTGAATTTATCAGAATATGATCCGCAAAATCTGATTCCATTTGCGCCAAACCCACGTTTAGCACAGCGAAAAAGACGAAATAATGAGCATGGAAAGTATGGTGTGACAAGTCTATGAGTCAGAACCCAAACGATCCAAATGAACAGAAAAAAAGCAATCCCTTAAAAGATGTAGCGTCTCACTTTATCAAGAAAAAAGGGATGCAAGCTCGCGGGAAAATGGCAAAATTGGCAGGAAAAGCAGGAAGGGCGGCAGCGAAAGCTGCTGCCAAACTGCTAAAAAAGGCAACACTTAAAATTGTAGGGTCAATATTAGCCGCGGTTGGATTACCTGCAGCTATCATTATGTCGCTGATTATTGTGGTGTGTGTCATTTTAGCATCATTTGTACCGTTTACAAAAGATGAAAGTAAAACAGAAGAACAAGTAAAAAAGTATATGGAAGTTTCAATGGCTCTAAATGTGGATTGGAAAGAGATTGTTGCTTTTGACATGGCACGGTATGATAATGATCTCACCGGTAAAGATCCACATGATGCGATTTCATATTTTTTGGATATCCAATATGAAGAATATACGGAAAAAGAGGTATGTGAGGCAGGACCAAACGGTCCTTGTGAAAAAAAGAAAAAGGAGATGCAAAAAACAAAATCTGAGAGTTACTCCGGACCAGATGTAAAAAAGATTTTAGGAGATACAGATTTTAAGAAAAAAATAGATGAGATTAATGCTAGTGGTAGTAAAAAGGTGACAACCTCTTCTCATGGGCTAGAGAAAGCGATGGAACTTGCAAAATTTAGTGAGAGTCAAAAAGATCGTGCGCGTGAGATATTAGCTGCAGGGATGTTAGAGGGAATGTATGGACATCTAGCCCCAACTGGTGGATTTATCGGGGGCATGTGCGTAGGTTCTGTTAGTCCTGGTGGAGAGCCTGTTAATATCAATGAAAAAGTAACAGGTTATCTTCCCAAAATTAAAGAGATGGCAGAAAAACATGGTGTTGCTCAATATGTTGGTATTCTGGCAGCTCAAATGATGCAGGAATCAGCTGGAGCAGGTAATGACCCAATGCAATCATCAGAGGGTCATTATGGAGACTTGAGTCCATCTTGTATAGGTGTAAAAGGAAATGCTCGAATGGGGTGTATTACAGATCCGAATATTTCTATTGAAGCAGGAGTACAGGAATTTAAAGATGTGCTAGGGCAAGCGAATGGTGACGTCGCTCTCGCCTTACAGTCATATAATTGTGCGACACGTTCCTAACTGAAAAGGTTAGGCGCTGATTCAATATTCAGCAGAACTATTATTTCGAGAAGTCAAATGATAGGGTAACGCCTTGAAGGGCTTCCTCTGATACTCCGACATGCAGCATACAAAAGATAAGCCTGTAGTTGTGTGAAGCTCGGTGAAGTCGGCTGAGAGCTACCGTTAAAGTATCTCGATACTACGAAAACTGTCCAGCGGTGGATGGTGTAGCCTATAGGCCGGGAGTCTAAAAAGCACTCATGGGTAGAATGGATTCAACAAAACCAACGGGTAGGCAGAATCTGACGAATCTTCGAATGTACGGGTCTAGAACGATGACACATAGAAATGTGTGTGCCACGAGCGTGGTGCTGATGTGGATGAGTAAAAATAGTTGTTATGAAAGTCCATATGTCGTTATAGGCGACATCAAGTCAGTAGGCTTAAAGGAGAACCCTAAAAGTGTTATGCATAGATAGAAATAATGGAACGTGGAAAGCCACCAACATGGAGAACTTATCTTCGAGGAAGTGTTTGAAGGGAAGGTGTTTGTGAGATTAGCAAACGTATAACCTTCATTTATGGTGGTGAGAGTGATGGCATAGTACCGGTGAAGCAATGGAAACATTGCAGAGGGATAGCCGTTAGTCTGATGAAAGATTGACCAACCGTTTCAAAAAGCTACGCAGTCGAATTATAAGGTTCTTGTGAGACTAAAAAAGGTAAACTCTGAAAGGAGATCCGACTTATAAAGAAAACTGAAAAGCTTAGACACGCTGAATATTATGATATGCAGTCTACACTAGATGACTTGTATCAGCAAAGTCAAAACGGTAACAACTTTTATAAATTAATAGAGCTTATGAAGATGGATGAAAACATACGTTTAGCATATCGAAATATAAAAAGAAATATGGGAAGTCTTACAGCTGGAACAGATGGAATGACAATTAATGATATTAAAATGCTTTCAACGGATGAAGTGATAGAAAAAGTAAGAACGATGTTTGGTTGGTATGAACCACAATCTGTAAGACGCGTATTTATACCAAAACCAAATGGAGACCGTAGACCTTTAGGGATACCAACCATATGGGACAGATTATTTCAGCAATGTGTATTGCAAATATTGGAACCAATATGTGAAGCGAAATTTCATAACCATAGTTACGGTTTTCGCCCTAACCGAAGTACACATCATGCACTAGCGAGAATGAAATCTTTAGTGAATAGAAAAGGAAACGGATTTCACTACTGTGTGGATATAGACATTAAAGGTTTCTTTGACAATGTGCATCATAGAAAACTTCTAAAGCAATTGTGGACGATAGGTATACGAGATAAGAAATTACTTTCTATCATTTCAAGACTACTGAAAGCAGAAATTGTAAATGAGGGTGTTCCTCAAAAAGGTACTCCGCAAGGAGGAATACTAAGTCCGCTTCTATCTAATATCGTACTCAACGAATTAGATTGGTGGGTAAGTAACCAATGGGAAACGATAAAGACCTCACATCCATATAAGGGAAATAGTGAAAAATATCGAGCGCTAAAGAAAAGCAAATTAAAGGAATGTTTCTTAATTCGATATGCAGACGATGCAAAAATATTATGTCGTGATTATGTAACGGCTTTAAAAATGTTTGAAGCAACAAAAGACTTTCTTAGAACACGCCTACATCTGGATATTAGCCTTGAAAAATCAAAGATTATAAATTTGAGGAAAAAAGCGAGTCACTTTTTAGGCTTTACAGTTAAGGCAAATAAGAAAGGAAACAAACATGTGGCTCATAGCAGAATGTGTGTGAAATCCAGAAAACATGCGTATAGCAAGCTGAAAAAGGCTGTTAAAGATATAAGCAGAGAACAAACACCGGAATCAGTACGGCGATTTAACACGACTGTAATGGGAATACAAAATTATTATTCAGCCGCCACACATATAAATCACGATCTAGATCACATGAGTTGCCATCTCATAAGAACACTCTATAATCGACTGAGGCGAGATTGGAAAAAAGCCACTAAGAGTGACATGTCGACTGTATTAAAGAAAAGATATAAACGATACAATCCTAAATTGTATAAAATCAAAGACATCGTATTACTACCTATCCATGCGCAGAAGCACAAACCGGCTAGAAATTTTACTCAGTCTATCTCAAATTATACAAAAGAAGGTAGAGAGAAAATACATGATACGCTAAAAGCCGTAGATAGGGAGACACTCCGACATGTACAGCGTTTTTATATGAAGCATCGAACAGTAGAATACAACGATAACAGAATTGCAAAGTTTATTGCACAGTATGGAAAATGTGCCATTACGAAACAAGAAGTTGGATTAGTAGGTTGGCACTGTCATCATAAAATTCCGTTGGAATTTGGGGGACAGGACAATTATGAGAATCTGGTAATTGTACTAGAAGATATACACTTAGCAATTCATAGCGATGATTCAGATAAGGCAAAATCAATCTTAAATAAGTACGACATTATTGAAGATAAGAAAGTGATGTTTGACAAGCTGAGAATATCAGCGCGTCGACATCCTATCTTTTCTTCAATACAAAAGTTGGTCAATTGAATTAGATGGAGCGCCGTATGAGGTGAAAGTCTCACGTACGGTGTGAAGTGGGGGAAAAGGTGGAGATGATGTCAAAACCTTACCTATCACTATTTGGGAGTGGTTTTATTAGCTATGCATTAGCAAAAGGTGGTTATTCAGAGGAAACAGCCATTGAATTCTCAAGAAGTAAGGCACATTTAAATCCGGGTGGTTGTTCTGATCCTAATAACTTCCGAACCAAAGTTGGAGCGTGTTATGGGGATTATACCTACGTTACCAAAGTTTTGAAATTTTACAAAGATTTAGGTTGTGTAGCGTCTGGAGATGGAGAATGGGTGTCTGATAAAGGTTGGAAATGGCCAACGAAATCAGGACGCATTACAGATACATTTGATGCGGTTCGTGGTGGAAAGCAACATAATGCAGTGGATATTGGGGCCATGACCGCTGGAAAAGCTGGAGACCCCGTATGGTCAATGGAAGCGGGTATTGTAACAGCCCAAACAGGAAATGTAAATGGTGGTGGTCTAGGTGTCTATGTAGAACATGGAAATGGTATTGTATCCCGTTACTTACATTTGAGTAAAATATCAGTTGCACCAGGAACCTTGGTGACGAAAGGACAAATCATTGGAGAGATGGGCGGTTCTAACTATGATAGAGATACTGGTTTCCTTAATATGGCTGGTTATGCTGTTCATTTAGATTTCCAAATTCGTATTAACGACCAACCAACGGATCCAATGAAATTCTTTAAGAAAAATGATAATCCAGGACTATCATCTGGTGGTTCACCTATTATGATGAATGACAAACGACAAAAAGTATTAGCAGAAGCAAAAAAATGGCTTGGTCAAGGAAAAGTGAGATATGTATTAGGGGATCGTAATCCACCGGGTGGCACTTCAGATTGCTCAGGATTTACGCAGTATGTCTTTAGAACAAGTATAGGTGTGCAACTTGGAGAGTGGACAGGTGCTCAAGTTGGACAAGGTAAACAAGTACCAGACATCAATCATGCACAACCAGGAGACCTCATCTTCTATGAAAACCCAGGACACGTTGCAATTTATATGGGGAACCAGAAAATGATTCATATTGGTGATGATAAGGGTGTACAAATTACAGGTCTAAACTATACGGCAAGAGGACAACATATGACTCAAATTCGTAATGTTATAGACTGATAAAGGATGAGAGAAGATGAAGAAAGTAATCAATATTTTGTCCAATATGCCTCGTAAGTACTTGGTGGTATTGGGGGTCATAGTTTTAGTGCTAGGTGTAGCTACCTATAATACCATTCATCGTTACATGATGAAATCACAAGTACAAGAGGAAGAACAAGTAAATCAAGATGAAATAGAGATGCTTGGAGATAAGCCAAAGGGATTTGATACAAAAGAAGAGGAATATATCGCGAAAACAAGAACAGTAGAAGACTTACTACGAAAAATATCTTCCAGTAGTTATGATGTACCGTATTTGTTTACAAAAGCTGGATTTGGTATTGAGCCAATGAAAATGACAAGTAATGAGCGCATGCTTGCTACAGAAGCTGTACAACGATATTTCCTGCATGGAGATAAATTCTATAATGCTCGTATTACAAAAATAGAACGCGGAAAAAAAGTAGATACGTACCACATTGAAGTTCAAATTCAACAAGTGAATTTCCTTGAACCACGTCAATTTAAAGTGCAAGTCAATCAATATGCACAAATTGTAACACCAATTGAACAAATTCCGCACGGGCAAGAAGAAGTACCAGTGGATTAGGTGGAAAATGAGGGTTGTGGAAGAAAAAACACAACCCTTTCTAAAAAAATAAAGAGTACCCTAAAAATATTCATTGAATATTCATAATTTTCCGATATAATAAAACGATAGCTAAATGAAATCTATATATATAACTGATTTGAAATAGATATGGAGGAAAGAAAAAATGAGAATGTTATTTGGAACAGCAGCAAACTTTTTTGCGGGATATTCTTCTGGAAGGGGAGCAGGATTTTTAGGGACATTATTCGGATGGGCTTTGTTTTTGGGTGGAGGATATCTATTAGTAGAACATTGGGATGCTATCACGGTTTGGATGCATAGTTTAAATATAGTGCAAGGGTTAGACGGTTATGAAGACATGAGTAATGGGTTCATCTTTGTATGCTTGGTCGTAAGTGCTTTTATTTTTATGTTGTTGCCGGTCTTTGCCATATTAATTGTAGTAGCCGTAGTGTTAATGAATATTGTAGTTTGTACCCTTGTACTGCTAACATCGCCAAGTACATATACAAAACAGAAAAATAAGGAGAGTGAGTGGGAATGAATACAATTCTAGTATTAGGTGGATCAAATGGTAGGACGTTAGAAAAACTAGCGAAAAAAAGAGATTGTCAGGTGATTTTTCATGACGGAAAGAATCATGGTGGCGTAAAGAAGACGTTTCGTAGTGTCATTAAAAAATGTGATGTCATTGTAGTGCAGAAAGGTGCATGTGGTCATGTGTCTATTGATGTAGCAAAAGAATACGCAAAGAAGTATGATGTCCCGCTTTTATTTAATCAAGGTTTTGGTGGAACAGGCGCGTTAGAGATAGGTTTAAAGCACCTGCAAGCAGCTTGAATTTAGTAGTAGGTGAATGTATTTTGAGTATAAAAACATATAATCCCTATATAGAAATTATAGAAATAATATAGGAGGAATCAGAATGCTATCTTTACCAAAACAAAGTGTTAAATGCTTTTTGAATGCCGATTTAAATGGAGAATTACAATTAGAATAGAAGTAACTTCTAAAATGTTTGAATAAAAGTTTAGTTATAAAGGCGTAATATACGCTTCACTACAGTCATGTTTTTGCCAATATGTTCAATTGAAAAGCTAGGAGGATTTATTTATGAAAAAGTTAATTGGAGTCGCATTATTTGGAGCTATAATATTAGGCGAGTGTGGAGACTCAGGCGTGGGTGCTTCATTAGGTAGATTAGAGGTTATCGGGAAGGACAGTGTAGGAAAAGGACCAAGCGGAGAAATAACTATTTTTAAAGATAAAAAGATGGGTTGTCAGTATATGCATACTGATGCAGCAAGTGGGCCTATGATTACACCGGTTTTAAATCAAGATGGAAAGCCAGATTGCATCCAAGAATAATTACTAAATTAAATTTTTCCCTTCTATTGAAGTCCATAGTTTAAGTAAACGTAGTAGTTACTCTAATAAAAAGATTTTTGTAATATAGCATGTAGATGCTACAATTTATGATTTATTGGAAATATGTAATCAATAAAATTATATATTATAATAAAAATGAAAGGCGAATATAATAACATGAATAATAGTAATATACATAAATCAGGTTATATCATACTCATTTATTTTATAATGACTCAATTTGTTGGAATTATAGGAGTGCAATTGCTAGCGAAGACAGGCTGGTATGATATTAAGGGAAACCAGCAGCAGGCAATCCAACAACTGCTTGTGCATTGGGAACTAATTGGATATTCACTTACGTTGATAATCATTTTTCTTATATATATTAAAGAAATGATGAATGATCCAAGGTTATCGATTAAATTATCAAGAAATTCATTGGTATGGATTTTAATTGGGATTATATTAGTATTTCTTGCGCAGATGGTTGGTAGTATGTTAGATAAGAGTGTATTCCAGCTAACTACGCAATCAGAAAATACGTCTAGTACAGTCGCTGCTGCAACTATATCTCCTGTGGCTCTTATTTCAATTGTAATTCTTGCACCTTTAGTAGAAGAGTTTGTTTTTCGTTATGCGGCCATAAATATTTTAACTCGAAAGTTTAAACAAACCTGGAGTATACTAATAAGTTCATTTTTCTTTTCTATTATGCATTTTGATTTTCCATTTATATTTGGATACTTTCTAATCGGACTTATACTTGCTGTAGTATATGTGCGTACCAATAGGTTACTAGTATCATTTCTTGTTCATGCTAGTATGAACTTAATTGTTGTTATGTTTCAAGTTCTATAATGTAGCAATTTTTAATGGGGGATTTTGTTAGATTACTATATCTACTGACTACTAGTAAGTGGTGTTATTTTAATTAACACCACTTATTGTTTTATAACGTGAAGTTTGTAATGAAATAGCCAAATTCATAACCTGTTTTTACTAGTCCAGCTCCTAATATTATATATAGAGAATATTTAATGAAAAGATTCTCGTTTAAGAAGTTTTTTAGATTATTCATGTTGAATCCTCCAAGTCAATTTTATTAGCTTGATCGTGATGTGGCGATACCTCAAATAAGCTTAAATTTATTTTATCGTTGTATATACTTAGTTTTTAATTTGTTTCATTAATGCTTTAGCTGCTACAAATAACATGAAACTGTTGAGGACTAAACCTCCTAAATTTACGTAAAAGAAATTTGGTTGTGCAAAATTGTATATACCAGTTACTACAAAACTGAAAAAGACAAATGAAGCTATTATAAGGGGTACTGTTTTTTGCTTATTTTTGTATGAATTCATTATTATCACCCTTTAAACAATATATATAGATGTAATTATATCACGGAATGGTGTATGTAATTAACTAAAAGATAGATATCCATGGGAATTTAACTGCTTTTTTCTTTTACAGAATAAAACAGCAGCGGATTCGCACTTACAATTCGTTATACGGGTAAATCATAAATTCTATAAAGAAAAGACACCCTAAGGTGTCTTCCTCTGACTTGAACCACTTTAATTTTAATAACATCATTTTAAAACCACAAATATATCCTTAATCTTTCATATAATATTTTATCATATTTTTCAGTTAATGGCATCTAATTAGTAAAAATAGGTTATCCCTTGTAAATTCCTTTTCTCCATACCCATTCAATAGGACCATAGCGGAAGTGTTTACTCCAAATCTTGCTGAATATAATTTGTACGAAGCTAATAAAAAGGCCGAAGATACATAGTTGCCAGTAATATACGTGTGAGATATCTTTAAAGTACCACGAAAGAATGACAAGTGTTAGTATGCTTTGGGTGATGTAATTAGTTAAAGCATATTTGCCTACGTTCATAAAGGGGTGCAGCCACTTTACATTTCCTTTCTTCTCGCAAATTAAAAGTAGGGAACAAATATAGAATATAGCTAGCGTTTTCCCCCCAAAAAGAATCCATAATTGGATATGGCTAGCGTAATAAACATCAGTTTCTATAAAATAATAGATGATAGGGAGGGAGAGAAGGCATGCAATACATAGCGAACTCCACTGTAAAACTTGAATTTCCTCTCTGAATTCCGATACGCGTCTAAAAATATTATTCTTTCCAGCCCATAATCCTATTAAAAATAAGCCTATATATTCCGGAATCCCTATTAGAAGTTGCTGAAATTCCACTGTCATAAGAAAGAAGAAACGTGCTTTTACTTGATGTAAATAATGCATAAATAGATTCACTGTGTGATTAGCGGTGTTGCCTGTAAACATATATTGATAGTAATTTGGTACTTCTTCAGGAATAGAAGGGCTTGCTTGTAGCATTAAAAGAACACGTAGTATATAACTAGCAAGTAGAAAACAGCAACCGGCTATAAAAATAAACTTAGTAGATCGCTTATAAAAGAACAATAGGATAAAGCCGGCTAAAGCATACGCATGTAGAATATCTCCATACCATAGGAAGATGAAGTGGAGTAAACCGAAGAGTAGTAAGATACAAAGTCTGCGGCTAAATAGCCGATACATAGGATATCCTTTTGCTTCTGCATTTTTTATAAAGATGTAAAATCCTACTCCAAATAAGAAAGCAAAAATAGTATAGAACTTTGATTGTATAAACAAATCTACTAAAAAACGAATCACTTTATCTGTACCAGAGTAACCTGCTTGATTAAAGGGATCTAGTCCCGTCATAGTAGGTAGATTAGCAAATAGGATACATAGTATGGCCATACCCCTTATTATGTCTAAAGAATAAATACGGGCGTTTTGTTGCATGTAAATTCTCCTTTCTTACAAAGAAAAACGAGCACTATATTAACTAGCGCTCGAATTACGTCTCGCAAAGAATCCATCATATGTAGCAGCTGACACTGCTCCTTCAAGGCGTTCAACCTCTTCTCCTCTGTTATAGGCTACAACAACTGGAGTACCAGGAATATTAAACTCTTGAAATGCACTTTGATTTTCTGGTGTAGAAATATCAATACGATAGATGGTTCTATCATGATTTTTTGACATGCTATTGATATCCGGTGCAGCTTTTTTGCAATAATGACAGGTTGGTTGGTAGTAATATGCAATAAACTCTTCATGGGATTCTATTTTTTGCTTTAATTCTTTTTTTGAAATATCTTTTATATTTTTTGGTGCTCTTTCTGCATCTGCAGCAGATACAATTGCTTTTTCTGGTGTTACAGTTTCTGTTTTGACTGATTCATTCTTAGTTAAAGTAAAGATCGCGATACAAGCAACACATAAGGTTGTTAAAACTGCTCCGATTTTATACATTTTTTTCATAGTAAATTCCTCCTTAAAATAAAAAAAAGGACAAACCTCGCCCGAGTTAACTGGGCGTAAGGTTTGTCCTTCACGCTACGTACAATAGAGTATAAACAATGGTAACAAATTTTCTACTTATATATTACCATATAATCCATATAGAATGCTATATTAATTTTTACAAGTGACAAAAAAACAAACAAAATCATTATAATTTCACGTACCAGAATAATAATAAAAAAAGCAAACAACATACAATAGGGGATTCTATACAGTTTATAACTATGTGTTAGTTCTACCCTAGTATTAGGGGTCAAAACGTATAAAAAGACACTACTTAAAGTGTCTTTTTATACGTTGACATGCTATTTAAGAAAATGTAGTGATTAATCATAATTAATTAGATGCTTCTCGATTAATCTTAGTATAACATCAATATAGAAGATTTTAAATGCAATTTTGCATATATAGATTCTTATATATATATAATTCTACCTTAAATCTCAATTGCCAAAATCACCAGTTTCCTTATTTTTATATTTATACTATGATTTAACTGCTAAATAGTATTAAAGGGTGTAGCACCACATGCCCATCAAGCTAAAATTTTATAGTACCCCCAGAACGAAATTTTGTACTAACTTGTAACAAAAAAGCTCATTTTTTCGTTTTGGGGTATTTGCTTTTCTTAACTTGATGGCGATGGGGTTCAGCCGAGATACGTGTATTAACTATACTAAATAAAACCATAGTCCTTATAGTTCTTTAAGTAAGGTTTATGGTTTTTATTTATCTTTAAATAAAGAATAACTATATTGATTTTTCAAAGTATTTAAAGTATTTTAAGGTAAGGACGTGGTATTAATGAATTTCACTGGATACAGCTAATGATTATAAGAACATTATTAATTGTTGTAGTGTCGGGAGGAGGCCTACTATGAGAGTAGAAGAAGTCATTTTGTCGAACGGAAAGATACGCTATATGCTAGTAGATAAAAATGGAGAGCCTATTCAGCCTGTTCTTCAGTATTTACGATTCAAAGATAATAGTAATGCTGCACGAAATACCTTACGGTCTTATTGCTTTCACCTGAAATTATTTTTTGAATTTCTAGAGCAAGAAAAATCGGATTACCGTGAGATTGGTATTGATCAGATGGCATCTTTTATGGGGTGGCTACAAAACCCATATGGAAACAATAAAATAATATCTATTTCCATTTCTACCCCATCAAGAAAGCCAAGAACAATTAATGTTGTTTTAGCTACTGTAATAGGATTTTACGACTATTTAATGCGTCATGAGGATTATTCTATTCAACTATCAGAACGATTAAAAAAACAAATGACCGGTTCGCGTAGGAATTTTAAAGACTTCTTATATCATATTAACAAAGATAAAAAATTTACAGCTAACATTCTCAAAGCTAAAGTACCAAAAGAAAAACCGAAGGTTATTTCTAAAGAACAAGTTGCAAAACTAATTTACTCCTGTTCAAATATACGTGATCACTTTCTTATCCAATTATTATGGGAAAGTTCTATGCGAATCGGTGAAGCTCTTTCCCTATGGCTTGAGGATTTTCAAGTTGATGCAAGAAAGATTCATATTTGTGATCGTGGAGAACTTGAAAATTTTGCGGAAATTAAAACCGTATATAGTCCAAGAATAATTGATGTATCTGAAGAATTAATGGATCTTTATTTTGAATATATAGCTGAAATACATACAGATGAAGTAGATACCAACCACGTTTTTATTAAGTTATCAGGAGAAAATAAGCACCGTCCTTTAGAATATACAGACGTTGTGTCTTTATTTAATCGATTAAAACAGAAAACAGGTATTCATGTAACACCTCATATGCTTCGTCATACTTCACTGACTGAATTACGAAAATCTGGATGGAAAGATGAACATTTGATGAAACGCGCGGGACATGCTCATATTCAAACCACACTCCAAATGTATGTTCATCCAAGTGATGATGATCTACGAAAGGATTGGGAACGTACAAAAGAACGAATGAAGATAAATTCTCAGAAAGGAGATAGTTAGAAATGAGTACGATAAAATTAACAATCGTAAAGGAAAAGCAACAAGAAATCAACGATTTCTTAAAAGGCTATTGGGAAAATGATATATGGAGTGCCTACCATCCAGTCTTTGATGAATTTCGAAAAACAGTCTGGGATCGGACATATAAAAAAATTGATTTTTCTTGTTTTGAATCCAAGATTAAAGATGAAATAAAGTTTTTTATTTTAAATCGTTTAAAAGTTGATGATGTACGTTTATATCAGACAGTGATTAGACGATATGCAGCATCATTCAAACATGTTGCAGATTTATTAAATCAATATTATCCCTACATAAATAGTATCATTGATGTAGATTTAAACAAAGCAATGATTCAACTTCGTTCTATGTTAGTTAAAAAAGGATTGAAAATTCGAAGAGATGGCTCACTTACCAAGTATGAAACCTTCCTAAAAGTGATTTATCTATTTTATAAAGATTTCTATGATGAACGTGATAATTTTGAAAAAGACATTTGGGATATCAGGAAAATAGCAAAATCAAAAGTGGTTGAACATGAAGCACATTATCTATTAAATTTTAAAGGTGTTCCAAGTCCGTTTCGTAACATGGTTAAACGCTATATCAAGTTTCGAATTCAGTATGTATCTCACGGACAGTGTTGCCTTGATATTCGTTCTATCAGTCTTTTTTTAAATTATATATATGAAAAATATCCAAGCTGGAATAATCTATCATTACTATCTCGCAAAGATATGGAAAATTACCTAGAATGGCAGAAGATAGACCAAGAACAACACCCAAAAGCACAACGGAATTATCTAATAACTCTACGAGTTTTTTTGGAAACTACAGAAAAATTCCAATATGCAGAATCTACCGAAATACCAATATCATTACTATTATTTAAGGAAGATCTCCCCCGCCTTTCAAATCGCACTGAAAACAATATTAAATATATCCCGGAGGGAATCCTTCAACAATTAGAAACCCATTTAGAACATCTTACTCCTAAAGAATATATTCCCGTAGTGATATTACTTCGAGCGACTGGTTGGCGTATTTCTGATATTCTCAACCTTCATTATGATACTTGTTTAGAACAAACGGCACAGGGATGGTATTTGTGTGGTGATATTATGAAAACACAAGTGTTAAACCATCGTGTACCTATTACGGATGATGTAGCAGCTATTGTACAAACAGTAGTAGAGTGTATAAAGAAAAAAAGCGACATGAACAATAATTCAAAAAAATTCTTATTTGTTCAACTTTCTGGTAGACGAAAAGGTCGCCCGCCAGAATCACGTAGAATTCAAGATAGTTTAAATCGTCTTGCCAAAACAAAAAATATTCTCGATGATAAAGGGAACGTATTCCATTTTAAAAGCCACGCTTTTAGGCATACCAAAGGAGTTGAACTAATTAATAATGGGATGAATATATTACATGTTCAAAAGTGGCTAGCTCATGCTTCACCGGAAATGACTCTTACTTATGCGAAAATATTAGATACGACACTGAGAAAATCATGGGAAGACGCAACAGCAAAAGGACTATTCCGAATAAATGATTCTGGTAAACCGGTAAAAATACATCCTTCGGATATTGAAAATGAAGATATGATTGAATGGGAATATATTCGTTCGAATTTAGATGCAGTTCGCATGCCACTTGGTTATTGTACAAAACCAATTAAACAACCCTGCCCTACGCAATCCGATCCATGTTTATCTTGTCGTAATTTATGTACAACCCCGGAATTCACGGAAGAGTATGAACGTCAAATAAGAGATACAGAGGCTGTTATAGAACGTGGAAAAGCTATAAATCGTCCTGTATGGATAGAAAAGAATCAGGAGAAATTAGACCGTTTAAAACCAATTTATGAAATTTTAAAACAAGGTAAAATTCATCATAAAGCAGGAAAAAAGGGACGGGAATATAGCCGGGAGGACTTCAGTGAACATGAACACAAATAACTATAAAAATACCGAAGGTATTAAAAATTACGCTAAACTCAAAAGTGAGTTAACCTTAAGTAAAGTCGATCAAGCAATTCAAATATTAATAAAAAATAAAGAGAAAATTAACTTTAACAGTGTTTCAATAACAGCTGGAGTGTCAAAATCGTATCTATATAATCATCTAGATATTCGTGAGCGTATAGATAAACTTCGTGAGCAGCAAAAGAGATTACCTTCTCCTAAACAAGTTAAATATGAAATAACAGATACGAATAAAGACATATTGCTTGCCGCTAGAAACAAACGTATCAAACAATTGGAAGATGAAAATAAAAGGTTAAAAAAAGAACTGATGCACCTGCGAGGTAAGATTTATGAAGGATAATCTGTTGAGTAACAATAAAATCGTTACATTTACAATAAAAATGTTTAAAAACGCCAGTCATGTTATTCCGTTAAAGGGCCAAATAATGGAATAACTCCTTGTGGAAATAACAGATGCTTGCAATAAATAGTATTAGGCTAAATAGTAGGTTTATTGCGGAAATATTCTTTGTATTTAGCTATTACGTAAAAAATAACATTGAATTGGTGGTAATGATGATGGATATTACAATTAAGAAATTACATGACGTAGATTTTGAAAAATTATTTGAATTTGAGCTTGAGAACAGAACTTATTTTGAGGAAATGGTACCGAGTCGCGGGGATGATTACTATAACTTCGAGACATTCAAAAAAAGGAATAAAGCCCTGTTGGATGAACAATCTCAAGGGTTATCATATTATTATTTAATTAAGAGTAAAGATGGTTTAATTCTTGGAAGAATGAACTTAGTAGATATTGAAAAATCCCAAGGTTTAGGTCATATTGGTTATAGAGTGGGAAAAGCATATATCGGAAAAGGGATTGCTAAAATAGCATTGAAACTCTTATTAGAAGCCACAAGTAAGCTAGGAATAAAACAGATTTCGGCGAAGACTACTGTGAATAACATAGCTTCCCAAAAAGTCTTGGAAAAAAACGACTTTAAGTATATAGCAACAAGTGATGAAGAATTTAGTATGAATGGACAAATCTTATCTTTTGTTTATTATAATTGGGTGAAATAACAGATGTCTTTTCAATTAAAGGGCGCGATTGTGCAATAACACTTAGATTTAAACGACTTTATTGTTGTATTTTTAAGTGCAGTGAAGTATTTCACATCAAAAATTAAATAACTTTATTGTCATTTTACATAATCCGCCCTTACGTTGAGTACATGTATTCAACGTAAGGGCCCTTTTAAATTCGTTTTTTAATTTTCTTAGTTAAGATAACGTGTAAAAATGGGTCATAGACTGGATTTTATTTCCATGATATGACTCATTTATTTTTTATACAGGTATATTCTCTTCTATTGGTTGTGGAATGTTTTTTAAATCAATCACATAATCGCCAAAACGTTTTAGATGTTTCGTCATATATGGGGAACGGCAAGAATTCTTACTTTTTGGAGCCATTCAAGAATAAATTGAGAAAACCACCAATTTAAATGATATTTGCTGAGATTTTTTAACGCTAAATTCATTTAATCGAGTTATACGACACTTTTTCTTGATGTTAATCATTGTTAATTCATCATTTTTATTTGAGTGGCTCAAAAAAGAACGAATTCTTGCCGTGCCACAACCATGAGTTACCTCCTCATTCGATTGTTATGCAGTTGACTGCAATAGTGTTATCAATGCAGCGCTGTTGATTGTTGGAGGCGAAGATGGTCTCGAAGGTTACGTAAAAGGAGCAGGGGTTGGTTAGCGCCTTCACCTATCCTACCCGAATAAAGCGGGAAATGGTTTAGTCCTTTGTTACAGAAGGCGGCTTTTTTATGACATCCGCATCATCACCTGTAACGTAAACTTGTGCTGTTTCTTTTTTCAGCTTTTCCTTTATTTGTTTTATTTCTTCTATTTGACGTTTTGTAACCAATACTTTATTTACTTGCACGGGGTGTTTGTTTATTTCAATTTCTTCTTCTTTCAGAGGAATTCGAAGTTCCTCCTCATTTCCTGCTTCTATTACTAATACTTCACGCTTAATAGGAACAGTGAATGTTTTCTGTTCTTCGACGACTTCTTTATGAACCTTTACCTCCCCCGTTTGTACTCGTTTTTTTTTTATTTCCAGCTGCTCTTCTCGTAATTGAAGCGTTTTTTCTTTAATTTCATTTGTTTTTTTAGTCGGTTTGTCGATGTTCCTTCTCGAATTCATTGTATAACTAATGCCGCCTACGATTGCTCCTATAACGAGTCCCGTTACGATTGTAAAACCTGTTACCCAACCGATTATCGCACCAATAGTAATATACTTTCCCATAGGACCTCCTGAAGTTCTTTTTTATATATGAATGGAAAGAAACCTACTTAACTAGAAGTTAAGTAGGTAGGCACAATTAGTCCTCTTTGATAATATCTGTATTACCATGCGATTCAACATCTGCAACTTCTTTACGAAGTACGTCGCGTACTTGTTCTGTTTCCTGAACCGAACGTTTATGAGCAGAGACTTCACCAGTGACGACCGTATGCTTTTCTACATCAATTTTTTCAGCAGTTACTGGAATGTGAATCGTTTCTTCTTCTGTAATTGGTTCATCTGTTGGTTCGTGATCAACGGCTCTTTGTTCAATAACGACTTGATCATGTAAAACAGGGACATTCACTGATTGTTCTTCCTCAACAATGTCCTTATGAAGCGTCACATCACCAGTCTCCACACGGTGTTTGTCGATCTCCAATTCTTCAGCACGAAGATCAAGATGTACGTCTTCTGCTGCAAATTCTGTATCGGCAGTGCGATCTACTTCACGTACCTTTTTTCGAGTTTCCTTTCGAGTTCCTTCTTCGTTAAATAAATCAAAAAAGCCCATGATGAAAACCTCCTAAGGGATGTGTTTGGATCGTACAAGTACTAATGTTACCTGTGTGAGTGAAAATATGCGCTTGATTTGGTGCTTGTTTCTAAAAAGGCTTTACTTAGCCATTTGATATTTACATCCAATTTTTTATTAGGGATATTTAAAAAACCTCAGAGTCGTTAGCCTTCATCCTCGATTAACGCGCCCTATCGTACTATAAGGTCAATCGCTAGACCAGTTCAAGAAGACACCCAATTGCATGTAGCATCTGAAAGGAAAAGCTATATTGGGGTTCAGCCGCATGCCCATCAAGCTAATATTTTGCAGTACCCCCAAAATTAAATTTTTATCTCTTGATAGTTATTTATGTAAGTTCGGCTCGTTTTGAAACAACTGATATCTCAATTTGATGGTTATGTGGCGGTACCGCATATCTACCAACTTAAGAATACTAACTCCCTCCAAGTGTAAAAATCATTATTACTTTTAAACAAGCTAGATTATTAGAATAGAAGACGTTTTTTCTTTACAGTTCATAGTCAAAATCAAATTATTCCCCCATTAAAAAGCCCTTAAAGTAAATTATTTTTTCTCAATACCCACTTTTTACTAAAAAATGTATATTTTATACAGGTGATATCTTAATTCATCTAAAATATTTATTTAAAAAAACGGGAATAAGAAAGGATTGATTTATATGAATAAAAGAAAGAATGGCAGGTTACAAAAGCCAATAAAGGTGCTTGCGACATCCGCTATTTTGACAACTATGTTATTTACACCTATTATGACAAGCAATTTAGATGTACATGCTGAAACTGCACAAAATGCAACTCAATTTGAACAAAGAGAGTTTGACCTCCCAGGTACAGGCAGTTTTTGGGATGAAGCAAAAAGAGAAAAAAGAGATGAGCAAAAAAATTATATGCCAACAGGCATTTATGTGAAACCTAATGAACAGGTTACTATTACAGTATCAGGAACGCAAAAGATTAGAGCCATTATTGGGACACATCAATATGATAAAGAATGGGGAAAAGAAATTGATCTTTCTCCTGGCTCTAATACTATCTCTTCACCAAACGGCGGTGTATTAGGGTTAGATAATTTTCAAAGTACAGGAACAGTTAAGGTGCAGGTAACGCAAGGCGGTAGTCCTATTCCTTTCTTTCAATTAGGGAAACACACGAAAGAAGACTGGGTTGCCATGATGAACAACTATCCAAATGCACATGCGGTACAATTGAAATCAGAACGAGCAGTACTAACTGTAACTCGTGATAGTGCCAATAAATATATTGTAAATCAAGATCCTGTGCCACTATTAAATAAATATGATGAAATGATTCGAGCGCAGGACAAGATAGCAGGACTATCTGAAACAGATCCTAATCCTTTACATCGTTCAACTCGTCGTATTTGGGCCTTTGTAGAAAATCCTAACGAACAAAGTTGGGGCATGTATGCAAGTTGGGATGGAGCCGTCTTTACGACTGCTGGTGAAGCTATCAAAAGCACTTTAAATGTCAATGAGTTTGGATGGGGACAAATGCATGAAGCGGGACATGCACGACAACAATATCCATGGACGTGGAATGATTTAAGAGGTATGGGTGAAGTAACTAATAATCTATATTCTTTAGCTGCATTCAAGAAGATATACCCAAATATACCAACACGTTTAGATACAGCGGGAGATTATAATAGAGCTTTTGCGTATTTAAAACAAACGAATAAAGAATATAAAAATATTGACGATCTGTTTGTAAAACTTGTTATGCTTTGGCAGCTTCATTTGGCATATGGGGATGATTTTTATCCAAATCTCCACAAATTATATCGTGAGACACCAGAGGATCAACTTCCCAAAACAGACGAAGATAAAATACAGGAATTTATTTACAATACATCGAAAATAGCAAAGCAAAATTTACTACCGTTTTTTGATCAGTGGGGATTGAAGGCAACCCAAGAAACGAGACAAAAAGTAGAAGCTTTAAATAACCCAATACTAATTGCACCTATATGGGAAGCGACGGATGCTAACCCTGTAAAACCACTTGCTGTATTGTCTAAAAAAATAATGAAGGCAAGTGCAAATAGTGAAGAATCAACGGGTTCAGCTAGTAAAGCGATAGATGGAAAAAAAGATACATTTTGGCATAGTAGTTGGACACCAAACCAATATCCATACAATTTAACACTAGAACTTGGTGATACACGTACCATTTCACAATTGGCATATCTTCCAAGGCAAGATGGGTCAGAAAATGGCCGTATTTTAACTTACAATATTTATACGAGTGTTGATGGCGTTAAGTATGACAAAATATCATCAGGAACATGGGGAAATAATAGTGATAAGAAAAATGCAACATTTGATCCTGTTACTGCAAAATATGTAAAAGTAGAAGTAACAAATGGACAGAATGGATTTGCCACAGCAGCTGAAGTAGATATTCTAACTGATGCTCCATCTGTGAAACCATACGTCTTGCCTAAAAATACGATGAAAGCAAGTGCAAATAGTGAGGAAACAAGTGGGTCAGCTAGTAAGGCAATTGATGGGAAAACAGATACATTTTGGCACAGCAGTTGGACACCAAATCAATATCCGTACAATTTAACATTGGAACTTGATAAAAATCAAACAATTTCAAAAGTGGACTATCTTCCACGACAAGATGGGTCAGAGAATGGCCGTATTTTAGGATACAATATTTATACGAGTGTTGATGGTGTTAAATATAACAAAGTATCATCAGGAACATGGGAAAATAATAGCAATAAGAAAACGGCAACATTCGCCCCAGTTACTGCAAAATATATGAAGGTAGAAGTAACGAATGGACAGAATGGATTTGCTTCAGCAGCTGAAGTAGATATTTGGGGATATTAATTATTTACACAAACGGCTGAGGTTCTTCAATTGATTGAGAGATATAAAACGTCGGTATCAAGCTAAAAAAGTGTATCCGTAAAGCAAAAAAAACGCTATTCTTTTTGTAGAAATACACAGAAAGGATGGCGTTCTTTTATGAATTTATCGATTCAGGATGAATTTCAGTTATTCGCTAAAGAACTACAGCGATATCTATCTCCACATATTCTTCAACAACTTGCACAAGAGACAGGTTTTGTAAAACGTAAAAGTAAGTATGGCGCACGTGATTTGGCTGCTTTATGTATCTGGATTAGTCAACATGTAGCAAGCGATTCTCTTACTCGATTATGTAGTCAGCTTTATGCAAATACATCCACACTCATAAGTCCAGAAGGACTGAATCAACGCTTTAATCCAGCAGCTGTCACATTTCTTCGAGAAGTCTTTACTTCTCTTCTCACACAAAAACTCTGTTCAAATCACTCACTTTCTGCACATATAATCTCTACTTTCAATCGTATCCGTATTCTAGATGCAACAGTGTTTCAACTACCTGATCAATTCGCCACTGACTATCAAGGTTCAGGTGGGAGTAGTAATAAAGCAGGCGTGAAAATCCAATTGGAATATGATTTACTTAGTGGTCAATTCCTTAACGTGCAGCTTGGACCAGGAAAGAATAATGATAAAACATATGGTACCATCTGTCTTGAAACCGTAGAAGCAGGCGATTTGTGTTTACGTGATCTTGGTTACTTCGATTTAGGAGACTTACAAACCATTCATGATAAAGAGGCTTACTATATCTCACGGTTGAAGTTGAATACACGCATTTATATCAAGAACCCTGAACCAGAATACTTCAATAATGGTACGTTAAAAAAGCAAACAGAATACATCCAGCACGTGTCATTATCCATCGTTTAACCGATGATCAAACACAAACACGTCTGAAAAACCAAGCGATACGCGAAAAGAAGAAAGGCATTGTCATGAAGGATAAAAGTAAACGTTTAATGGGCATGAATGTATATATCACGAATACGTCGCTAGAAGAAGTACCGACGAACTACGTGCATTCATTATATTCACTTCGTTGGCAGATTGAAATTTTGTTTAAAACGTGGAAGTCATTCTTTGAAATTGATAAATGTCAAAATATAAAAAGAGAACGCCTAGAGTGCCATTTATATGGACAACTGATCGGCATTCTCCTCTGTTCTTCTACGATGTTTCAAATGCGCCAGTTTCTGCTTGAAAAGAAAAAGCAGGAGCTGAGTGAATACAAAGCGATTTACATAATTAAAGATTACTTTCCGTTACTGTTTCAAGCGATAGCTGTTGGCACAGAAGAATTTTTAAAAATTCTGCATCGCCTTTATCAACTGCTCAAAAAGAACGGTCGTAAATGTCATAGACATAAGAAGATGACCGTCTTTGATATTCTAGGGATTGTGTATAAAACGACGGTGAAGCATAGACAAGCTGCCTAGCGAAAAAATCACGTTTTAATAGGCTTATTTAGCATGCCTACTTTTTTATCACTTGCTAGTTTTGAAACAAGGATCATTTCGTATCTAGTAATTTACTTTGTTAGCTTGATGGGCATGGGGTTCAGCCGAGATACGTGTAAAAATGGGTCACGGTCTGTATTTTATTTCCATTATCAGATTTCATTGTAACAAAAAGGCGTTTTATTAATAATGTTACGGATTATTTTTGATACAGTATTTTGTTACAACTAATCCAATGGTTAGAATATTTCATATTTTTAAATACAAAACGTAACAAAAACGGTCGTTTTTGCTACACTAAAAATCTTTGTATATTAAGGTTGAAATCCTTATTGCGGTCTATGACAGCTTCGCTGGTACTATCCCTAAACGGGATATGCTTTCCACAATATAAGGATGCACTTCAGTCAAGGGGAAATTCTAAGTAAAAAAAATTCTTCGTCAAACACCTATTTTTAAACTTTTTATTAAAAGTCCTTTACATACCATAGAGGGGTATAGTATTGTGGAATTATGGAGGTGAGGAAATGTCGATGATTTCAGAAAATCTTAATAAAATTGTTGAAATCGATCAATGCTGCTCATAAGACGGTGTAAGAAAAAGCCGCCATTCAGATAAAGTAAAGAATAACTTAACGATTAGTTCAGAAGTTAATAAGTCATATATTGAAAGGAATGAAAAATTATGAGTTTAGAAGCTTTAAATGAACAAGTAAAAAGGGATCTTTCTTATCTTGCATTTGGGGGAGAGGATTGGGTATGCCCAACCCACCATCCTGAGGGGCATGTCTACGATACAGTGATTATAGGAGGCGGCCAGTGTGGCTTAGGTGTGGCCTTTGGGCTTTTGCGTGAAAGAATATCTAATATCCTTATCATCGACGAAAACGTTGAAGGATATGAAGGGCCATGGGTAACTTACGCTCGTATGATGACATTGCGTACGCCTAAACATTTGATATCCATTGATCTTGGAGTGCCTTCTCTGACTTTTCGCTCCTGGTGGGAAGCGCAATTTGGACCAAAAAGTTGGGAGGACATCGATAAGATTCCGCGGAACGATTGGATGAACTATCTACGTTGGTATCGAAAGGTTCTTAATTTACCTGTTGTTAATGAGGTAAAGATGAAGCTTATTGAGCCTGCAGGGGAAGATGTTTATCGATTGCATATTGAAGGAGCAGGAGCATCTTCTAATACATTACTGGCCCGCAAGGTTATCTTAGCCACTGGTATTCAAGGCGGAGGGGAATGGCACGTACCATCTATGATTTCCGAAACATTACCTCGTCACCTCTATGCACACACCTCAGAAGACATTGACTTTGAGGCCCTTAAAGCCAAGAAGATAGCAATTTTAGGCGGTGGGGCCTCAGCTTTTGATAATGCGAATTTTGCATTATCTGAAGGTGTGGGTTCGGCTCATGTGTTTGTTCGCCGCACGGAGATGCCACGCATTAACCCAATGCGACAAATGGGGGTATCAGGTCTAATTGAACGTTTTCATGTTCTATCTGATGCTGATAAATATTCCGTTATGGCTCATTACTTTAAGCATCAACCTCCTACAAATGACACATTTGAACGTGCAGCTTCATATCCCGGCTTTAGATTACACTTAGGTGCACCATGGCTTGACGTACAGCATGAAGCTGAGAATGCTGTTGTCACTACTCCACAAGGTAATTTTACTTTTGATTTTCTAATCATTTCCACTGGTCTTGTGACTGATTATTCTTTACGTCCAGAGTTAAAGCTTTTCGAACGCCATATTGCACGTTGGGATGACTATTATAATGCACCTGCTGAGATCGCCAACGGTAAGCTTGATGCGTATCCTTACCTTGGCCCTAGCTTTACTTTCACATGCCGAGACAAAAAGGATACAAAGCTTCTTCATGGGCTTTTTGCTTTTAACTATTCAGCTGTAGTTAGCTGTGGTATCTCAGCCTCTTCGCTTCCGGGAATGAGATATGGGATACCTAGATTAGTTTCAGCTGTGGCAGACCAGCTGTTCTCTGATAATCGTGAGGAGATTCTAAAAAACTTCTATTCTTATAATGAGGCTGAATTTGTTGGAGAATGGACAAAGAGGGGTTCTGAAGTAAGATAATTTTTCCGATATGGATAAGGATAAATAAAAGGGTGCAGATATCTTCCCTTAACATAGGCTAGAATCTATTGGTGGGGGGAGAGTTCAAGCCTAATTCTAAATATAGACTTAGTTTACTATTCAACTATTGAAGGGAGGATAGACAATTGGCGAAGGTCTTTACAAAATCGACGTGTGCATTACTATTGTTAGTCTTTCTTTGGGGTGGAAGTTGGCCGATTTATAAAATGGCTGTACCTTATACGCCCCCGTTATTATTTGCAGGTATGCGTGCAGTAATTGGGGGTCTTATACTAGCAGCCCTCATATATAAAATGAGGAACAGGATCAAATGGCGTGAAAATTGGTCGAAATATTGTATTTCAGCATTCTTTAATACGATTCTCTTTTTTGGGTTACAGACAGTAGGGCTCATTTATTTGCCAGGAGGACTGTTTTCAGTGCTTGTCTATTTTCAGCCAGTGCTACTTGGATTGTTTGCTTGGATTTGGCTTGGAGAGTACATGTCGCCGTTTAAAATTATGGGTTTGATTATCGGATTTCTTGGAATTGTAGTTGTAAGTGTGGACGGATTAATCGTTCATGTATCGATCATTGGTGTTGTCTTAGGGTTGCTTATGGCATTTAGCTGGGCACTTGGTGTGGTTTATGTGAAGAAGGTGAGCAACGAAGTAGATGCTTTCTGGATGGTGTCTTTGAAGTGTATTATTGGTGGAGTTATTCTAATAGGTACTGGAACAATTGTTGAAAACTGGTCAGCTATTGAATGGAATGGTAGGTACCTTTTTGGACTCGGATACGGCTCCACTTTTGGCATTCCACTGGCATATATCATTTACTATAAACTTATTAATGCGGGAGAGGCAAGCAAAGTCGGTACATTCACGTTTCTTGTACCGATCATTGCAGTATTCATTGGTACGGTGTTTTTAGATGAACCGGTAACTTACCGCCTTGTCGTAGGGCTGTTATTAGTAGGTGTAAGTATTTATTTCGTGAATTATCGCGAAAAAAAGGTGAATGATTCATTATTCAATAGAGCGAAGGCAAAATTTAATACAGAAAAGTAAAAGCGTAAGTTCTAGAATAGCCAGAAATAGTTTAGAACTTGGCACACCATAAGGAGAGAATATGAATCGCCGATTCCATAGCAAAATCAAACCCACGTATTTTGATTAATCTTTGTTCAAAACGCGTGGGTTTCTTCTATTATAAAATCAATGTTCACAGCATAATTTTGATCGAACCTTATTCAAAACCAACAATACAGCCGGTCCCTTAACGTACAGGAAATCGGCTTTTTTTTGTCTTAGCGTACGAAATTCGCGTTTTGTTGGTGAGACCCCATCGCCATCAAGCTAAGGTTTTGAAGTACCCCCTAAACGAAAATTTTCTTTCTCTACAGGTAGTTACTTTGAGAAGTCAGCTCATTTTTTTCGTTTTAGGGCGTTTATTTTTCTTAAGTTGATGAGCATGGGGTTTGTGTAGCAATGGAACCCAATCACGCTATAAGGGGGTTCGACCGAGATACGTGTATTTTCTTAGTCAAGATAACGTGTATATCACGGCTGAACCCCTTCTTTAAAAAAGAGTAAAAATTCCAAGGAAACTTAATACTACTAGTAAAAATTATTCAATTAGGAGAAAACACATGAAAAATATTTTTTTAAAAGTGATTATATCACTTTTTTTATTTGCAATATGTAGTAATTCTGTTACTAGTATTTACGCTGAAAGTACTGAAATGAGTAATAAAACTTTTTCTGTGAAACAATTAAAAGGGAAAACATCTTTTAATTGTTTCATTCCTACTGAGATTGCAAAAGACTGGAAAGTTGAATTAAAATATCCAAAGCATGTACATGAAAATATGGGAAAAGTACAAATACACTTTCTAGATAGAACTGGTACCAAATTAAAAGTTGCGGTTATTGAAAAAACAGCAAAAAGAAATGATATTCAATCTGGTAATCATAAGAAAAGGGTAAAAGTAAAAAATATAGATGGTGTATTTCATCCCTTAATACCGACAAAAAGAATTAAAGATGTTAAGGGTGGTCAATTAACTTGGGTACAAGACGGAACAATAATTACATTGTTTAGTTCACGAATTTCTAAAGAAGAATTAATTACAATCGCTAAATCAATGAAGAAAATATAAAAAAGGTGTATATAGGGTAGCATTACATCGCTATAAAGCTAAGGTTTTGCACTATCCATAAAGCAAAAAAGGCGTTATCCTTTCTGTAGAATTATAGGAAAGGATGGCGTTTTTTATGTCTGTTTCTGTGTCTGACGAATTACAGCTATTTGCTCAAGAGATTCAAAGTTTTTTATCTCCAAATACCTTGCGGGATCTTGCTAGAGATGTTGGTTTTGTACAACGAACCAGTAAATACCAAGCAAAAGATTTAGTAGCTTTATGTGTATGGGTGAGCCGAAATGTAGCTATGACTTCTTTAACTCAGTTATCTAGCTGTTTAGAAGCATCAACAGAAGTACTCATCAGTCCTGAGGGACTGAATCAACGGTTTAATAAGGCGGCCGTCCAACTTTTACAACACCTACTAGCCGAACTACTAAGCAAAAAATTGGCCACATCTATACCAATTTCTTCTCCATACACTTCTGTTTTCAAGCGTATTCGTATTTTAGATTCAACGGCATTTCAACTCCCGGATGTATTTTCATCGATTAACAAAACAACAGCAACAAAAACGATTATAAGATCAAGCTGTAAGAGA
>NZ_JAMXKE010000002.1:0-424029 GCF_024712505.1 Bacillus sp. IBL03825 | reverse complement strand
AGGAATAATAACATTTTGATTGATTACAATTATTCAAGAATTATAAAGAGGAGTTTTCTCTATATTTTTTTAGAAAGTAAACTCTTTGTTGAAGTGCCCTCTCCTACTTTTGTTACTGATTCATTGTAAAAATTCGACTTATTCTTTTAGGTAATTTTTATCTTATTATACTTATTAATTCATTTAGACAAAAAAATAATGAGTGTTTCTACATAATTGTTGGTAAGTTAAAAATGTGTCTACATGTACTTAACATGAAGGTTCCATTCACATGAAATCAATTAGTTGTTAATTTTATGTGAAGTTCTAATTGCTATCATTATTCGTACTAAATTAATAAAACTTTTAGTGTAATGTAAGTATCACTTTGATGTTAATAAGATAAGGATTTTCTGTTAATAATCCAATTTACAGAAATATTTCTTTTTCATAGCAGTGATGCATTTTTTAGCATAATACTATTAGAATGTCTTAGTTTAAGAGATTATTTACAGGGATTTTAAGAACTATTGCATCAGTCAGCTTAACCTTTGATCCCCTTTTTAACATGTTAATTATAAATTGAGATGATCTCTGTTGTTCATATGAAATTAACAGCCGCTCCTAATGGCTTTCTAAGAATGACTGAAATTGACAAGGAATTGAATTTTAATGAGGCACAGAGTAAATTTTTTCTGTCAACAGATACATTCACGTGAACTAACAAGTAATAGGTAAAGAATAGTGCATTAACATAACATTAACAATTGTCATCCTTATAAGAGATAAATCCCTTTAAAACAACTAAGTAATAAAAAAACTTAGTGTGAATTATTAAAAAATCTTTATGAAATCTTCTTAGTAACATATATACGCAAGTATGATATCGATTGTTTGAATATTAAATATTTTACGTGTGATTTATATAAGTTGTATAAATAAAGTTTATATATAAAACTTATATAAGCGGCTTACAAGAAAATAATAGCGTATTACGTTGTAAATAAAATTTAATTTATCCTTTTTATAAAGGTGTTTGTATATACGACTTATATATAAGATTTATATATAAGTCGTATATTATTAATTGTGAGTTTCATGTTAATAAAAATGAGTAATTTTTCCTGTGTTTTTAGCAGTTTTTTTTATAGTATTTTATTACCCGCAATTAAAATGTAAATCACATGAAATTTAAGATTGATATAACATATATACACGTTATATATACGTTGTATATATAAACCCTTATAAAGCATAGATTCTTTATGATTTTATTGATATAAGGCTTATATATAAGTCCTATATATAAGTTTTATTTATAATGACTTGATATACAACGTGTAATGATGTACTATGTTTCTAGGAATAATTAACCAATGCTTTAAGGGGGGGACAACTTGAACGAGGTTTTAAGTGAAAAATATCAAACAATCAAGTTTGCAGATGAAGTAGTAAACATGTTTGCTGATATACTTGAACAAGATGAGATACTCTACAGTGTATTTCTATACATAGGAAACGTAGTAAATAAACAATTTCAAGAGACAAAGTACATGAGAGGCATATCGATTAATGAAATAGTGGAAAATGTAGTTATTGATAGGAGAGTAAAGAAGAAAAAAGGTAAATCCTATTCATTAGAAGTTGAACGTACGAATATATCTAGGCGTTCAGCAGAAATAAGTGTGAGTACGCTATCATCAATGTCTTTAATCTATGAAAAGACTATGCATCCATATAAATTTTTAATCTCAACTTATAGAGGGCAACAAGTACTTATTGAGTTAGGGAAAAGAAAAAAGGTAAATAAGGAGAGATAAAATAATGGCAAAAAACTTCTTGAAAAATGAAGTAGCAGTCAAAATGACAATGGTTGGATTTGGTCAAGCTGGTACTAGAATGGTAGATAAATTTGCGGAATATACACATACAGATGGCACAGCAGTATATAATTGCTTAGCACTAAATAGTAATGATGGAGATCTAGCTGAATTAAAAAATGTACCAAAAAGTAATCAAGTTTCACTTAAATTAGGTGGTTTAGGTAAGAACCCTGAGCGTGCGGTAAAAGTTCTTGATTCAAATGAGGAAGCAAAAGATAAATTAAAAGAATTTATTACTGAACGTGTAAGACCTTCTGATGAACTTGTTCTTTTCTTTGCGGGTTTAGGTGGAGGAACAGGAACTTCTACAATCATTAAAGCTATTGAAGAATTTTCTTCTTTTCATAACAAACCAGTAATCAGACAAGAATTACAAAAAGTTGCGCAGCAATATCCAATGTCTGAAATCAAAGCAAATCAAGCAAAGTTTGCGAGAATTGCATTTGAAAATGCTATTGAGCGCAAAGATTTTATTAAAATGGGGATTGTTGTAACACTTCCTGTCCGAGCAGATGGGCCGGATGTATTACGACAAGTAAATAAATTTTCACAGGAGATTTGGAAATTAGCAAATGATAAATCCAAAGGTGTAGCCTTTGTAGTATTTGCTGATAATCAGCACTTCTACGATGAATTTAAGGGATTAAATGAAAATGAGAAAAAAGGTATCGCCAATTCACGGGATTATGCAAATCAACGCATTAGTGAAATTATTCATGAGCTAAATACCGCTGCCAATGGATCTGGTACATCTGTAATACTCGATTCCCAAGACTTTAAGCGTATTTTACTTGAGAAAACGGGCTGTTTAGTAATTAATAAGGTTTCACGTAATATGAACCAGATAGAAAATAGCCATGCAATTATCGAGATGTTCCAAGAATCATTAAGAGGTAGCTCTTTCCATCCCCCAATTGATTTGATGAAGAAGAATAACGATGGTTCTGTAGAAGCGTCAAAAGTACATCATTTTGGTATGCTTGCTATCTTAGATGAGCAAAAAAATATTAATGATTCCTTTATGGATGATGCTAAGGTAGAGGTTTCAAATAATCTACCAATAAACGGTACAGTTTTTAACGGATATTTGGTAAGTAAAAATGATTTCTTAGGAAGTGTATATACGTTCTATAAAACTGATGCATTACCATCGAGATTATCTAAAGGTTTAGTTGAAGAATTTAATGAGTTTAAAGAAAGACAAAGCCAAATTCAGTTTACTAAGTCTCAAATTAGTACTATCGAGAGTATTGATGAGGATGAGGATTTAGGCTTTGCATTTGGAGATTTTATCGATATGGGTAGTGACGAAGAAAATAATAATGCTGGAGCAAATGAAGAAGAAGATTTAGCAGATTTTCTAGATCCTGATAAGATGTTTGGTACTACAAAATAATAAAAAAGTCTGGACTAAGTTCCAGACTTTTTTATTATTCCACAGAATTCATAAGAGATTTAATATAATCAATTATATTATCCTGTATATACTGTTCAATGAAGAGTTGTTTTTTACCCAAATCTTCCTCTTTTTTAAACCATCCTACCTTTCTAGTACGTTCCTCTTCAGCTTTACTATTCCACAGGCCTTCTGCCTGCTTTCTTAACTCCTGACGTGCCCTATGCTCAATAATGAAATTATCAAGTCTATCTTGGCGCTGACGTAATTTTATGGTTTCTGCATCTTCGGGTTGTGGTAACTGTTTAAGTATACTGTCTACCCTCTCTTCGTAACGAGACTCAATATGTTTTATTTTTTCTTCTACCTGTTTAGTTACCATTTTTTCAATGATTTCTGCAGTGGCCTGAAGGTTTAATTCAGTAGACACTTCATTTGATTGATTTTCTAGTGATACAGGTCTTAAATCGAATTGGTGTGGTAATAGGTCAATAATTGCATCTAAAGACCATTTCTCATCCCTTTTCTGCTTAATAAATAGAGCAATTTCAAGATCTAATGTATTATAAAGTTTTTCATTTGTATTTTGGGTTCTTAACGTTTCATGGAGCCCTTTTTCCTCTAAAATATTGAACCAATTATAAACGGTATTGTGATGACGTCCAACTAGTTTAGAGAATTCAGTTATTCGCCATGCCTTTTCAAAAATATTATCATCTAATATGTCATCATCGTTAATTTGATGGTCTTGTGATTCGCTTTTTTGTTCAATCATTGTAACAACCTCCTTAAAAATCAGCTTATGAACACTCAATTTGAAATTAACATGTGGACTGAAATTAACATGTTAGGTAGTATTTCGCTAATACGTATGCAAATCCCTATGTAATCAGTAACTCACATGAAATATAAAATTAACATGTAATCGAATGTTTGTTAACAGAACATTACCTATCTAAATAGAATACGCTGGACTTGTTGATACTATTGTCACCCTAAAGCATACAAATGGCAATGTTCTATCAATGGATAACACTATCTTTTATGTTAGCAAGATTACTGATAGTTGCCATGAGATTAACAAAACACGTTACTTAATACTAATGATAAGGAAATATAGGTATTTTGTAAACAAGTTATGAGGAGATAATCAATGATAGTGCGGAAAAATCAACTAATGTAAGCTAGGGAATTTAAATTATAATGTATAATCGCTAGAAAAAAAGGTAATAATATAACCAAATTAGCAGTATTTTATGAGAACAAATATTGCTAGGAATATAGGATTAGAATTAATGTGAATCGACTTTAAGGTTTAATGCCTACTCTATGTCACGATCAATAGGATATTAATAGTGTATGGAATATTTGAGATAGATTTATGTCACCGTGTTAACACTCGTGATTTTCAAACAATCACAAGATGTCATTTGTTTAATTTTCAACAAGACAGCTGTTGTTAAAGGTTGAAATCACTCATTTTGGATGAAATTTCACCCCTACTGATATTAACACGAGATGTGAGATTGACACAGTAAGGATTTTTGGTGGATAAATATCAATGTCTTGTCAACTGAACTATCATTAGCTATTGTTGTATTGATGATGTTCTTATTTATATGGGATCAAATATAAGAAAGACTCATTCAAATTAACCGAATAAGTCTTTTAACAACTCTGTAATAATGCTTAATTTAGCGGATGAACTAACATATAATTAATTATTGACTGATTCTGTTGCAAATATCTAAACTTCTATTATTAACATGAGATTGATATTTAAACACATTACCCTAGTTTGTTGTCAATTTCATGTTAACCAAAAGGATAAAATGTAAATATGGTAGTTATATCTTGTTGGTAATTAATGTATTAGAAGTTCAAGTTACAGAATTAATAGCTATTAGCAATACCCTATTATAAACTGTTTTTAATAGAGTTATTAATGAGTAATTATACTTATTGCATTATAGGTGTTGATATGAAATTAACACGTTACTTTAAGTCTTAGTACTACATGTTAATGCCAGTTGATATGTCAATGTGAGTACGTGTTGTGAAGAGGTTGTTTCTTGTTCATATAACATTGATAATGTAGCTTTGAGAGTTCAATTGTATATAAACATTATGGTATTTTGTACAAAAGCTCTAGGTCTCTTGAAGTAATTATTTAAATATAAGTAGTACGCTATAAGGTTTGATTTACATGTGAAAGTTAGTTTAAACGAAAGTGGCGAGGATCTGAATGCATAATTCCTCAAATCTACACTTCTATCTTTAACATGAGATTGATATTTAAACACCTTACTAAATCCTAATGTCAATTTTATGTCAACCAAAGGGATGAAATGTTAATACGATAGTTTCATATAGAGTATTGATAGATGGAACTGTGTACATGATTAGGAGTTTTATATCTTGTGATAAGTATTTAAGTGATTAATAAATTTATTAGAAGATCAAGTTACAGAATTGATAGCTATTAACAATGTTTCTATTAAAAAAGTGTTTTTCTATAGGGGTGTTAATAAATATTTATAGTTAATGCACCCAGGATGTTGATATGAAATCAACATATATTGTAGTTTCTGAGATTACATGTCAACGTTAGTCGATATGTCAATGTCAGTGCGCGTTTCAAAGGGGGATTTTCTTATTCAAATGACATCAATAATAGGGATAATGTAGTTTTGAAAGTTCAAATAGTATATAAACATCTTGGTATTTTGTACAAAAGCTCCAGGCATCTTGAAGTAATCATTTAAATAAGTGATACATTAAAAGATTTGAATGTATAATTGCTTGATTTTGTGTGTATAATTAACATGTAAACAATGATTGGTTGAATCTGTTGCAAATATCTGCACCACTATTATTAACATAAAATTGAATTTAAATACTTTACTATATTCTATTGTTAACTTCATGTTAACCAAAAGGAAAAAATGTTAATGTGATAGTATATTAATAGATTGAGATTTGCATTTGATTAGAAGTTTTATATTTAGTTAATAAGTAATTAATTAATTTATTTATTAACTGTTTATATTACAGCATTAATAGCTATGAATAATATTACCGTAAAACGTATTTTTAAATTATTAATGAGTATTTGTATTTATTGCATAAAAACTGTTGATATAAAATTAACATTTCTTTTTTATTTTCGTTTGACATGTCAATGTGAGTTGATATGTCAATGTGAGTTTAGGGTGCGAAATGGATTTTCTTGTTCATATGATATCAATAACAGAGATAATGGAATTTCGAAAGTTGAATAATATATAAAGATTATAGTGTTTTTATGAAAGCTCCAGATCTCTTGAAGTAATCTTTTGAATATAGTGGTCTGTTAAGAGGGTTTATTGAAATGTAATAGTTTTTCTACATGAAGATGATAAAAATCTAAATGTATATTGCTATTAATAGATGGTTATTTATAATTTTTCCTGTTAAGAAGTGTATCTTATAAGATTTTAATGCTATCTAATATATATACTTATTCTATTAAAATGTTGATATGAAATTAACAATTCTCCTTGGATTTTTCTTTGCATATTAATGTCTGTTTATATATGAATGTGAGTGTACTTAATAAAATGGGTTTTTATTGTTTACATAATATTAATATGAGGACGATTGTATGTTAAGTAGTTTTAAAAATTTAATCGTAAATAAAATTACGAGATTTTGTTATAATAATCGCAGATTTCTAGTAAATAATCTTCTGTACATTGTATTATTCTAAAAATTGTTTGAATAATATAGAAGTTTGTGTAATTAACTGTATTTTTGAGTTTAGATACATGGAAGTATAGAGAAAGAGGAATAGTTATATGTGCACAAGGATGCAATAAAGCTATTGACTTTTAAAAATTATAGCTTTATTCTTATTTGTGAATAACAATTATTCAAGATTAATATGCAAATTAGTAGATTTAATTACTAGCTAAACGGACACACCGAAGGCACATAACCTGCCATTGGTGTGTCTTTTTTTTGTATATATAACATTTGAGAGGGAGAATCCAGACTATGAATGAAATTATAAACCTGAGTAAAAAGAGATTTACAAAGTATTGTGAGGATAATACAACATTTGAGGAAAGTATTAATCGGATGATTAATCATTACTTTTTGCAGTTAGGTAATAGAACGAATATCTTACAAGAAAGAGAATTTAATAACGAAGTTGAAGAACAAAAATTTAAAAATAATGTAAAACGTTTTGAAACTTTATTCCCAGCAGCAGCTAAGAATGCGTTTTTAAAAGGGTATCATCTTTGCCTAGAGTTTATACATCATCCTGAAACACAAATTCCAGACACTTTATATACTGATCCTAACTTTATAAAAGATATTCCTTTGCCTTAGCAAATGCATCTGAATTTGAATTATACGAAATCATTCGAACAGATGAAACACAGGAGTTTTGTGTGTTTGCCGTACGAACATATGAGGGGATTCATCCATTACTAGAACGAGTATTCTGTGAAATCGCATTCGCTGGTGCTGAATGTGCTTTTGAACATGAGCGATTGGAAAAAGGTTTTGAATTAGAGAAAGGTGATATTACCTCGTTAACCAAAGCTCCTGTAGATCTTCTTTTTGCTATTACGTCTTCAATTAATGGAGTTGTTGTGCATGCAGAAGAGCATTGTGAGATCTGGAATCTAAATTGGAATAGTAAAGTAACAATTGACGACCCTTTTATTGAGGTTGCTGAGGTTATATTTATTTATCAAACAAAGAATATGATTCAAAAAAATATTGAAGATGGTGTTTTATACTACAGCATTCTTTATCTTGATACACCTTTACATGAGATACAAGATTGATTAGAAATACGAGTAAAATTAAATTCAAATTTTGGGGCTCCACGTCCAATGGAACAAGTTGAAATCGAGTATATTCTGAATGAGATTATTGGGAAGGTTCATCTTCAGGCACAGATTCCAATTGAAAATATGATATTAATCCAACGTTAGAGTTTGTAGGAGGTTAACTATGTTGAAAAAAATCGTTTTAGCTATTAGTGATACTGTATATACGGCATATTTACGTGAGGATTTTATTGGTGCGGGATTTGAATTAGCTGATAGTGATGTGATGCACATCAAGTACCTAGATGAAATTCTAGATATGGAACAGCCCAATATTCTATGTATTAATGACAAACGATTAAATATTGATGCGGGACATGAAGAGAAACGTGAATTGATTATCTTACAAAAACTAAGAGATATTCGCTTTAATCGGGATATTCGTATTGTGGTATTTACAGAGCGTGAAAATGATGATGAGTTTTTGGCGAAATTGATTTATCTAGGTATCTATGACATTTTTAACTCTCGTAAAATTGATCTTGATAATAAAGTCATCCCTCAGCTGCTGCAGGAATCGGATATTAAAAATGTAGCAGAAATCGTAGGAGCAAGTCAGGCGCCGCAACAAACAAAACTGCCTGACGTTCCTTCTGATGAGGAAGAAGAGGAAATTTCAAGTGAATTAGAGGAAGATAGAAACAGTGAGCCTCCCTCTAATTCAAAATTATATAAAAACAAACAAAAGTGTAAGTCTATTCAAGAGGAAACCCCAAAAGCACCTATTATAAAAAAACAGTACAAATTAGCCTACTTTTATTAATTAATTGTGTTTCCTAATGTAGCTTTCTTTGTACAAACACAGAAAAAGGCACCCATTTTGAAGTGCCTCTCCCGATTTACATAAGACTTTTCTTACCTCACAAATATATCTGGATTTCCACCCAATTTATATTGTACTCTATTAGTCTATGAACTTTAAGTGGTTTAATGTAAATTTTATATAGATAATTTCATAGAAATAATAAATTTAAAAACATCAGTCATGTTAATCTATAATCGGATCAAATTATAGAATGAAGGTTGCACTATGGATAAAAATACTGATAAGCATGGAGAAAGGACTACATTGACTATTTATGAGTAATTTATAGAAGTTTTTGAAGGAAAAATAGGTGATATTTTAACATCCGCAGAAATACAAGACAGATTAAAAACAAAATTCAATACAAATCCAGGGAGTATTATTCCTGCTGATTATTGTTATAACCGTTACAATAAAGGAAGGGTTTCTAATAAAAATCTGTTTATATATATAAATAGATGTATGTATAGATATCTTAGTGAAAACTGTCCTTATACGGGACTAGTTTTTCACAAACCTAAAGGGGCGGATTATGAATCTGTTGTAGGTGAGTGGGTTAATGGTCAACTTCATCTCTATAAAGATAAAGATAAAAATACAATAGGAATCTCACAAATAAAAAAGTTATATGAATCATATTTTGAAATGCTACGATATGAAATCAATGTCCTTGGATGAAAGGCAACTGAAGTGAGACATCTTATAGGTCGTTTAGGTGAATTCTTTTGTGTCCTTCACACAAATGGAGAGTTATCAAAAATGACCAATCAGCATGGATATGATGTTATAAAAGCAGGAAGAAGAATAAGTGTTAAAACAACTGCCCAAGATAATGGTTTTATTAGAATCAATCAAAATACATTTGATCAATTCGATGATTTATTCGTAGTTCAGTACACAGATGACGACTTAAATTTGTTATTTTATGCGGCAAAGGAAGAAATCCCATCGTGTAGAACATATGGGAATAAATACGAGATCGATATTAAATCTTTAAAAAGAGCAGGAAAGACACTCTTATAAGAGTGTCTTTCTCAATAGTTTTTTAGCAGAAGCAACTGCATCCGATAATGATTAATAAAATAAACAATACAACTAATAAAGCAAATCCTCCAGCGAAACCGCAGGCTTCGCCACAACTACCACCATATCCCATAACAATAGTCCCTCCTTTAAATCAGAAGGTAAAACTAGGGTTCATTTCATGGTTCTTAATGGATTCAACTTACTTTATGATTTTATGAATAGATTGAGCAGGTCCTTTTGAAAATAAAAAAAAGACGCTAAAAAGCGCCTCCCATTTTGGGAAATAAGAAGTAAGGTTTTTAAGATAACTGAAAAAATAGAACAGGTGCTTAGATTTTATCACGATTTTTTTCTAAATGAACATGCATTATTACATATCATCATAAATCCCTCTATTTTCCATTTTATAAAGTATATTACCAATATTGACAAGATTTGAATGGATTTTTATGTATATTCAAAATATTTACAAAAATAACAAAAGTGTTACATTTAAGATGCAAGTTATAAAAAATATTAAGGGGGATTTATTATGTTCAAGAAATTAGTAGTTGGAGCATTAGCAACTGGTATTGCATTAACAGGAGGAATTGGGGCTGCGTCAGCGAGTACAGAAGGTGTAGAGAACACAAATAAAATGGCACCATCAATCGCAGCATTAGAAAACACAACATATTATTATAATTCTGAATATGATTTCTGGTTCACACATGATAGGGACAGAGACGTATATAAAACTTATAAATTTCTTAGTCGAGATGGTTATTTTGCCAACTCTTTTGAGGATACAAATCGAAGAATTAAGTGGTATTTTAAAGGTGTAGTTGGAGATGCACCAGGTGGCGGTAAATATGGACATTATGAAGGTAGACAATATTAATAATTTAAATAAAAAGCCCTAATATTTCAGGGCTTTTTATTTATGGAAATCTATAGAAAAAGACACCCTAAGGTGCCTTCCTCCGACTTGAACCACGTTCATTTAATATAAACTTATCCGTATTATCCCTTTGTTATACCTATAAACATATCCTATAAAACAGAATCGTCTATATACACCAGATTGTTAGTTTACAAAATACAAGAGATTTGAGATCGGTATTAGAGTGACGCCACACCTTCTATAATAATTGATATGTTACGCCTATAAAAAGAATCTGTTTTATAGAATGTATTCACATTTTTATTTTACTATATGTAATATTTATTTGGTGTAATATTTACGAATATGTATAATTGCATAAGGTTTATAAAAAGGAGAGTATAATTGGGTATTGTGTAATAAAGATAAGACTCATCTACGAAAATAGGTGGGTTTTAGGTTGGATATTACTTTCTCATTGCACAAAAGGAATTTTGCATTTAAATAATAGTATATTTTTAAATTTCTTATATTGAGAATTACGATTAACAAGAGAATGACAGCAGTGAAGACACCTAAAAATAAGGAAGTAGATTCTACTCTACAGGTTGACTACGAATTTATAGATTCATGGTAACCCAAGTGGCTATAAACAATATCATTAATAGTATTACAATGATATACAATTCGGGTTAAGGTATCTTAATATCGATCATTACGCCCATTGATCTTCCCATTACTCCTGCTACAATCCCATTTAATACGGGGGTCATATCTTAAAACGTGAATATAATAATACCACTAACAAAAATACCAATCAGGAGTCCTAAAACAGAGGCTGTACTTAAATTGTTATTACATTATTTGTAAGATGAATTTTTTATTCATTTAAAAATCCAAACAAACTTATTAATGCATTACGGAGGTTAACAGGTAAAAACATCAATCATACAGATTTCTGGACTTAAAAAGGGCTACTAAACTATGTAGTCCTTTTTAACAATTTAGTTTCTAAAAATCTATATTTTTTTGTAATTCAGTTGCAAACTACAAAATTTCTTTTAAAAGAAATGTACGTACATACACATTATATTTTATTCCATAACGCTCTATCTTTTTTCACGATAATTTAATATCGTGAAAAATAAAATATTAGGTACGACATTACTTTGTTGTTTATATAGATTTGTAATTAAACTATATATTGAAATTAGTAATAATAAAATGTATTATTGAAAAGCACAATTTATAATTCAAGTAATCAAGACTATGTACCTATAATAATTTGAACATTCAGAAATTATAATATTGTCTAAAAATGAGGTGAGATTCATAGAAACAGTACATATTAAATGGTATGGATTATATAGTATAAATGATTTTTATAATAGAGAAGAAGCTTCTAAGAAGGGGATATTTACAATCTCTAGAGTAGATGCTAAGAATATAACATTGCTCTATATAGGAAAAACCAAAAGAAGCTTTATACAAAAGATAAGGGAACTTAATAAGGAGTGGCTTTATGATGATAGCGAATTAAAGATTACATTAGGAATAATAGAATTTCCTAGTGGTGAAAGTTACTCTGAAAAGAAGGCAAAAGAGATAAAATCTCTTTTGATTTTACGACATACCCCATTAGAAAACGAAACATCTTTATTATACCATAGAGGGAAATTTAATTTAAAAATTATAAATAAGGGAAGAAGAGGTTTAATTGTTAAAAAGCTTTCTACAGAGGATCTAATATGGATGTAATTGGAATCACCTTTGAATAAAATTAAAGGTTTCTTAAGTGCCGAGGCTTATCAATTTTTAATGTATTAAACTATTTTGAATAACATATGTCAGATGCTTGAAAAAAACAAATCTTATTATGATATGAAATCCTGTATGGAAAGTGTAGTTCATTTCTATTATTTAATAAAAATATTAAGAATTATAGGGATAATACATAAAGAGTAGAGGAGAAAATAAACACGGAGGTTTAAAGAATGGGACAAGCAAGCAGGTTTCAAGAAAAACAACAGAATCGTCGTCAAAAGGCGATTTTTAATATTGCATTTACTTTGATATTAGTGACAGTTGGTATAGTGACATACCAGTTGTTTACCCCATCAGATGCATCAAGCAAAGCAATTGCTCAAGAAAAGAAAGCAACAAAGATAGAAGAGAAGAAAAATGAAGATAAAGAAACATCAAAGATAGAAGAGAAGAAAAGTGAAGATAAAGGAACATCAAATATAGAGAAAAATGAAGATAAAGAAACATCAAAGATAGAAGAGAAGAAAAGTGAAGATAAAGGAACATCAAATATAGAGAAGAATGAAGATAAAGGAACATCAAATATAGAGAAGAATGAAGATAAAGAAGCAACAAAGATAGAAGAGAAGAAAAGTGAAGATAAAGAAGCAGCACAGTTAGAAGGGAAACTAAAAGCAGAAAAATCGGTAAAAACGAATGAAAACGAAAATGAAAATAAAGAGGGAGAAAAAACGGTATCTCAAGAAAAGGGTTCTCAAACTAATTCTTCTTGGAAGCCAATTGGTACAGAACAAGGAGCAAAACCTGAAATGAAATTTAAAGAAGGAACAGTAGATTGGAGTGAGATGAAAAAAGCAATTTCTTATGCTATCGATGTTCCAGAGAGCCAATTGATTTTCGATTTTATTGGGAATAATGGTAATAATAAAGCCTACGGTAATGTACGAGATAAGCAAAGTAATAAAAAATATAAGGTTAATATTGATTGGGTAGAGAATCAGGGGTGGAAACCAGAATCTGTTCAGGTGGTAAAATAAATAATAGAAATGGAATTATGTGTTTAAAAGTTTACTTTTGTAAAAACTCAAAAAAGAGTCCGTATCAATCAGGACTCTTTTTGTTATGTTGACAACATTAATTACTTGGACTCATTTGTTAGATCCTGATGCGGACAAACTTGGAAGTCTATAAAAAAATAATCTATGCGCCTACTTTATGTAGGTAAATAGATTATTTTTTGTTATACATTTATAAAATTTCTGTTATTTTTTCGTCGAGATACGTGTGAATATAGGTAATATCAGCACATTTTTTACTAAACTTTGTTTTTCGTTGATTTTTGTAACATAAACGTCCGTTTTTGTGACGTTTTATATTTGAAAAAGGACCCCTTACGGAAAGATAAGAGGCCATCAAAAAATGTTGTATTTGAAACACGTGATGTTTCACAAAACATTATAACATAATTTGAATATTAAGTATAACTAATATATAGTTTTTGAAAAGAATAAAAATGTATAAAACTATTATTGAAATGGAAAAGAACTAGGATAAGGGGGCTAGGGCTTCTAGGGGGGGTATATATCTCTCACACGACATAAAAAAAGAATAAAACGTATTGAAGATAACACATGAATGTAAAAATATTATTTTAATTGTTGCAGCCCCTTAGAGGGCGCTCTAAGGGGCTAAGATTCGAGAATTTTTAAACTCTTGTTAATTACATGATAACTCCCTAAGGAGCATATAAGGAATTTTAACACTTAACTAATAATTTAACAACTATATATATGAATCAGTAAATTGATAAGCTATTTATATAAAAAAATGGCTCTTACTACGTAAGAGCCCCATGAACAAAGAAAAAGTCGTATATGACACTATATAAGAATCACAATAATATTTCAACATCTCGATATATAGTTGTCTATACATGGTTGGCGTAGTAGGGCTAATAAAATGTCATTTGATTTGAAAGGGGAATGGGAAAATGATTGAACAGGTTGAGATCGAAGGGCAGTTATCAATATTTGATATAGATGAAACAAAAATCAAGCTGTATGAAGTCTTAAAAGCAAATGCTCGCCATTGCAAGATTAGGAGTTATTACCTATACAACGATTACATGCGTGAAGTTAAGTAGTTCTTTATTAGAATTATGGATGACATAATTATTGATATGTGTTTGAGTCAGTTCCCTGAAGTATTTGCTGTGTACGAGGGATTCCCTGAAGCGCAGATCAAGAAGATATACAGAGGGAGATTGCAATAATGCTATTTTATAAAAAAAGAGAAGCCCTTAATCAGGTCACTTCTTTTAATGCCAATATACAATAACTATTCCATTATAATGTATTGGCGTAAAATATTTAATAATTATCTTTATGGTAAAAATTTCATTTTTTCTTAGTGCTTTTAAATCACGAAAAAAGGTTCTGCTGTTTCCAACAGAACCTTTCCTAAAACGGCAAAGAGTAACTCTTACCTTACCCTTTATTTATTACTATAAGATTGTTAACGAGAATCCAAGATTCTTTATATCGAAAAATAAAGAAGTATCATTATAAAAAATTTATCTTTTTTTATAAATAAAAGAGCAGCTAGCAAAAACTAACTGCTCAATACAAGGAGATACAGAGGAAAATAAATGGATTTTGGCATACAAGTCTATCAACATTATGGACATAATATTGATTTTTATTCGAAGGAATTCATGTTTTACAAATCAGATTATGATTGTCGAAATTCTCCATATTGCCCAGAAAAGGACCAAGAATTCTAGTAAAATTCCAAGTGTTCTTTTCCTAGTTTTTTGAAATTCTTTTAATAAATAGCCAACAGCACTAATTGCTAGAAGAATGAAAAGAATAAGTTCTAGTGTAACTGGCATTTGATTTACTCCTAATCCGTTAATTAATTTAGTATATAACGATTATAAGATATTTTTTGAGATTAATGGTGAAAAATTAAACAAAACTATCTATATATGTAAAAAGGCCCTGTTGTCTATAACAGGACCTTTCCTAAAATGGCAAAGAGGTAACTCTTGCCTTACTCTTTGTTCATACACTACAAGATTGTTAACAAAAATCCAAAGAGCTTTATATCGAGAAATAAAGAAGAGTCATTATAAAGGATTTTATCCTTTTTCATAAATAAAAGAGCAGCTAAAAAACTAACTGCTCGGCTGGTTCTCCAAGGGGGAAAGGAGAAAGGTTAGGGACTTTATTAAATGAGTTATGGTCATCACCTATCTATATTATTGACAAAATATTAAAATTTATTCCGGTAAACCTTAAAAGAGCACCTTTAAAAAGTGCTCTTTAAGGGAAAAGTGAGATGTTAAAAAATAAATTAGGGTTTTTTGCTTCGAGATAATATATGACCATTTCATCATAATGTGACGATGAATCAAAAGAGAACAGCTAGCAAATGCTAACAAATGCTAACTGCTCAGTTCTCCAAGGGGGAACAAGGAGAAAATCTAATGTCATATATAGTATTGACGGAATATTAAGTTTTATTCAAGGGTGTGTACTAATTATGTAGATTACACGAGAAGTCCTATTAACATTCAGGCTGCCCCAATCAGAATCAAAGTTTTGAATGTAATCCAAAACTTTCTTTTTTCTGGTTTTTGAAATTCTTTGATTACAGAAAATATGGCACTTATTCCTACAAGAGTGAAAAGAGCAATTCGGATTGTTTCAATCATTTGCATCACAACCTAATATTTGAATAATTTAAATATACATTAATTACCGTTTTGTAGAAATTTAATGAAATAATCCTTTTAAGTGAATACAATTCTATTATTCTTTGTCATTTGTTTCTGGAAATGGAATGGGGTGGTTGTTCATGATTGAAAGGTTACGCGTGTCTGGATAATAAACAAATATTAAAATAGGCTTCACTTCATCAATTTGGACGATGTGATTTACACTTTTAATGAATTATTCACATTTTTCGTTGGGCAAGGGGTGTCGCTCTTTGTTTGAGCTAATATAGACAGAGCTCCCTCAGTTCTCCATGTGTATTGCTTCAAATAAGGCATCGGAAGAAAGATATACCTCTTGGATATAAATTAAACATTATGCAAACGTGATTGGTCAGCACAAGATCGGTCAGCTGAAGTATTGACCGACTCTACAGAGTATAAACGAGAAGATTCTTAGTCTTTTCTTAAGTACCGAACGTAAAGCGCGTAGCTAATATGAGCTGAAAAATTTCATGATACGATGGTTTGGAGAAGGTTGCAGTAACCTTAGAAGAAGTTTTTCCGATTGTATTTATTTTTCTCTCTATTAGATAGGAAAACAATGAGTAAGTTAATAAAACATATTTTTTGAATTATTTGATACAAGTATATATAATTATATCGATGTTAATATATTAACTAGTTAAAAATGGGGAAAGAAAAGTGAAAATTAAATTTAATGTGGTTAAAGATGAAAATTTTGATTTTATTTTATTAGAAGCAAAATTACTGAAAACTTTTAAAGAAGTCGATAACGTAGCAATAGTTGAAAAGGTTGAAGACAAAATTTTTGAAAAAGACGATGTGAAAACCCATTTAGAGGAGATTACTATTAATGTTACAGGAAAGAATATCGGATATAGATCAGTTTCAGCTAGTATATTTATTGTTCTAGAAAGCCTATCAATGAAGTTATTCAATATTAATATTAGTATACATTAAGCATCCAATACGGATGCCTTTTTCTTTGTTATGTAGAAATCACACATTAAATATTAGGGAGGCATAGAAATGATATAACACCAAACAATCATCTCTTCTAGTGTTACCCCTGCATTCATGAAAGGGTACCTGTATAAGGTGCCTTTTTGATGAACCATTTTAATATAGAAATCATATAGTATAGTGTAGGACAAGCCAACCGCTTATATCCTATTCAATGCTCATTGGGGAATTTCCCTTAACATATTCTAGCATCTACTGACGTGGATGCTCTTTTTTGTTGAATAAGATGGGCACATTTTTTGAATTGCTATTACGCCGTAAAGAATAACGCTAGAGCGATGAATCCATATAAAACAAAAAGAATCCTAAGATGAGTAGTATTGCACGAAAGTTGGGCATTTTAGACCTCCTAAGGGTATATAAGGAATTTTAATATATTGTTGGTGTATCCAGAGTGATGACCATAAATTGGTAAATGTTAAACTTGAATTTGAACTAGAGGATATCTGTATAAATAGGTAGAATCTAGTTATTTGGTTCACATATTAATCCAAAAGGTACAAATTCTATGCGATGTGAAAAGGATTTGTTGAAACAATGGAAGGTGGATTTGCAAGCTATTCAAGAAGAGAAAAGGCTGAAGAAGAAGGCTAAGAAAAAGAATAAGAAATATAGCATTCCTGGTAATATATCTGACTTCATGGATAGCAAGAGTATTTGTCGTAAGAAGAATGGGGTATGGAAGCAAAGAAATAAATAATTTGAGGATAAATGATTTTTACTAAATGTATACCAATTATTGTAGGCGCTGCCTTGATCTGGGTGGCTTCTTGTTTATTGTTAAGAAAAGATAAGGGGAAAATAAAAAAAGAGAGCTAATGCCCTCTTCTTTAGCGGTACGTTAATTAATCGCAGATTGGTATTCTGAGCACTCTTAAAGCTAATGCTACTTGGAGAGAAATCTCTAATCTAGCAATTTCGATACCAGCAACTGAAAGAACTAAAAAAGGTTGTCCGTTTACAAACACAACGCAACTATCCATGGTTACGCCCCCTTTCTAGCAATCTAATATAGTATATGAATGAAATGATAATATGTAATAGTAAGATTAATGAATTTATTGAAATTAATAGATTAGCCCATTTAAACAAATGTACACACCGAAAGAGAAAGGTTCTTTTTGTCTGTCTAAAAGTTAGCCTGAAATAGCATATATATATATGATAACTTTTAGATAGTATCAAGGGGAGAATTAGTGGGGGTGGTGGGATATGCACGAGCTATTACAAGAGAGCAAGAACTAGGATTGTAATTTGAAACGGTAGAAACATATGGTAGTACAAAAATATTCACTGAAAAGTAGAAAGGAGTGGATTAAGGAAACATAAAGTTGTTGAAATTTTTGTATGAATTTATTAACATGGAACTATATTTATTGTTTATTTGATTCCGTTTATTCCCACACCTTATGCGTTGTGGATGAGTTGTAGAAGCAAGTTATGTCTTGTTTTAATTCTGAAAGGGCTTCTTTGAGCCGATTAGTGTATATAAAGCTTATTTAATTAGCTGTGCACATTTTTAATCGACTTGAAGAATCCCTTTTTGTGTTGTTTTAAAGTCTGTTTGACTGGTAAAACCCATTATTACATTAGGCAAAAATTATTATTTAGGGAGACATAAAGTGAATACTGGTTTTGAGGTATCTATACTTTGATACAACAATCAAATTAGATAAAAAGAGAATCAAAAAATATTGGTCTACAAATCACGAGATGTTTGCTAGAGCATTTGAAGTATATATAGCACCCGCTTTGCTAGAACAAGAACCTAAAAACGATTTTTTAGTTTGTGATATATATTCTTTTGTATATCTGTTAGGAGAACAAAGAAAGCATCTAAATAGAAGTATAAGGAGTTTAATGCAGGTAGTTGTTCTATACATAATAAAAAATATATAAGGGGTGGGGGATTATGCATTATAACATTCAAAAAGGACAGTTCCGTTTAACAAGTGCTTATCCAAGAGGTAGCTGGTGGGATTTTTATCGTGTTCCGTGTCCAATTTGTCATGATACAGGAAATTGCATGCTGCATGTTTCGCAAGAGAAAGTAGCGTGTACGCGTGTAGAAAGTAAATGGATCTATGGAAAAAACACGAGCAATCCAAGCTACATTCACTATATAAATGGAAAAGATAAGTATCAATTGCCTGAGGTGGATGAAGTTCAGATCCATGATAAGAAAAGCAAAGAGGAATTAAATGTGTTTAATCGTAAGTTAATAGATTTCATACCATTGCAAGTGCATCATCATGCACATTTAATAAGAGATAGAAAAATGAGCGAGGAACAAATACAAGTACGTCAATATCGTTCTTTCTTAAAGCAACAAATTGTGTTAGAAGAGAATAATACGTATACAACCGTTTGGGAGAAAAAGTTGCTGGCAGGGCATTCCGGGATTTTATGAGATGAAGAAAAGTCAGCTTTCTCTTCGTTTAATGTCAGGCTTCCCTGGTATATTGATTCCTTTTCGAAACCAGTATAATCAAATTGTTGGATGGCAGGTTCGTGTGGATGAAGTGAAAAACTCAGTTCATGTGAAATCGGCACCTACTGGAGTTCAAGCAGAAATAATTGAACAACCTAATGTTGTAAAGATAACTAAGAATGGTGATTGTATATTTGAAGGTGAACTAGAAGTGAGCAAAAAGGTAGAAATTCCATCTCAAGAGGAACGAATTGTTGTAAAGATTCATAAAGGGCAAAAATATTTATGGATCTCATCAGCAAATAAAAATCAAGGAACTGGTGCAGGAGGTAGTGACAATCCACTGCCTGTGCATGTAGCAGTACCGAGTTTTCATTTGAAACATTGGAATTCTGGTACACTTCATCAAACTAAATCAGTGATGATAACAGAGGGGGCTATAAAAGCAGATCTGATTGCTGATTTGATTCCAGAGAGGTTTAATAAAGTGGAACTTTCTGAAGTAGGAACAACGGTTCTTGCGATTCCTGGTGTAAATGCTTGGAGAATTACTATACCTGTATTAAAGGATATGGGGGTAGAAAATGTTTATTTAGCGTTTGATGCTGATTTAGTAGAGAATAAGAAAGTAAGAAAAGCTCTTATAGACTTTGCGACAAAGTTAAAACAAGAGGGTTATAACGTAATTATTGCAGCATGGAACCCAGCACAAGGAAAAGGTCTGGATGATACAATGCAAGCGGAATTTAAACCAGTGTTTAAGGGACTGTAATAGTCATAAATTAGGTTGATATTTTCATAAATAGGTAGTTTGAAAAAGATAGAGTTTATAATTCTATCTTTTTTTATATCCAATTACTACAAAGGTTTTAAATTAACAAAAAGAAAGGTAGAAGAGAATATGAATACATCTATGAAAAAAAATCTAGTAAATTTACGAGTTGATTTTGCTTTCAAGCGCTTGTTTGGAGTAGAGGGAAATGAAGATATCCTCATTGGTTTTCTTAATGCGGTATTACAATCCTCTTTAGATGAGGAAATCATTTCGTTGCATTTAGATGATCCACATCTCCCAAGGGAGCAAAAGGATGATAAATTGTCTATTTTAGATTTGCGAGCTACTCTTAATAATGGTATAAAAATAAATATAGAGATACAAGTTCGCGACAAAAAAGACATGATCGAGCGATCTTTGTTCTACTGGGCTGGCATGTATTATTCTCAAATGATTCAGGGAATGAAGTACACAGAATTAAGACCAATCATTTGTATTAATATAGTGGATTTTATTCTGTTTTCAGAAGAAGAAGACTTTCATAATATCGGTGTAGTCATGAACAAAAAATCAGAACACATAATTTCAGAGAATATGCAATTGCACTTTCTTGAGATTCCAAAAGTAATTCGAGAATGGCAAGAAGATCGAATGGATCCATGGGATGATATATTAGCACGTTGGCTATTACTATTTCCTGCATATGAAGATGAGAAATTAACAACAATCCTGGAGGGAATCGCGATGGAAAAAGATCCAGTTTTGAAAAAGGCAATAGAAGATTGGGAGCGTTTAAGTAGTGATAAGGACTTTTTACGCTTATATGAGGCTAGAGAGAAGGCAATCAAAGATAGAATATCAGAAATAGAGACGGCAGAAGAAAAAGCCGCGAAACAAGCTGCAAAAGAAGCTAGAACAGCCACTAAGATAGAGATGATTCATAATTTAATTAAAGCTGGTGTACCTATAGAGAAGATATCAGAAGCCACTGAATTAAGTGTGGAAGAGGTTAATGAAATTTTAAAACATAAAGAGTAAATACAAACGATTTAAAACAGGTAATTGTGATTACAAACAATTACCTGTTTTTTTTATTCTTTTTGATTGTTGTCCATTTGTGATTATAATTCTATCTTTTCTTGCTTTAGTATTCCCTCTAACCTATAAAGGAGTTTAAATATTGAGAAATAATGATGGGAATTAAGGTGAATTTAAACAAAATCCTTATTTAAATGAAGAAGCCCTAGGATTATGGGGCTAGGGCTTCAAGTCATGGTATATCTCACACGACATTAAAAAAGAAAAGAATGTACTGAAGATAGCACATGAATGTTTCATAAATGTATCAAAAAAGTGATTTTATAAATTAAGCTACTCAACATACTTAACTAACGGCTTGTTGAAAAAAAGAAGCCCCGTAGAAAATATTACAGGGCTTCATAAGACTGAGTTATGTCGTACTCACAGGTGATTTTAACATGGATTTAGCGGTAAATAAATTGGTAAATGTGTCCAAGTGGTCTGAAACTATTATGTAAAAAAGAGCACTAAATAAAGTGCTCTCGTGACGAGATCCATTTTGTAACGACTATTTTATATAGAAAGGAACACAGAATATTCTATGAGTGCCCATTTAATTGTGTGCCTTTTACAAATTAAAGAGCAGTTAGCAAAAGCTAAGTGCTCCAATCATGGAATATGGTTAAGAAATGGGTTGTCTACATTATTGACGGAATAGTGAGTTTTATTCAGAAGAACTTATACCCTACAAATTAGATTATGATATTTGCGATTACCCATATCGCCCAGAAAAGAACTAAAAATTCTATTGAAATCCAAAGTGCTTTTTTCTCAGGTTTTTTAAACTCGTTTATTAAAGAGAAAACAGCACTAATTCCTATAAGGATGAAAAGAATGAGTCGTATTGTATCAGACATTTTAACCACTCCTAATTTAAATTAAATTCATTATATAATGATTTTTAAATTTTTAGATAATTATTGGTGATAATTAAGCCAAATTTAAACAAAATAAACTTTTGGGGAGAAAGTGAGGAATAACAATGGGACTAGGAAACCGTGGAAATGAAGTAGAGCAACAGCAAGGTGAGACTAATCTGTTTTCTGAGATAAGGAATACAGGACATGTTAGTCATATCAGAGTCAAACAGACTGATAAGGCCTTACAATACGTTTTAGATTATGACGAGGCAGAGGTTAATGAGATTTTATCAAATAAATATTAGAGAATAATCTTAAATACATGTAATTTCCTGTTTTTTATTTTCTCCCATTGTAATAAATATTTAGAAAAAGATAATAGTGTATATACCTTATTTAGAATTTATTGTGCTTCAAAACTTCTAAATAAGATAAGAGGAATATATTGTACGTTTTAATTTGTGAAATTAATATATAAAGATATAGTTGTATGGAAAATTTCTTTAAGAAGTCTAAAACGTTAGTTTAGATGAAGGATTTAAGTGTATTCAAGTATTAAATTGAGGGTAAAAAATCATATAAACTTAATTTGAATGAAGGAGATAATTTATGAAACTTAAACAGAAGGTATTAGCAGGCGGTATTATATTGGCAACAGCATTAACACCAATGATAGATGCGCAGGCAGAAGGTAAAAGGTTTAATGATGTTCCACAAGGACATTGGTCTTTTAATGCTATTACAGATTTATCAAATAAAAATATTATTGCAGGTTATGAAAATGGTATTTTTGTTTTTGGGGATAATATAACTCGTGGTCAAGTAGCTAGAATGATTTATGCTTACTTGAAACCTGCAGATGGCCCTAATATTAAAAATCCGTTTACTGATGTCAAAGGGCATATGTTTGAAAAAGAAATCTTATATCTTACTAAAGTTGGTATTATGAGTGGCTATGGTGATGGGAAATTTGGACCTAATAATATCTTAACACGTGAGCAGTTAGCGGCTGTGTTAACAAAAGCCTTTAATTTAAAAGCAACAGCAACTACTACATTTAAAGATGTGGAAAAAAACTATTGGGCTACGAATGCTATCAGTGCATTACAAGAAAATAAAATTGCAAGTGGTACAGGAAACAATATGTTTGAGCCAAAGAAGGTTGTAACACGTGAGCAATATGCGCAATTTTTATACAATGCAATTAATGTGAATGAGAAAACAGAAGAAAATAATGGTGGAACAACAACAAATCCCACAGATCAATTGCCTCCTAACCTAAAGAAAGTAGAAGTAGAAAAACAGACATATAAAGCAGGAGATATAGTAAGGGTAAGTGTAGAAGCGGAAGATGATGTGTCAGGTGTTATGGGAGGATTTGTAATAGTAAGAGGGGCCACTGGTGAAGAAAGTACAGCTAGGATTAGTTATGATAAAGAAAGTATAAATGGATTGCAGACATTCAATTAAATCCGTATGTGAATCCAGGAGAATATAAGATAGCATCGATTACATTGTACGACAATGCTGATCACGATAAAATTTACTGGGGTGGACAAGACTTTAATCTTTTCTTCAATGTCACCAAAAGTTAATATAGAAATTTTATAATTAAGAAGAAATTTTAAAATTTACTATACTGTTTTTGAGTGGAATTTGGAAATGATAGTTATTTTATGTCCTCACAATTTTGTAGTATGTCATAAAGTTCTCTTTCTTAAATATAAGATAAGTAACCTATCAGGCTGAAGGATATTCATTATTTAATGTATTACCTTCAACTTAATAGGTTACTTTTTTCTCTTTCTGAAAAAATAGAGGTAAGTGAATCTAGTAAGCAAATAAAAAGGGATGTTGTAAACAGACAATAAAATCAATCACGACTTTTCAGCTTATGCATCAAAAGTATTTTTCTTTAATGTTAGTGTTACTTTACCTAATTTAATGACTCCTACAATTATAGAGAGCAAAGGTATTACAAATAAGAGATGTCCTATTCCTGGGGCAAATAATGTTACTGTAGACAAAGGGCTAAATAATTTAGGAAATCCAATTAAAATAATCGATGGCAGCAGCAAGTTAAATACTAATATAGACAACCCATTTAGAATCCTACGGAATGCTGTTACTTTATGATTGCTAGGTTTGAAAGTTCTGTAAGCTGAATAAGCAATTAAAGCAACTATTGCCAGTAAAATCAAATCAATAATAACATATTTCATAAATGGATTGCTATCAGATATAGAAGGTTCTTCATTATGTACCAGCTTGTTTATCCCGCGTATGATGGCATCATATTCATTAAGTTTAAGATAATCCATTGAATTGATTTGCAAGCTGATGCCATGTTCCACATCTAATACAACTTTTGAATATGTATTTTCTGTCCATCCACTATGGGAAATTCCTTCATTATTCACTTCCCATCCCATTGCGTAGTAGGTATCATCCCCTATGAGTGCTGATGGATGATGCATTGTGGTTATTGCATTCGCTGATAAAATACTTTTTCCTTTGAATTCTCCCTGATTCAATTGTACGATCATGTATTTTGCCATATCTTCCGCACTGGATATAAGGTAACCTGAAGAAATAGTTCCTTCATGGATTAATTGCTTTGTTGGCACCTTTAATCCAAATACAGTTTGATATCCAGTTGCAATTGCATTGTTTTTATCATCTTTTGGGTTAACATAACTATTGCTCATTTCAAGTGGTTTGAATATGAATTCATTAATATACTCTTTATACGATTTATTCGTAACCTCCTCGATTATTAAGCCTAAAATGTTATAATTTAAATTCGAGTATTGATATTGTTGGCCCACAGAATATGCTAATTAGTAATAAAAAAGCTCATTTTTTCGTTTTGGGGCTGATTTGTATTCTTAAGTTGATGGGCATGGGGTACCGCCACATGACCATCAAGATAAGTTCCTATAATACCCTAAAAACGAAAAACTTATCTCTCCACAGTCATTCTTCTTTTTTCAACGCTAATTAATTTTTGAAAATTATACTTAAAAGTGTGGATGTTAAAAAATTTAATGACTATTAATACTTCATAAAAGTAATTGTAAATTTTGTAAATGAATGTTTTTGGCTTTCTACTTTAATAAATCCGTGATGAGCTTCGATAATTGATTTTGCTAGTGCTAAGCCAATTCCAATAGATCCTTCTTTTTTAGAATTTTTTGCTTTGTAAAATCTATCGAATATATATGGCAAATCTTCTGATGCAATACCTTCACCAAAATCTTGAATTATAATTTCAGTATGAATAGGAGAGTTTGTGACTTCAATATAAATAGAACTATTATCATTTGAATGTTCAATGGAATTCTTTAAAATATTTAATAAAGCTTCTTGCATCCAAATACTGTCATGGAAAAGTGATATTTTTTCATTGGTTTTTAAATGTATGTTCATATTTTTTTTATTTAATTTACTGTTCAAACTAGCAATGACCTCATAAATTGTATCAATAATATCAGAATTTTCTTTTTCAAATAGTATTGCCCTAGCATCTATTTTTGAAACTTTTAATAAATTATGTATTAAAAAGCTGATTCTTGAAATTTGAACTTCATTATTGTGTAAAAAATGATATTGCTGTTCATTTAATTTACCTTGTAATAAGATATCGTTGTTCACTGTTAGTGTTGAGAGTGGTGTTTTTAGTTGATGAGAAATATCTTGTAAAGTTTGAATTAAAAATTGTTTCTCTTCCAATAAATTATGCATACTTTTTCTAATAATATTTTTCAGTTTATGAAAAGAATTAGCGAGTTTTGCTAGATCTCCTTCTCTATTTTCCTTTATATCAATGGTGTAATCACCTTCAATAATTTTATTCGCTGCAGCTGTTACATTTCTAATTTTTAAGAAAAAAGATTTATATTGTAAGTAATTTAGAAAAATTAGGATTAAACTGAACCCTATTGCTCCAAGGAACATGTATATATTGTTTTGGGATATATGTTTATTTAAATAAGGAAAAAGTCTTGAATCCAATTCAGCAGATAGACCATATTGATTTAATAGCATTTCTCCATCACTGGAATAATCTTTTTTATTCGCTGTATCATTTGTAAGTGCTTGTATTATTTCGTATTCATTTTCTGGGTTTTGTGTAATTAGTTTTCCGGTAATTTCACTCCAAATAGTAATATAATCATTTTTTAAATGGTCATATAGAATATGAACTGTGATAACTTGATATATAATAAATAAAAAAGAGATTAATGCTAATGTAAGTATATTAATTTTTATTTCTCTATTTATCATTAAATTACTCCTTACTGACGTCTTTATTCCAGAAATATCCGACACCTCTTTTTGTAATTATACAGTTAGGATTTTGTGGAGTATCCTCAATTTTACTTCTTAATCTTTTTACATAAACAGAAAGAGTATTTTCATCGAAAAACACTTCACTTTCATCTACTATTTTTTTCAATATCTCATTTCTTTGTAACACTTTATGAGGATTTAGCATTAGCGTTAATAAAAGTTTGTATTCTAAATGTGTTAAATTTATACTTTTCTCATGCTTAAAAGCTCTGGCCGCCTCAACTTCAAGCTGTATATTTCCAGACCTCAATATAGTATTAGAAGCTGTTTTAATTTTTTTTCTTAATTGTACCTTTACTCTAGATAATAGCTCTTTTACCCTGAAGGGTTTTGTTATATAATCATCTCCACCAATTTCAAGGCCCATTACTACATTTGCCTCCTCATCTAGTGCTGTGAGAAAAATAATAGGTATATCACCTTTTCTTTTAAGATAGGTACATAAATCATACCCATTTCCATCTGGGAGTCCAACATCTAATATGGCTAAGTCAAATTTATTATTTTCGTATTGGTCTTTTGCATCTTGTACAGTAGAAACTCTTATAACCTCAAGTCCTTCTCCTTTTAGAGTAAACTCAATAGCCATTCCTAGATCGTTATCGTCTTCAACGAATAATACTCTATCCACAGTATCTCTCCTCATTTTTCTTTGATTATGGCAGTATTTTAGATTATGACCGTTATTTTACACGTTGATTGGCTAATTTAAAATAGTTTAGTATGGAAATGGACTTTTAGAGGCTTTTCTGAGTATAAGCATAATACCCAAATCGCCTTTCAGCTTTTCAACACATAATGAGATACAACAATTATTTAAAGCAGAATATTCACGTAATTCATACATGTTCTTGCTTATATTTTGAAAAACCTTGTAATAGAATCTTGTTGAAATTGTCCGTTTTTATAAAATCAGTAATGTTTTATTTAAGTTAACTTAACTTATACAAAAATGTTAAATGAAAATTGGATTCGCATTAATTATGTAAATGAATTAAAAAAACAGCTCATTGAGAATAAGAGCTGAATGGGAGCGGATTTTCGAGAATTTGAAAAGTATGTGTGTACTTAAATAAGTGTATAAAAGCCATTTAAGTGTACAATTTTAAAATATATCTTGAGCAGAGTTACGAGTATATAAAAAGTTAGATTTAGTAATCTTACTAAACTGTAAGATTAAAGTATATATAGTAAGACAAGAGTTATTCAATTAGCAATTAAAGACGTCTATACTGGAGGTAATCATTCTTTATTAAGACTTGTAGCATTTTAGTCACTGTTTTATTTAAAGAAGAAAACCACTGTTCTAATCCCAGATTAAACATAGTATATGAGGAGGAAGAAAATGAAAAAGGTAATAGGATTTCTAGCAGTAACAGCAATTTTTATAGGTATAGGGTTTGCTGTAAATCGTTATATAAATGGTCCCTCACAACCGGTAAACGGTATCATGGTATCTGGAACGAAAGAAAATATATCTGCTGTTAAAAATCTGTATAAAGATCAAAACGTACGAACAGCAGATTATAGTTATAAATTGGTCAAAGAAATAATAAAACAAGAACTCACTACCGAACAGAAAGAAGATATTAAGAAAGAATGGAAAGAAAAAGGAGAAAATATGACTGAAGAAGAGATGGACAAAGAACTTGATAAATCATCTGTTAGAAAGAAACAATACACGGTTATTACAAAATCTACAGCAGAAAAATTCTTGAAAAAAGGAATTGTAAGAACACCCTTATCTAAAGAAGATAGTTCAATAACTTCAACCCCGGTAAAAGAAATAAAAGAATTAGCGAGTGAAAAAAATTTATTTTATAGAAAAAAAGCGGAAGATGAGGAAGTTAAGGATGGAAATTTAAATTTAAATGGACAAATGATACCTGTTCAACATATTGAACAAAATAATTGGATTGGCTATTTTTCATCACCGATAGTAATTGTTAATGAGGACACATATAAACAATTAAAAGAAAAAGAAGTAAACCTTTCGTTAATTCAGTTTGCAAAAGAAAATTTTGATTATAAAAATAAAAACAAGGTAAATAAGGTGATCGAAAACATTTCAAAAGTGTATGAAGTGAAAGACGAGAATAGTGAATACGATAGGGATAAAATCTATTTTGTAGAGATTCAAAATTAATCTGTGAAAAGGATGAGTTGTATGGAGGTTGTTAGATTAGAAAATGTAGAAAAAACATATGGAGAGGGAGAAACGCGAGTACAGGCGTTAATAGGAATTAATCTTTCCATTCATAGGGGAGAATTCGTAACCATAGTTGGAGCGTCAGGTTCTGGTAAAAGTACATTATTACATATTTTAGGAGGGTTGGATCGTCCGAGTTCAGGAAATGTGTTTATAGGTGGTGAAAATATCTATAATTATAAAGATAATGAACTTTCTATTTTTCGCCGAAGAAAAGTTGGCTTTATATTTCAGTTTTTTAATTTGATACCTGTCTTGAATGTACAAGAAAATATTGCTTTGCCAGCTCTACTGGACGAGGAACAGGTAGATGATCATTACCTGGATGAAATTATACGAACTCTAGGGTTAAATGAAAGACGAGATCATTTGCCTTCTGAATTATCGGGTGGTCAACAACAAAGGGTATCTATTGGTAGATCTCTTATAAATAAACCCGATATCATCTTAGCAGATGAACCAACCGGAAATCTAGATACAAAAAATACAAAAGAAGTTCTGAATTTATTAAAAGTAACAGCTAAAAAATATAATCAGACGGTGATTTTAATTACCCATGACCCTGCTATCGCATCAAACTCTGATCGAATTATAACCATTGCAGATGGCATGATTATTTCAGATGAACAATTATTGCAAAATCAAGCAAAATGTGGAGGGGAGGAGTATTGATTCGTAGTTACAAACAGTTAAGTCAAAAATATCTCAGAAGTAATATAAAACGTACTCTGCTAACATTAACAGGCATTATTTTAGCATTGGCGCTAATAACAACGATTGGATTGTTTTTTAATAGCGGATACACTTCGGGAATTGAAAATGCCAAAAAAGGTTCTATGGGTTCCGCAAATATTTCAGTTGAAAATTATAATCAAAAGCTTTTCAATATGATAAAAAGTAATCCGAATATATCTTCTTATGGCATCATAACTCCAGGAGAGACGCTCAATGTTGATGAAATAGCTGTCTCTTATATGTATGCAGACCAACAAGCATTAAAGCTGTTAAATTCTAGTATGCCAGTACAAGGTAAGCTACCTTCAAATGAAAACGAGGCTGTTTTGGAAAAATGGATGCTACCTTACTTCGGGCCCAATCTTAAATTAGGCGGTATGTTTACTATTCATGATAAAAAATATAAACTTGTTGGTTTGCTAAATAAGTCTAATAGTACTCAGGAAAATAAAACAGGTCAATTATTGACATATAAAAATAAGTTTAAAGTTGGAGAAGGTAGCGTATTGATTGAATTGCATAAGTACGCAAACTTTGATGAAGTTGAAAATCAATTTAAATTATTAACGAATAAAGAAAATATAAGAGTGAATGACGGATTAAAGAGAGCCTTAAAGCCTAGTGTTGAGATAATGATGGCAGCCGCTATTAGTATTGGGATTGTTGTGATTTCTACGATTGTTATTATTTACAATGCATTTCAAATTAGTATAGTAGAGCGAATGAAACAGTTTGGGCTATTGAGGAGTATAGGAGCTACAAAAAAACAAATCAGAAAAATTGTGATAAGGGAAGCAACAATTCTTTCAATTATTGCTATCTTTTTTGGGATTATGTGCAGTATATTAGTAGTCTTTTTACTTAATCAAGTACTGATAAACGTACTTAAAAACTCTATGGGATATACAATTAAATTAGATTGGTTAATTATATGTGTAAGTTCTCTAATTACATTGATAACTGTCTATATTTCAAGCTATTTTCCTGCTTTTTTTGCAGGTAGAATTTCACCGTTACTGGCCGTAAGTAGCCGATTAGCTATAAAAAAAGAAAAAATAAAGAAAAAAAAGAGAACAAAGTTAAAGAAACCACTATCTTTTCCCTTAAGTATGGCATTAAAAAATATCCAAAGGAATCCCAATAGGTATACAGTTACAATCTTGTCTATTATTATAAGTAGTGTACTGTATATTACGTTTACGTTTCTCATAGATACTGTCATTCAGCGTAAACAACCGGAAATTCAAGCTCTAAAATCGGACATATCAGTTACGCTTAATTCAAATTTAGACAAGCCTAGCATAGATCGTATGAGTCGAAATATTTATAAAGTCAATAATGTAGAGAAGCTGTACAAGCAATATCAGGCAAATGATTTTTATACGAAAGTACCAAAAAATAAACAAATTAAAGAATTACAAGGAAATGAATCGCTGTATCAAAAAGTAAAATATAATAATCAAACTGTAGAAATTATGAAAACACAAATAAAAGCATACGATGAGAATAGTTTAAAGAAACTAGCTGAAAATGTAACTAGTGGAAGAATTGATATTTCAAAATTAAATCGTGAAAAAGAGGTTATTTTAGTAAAACAAGCTGCAACGAATGATATGAATACAAGTAAAAAATATATAGGTTCTCTAAGCACTTTTCAGGTAGGGGATGAAATCCAAATAACAAGTCAGCAGGAAAGAAAATCTACAGAGGAAATCTCCTACAATGAAGAAAAACTGGAAACTTTAAAAATAGCTGCAATTGTAGAATTGGATATTTTTAATATGAGCAGAGTGATGGATACCATAACTTTTATTACTAGTGAACAAATAGCTGAATATATTACACCATCTCCACAAAAATTATCAGGTTTTGAAATTGATTTAGAGAATCAATCTCAGGCTGATGCTACAATTTTAGATATACAAAAGAAACTGGGTGGAGATGCATCTATAGATGTACAAAATAATATTGTTCAAAGTAATTTTCATACAGACAATTTACTTTATATAAAAATATTAGGGTACGGATTTATAGCTGTTATTACACTGATTGGTTGTGTGAATATTTTAAATACCATTACAGTCAGCATCATTATGAGAAGAAAAGAACTAGCTGCTTTAAAATCGATTGGTATGTCGCAAAAGAATTTAAAAAAGATGATTACTTATGAAGGGCTCCTGTACGGTCTCTTTGGAAGTATACAAGGAATCTTTTTCGGCTGTATGCTTTCATATATTCTTTATATAGCGCTTTCGAATATGGTGTCTTTTGAATTGATTATTCCTTATCAATCTATCTTTACCACATTTATAACTGCACTGTTGATTAGTTATGTAGCGGTACTAATACCACTTCGGAAAATTCAAAAGGATAATGTTATAGATGTAATTAGAGAAGAATAACAGTAGTCATAACAATATATTGTTCGTGAAATACAATGCCTGTAATTTTTAGAGTGGAATATAAAGGGTTTGTAAAAGAAGGTTAGACAAAGTTAAAGCTTTATCAAGGGAAGGTAATTTCTTCTCTTGGTAAGCTTTTTTGAGATAAGGGATAGTTTTAAAATGTATAAAATAGAAAAAGCTTCAGAAAAAGATAAAGAATAGTTAAATGAAATCAAAAGAATTAGAACTAAATGAAAGGTGAAAGTGGACACATTGTTAATGTTAGTTCATAAAAGGGTATCACCACATGTTTATCAAGCTAATATTTTAAAGAGTCTCCGAAATAAAAAATTTCTTCGTTTTGAGGAACTATCAAATTCTTAAGTTGATAGATGTGTGGCGGTACCCCCATACAGTAAGGTTAAATAATAGAAAAGCACCTCTCTAGCAAAGAAGAGGTGCTTTTCTATTATATAACTTTTTTAATTTTTTGCGGTGATTGTTTCGTTTGAGTAATGATATTCTCTTGTCGTAATTCTTTAAAGAGCGACGTGACCATAAGAACGACTACAATAGAGAATGGTAAAGCTGCTATGATCGCTGCAATTTGCAGTGCATTTAACCCACCTGCTTGCAAGAGAATGGCTGCAATAGCTGCAATTGTTAAACCCCAAATAAGCTTCAAACTGTTTTTCGGTGATAAGTTACCATTGCTTGTTTGCATAGCAACAACAAATGTTGCGGAGTCAGCAGAGGTAACGAAGAATGTTGCGACTAAAGTTAGTCCAATAATGGTCAAAAATGTTGAGAATGGTAAATGCGAAATGACAGCGAATAAACCAATTTCGGTACCATTTTTCGCAATTTCATCAGCAATTCCAAGTGATTGGAACATTTCCATATGAATAGCTGTACCACCAAAAACAGCGAACCAAAATGTACAAATGAATGTTGGGATTAATACGACGCCGATAATAAATTCACGAATTGTACGCCCGCGAGAAACACGGGCAATGAATGTACCGACGAATGGAGACCAAGAAATCCACCAACCCCAGTAAAAAATAGTCCAATTTTCAATCCAAGAAGAAGATTCTTTGCTAAAAGCACCTAAATTTAATCCCATGCTTGGTAATGCTCCAATATAAGAGCCCAGTGTGGAAGTAAAATACTTCATGATAAAGACAGTTGGCCCTAAAATTAAAAAGGAAACGAGTAATATTCCAGCGAGTGAGAAGTTTAAGTTACTCAAATATTTAATCCCACGATCTAAGCCAGTTTGTGCACTTGTTAAATAGAGTACAGTGAAAATGGCAATAAGTACGAGTTGTGTACCAATTGTGTTATTAATAGAAGGGAATAAATAGCTTAATCCTCCAGCGATTTGTTGTGCACCGATGCCTACGGATGGTACGATTCCAAATACAGTTGCTAAAACAGCCAAAATATCTACTGTTTTTCCAATAGGAGAATGTTTCGATCGATTAAATAATGGAGTAACTGTAGCGCCAATTGTGCTACCTTTTTGTTTTCGGAATGTAAAATATGCAATTGTTAGAGCGACCATTGCATAAAGTGACCAAGGGAAAAGACCCCAGTGGAAAAATGAATATTGCATAGCAAGTTTTGCGCTTTCCTCAGATCCAGGTTCACCGGTAAGCGGTGCTCCAAAGTGTGAAATGGGTTCAGTAATTCCATAAAAGAGAAGTCCGATGCCCATTCCTGCTCCAAATAACATGGAAAGCCAAGAGAGGTAACTATATTGCGGTTTTTCATCATCTTTACCAAGACGAATGGAGCCATACTTTGAAGATGCTAAATAACCAGCTAAAATAATCATTGTGGTCATAAGTAGAGAGTAAAACCATCCAAACTTATTGAGAATAAATGCGTTTAAAGAAGAGGTAACACTTTGTAAATCATAGCTTTGTATCCAACTTGCTGGAATTATACCCCATATAATAAATAAGGTTGTAAGCAAGATGGAGATATAGAATACACTGTTTTCTTTTTTTATCATAGAATCCCACCTTTTATTTAATAAAGTTAAAAATTATATTAATAATAACAATGATAGGATTAATTGTCAAAAAATTCTTTTTTTATAGGTGATATAGGGTACAGCCAACGTACTAACATAAAACCCGCATTAAGAATTGTTTGCACCGTAAAAATACTGTACATTTTTGTAATAATGCTTTGCTTGAATCGCCTACTGGGATAGCACCACATGCCCATTAAGCTAATATTTTAAGGTACACTCTAAATAGAAAAAATTTTTATAGCACAAAATTTCATTTTTGGCTTTTTTGGGGTAACCTGTTCTGTTAGGTTTATAGTAATGTGGTAATATCTCTTTATGGCGAAAGCCTGTTACAATAGTTAATAATAACTTAGGTACAAATTGATAATGAAATGGGGAAAGAGACTAGATGAAAGCAACCGGAGTAACTAGAAAAGTAGATGAATTAGGGCGTGTAGTAATTCCAAAGGAACTTAGAAATACGCTTGGTATTAAAGAAAAATCACCATTAGAGATTTTTGTAGAAGGGGAAAACATTGTTTTACAGAAGTATCAGCCTGGTGGTGTTTGTGCATTAACAGGAGAAGTGTTAAATCATAACATAGCATTAGCAAATGGTAAGATAACATTAAGTCCAGAAGGTGCAGAATTATTACTAAAAGAAATAGAACAGTATCTTGTAAAATAAATGCTCCTTTCAAGGGGCTTTTTTTTATAGGGGAAATATAAAATTTCACGTATCATAATGTTTAATAAAAAACTAAATACCTAATTAATAGTCTACATATAATCTTATGTTGAATTAAGCCGCTAAATAGATACTGTATTGTTTGTTTTGAGAAGATTAGCAAATAATTTAGTACGAGATACTGAATTATAGGGTAAAAAAGAAAAAGGACGCTTAGCTTCAAAGGTCTAAACGCCAAAATGAATAGATAAAATATAAGTACATAGAGGGGAGAGTGATTCCCCGACTCATTATGAGTATATCATGGAATCAGGTTATAAAGAAAAACAAATAATAATTAGGCTTGTTAAGTGGTGGGGGAATTTTGAAGAAACTTACAAATGAAAAAATTGTACTGTTAAAGGTAAATATAGGGGTACTGCCAAGATACATGTAATTTTGAGTCATAGGCTTACTTTTATTTTGAAACATAATCAAATCGGGGTTTTTTCTATAATTTTTAAACTTATTATCATACACCCTAATCATACAATTGAAACAAAGTATTTTCAGTAGCTAACTAATGAATGATTAAGGTTGCTTGTGCTTTATTTGGATAGATACGAAATTTATATGCTTTATTGATCATCATTCCTTTCACACCCATTTTGATATGTACCTATTATACAACAAACGTACATTCGAATGATATTGAAGTAACAATGTAAGTATGTCGAACAATTAAGATGACTTCCTGCCATCCCTTGTCAGAAGCCAATTCATCTCCCACCTACTCATTTCACGTTCCTTGAGGAAGGAGTCTTCTTGGCTAAAATGATAAAAACTAAGATACCTTTTCTGTGGAATCCTAGGAAAAGATGACGCTTTTATCTCCCAATAACTTAAAAACTTAAGCTATAAGAGAAAAAAGAATGAAGTATTCTGATGGTAGTAAATGACTTAGCGGTGTCAATGTATATATGACAAATCCGCCTATAGCTATTTACTTTCTTGAATTTTACATAATATTAATTTTTTGTGAATTATTACTCTGTAATTAATTAGATTTAATGTATTATTCACACGAAATGACTACCTTTGTGTAATTTATTTGATTTGTAAGACAGTTAGGAATACTAGATTAAAACATAAATACACGTTTTTGATAGATATTTTATAAAGTTGTATTTATATGTGTCATAAAATAACATCTAAATATAATTATAAACAGAGTAAAGGGAGGGCTATGTAAAAAGTAATAAATACAAGTTCATGAACTGTTTTTGCACGTAAACACATGCTAAAGAAATGAAAACTTTTAAATTTATCAAGGAAATGAGAGGGAGATACTATGGGGAATAAATCAAAGCATAAAACCAAAAGAATACTTGTAGCTACTGCAACATTAACTATACTTGCTTCTGGAATGGCTTCTTCACCAGATGTCTTTGCAGAGGAAATGCAGCAACCAAAAAAATTATCAGCATCACTGCAAGGTGAGAATTTAGTTAAATCAGAAAATAGAGCGTATACAGTCCCAGGGAAAGGTGATGTCGAGGTACTAAAACAACAGGAAAGAAAAAGTATGGCATTTAGCCCATATGAACCCACTGGTTTATATGCAAAACCAAATGAACAAATAACGATTAATGTAGAAGGTAATCAAGATATTCAGGTATATATTGGAACGTATTCGTATGATGCTTCTTGGAGAGAAGATTCTAAAATAAAATTATTTACATTAAAACCTGGTATAAACACAATTCAATCTCCAAATGGGGGGATGATTTATTTTTATAATAAACAACAAGGTGGCACCATTCGAACAACAGTCACAACAGGTGGATCGACTACGCCTTTCTTTGAATTAGGAAAGCATACGAAACAAGATCTAATAAACATGCTGGACCAATATCCTAATGCACATGCAGTGGAGTTAAAAGGAGAACGTGTATTAATTACAGCCAGCCCTGCACGTGTTAAGAAATATTTGTTGGGTTCTAATACAGATCCTGTACAACTCTTAAAAAAGATGGATGAAGCTACTCGAATTCAAGACAAAGTAGCTGGATTATCCGAAGAACAAGTAGATAAACATTATGTTCATTACGTAGAGGAAAATCATTCTCCTGATTATTATATGTATGCAACTTCTTATCGAACTGCATATGTAGGAGATGCAATTCAATACGTGTTAGATATTGATAAATTTGTAAAAGATGGCTGGGGTCCATGGCACGAGGCAGGACATTTGAGACAACAATCGCCCTGGAAGTTTTATAATATGACAGAAGTACAAAATAATATATACAGCCTTTCTGTAGAAAAAGCATTTAATCAACCATCCAATTTAGAGAAAAGTGGAATTTATCCAAAAGCGTTTCAATATCTAGAACAAACGAATAAAAATTATGATGAAATTAGTGATGTTTTTGTTAAGCTTGTTATGCTTTGGCAACTACAGTTAGCATATGGAGAGGATTTCTATCCTAAATTGCATCAATTGTATAGAGACATGCCTTCAAATGAAATTCCACAAACTGATGAAAATAAAAAACAATTATTTATGATTTCAGCATCAAAAGTAGCCAAACAAAATTTGATTCCTTTCTTTGAGAAGTGGGGATTACGTCCAAATAACGATACCATCCAAAAAGTGGCTGCATTAGGATATCCAATTTTAACAACAGAAATTTGGAAGGGTACGGATTCTAATCCAATTAAACCAGATATGCCTAATGGAAATAATATTTTAGAAGGAAAACAGTTTGCATGGTCACTAAAAGGAATTAGCGATTTTGAGTTTGCTAAAATCAATTTCAATAAGTCGACAGAAGAAATGCAAATCGACTTAAAAGCAGGCATACCGCATCATTATTTTAATGAAACATACGCGAGTATTAAAGTACAAAATGCATCAGGAAAAGTAGTATATAAGAAAGATATTTATGGAAACAAACAGCAAAATGCTGAATCACAAACGGTACCAGTCAAAATAGGAGATTATATCGAGTTAACACATTTAGAAGGTGTGCATAGAGCTACTTTTATGAATGTCGATAATAGTAAACAAGAGAGCTTTGGGAAAAAAACCATATACGAAGTTACAAAGGATGGCCTGAAGAAAGTAAACCAAATTGTTAATCCGAAACCAGATACAGAAGCTCCCACACAGCCACAAGGATTATCCGCAAGCAATGTAACTTCTAACAGTGTAGAGCTAAAATGGAATCCTTCTACAGATAATGTAGGTGTAAAAGAATATCAGGTATTACGTGATGGACAACTAATTCAGACGGTACAAGGAACGACGTTTACTGATCAAAACTTAACAGTTAATAAGGAATATAAATATGCAGTGAAGGCCGTAGATGCAGCTGGAAATACATCAATTCAAAGTAACATTCTTCCGGTAAAAACAAAAGATCAAAATGCATCTTATGAGAAATGGGATCCAAAGAAGGCGTATACAAAGGGAGACAAAGTAGAACATCAAGGGAAAGTGTATGAAGCTGTTCAAAATCATCAAGGAAATGGTGACCCGAATTGGATATTTGCAGTATCGTTATGGAAACCACTTACAATCAAGTAATATGTAAGAATCAGATGTGAAGATAGAAAAACATAAATTGGGGCAGTATTTTAAAGAATTACTGGATGTTGCTTGAATTTTGATAGATTTCTCTATTAAGTTATTATTCAAAAATTAAAATTAGAAAAGGAAGAAGATTAGTGATTATTCAGAAAGAAAAGAAAAGATTTAATAAAGTTATTATAATTACCGCAGCATGTAGCATGTTTTCTATGTTTGGAACGTCTATTTCGCACACTAAAGCTGCAACACATTCAGCTGCTCCAGCAGTTTATGTCAGTCCCCAAAATATACCTGCCTCAGATATTATTAGTATAGACTGGTCACCAGTTCAGACTCCGCCTTATACGTACTGGGCTGTACACAACTGGAATGCAGGTGGTGAAGCTGGAGGATATGCTGGTTTTCAACAACAAAGTGGGTTTGATGAAAATGGAAAACGTACTTTACATTTTGCTTTATGGGATCCAATTTCCTCTAAAGAAGCAATAAAGGCCGAATACTTATCTCCGAATTCGCAAGCTGGACCCTTTGGAGGAGAAGGAACAGGAATGAAGGTTCAAACAACTTATGGTTGGAAAGACTACAATTGGTACAGAATGACAATGCGTTCATGGCAAGAAAATGGTCATACTAAATTTGGACAATGGCTGAAAGATGTAACAAATAATAAATGGCATCAAATTGCAATTATGGATTTTCCTGTTACTAATGTTGCATTTAATCATGGATTAGGAATGTTTCAAGAAGACTGGGCTGATAGTGGACAGAATGTTCGAGAAGCGCGCCTGAAAAATGGTTATAGCCGAAAGTTAGTAGATAAACAATGGAATTCCTGGAATAATCAAAATATTTCAGGGACGCATGATAATACATATCAATATGATGGAGGAGCCACTTCAGAATATGTATGGGTCAAAGCAGGAGGTAATACGCAGTCTACCATTGGATCAGGAAAAATATTCACGCTAAATCAACCTACTCAACCTGAAATAGGAAAACTAGATTTTGATATCCAATCTATATATTATGAAAATGAAAAATTAAATGTATCTTGGAAACTAAAAGAAAATAGTACACCGCAATTTAAGGGGAAAATTGAAATTTATAACAATGAAAATATGACGGGCCAACCTATTAACGTAATTGATGATATTAAATCTTATCAAAATGGAATCAGTCAATCTATATCATTATCAACAAATGCTTATGCAAAAATTGTATTAACGGATTTATTTGATCAAACTGTTGAGAAAAAGGTACAAATCAAAAATGAATCTCCAAACATTTTTGAAGGTAACGAATTTGCATGGTCGCTGAAAGGGATTGGAGACTTTGAATTTGCGAAAGTAAATTTAAATAAATCAACAGAAGAAATGCAAATTGATCTAAAAGCAGGTGTACCACATGACTACTTTAATAGTACATATGCAAGTATTAAAGTGCAAAATACATCAGGTAAAGTGATCTATAACAAAGAGATTTATGGAAACAAACAGCAAAATGCTGAATCACAAAAGGTACCAGTCAAAGTAGGAGATTATATCGAGTTAACACATTTAGAAGGTGTGCATAGAGCTACTTTCACAAATGTCGATAATAGTAAGCAAGAGAGCTTTGGAAAAAAAGCCATATACGAAGTTACAAAAGAAGGTCTGAAGAAAGTAGAAAAAATGCCAGAAGCAACAATCTTAGATGGAAATCAATTTGCATGGTCATTAAAAGGATATAGTGATAGAGAAATTGCAAAAGTAGATTACGATAAAACGGCAGAAGAGATGAAGATAAAACTAGAAGCAGGTGTACCACATTCCTACTTTGCTAGTACGTATGCGAGTATTAAGGTCCAGAATTCTTCTGGAAATGTTCTGTACAATAAAGAAATCGTGGGAAATAAACAACAAAATGCTGAAAGTCAAACTGTGCCCGTCAAGGTAGGGGATTACATTGAATTTACCCATATAGAAGGAGAAGCAACAAAGGAGAAAACGCGAGCAACTTTAACTAACCTTGAAAATAAAAAAAATGAAACCATTGGAAAGACAGCAAGGTATCAAGTTACAAAAGAAGGCCTGAAGAAAGTAGAGAAAATGCCAGAAACAACAGTTTTAGATGGAAATCAATTTGCATGGTCTTTAAAGGGATATAATGATCGAGAAATCGCAAAAGTAGAGTATAACAAAGCAACAGAAAAAATGCAGATTAAATTAGAAGCGGGAGTACCCCATTCCTATTTTACTGATACGTATGCAAGCATTAAAGTTCAAAACTCATCGGGCAATATTTTGTACAATAAAGCAATTGAAGGAAATAGACAACAAGCTGCTGAAAGCCAAACCGTTCCAGTCAAAGTAGGGGATTATATTGAGTTTACTCATATAGAGGGAGAAGCACAAAAGGAAAAGACACGCGCCACACTTACTAATCTTGAGAATAGTAAACAGGAATATATAGGAAAGAAAAGAATATATCAGGTTACCTCTATGGGATTATTAATAAAGTCATAGATTTCACTACAAAACTTAAATTATTGATTTATATAATATATATAAATCTTAACTATTATACGCATTAAAAAATGCTCAAGAGAAAATAGATTGGCGGGTATAGTATGAACATATTCAAAGGGTTTCTAATTTCATCAATTGCAATGACAACATTTGTAGGAACAGATCTAATACTACAAAATGATAGAATTCATAATAAAGTTTACGCGGAATCTTATAATGTCACATACAAAGAAACAGATTCTAATAAAAGAGATTCACAGGAAGAACAATTAATTGTAAAGTTTAAAAATGAAATTGACTTACCTTATGAAGATGGTATTGAGAAACGAATAAAAAATGGGAATTATGATAACAATTTAAAGAAGTTATTTTCCGAAAATACGGAACTTACTTTAAATCGCCTGTTCTCATCTGTAAATCCGATAGAGATTGAAAAGTTATCATTACACTCTAAATCATTTGCTAATCAATCAGCTAACAATCTATTAAATTATTATATTGTACAAGCTCCTAATAACATAGAAATAGAATTATTACTGAAAAAATTTGAAACATCACCTCTTGTAGAGGAAGCTTATATACAAGAAAAACAAATTTTGACACCCCCTGAAATACAACAGTTACCAGATTTATCTGTTAATCCGTACGATGATCCTAGATTTAAAAATCAAGGATATCTTGAAGCAGCACCAAAGGGAATTAATGCCTCGCATGCTTGGAGCATTAAAGGTGGTGACGGAAAGGGTACTACTTTTGTGGATATGGAATATGGATGGTTATTGAACCATGAGGATTTAGTCAATAAAAATATAAAGCTTATGTCTGGACAAAATATAAGTCAGCATAGAGCTCATGGTACTTCTGTATTAGGAATTGTTTCATCCGAAGATAATCAAATTGGAAATATTGGAATTGCACCAAGAGCAAATGTAAAAGTAATATCCCAAATCAGGGATAATGGAATTTATAATACAGCGGATGCCATTTTAAGTGCTGTACATAATTTACAAGCAGGGGATATTCTTTTATTAGAGGCACAAGCTTCGTATGATGGGTATGGGGAGAAATATTTACCTGTAGAAGTACATCCAGATATTTTTGATGCGATTCGTGTTGGTACAGATAAAGGGATTATTATTATAGAAGCTGGCGCAAATGGTTCAAACGACTTAGATAATTTTAAAGATCGTAATGGAAAAAAAATCTTAAATCGAAATAGTCCAGACTTTAAGGATTCAGGTGCTATTATGGTTGGGGCGGGATCATCAACTGTTCCACATAAACGTTTATGGTTTTCAAATTATGGAAGCCGATTAGATGTATATGGATGGGGAGAAAATGTTGATACAACATCTGCAAATCCAAGTCAAAATAATACAAATTTATATACATCAACATTTAGTGGAACATCAAGTGCTTCACCAATTATTGCTGGGGCAGCAACTTCGATTCAAGGTATTGCTAAAGAACACCGAGGTTCTCCTTATACACCAGCCGAATTAAGAAATATCTTAAGTAATCCAAATACAGGAACAAAATCTCAAGATCCATGGAATGATAGAATAGGTGTTTTACCTGATCTAAAATCTATATTAGATAACTTAGGTTTTAATCCAGATATACCGAACTCTTCTAATATTTTAGAAGGAAAGCAGTTTGTATGGTCACTAAAAGGAATTAGCGATTTCGAGTTTGCTAAAATCAATCTCAATAAGTCGACAGAAGAAGTGCAAGTTGATTTAAAGGCAGGCATACCACATCATTATTTTAATGAAACATACGCGAGTATTAAAGTACAAAATGCATCAGGGAAAGTAGTATACAATAAAGACATTTATGGAAACAAACAACAAAATGCTGAATCGCAAAAGGTTCCAGTCAAAGTAGGAGATTATATCGAGTTAACACATCTAGAAGGTGTGCATAGAGCTACTCTCACAAATGTTGATAATAGTAAACAAGAGAGCTTTGGAAAAAAAGCCATATACGAAATTACAAAAGAAGGTTTGAAGAAAGTAGAAAAAATGCCAGAAGCAACAATTTTGGATGGAAATCAATTTGCATGGTCGCTAAAAGGAATCAGTGATTTCGAGTTTGCTAAAATCAATTTCAATAAGTCCAAAGAAGAAATGCAAATCGACTTAAAAGCAGGCATACCGCATCATTATTTTAATGAAACATACGCGAGTATTAAAGTACAAAATGCATCGGGGAAAGTAGTATACAATAAAGACATTTATGGAAACAAACAGCAAAATGCTGAATCACAAAAGGTACCAGTCAAAGTAGGAGATTATATCGAGTTAACACATTTAGAAGGTGTGCATAGAGCTACTTTCACAAATGTCGATAATAGTAAGCAAGAGAGCTTTGGAAAAAAAGCCATATACGAAGTTACAAAAGAAGGTCTGAAGAAAGTAGAAAAAATGCCAGAAGCAACAGTTTTAGATGGAAATCAATTTGCATGGTCTTTAAAGGGATATAATGATCGAGAAATCGCAAAAGTAGAGTATAACAAAGCAACAGAAAAAATGCAGATCAAATTAGAAGCCGGTATACCACACTCCTATTTTACTAGTACGTATGCAAGCATTAAAGTTCAAAACTCATCGGGCAATATTTTGTACAATAAAGAAATTGTAGGAAATAGACAACAAGCCGCTGAAATTCAAACTGTTCCAGTAAAAATAGGAGACTATATAGAATTTACCCATATAGAAGGAGAAGCACAAAAGGAAAAGACAAGAGCTTTACTAATTAATCTTGAGAATAGTAAACAGGAATTTATGGGTAAGAAAAGAACATATCAAGTTACTTCTACGGGATTATTAATAAAATAGATTAAAAAGATGTCTAAAAAATATAATTTTTTTTGGACATCTTTTTTATTATTAAAAAAGAGTTAACTATTGATAATGATGTATGATGAATTCTATAGGCACATTAGATATTTTATATATTTATACCTATTCAAAAAAACAAGTTATAGCTAATGTTCTAAGGATTGACACATCTATTTTTGTTTAATATTTTTATCCAATTTTTCTTTTATTATCATCATGGAAATACGAATTTCATTAATCTCACTATCACTTAGTCCGTTAAACAATTGATTTATTTGTTCATCTGACTGAATATGAATTATATCTAGTAGTTCCTCTCCTTTTTTTGTCAAAAAGAGAAAGTTTTTTCTGCTGTCTTTTATTGAGTTTCTTTTCTCTATTAATCCTTCCTTCTCAAATCTACGTGAAATTCTGCTCATATAGCTTCTATCAATATTAAGTTCTTGCACAAGATTATTCGCAATACACTCTGTTCTTTCGCTTATTTCAAATAGTATTCGTGTTTCGGTTAATGAATAATCTGTATCTAGAATCTGGTTATTAAATAGACCAAGTACCTTTGTATAAAAACGGTTGAATTGTCTGATGTCATAAGTAATTTTTTTATCCATAGATCCTCCTTTAGTTGACTAAGTCCACGTTTAATATTAATATAACTGTACCCTTAAAATGTGGACTTAGTCAATGTTTTAAGGATGCCATTTTCAAAAATCTGTCGCAATCTTTATTAAAACCTAATTGAAGGAGATCGTATATGATTATTCGAAAAATGAAAAAAGAAGACAATGCAAAAGTAAAAGAAATTATACAAGATTCATTAAAATCACTTGGATTAGCGCTTCCTGGAACAGCTTATTTTGACCCTCAACTTAATGACCTACATCAATATTATAATAATCTAAAACATGCGAACTATTGGGTAGTAGAAATGGAAGGAGAAGTTGTTGGTGGAATTGGTATAGCACCGTTTAACGAATATGATAAAGTTTGCGAATTACAAAAGCTATACTTAAGTCCAAAAGCACAAGGTCTAGGGTTTTCCAAGAAACTAATGGAAACAGCTTTGTCATTTGCCTCTAAACATTATGAAAAGTGCTATTTAGAAACAATGCATGAATTAAAAACTGCATGTCTATTATATGAAAAATTTGGATTTATACTTTTAAATGCCCCCCTACCAGGTTCTGAACACTCCACTATGAATGCATGGTATATAAAATCTTTTTAAAATTAGGTGTATTAAACGCATCTATAAAAAGGAAGTATTGAAGGAGCTTTATTTTGACACAAATACAAACATGAATTTCAACTAAGCAATCAATTGCCTCTCTTAAACTGGCTATTTAAAAGTGATGAAAAAAACTCAAATGTAGCGATAAAAGTTTTGATAAATCTACAAAATGTAGTGATAAAACGAAGGAAAAACCATGAAAAATAGGCGTATCATGCAAAGTGTTGATACGCCTTAAAACTACATTGTTAAACAACATGTGTCGTCGTGTAGTAATAATGATGTTTATTTAATTATCTTAGTTTCAGTATTACAAATAATGGCTATCTTCTTTTATAAAAAATATATAATTTATTCAATTATTTTTTCGATAACAGGCATAGCAGCAATTGGTGGAATAGAGTGAGTCCATCCTACGGAAAATATGTTTAGTTTTTCACCTACGCTGTAGTTATCTTTGCTAGTAATAGGGACACGTAAGATTTTATTTTGAGAGGCTAATTCCCACCAATTATTTTGATAAGAGAGTGCCTCCACTTTTGTGTTAGTGTCAGCTACAACTAAATAATTATCATCTGCTGAAATAACATATCCAGTGAAAGGTATCTGTATTCGTATTTGTTCTTCGTTAATAGGAGTAGGGTTACTTATAGAATCTGCCGAAATAGGAGTTAATCCAAAAGCTAATCCACATCCTAGTGTTAAAGTGGTTACCATTGTTACTAATTTTTGTTTTTTGAAAACATAATATAAATCCCCCTTATATTTTATCCGTACACGATCATCTTTCTATTTATATATAGAATGTATTCTGATATTCCTAAATCTAACAATTATGTCACAATTGATCCATTGTTTTTTCAACTGGGTATTATTTAAAGATAATATATGTTATAATTCACCAAATTAACTATTAATTGTACCTTCAAAAATAATATATTTCTTCTCATAAACTACGTAAAATCGAGTTAAAATTAATAAATATATACCATTTTTGTAAGTTGGGAATTAACGGTAAATCATAAGTAATATAAATGTACACAAAAGTGTCGATTCTAATAATCTAGATTGGCTAAAAAACTTATATCTTAAATAGAAGACTAGATACATTTTGACTAAATATAGATAATTTTTTGTATTTTTTAGTAGTATAATGAGATTATTTAAAAATGTAATATTATGTATATATGGAAATATTTATCTATTTTTGGGTTATTAGGGATTTATTTTATCTATAAAAGAAAATTAAATATTGATGTATAATTAAAAGTTCTGGTGCGAAAAATTTTATGGGAATTGCAAAAAATCTCTACATCTTGGACATACTGATGCTATTACTCTAAAAAAAGTATGTGATCGGTATGAAAAAGGAAAAAATTTTCATATGCAAGCACTATCAACCTACTATTATCTTATTAACGGTAAGATGGTACCCACGGTACAACCTAAATTTTCGTTATTTGTTGATGCGGATATTCTAGAAAAAGATGGGACAATCCATGACCAAAAAAAATAGAATATTTAAAATCACATATTATAAATTTTTAGAGGAAGCATCCGTAGCGGATGCTTTTTTCTTTGCTATATAAGATTTATATAATAAATGAGAAATTAACTAAGCAGACAATTGAACCCCGCAACTCAAACAACCATACTCATATCTCACAAATTGATCCATAACTAAAATAATTAAACAAACATTTGTTTAATTTTACATAAATGATTTCTTCATTTATAAATTTCTTAGCGTACAAATTCATCAAAATGATATGGTGATCCCAATTAGGATGACGTTCTTTTTAAAGTACTGTTATATCTGAGTTTAGGTGATTAGTTATAACTGTCTAGAAGTTTTTTTATGAGAACATAGTGTGTTAATATTTCGACATTTTTATATATTTTATGTTTTTTTTAAAATAAATGTATTAAAATCTGTTTTTTCTCATACATTCATTTGATTATTCTTCTTTTTAATTGAATTGAAATGTATCCATTTTCTTATATAAATGAGTATATTTATGTTAAATTGTGTAAATATGTGTAAATAGATAATATGAATATGTAAGTAATATTTATTACTTACATATTCATATTTTAAGTATCTAGAAATATAGCGGAGGGATATTATGAAAAGGTGACAGAAACGAAAAATACAAAATTTAGTGATGGTAACCGCCACATTATCTATGTTTACTATTGGAATAACGCCCTCATTAGAAATCTTTGCGGAAGAACAAGCGCAGCAACAAAAAGTATCCGTGTTAAAAAATGATACAATCCAAAAAATAGCGGCACTAGGGTATCCAAATTTAATGGCTGAAATTTGGAAAAGTACAGATTCTAATCCGATTAAACCAGATACACCGAATTCTTCGAATATTTTAGAAGGAAGCCAGTTTGCATGGTCGCTGAAAGGGATTGGAGATTTTGAATTTGCGAAAGTAAATTTAAATAAATCAACAGAAGAAATGCAAATTGATTTAAAAGCAGGTGTACCACATAACTACTTTGATAGTACATATGCAAGTATTAAAGTGCAAAATACATCAGGTAAAGTGGTATATAACAAAGAAATTTATGGAAATAAGCAACATAATGCTGAGCAAGCAAAAATTCCGGTAAAAGTAGGCGATTTTATTGAGTTCACACATTTTGAAGGTGCGAATAGAGCCACTATTACAAATATGAAAAAAAACATTCATGAAAGTTTTGGGAATAAAGCGGTGTATGAGATTACAAAAGAGGGATTGAAGAAAGTAAATCAAATTGTTAATCCGAAACTAGATACAGAAGCTCCCACACAGCCACAAGGACTATATGCAAGCAACGTTACTTCTAACAGTGTAGAGCTAAAATGGAATCCTCCTACAGATAATGTAGGTATAAAAGAATATCAGGTATTACGTGATGGACAATGGATTCAAACGGTACAAGGAACAACATTTACTGATCAGAACTTAACAGCTAGTAAGGAATATAAATATACAGTGAAGGCTGTAGATGCAGCTGGAAATACATCAATTCAAAGTAACATTCTTCCGGTAAAAACAAAAGATCAAAATGTATCTTATAAAAAATGGGATCCGAAGAAGGCATATACAAAGGGAGATAAAGTAGAACATCAAGGGAAAGTGTATGAAGCTGTTCAAAATCATCAAGGAAATGGTGACCCAAATTGGATATTTGCTTTATCGTTATGGAGCCCGCTTATTTTGAATTTTTAAGTTGATGGCATGGGAATTATTTTATATAAATGAGAATCATGCAACAGTCAAAAGTCAAAAACAAAAAAGGAGAAATTATTTTGAAAAGGATTTCATCTTTATTATTAACTATGCCTATTATTTTAGGAAGTATTGCTACGATTCCGCATACAAAGGTTTCAGCTGAAACAATGTCATTCAATCAAGAAACATTCACTTTAGAAACATTGAATCAACAGACAGATCAAGCCATTGCAAATGGTAATTTTGAAGCCCATTTGAAAAATCTCACAGCATATTTAAATGGAAATGTTGGGGGTATGACTGAAGAAAATTTGAAAAAGAAGCTTGCAGACCCAGTATTTGCAGCAGCTTTGGCTCAGTGGCAATTCATATCACAAACAGGTGGTGCAACAATGGATGCATTTGCCAAAAAAGATGCTGACCATCAGAAATTTCTTAGCTGGGCTATGAAAAATACAAGCGTGATGAATACCTATCTTGAAGGTGGTAGTCCAACGGGAAAAAATCCTGTAAATGCACTTGAGATATGGAATACAATCTGGAATGCGGATGCAGATTCTCACGAAGGGTTGTATTTGAAATTAGCGGTAGCTACATCGTTAGCTCATGCTGAACCTATAAAATATTGGACAAACAATCAACCTATTAATCCATTAACAAGGTACCAACATTATAAATCAGCAGATCAAAATAATGAGTTACTTCCTTGCTTTAGAACATATGATGTTTGGCATTTAAGATTAGTAGTGAATACTTGGTCACCAGAAGAAGATTTAACTTGGGCAAGAAATATGATTAATACGGAACATCCAGAACTTAAAAACCAAGATAAGGTAGGGGAAAGTGCATATTTGATTGATTATGTAACCCATAACAAAGATGGAGTTAGTATTCAAGCTGGAAATGATGCATTCTACGGTTTAGGTTGGAATCTTTCTTCCATTTATAGATTTGGCGGGGTATGCGGTAATATTTCGAAGTTTGGTACGCAAGTAAGCCAAGCATTTGGAGTGGCAGCTATGCCTGTTGGACAACCTGGACATTGTGCACTTATATGGAATAACAAGCCATCTTCTTGGAATTTAGGATATGATATATCTGGATGGGGTCAGTCGAGCCGTCATGATGCAACTGTTATTCCTTGGTCAGATAATAGCCCGACAAATCAAGTGCCGTATATGCTACTATTTGAAAATGCTGAACGTGACCCAGTAAAACTAGATCAATCAGAGCGATTACGCTGGTTAGCGAAAGTGATGACTTCAACAGATAATAAAATTGCAATTTATAAAATATCCACCAATATTTTACCAATCAATTTTTTAGTATGGAATGATTACGTTTCCCTTATGTTACAAAATCCAAATGTAACAGATGCTGAGTGGAAAGAATTAAATAACAGTATCATTTCCGTCTTTGCGAATGAACCGCGACCGATGATGGATCTTATTACTCAAATAAAAGACCATGTACCAATTAGAGATGGTATCTTAGAAGGAGACCAATTTGCATGGTCACTGAAAGGGATTGGCGATTTTGAATTTGCGAAAGTAAATTTAAATAAATCAACAGAAGAAATGCAAATTGATCTAAAAGCAGGTGTACCACATAACTACTTTGATAGTACATATGCAAGTATTAAAGTGCAAAACACATCAGGTAAAGTGGTATATAACAAAGAGGTTTATGGGAATAAACAGCAAAATGCTGAAACACAAAAAGCTCCAGTAAAGATCGGCGATTTTATTGAACTTACACATCTAGAAGGCAGAGAGAGGGCAACATTAATAAATTTAGAGAATAATAAACGTGAAAACTTTGATAAAAAAGCAATTTATGAAGTTACAAAGGATGGATTGAAGAAAGTAAATCAAATTGTTAATCCGAAACCAGATACGGAAGCTCCCACACAGCCACAAGGATTATATGCAAGCAACCTTACTTCTAACAGTATAGAGCTAAAATGGAATCCTTCTACAGATAATGTAGGTGTAAAAGAATATCAGGTATTACGTGATGGACAATTGATTCAAACGGTACAAGGAACGACGTTTACTGATCAAAACTTAACAGTTAATAAGGAATATAAATATGCAGTGAAGGCCGTAGATGCAGCTGGAAATACATCAATTCAAAGTAACATTCTTCCGGTAAAAACAAAAGATCAAAATACATCTTATGAGAAATGGGATCCAAAGAAGGTGTATACAAAGGGAGATAAAGTAGAACATCAAGGGAAAGTGTATGAAGCTATTCAAAATCATCAAGGAAATGGTGACCCAAATTGGATATTCGCTTTGGCATTATGGAATCCACTGACATAGGGGGCTGATGGCATTCCCCAAAACTTAAGAATGGAGACAATATAAATTGATGGACATGTATGGCAACCCAACTTAGCGTATTTAATGAATCGATGGTTTTTTAAAAATGTATTATTGTAACAATTACACCATCTAAAATTAAAATACAAGTTTATGCCATAATTCACGAATAAACAAATTTCAGATGCCTAAGAAATTACATTTTCTCAATACCTATTTTTTCTATTAGTTAAATATTTTAGTTAGGTTACGGTAGTAATCTAACTAAAATATATTAAGCAAAGGGGACTGTAATATGGAAACAAAAGCACAACAATTAGTAGCAACTGTATTATCTCAACCCAAGCCTTTAGATGGACAAAAAAAACCGCTCAAGGGGGAACTTTAGTACGGAGAGCTTTCCTTCAGGTACAAAATATTTAAAGTGGGAAATTGAGGGTGGAGGAGATCCAGATTTTATTAGTTTTAATGTTATGAAAGATGTATCTGCTGGTACAGATCACATTGTTTTTCACGATGTATTAAGCGGTAATAGAACAAGTGTAATATCCGCGAGATCATTGTATATTGCGAATCCTAAAAATGCATCTGAACCATTTAAGGCAAGTGTATACGCCATTTTTTTATGCAAAAAGGAAGAGGCTCTTTATCAATCTCTTTCCTTTTTATTTATCGCGAGGGGGTTATTTTCAACTGAAAATAACTGATAGACATAAAATATGGCCTTTGACCCATTTTTGCATGTATCTTGTTTCTAGCGGGCATACCAATCTCTTCAAGGCCTGACACGATTAAAAAAAGAAAATTGTACGGTAAGATAGAAAGCCTTATGTCAATAGGATTAACTTTATTAGTACTTTACTTTAAATAAGAATTGTAAATGTAGCAAAATATTTTTCGGTGTAAATCCGCATTTTCGGAGGATGGGCAAAAGCACCCTATTAATAATCATTGAAAGAAGGGCTGAAAAATGGAAGACAAATTACAAATTGTTGAGAGCCTGTTACAATAGAATGAAGTCAAAAGTCTAAATACCCTTAGGTAGCTCTCATAGGTGTAAGATCTAGGGGGGCTTTTTTAATAAGGGAAACACGAAATTTCACGTACCGTAATGTTTAATAAAAAATAAAATACTTAAACAATAGTCTACATTTAATTTTTTGCCTAAATAATCCGCTTAATGGATACTGCATTGTTTGGGATGTTGCAGAATCCTTATAATAAGGATTCTTTTTTATTATATATAAGCAAAAGAGAACTCTTAAATAAAAATTAGAATAATAGAAGGCCTTCGAAATAGTGCTTTATCTATTTCTGAATATAACACTGATTTGAATTGTATTTCTCAATAAAAAAGAAATGCAAATGGGATAAAATAAACTTTATGATATATATTTAGGGGTCACCACGCTATTTTGAGGATTTTTACGTTTAGACACAGGTTGACCTTTACGATGTATGTTATTTATATAACTAGGAGGGGGAACATGAAATTAATATCAAAAATAGTAATGACTGCGTTAATAGTATTGAGTACATTTGCATTCAACTTAGGTGGAGAATTTGATAAGAGTTTTCTTTCTACCCCAAAAGCATATGGGGATGTAATCAAGGCACTTCCACAAAATGCGTCAAAGATAGAGTTAGATTATGCTCCTGTGTATGACTACGACACAGACGGGTGTTATGCGACTGCAGCAATTTCTCCAGATGGCACGACTAACCCTGGCCTAAGTTTGGGCGGTTCCCCGGAAAGTGTCTGTAGAGATGTTAACCGACTGGAAAATTCAAACACTTATTCTCGGGCCAAATCAAATAATGGTTGGACTGCCATTATGTATGCGAGTTACTTTGAGAAAGATCAATCAACTTCGGGCCCTGGTGCGCTTGGACATCGACATGACTGGGAACACACAATAGTTTGGGTTAAAGATAGTCAGGTTCAATATGTAACTTATTCAGCACATGGTAATTGGTACACTAACCCTCGCTCAAACGTTAGATTCGATGGAAACCACCCGAAAATTGTATACCATAAGGACGGCGGCTCGACACATGCTTTTCGCCTGGCTAATAGCAATGACGAGCCGCCAGAAAACTATTATCACCAGTGGCTCCAACTACCAATGGTTGGTTGGAATGGCTATCCAAGCCCAAATATTCGTGAAAAACTAATGACTACGAACTTTGGAGATGCAACACTTGAGATCAAAGATGGAAGATTTGAAAAAGCCCTTGCTAACGCAAAGCCACCCATTAACTTTGACCCTTATGCACCGGAACTGGAAGATGGTGGTACTTATCAATTAGTTTCTATTTTAAATAATAGTAGTGTCGTTGACTTAAATCAAGCAGATGGAAATGTTCAATTGTGGCAAAATGGCAACGCTAATAATCAAAAATGGAAGCTAGTATATGATTCAAATAAATCAGCATACCAAATTAAAAATATAGCAAATCAAAATTTAGTATTAGCTTGGAATGATCTTAATGGTTCTAATAATGTAGTTGCTACATCTAATCAAAATAAGGAAGAGCAATATTGGATACCAACAGAAGCAGGAAATGGATATTATTATGTAAGGAATAAGAAGGATCAAAACAAAGTGTTAGATGTAAGTGGTTATGGTACTGCAAATGGAACAAATGTTACAGTATATAATTTCCATGGTGGTAATAATCAAACATTCCAATTGTCTAATGTAACAGGGACTTTAACAAGAGAAGTGGAGTCACTCTATAAGGCACAGCCTGGTCAAAGCAGTAGATCAAGTAATAATTTTTCACTTGAACATCTCGCGGCAGGTACCAAAGTACGAGTTGTTTTAGAAGGAGCAGGTGCTACCTCTTTGTCATTTAAAATCTCAAGAGATAAATCAGGTACAGACCCTATAATTTGGTCAAATGTTAGAGATGGTTCTATTCTAACGATCCCTTCAGGAGATGATAGAAAGAATTTGTATATCTCAGGTCCTCCTAGTGGATATACTTCTAACGGTACATTTAAAGTAAAATTCTACGCTCTTTCAAACTAAAAAATATTATAACGTTTCTATTCCTTTTATATTAATCTAATTAGAAAATGAGTATGCATACTTCAAAATTTTTTTTTCGGCTTGCTCGATTGGATTAACTATATTAATAGGAAATATAGTGTTCTGTTGCAAAGTTTTGTTAAGAGATAAAAAGGTGGGGTTAAGTACAGCTGAAAAACCGAAGTCTGAGCCATGACTTCGGTTTTTTTTATATAGGCCTAGTGATGGGGTAGCTGTTCTGGCCCGTAGCATCATTTCATAATAATGGATTTTTGTATTTTTAATTGCTAATTGTCCATCTAGTGCTGTTGCAAAGTTTTTTAAATGAAAGGGTAGCACCACATCGCCATCAAGCTAACAAAAACGAAATACCCCCGAACCGAAAAAATGGGAGTATCTCTGTTTTATATATCCAACTCAATTTCTTCGCGCTATTACAGGAATAATCGTCATAAATATTTGTTGAATGTGGGAGAAAAGTTCATGTAGAATTAAATAAAGGAGAAAGTAAACATGCTCTTGCTCAAGCTGTATTTTTCAATCGATTTGGAGAAATTCGTGTTTGTTCTTATGAGGACCAATTACATAGAGCGAGCAGTTTGCAACATCTGTGTTATTCATTTTATATAATTTCATTTATAGTATCGATGGAATTACATTTCATTAACATTACATTTTTTTATATTAGGCGATACCTCTACATGTAAGTTACCAGAAATTGCGATAGTATAAGTAAGGTGTTTTTGCCCATCCCCTCGAGATGGGGGAATAAGCAAATTAATATCGCATATTCCTAACGTTTGAAAATCAATATATTTATGTTATATAAGCGATATTGTTCATAAAAGTGTATATTTGATGTCATTTAAACCATTTATCCTTCATTGTAACAATCCGATCAGCATTTGGTGTTTTTTATGTGTATCCTTCCCATATTAAAGTAGATGGTTTCAAGCGAAAAAAATACCCCATTATATACCACAGAACTCATTACCGAATGAATGGATTCTTACGAAAATGTAAGGTTAATGTTATATAAATCAATTACAGTTCCCCTCCCCAAAGCGCAAAATAGATAATGGTAAAACAAGCGTAGGAGGATATATATGACGAAACCAGTTGTAGACGTGAAAAACGTTCAAAAAGTGTACGGTAAAAAAGGTGAGAACCAATCACACGCGTTAAAACGTGTATCATTCTCAATTCAAGAGGGTGAGTTTGTCGGAATTATGGGACCATCTGGTTCTGGTAAAACGACATTATTAAACGTAATTTCAACGTTAGATAAAGCAACGGGCGGCGTTGTTGAAATTGCAGGAACAGATATTACGAAAATGAAACAAGGTGAACTTTCTGATTTCCGTTCACAAAAGTTAGGATTCATTTTCCAAGACTTTAACTTATTGGAGAACTTATCTATTTACGAAAACATCGCTCTTCCACTTTCCCTTCAAGGTGTTTCATCACGAAATATTGGACAGAAAGTAGAAAAAGTAGCTGATATGTTAGGCATTTCAGCAATACTTCAAAAGTATCCATCTGAAGTATCTGGTGGACAGAAGCAACGTTCAGCAGCAGCGCGCGCGTTAGTGAACCAGCAATTATTTTAGGGGACGAGCCAACAGGAGCGCTTGATTCTAAAAATGCAACAAGTTTACTAGATGCGATGACAAACTTAAATAAAGAACAAGGTGTATCGATTATGATGGTTACGCATGATCCGTACAGTGCAAGTTACTGTCAGCGTATTTTATTCATTCAAGATGGTGAGCTATATAAAGAAATTCACCGTGGTGGTTCACGTGAAGAGTTCTATAAAGAAATTTTAGACGTGCTTGTAGACTTAGGAACACAAAAAGCGTAAGAAAGAAGGCTCATGTATGTTATTTAAACTTTCCATGTCAGGACTAAAAAGTAAGTTGCAAGACTATATTGTCTTACTTGTTGGTCTTATCGTATCTATTTCTACTTTTTATATGTTTCAAACGTTATCACTAAATAAAGCGTTCCTTGAATCCAATCCACATGCTAATACGGTTGCAATTGCATTCCAAATCGGTTCTTTTTTATTAGCGATTGTAACGTTTTTCTATATTTTATATGCAAATTCTTTCTTATTATCTCTTCGCCAAAAAGAATTTGGTATGTACATGATGTTAGGGGCAAAAAAGCATAAAGTTACCTTACTTATGTTTATTGAAACAATCGTAATAGGTGCCGCATCTCTTGCAATCGGAATCGCAGTTGGTGTAGGGCTTGCAGAAGGTATTGGTCAGTTATTAATGAAGCAGTTGGAATTCTCTGGTGAAGATTATAAAGCATTTTATATTCCATCTATGACTATTACTTGCCTCTTTTTCTTTGCACTATTTATAGTATCAGCAATCATGAATAGTATGAAATTATCTCGTATTTCTGTATTACAACTTGTACATGCAGATGCAAAAACAGAGCGTATCGCTGTAAAAGGAAAAATGACAGATGTAGTTGCATTCCTTGGTCTGATTTTGCTAGGTATTGGGTATGCATCACTGATCCATATAGCACATTTACAGGAAAAAGAGCTATTAACCGTACCTAAATTCATGGGTATTGGATTAATCACAGCAACAGTCGGTACTTACATGTTATTTGGATCACTTCTCCCAGTTATGCTTAACAAGATAAAGAGTAATAAAAAACGTCTTGAAAAAGGGCTGAATGCTTTTACTTTTGCACAATTGAATTTCCGAATTAATAGCCTAACACGGGTGCTTGCAACGGTAGCAATCCTAGTGGCTCTTGGCGCTGGTGGAATTGCGTGTGGTATGGCATTTAAAAATAACGTTCTAAAGACGACTGATAAAGAAAAAGTTTACGATTCAGTCGTTCATAATCCAACAGCGGAAGAAAAGAAAATTTTGAGTGGCATCTTATTTCAAGAGAAGTTTGAATATCGCTACAAAGTAGATGATCAGTATGTATATTATATAAAAGAAGATGTAGAGAAAAATCGTCCTTTAGCACAAGATAGTGAAAATAGGAAGATGATGAAAGTTTCAGAGGAATTTCCTAAGGATGCATTTACATTGCCAAAACAACTGTATAAACTGTATAACGATAATACGAAAACAAAACAATGGAAAGAAGCTTTCTTCACAATCCAGCCAACTTATATGTATCCTGATCATAAAATAAAAATTATAGACCCAAGCATATATGATAGTATGAAGGATAAAGAAAATACTGTGTTTATTGGGAAAACAGATGATTTTGGAGCACATTTAAAAGAATGGAAAAAACTTGATGAATTACAGGTAGCGAAATATAAAAATGTGAAAGCGGAAGAATTAGGTAGTACGTATCAAATGTATAATCTGAGTCATGGTATGGCCAGTGGATTCATGTTTATGGGCTTCTTCGTTGGAATTGCGTTCCTAGCAATGATGGCAAGTTGCCTAATGTTTAAAATTCTATCTGGTGCATCGAAAGACAGCACACGTTATCAAATGCTTCGTAAAATCGGTGTCCGCCAGGGGTTATTAACACAATCGATTTATAAAGAGTTATTCTTCATATTCTTAGTACCGGCAATTGTGGGTATTGCTCATATATTAGTTGGTATGAACATGTTCAATCCACTTTTGATTGATCCGTATTTCCGAATTTGGTTGCCACTTGTCATTTTCGTAGTGATTTACTTAATTTACTACTTGATTACAGTTCAATTGTATAAAAGAATTGTACTTCCGAAAGAAAAATAGTTTTACAAAACATACAAAATGTTAAACTGGGGTACAGAAACGATTCAAAGAATAACCCGCCACATCTGAAAATTTCCAATTTGGGCGGGTATTTTTTATTATGTTTTGTCTTGTAGTATTCTATATAAAGCAGATCTTGAAACATTGGTAATTTCACAAATATGGTCAAAAAAGGACAAACTCTCCAAGGGGAGAAGTCTGTCCAAAGGCAGATATATCTTATCAATGAACTTTTTGGTTTAACAGCATAACGTTCAATACCGCTAGGAATCTTTTACCCTTCTTTCATATCCCACTATTTTTGCAACAGAACCTAAAAAAACGACACCCTTTCTCATTTATATTATTAAGAAAGAATAACGCCTTTTTTAAAAATTCTTAAGTTGATGGGCATGCGGCTGTACCCCAACATTCGTTAGAATAGAAAAGAGGCATCTTTCCGAAGCAGGAGAGATGCCCGATTTTACAACAATTGAAATTCAAGATGAAATTTTTTTCTACCAGAATCTTATAATTTAATTTAGTCTCTGTAATTTAAATTTTTGATTATTACTAGCTGTAAATGGATATACTATAACATTTGTTCCATCTTTAGTACCAGAACCAGTTACATCTAAATACCTAGAGTTTTTCTTATTTTTTAAATAAAAATATCCATTTCCTGCATCTTCAACTATCCAATAATGCTCTTCATAGTATTGGTTAGGTGTAGCAAAAACATTGCTAGAACCTTGATAGTCATTCCAAGCTAATATTAAATTTCCATTTGTTACACTTTTAATTTGATAGGCCTTTTTATTTGAATCATATACTAACTTCCATTTTTGATGATTACCGCCGTTATTGCTCCATAAGGTAACATTATTCGTTGATCGATCCATATCTATAACGCTACTATTATTTAACGCAGAAAATAGTTGATAGGTACCATTCAAATTAGCTCCAGGAATGTTTTCTCCTACTTCTTTATATATGACATAATCCATTCCATTGACCGTTGCTATTACTGCATATTGGTCTTTTAAGTTTAATGGAAGCTGGTCAATCCACATGCTTGCATTTGGTCCTCCGCTCCACATATTATGAGTAGTCCGTTTTGTTAAATTCATAACTTTATAGGACGCATTTGGTGCATTTGCTCCCGTTTTTATTTCAAATGTATAGGCATTGTGTATCGGTTTGTAGAAATATTGAACACTTGACGGACGAAGTCGATCCATAAGATCCTGCTCTTCTTTCTCCGCAATTTTCACCGATTCATATAATTTATCAGCATAATTCTTAAGATCTTGCCAGCTATCTTTTGCTGTATTAAGATCTGCTTTTATAAAAGCAAATTCTTCTGGGGTAATGAATGTGATATTTTTTACTAAATTATTATATTTTGCTGCTACAGTATCCCAACTATTAGACATTTTCTGTATAGAAGTAATAGCTGTGTCAATTGTTTCCGCCATATTCGTAGTCTTATTTTTTGCATCAGTTATAATAGCTATTTCTGCTTGTGCCCCAGAAATTTGTGCTTTTAAAATTTCTATTTCTCGCTCAGCAGATGCAATATTACTTTTTGCTGTTGCGATCAGCGGTCCACCAATGATACACGTTATTAACGTCGCGCAAAGTACTGAACCTGCAATAATTTGATCATTGCTTTTTTTGATAGACTCATTATACCCATTAATTCGCTGTTCTAAATACGGAATACCTGCAGTTGTACTAGCTAAAATAGTCGTTAATTGATTTGTATCTTGTTTAAAGTTTTGCGTATCTGCTGTCATTTTATTTCGGAATGTTTTCAGCTGTTCCAATAGCTCGTTAACTTCACTTTTATTAGTCAATATACTTTGATACAATTTTTCGAGCTCAGTTTTCAATTTTTCAGTATCTTTTTGATCTATTGCATCTAGTAAAATACTATAGTGTGTTTGAAATGTATCATTATAATTTACAATGTTTTGATTCGTATTCATAATACGTGGTTTAAGATTATCTAACCAATAGGTCGCGTTTTTTTTTGCATCGTCCTGGTGCTTCAACATGTTTGCTCGTAAATAACTATTAAGAGAACTTATACCACTAAGGTCTGTCTCTTGTTGATTGCGTATTGTTTTGGCATATGAATCCATAACAAGTACATTAGACATTGCTGGTGCTAGTACATCTTGAAAGCCCTCAGGACCAAGTGAATAATTATGAATGGTTTCTTGCGATATAGTTGTATGGACTTTTTGTTCTGCCGCGAAAGTATGAAGTGGTACTATATTACTTGTTACCATTCCAGCAATCATCATTGATAATAGGAATTTCTTGTACAATTTCTTATTCATATTATCCCACCTACGCTTTTTAAGAATTCGTATCTTTTAGTGAGCAGTGAGGAAGTTCCCTGCTCAAGTTTGAACAGGGAACCCTTATCACATAAAATCAATTGATTATTTTGTATCTACTAATTTAATATCGGTTTCATAAAGATTTGCAGCAGTATCTCTAACTTCTTTCCAACTATCTTTAGCCACATCGAGATCCTCTTTTATGAAAAATAGATCGTTAGGGTCCATAACTGCAATATTTTTAAGTAAAGATTTATATTTTGATCCAACTACATCCCATTTGGTTGAAAGATTTTGTAGTGCAGTAATTGCTATATCAATAGTCTCTGTTAAGGATTCAGTTTGCTCTTTTAGATTGGTTAAACCAGCTACTTCTAATTGAGCCTGGGTTATTTGTCCTGTTATATTCTTAATCTCTTCCTGAGCCTTATCCATCTCTTGCTTTGCTATAACAATTCCCGCTATACCACCTGCTGTTGCTCCTAAACCACCTACAATGAACACCACTCCTAGTTTAGCTCCTAAACCAGTACCAATTAGAACTGCTCCGCCTATAATAGCAAGTGGGCCTAAAGCCGTTGCAACTGCTGAGGCAATAAGCAGTTTATTATATTCAGCAATTGTAGCATGATACGTTGTGAGTTGATTTTGCAACAGCGGAATTCCAGCATCTTGACTTGCTAAAATAGACGTTATTTGAGTTGCATCTTGTTTAAAGTTTTGCGTATCTGTTGCCATTTTCTTTCGGAATTCTCGCAGTTCTCCTAATAATTCGTCCACTTCCGCCTTATTTGCTACAACATCATTATTTAGCCTTGTAAGTCCATTTGATAATGTTTCCTTGTCCTTATTGTTTACAGCTGTTATTAACGTATCATAGTAATTTTGAAATTTAGTATTATAATTAATAATATTTTGATTCGTTGAAATCATTTGCGGTTTAAGTTTATCTAACCATTGCCCTGCATTTATTCTGGCAATATTTTGATCATTAATTATTTTCGTTCGTAAAGATGTATCAATTGAATTGAGCCCATTGAAATCAGCATTTGCTTGTTTAATGATTGTTAAAGCATAAAGGTCCATTACTAAAGCATTTGACCCTGTATTTGTTATTGCCTCTTTAAGACCCTCTGGTCCTAATGAATAATCCGGGTAATCGCCCGTTGTACCTGTTTTAGCGTGAATAGGAGTTGATTTTGCCGTGCTTTCCGCTGCAGAAGCATATGTTGGCATGATACTACCTGCTGCCATTACCGTTATTAATGCGGATAAAGCCATTACTTTATAAGGCTTTTTTGTCATTTTTGTCTTCTCCTTTAACTTTCAGTATAATCATATTTCACTCTTTGCTTAAACTTAATTTATTGTTACATTTGAAATGAAATTTTCAAACTTTTTTGTTTGCAAATACAGTTCATCACTGAATTCTTTGAGCTGAATTAATTGATTTTGCAATCCAACACTATCCATGTGTGCCCCTGCACTCAGATTGAGTTGGATTTGGATCATTGTATCATTTAGCGCTTTCCAATCATTCATCAAATATTCAAAAGTAGTAATTTGCCTCTTAATCATCTCAGTAAACCCATTCATTTGATCCTCAATAAAAGTCATTTCAGTCACTTGAATTTGCGTTTCTGCTAACTGCTGAATTAGTGGTAGTAATTCCTTTTGTTTCTGCTCAATAATCCTAGCAGAAGCAGCTGTTTGGCTGTCGAAAAGATCTAAAATTCCACCACCAAGAGATGAAATAGAGATAAAATCTATAGTTTGAGTCTGAGCTGCTCCGCCCGCAATCGTAAAGACTTGCTTCCCAATATTTATAACGCCGTTACGAACTTCATTTGGTCTATTTAAAATTTTTGCGAGTTCTACCAGTATCTCTTCTTGAAGTCTTTTTATATCAGCTCTTAGCTGTGTAACAGTTCCATCTGACCCCTCTAAGGATTGAATTGCTATTTTTGCTTTTTCAGAAAACCCTTTGTTATCTTGAAGCAATAAATCATTAAAACGATTTAGCTGCAATAAGGTTTGGTTCATACTATCTTGGATAGTTTGTACGTCCTGTTGTAGTCTATTAAAAGCATTTACAAAACGCACTTTTGTTTCCGCATCTGTATTTACCGTTCCGGCTAAATCATATAATGTACCATAATAACCATTGAATCTTGTACTAAAACGCTGCATATCTTGATTTAAATCAACTAACTTAGGATTATATTCATCTAACCATTCGCGAACATGATTTTTTACAAATTCTTGGTGATTCGTTAAACTGCTCATACCAGTCCCTTTAATGGTTGGTTGCTGTAAAATAATTAATCCATATGCTTGTGCTAAAGGTGATTGTGAACCTAACGTTCTAATCGAATGTGATAATGTATTCGCATTTTTGACATTTTGTACATATGTTGACTCTGATTTAGACTGCACCTTCTCCGCGTAAACACTTACATAGTTGGAAGGACTTGCTAATATTGCTGTAACCATTAATCCTGTAACTAAAGTTTTTTTCACTTGAACTCCTCCTTTTCTTATTTTTTAAAGAGAGATTCTAGATTAAGTCTGTTACAATTACTATTTTTATAAAGGGAATAGCAATAGATATTGACTAGATTCTTTCTTATTCTCCTTTTTCGGGGATGGAAAAAGATACCCCCTATTAGAATATATAAACGTCAGAAAATACGCAATTTTATGATTAATCACCCACTATAAGATAATAGTGACTAGTTTTTTTATGTTTTGTTATATATATGCCATTTGAAATATATATTTTTTTTTTGGTAATGTCATATTTATAATAAAAAGATATATATGAATTAAGAAATCCATCGTTAATTGTCATAAATTCTATAATGATTTTGAATGTGCTTATCTTTCCAAAATGTAAAAATAAATACTCTTAAATTATGTTGGGGAATAAAATTTAACCTGTGACCGATTTTTACGCGTATCTAAGCTTGTACCCCATGCCATATTGGGAAAATCGTACACTTGGACACAAATTGGACACATTTTAAGCGTTTTATGTACGTTAAGAGACATCTGTCCAGAAAATCTATGTTTATGGACAGGCGATAAAACTCAATAATATCAACGTTTTGTAGCTATAATCGTGTTCATAAAGTGTGTATATAAATCAGTGTTCAATTAAACTTAGTATTTTATCTTTATGAACATATACTCATCTTAAAAAAACACTGTAATGATAAAGGTTTGTAATCCTTAGCGTACAATTTTCCCGAAATGGTATGGTGAGGTCTAAAAGTAAAATAAAATTGTCAAAAGATGATACCAATTTGATACTACCCAATATTGATATCGAGAATGAAAATAATTTAAGAAACTAAAAAAAAAACAATACGCCAAAATTTTTATCAATTTGTAAATAAACAATAAAAATAAAAGAGAATAAAGCGTATATAATCCTAATGGAAGTGTTGCATTAGAAATGGATAAAACCGTTTCTTCATCATCTTTACCAAATTGTGAAAATTGGGATTGTATCGTTAACAAAATATTATCAGCTGATAATGCATATATTTGAATGCGCGTTTCTTTTCCAGACCAATCAAATATCTTTTTTGAGTAATAGGGTCAGTATGTTGAAGTTTTAGAGATTACTTACACATCTATTAAAATTTTTGCACCAGAACCATACAATGTAATTGAAGCAATCCAGGAAACGAAAGATGGGGAATGAAATAGTCAATATTCAGTAAATAGTCTGCTTTTGTATGGAAGAAGAACCTAAATTGGATTCTTCTTTTTTATCGTTTTCCGACAGAAGACTCCTTCCTCAAAAATGTGAAGGTGTGAAACACCAATTTTAGGTGGGAGATGAATGTCGGTTGGCATAAGCCAACATGTTTGCTATCATTTACTTGTACAGATTGCTCTTCGAAAACTGAAGATATGAGGTTGGTTGCAGAAAATCGTTCCAACCGTAAAATCTTCAACGTTCTATCGCCCCATTCTTGCCGAAGTTGCGAAAACCAAGCTAAAGTAGGGAGTGTGGTGCGTCAACGTACAAGATATTTGTGTTCTCACCGTAGGGACTACGGGTAGAGCCTGCTAAGATAACCGGTGGATACATCGGTGTTCGCAGGAATCTCCCACTTCAAAAAGTCCGTAAGGACGTTAAGTGGTGAGTAGTTCAAACAATCGTTAGTAATTGATATAGTTCATTATACGTCGAAAAAAACGAAGTTTGGTTGTTGCAAACTTCGTTTTCGTGTATATAGAGCATGAACGGTTTCAACATCTTTTACATGTCTATAGTCTTGTTCGACGAGATTGTTCAAATGTTTGACTGTACAATGAGTTGTTTATAAAAACCTTGTACTTTTAATTTGTTAAATGTGCAAAGTAGTGCTGGGGCCTTGTCTGTTTTGAGAACCGTTGGCTCTCCAAAAGCCTTCACCAATCTTTTCATAAAGGCATAGGCTGTCTGATGATCTCTAGTTTTTTGAAGTTGAATATCCAATTTACATCCATTATTAAAGATTTTACGATATAAATAACAACATTTTCCTTTCACTTTTATATAAATCGCATCTAATTTCTAGAATGATTGAACCTTTCTATTTTTCTTCTTCCAGATTTGATAGATCAAATTACCATATTCATGGCCCCAACGCATAATCGTTTTTGGGAGAATATGAAATTTTCAGATTCTTTGAGGACCTCAGATACACCTCGATAACTAAAAAAACAAAAGTAATAGCCAACGGCTATCACAAAATTATCTTTCTTGAATTGTATTACCTTTCAAATATCCTATCTGTGATTTTTCTCATTTTCTTTTCTGAAAGTGATCTATTACTCAGGATTTAAGCCTCCTTTGAACTATATGGTCATAAATGAATTACATTTTTCTTTGGCCGATAAATTTTTAATAATCGTAAAAAAAGGAATTAAACCCGTGTCCATTGAGCATTTCTTCCTCGTGAAGCTAGCTTTATAAGACCAAGAGACTGGAAGGAAGCTAATGCTTTACTGATTGTACTTTCGGCAATATCTGGATAAACGTCACGAATATTTTCTTTAGTAAAAGTTTTTTTTTGCCTAATTATATAATTTTTAATTCGCTCAATTTTAGTATCCCTACATATAGAATCTTGAACTATTAGATGTAAATCCTGATATGCTTCTAATATAATTGTTAAGAATATTTTTATCCAAAAACTGATATTATGCCCACGACAGTACCAATTAACTGAAGATTTAAAGATTGAATCATAGTATTTTGATTCATGTTTCTTTATATATTTATCTAAACATACATACTTTATAAATGTATGTTCACTCTTCATTAATAGTAATTGTATCAATATGAATGCGAGTCTTCGATTTCCCTGGTCAAAAGGGAGAATACAATAAAAATTCAATATAAATTGAGCTATTAATATAAGTGAATGAAACTCCTTATTCTTCACTAATGTATTATATTGCTCACATAATTGTTTTACAGATTGGGGGATAAGTTCCCGAGCTACTGGACGATAGCTACTGGAATGCATCCCATATTCAGGAACACCTGGGACAATAAATTGTTTTTTACGCCACATTGCACAGTCAGAAGTAATATAATGTATTAATTGAAAATGTAATTCTTGTATTGTCTCTGAGTCAACGGGTAGATTATGGAACTTTTTTTGCACAAGAGACATTGCTTGATAATAACAATATACGGCATCTTCTTCTATTGTTTTGGGTAACATTTCGTTCAAAATCAGTTCTTTTAACCTTTTATTCGGAACTTTTATATCCATAAAAACAGTATTAAAGTTTTTTATGTAATGAAGGGGGATAGTTTTCTCCAAATTATTGAATATATCAGGGTTTCTGTCTTGATAAGCGGATATTTTTCCTTTGTATTCACTAATTTCACTTATTAAACTTACCAGTTCTCTTTGTAGCTCTATATCTAAGTATTTATCCTCAAAAAAATCTCTCATTTAATACCTCCATTGATTATTAAGTGTTGCTACATAAATTAATCTACTCTAAAAATATTTTACAATAATTTTTTACGATATTACTACTGAGGGTGTTGCAAAACTCATAAATATCCAATCTTTTTATATAGATAGGCTCTCATACAAGAAAAGCATGCGAGCCTATCTATAATCGGGAACTACCTTTCATTATTATAAAGAAAAAATCCATATAAAACCAATAAGTTTTTCTATATTAAAACGCTACATTTTCTATATTTTATAGTAAGATTAGTGATTGAGGGTACAATTTTTCAAGAGAAAAAGGCAAACAATATAAATACTTTCTGAAAGTGATCAATTCAAGTTCAACAAAAAGCATTTGTTATTCTATAGCAAATGCTTTTTGACAAATTAAACACTTTTTTATAACATAAAAAAGGAATTGAGTGGCTAGACTCAATTCCTTTGGTGAAGCTATTTGTCAACGAACACCAGGTAAAAGAATCCTTCGTTAAACGTTGGATTCTTTTACTTTGTCTGTAACATGAATTTTAATACTGGATATGCCATTTTTCTTGTTGAACATCCTCGTTTGAGCGCTAATTGTTGTAAGAGTTTTTGTTGAAATGGTGATATTTCAATTTTTACAAAATGCTGAAAAGCATGAGATTACATTACAGGTAGACCCTCTTTATAGATATAGTCTAAGCCCTCTATTACTAACTCCGATGCGGTTTGATTTAGATTTTCGTTATACAATGCGAACTCTTCCAGTCTTTCGAACAAATGTGGTTCTAATGAAATAAATAACTTTTTATTTTCTTTTCGAAGCTTATGTTTTTGACCTTTCCAGTAATTTTGCTCTTGCATAACTGCATGATTGTCGATAGGTAAGTCTGTGAGGTTATTTCTAACTTTTCCCCCGATCCGCACAGTACGTGCCACTTTCATGGCATACCGCGCTCCATCTATATTGTAGTTTTCTTCTCACCCAATAATGATAAGTTCTAAGTAAACAACGCTAGTTTTTCGTTATTTGTTTCCACTTCAGTTTGTGATTTCATACAGATTTCCTCGTTTTTAACTAGTTTTCGCAATTTGTTGAGTTTGTTTAACTGTTCCTCGTTAAGTTGTAGCTCAAAGAGTAGTTGGTTAATGATTTCAACTTTGGTTGCCTGAATTAGTCTGTAAATACTCGATTTAACAATTGTAAGGTTTTTGCAGCTATCGTCCTTTGTTTCATTCCATAATTGCTTGTGACAACAATGGATGTCCCACAGGATAGAAGTTTCTCCGCAGTTACACTACATCTGCCTTTTTGAGCTACGTATAGGGAGATTCGAGGTACATTTAATTTCTTAAGTTGATAACGATGTGGTGGAATCCCCATTACGCTCTTAACTTAAAAAAGATTTTAATAATATGTCCTTGCCTACGCACCGAGAAACCACTTATTTTTCTCTACATAATCTCCAGATACAGTCCATATCAACTATAGATTCTTGTTTTATGCTAAATGCATGCTCAAACAAAACAAGGAGGTAATGAAAAAAAAACATTATTAGCAGCAACACTTTTAAGTACAGGATTATTTGCGGGTGGTGTAGTAGGTACAGAAGATGTAAAAACGGATGAAAAAATAAAAGTTACTGTTGCAGATAAAGATGGAAATATAACGTATAAAGAAATTGATGGAAGTGAAATTTCAAAAAACGCAGTACCAGCAACTCCTAAAGGTGATGTAAAAGAAGATGCAAGAATGGATAACCTAAAGTCAAATGAAGGTAATTCAATTTCAATGAGTGCAGATGGAACAACTTCTTTCTCACAAGACTTTAATGCACCTAAAGATGCAGTACCAGCAACCTCTAAAGAGGATGTAAAATAAGATAATTAAATTGAGAAATCAAAATCAAAAAGAACTGGGCATAAATAGCCCGGTTCTTTTTGATTCCTACAGTTTTTTTTAAAGAGAGCTTTGCCCACATGTCCATCAAGCTAGTAAAAATAAATACCCCAAAAATGGTAAAATTGACATCCCTAGAGTAAAAATGTAAAAAATTATTGTATAGGGGCAGCATAAAACCTTAGCTTGATAGCGATGGGGTACCGCCACATCGCTATCAAGCTAAGACGTTACACTATCCATAAAGCAAAAAATACGTTATCCCTTCCTCTGATTCTGCAGAAAGAATAGCGTATTCTTTCATTTTAAAAAGAATTTTATTTTCTTAGCTTGATAAAGATGTGGTGCTACTCCATTAGTAAAACAAAGAATTTAATTAGCTCACTAAAAAAGTGACTTTAAGTAAGAGGTATATATACGGAATACCATTAGCATTTCTCTCATTTTCCACTTTAATGTATGGAATGAATTATTTGACGCAAATAACTTCTTCTAACTAAAACTGTAAATAAATGGAAGTATAAGAAACTAATTGTAAATAAAAATAATACAACTCCTACTAGTACACTAAGAATAGATAGTATCGCATTCACTTGTTTACTTTCTAACCATTTTAATAACGGGGAATCAAATATAAAAGGTCGATATGCGTTTGTATAATCATTTGGAATTATCTTTGTAAGTTTTTTAGCCACATTTTTATAAGCACAACGAGTTAGCGGCCCGTTAGCGTATGAACAGAGTGTAGCAAGCGGCGAGTCATAGTCGATAGTGAACTTCTGTCATATTTATAAAGAATAATAAAATTTGAGTGGGATCCTGCTGGATTAATAGCTATGTCATAAAAATCATGACATTTTGACACTACCGTATGTGACAGAAAAACACTTAGTATCAAAGAGCAGTTTTTAACACATTAACAATAAATGAGGAGGGGGAGATTTTCATTGCGTATGATAAAAAATTTAAAGAGGCATGGAAGGAGAAATAGGTATGACCTATTTATGAAAAATAAACCAGTAACGAGAGTTTTTTAAGGAAAAGAAGCAATTTCTATGATTAACATACATGTGGAAAAAGAGGAATTTACCATTTGTTAGAACTCAATAGCTTTTGTGAAAATAATATTGAGTAAGATAATTGCAAATTTACCTTGTTTTTATCTGAATTTTCCAATTTGATTATTTCAACTTTATGAAGATAGTAGCTAGAAAATTTGTGTGATAGTATTTTAAATAGAAAAAAAAGACAATTCTGAAAAGGGGGGTGTAATTTGGATGGTTTAACTATTGTGAATTTTAGGGTTAGATAGCTATTAATGGATTATTTTCATTGAGTAGAGTTTTAGCTTGTAGAATATGAAAATCAAAGAAAGTTTTTCAGATAAATTAATGAAATATTATCTTTTTTTACTGTGGTTGTAATGACGATATAACTAGAAATCATTTAATTTGTCCACGTTTATAGGTGAAAAAGATTATTTAGAGTCAGAAGTGAATGTATAAAAACTGAAAATAAATATATTTGAATGCATAAATTATACCAATGATATTAAATTTTATAGTTATTGAAGTTTGAATACTATTAAATTTCGGATGGATATATGTAGAGTTATAAATTATATGCAAAAAAGAGGTATTGTGTACACGAAAACATCCGTTTTAGTAAATTTAAGGAGCACATTTTATGAAAACTACCGATTCACAAGGCCTATTAGGAAATAGGGTTTATTTACAAGTTTTTTCTGCCTATTCATTGCTTATGCTTGGTGTTTTTATTGATATGTTAGCGATTATGACTATAGTTGGGTTTGAATGGGAAGTAGATCCTACTATGATTGGATTGATCCCTGTTGCATATGCACTTCCTGGAATTATTTTTGGCTCATGGGCAGGTGTTATTGCAGATCGTTTTCGAAAAATTCCAATTATGATGTTCTGTAATTTGATGGTTGGTTTAATAACAATTGCTCTTTTATTTGTACAAAATATCCACTGGCTCTTAGTGGCATTAATGATTCGTTCCATTTTTATTGTTTTCTATTATCCTGCACAACAAACACTAACAAGACAAATTGTATCCCCAGATTTGCTTACTAAAGCAGTAAGTATCAACGGAATAGTAGAGCAGGGTACCAAGATAGTAGGCCCACTTATAGGGGGCATGTTGCTGAGCTGGTTTCAGCCAGAGTTCTGCCTAATTATAAGAGCTATAAGTTGTTTATTAGCTACTTTAGTTCTGATACCCACAATAAAATTCAAAGAAACTATATCAAAAGAACTTGTTGAAAAGCAAAAGCAAAGCACTTGGGCTGCTTGGGTACAAGGGTGGGGCTATGTGTTATCTAATCGGATAATATTATCAACTATGATTTTCGTTACAATAGCCATGGCAGTATTACAATTAGTAGACTCACAATTCCCGACTTTATTTAAGAGCTTATTCCCACATGATAAAAGTAAAATGGGATATATCATTTCTATTATTGGTCTTGGCGGAATACTTGGTGCATTACTAACTCAGAAATTAAAACAATTTCAATATGGTTGGGTAGTATGTGGAGGCATGGTTTTAATGGGAATTGGTTTTGGAGGGATTGGTTTGATAACGCCCGGTACGGTCTTCGTTTTGGCCTATCTGATTAGTTTTATCGCTGGTATTGGAAGTGGGCTGATGCTTGTATCTAATCAAGTCATTTTACAAATAGAATCTGATCAAGATCAAGTAGGAAGAGTATTTGGTATTCAAAGCAGTTTAACAAACGCAGTTCTAATTATTTCTCCTGCTATGAGTGGCCCATTAGTGCATTTGTTTGGAGTAACTCAACTCTATGTTTATGGCGGGATTGGGCTTGTTGTCATTGGAGTAATTGGAGTTTCACTGCAGAAATATTTATGGGCTAAACATAAACACGAACCTATAAGAGCAAATAATTTTTGAAGGGAAGATTTTTTATGACCAATGAGGAAAGTTATCCATTAAGTCACCCGCAGCGAAGAATATGGTATACAGAAGTTATTCATTCTGATAAAGGGATATGTAATTTAAGATTTTTATTTAAACTTCATCGAAAAATGAATTATTCAAAATTAAACCAAGTTGTGAATCGTGTTATCAGTGAAAATGACGGTCTATGCATTAGATTAAAAGAAAATGGGCATCAGGAACCTAAACAATATTTTATTAAACATGAAGAACAAGAATTTGAGTTTTTCGATTTCAGTAATGTGGAGAATTCAGATTTACTTGAGGAATGGATTGAGCAGAAAACAAAAGAAACGTTTACATTATTTAATTCGGATTTATACTATTTCGCCTTAATAAAATTAAACGATAATGAATGTGCAGTCTTTGGAAATGTTCATCATATTATCATGGATGGTTTATCAATTCAAATATTTACTGAGCAGATTGCAAAATATTATTATGAAATGCATAACGAGACTGAGGAAGGCGAAATTAAAAATTCATATGTTCAATTTCTGGCTAATGAACAAACATACTTGAATAGTAGTCGCTTTCAAAAAGATCAAAAATTCTGGTTAGAGGAATTTAAAACACTTCCATCTGTGACCGGATTGAAGCCCTATAATACGTACCAAGTTAGTACCAAAGCATCACGCGAAACGTTTATATTATCGGAGCATTTGAAGAGAAAAATAGAATTGTTTTCCGGAAATTACAAATTTAGTTTATATACTCTTTTTGTCGCTGCTTTCTCGTTGTCCATGTATCGGTGGACTTCATCGCTTGATATTGCATTAGGAATGGCTTACGGCAACCGTATGACTAAAATGGAACGAAAATTGATTGGAATGATGGTGAGTACAGTTCCTTTAAGAATGGATATTGATCCAGAAGAAGAAGTGCTTTCATTTATTGGTAGGGTGTCCAGAAAACAAAGTAAATCATTAAGACATCAGAAATATCCATTTGATTTATTATTAAAGCAGATTAATAAAGAGAATAACAGCAATGTGAGACTTTTCGGAACTACGATTGATTATAGGGATCGTGATGAAAGTGGTGACTCACTATGGATTGCAAACCGTGAAGAAGTACAAGATTTTGCAGTGCATATTGAAAATCTAATTGATATAGACTCTTTGCATGTACATATTGATTATCGTGAGGAGCTATTTTCTAAGGAAGAGATAAAACGCTTTTTTAACGTTATGTTAGCGATAATGGAAAACACTTTTGAAAACCCAAAGCAGAAGGTAGCTGAAATCGAAATTATTTCTGATGAAGATAAAAGAAAAAGTTTAGTTGAGTTCAACAATCCTAAGCTGGATTTCCCACCTCGGGAAACTCTTCATGAATTGTTCGAACGACAAGCAATGATTTATCCAAACGCTATTGCAGTTACGTATGAAAAAGAAAAAGTTACTTATAGGCAACTTAATGAACGTGCAAATCAGTTAGCTCATTATCTGCAGAAAAAGGGAATAGGACCTGATACTTTAGTTGGACTGTGTGTTGAACGTTCTCTCGAAATGATTGTAGGTATTTTAGGGATTTTGAAGGCTGGTGGGGCTTATGTTCCGCTTGATCCAACATATCCAGAGCAGCGACTTCAATATATTTTAGAGGATGCTAGCATTCAGATATTCGTAACGCAAGAAAGTTTAAAAGAATTGAAATGGTTACCAGAAAATGTTGAATCGATTTGCCTGAATCGTGATCAAGAAGAGATTGGGAAAGAAAGTAAGACCTTGCCGGTTTCTGATGTGAATTCCCAAAATCTAGCTTACGTAATCTATACTTCGGGATCAACAGGGAATCCAAAGGGCGTTATGATAGAGCATCACAATGTCATTCGGTTATTTAAATCGACGGATTGTTGGTATCAGTTTAATGAAAAAGATACTTGGACGCTTTTTCATTCTTATGCATTTGATTTCTCAGTATGGGAAATTTGGGGAGCATTATTATATGGTGGAAAATTAGTTGTTGTTCCGTACTGGATTAGTCGATCGCCAAAAGATTTTTATCAATTATTGGTGGAGGAAGAAGTCACAGTTCTAAATCAGACACCTTCCGCATTTCGACAATTAATACGAGTGTGTGAACACGAAGATAAGAATAAAAACTTGCAGCTGCGTTATGTGATATTTGGCGGAGAAGCGTTAGAACCCATTAGCTTGTTACCGTGGTTTCAAAGATATGGGGATAAAGAACCACAGCTAATTAACATGTATGGAATTACAGAAACTACAGTTCATGTTACATATTATCCAATTACTCTAGATGATGTACATCATGCTTCGAGAAGTAATATCGGAAAACGGATTCCAGATTTAGAAGTGTATATATTAGATGCTTATCAACAACCTGTTCCTATAGGTGTAGATGGTGAGCTTTATATTGGCGGGGCAGGGCTTGCACGTGGGTATTTAAATAGACCTGAATTAACAGCAGAGCGCTTTATAACTCATCCATTTAGTAGTGATCCGAAAGCTAGATTATACCGGACAGGAGACTTAGCGAGGTATTTGCCAGATGGGAATCTGGATTATCGTGGAAGAATTGATCATCAGGTTAAAATACGTGGTTTCCGAATTGAGATTGGGGAGATTGAGTCTACTTTAAATGCATATGCATCTATAAAAGAGGCAGTTGTAATTGTAAGAGAAGATCAACCGGGTGATAAACGATTAGTAGCTTATGTTGTAGGAGATGGAAATGTCGGTGCGTGGAGAGAGTATCTTAAAGCGAAACTACCGAGCTATATGGTACCTTCGGGATATGTGATGATGGAAGCCATTCCACTTACAGCTAACGGAAAAGTTGATCGTGAGGCCTTACCTATGCCGGAGGAAAAGCAGATTAATAGTGAATGTATTGGCCCTCGGAATAGTAATGAACAGATACTGGCTACCATTTGGAAGCAAGTATTAGGTATTAAAAAGGTGGGAATCTATGATAATTTCTTTGAAATTGGTGGCGACTCGATTCTCAGTATTCAAATCATATCTCAAACAAGTCAAGTGGGGTTAAAACTTACTCCGAAGCAAATGTTTGAATGCCCAACTATTGCCGAGCTGGCACAAGTGGCTATAGAAACGCAGGGAGTACAAGCGGAGCAGGGGATTGTGACAGGAGATGTGCTTCTTACTCCAATTCAGTACTGGTTCTTCGAGCAAGAACATCCACATCCAGAGCATTGGAATCAATCAATGCTTTTAAGAGTAAAAGAGAGATTGGATGTGAAGTTACTAGAGGGAGCAATATTAAATTTAATCAAACATCATGATGCTTTACGTTTTCGGTACGAGCAGTTACCAAACGGAACATGGAGGCAGAGAAATGAAGGGACAGATGAGCTTTCAGTACTCCATGTTGTAAAACGGAACAAAGTTAATGAAAAAGAGTGGAATAAAATAATACAAGAAGAGATGAACATTAATCAAGCTAGTTTCAATTTAGTTACTGGTCCGTTAATGAGAGTAGTTTACTTTGAGGATAACTTGACTGGAAATGATCGAATATTCTGGGTGATTCATCATTTAGTAGTAGATGGAGTATCGTGGAGAATTCTATTGGAAGATTTACAGGTGGTATATAACCAGATGAAACAAGGTCAAGGAATTCGCTTACCTGCGAAAAGTACATCTTTTAAAGAATGGTCTGAACGACTCCAGACATACAGTGATTCGGGTATTTCAAAAGAAGTGCAGGATTATTGGAATGAACAAGTAGAAAAAGAAACGATGACAATTCCAATGGACTATCCAATACAAGAAACAACAGAAGAATCGATTGATCAAGTGACGAGGACTTTAGGGGTAGAAGAAACACAAGCATTGTTACACGAAGTTCCAGTCACTCATAAGACAAGGATTAATGAGGTACTATTGGCGGCATTAGGACAAGCTATCGTCGATTGTACAAATCAGCAAACGGTTTCTATTCATCTAGAAGGACACGGGAGAGAAGAGATGATTGAAGGTATTGATTTATCACGGACAGTGGGCTGGTTCACGAGTATTTATCCTGTTCATCTAAATTTTCAAGGAACTAAAACACCAATTGAAGGCTTAAAGGCTGTCAAAGAACAATTGCGTCGAATTCCGAATCACGGAGTAGACTATGGTATTTTACGTTACTTGAATAAAGAAATACTTCCGTTTTATCAGCAAAAGCCTTCAATAAGCTTTAACTATTTGGGCCAATTTGATCAGGTGTTTTCAAAGGAATCTTTGTTTATGCAAGAGGCAGGGTTTACATTATTAGATCATGCTCCAGATTCCAAGCCATCTCATCTAATTGATGTTATCGGAATGGTGAAAGATGAAAAGTTACATTTTATTTGGATGTATAGTAGAGAACAGTTTTCTAAATTAAAAATTCAAGTAATAGCAGATGGTATGTTGAGGCATCTTCGCCAACTTATAAATAAACCAACAACAGAGTCTGCTTTTACGGTATCAGATTTTGCTGATGCAGAGAATCTTACGGAAGAAAGCTTGAGCAAAGTCTTACTTAAATTAACAAAGAAGAGGGTGTAAAAATGGGAGACGTTATTGATATATATGGTTTATCACCTTTGCAAAAAGGAATACTGTTTCATACTTTATACGATCAAGATGATGAATATTCTTTTTCCTATATTGTACAAGTAGGTTTCTTGCTCGGGGGGCAATTGGATGTTGCTACTTTTGAAAAAGCTTGGGAATATGTTATTCAACGACATGAGGTTCTGCGCTCAGTATTTGTTTGGGAGGAAGTAGAAAAACCTCTACAAGCAGTTTACGAACGTCTTCCTTTTACTATTCATCAAGAGGATTGGAGTACCCATTCGCATGAGGAGAAGGAGAAGAAATTACACCAGTTTTTGACTGCAGATCGTAGGAAAGGATTTTTATTGGATGAAGCACCATTGATGAGAGTCACTGCGATTAAAGAAGCAGAAGGGGAAACGAGAATTATTTGGACACATCATCATATTTTGCTAGATGGTTGGAGTGTTTCATTGGTCTTTAGTGAAGTGATGGAAGTTTATCTCAAGATGATAAAGGGAGAATTGTTGAATCTTCCTAAATCTCTTCCTTATAAAAAATATATCCAGTGGATAAATAAACAAGATCAAAGTCAAGCAGAGGAATTTTGGAAAGAAGAATTAAAAGGGTTCTATGCACCTACGCCATTAGCGATGGAAAGAAAGGATCAAGGGCAGGAGAAGGGCTATGGAGAGTGTGTTTATCAGGTATCTGAGGAATTCACTGAGAATTTACAAGAGTGGGTACGAAATAGTCGATTAACATTGAATACATTAGTCCAAGGAGCATGGGCCTATTTGATGGGTAGGTATAGCGGTGAAAGTGACATCGTATTTGGCGTAACTAGCTCTGGACGTCCTACTGATTTGATAGGAGCAGAGAATATGGTAGGCCTATTTATTAACACTTTACCTACTAGAATTCGATTAACGGATAATACATCTGTAGTAGATTGGCTTCATAAAATACAGATGAAAGAAATGGAACGAAGACAATATGAGTATAATTCATTGATAGATATTCAAGGGTGGAGTGAGGTTCCGCGAAATAGCTCCTTATTTCATACCTTGTATGTGTTTGAAAATTATCCAATTCAAGGTGAGAGAAATGATGATTTAAGATTACTAGATGTTAAAAGCGCGGAACAAACAAATTATCCTTTAACACTCATTGTAATGCCTGGTAAGAAAATTACTTTAAAGTTGATGTATGATCGAAGCTATTTTAATGAAGAAACAATAAATTGGATTCAGAATCACTTATTGCAAATATTAATTCAGATGACGAAGAGCCTAGATTCAAAACTCTTTGAAATTACTCATTTAACAGCGGAAGAACAGATACAGTTATTAGAGGAATGGAATCATACTCAAGTAAATTATTCGGCTGAAGGCATGATTCATACGATGTTTGAGGAGCAAGTTAAAAAAACGCCGGAAGCAATCGCGGCTATTTACGAAAATGAACAAATTACCTATAAAGAGTTGGAGGAGCGTGCGAATCAGCTAGCTCATTATTTACAAAAGCGTGGTGTAGGCTCAGAGTCTCTGGTTGGGATATATATAGAACGTTCATTACAAATGATGATAGCGTTATTAGGTATTCTAAAATCAGGAGCAGCGTATGTTCCACTTGATCCTACTTATCCAGAGAGTCGGCTTCGATATATATTAGAGGATGCTGGAATCGAAGTACTAGTGACGGAAGAGAATTCTAAAAATTTGTTTGTATCTGAAAATGTTGAAACGATTTGTATGAATAAAGATTATACTGCAATTGAAAAAGAAGAAACAACCCCATGTATAAGTGGTGTAACAGGAAGAAGTTTAGCGTATGTTATGTATACTTCAGGATCTACAGGGAATCCAAAGGGAGTAATGATTGAGCATCATTCAGTAATCAATTATCTAGAATGGATGCAACATAAATATCCACTTTCTGAAAAGGATGTGGTCTTGCAGAAAACGCCATTCTCATTTGATGTCTCTGTTTGGGAGTTGTTTTGGGGTATTCACGTTGGTGCATGTGTATCTTTCCTGCCTCCAGGTGGAGAAAAAGATCCTTCTATTATAGCTGAAGTGATTAAAAAACATCAGGTTACTATAGTTCAATTTGTACCTTCGATGTTATCTGTTTTCTTAGATCACTTCAATCATATTGAATTGAACATGAATTGTTCGTCCGTACGCCATGTATTTTCTGGTGGGGAAGAACTAAGTTCAGGGTTGGTTAGACGATTTCAACAGAAATGGAATCATAGTGGACAAGTGAAATTAACCAACTTTTATGGACCAACTGAAGCCACTATTTATGTGAATGCATTTGATATTCAGCCAAATCAAGAATTTGTTTCTATTGGGCAGCCGATACAGAACACGCAATTATATGTATTAGACCAAAATCAACGCTTGCAATCAATAGGAATTGAGGGTGAGTTATATATTGGTGGTGCTGGTTTAGCACGTGGATACTTAAATCGTCCGAATCTTACTGCTGAAAAATTCGTTTCGCATCCATATCGATTCGGGGAACGACTATATCGAACAGGAGATTCAGTAAGATATCTAACTGATGGAAATTTAGAATTTATAGGTAGAATGGACCATCAAGTCAAAATGCGTGGTTTTAGGATTGAATTAGGAGAAATTGAAGCGACTTTAGAAAAATGTTCGTTTATTAAAGAGGCTGTCGTATTAGTTAGAGAAGATCGTCCAGGTGATCAACGATTGGTTGCATATGTAATGAGCGATGGAAATACCCAAGAGTGGAGAGAGTATTTACAAAACCAATTACCGAATCATATGATTCCAGCGCACCTTGTAGAGTTAGAACACTTCCCGCTTACTCCGAATGGGAAAATTGACCGAAAGGCCTTGCCAGTACCTGATGAGCAAACTATTGGAGGTTTAAATGTTCTACCTCGGACGCCATCGGAGGAGCTTATTGCCTCGGTTTGGAGTCAAGTGTTAGGAACTGAAAATATCGGTATTCAGGATTCCTTCTTTGAACGGGGTGGGCACTCACTACTCGCTACTCAAATTGTTTCTCGATTACAAGAATTGTTCCAAATCAAAATCCCATTACGTGAACTTTTCAAGCACGATACAGTGGAGGCATTGGCGAAACGAGTAGATCAGTTACGAAAAGAAGATAAAAAACGAGAGGCTGCCCCCCTTGTACCTATGAAACGAGAAGAAGCTATTCCGCTTTCCTATGCGCAGAAACGTCTATGGTTTATTGATCAATTAATGTCAAATAGTGCTATGTACAATATTCATGCAGCGTGTCGCTTAACAGGTAAATGGTCAATTGAAGCGTTGGAGGTCGGATGGAATCAGTTGTTGGAGCGTCATGAATCATTACGGACGATAATTCTAGAACAAGAGGGTGAACCTTTCCAACAGGTTCAATCTCATGTATTCAGACATATCCCTCAATCGAATCTAACAGATCTCTCTTTTGAAGATAGGGAAAGAGAAATGAAACGGCTCATTCAAAACGAAGCGGAGGAACCATTTCATTTTGGACAAGGTCCTCTGATTCGAACACGAATATTGAAAGTGGACAGGGAAGAATGGGTTCTCATTTGTACGATGCATCATATTATTTCAGATGGATGGTCAATGGGGATTTTACTTGAAGAATGGATGGCTTTTTATGAAGGAGCACTAAGCGGAAAACCGGCGGAATTGAAGGAGTTATCTATCCAATATGCAGACTTTGTTATGTGGCAGAAGGAATGGCAAAAAGAAGAGAATTTGGATCAGCACCTTCGATATTGGAAGGAAGAATTGGCTGGGGAGTTACCGGTTTTACAATTACCGATGGATCGTCCTCGACCTGCGGTTCAAACCCATCGTGGTGCAAGTCAGTCCTTAATGGTGGCGAATTCCCTACAGGAAAAACTCAAAGATTTAAGTCTGCAAGAAGGATGCACTTTATTTATGACATTGATGGCAGCGTATCAAAGCTTCCTTTCTCGTTATACAGGACAGGATGACATCTTGGTTGGAAGCCCAATCGCTAATCGAAATGTTAAAGAGATTGAGGGATTAATAGGTTTCTTTGCAAATACGTTGGTTTATCGAGCTGATTTCAGTGAAAATCCGACGTTCCAAGAACTTTTGTCGCAGGTAAGAAAAAAAGCACTAAAAGCATACGAGTATCAGGACATCCCATTTGAGAAAGTGGTAGAATCCGTAAAGCCGGAACGGAATACAAGTCATTCACCAATATTTCAAACCATGTTTACTTTACAGAATACGAAGCAAGAATTTCCTCAGCTATCTGAAAGGCAAATGGAACTCATGGAAAGCCATGCTTCTGTAGCGAAATTTGATTTGAGTTTATTTGTTACTGAGACGGAAGAAGGATTATCACTAACCTTTGAATACAATACTGATTTGTTTGATGATACAACCATTGAACGTCTGGCAAGTCATTTTGAGCATTGGTTAAATCAAATTGTCTCTCATCCAAAATGTTTATTATCAGAATTGAATATGTTATCGAAAGTAGAATATAAGCAATTACTAGAAGAATGGAATGAATCAGCTGTTATAGATATAGAAGAATGCGCGATTCATACATTGTTTGAAGAACAAGTAGAAAAAACACCAGAAGCAATTGCAGTGGTATGCGAAGATGAAGAACTAACATATCGAGAGTTGGACGAACGCTCGAATCAGCTGGCACATTATTTACAGAAAAATGGTGTAGGTTGCGAATCATTGGTTGGGATTTGTGTTACACGTTCATCTGAGATGATTGTAGGCCTCTTAGGAATTATGAAGGCAGGAGGAGCATATGTCCCAATAGATCCAGCGTATCCGGAAAGTCGACTGCAATACATTTTAGAGGATGCTCAAATAAAGGTACTAGTAACACAGGAAAAATTACAACAAAAAATGGTTATACCTAGATCCGTTGACGTGATTTGTATTGATCGTGATCGAGTAGAAATAGAACAAGAAGTAACTACGGTGTGTACGAGTGAAGTGACGGGCGATAACTTAGCCTATATTATCTATACTTCAGGTTCCACTGGAAATCCAAAGGGAGTAATGATTGAGCATAGGAGTACAGTAACAATGATTCGTTGGGCGCATCACACATATTCCCGAAAGGATTTAGCGGGAGTGTTGGCCTCCACTTCGCTATCCTTTGATCTATCTGTTTTTGAAGTGTTTGTTCCCCTAACGATGGGTGGTAAGGTGATTGTCGCTGAAAATGCTCTACATCTAGACAAGTTGTCTACCAAGGATGTGACTTTAGTCAATACTGTGCCATCGGCAGCGAAGGAACTGGTTCGAGCAAAAACACTCCCTTCTTCGGTAAAGGTGGTGAATTTGGCTGGAGAACCATTGTCATATTCACTTGTTCAAGATTTATATGAGAGAAGTACGGTTGAGAAGGTGTACAACCTATATGGACCGTCCGAAGATACTACTTATTCCACTTATATGGAATTAGAAAAGGGTGTCGTCCATAGGGTACCTCCAATTGGTAAACCAATCTTCAATACAGAAGTATATGTACTAAGTATTGAACAAAAAATGGTTCCAATTGGTGTAGTTGGTGAGCTGTACATTGGTGGATCGGGATTAGCACGTGGATACTTAAACCGCCCTGACTTAACGGAAGATCGTTTTATACCACATCCATTTAAAGAAGGGGAGCGAGTATACCGGACTGGAGATCTAGTAAGGTATTTGCCGGATGGAAATTTGGAGTATCTTGGCCGAATCGATCATCAGGTAAAAATTCGTGGGTTCCGGATTGAACTAGGAGAAATTGAAGCGACATTACAAAAGCATACATTAGTTAACGAAGCTATTGTGACGGTGAGGGAAGATTATCCTGGTGATCTACGTTTGATTGCTTATGTTGTAGGAGATGGGGATGCTCAAAAGTGGCGTGATTATCTCAAGGACCAGCTACCAAATTATATGATTCCAGCCTATTTTGTCGGATTGAATGCATTTCCACTCACTCCAAATGGAAAAATTGATAGGAAGGCCTTACCAGCACCAGAGAAACAGGAGATAGCAAGTGGTTATATTGCTCCTCGTACGCCTACGGAAAAAACAATCGTTTCAATATGGAATGAAGTTTTAGGTATGGAAAACATCGGAATTCAGGATTCGTTTTTTGAAATAGGTGGTCACTCATTACTTGCTACGCAAGCTGTTTCCAGTCTTAAAGAGGCTTTTGGAATTGAGATACCATTGCATGATTTATTTATGTTTCATACGGTGCAGCAATTGGCAGAACAGATTGATCAATTGCTCTATAACAAAAATCAAGAAATTCAGAATGATAGTAAGGAGAATGTAAGTCTTCAAGACTATATTCAAAAAGAAGCAGAAGTCAGTAATGATGAAGAATTACTAGAACTGCTTAAGCAATTAGAAGAGCTATCAGAGGAAGAAGCACAAGGGATATTCGAGAGTAATTTGATTCAGGAAGGGGTAAAAAAATGAAAAGTGATTTACTTGCAAAGCTGAGTTCACTTTCTCCTGAGAAGAGAGCATGGCTTCAGAAGCAAATGCAAAAAAAGGAGAATAAAGAAGCACTCCCGTTGTCTTATGCACAAAAACGTTTGTGGTTTATGGACAGATTTAACCCAAACAGTTCTTTATATAATATTCCAACAGTATGGCATCTAAAAGGAAATTGGATACCTGAAGCATTAGAGAAGGGATTCAATCGACTCATTGAACGTCATGAATCATTACGAACTGTTTTTAAAGAAATAGGAGAACAGCCTGTGCAACAAATTGTCGAATTCCTTCCTAGAGCATTACCTGTAAGAGATTACTCTCAACTTCCTCTAGAAGTAAAAGAAAAAGAGGTAGATAGTTTAATTGCGAGAGAAGCGCAAGAACCATTTGATTTAATGAATGGTCCTTTAATTCGTAATCAGCTTGTTCAATTAGAGAAGGATGAATGGTTATTACTGTGTACGATGCATCATATTATTTCTGATGCTTGGTCCATTGGTATATTCATGAATGAATTACTTGCTTTCTATGAAGAAGAAACGGGCGGAAATCCTGCTAAATTAAGTTCATTATCCATTCAATATGCAGACTTTGCGAAGTGGCAAAAGGAGTGGTTGCAAGGTGATGTGCTAAATCGTCAGCTTACGTATTGGCAGGACGAATTGTCTGGTGAGCTTCCTATCTTACAACTGCCAGTGGATCGACCTCGACCGGTTAAGCAGACTTACTCTGGGGCTGCGTATCATGTGATTTTTCCTAATAAATTGCTCAGTCAATTGAAGGATATAAGTCGACAAGAAGGATCTACTTTATTTATGACTTTAATGGCCGCATACCAGAGCTTTCTTGCTCGTTATACGGGACAAAAAGATATTCTAGTTGGTAGTCCGATTGCAAATCGGAACCATAAGGGAGTAGAAGGATTAATTGGTTTCTTTGTTAATACGTTGGTTTATCGATCAGATTTGAGTGGCACCCCTACTTTTCGAGAGATTTTGAACAAAACAAAGAAAAAGGCGTTAAAAGCTTACGAATATCAAGATATACCATTTGAAAAAGTGGTAGAAGCTGTGCAACCTGAACGAAGCATGAGTCATTCCCCTATATTTCAGACCATGTTTACGCTACAGAATATAAAACAAGAACGACTAGATTTGACTGATAGAAGTATTGAAATGGTAGAAAGTAATATGTCTATTGCTAAATTTGATTTGAGCTTAACTGCCTATGAAGTGGAAGAAGGTCTATTTGTCTCATTTGAATACAACACGGATTTATTTGATAGTAGTACCATTGCACGTATGGCAGGACATTTTGAGAACTGGCTAAATGAAATCACGTATCATCCAGATGAATCATATACAAAGCTGTCAATGTTATCGGATACTGAGCAAAAACAACTCCTAGAAGAATGGAATGATACGGACGTAGTTTATGGTCATGATTGTATGATTCATGAGCTATTTGAGCAGCAAGTTGCACGGACACCTGATGCAGTGGCGGTAGTTTATGAGGGTGGAAAGCTAACGTATCAAGAACTTAATGAAAAATCGAATCAATTGGCGCATTTTTTACAAAAACGAGGTATCGGACCTGAATCATTGGTCGGTATATGTATTGAACGTTCTCCTGATATGATTATCGGTCTCTTTGGGATTTTGAAGGCAGGTGGGGCTTATGTCCCACTGGACCCAAGTTATCCCGAAAACCGCCTGAGATATATTTTGGAGAATTCACAAATTCAAGTGCTGTTAACAAAAGAAACACTACAGGACTGGTTACCTAAAGATATCCAAGCAATTTGTTTAGACCGGGATCAAGCGATGATTTCTAAAGAGAGTAATTTAGCCCCGGTAAGTGGAGTAACAGCAAATAACTTAGCCTATATTATATACACTTCGGGTTCGACGGGAAATCCAAAGGGGGTAATGATTGAACATCATTCCGTTATCAATCGCCTACAGTGGATGCAGAAAAAATATCCATTGGCCGAGGAGGATACAATCCTACAAAAGACACCGTTTTCGTTCGATGTTTCTGTCTGGGAATTATTTTGGTGGTCATTTGTAGGAGCACGTGTTTGTTTACTTCCACCTGGAGGAGAGAAAGATCCTGCGGTGATTGAGGAGTATATTGAGCGATATCGTGTGTCCACCATGCATTTTGTTCCGTCGATGTTATCTACTTTCTTAGATTATATGGAACTATATAATTCGAAAAGGGATGTCTCGTCTTTAATTCAAGTTTTTACTAGTGGAGAAGCGTTAAACACTGAGCAGGTTCGCCGGTTTAAGGGGATCTTTTACAATGTTCAGCAAACAAAGTTAATTAACTTGTATGGTCCTACTGAAGCGACTGTGGATGTGACTTATTATGATTGTGATTTAGAAAAAGAAGCAATGCTTATTCCGATTGGTCGTCCGATTGATAATACAGAGTTGTATGTGTTAGATCAATATCAACAAGTGGTCCCGATTGGTGTGGCAGGGGAACTTTACCTTGGAGGAGTAGGATTGGCACGTGGCTACTTCAATCGACCAGATTTAACTACTGAACGTTTTATTCCGCATCCCTTTAAGGACGGAGAACGATTATATCGAACGGGTGACTTGGTGAGATATATGAATGATCGTAACTTGGAATATATCGGAAGAATAGATAACCAAGTTAAAATTAGAGGATTCCGAATTGAATTGGGAGAAATAGAAGCAGCTTTACATGATTACTCATCTGTAAAAGAGGCAGTCGTGTTGGTGAAGGAAGATCGACCAGGAGATAAGCAGTTAGTAGCTTATGTAGTGGGTGAAGGGGATACTGGGGAGTGGCGTGAATATCTCAAGAAGCAACTGCCACATTATATGGTTCCGGCATACTTTTTCAAAATTGAAGGTATGCCACTCACTCCAAATGGTAAGGTGAATCGGAAAGCCTTACTGGAATTAGAAGAACAGTTCATAAGTGAAGATATTACTTCATCAAGAACACCAGTGGAGGAGCTTATCGTTTCCGTTTGGAGCCAAGTGTTAGGAATAAAAAACATTAGTGTTCAGGATTCCTTTTTTGAAATCGGTGGTCATTCACTACTAGCTACTCAAGTAGTGTCACGTTTACAGGGAATTTTTCAAATCGACTTACCAGTACGTGAACTATTTGAATATACAACGGTGGAGTCACTGGCAAAGCGATTAGATCAGTTACGTAAAGGAAATAAAAAACGAGAGATTCCGCCGCTAATACCAATGAAACGAGGAGAAGCTATTCCACTATCTTATGCCCAACAACGCTTATGGTTTATTGATCAATTTACACCTAATAGTGCCCTTTACAATATGCCAATGGTATGCCGCCTTACAGGGAATTGGCTACTTGAAGCATTGGAAACGGGATGGAATCAACTAATAGAACGTCATGAATCACTGCGGACGGTCTTTCACGAAGTGAACGGTCAACCCGTACAGCAAATTGAACCGTATGCTTTTCAATCAATTCCGAAAACGGATTTAACTATGCTTTCTTCTGAAGATCAAGAAGAAGAAGTTAAACGTTTAATTCAACAAGAAACAGAAGTGCCATTTGATTTAACAGAGGGTCCATTAATCAGGACAAGTATTTTGCACGTGGGAGAGGAAGAATGGATACTCCTTTGTACTCTACATCATATCATTTCAGATGGATGGTCAATGGGAATCCTACTTGAAGAATGGATGGCATTTTATGAGAAAGCAACGGATGGAAAGGTAGCGGAACTTGAACCATTACCGGTTCAATATGCCGACTTTGCTCAGTGGCAAAAAGGATGGCTAAAGGAGGAGGTGCTGGATCAACAACTCCAATATTGGAGGGAAGAATTGTCTGGGGAGCTTCCTGTACTCCAACTTCCTATGGATCACCCGCGTCCCGCAATACAAACTCATCACGGGTCGATATACACTCTGGTTCTGCCAAGCACGCTACATGATAAATTGAATGAACTTAGTCGAAAAGAAGGGGCTACACTCTTCATGACGCTTTTAGCTGCATATCAAAGTTTTCTATCTCGTTATACGGGACAAGAAGATATTCTGGTCGGAAGCCCAATTGCGAATCGGAATTATAGAGAAATTGAAGGACTAATTGGTTTCTTCGTTAACACGCTGGTTTATCGAGCTAATTTGAGTGGTAGACCGACATTTCAAGATGTACTGTATCAGGTTCGTCAAAAGGCATTGAAGGCGTATGAATATCAAGATATTCCATTTGAAAAAATTGTAGAAGTTGTGCAACCGGAGCGAAGTACAAGTCATTCGCCAATCTTCCAGACTATGTTCATTTTGCAAAATATGAAACAAGAGTTTCCGGTGTTATCTAGTAGAAGTATTGAAATGATAGAAAGCCATAGTCCAATTGCAAAGTTTGATTTAAGTGTAATGGCAGCTGAGACGGAAGAGGGTTTACTTTTTACTTTTGAGTACAATAAGGATTTATTCAATGCTACTACTATTGAACGGATGGCAGGACACTTTGAGAAATGGCTACATGAAGTTTCTCATCGCCCACAAAATCCGTTGCATGACCTGAGCATGCTATCAGAACCCGAGCGTACTTTGTTATTAGAAACATGGAATGACACTGTAATGGAAATGTCTCATCAGGGTCTTGTTTGCGACAGATTTGAGGAGCAAGTAGCAAGGCGTCCTGATGCGATTGCGGTAGTTGATCAAACAAAACAGTGGACTTATGGTGAACTGGATACACAAGCAAATCAGTTGGCAAATGTTTTACAGCGAAAGGGAGTAGCCCCAGAGTCAGTGGTAGGAGTTTATCTTCCGAGGTCAGCTGAGCTGATGGCAAGTTTAATAGGCATTTTAAAAGCTGGTGGAGCTTATGTCGTTTTAGATCCGTTGTATCCAAAATCAAGGTTAGAATACATGATTGAAGATGCAGGAATTCAATTTGTAGTGACGGCGGAAGGACAAGAAGGACATTTCGCACACGTCGAAATGGTGAGGTTAGAAGAATTAACGGTGGAAAGCGTAATCGCACCTACACGTCAAATAAATCCAGAGAACTTAGCCTATATTGTCTATACCTCTGGTTCTACAGGAAAACCGAAGGGTGTCATGGTTGAATATCGCTCATTAATGAATATGGTTTCTTGGCATCAGGAAGTTTATCATATTTCAGCAGAGGATCGTGCGACTCAGATTGCAGGGGTTGCTTTTGATTCGGCTGTCCAGGAGATTTGGCCGTATCTAACTGCTGGCGCAACACTCTACTTGTCAACAGAGGAACTGAAAATTAATCCAGAAGCACTAAGGGACTGGCTCATTGATTCACGAATAACAGCTAGCTTTGCACCTACGCCTATTCTGGAAAGGCTCTTGAAATTATCTTGGCCAGATAAAACGGATCTTCGTTTTATCATTACTGGTGGGGATCAATTAACGCAGTACCCATCTAACGATATTCCTTTTGCGGTAATTAATCAGTATGGTCCATCGGAAAATACCGTTGTTACCACAGATTGTTATGTACCTGTAGGAGTGACAACAGGTACGCCATCGATTGGTCGACCGATTGCGAATACAGAAGTTTATGTGTTAGATTCTCATCTTCAGCTAGTACCAATTGGTGTAATTGGAGATCTCTATATTGGAGGGAAGAGTCTTGCACGTGGATATGCTAATCGTCCGGATCTTACAAAGGAAAAATTTATTCCACATCCTTTCAAGTCAGGAGAACGTCTCTATTATACAGGAGACAAAGCAAGTTATCTTTCTGATGGTAATCTCCAGTTCCATGGACGTATAGATGACCAAGTGAAAATTCGTGGTTTCCGGATTGAATTGGGAGAAATAGAAGCTGTTTTGCAGGCACATTCTTCTGTGAAAGAAGCAGTTGTATTGGTACGAGAGGATAATCAAGGTGACAAGAGATTAGTAGCTTATGTAGTTGGTGAAGGAAGTGTACATGAATGGCGAGAACATCTACAAACACATTTACCAAATTACATGGTTCCAACAAACTTTATTGAGATGGAATTTTTACCACTTACACCGAATGGAAAACTTGATTTGAAGGCATTGCCTATACTTAGTGAACAATCCGCCGAAAATACTGTATACCCACGAACTCCGCTGGAAGAACTTATCGCTTCAGTGTGGAGTCAAGTGCTAGGAATAAAAGAAATTGGTGTTCAGGATTCTTTCTTTGAGCTTGGTGGTCACTCTCTACTTGCTACACAAGTGGTCTCACGCTTACAGGAAGTCTTTCAAATCAAATTACCGGTACGTGAACTGTTCGAATATTCAACGGTCGAGGCATTATCGAAACGAATAGATCAGTTACGTAAGGGGAGTGAAAAACGAGAAATTCCACCATTGGTGCCGATGGAACGCGGAAATAATATTCCACTATCTTATGCCCAACAGCGCTTATGGTTTATTGATCAATTTGCACCTAATAGTGCACTTTATAATATGCCAATGGCATGCCGCCTTACAGGGAATTGGTTACCTGAGGGATTGGAGTTGGGATGGAATCAGTTGATAGAGCGTCATGAATCTTTGCGGACTGTATTTTATGAAGAGGATGGCCATCCTGTGCAGCAGATTCAACCGTACGTTTTCCGTCCGCTTCTCCAAATGGACTTAACTAAGCTTTCATTAGAGGAGCGAGAAAGAAAGTTGGAGCAATGGATTCAAACTGAAGTCGAATCTCCATTTGATTTAGAACAAGGGCCATTGTTCCGTGGGAAACTCATAAGAATTTCAGAAGAAGAATGGGTTCTTCTGTGTAATATGCATCATATTATCTCAGATGGATGGTCGATGGAAATCTTACTTCAAGAATGGATGGCATTTTATGAGAATGCGATTGGTGAAAAACAAGCAGATCTGGAACCACTACCAGTTCAATATGCCGATTTTGCTCAGTGGCAAAGAGAATGGTTGAAAGATGAAGTACTATATCAACAACTTGCATATTGGAAGGAAGAATTATCTGGTGAGTTACCAGTCTTAATGTTGCCAGTGGATCGTCCGCGTCCGCCAGTGCAAACCCACCATGGATTAACTCATAATGTTTTGTTATCGCGCCCATTACTGGATAAATTAAACGAACTAAGTCGTCAAGAAGGGGCCACACTTTTCATGACCTTATTGGCATCGTATCAAAGTTTCCTTGCTCGTTATACGGGACAAACGGATATTATTGTTGGCAGCCCAATTGCAAATCGAAATTATCGAGAAATTGAAGGACTGATTGGTTTCTTTGTCAATACATTGGTTTATCGAGCTGATTTAAGTAATGCACCGGCATTTCAAGAGTTGTTGTCTCAAGTGCGGATAAAAGCATTGAAGGCATATGAGTATCAAGATGTTCCGTTTGAGAAAATTGTAGAGGTTATCCAACCTGAACGAAATACAAGCCATTCTCCGATTTTCCAAACCATGTTTACTTTGCAAAATACGGGACAGAAGCTACCAGAACTACATGGAAGAAATATAGAAGTAATGGAAAGTAATGCTCCAATCGCTAAGTTTGATTTAAGTTTAACAGCTGCAGAAGTGGAAGAGGGTTTATTACTTACTTTTGTTTATAGAACTGATTTATTTGACAGCTTAACTATTGAATCCATGGCTGAACATTTTGGGAACTGGTTGAATGTAATCGTGGAGAATCCTGATAAATCATTAGCTAAGTTGCCTATATTATCAGGATTACAGCAAAAACAGTTGGAAGAGTGGAATAATAATGCTGTAACATATCTACGGGAAAGTACGATTCATCAGCTGTTTGAAGAGCAAGTAAATCGTACACCTGATGCGGTAGCAGTGGTAGATGAAAAACAGCAGTTAACATATCGAGAGCTTAATGAAAAAGCTAATCAATTGGCCCTCTATCTTCAGCAATGTGGGATTGGGACTGAATCATTAGTTGGACTTTGCTTTGAGCGTTCAGTTGAGATGATTGTTGGTATTATGGGGATCTGGAAGGCTGGAGCAGCATATGTTCCATTGGACCCATCATATCCAGAAAGTCGCATACGATATATTTTGGAGGACACTGAAATTCAAGTATTAGTTACGAATGAGTCATTAGGAGGTTGGATACCCAAAGAAGTCAAGGCAGTTTGTCTAGATAGGGATCAGGCAATGATTTCAAAAGAAAGCATTCTTTCACCAAAATGTGAAGTAACAGGAGAAAACCTAGCGTATGTTATCTATACTTCTGGATCGACGGGGAATCCAAAGGGTGTCTTGATACAGCATCATTCTGTAATAAACTTGTCGCATGGTTTACAAAAAGAGGTTTTCGAACATGAGATACCATCTAACATGCATGTCGGTTTAAATGCGTCAATTGCCTTTGATGCATCTATTCAGCAATTACAAATGCTGTTGTATGGTTCAAGTTTGTATATTATTCCGAATGAAGTACGAAGTGATCCGGAACAGTTTGTAGCTTATATTAGGGAGAACAAGTTAGCAATCTTTGATATAACACCTTCAATGCTTCAATTACTTATAGATGCCGGACTGTTAGAAACGTACGATGGTGTTCATGTTCCAAGTAAGGTATTGGTTGGCGGCGAAGCGATTATGCCGTCATTATGGGAACAGCTAGTAGAGACTGTTAAAATTGAGTTTTATAATGTATATGGTCCTACAGAATGTACGGTTGATGCAACATGCTATCATATCAAAAAAGATAGTGAAAGAGTAACGATTGGGCGTCCGTTGCCTAACGTTCAAACTTATGTATTGGATAGAAATGGGTTGCCAGTTCCAGTTGGTGTGATGGGTGAACTTTATATCGGAGGAGCGGGTCTAGCGAGGGGATACTTAAATCGTCCAGAGTTAACATCCGAACGATTTATTTCTCATCCATTCAAAGAAGGCGAGAGATTATATAGAACAGGCGATCTTGTGAGATATCTTTCTGATGGTAATATAGACTATTTAGGAAGAATGGATAATCAAGTGAAGATTAGAGGATTTCGAATCGAACTTGGGGAGATTGAGTCGACTTTACAGGAGCATGACTTGATAAAAGAGGCAGTTGTAATAGTTAGGGAAAATCAGTCGGGAGATAAGAGGTTAGTAGCTTATATAGTGGGCGAAGGCAGTTTAGAAGAATGGCGTGAGTATCTTAAAATAAAACTACCAATCCATATGATACCTTCCTACTTTGTCGAAATGAAAGAATTACCGCTAACCATAAATGGAAAGGTTGATCGGAAATCGTTACCTATACCAGATTATCAAGGAACACAAGAAGGGTACGCGGCCCCAAGAAATGAACGTGAACATAAGCTTTCTATCATTTGGGAAAGTGTGCTAGGTTCAAAACGTATTGGTATTTATGATAACTTTTTTGAAATTGGTGGAGATTCAATTCTTAGCATTCAGATTGTCTCTCGTGCGAAGCAAGCTGGTTTACAGTTGACACCAAAACAACTATTTGAACACCAAACGATTGCTGAGTTGGCGCTAGTAGTCAAAGAAGAACAAGGTGTACAAGCTGAACAAGGAATTATAACTGGAGAGACGATACTTACACCTATTCAGCAAAGGTTTTTTGCACAAAATCATCCTAACCCACATCATTGGAATCAATCCATGTTCTTTAGAACGAAAGAAAAATTGGACATAGGATCACTGGAAAAGGCAGCGCGTAACCTTCTACTTCATCATGATGCCCTGCGTTTAAGATATGAACGTTTACCTAATGGGGCTTGGAAACAGTGGAATGAAGGAATTGAAGAACAATTGATGCTGACTGTCATTTCATTAGACGAAGTGCCGGAAGCGGATTGGCATGAAGTTATTCAAAAAGAGATTAATGTTGCACAAGAAAGATTGAATTTACATGATGGTCCGTTAATGAGAATGGTGTATTTTGATGAAGGTGAGAAGACTGGCCGATTATTTTGGACAATTCATCACTTAGCCGTGGATGGTGTTTCTTGGCGAATTTTATTGGAAGATTTGCAAACAGCATATACGCAAGCAGTCCAAGGGCAAAAAATTCAATTACCTATGAAGAGTACATCTTTTAAAGAATGGTCGGAGAAATTACAACATTACGCTGAAACTGGAATATCAAAAGAAGTGCTACATTACTGGGAGCAGCAGGGTGAACAAGACGTAGTTATACTGCCAGTAGATGGTACTATAAGTAATCCAGTAAGCGCAGTAACTGAGGAAATTACTGTGGTGTTAAATGAGAATGAGACCCGTATGTTATTGCAAGAGACTTTAAGCACTCACCGTGTCCAAATCAATGAAGTATTATTAGCAGCATTGGTACAAGCTACAGCAGCATGTACGGGGCAGCCGATATTAAGCGTAGATTTAGAGGGACATGGTCGAGAAGAGATTATTGAAGATGTTGATTTATCGAGAACCGTGGGATGGTTTACAAGTATTTACCCAGTTCATTTAAATATTACTAGTGCTAATACGCCAATTGCAGCATTAAAAGCAGTTAAAGAACAAGTTCGCAAAATTCCTAATAAGGGTGTTGATTATGGGGTGTTGCGTTACATGAACGCAACAATGTGTGAGCAATTGAGCTCTCAACATACACCGTCTATTAGTTTTAACTATCTTGGACAATTTGATCAAATGTTTTCTAGCGATGCAATGTTTATGCCGGAGAACGAATTTAAGCGTTTAGATCATGCTGCCGGTTCCAAGCGATCGCATGTAATTGATGTAATTGGGGTTGTAACGAATGGAAAACTTCAGTTCACTTGGGTATACAATGTTGAACAATTCGCCAAATCAAAGATTCAAAGTATGGCACAGAATATGCTATATCAACTGAGCAGATTGATTCAACCTTCAGATAGAGAATCTGCACTGACCATTTCGGATTTTGCAATGGCTAATCTTAACCAAGTAGGTTTGACAAATGTACTAAACAAAATGAATCGTGGAAAGAACAATCAGATTACTGATTTATATCCACTATCACCTTTGCAAGAAGGTATGATTTTCCACACATTGCATGACCAAGGGAATGAACATGTTGCACCATATATAGTGCAATTAAGTTTTATGATTAAAGGAAAAATGGATATTCCTACTTTTGAGCAGGCATGGAAATCTGTAATTCAGCGGCATGAAATTTTTCGTACAGCATTTGTTTGGGACGAAATTGAAGAACCATTACAAGTGGTGTATGAAAATATCCCATTTAAAGTGAACAAAGAAGACTGGCGTACAATGACAACTAAAGAGATAGAGGAAAAAAGAAAAGTCTTTTTGGCATTAGATCGAAAACAAGCCTTCCAATTTGATGAAGCGCCATTGATGCGGGTAACGGTCATTCAAGAAGGTGAGGAAGAATATCGGATTGTTTGGACACATCACCATATTTTACTGGATGGATGGAGTTTACCATTGGTCTTTAATGAATTACTTACAGTCTATCAGAAGAGAATGAATGGAAAAGCTGTAAAGTTACCTAAACCCTCACCATATAAGAAATATATCCAATGGCTCAGGGAACAAGATAAGGAGCAGGCGGAACAATTCTGGAGAGAAAAGCTTAAAGGTTTTACTGCACCAACTTTGCTGGGCTTAGAAAGTAAAGAGGAAGAAAAAGGTTATACAGAAAAGGTTACCTATTTATCAGAAGAGCAGACTCAAGCGTTACAAGGATGGGCGAAACGAAATAAACTTACTTTGAGTACAGTAATTCAAGGTGCATGGGCATATCTCATGAGCCGATATAGTGGAGAAAATGACATTGTCTTTGGTGTAACAAGCTCAGGGCGTCCTACGGAGATTATTGATGTTGAAAACATCGTAGGTCCTTTCATTACAACGTCACCGACGCGAATTCAATTGATGGATGATATAAAAGTAATAGATTGGTTGCAGAAGATACAAGAGGAAGAGATAGAAAGAAGACAATATGAGTATGCTTCTTTGACAGAGATTCAGGGGTGGAGTGAGGTTCCTAGAGGTACACCGCTGTTCAATTGTTTATATGTGTTTGAAAATTATCCAGTGAAAGAAGGATCTTCAGGAAATTTGGAAATTGGTGAATTGAAAGGGGTAGAACAAACCCACTACCCACTAGGATTGGCTATAGTTCCAGGAATCCAGTTATCGTTAAAGTTAATGTATGACCGTAGTAAGTTTAATAGAGTAACCATTGAACGAACGTTGGGTCATTTACACAAAGTGTTAATGCAAATGCTCAAAAACATTGATCAAAATCTATCGGAACTAGTATATATTACGGAGGCTGAACAAAGAAGGCTATTGGAAGAATGGAATAATAATGCTATATCCTATCCACGTGAGAATGTAATTCATCAACTATTCGAAGAGCAAGTAAATCGTACACCTGACGCGGTGGCATTGGTAGATGATAAACAGCAACTAACGTATCGAGAGATGAATGAAAGAGCTAATCAATTAGCCCATCATTTACAGAAATGTGGAATTGGGACAGAGTCATTAGTTGGCCTCTGCTTTGATCGATCAGTTGAGATGGTTGTTGGTCTCATGGGAATTTGGAAGGCTGGAGCAGCCTATGTTCCATTGGATCCATCTAATCCGGAAAGCCGCCTGCAATATATTTTAGAAGACACGGGAATTAAAGTGTTAGTTACAAATGAGGTATTACTAGGATGGATACCTAAAGACATCAAGACAGTTTGCCTAGATAGGGACCAAGCAATGCTTTCTCAAGAAAGCAAACTTTCACCAATATGTGAGGTAACAGGGGAAAACTTAGCGTATGTTATCTATACTTCTGGTTCGACAGGGAATCCAAAGGGGGCTTTAGTACAGCACCATTCTGTAATAAACCTATCCTATGGTTTACAAAAAGAAGTTTTCTCACATGAGATACCTAGTAATATTCGCGTCGGTTTGAATGCGTCAATTGCCTTTGATGTATCTATTCAGCAATTACAAATGTTGCTTTATGGTTCAAGTTTATATATTATCCCAAGTGAAGTTCGCACTAATCCGGAACAATTTGTGTCCTATATTAGGGAGAATAAATTGGAAATGTTTGATATGACACCTTCATTACTTCAATTACTTATAGATGGGGGATTGCTAGAAATAAGTGCTGATGTTCATGTACCAAGTAAGATATTAGTCGGTGGTGAAGCAATCATGCCGTCATTATGGGAACAGCTAGTAGAGACCGAAAAAATTGATTTTTATAACGTATACGGTCCTACAGAATGTACGGTTGATGCAACGTGTTATCATATTCAAACAGATAGTAAGAAAGTTACAATTGGACGTCCGTTGCCGAACGTTCAAACTTATGTATTGGATAAAAATTTGTTACCTGTTCCAGTTGGTGTAACAGGTGAGCTATATATCGGTGGTGCAGGTATAGCGAGAGGATACTTGAATCGTCCAGAATTAACAGCAGAGCGATTTATCCGTCATCCATTTAATGAAGAAGAGCGTTTATATCGTACGGGAGATTTGGTTCGTTATTTACCTGATGGTAATTTAGATTACTTGAGAAGAATTGATAATCAAGTGAAAATTAGGGGCTTTCGTATTGAACTTGAAGAGATTGAAGCGAATCTAGAGAGGCATCCATTGGTAAAAGAAGCAGTAGTTTTGGTAACAGAGGATAAATTAGGAGAGCAGAGATTGGTTGCTTATGTAGTTGGAGATGGAAGTATGCATGATTGGCGTGAATATCTCAAGAGACAAGTACCGAATTATATGGTTCCTGCACACTTTATTAAGATAGACGAGATTCCTCTTACAACGAATGGAAAAGTTGATCGAAAGGCATTGAACAATTTAACTATTCAAAGAGAAAATAACTTCTCTACACCAATCATTCCAAGGGATGAAATTGAATATCAGTTGATTAAAATCTGGCAGGATTTGTTACAGATAGAAGATGTCTATGTAAATGATGATTTCTTTAATAGAGGGGGACACTCTCTCCTTGTAATTAAATTAGTTTCAAAAATTAGGGAGAAGTTTGGAAAAGAGATTAAGGTGTCTACATTGGTTAAGAATCCAACAGTGGAAGGAATCGCATGCCTTATTCGTGATAAGCATGATATGACGAAATCAGTATCAGCGCTGGTTCCACTGCAAGAATCAGAAAAAAGATCTTTCTTCTGCGTTCATCCGTTTATGGGGAATGTATTCTGTTACATTCAACTAGCAAGATTGCTTAAGAACCACTGTTCATTTTATGGTTTACAGAATCCTCTCATAGAAAAGAGAGAAATTGATGATTTGACCTTGCCGGAAGTAATTCAACTTTACATTGAAGAAATAAAACGTGTTCAGCCAGAAGGCCCATATCGTCTTGGAGGATGGTCTTTAGGCGGTGCAATTGCTTATAAAATTGCAACTGTATTAAGGAATCAAGGAGAGGAAGTTGAGTTTTTGGTACTAATGGATACTAAAGTACCTTCAGAGCAAGATCGTAAAACAAGGGAGGATATGCTCTCATATATATCTGAACATTTCATTCCTAGAGATCTTACTGAGCAGGAAGAAGGCCTCGTCCATAAGCAAGATATGCTTGTGGAGCGATTAATTATGGAAGGAGTACTCCCGCCTGATGCAAATCTTATGAATTTGAAGCAAGTTATCAATGCTCATAGGAAATGCCTGAACTTAATGGCAGAGAATGATTTGATACCATACTTTGGAGAAGTTATCTACTTTAGTGCTGAGGAAGGAAAAGAGTTGTTTACAAATTGGGGACCTTTATTAAAAGGAAGAGTAAATAAGTATTCTGTCCCTGGATCACATGAGGAAATAGTAGACTTCCCCGCAGTTGAAAAGATAGCTAAGTACCTATTAAATGAATTTGAAGGGATAAAAGAAACATCCCTTTCATTTACTGAAAAGTAGAGAGTGCAAAAGATGCAACGCTATGAACGAAAAGGGCAGCCCAATAACTGCAAATAAAGTGTAGGCAATAATGAATATATCAAGAGTATTACTTTTTAAGAGGATAATGGAAAATTTACTTGATAGAGACATAGAAACCTATATGAGCTGCTCATAGAATGATGTAAATGCTCTCCATTTTTTGTAATAGAAGCTAATGCTTTGATGATATTACTGAGGAAAGGTGTATATTTTCATTGATATGTAAATATGCACCTTTTCTATTGTATTTGCAATTTAATAAAGTTAATTTGAATTTATGTAACGCACATATATGAAGCCATCCTTTAAAAAAGGAAGTGATTTATCATACACATTCAAGCTGTGAAAATACCAAAGAATATTGAAAGTCATTTGTTTAAGCAACTTAGTAACTTGGTTTCAAATGAGAAGAAAGAACGAATGAAGCGTTTATTAAACTCATGCGACGTTAATAGGACCCTGATAGGGGATTTACTAATCCGATCTCTAATCTGCCAAAAGTATAAAATTAATAATGAAGAAATTAGATTTATATATAATGAGTATGGAAAACCTTTTGTTGAAAATTTTTCTGACTTTCATTTTAATCTGTCACATTCAGGAGAATGGGTGGTTTGTACTACTGCTAATTTTAATGTGGGTATTGATATAGAAAAGGTTTCAGAGATAGAGGCTCTTAAATTAGCAAATGAATTTTTTTCAGAGGAAGAATTTTATGATATATCTAATATAAATTCTGATGAACAAATTAATTATTTTTATGATTTATGGACATTAAAAGAAAGTTATATAAAAACGATTGGAAAAGGGCTTTATATCCCGTTAAATTCATTCTCTATAAAAAAAGAGTCACCAACTTTAATTTCATATAAGTATATACCTCAAAACTTTTACTTTAGACAATATAACATTGAGCCAAATTATAAGATATCTGCTTGTGCAACAAGGGATGAATTTCCGCAAGAGATAATAATTAAAGACATTTATGCAATTTGCCAAAATATATACAAATTTGAAAGTAAGGAGAAAATCAATGCAGAAGACTAAACTTTTTTGCTTTCCACATGCTGGGGGATCTGCGTTTAGTTACGCAAAATGGAAAAATCACTTTAATCCATATATTGAGGTAGTCCCGATAGAGTTAGCTGGTAGAGGATATAGAATTGAAGAAAACTTGTACCAAAGTATGGAAGAGGCTGTGAATGATGTCTATAATAAAATAGTTATGCAGATAGATGATTCGCCCTACATTCTATTCGGGCATAGCATGGGAAGTTTGATCGCCTATGAAGTAGCCAGAAAAATAAAAGATTCTAAAAACGTATCGCCTGAATTTCTTGTTTTGTCCGGTAGAAATCATCCAAATAGTAAAATAAAAAATATCCGACATAATCTTTCTAATGAGCAATTTAAAAGAGAAGTTATTGCAATGGGAGGTACACCGTCCGGGGTACTTCAATCAGAAGAATTAATGGAGATTTTTCTCCCAATTCTAAGAGCAGATTTTAAAATTGTCGAGACATATATTCATGACAATAATATACAACCGTGTGATATTGATTTTCTTATATTTAATGGGGAAAATGATGAATTTACTACATATGATCAAGTAATAAAATGGGAGCAATATACAAGTAAAACGTGTACTCTTCATTCTTTTGAAGGTAATCATTTCTTTCTAAATGAAAATATTGAAGAAATAGCAAAGAGTATTATAAGAAAGTTAGATTTTAAAAGATTATCAAATAGTTTTTAGAGGTTTTCTAAGTATATTCATGGCTTAGGAACAAAATATTAAATATGAAAAATAAAGGAACTGCTGAAATATCACTGAATAAGGGCATTGAAGCCTAAACGAACTTTTCAAAGGTAGGAAAAAAGACTCATTGAATCGTAAGAGTTACTTCCCGTATTTATCTAAAAAAGTGATGCAACTTATTTGCAACACTTTTTAAATTTTTACCAGAGAGTAATTTAGTTAATTAGTAGAAAAAGGAAGGGTCTATTTGGCCCCTTCCTTTTTCTCATACATAACGCTTGTTGACAACTTATGAAATAATAGCATTCATCGCTATTAAAATATAACACTAAAAGCAATTAATTAGATATGTAATTGTGCATACATTGTACTATTTCATGAATGGGAACAAAGCTATTTATCTCTTTCGGGCTAGGAAACCAATAGACTCAGGTATACTTTATGATAATAAATTTCCTTTCTTATTATAAAAAAAGAAATAATTAGTACTCCATAAAATTAAAAGAAACGCCATCCTTTCCTATGATTCTACAGAAAGAATATCGTATCTTTTCATTTTAGGGGAATTTTTGAAGAAAGAATTAATAGTATTAATAGAATATGTAAAAATACTCCGATATTTAGTTAACAGTTTTATACTTTCTGAATAATATCTAAATAAATAGATTATAATATATTTTGAATAAAAAACACAAGCATTGCATAATAAATAAATAAAATATTCCTTATCTATTAATTATTGAAATTCTCTAAATCTCGATGTATTATATTCTTGTATTTTCTCACTTTGCGAAGCTGAGAAAACATCATCACTTCTGAAAGAACCCTAACTCCAGCGGGTTCTTTTGATTTACTTGAACTTATTTTTGAATCATTGTATTATATTTTCGAGTCTTACTTATATAAATTATTATCAGGGGAATCTGCAGATTTGCAGGTTCTTTTTTATTTTCATACTATTAATTTTTATACGTGTTTGGTAAAAAATCAATGAGTTACAAAAAATTACTATACCGAAAACCTAGTTCGGTATAGTAATGTGCATATATAAGATCCCACTTTACAATATCCCCCGAAAGGAGTCATAAAAATCTATATTTTTTTAATTCAGTTGCAATTACAAAACATTTTTTAAAAAGAAATGCATGTAAATGCACATTATATTTTATTCCATAACTCTCTAACTTTTGTTCACGATAGTCTGATATTGAAAAAAATAAAATATTTGGTACGACATCACTTTGTTTTTAGATAGTTTTGTAATTAAACTATAATATTGTATTTTTTCTGCATTATTGAAATTAGTAATAATAAAATGTATTATTGAAAAGCACTATTTATAATTCAAGTAATCAAGGCTATTTATCCACAATAATTCGAACATTCAGAAATTATAATATTATCTAAAAATGAGGTGAGATTAATAGAAAAAGTACATATTAAATGGTATGGATTGTATAGTTTAAATGATTTTTATAGTAGAGAAGAAGCTTTTAAGAAGGGAATATTTGCAATCTCTAGAGTATATGCTAAAAATGAAACATTGATCTATATAGGAAAAACCAAAAGAAGCTTTATACAAAAGATAAGGGAACTTAATAAGGATTGGACTTTTGATGAAAGCGAATTAAAGATTACATTAGGAATAATAGAGTTTCCTAGTGGTGAAAGTTACTCTGAAAAAAAGGTAAAAGAGATAAAATCCCTTCTGATTTTACGACATACCCCAGTAGAAAACAACACATCTTTATTGTACCATAGAGGGCAGTTTAATTTAAAAATTATAAATAAGGGAAGAAGGGGCTTAATTGTTAAAAAGATTTCTACAGGAGATCTAATGTGGACGTAATTGGAATCATCTTTGAATAAAATTGAAGGTTTCTTACGAACAGGAGTTTATCAATTTTTAATGTATTAAAATATTTTGAATAACATATGTCAGATGCTTGAAACAACACAAATTTTATTATGATATGAAATCTTGTATGGGAATTGTGATTTATTTCCATCGTTTAATAAAAATATTAAGAATTATAAGAATAATGCATAAAGATTAGAAGAGAAAATAAACTCGGGGGTTTAAAAAATGGGACAAGTAAGCAGGTTTCAAGAAAAACAACAAAATCGTCGTAAAAAGGTGGTTTTTAATATTGCATTTACTTTGGTATTAGTGACAGTTGGTATAGTGACATACCAGTTGTTTTCCCCTTCTGATACATCAAAGAAAGCAATTGCTCAAGAAAAGAAAGCAACAAAGTTAGAAGAGAAGAAACGTAAAGAGAAAGAAGCAGCGCAGTTAGAAGAGAAGAAACGTAAAGAGAAAGAAGCAGTACAGTTAGAAGAGAAGGAACGTGAGGAGAAGGAAGCAGCGCAGTTAGAAGAGAAGGAACGTGAGGAGAAAGAAGCAGCGCAGTTAGAAGAGAAGGAACGTGAGGAGAAAGAAGCAGCACTGTTAGAAGAGAAACAAAAAGCAGAAAAATCGGTAAAAATGAACGGAAATGAAAATAAAGAGGGAGAAAAAACGGCATCTCAAGAAAAGGGTTCTCAAACTAATCCTTCTTGGAAGCCAATTGGTACAGTGCAAGGAGCAAAACCTGAAATGAAATTTAAAGAAGGGACAGTAGATTGGAGTGAGATGAAACAAGCAATTTCTTATGCTGTTGATGTTCCAGAGAGCCAATTGATTTTCGATTTTATTGGGAATAATGGTGATAATAAAGCCTACGGTAGTGTACGAGATAAGCAAAGTAATAAAAAATATAAGGTTGATATTGATTGGGTAGAGAATCAGGGGTGGAAACCAGCATCTGTTCAAGTGCTGAAATAAATAATAGAAATGTAATTATGTGTTTAAAATTTTACTTTTGTAAAAACTCACAAAAGAGTCCGTATCAATCAGGACTCTTTTTGTTATGTTGACAGCATTAATTACTTGGACTCATTTGTTAGATCCTGATGCGGACCAACTTTAATAATCAATAAAGTCTCATCTCGTGTGAGCGTTCATCTATTGACCAAAGAACAACAAAAAAAACGATTACAGGATTAAGTTGTACAAGAAAATAGAAAGGAAGGAAATATTCTCCTCGTAGTAAACGACTTAGTAGTATCGATCTTTATATGACCAACACTCCTGTACCTAGTGAAAACAATGAAAAGCTCAAGGAAAGAAAACAACAAAGATAGAAGGGAAACACAAAGCAGAAAAATAGGTAGTTACATGTGAATGATTTGAAAAATCTTCATTATAAATTTAGGATAACTTCACATAGAGCACATATTAATATTTTATTATTTATATGTAATGAAAGAATAAATAAAGTGAATTGTATTTCGTTCTGTTTTTAAAAATTTAAAATTCCCTTATTTTTATATAAAGGTTTTACATCGGAGTTTTAAATATTTTGGAAATAGATCAAAATAAAAGGAGTTCATATAAAAGGGGAATGTCCTATGACAACATATACAAGTGAAATGAGAAAAAGTTTAGTTTCAGAAGAAGATGTAGATATTTTGAAAATTATGGCGCATCCAATCCGCTTACAAATTGTAAATGAATTAAGTGCGAGAAAAACGTGTAATGTAACACAATTAACAGAATTACTGAATATTCCACAATCGACGGTTTCACAACATTTATCAAAAATGAAGGGCAAAGTGTTACGAGCTGAGCGAAAAGGTTTAGAAATTTATTATCATATTCATAATTTAAAAGCGAGTAAGATTGTAAGTGTTTTAGGATATATAAACTAATGAAGTATTTTCATATAAAATAGCCGCTACTGGTGAGAAGGGGCTATTTTGTGTTCAGCTATCTACTTCTACCAATAATTCTGTTAATTTAACACGTGGCAATACACTGTAAATAAGCCTAGTTAAATCTTCAACTTCATCTGGAATCATTTTCTTTAAAGGTGAAATTTGGATTTTTCCTGCATAGATTGAAACGTCTGGCAATAGTTGATTTTGAATTAAATGATTTACCTTAGAAAGTTGCTCTTCCATTAACTGAAATCGCTTCTGTAAATACTGATCGATATTTGTTGGAATTGTTAAAGGAACTTGTTTTTTATTCTTCAATTCAGACCATTTTTCTTGTGGTAATAGATACTCTTCAAAATCCTTATATTGTTTACTTCCTATAACCCACATATCCCCAGAACGGAGGTGATTACATAATTCTGAAAAGACACCGAATTCATAGTAATGACGATTAATACCATTATCTTTGATTACATGTTTGAACCATTTTGACTTAAAAAAATCCATCGGAGCTGTTTCAGGAATTTTTCGTTTTCCTGTTTGATTTATTTCTTTTAATGTCTCTAAAGCCTGAAATAAAGTATTACTTGCTTTAGATGCTTTAAATAAATAAGTTCTTAATAATCTGGGGGCAAACTTTCGAAAATGACCATAGTGATTATCTAGTAGTTCTAAATAATCAAATTCTGCTGGTCTAGCTAATTCTTCTGCCTGTTCTACTGATTGTACAAACTGTTCCCATGAAATGATAGATTGTAAGGATTCAAAAGGATCTTGTTCTAATTCTTTTGCTTCAATTAATGCTTTTCCAATTTTGGCGTATAAACGAACCTTTTCATTAATCGCTTTTCCGTCTTTTTGAAAGTGGTCCTTATGTTTCTTCTCTCCTCGATTAAACATTCTACCCATTAGCTTCTCAAGCATTTCTATCCCTTGATCTGTTAAAAAAGCATAAATATGAATAAGAAAAGCCATAAGGATTGCGTGGCGTTTGAGCTCATGAAACCTAGATAAATGTTGATTGGAATAACGTGATCCTTCACGTGCCATCTGTAACAATCGATTCTGATGCACTTCTCGACCATTATCTAATGGTAAATTTAATTTTTGAATAAACTCTATTCTCTCCATAACCTTATGGAATTTTTTAACAAAAACAACACCTGGAGGTTGTCAAAGCCATGATAAATACGAATACTTGTATCCTTTTCCTATGCTTAATAACTTATCTAGTTGCTTACATTGAGAAGAAGTGAGACTTCTTGTTAATTGTTTAAAGATCCTTCTATGTGATCGTTCACGTACAGCCCATGCTAAATGTTCAATTGCATATATAGCTGGTAGAATGATTTTTCTTTTTCTCATTTCTATAACAAGAGCCTCTACTAAAAGATGTCCTTGATCTGGTTTCATTGCCATAGGAAGAAGCCAACTTGCTAACTCTCGATATTCTTTTATAGTAAACGTTCGAAATCCAAATGTACCTCTAATTTTAATGAGATGTTCACGACGAGTTGTATCACGCTCACGTGCGTAATTTTGTATAGCTGAAGGTGAAATTCCTAATTGTTTAGCAATCGTATGTACAATAAAATCCGGAATTTTTTCATTTACAGATAATGGTCTTCCAGGAAAACGTAAGTATGCAATTTGGATGGCAAACCCTAATCTATTAGCGGCTCCACGCTGTTTATTTATAATCTGTAATTCTTCATCAGATATTGTGTAATAGCACAGTATCTCCCGTTGATCCATGTATTCAGGAATTTCATAAAAATACGCCCTTTGTGATGAAGTGAGAAGCTCCCTTGTTACCATATTATTTCCTCCTATTTATTTAAATATCGATAAACCGTAGTACGAGAGACTCCAAGCATTTGAGCTACATCTTTAATAGGAGTTTTATTGGCAACAAGGGTTTGTATCATATCAATTTCCTTGTCTTTTAGTTTCTCTGGTCTACCACCAAAGCGCCCTCTTGCTCGTGCAGCAATTCTACCAGCTTCCGTTCGTTCACGAATCAAGTTACGTTCAAATTCCGCAAAAGATGCAAATAAGTGCAACATAAGTTGACCAGTAGCACTTGAACGATCCATTGTAATATTTTCATGAACACTATAAAAACTGATCCCTCGTTCATTCAATTCATTAACAATCTGAATAAGATGTCGCATAGTACGACCTAAGCGATCTAATCGCCAAACTACCAAGGAATCACCAGGACGTACATATTGAAACGCTTCCTCTAAGCCTGGCCTTTTATCTTTAACCCCACTTAATTTATCTTGAAATATTTTATCGCATCCATAAGATTTCAAAGCATCAAACTGTAAGTCTAAATTTTGATCAATTGTAGATACTCGAACATATCCAACCTTCATTCCTTTTTTCTCCTTTTGTTCAATAACTTAATTCTATATATTTATCTGAACATAGATAAGTTTACAGGGTTTTTGAACATGAAAAAAGGAGAAATCCTATAATTTTTTGTTCCATATTAACGTGTCCAGAAACATACAATTTTCTGTACACATAGTACAGTAATATATGTTAATTAAAGTAAATTGGATAAAAAATATTAATGGATATATTGAGTTATTACCTATTCAAATACCCTTACTAATATCAATTCATTTTTTTAATGAAAATCATCTATATTCTGAAAAAAACCAATCCATTTACTCTTTAAATTTTTATTAATAAAAAAACAAAAGATATAAGCTTTATTTGATATTAATTGCATTTTAGGGCGTATGTAAGATATTATTTCTTTTAAATAAATTAACTTAAAAATTAAATATAAAAAGCCAAACAAACTTTAAAAATCACACTTAAATTAGAGGAGAGTACGATATGAATACAATCATGATTGTAGAAGATGATATAAAAATCGCTGAATTACTGGGAACTCATATTAAAAAATACGGATACCAAAGTGTTATGATAGAGGACTTTGAAAATATTTTAGATATATTTCAAAAGATTAAACCAGATCTAGTCCTATTAGATGTAAATTTACCTAGTTTTGACGGTTATTATTGGTGTCGCCAAATACGAGCTATTTCTACTTGTCCAATTGTATTTCTATCTGCAAGGAGTGGAGAGATGGATCAAGTTATGGCTTTAGAAAATGGTGGTGATGACTACATTACGAAACCTTTTTATTATGAAGTTGTAATGTCTAAAATCCGTAGTCAACTCAGAAGAGCATACGGTGAATATGCTCCCAAAGTAAAAGAACGGATAGTTGAGCAATCAGGGTTATTCCTGTTCCCAGAAAGAATGGAACTTCAACTAGATGATAAGGCAATTTTACTTACTAGAAAAGAAACAACTTTATTGGAAATATTGATAACAAAGTCTCCGCTCCTTGTAAAACGTGAAGTGATTTTAGAACAACTATGGGATAGTTCGTATGTAGACGAGAATACATTGAGTGTAAATATAGGTAGAATTAGAAGGAAATTGCAAGATTTAGGTATCGAAAACGCACTGGAGACAGTTCGTGGTGCTGGATATCGTCTGCATGCTACTTGGGAGGAGGAAGGAAAGGAATAATGAAATTATTTTTACAAGAACATATTCCACTTATTTGTTATACATTTGCCCAATTACTTATCATCCTATTTATATATTGGTTTGATGGTTATCCACATATTTTGACAGCATTATATTCTGTATTTTTGGGTGTTTTTTTATTAATGGGTTATTTAATATATCGTTATTATAGTCATCGTTCATTCTACAAGCGTCTATCAACACCAATAGAAACTTTAAATGATTCAATAAAAGATAGTGATTTGACTCCATTATCAATGGCATTAGATAAATTACTACAAACTCAATATCAATATTATCAAAACCAATTAAAAAAATGGGAACGAAAACAACAAGAACAAATGACTTTTATGAATCAATGGGTTCATCAAATGAAAACACCTCTTTCTGTTATTGAGTTAATTACACAAGATGCCGATGACTCTCGATTTGACAGTATTAATGAAGAAACGGAAAGAATCAAAAAAGGATTAGAAATGGTCTTATATGTTGCTCGTTTAGAAACATTTGAACAGGATTTTCATGTAGAAAGATTGCAATTATTGGGAATGATTGATTCTGTTATTCATGAAAACAAACGTCTGTTTATACGTAGTTATGTGTATCCAGAAGTAAAAGTAGATCCGAGTCTTATTGTAGAAACAGATAAGAAATGGTTTCGATTTATACTCAATCAAGTACTGTCAAATGCAATTAAATATTCATCAAGTAAGAAAGGGAAAGTAATAATATCGGCATATTCAAAAGGACGAGCAATTATTTTGGAAGTAAGAGATTATGGAGTGGGCATTCCTACTGCTGATTTACCACGTGTTTTCAATCCATTTTATACTGGAGAAAATGGTAGGGAATTTAAAGAGTCTACGGGAATGGGATTATATCTTGTTAAAGAAGTATGTGAAAAATTAAATCATAAGATTGAGCTAGAATCTGAGGTAGGTAAGGGAACGAAAGTTAGAATCGTATTCCCGTATGCCTCTCGTTAACCGATGAAAGAAAGATTATTCATCGGTTTTTTCTTTTGAATCTTACAAACTTGTTAGATAAATGTTAGGGAAATCGATAGGAAAAATCCTATGCAATATGTACATTGTATGTAGAATCAAAACTGAAAGGAGAAAGGAATTATGATACAAAAGCAACGTATTGAAATAGTTGATTATTTACGGGGATTTGCGCTTATAGGCATTACTTTTACAAATATATTTCAAAACACGAGTATGGTGAGCACTGATGCCAATCCTTATTTTAGCTCTTTCATTTACACTTTCATGGTATCCAAATTTATTTATATATTTATGTTCCTTCTAGGCTTATCTTCTGCATTATTAATGTCAAATTTAAAGAAGAGGGGTGAAAGGGCAAATTTAATATATATCCGGCGTTTTAGTATCCTGTTATTAATTGGTGTTACATGTACATTTGTAGGGGTCCCTGCCGGTGGATTATTTATTATGTATGCAATTTATGGGCTAATAGGATTTGTATTTCAGTATATACCACCGGTGATTAACATTGTCGTTTTTATCGCTATTGCAATATTGATTTGGTTCACACGTGACATGGTTTTAATTGAAGGTGAATCAACTAATAATCAAATTGTATCTTTAGTAAGCATGTTAAGCGGGCTTTCAATGGTTATTTTAGGGATATTTTTAGGACAGGTATCTTTTTTCAATCACCTACAAAGATGTAAGGTATTACTTGTAACAGGTTTAGTCCTCCTATTCTTTTTAACATACTATTCTTATGGCTGGATGAATAATTTTAGTTCTTTCGTACTGCCCCTATTTTATATTGTTGGCTTAACCATTTTAAGTATGATTCCCATGGTAAGAAGTATGTTCTCATGTTTAATCGCATTTGGCCGAATGTCTATGTCAAACTATATTGTGCATACATCGATTGTTTTTGACTATTTAGAAAATGGAAAATTCTCATTCTTAACCTATTTAGGTATCGGTCTATCCATTATTGTTATACAAATTATTTATAGTAATATATGGTTAAAGTACTTCAGAATGGGACCTTTAGAATGGATATGGCGTATGGGGATATATTGGAAGAAAGTTAGAATCGTCGGTTCATTTGCGAAAGTTTCTAACTTTAAAGAAAACAAAACCTGTTAAAGAAGTATGTGGAAAACTAAATCATAAGATATTCCCGTATGCATCTCGTTAACCGATGAAAGTAAGATTACTCATCGGTTTTTTCTTTTGAATCTTACAAACTTGTTAGATAAATGTTAGGGGAATCGATATGAGACATACTATATATAGGTTACACTTCATGTATCGAAAAGAGAAATGGAAGGTGAAATAATTGTGAAGATACTACATGTTTCAGATTTAGGGAAAGTTTATCCTGGGAAAATTTCTTATACAGCATTATCCCATATTGATTTAAAAATAAACAAAGGTGAATTTGTAGGAATTATGGGACCATCTGGGAGTGGTAAAACAACGCTATTAAATATGGTGTCTACTATAGATGCTCCAACATCAGGAGAAGTATTAATTCATGGAGAAAATCCATATCTGTTATCTCCAGATCAGTTGTCTTTATTTCGAAGACGTGAATTAGGATTTGTTTTTCAATCATTTAATCTCCTTAATACATTGACAGTGAAAGAAAACATTGTTCTTCCACTTACGCTTGATGGTGTAAGTCCTCGAGAAATGGAAGAGAAAGTTGAGGCTATTGCTGAAAAACTTGGGATAACTAAAATATTAGATAAACGTACGTATGAAATTTCTGGTGGACAAGCACAAAGAACGGCAATCGCACGTGCTACTATTCATAATCCGAAATTATTACTTGCGGATGAGCCTACAGGAAATCTGGATTCAAAATCTGCTAGTGATGTGATGGAATTATTGACAACGCTTAATAAAGAAAATAGCACAACGATGATGTTAGTGACACATGATGCAATGGCTGCAAGTTATTGTGATCGAATTGTGTTTATCAAAGATGGACAGTTATACAATGAGATTTATTGTGGAGATAATCGCAAAGTATTCTATCAAAAAATTCTAGAGGTTTTAGCATTATTAGGAGGAAATGCACATGACTTTTCGACAATTCGCATTTAATAACGTCATTCGAAGTAAACGAACATATTTGGCTCATTTTTTAAGTAGTACGTTTGCCATTATGATTTTCTTTACGTATGCATTACTTGCATTTCATCCAAATTTACAAGGCGATCTTGCTGCCAGTGTAACAATCAATACATTTGCAAAGTCAGGATTACAGATATCGCAGGGGTTAATATTTTTCTTCTCATTCTTTTTTATCCTATATTCTGTAAGTGCATTTTTAAAAACAAGAAAAAAAGATTTTGGAATTCTAATGCTACATGGGATGTCACGCCCACAATTGAACAAATTAGTATTTATTGAAAATATAATAATTGGTATCGCTTCCACTTTAACAGGAATTACAATTGGAATGGCGTTCTCTAAGTTTATCTTAATTATGAGCAACAATTTGTTAATGATTGATAAAGGACTCCCATTTTACATGCCCTTTAAAGCAATTGGGATAACATTTGGAGCGTTCTTCTTATTGTTTTTATTTATTTCACTTTTCACTTCTCGACTAGTAAATGTAGAGCAATTAGTAGAATTAATAAAAGCAGAAGAAAAGCCAAAGCCTGAACCAAAAGCATCCTTTGGGCTATCTTTATTCGCACTTATTTGTATTGGATTAGGATATACGGCTGTTTTCCATAGTGTTCACGCAATTCATTACATGGATATGAAATATGTATTATTCATGATGGCGACAGGGGTGAGCTTTGTTGTACTTGGAACGTACTTCTTATTTACACAGCTCAGTGTGTATGTGTTACGTGTATTAAAGAAAAGGGAAAATATTTTCTTTAAGAAAACAAACATACTCACCATTTCAGATTTAGTGTATCAATTAAAAGATAATGCAAAAATGTTTTTTATGGTAACTATTATTTCTGCTGTTGCCTTCACTGCAGTGGGAACTTGTATGGGATTAGGTAACTCATCCATGGCTGAATCAAATAGTCCCTTTGCATTTTCTTATAAGTCTTATAATAATAATCCTTTAGAAAAAGAGCATCTAAAAAAAATAGAAAGCGAACTCAATAATGGTGGGTTTAAATTCAAACAAGTCGCTTATTCAATAAAACAAATTCCAGATACCCTTTATAACAGTAATGTATTATTAAGCGTTATAAAAATAAGTGATTACAATAGGTTAGCAGAGTCATTTGATTTTGAAAAAGAAAGCTTAAAAGATCAAAATAGTAGTTTTGTCATTCCTTCAAAAAAAGTCGCTAATGCAAAATCTAATCAAAATGACTTTCAATTGTTGCATGGAAATATAAAAAGAGCTATGCATGTAAATAAAATACTAACGTCAAAAGAACTACAAGATACAAACATAACGACAATTATTATTCCGGATACTGTATATAATCAAATGATTGTGGATCCAGAGAGTCACTACGGTCAATTCACTATCAATGGTTTTATTGTGAAAAATTGGGATCAAACAAAAAAGGTTGCTGAAAAAATCGTGACTACTTTAAAGAAAGATAATCAGGGTATTAGTGAACTTGAAGTATACAACGAACAATATACATTTTCGTCTTTAATTTTTACATGGATAGTGATGAAACAAGGTTTTGGACTTGCATCTATCATGAGTGTATTAATAGGTATCGTTTTCTTTACTTTTGCTGCAAGCTTTTTATATTTCCGATTATATACAGACTTAGAACGAAATCAGCAGCAATATAAAATGATAGCAAAAGTTGGTTTAAGTAAACCTGAATTAAAGAAAATTGTGTCACGTCAACTTGCATTGTTATTCTTTTTACCAATTGCAATAGCGATTACACATAGTACAGTTGCTTTTATGGCCTTACAAAAGTTAGCCAATTTTTCAGTCTTGGGTAGTTCCGTTGTGGTATTGATTTGTTTCTTAGTTATGCAAATTATATACTTTTACTTTGTTCGTGCTCAATATTTGAAAAAAATGTATAAAACAATCTTTTAATTTAAAAAGAAGGAGAATATAGGATGAAAAAAAGAATTGGATTATTAATAGTAGCTAGTATTTCGATTACCATGTTAGGAGCATGTTCATTATTTGGTACAAAAGACTCTCCAGCAAATGGAATTTCAATAGAAGTAGGAACGATAAACGAACAAACAAGAAACTCTATAATTGACTCATACAAAGATATAACAACCTCACAAGACCTATATCAATTAAAAGAAGGGACTATAGATAATAATAAGCTTGACATAAAGTTACCAACTAAATTTGGGGATTCTATGGATACTGCTACTAGTAATTTACTATTTATTAGTAGAACAACTGCTGAAAAAATGAATACAAAGGGATTTATTCGTGAAAGGGATAATAACGAGGGGCTCCTATCTTCAGTCCCTCTTGATTCGTTACCAAAAATAGAAAAAGATGAAACTATCATATTTGCAAATAAAGAATATAAAGACTTGAAAGAACTAACATTTGATGAGAAAAAAATGAATGTTCAATATAAAGGGGATGTATGGCTATCTCCATATCGTGGTGGATCCAACGTAATCCTATTAATTGTAGATGATATATTATTTAAAGAAATAAATGGGAAAGAACAAACAAGACAATTTCTATCTTTTAATAAATCTTTTGGGAATCTTAACTTAGTCAATCAAGGGAAAGCACCAGAATTAAGAAAGGAAATAGATAAAGTGAATACGGCTTTAGGTACTGAGGACGAGAGAGCTGTTAATTTTGTGAATATTACAGAAAAGTAAACAAATATTTCTATATAGAATAGAAAAAGTTAAAACCTATTAAACGATGAATGAAAGTTCATTTATTACTTTTTTTAAATATGATTATTTTTAAGGACACAAATAAGTGGATCAGATTTTTTAGTTATAATAAAAAATCTGATCCACTTTTGAAATTATAACTATCATCTAAATTTACACACTCGTTTTTTTGTGTCTAAAATGTGTCTAAACGTACAATTTTCCCGCAATGATATGGTGACCCCACATAGCTTATTATAAATTGTTTTAGGGAGGGGTATAAGTAATGGCATATACTTTAAATGATATTTGTATCGATGTGTGTCTTTTAGTTACGTTTACTCCGAGTGGTGGGGTAGAATCAATTGTAAGTGGTGGAGAAGAGTGTGGATCTAGTCCTAGTATAGTGATTAATTCTGATGGCTCAATTACCATTAGTAGCTTGTTTATCCCTCGTATTAAATGACGAATTAAGTGTTGGAACATCATTAACAAGCTTGTCTTTTAAAACTTCTTAAGTGAGTTACTAATTTTATAATACTTAGATTAATAATATTGTTTACTTATAAATAGAGTATTTTCTTAAAAATCATTTTTATTTCTGCTTTAATAGGGATAGAATTACATGTATTAATGGATTTTATTCCTATAATCGGATGACTGAGTAAAGAGATATCAAAGTTATTATAGGTTTATTTTAAGAAAATAGATAATTTAGGAAGACCACTTCCTTTATTGAAAGGGGTGGTCTTTTTTAAGTTGAGGTTGTATTCTCGTAAATAACTGTTGTTGTTTTCGAAAAATGTTTGATTAATTTAACGTTATGATCCCTGATAGAAGAACAAAAAGAAAAAGTGCATTCGGAAAAATTTTTTTATTAAAACACGCTTTTTCTAAGTTCAATTGACTCATTCTTTTATACAAAAGTTGGATAATTTTTGTGATTTTTGCTCAATTAAAGATATGAAATTTAACTGAATAGAGATTTTTCTCGGAATAGTTGAGAGTTTTATGCCCTTGTACAAGAACAAAAAAGTTTGGATGAGTTTGCACTTAGCTAATTTTACCCTGATAGGCATGTGTTTCTCTCCCAGGGGTACGGAAACGATTCTCGGTATGAGGGGCCACTCTGGGATTTAATTACAAATCAAAAAAGAACTTTATTCAAGTTCTTTTAATCTACGATACAGAGCGGCCGGACTCACACCAGTAATTTGGTATATTTCTTTAACAGTTTTATTGGTATGCTTGCGCAATTCAATCGCATGATTCATAACTGGGTGCTTATCCGTATATTTCTTTACTCTTCCTCTATACACTCCTTTTTGTTTTGCTAGCTTTATTCCCGCATGTTGTTTTTCTTTAATCATTTCACGATCTAATTCACTAAAGGCAGCCATGACAGTTAAGAAGAAATTACCCGTTTGAGTTCTTGTATCAATTCCTAAATTTAAAATTGCAAAGTGAACATCCTTTTCCCAAAATTGTTCTACTAACTATAACAGTTGAATGGTATTTCTACCTAAACGATCCATTCTAGTTACGACTAAGGTATCCCCAGTAGTTAATTTTGAAAGTAACGTATCTAACTCCGGCTTTTGTTTTGTTACTCCACTAATTTTCTCTTTTATGATTTCATCTACTCCATATTTTATAAGTTGTTCAATTTGTGTATCTAAATTTTGATCTTGTGCACTTACACGTGCGTATCCATAGACCATTTTCATCCCTCTTTTTGTACATATTTTTGATAAGTGTTATTGAGGGTCTATGAGACTAATAATATCAAGGAAATGATTTCTTCTCAATAGGGTACACCCTATTGAGAAGGTTAATATGCAATTATGCATATTTGTATTTTTTTATTTTATTATCAATTAAATACAATATATAATTAAAAGGTTTTTTACGAATTGATAAGGAGATGCGAGTATGAAGAAGATCATAGGACTTATATTATCATAATTTTAATTATTTTCTACCTATGCACCAATGTTTAAAAAGGAAGTCGAAGTTTTAAATCAAATAGGCCACGTCAATGAGAAAGGAGATTGGTATTATTATGGATTTCGTCAACATAATGCGAATTTTACACTAAGAGATTTTCAAATTAAAAAACTTAGTTTTACTGTATGTTAAGAAGGTTCCATAAATGGGTTACTCCATTTAAAAAATGAAACATCTTATGAATCAATTATAGGTTAGACAGAATGACTTAGGTTGTCCTTATGCGAAATATCAGTATGAATAGAAATTTGATAATTATATAAAACGCCGTAAATGAAGGATAAAATAAGTGCTGATTTTGCAATTATATTTTTAACAATTGAATAGGAGCTATTATGAATACAATTAAGAAATTATTTTTAAGTTTTATGGTATGTATTTTATTATTCAGTACAGTAGGAACAGCGTATGCAGAACAAAATGGTCAAGTGAATTCATCATCTTTTATTGACGTTCCTAAAACTCATTGGGCGTATAAAGAAATGATGTATATGGTGGAGAATAAGATTATAACAGGATACGGAAATGGGTATTTCGGTGCAGCGGATCCTATTACTCGCGAACATCTCGCTGCTTTCTTGTATCGATATTTAAAACCGCAAGATAGTACAAATAATCCATTTGTTGATATTGGTGACAGCAATTTCAAAAAGGAAATTTTGGCACTAACAGCACGTGGTATTTTCAGTGTAAATGCTGAAAAAAAATTCAATCCGAAAAATAATATGACACGTGCCGAAATGGCAACTGTGCTTGTCAAAACATTCGATTTAAAACCGCAAGGAAATGTAGAATTTACGGATATGAAAGGTCACTGGGCCAACGAATATGTCAAAATATTAGCCGGTAACAACATAACAAGTGGTACAGGTGACGGAAACTTTAATCCAAATGGCATTGTTACTAGAGAGCAATTTTCTATGTTCTTATATAGAACGATTATGAAAGTAACAGATATGCAAAATGATGAATCAGTTGGCTGGGTGAAGGAGAAAGAGAATTGGTACTATTACAACAAAGATGGGAGTAAGCAAAGAGATAACATTACGTTAGATGGAATAGAGTACTCCTTTTTTAAAGATGGAAGGCTATTCCAAGGAAGAAAGCAGGTAGGGAAAGATACTTTATATTATAGTGAACCTGGTAAACTAAAGACTGGATGGAGTTTTTCTGCAACTTCATGGAGCTATTTAAAAGATGGGAAGTATGTGACAGGAACATTTACCTATCAAGGAAAACCATTTGAAATTAATAAGTACGGGGATATGGAAAAGGGATGGATTACTCTACGTTCTGCTGTTAAAAGAATCTATCCAAAGCCAGAAACAAAATTTCTATTGACATCTAAGCCTGTAAAGGATGGAGATGTTTTAGAAGTCATATCCAAGCAAGGTTTATGGTATCAGGTCAAATATCAAGGAGAGGTTGGATATGTTCGAATACTGGAGTCTGTTGTAATTGGTGAATCACCAGTTCGTTCATGGGATGTAACAAAAGAAGCAACGAATTTGTCTCAGTTTATGATAACTGAGTATCATAAAGATCCTGAAAAGTACTTTCCATCCAATATTCAAAAGAAATTTGATAAACAATTAGATAGTGATACAGAGGTTCTTGCGAATGGATTACAATGGATTGATCAATTAAAAGAAGCATTTTATTTAGATAATCAAAAAGGGTGGGTACAAGAAGAAGGAAAATGGACGTATTATAAAAAAGATGGGCAAAGAATAACAGGTTTCCAATCAATTGATGGGAAACGCTATTATTTTGGTGCCGATGGTTTTATGCAAACGGGCTGGTTACATACAGGTGGATATGATTATTATCTGGGAACCGATGGTGTAGTGCAAACCGGAATCCAACATATTGATGGCAAAATCTATTACTTTAGTCCATTAGGTTCTGTACAATCAGGTTTTACAAATGTTGATGGGAAACCGTATTATTTTGATGCTTCTCATGAATCAAGAAATGGTTGGATGAAACAAGAGTTTAATTGGTATTTACTACAGCCTTCAGGTGCATTACAAACAGGAGATTTTACATATAAAGATAAGAAATTCTCTTTTAATCAAGACGGAGAAATGATTAAAGGGTGGGTTACATTAGAATCCCTTGTTAAAAAAGTATATCCTGAGCCAGACTTGAAAAAAGCATTACGTGCAAAAAGTGTGAATAAGGGTGAAATGATAGAAGTAGTGGGGAAAGTCGGTTCTTGGTATGAGGTTAATTACCAAGGTGAAAAAGGATATGTGCGTATTCATGATGCTATTATCTTTGATCAGGAGGCTAAAAGTCCACTTACTTTGCTTGATGGAAAAGTAAAGATATTTGAAGGTGTATTAGATTACTTAAAAAGTGACGAAACATACATAAATAACACGATCAAAATTTTAGAAGAAGAAGAACGACGTTGGGTAGATGATGCAGAAAACTTAGAGAATCTTTCGAGAGACATTAATGATGCAAAGCAGGATGTTCAGTATAAAAGGCAAGTCATTAAAGAAGCGCATGATAAGTTAGAAGAATTAGTGAATGCCATGAAAGGTGACATAAGAAACTTAACGGTTACGCAAAGGAAAGAGTTAGTAAAATTGCTTGGAGCCGATGGGAAAGAATTACTAGATTTTGGTATGGACACATATGTTTTTATACTTCAACAATATGTATCTATGGCTCAAGCGTATGAGAAAACCTATCAAGAATTAGATGTGGTTGCGGGTAAAGTTCTTGAATTGCAAAAAGATATTAACGCACTTACTCATCAAATCACATTGGATATGCAAGAATTATCGAAAGGATTATCTGGTGTCATTAAAGACTTAGGACCAGTCGTAAATAGCTCCATTCGCTTGAAACATTCCATAGATGAGGCGAAACCTGGGATGGAGGAACTTGTACAAGTAACAAGAAAAAATGTTCCAGTCATTGCACAAGACTTACAAGCATTGGATGCGAAAGTCCCAGGATTCTTCACAGATTTCAATATGGGAATAGATCTTGCAAATACATTTATGGACTCAGCTAATAAAATAGCAAGTCATAAGATTGATATACCTGCTGCTGCCATCAATGTTGGAAATATTGACTTGAGTAATGCACTACGTGATTTAGGTGGCGATCCATCTAGAGTATATGATCGTAAGAATGATGGAGATGTATCATTCGTATTGGGTATGACGCCTATAATTGGTACAGGAAAAGAAATTGGACAACTCATCAAAGGGGAAGACTTAGTAACAGGTCAAAAATATGATCCAGAAGATTATGTATGGGGTACATTGGCTGTCGTATCTGGTGGTACAACACGGGTTATCGGTAAAGTTGTAGGGAAGGTTGGAGACCTTGAGAAGAAAGGTAAGGCTTTAGAAACGGCTGCAAAAACTACTAATTTCACAAAATATCCTACTGGTTTTGATGAAGTTGCTAAATATGTAAAAGAACATAAAAAATTACCGGATAATTATATCACGAAAGAACAAGCACAAGCACTTGGTTGGGTTAGTAAGGATGGGAACCTTCATAAAGTAGCCCCTGGAAAAAGCATAGGAGGTAATATATTCCAAAATAAAGGAAATCCCTTACCAAGTGCTCCAGGTAGAGTTTGGTATGAAGCTGATATTAATTATTCAACAGGGTATCGAGGTAATGATAGAATTCTTTATTCTAGTGATGGATTGGTGTATAGGACTTCAGATCATTACAAAACGTTTACTGAAGTAAAGTAGAAAGGAATTTAGTTATGGAAAAAATATATTTAGATGGGCGGATGTTTACAAGTAAAAATGCACTGCATAAAACATTAAAGAGCAAATTAGATCTTCCAGATTACTATGGTGAAAATGCTAATGCGTTGTGGGATTGCTTAACTGCATGGGTTACTCTTCCTTTAACAATAGAATGGGAATTTTTCAAAGAAAGTCAGAATATGTTAGGAGAAGAAGCAGATTTGATTCTAGAAACATTTCAAGATGCACAAAATGAAATGCCAGGTAAGTTCTATATTGTTGTAAAATAATTAAAAGGATCTTAGGTAAAAATAAAAACCGTGGAAATATTTTATTTCTACGGTTTTTTATTCTTAAAAAATATTTATTGTTGTTCTAAATTTCTTATATAAGATTTTACAGCTTGTAATAAGAATTCTTCCTGTCCCATACCTGCACTCGCTGCTAATTGAACTATTTTCTGCTTAAATGCATGATCTGCATGAAAAGTTAATGGCTCTACATTACTTTTAAAGTAAATTCCTTCAACATGTGGAAGTATCGTACCGGATTTCATATGAGAATGTAAATATTTAATCTCCTCTTGAAATTGCAATGGATCAACTTGTAATACGAAAGGTTTAATTTCTAATTTAATAGTATCAGATGAAACACTTAATCGCATATTTGTGACACCTAGCTCTTTATAAAATAAATTTATTAGATTATAAGTAATGGAATTAAATAGTTGAGGTTTTTTAAATGAAAAAGATAAATACCCTCGTTTTGTAATTACAGCTTGCTTACGGAAAGGTTCAAAGGAGTAATCATGCTCTTTATACGTGGATAGAGGGAAAATTTCTTCATCTTCTGTAAGAATCTTGCCATCTGCTCCATTGATCTCTATTACTCTCGCTATTTTTCCGGTATGTTGATGTGTTAATAATTGATATAAATATATATCTTCGTCTTGAATCTTAGCAATGAATGTTTTTCTCTCTTTTGATGTAGTTTTTTCATAAGTAAGTTGAAAAGTTTCAAGGTCATCCTTATCAATGATATATACTTCTTTTCCGCGTTTTTCAATCTTTGAAGCAGGTAGTTTTCCAGATTTGATATATGTAAAGACAGTAGAAGGTGCTACATTAAGAATCTCAGCTGCTTCTTTTGTACTATACCCCTCAATCTCTTCGATATTTTTTAAACGTTCAATATCCTCTAAATAGAAAATCTTACTACCGAATTGTTTCCAGTTATCTTTATATACACATTCTATTAATCCATCTTTTTCTTTCTTTAAAATTGTTTGTACCGTTACTCCTAATAAGTCGGCTGCCTCTTTTGTCGTTACAGTAGGTTTTGTAATGAACAATAAATCCTGTGTCATGAATGGACACCTCCATAACTATTGTTTACTAGTATTTTAGATATGTATATATCATATCAGAATATGAGATATATTTAAAATTAGAAATGGAATTTATTAAAGTTCTTACAAATTTTTGTGGTTCGAAAGAATTTTATATTCAATTTATCTGTTAATATAATTTTAAATTTAATTTCTTTATAAAATAGATTTAAAATTTAAGGTATTATCTATTAATTGATATCTATTTACTAATAAATTATAAAAAAATACAAGTAAAGGTTAATGAAGAAGAATGTAGGATTCTTACAGAAAGAAAATGAATAATCATTTGTATAATGTATAGAAGTAAAATAAAATAATAAGTAAAGGTAATAAAGCGAATTATATTCATAATCTTCAATAGGAGGGGTTAATTCGAAATATGGATAAACAAAATAAAAAAGAGAACTTACCTATAACAAAGAATCAAAGTGAAGATATAGATACATATGTAGAAAGTATAAGAGATATGGTTCCATTCCTGCATGATAGTCGTTATGTAGATAAGTTGGAAGAGAAGATGGAGGTTGCAGAAAAAGAGGGAAAGAGTAAATATACGTATTTAAGTGATTTGGAAGTCATTTATCATTTCGTACATTTACAAAAAGATATGGATGAGAAAAAGAATAGAAAAGAGGATACGAAAAAGAGTTATGTATCTGAAATCTTATCATTTTGTCAGTGCATGGTGCAGCATGCAGAGGAATTCGAATTGAATGGAGAAGAGGTGCAGCAAAATGATTCGTTATTGAAAACATTACAGCCTTGGCATATTCGTAAATATAATGCTTGGTTGAAGCAGGTAGAGAACGGTAGAAATGGGGATACGTACGCGGTCGCAACACTTGCAAAAAAATCAATACTTATACGTTCTTTTTTAAAACATCTTCATGTATTTGGGTATATTGAAAAACCAATTCATGAAGAATTACAGCGTGCGAATGTAAATGAAAAAGATCGACCGAATCGGGATTTATCCTATGAAGAAGTCATGAAAATATTAGGCTTTTATAAAGAAAGAGGACATTTAATAAACTATACAATAGTACTTGCATTAGCAAGTACTGGTGCGCGTATTCAGGAGTTGTGTACTGCAAGAGTAAAAGATTTACACTATGATGGAAAGTATTGGTTAAAGGTTAGGGGAAAAGGGAACAAAGTGCGTGAACTTTTTATTTCAGAACATTTATACCAATGTATTTGTGAGATGAGAAGAAGAAGAGGTTTCCAAACAGTATTGGAAAAAGGGGATGAAAGTCCGTTATTTATAAATCAAAGAGGAAGTGCATATAATTCTAAAACACTATCAAATCAGGTAACAGATATGATAAAGAAGACAGACTTAGAGTTCTTACAATATCGTGAAAATCCAGTAACCGCACATACATTTCGACATGCTTTTGCAATTATGGCAGTTGAACAAGGAAATGCGGATTTATATCATTTAATGCAAACACTCGGTCACGAAAATATTCAAACCACAAAAATATATTTAGAGAAGCATATGAAGCGTAAAAATAACGTTGGATCTACTTTCGCTGATATGTTGATATGAATTTTATAATAGTTATAACTGTATTTAATTATGTGTTTTTTACATAATTAAATACAGTTAATTATCATTTATTTTCAATTTACATGATTCGTTGTTTATCAAATGTAATTAATTGAAGATTAAAAAAATCCTTCTATTATATACAAGTTTATCCATATAAAAAAACTCATAAAATATATAGAGTTAAATAGAGCTGTTAGATATGGTCTCTATAAATAGGAAATGATAAATTTTATTAAATATAGAAAAACCAGGATGATTTTAAAAAGTTATCCTGGTTTTTTTGAATGCACATAATTAGTAGGTTAATTTGTGTTAAGTATAAGTCATTGGAAGATTTCCTTATTCCAGCATTAATAGTATTAATATTAATTTGTATTTTGAGTGGTAAATTTTTAGATTATATGAGACTAGTTTTCATTTGATGTATTTATTGAATGATTGTTAATGGTACTATACTTCTTATTCATAACTATATAAATCCAACCAATAATTGATAAGATAACTGGATAGAAAATAGCCCAACCACTAAATGAGTATACAATAATACATATAATTAGAGAAAGGAAGGCCATCCACCAACCAATATCACGCACTTTTAATAATTTTAGAGCAGCTAGCATTGTAAAAATATAAGAGGTAATAAAAATTACACTAGGACCTTTAAGAAGCATTTCTAAATTTGGTCGTGCCACACCATAAAAGATTAAAATACAACTAAAAATACCTCCTAAAAATAGTAATACCCTAGTTGGAGTTTGAAATTTAGAATGTAATCTAGCAAAAAAGGAAGGGAAATGTCCTTCTCTAGCTTGAGCGTAAATCATTCTTGAAAAACCTGCAATGTTAGCATGTACAGCACTAAACGAAATGAAAATTGCTAAGATAGTTGTTACATATGTACCTATGGGTCCTAATCCTTTTGATATTAAAATACTAAGGGAAGCTATCTGATTCTTATCACCATATGAGTGAGTCCCTATTGTTACAAAAGATATAGCAATGTACATAATGGAGATACAAATTGCTCCTAAAAATAAACTAATGGAAATATCTTTAGCGGGTCTTTTAAATTCTTCAGCTAATGGGGTAATCATCTCCCATCCTACAAATGAGAAAAAGATAATTACAGAAGAAGCGCCAACGGAAGACCACCCGTTTGGTACAAATGGTGTAAAAGAACTTAATTTTACATAAGGTATAGAAACGATAACAGCGACAACTATTAAAAGTGAAATGATACAAATTACAAACACACTAACTTTTGATGATAGCTCGATCCCTTTTATATGTAAGAGTAAAGAGGTAATTAAAATTAATGCTGCAATTCCTATAACACTAAGATTGCTTATTGGAAAAACATATCCAATATAATGGGCACCTGTTAAAGCAATAATAGGTACTCCAATAGGAATAGAACCTAACATAATCCAGCCTAGGATGGCACTTGTATTTGCATTAAATGCCATTTGAACATAAGCTGTAATTCCTCCAGCACTAGGAATCATTTTAGCAAGACGCGCTAGAGTTGCTACAATAGGAAAAGCTAATATAGACATGATAACCCAAGATAAAATTGAAGCTGGTCCAGCGCTATTTGCAGTAATGGAAGGTAAAATAAGGATTCCACAACCTAACACAGCTCCTATGGTTAATGCGGTTCCCTGTACCCAAGTAATTGAGCGTTTCAATGATTGTTGTGTCAAGATACTCAGCCTCTCTTTCATTAATTGATATTAATTATATAAAGTTTTAAAAAAGGATAACATGCTATAATTTATGTATTAATTATAATTTTCTTAAAAAATTTAAGAATTACTAAATATTTTCTTAATTAATCAAGGGGAGGTCCAACAATGGATGAAACAGATTTAAAGATTCTTTCTCATCTTCAAGAAAATGCACGTTTAAGTATGGTTGAAATAGGAAAACTGGTAGGTTTGAGTTCCCCTTCTGTTACAGAGCGAGTTAGAAGACTAGAAGAACAAGAGGTTATTACAAGTTATCGCACGATTGTTAATTCGAAAGAATTAAAAAAACATATTACTGCGTTTGTGTTGATGGAACCAAAGGATTGCAACAAATATAAAAAATTCGCAATGGAACATTCAGATGTAGTCGAATGTCACCGTATTGCCGGTATGTATAGTTATTTAACAAAGGTAGTGACGGAATCTGTACATACACTCGAAGACTATATTAATTTGTGCATAGAGTATGGAAAGCCTACAACCTTAATAGTGCTTTCTTCTCCAGTAGAACATAAATCATTTTTTACAGAGAGTGAAAAACTTTAATTACATATGAGAGATTATTCTAAATAAAAAGCGAAAAATTAATGCCTAATGGGAAATAGAGTCCTATTAGGTATTAATTTTCTGAAAATTATTTAGAAAATTTAGATAAAAAATAACATTTGACATATTCTTACTATTGGTGGAATAATGAACATTGTATTTTAGAAAAATTAAATTCTTAGTTAATTGGAGGTAGGATTATTATGAAATATGCAGTGCTTACAAATGACTTACAGTACGATTTGGTTAATAAAAATGAGGATAGAATTGCAGCTGTGGAGGAGTTTACGCCTAAAATGGTGTCTTTCTTAGATACTATGAGAGAAAATGATGTTTCTATTGTTCACCTACAGTTAATTAACTTAGAAGATGATCCAAAAGCTGAACGATATGGTGATTTTTTACCAGTCACAAAGGGATCTAAAGGTGCAGAAATCTTACCTGAGTTTCTTCATGAAAAAGATATTATTATGGAGAAAAATAAGGATAGTGGTTTTTTTGAGACAAATCTTGATGAAACCTTAAAAAATTTAGGAGTAGATACAATTATTATTACGGGTATGCAAACTCAAATTTGTGTACAAACAACTGCAGCAGATGGATTTTTCCGTGGTTATAATGTAATCGTACCAGAAGACGCGGTTGTTTCAGCGAAGGCTGAAGATAAAGAACGAGCTTTAAAGTGGTTAGGTTCATATTGTGCAAAGATTATGAGTATCGAGGAAATCTGTAATTCGATTTCTAAAAATGAAGATATTTCTTTTGATGGAGTTGCAATTCCGTAATTAAATACGTTGTAATATCACTTGTTCTATGTAGCAAGTGATATTATTTTTCAAAAATAAAAATTAAAAGGAGTTTTAATTCATGAAATTAACTAAAGATTTAGAAAATATAATTTTAGACCATGGAACAGGAGGCCTATTGAGTCATGATTTAATTAGCTCAATTATTACTGCAAAACTAGAAGATGTTCATCTTGGAAAAATGGAGGATAGTGCCATTCTTGAGGTAAGTAGTAGAAGATTGGCGATGACAACGGACTCTTTTGTTATTGATCCTATCTTTTTTGGTGAGGGAAATATAGGGAAAGTAGCAGTTTGTGGGACAGTTAATGATTTAGCGGTTAGTGGTGCAAAACCACTTTATCTATCATTGGCGTTAGTACTAGAAGAAGGTTTTCCAATTAAAGATTTGGAAGAAATATTAGATTCTATAAGAGAAACAGCGAAAGAAGCTGGAGTGTATATTGTTGCCGGAGATACAAAAGTTGTTAAAAAAGGTGAAGTAGACAAAATCTTTATTAATACAACTGGAATAGGAGTTTTTGAAGGAGATGTATCACCATTTTCGGTAAACTCTATTCAAGAAGGTGACGATATCATTATAACAGGACAACTAGGAAACCATAGTATACATATCCTTTCTATAAGAGAAGGATTAGGGTTTGAACAGAGAATAAATAGTGATTGTGCACCATTAAATCATATGATATCAGAGTTGCAAAACCATTTTGGTGATTCTATACATTGTATGCGAGATATTACAAGAGGCGGGTTAGGTACAGTTTTAAATGAAGTCTCAGAAACAATTAATACCGGAATAAAAATAGAAGAAAAAGAGATTCCTATGTTAGCAGAAACCATTATGGCTGCCGATATGTTAGGTGTTAATCCAATGTATCTAGCTAATGAGGGTAATGTTTGTATGTTTGTGTCTCCAGAGGTAAGCGAGGAAGTCGTGAGAGTATTGAAAGATACTAAATATGGTAAAGAAGCTGCAGTAATTGGTAAAATTACTCAAACACAAGATAGACAAGTACTAATGGAAGCAAAATCAGGTGAATTGAAAATCATTGAGTTATTATATGGGGCAGAATTACCTCGATTATGTTAGGAGACAATTCATGAAAAAAGTAATAAATATGTTTATAAAAAAGTATCAAGTTAAAGGCATTGTGCAAGGTGTTGGTTTTAGACCTTTTGTATATAGAATAGCAAAAAAATATGATCTAAACGGATGGGTGTTAAATGATTCAAATGGAGTGCTGATAGAAGTAGAAGGGGAACAAAATAATATTAAGCATTTTATTCATGATATAGAATTTAATTCCCCAGAATTGGCTTATGTGCAAGAAGTTAAATTGGTAGAGGAACAAGAATCCGATAATCGTTATAGCTCTTTTGATATTTTGAGTAGCAAAAAACATAGTAGTAGGCAAACTTTAATATCTCCTGATACTTATGTATGTAATGAATGTTTAGAAGAATTATTTGATCCAACGAATAGAAGGTATCGCTATCCATTTATTAATTGTACAAATTGTGGACCTAGATATTCAATAATAAAAGATATTCCTTATGATAGACCGTATACTACAATGGCTAAATTTCCTATGTGCAAAGAGTGTGATAAGGAATACAAAGACATATTAGATCGGAGATTCCATGCACAACCAAATGCTTGTTGGAAATGTGGACCACAAGTTCAATTGAGAACAGCAGATGGTACAAATGTCCCCACTGACAATCCAATAGAAAAAACCATTGATTTGTTGAAACAGGGGAAGATCCTAGCTATTAAAGGTTTAGGTGGATATCACTTAGTTGTAGATCCAATGAATCATGAAGCTGTAAAAGAATTAAGAAAAAGAAAAAAACGGGATGAAAAACCTTTTGCTTTAATGTCATCTCAATTAGATGATGTGAAAAATTTTGCTAAAATAACAAAAAATGAAGAAGCTTTATTAGTTTCTAAAGAACGGCCAATTGTGTTATTAAACAAAAAGGATAATGAGTTTATTTCTTTAGATGTTGCACCTAATAATAATACTTATGGGGTAATGTTAGCCTATACCCCACTTCATCATCTCATATTAAGAGGGAATTTTATTGCATTAATAGCTACGAGCGCCAATGTTTCTGATGAACCTATTGTATATAAAGATGTAGATGCAATTGAGCAGCTAAAAGGAATTGCAGATTATTATTTAGTACACAATAGGGAGATATTCACTAGAGTAGATGACTCTATTGTTAGGGCTATTGATTTAGATGATGAAATAACAAAACTACACATAATTCGTCGCGCTAGAGGATATGTACCAAACCCAATTGATTTTAAAGAAGGATCAACTAATGTACTTGCTTTAGGAGCAGAATTAAAGAATACGATTTGCTTAACTAAAGGTGAAAAAGCTTTTATTAGTCATCATATTGGCGATTTAAAAAACTATAAAATTTATGAATCATTTAAAAATACTATAGCTCATTTACAAAAAATCTTTGAAATCAGACCTTCCGTAATAGCAAGTGATCTTCATCCTGATTTTTATAGTACAAAATACGCATTTGATCAAAAAGCTTTACCAGTTGTACAGGTTCAGCATCATCATGCCCATATGGCTTCTTGTATGGTTGATAATCAATTAGATGGTCCTGTTTTAGGAGTTATTTTAGATGGTACGGGTTATGGTGATGATGGGAATATTTGGGGCGGAGAGTTTTTAATCGGTGATTTTCTTAATTATCAAAGAGCGGCATATATCGATTATTTTCAGCTACCAGGCGGTGATAAAGCCGTTAAAGAACCGTATAGAATCGCTTTAGGAATATTGACGCAAATATATGGTGAACAAGTCAAAGAATTACCAATAAAGATCATTTCAGAGCGAAATAGTTTTGAACTAGATGTACTTATAAAAATGATTCAAAAAGGAATTAATTCTCCTCTTACTTCAAGTATGGGAAGGCTTTTTGATGCTGTTTCAGCACTATTGGGTGTCCGTGAAACAATCCAATATGAAGGACAGGCTGCTATTGAGTTGGAGCAAGCGATTGATATCAATGATTCTTCCAATTCTTTATTATCATATGAAATAGTTGCTTCGAATGGAATTAGAAAAATCGATATAAAACCTATGTTCAAAGAGTTGGTATCTTTGATACTTAAAGATAAGTATACCAAGGGTGAATTGAGCTATCGTTTTCATTATACAATGGTTCAAATGATTACTGAAACCTGTAAACAAATTCGTCAAGAAACAGGGATTAATAAACTAGTTCTTAGTGGGGGAGTATTTTTAAATACGTTTTTACTTGTAGAAACCTATAAGTCACTTAAGGCTTGTAAATTCGAGGTTTACATGCATAAACAAGTACCTACTAATGATGGTGGAATCTCTCTTGGCCAAGCAGCGATAGCAGCTCATCGTTATAAAGATACGCATTCAGTATAAATTCACAATAGTGATTATATAACTTTTCGTTATTCTTTGTGAGCATAGTAAAAACGAAAAATTAGGAGGAGCTCTTATATGGTAGTTAGTTCAAAAATGGATATATTTAATGAACTGGAATCCCAAGTTCGAAGTTATAGTAGAAGTTTTCCAACAATCTTTACTAAGTCTAAAGGATATAAATTATGGGATGTAGATGGAAAAGAGTATATTGACTTTTTCTCAGGTGCTGGGGCTCTTAATTATGGACATAATGATGAAAAAATGAAACAGGTATTAATAGAGTATCTTTTAGAAGATGGTATTATTCATAGTCTTGATATGGGAACAAGTGCTAAAGTGAATTTTTTAAAGCAATTTAACAAAATTATTTTGGAACCACGTGATTTAGACTATAAAATTATGTTTCCTGGTCCAACTGGTACAAATTCTGTTGAAAGTGCACTGAAAATTGCTCGAAAAGTGACTGGAAGAACAAATATCATAAGTTTTTCTAATGCTTTTCATGGAATGAGTTTAGGATCACTTTCGATAACGAGTAATCATTTTAAGAGAAAGGGTGCTGGAGTACCACTAAATAATAGTATTATCATGCCGTATGAAAATTATTTAGATTCTTTTAATTCTTTAACGTATTTAGAAAAAGTATTAAGTGATAGTGGAAGTGGAGTGGATTTACCTGCTGCAATTATTCTAGAAACAGTTCAAGGTGAGGGTGGTTTAAATACTGCTAGCTCCCAATGGTTAAAGGGAATTGAAAGACTGTGTAAAAAGTATAATATATTATTGATTGTTGATGATATTCAAGCAGGGTGCGGACGTACGGGTACATTTTTTAGCTTTGAGCCTGCGAACATTACACCTGACATAATTTGTTTGTCAAAATCTATAAGTGGTATTGGCCTTCCGATGGCTATTACACTAATTAGACCAGAATATGATAAGTGGGAACCAGGAGAACATAATGGAACGTTTCGCGGGAATAATCTAGCATTTTTAGCGGCTACAGAAGCATTGAGTTATTGGCAAGATATAGAGTTTATTAATGCTTTAAAATGGAAAAGTGAAAAAATAACTAGTTTTCTTAATGGGATTTGTTTGAAATATCCCCAACTTCAAGGAGAAGTACGAGGGAGAGGCTTTATGCAAGGAATAGCGTGTAATAATTTTGGAATAGCTAAAAAGATCTGCTCAGTTGCATTTGAAAATGGTTTAATTATTGAAACGTCTGGGCCTAATGATGAAGTAATTAAGTTGTTACCTTCTTTAACAATTGATATAGAAGGCTTAAGTAATGGATTTGAATTGTTAGAAGAAAGTATTTCTAATATTATAAAAGATTAACTGGGTATTAATTAAAGATATCATCAAATTAGGTAAGAAGAGTGCTTCGGGATATTATGGTATTCCAAAGGATTAGATTATTTCAAAGTGAAGAAATAAAATATAAATAAGAATTTTTACTTACCATTTAGAATTTGCTATACGTAAATGTTTTATGAGTAGAATTCATATTTTTTATTTTTGGAAGTTCCATTACATGTAAAATCGTTATTTAGTAAGCGTTAAGGAGGGCTTGACCAGAGCGCTCCTTAACGCTTACAACACCTATAAGGGTTTATGAGTTCTTTGAGAAATATGTTTTTAAAAAAATCCATATTTAACGATAAATGTGTAGAGCATCTTGAGAAGAACATGTTCTGAAGATGATTATTATCTTATTCTAAGTAGATAGATATTGTGAAATATTGAACTACTCCCACTTTCACTTCGTTTAGAAGTGAGGGATTCCTAATTAAAGAGTTCTATCGAACCCTAATTGATTAGGCTAACCCCGCAGTCCTTGCGGTTATAAGCCTTATCGCTTCATTCTTTAGATTGATACTTGCGTTAATATCCCTATCATGGTGTGTATGACAAGAAGGACAGTCCCATTCACATAGGTTTAGATTTTTAACGTTTTTATTTTGATATCCACAACAAGAACATAATTGGCTAGAAGTTTCATCAAGAATTTAGCCACACAAGAAGATTTAGATATGTTAAAAGAATTAGTGGCAGAAATAGAGGAGAATGATCGTGCTAGAAAATGAATTAGGTATCAAAAATCAGTTGGAATTGAATCGGGTGGAAGAACGACTATCAAAAATAAAAGCCAAAGATTTATATGATTCAGGAGAAATAAACAACATAGAAGTTGGCACATTTAAGGGTCTTTCCGACATTCATAATTATCTATTTGAGTATATTTATTTCTTTGCTGGAAAGGTTCGAAAGGTTAACCTAGCGAAGGGGAATTTTCGATTTGCTTCTGTTATGTATCTAAGTCATTCACTAGAACATATAAACACTATGCCACAAACAACCTTTGATGAAATCGTTGAGAAGTATGTTGAAATGAATATTGCCCACCCTTTTAGAGAAGGAAATGGTAGGGCGACTAGAATATGGTTAGATTTAATCTTTAAGAATGAAATTCAACAGGTGGTTGACTGGAATGGAATTGGTAAAGAAGATTATTTACTGGCAATGGAACGCAGCCCAATTAAAGATATTGAAATTAAGCATTTACTCCAAAATGCACTAGTAGATAAAATTAATAGCCGTGAAGTATTCATGAGAGGCATTGATATTAGTTACTATTATGAGGGATATACCGAATATTATATAGGGGATTTATAAATAAACAAGGGCTGGAATTGTTCTTTTTTATTTGCTTTTTGAAGAGGATTTTTTAAATGAAAACAATATAAAACGGAGTCCACTAGGGATCCCTAGTGTTTTTTGGAACTTATCTTTTATTTGCACCAAAATCGTCACAATGCTGTACAGTTATAAGAAGAATAAATTAAATTTAAAGTAATGAATACTGATAAAGTATTACTTTATCTTAAGATCCATAAAAGAAGTTCCTCTTTTCTGATAATAAATATTGATGCGTAATTTATAATTAATATACGTGAAATGTTTTATGTTTGATTCATGTATTCCTTTCCATCTACATGAATCATTTATTGTAACAGCTTTCACGTCCAAAATAAGATGTTCAAACAAAGGACAATACAAGTATCTTTATAATGATTTTCCAATATAATCAATGTGTTAATGTAAGGAACTCTGTGTTATTTTTGCTTTTCTATTAACTAATACAGCTTCAAACAAAGGACATAATTGCTACATGCTAAGTGTAATTTATTATCCATTCAAGATTCTGTTTATTCAATCTTTCTAAAAATAAAAAATCATTAAACTCATAAATATACAAGTTATAATGAGGGCGTCGAGAGATAGTTCGTTACCTCTAGATAAAATATCAAATCTAGTTTTGGTGCGAAAATTCTAAAGACCTTACAAGTAACTTTCTTAAATTGGACATACTGATATGATTACTCTACAAAGGATGTGTAATCAGAAAGGAAATTTATTTAACATCAAAAGAAAGCGCTAACAACGAGGTTTTATTTTGAATTAATTATTCTAATAACTTAGTTTCAACTGTAATTAAAATCATAAATTATGGAGGTGCTTATATGAACATAAATGTAGCATCTATTGAAGAAAAAAAGGTTGTTAAATACAAAAGTTGTTTTGATGTAATTGGGCCGGTAATGATAGGGCCTTCGAGCTCACATACTGCAGGGGCTTTGGCTATTGGAAAAGTTGCCAATAAATTATTTCAAGGTCTTCCAAAAAAAGTCGTGGTAAGGTATTATGAGTCATTTGCTGAAACACATAAAGGACATGGAACTGATTTTGCGATTATTGCTGGGGTATTAGGATTTGCAGCCAATGACAGCAAAGTGCCAGATGCAATTAAAATAGCAGAATCTAAAGGAATCGACATTACCTTTATTGAAAAAGCGGGTGATAGTCCTGCTAATCATCCAAATACGGCAGATATATATTTAGAGGATGGAAGTCGAAGTATTAGAACAATGGGTATTTCTGTTGGCGGTGGATTAATTGAAATCAAACATGTTGAAATTGACGGATTTAGTTTGGATCTGCAGGGGCCATTGCCAGTTATTATTGCACTTTCCGAAAGAACTGACTTTGAATTTGTTTTACGCAGGATTTTTAAACAATATGATGTGGAAATTAATAATTTTCATAGATTAGAAGAAAATAGAAAATTTTTATTTGCATTCGCATTAGATTCAATATTGCCTGGTAATATCCAGGAGGAGTTAAGAAATTTAAGCAATATAGCTAATCTCATTATTCTTTAGTTACATTAAGGAGTGAAAAAATATGTATATGTCCATAAAAGGAATTGTGGATGCAGCTAATAAAAGCCAAAAGCTAATTTATGAATTAGCAATTGAACAGGAAATAAAACAAACTAAATCTACTTATGAAGAAGTTTGGAGTAAAATGGAACGAAATTTAGCGACTATGAAAAATGCTATAAATAAAAGTATTGAGGGCGACGGGGTATTTTCTCCAACTGGTTTAACTGGAGGGGATGCAGTTAAAATTAAAAAATATCGAGAAAATAGGAAAACTCTTTCTGGAGATTTGATGGTGTTAGGGATCCAAAGTGCTATCGGTGTTAATGAAGTAAATGCTGCATTAGGAGCTATTTGTGCAACTCCAACAGCAGGTGCGAGTGGAACGATTCCGGGAGTTCTATTTAGTATTAAAGATACGTTAGATTTAAGTCATGAAGATATGATTCATTTTCTATTCACTTCAGCGTTATTTGGAACGGTAGTCGCAAATAATGCTTGTATATCAGGAGCGTATGGAGGATGTCAAGCTGAAATAGGAAGTGCCTCAGCGATGGCGGCTGCAGCTGCAGTAGAAGCTGCGGGTGGAACGCCACAGCAATCTTCTGAAGCTTTTTCAATTGCATTACAAAATTTACTCGGTTTAGTTTGTGATCCAGTCGCTGGTTTGGTAGAAATTCCTTGTGTAAAGAGAAACGCCATTGGGACGGCAAATGCTTTAGCGGCAGCGGACATCGCATTAGCCGGTGTAAACAATATCATCAATGCTGACGAAGTTATTGAAGCGATGTATAGAGTTGGAAGACAGATGCCTCGCGAATTAAGAGAGACAGGTTTAGGTGGAATTGCAGCTACACCTACAGGGATTGCCATTAAAAATAAAATATTTGGGGAGAAACAATCAAATCAATGAACAGTTAACGTCTATATTGTGAAATAATTAACAATCTATTCTCTATTGTTCGCTTAAGGATTTCTGGATATTGGGGGAATTATCAATAATATATCCTGCTATATAATTGAAACATTTTATAAGTGGTAATAAAATCGTCAGGTTGATGCTTCGTAAATTTTTTAATTTTGATCAACTTAAAAGAAGGATATACGATGTGGCGCACTTTATAAACAATTCATTTTTCAAGAACTGTCTATATTCCGATGCCTTAAATAGAGAAGTAAGAATAGGACACTAGGAGGAATTATTATATGAATGGGAATACTGCAAAAAACATAGAATTTCAAGTTGATAATACTGCAGTAAAAAATGAGAAATATCTAGACCCTAAAAAGTGGCATAAACAGGATACTACCTGGGCATTGAGTCTATTTGGAACAGCAATTGGAGCAGGAGTACTCTTCTTACCTATTAATGCAGGTTCAGGTGGTTTATTATCATTGCTGATAATTACCATACTTGCATATCCTGTTATGTATTACTCACATAGGGCGCTTGCTAAAATGATATACGCTTCGAATTCTGCCGACGAGGGGATTACAGGAACAATAAGAGAGTATTTCGGTAATAAAGCAAGTATCATTTTTAACATCGTATATTTCGTCTCAATTTATACGATCGTGCTGATGTATTCGGTTGCACTTACAAATACTGCAAGTAGTTTTATTGTGCATCAATTACACATGCCAGAGCCTCCAAGGGCCATTTTATCACTTGTATTAGTACTCGGTCTTATCACTATACTGAATTTTGGTCAAGATATTACTGTAAAGATAATGAGTATGTTAGTATATCCTTTCATTGCTTCTCTACTTTTTATTGCAATATCTTTAATTCCACAATGGAATACTTCAATGCTAAGTTTTTCAAGTGTTTCTACTGCTTCAACTGGAACAGGATATTTTGGAATGATTTGGATGATACTACCAATTATAGTATTCTCGTTTAATCATTCTCCTATGATTTCGTCATTTGTTATGAAACAGAGAGCTACGTATGGAATAGATGCTACTGATGCCAAGTGTGCTCAAATACAAAAAGTTTGTTATATCATGACATTCGTTGTTGTTATGTTCTTTGTGTGGAGCAGTACTTTAAGTTTAACTCCAGATGATCTTAAGGTGGCAAAAGAACAGAACTTGTCAATCCTATCATATCTTGCGAATGAGCTTAATTCACCAGTAATCACTATTGCGGCTCCGATCATTGCATTTGTGGCAATTACAAAGTCTTTCCTTGGCCATTATATAGGAGCGTATGAGGTAATGCGTGACATGATTATCAAGTCCGGTAAAAAACGTGGGAAAGATATAGGAGAGAAAACAGTTAAGACAATGATTCTTACTTTTGTCATATTAACATGCTGGTATGTTGCTTATACAAATCCAAGTATTCTTGGAATCATTGATGCTCTTAGCGGTCCGTTAGTTGCTGCTATCTTATGTCTATTACCAATGTATGCAATTCGTAAAGTGCCTGTACTAGCTAAATATAGAGGGAAGATGAGCAATGTATTTGTCATTATTATAGGTATCCTTACTGTACTAGCAAGTATTAAGTCATTATTCTAATTCACTATTGTTGGTTATCATGCAAAAATCGTAGGATATGAAAAAAGAAAGATTCCTAGCGGAATTGAATTTTACATTGTTAAATCAAATAGATTATGGTTTTGGACAAACTCCTCATCTTGGAGAGTTTGTCCTTTTTTGATTATATGCTTAACTTCTATTCCAGTAATGACTTTTTTAGCTGCTTGCAATGATTATAATTCAAGCATATTAGACTGCTGTCCCATGATCAAAAAACGAAAAATCATATCACTACAACAGTTATTTATTGATATTTAGTGCGTTTTTTGTATTTTGGGGTATTTGCTTTTCTTAGCTTGATGGTGATGTGGCGTGACCCCTAAATGCTTTGAAAATCCTTACTGAATTAACATTAAAAAGAATCTATTTTGGAAAAATTAATCAAAACGGGTTCCCATGTTTAAAGTCTGATTGTAGATTTTATAAAAAAGATTGATCAAAACTCATGAACATATCAATTACAAAAATTGACTTACTTTTACTAGAATTATTCTATTCCTCAAACCAAAATAGAGTCTCGATAGGCGCTTCTAAAACCTTTGCAATATCATAAGTAAGTTTAAATGTAAGCGTTTTAATGATGTTATTAAACAATATAACCCAGATTCTAAAACATATTTTCTGATTAAACAGTTTGATGAGTTTTGTGATATAAACGGAATAGGTGGCATAACACATCAACACCATTTTATGAAATTACCCTTATTATCAAGGGAGATTGCACAAGGAATTGACTCATATATATGAAATACCTTCCAAGATGTTTTTGAACCACCACAAACCAAGAGAGGAATTGCATATAAACGAAAAAATAGGCGAGCTGGATTTGGTAAGTTATGTGCAAATCGTCAATGTCTAATTTTACGTTTTGGACCAAAGGGAAGTAGCAAAGGGTTAGAAATGCAAGAAGTTATAGACAAAAGATTTGGGAAATCATTTGTGCGTAAAGGGAGAGATTTAACCGTTTATACACATGAAACATATATAGATTATCAAGAATTGTATCTTTTCGATTAGCGTACGAAATGCGTGTTTTGTTAGTGCTCCCTAATAATAGACTAACCTGCTTCTAAAAACTTAAAAGGGGAAGGCTTTGAACTAATATTTACCAGCAGAAGCGAATTACAACACAATAACTTCTTATCATTAATAAAAACACATCACTATTAAATGGTGATGTATTTTTATTTTAGAAAGGATCGTTATACGCAGCTGTACAGAAATAAAGTTCTCTTTTAATTAATAGATTTGCTATTGAAAATCATGGTAAAGATGCACGTAGATATATGTAACTAAAGCAATTCCTTTATAAAAAAGTATCCATTTTCATGTCTTTCTACAGTACAACAATTGTAGAAAGACATAAAAGTCTTAACTAAAATCTCATGAACAATCGTTAATAAATAGCCATTATCATAAATTTTGTAGGTACTTTCATGTCTCAATAACGGGACATGAAAGTCTAAACTTTTTGAACTAGGGACAAGAAACTTTAAACTACTTAGCTTATAATAAAATATCCATGAAAGTATTCTAAATAGATTTATAGGGGATAAAATGTTTCATTTAAATAATTATAAACAAATTCACTTATACAAAAAACAAGAAGCTTCTTAATTGTAAGAAGCCTCTTGTTTTTAGCTTTAGACAAAGCAAATTCATATCAATTTTAAATAACTAACACAACCATAGATATTAGAGAAATAGCATCTATATACTTATTTGGTATGGGGATTTTCCCATTGGAAAATTATTGCTTATTTTACCACCTTTTCGATGATAGGAGCTTTAGCAGATAATTCACCAGTTGCCATATTATTCATAAAATATGCCCCATAAATAGTAACGGTATCTCCAATATTTATATCTTGTACGACTTCAGGAGAAACGATAGCACTAACAGTCGAATCTCCACTAGAAATTTCAATAGCGTCATTTGATTTATTGATTACATTTCCAGTGTGCATTTTATATTGTTTTTTTAGCACGTTGTCTTCATTTTCTTTTTGAACAATTGCATATTTAGCTGTATCGGGTTGACCAAATACAAGACCATCTATAAAAATAGGTGCATAAATAGCAACGGTATCTCCAATTTGAATATCTTTAAGGATTTCGGGGGAAGTAACCATAGCACTTAAACTTGAATTTCCATTTGAAATGATTAAAGACTTTTCTGTTTTAGCAGTTACTTTTCCTGAACGCTTTTTGTGCTGATTTAAAGCATTTTGTTCTTTTTTATTGACTTCTAATATAGAATTCGATTTATCCATACTTGTATTAGGAGTAACTGTCTTACTGGCCAACTTTTCAATGATAGGAGCTTTAGCGGATAATTCACCAGTTGCCATATTACTTATAAAAGATGCCCCATAAATAGTAATAGTATCTCCAATATTTATATCTTGTAAGATTTCAGATGAAACGATAGCACTAACAGTCGAATCTTCATTAGAAATTTCAATAGCGTCATTTGATTTATTGATTACATTTCCAGTGTGCATTTTATATTGTTTTTTTAGCACGTTGTCTTCATTTTCTTTTTGAACAATTGCATATTTAGCTGTATCGGGTTGACCAAATACAAGACCATCTATAAAAATAGGTGCATAAATAGTAACGGTATCTCCAATTTGAATATCTTTAAGGATTTCAGGGGAAGTAACCATAGCATCTAAACTTGAATCTCCATCGGAAATAATTAAAGACTTTTCTGTTTTAGCAGTTACTTTACCAGAACGTTTTTTGTGTTGATTTAGTAGAGTTTGTTCTTTATTATTTTGTGTTGAAACAGCTGTCTCAGTAGTTAAAGATCGATTTTCTATTGAAATTAACTCAACCTCTTTACTATTGACATCCATATCTTTACTGCTGACTTTTTCTCTCAATACACCTTTTATTTCTTTAGAAAGCATATCAGTTTTAGCAGTAAGTTGAACAGCTTCAACACGTGTTATCACTCTATTTGGTTGCCAACCATTATCAGTACCCGCGGAAATTTTTAAGTCAATTAAAATATTGGCATATTTTTCTCCCCAATGTCCTTTTAAATCCTCAAATTTACTTTGGCCATTATCATGTGCTGTACTTTGCAGTTTATAAGCATTTACTAGCATGGTCGCCATAGCAGCACGTGTAACTTTTCCGGATGGATTGAAGATTCCATTTCCTTCGCCTTTAACAATACCAGCTTTTTCAGCTGCAGCAATATAGGGAGTAGCCCAGTGGTCTTGGGTATCTGTAAAAGAAGGTTTGGCTTTTGTATCAATTTTTATCCCTAAGGCTTTTGTTATAATTGTTGCGGCGTAAGCTCGATCTAACATAGCGTTTGAGCCAAAGGTACCATCTGGTAAACCTGATATAGCTTGTTTTTCTAATAAATAATTAACAGATTGCTCTGCCCACTTTGGAACATCAGAAAACTTTTGAGTATCCGCAAAAATACTAGAAGAATAGGATAATATAGCCCCCGCAAGAAGACCTGTTGTGATTAATTTGCGCTTCATAAAAATATACACCTCTACCAATCTATTGTATTACCAAATTGAGATTTTTTATTTTTATATTTATATGTTTGTGATGATGCTGACATCTATTCAATTTGGTGTAACGATTATAGTTACTTATATACATAAGTGTCAATGAATAATTTTAACAAAAATGTTTTATATTTACATAAAAAAATTAATATAAATTAATTTTATTTACTAAAAATTAATAAGGTGTTGACGTATTAATGTATACTTAACTATAATTAATCAATATTAATTGAGATTGATTTTCAAGTTTGTTTACTAGTTTAACAAGTATACAAAAACTAACTTGAATTTAATTAAAAAAGTTGAATATAAACTTATATTTGTTCATTGACACTTATATACAGGTAACTAAAATCGTTGAACCAAATGTATGTTATGCTTAAAAATTTTTAAAAGATACATATTGATAGAAAACCTTTTCTCTATATACTCTGTTGGATAAAGGACCTTTATTTATCCAACAGAGTATATATATTGTCCATTAACAATATAGTTAATTATTCAATAAGCTTACCAACATTCATTGCAATTTTTTATTATTATTTCTTAATAAAGGAATGTTATAAATTAATTGCATGAAAATGGCCAGAAATTAAGATTTAGAAGGAGAATATTTTATGAAATCCAAGTTAATTGCTACAGGAATTATTGCAGGAAGTCTACTATCCTACTCATCTAATATATTTGCAGATACCAAGAAATTCCCTGATGTTCCAAAGTGGGCAGAGCAATCCGTTAATTACTTAGTGGATAAACAAGTTTTAATTGGTTATCCAGATGGGAATTTTGGTTCACATGATTCATTAGACAGAGCTTCCGCCACGAAAATTATGACAAAAGTATTAGGTATACAAATTGACTTCGATGCAAAACCATCCTTTACAGATTCCCAAAACCATTGGGCTACTCCCTATATTGCTGCAGCTGAAAAAGCTGGCATCATTAAAGGCGAAGGAAATGGAATCTTCAATCCATCCGGAAAAGTTACACGTGCTGCTATGGCTACCATGCTAGTAAATGCTTATAAACTAAAAAGTCCAGCACATGATAATGGCCAAAGTAAATTTGAAGATTTAAAAGGACACTGGGGAGAAAGATTCGCCAATATTTTAATTGATTTAAAAATTTCCGTTGGTACTGATAATGGTTGGCAACCAAATAGATTCATAACACGCGCCGAAGCCGCTCAACTTACTGCTAAAACTGATATGATGCAACTAACTCCAAAGAATGTTTTAGAAGAAAAAGAGATTATTACTGCTACGTCATATGAAGATTTAAATTTAACAGTGGCTTCAAAAATTACAGCCCAAGAGATTGATAGTTTTATTGCAAAATACCATTCAGATAGTCCGTTAGTTGGCCATGGGCAAGATTTTATTAATGCGCAAAATCAATACGGTGTTAATGCACAGTATTTAGCAGCACATGCAATTTTAGAGTCTGGATATGGAAAATCAGAAATCGCATATCAAAAACACAATTTATTTGGGTTACGCGCGTATGATAAGGATCCGTTTAAATATGCAAAATATTTACCAACCTACGGTGACAGTATTGCTTATAATGCCAATTATGTACGAGAAAGATATTTAGAAGAAGATGGCATGCATTATAATGGACCAACATTAGCTGGTATGAACGTAAAATATGCTTCAGACAAAGGCTGGGCTGGAAAAATCGCAAATATTATGGAACGTATTAAACCGTTCCGTGTGGAAGACTATAAATCTGCAAAAAAATTACCCAAAAGTCCTGAAACATTAGATGTTGAAGCGTTATCTAATAACATTCCGTATAACATGTATGCAGATGCGAAAACAGCAAATGTGGTATCTTCAACTGCTTATTACCAAGTACCTTATCCTTTTCATTTAAAAATTAAAAGTAAATCAGATGTTGCAGTCGAGGAAAATAAAGTCGGTACAGTAACTCCTGGAACAAACATCTTTATATATCGTGAAGATCCAAATGGATGGGTAGAATTCTCTTTTGAAGCTACTGGAGAAAAATACTGGACATTAAAAAGTAAATTAAGTATGTAATTAGAAAGGTCTCTTTCACTACTCATAATCGTTTATAATTAAATGACATATAATTATAAGACAAGTTTTTTACTTTTTTAAATATAGTTATGTATACAAAAAAGTTAGAGAATTATTTTCTCTAACTTTTATGTGCTATTACTTGAAATTAAAAAGATGGTGGGGTTACTCCAAATATAACAGTGACTTTGTGTAAAGAAGTGTTTTCCCATTTATGTTTTGCGTATGGTGGGATTTTAACACTATCACCTGGATTAAGAAGTAAAACCTCATCATTTAGATATAGTTTTACTTGTCCTTCCATAACAAATGCTATTTCTTCACCTTTATGTGCCATAGGCTCCATAGAAGAAGCGGTTTGAGGTAACAGATTCATTAAAGCTAATTCCAGTGATCCATCTAAATTAGGTGATAATAACTCATACGAAACATTGCCGCTTTCAGGGAAAGTTATTTTTTTTCTTTGATTAGCTCTTACAACTAATTCTTCTGTATTGGTATCTTCTAAGAAAAAATTAAATAAAGGAATATTTAATGCTATAGAAATTAGTTTTAGTGTTTGTAAGGATGGATTCGTGATTCCTTTCTCAATCTGACTTAACATGGAAGGTGTTATATCGGATAATTCAGCTAACCGTTTACTAGTTAATCCGGCACTTTTTCTAAATACCATAATTTTTTCACCAATATTAATATTGTTCATATACGTAATCCCCTTTAAATAAGTGAATAAAATTAAAATTAATTTTATTCACTTATACTAAACATATTGTTAATATATACTTAATTATAATAAAGTATGATTAATTTTCAAGCACCTGCATAGTTGTGAGAATAGTAAATAAGACGAGAAATGATTGATACTTATGCACCATGTGAACTTTTAAGTATGATGACCTGATTATATGATGGAATTTCTGTATAAGATTTTGGGATTAACAATTATACAATAGCTAATGGCCTGGCACTGGGAAGAGCATCTAAATTTGTAGGTAAAACAACGGGACTATTTTTAAGTGGTGCATATACAACATTTATATAAATTATTAAGAAAAGTAATAGGTAAAGAGGATCTCAAGTTAGAACCACCAGCATTAGCAGCAGTGATTGGACTAATAAGTAGAAAAAGATTATATACAATAAATGATTTAAAACAAATTTTGACTCAAAGTACACATATTGTATGGGGAACAGGAGGGAGTATGGTTCCAAAAGAAGTAATGGAAGAACACTATCAAAACAGGGTCTCAGTTAATTAAAAAAAGTTTAATAAGTAAAGGACAAGTTAAGAGTAAAAAACGAATGCAATATTATAAAATTTTTTAGGAAGTGAAAACATTATGAAATCAGCTTTAACTAACATTATGATCTCCTTGATTCTTGCGGTAGGAGGGGTCATTTCGCTTTTGTTCAATTTAATGGGGAATCGAGATTGGATCTGGAATTGGGTAGGGCTATTACTGGCATATCTATCTTTGGGCATTTTAATAGGTTTATATAATAAAACTGTGGATCACAAAACATTTCCTAAAATACTAAAAAGAACTTTGTTTATTTCCTTTAATGCTACTATATTAGGGATAATAATAGGGGTAACATATCAACTATTAGGAAAGTGGAATCTTACTATAATGATGTATTATTGGTTGATAATTTTATTACTACATTTAATTACTATAATAACATTAGTCATCCTAGTATTCGAAAACCGTAATAGTAAAAATTATAGCTTGCTTTATAATTTTATTATACTTTTAAACATTTTCCTTACCTTAGGACCAGTATTATTTCCGGTAGTTCTAACTATTATAGGAAATGCCATGAACTCTAGTGCAGGGTACTAATTTTTACTTGTATAGATTATTAAAATGATTAGTCCAAAATTGAGATTGGTTAAGTTAAAGAACTTTATAAGCTAATAGGATAATATAACTAAACAACATAAAGTGAAATAATAGGATAGAAAGAAGATTATAATATGAAAATTAAACTTAAGAAAAAAAGAATTATAAGTGTATTGTTGGCTATTACATTAGTAGCAATAGGGTATTACATGTTTCAATCTATTACAAATCCTAAGCTGGTAAATTCAGAAGAAGTAAACAGTGTTCAACAAGTGAGCAGTCTACCTAAAAATGAATTGAAAAAATTGATACCTACTCGTTTTGATGGTAAAGAAAGAAAAGTTGCATATTTAACATTTGATGATGGACCAGGAAAATATACAGCTAACCTATTAGATATATTAAAAAGAAATAATGTGAAAGCAACATTCTTTTTAATTGGCGACAATGTGAAAAGGCTCCCAGATTTAGTGAAACGAGAGCATGTAGAGAACCATTATGTGGGCATGCATAGTATGACACATGATTTTAAAAAGCTATACACCAATCAGCAATATGTTAAGGAAATGAAAGAGGATCAATCTTTAATTAGAAATATTATTGGAAACTCACCGAAATTAACACGCCCACCATATGGATCAATGCCCGGGTTAAATGAATCACTTCGAAATGAAGTGGTCGGAAATAATTTAAAAGTATGGGATTGGACAATTGATTCTTTAGATTGGAAATACAATAAATTACCCGTTGATGTAGCAGCCGCAAAAATTGTTCAAAATGTCTTAGCAGGTGCGACGTCTTCAAAAGAAATTATTTTAATGCATGATATTCATCCACAATCTGTCTCGGCAGTTCCAGCAATTATAAAGGGATTAAAAGAAAAAGGTTATGAATTTGAAGCTTATGATGAGAATAATCATTTTTCAATAAACTTCTGGCATGATAACCAAATATAAAAAGGCTTTATGAGTTAAATGAATAGAATAAGAAAATGATATAGGGTTTAAATATATGTAAGAGCGCGTTGACCTAAATATATAACAACACGCTCTTTTAACCATTTATATTTATTATTTAAGTTAAATTATAGTATTTTCAATGTATACAAGTAATTAAGTGTATTTTATTTTTATACATCTAATTATTTAATCAATATATAACAATGAGGTGGATTTAATTGTCGTTTTTAAAAAACAGTAAAATTGGAACAACACTAAACGTAATGGTAGTTATAGCAAGTGTCTCTTGTATAATATTATCTATACTAGGATTTTGGGGCCTTAAAAAAGGGGAACATGCTTCTACTACTATGTATGAAGATAGTTTATTACCAATTCAGTGGATAGGAGCTATAGAGTCTAATTTTTATCTTATCAATATGAATGTAAAAGAAACAATCCTATCAAAAGATGAAAAACGAATAAAAGAACTTTTAACAGAAATAGATGTAGCTCGTACAGAAACTGATCAGTTATTAAAGAAGTTTGAGACAAGAGTTAGTTCTAATAGAGAAAAGGAATTGTATAACACATTTTATACAATATTTAAAGACTTAAGAACACAACTGAAAAAAGTGCAAGATTTGGGACAATCTAATAATGAAGAAGCATATGCTTATTACCTAAAAGAGGTTGATCCCAATATGAAAAAGTCAATTCAGTCAATTCGTGAACTTATCCAATTTAATAATAATAATGCAGATCAATTACAAAAAAATAATACTGACAGTGCAACAAATACCATGATGCTGTTTGTTAGTATCTCCATTATAGCAATCGCAATCGTTATTTTTATTGGCTATATCATTAAAAGTGCGATTAAACAACCAATTGTATTATTACAAAGGGATATGGAGCGAGTATCTGAAGGTGACTTAACGATACGTACTTCTTATAAATCAAATAATGAATTGGGGAGCATTGTGAAGTCTTTTAATAGTATGCTGGATAACTTGCAACAATTAATTGGAGAAGTAAAAAACACAACACAAGAGGTTATTTCTTCTACCAATGGGATGTTGCAAGATACTAAACGAGCATCTCATATATCAAGAGAGGTTGTCCAAACTATATCTGAGGTCGATAAAAAAATAGAAGGACAAGTTACTAGTATTCAAGAAAGTTCCTCATCAATGGAAGAAATGGCGACTGGCGTTCAAACAGTAGCTGAATCTTCAGCAACGGTTACAGAAGTGGCTGTCACAACAACAGAACAAGTCAATTCTGGTAGTGAAGTAATAAAACAATCTATACTTCAAATGAATAGTATTCATGAGGTTGTTGAAGAAACATCCAAAGTAATAGAGAGACTTGTTACACGTACGCAGCAAATTGATAAAGCTCTGGATGCAATCACTAATATTGCAGAACAAACAAATCTTCTTGCCTTGAACGCCTCAATTGAAGCTGCACGTGCTGGAGAAAACGGAAAAGGATTTGCAGTAGTGGCTACGGAAGTAGGAAATTTAGCTGAGCAGTCTAAAACATCTGCATATGAAATCAATCATTTAATACAAGCCATTCAACAAGATACCAAAGATACAGTTGCTGCAATGCAAAAAGGCCAACAAAAAGCTTCAGAAGGAAAAGAAACAGCTAATAAAGCAGATCAAGCATTCTCATCTATTATGTCGGATATTAATAAAATCACTAGTCAAATTCAAGAAGTATCTGCAGCGACAGAAGAAATGTCTGCGGGTACAGAAGAAGTCAATGCCTCTATGTCTAGTTTTTCTGAAACTGCCACGCAAGTAGCTAAGGAAACAACTCAAACTGTACAGTCTATCCAATCACAAGCAGCATCAATCGAGGAGATATCGAATCAATCGAACAAAATAAAAGAAAAAGTAGAAGCATTGTCAGAATTAGTTTCAAAATTTACTATCGAGAAGCAAGACAAAGAGCAATCAAATATAATGTAAGAAAAATAAAAAATTGCTATTAAAATAGGGCAATTTTTAAGTCTGGTTAACAGTTAAATTTAAATAGTTAATTATATTGTTGGATTTCCCACTCGGAGTTATTAATAGAAATAACTATTTTTTAATCAAAAGACATTTACTTATGAATTAGAGTAAGTAAATGTCTTTTAAATATAAGTTTTTAATTAATATAATATATGAATCCTTATGTTTATATATAAATATTTATTAATATATTCTTGCGCCATCAGCGCTTACTACATATGGAACTTCTATTATATATATTGTTTTTCCTTGTTCTATTTCTAATTGTACGAATGTTTCATACTGTTTTAAATCTTTTAAAGTATGACCATGTTTAATGTCTACACCTAATTCTAACGCACGCTCTTCTAATATTTCTTCTATAATAGATTAGGGAATAAAAAGCGTATATGGAAAATCGGTATCTAAATTTTTAAAGTTTAATCTTGTATCTAGGGCAGCAAAATGGCTTGTATCTAATTTCTTCCCTCTGGATAAAAAGCGATTTTCAATACCTCTCATAGCCATTAATTCTAAGGAGCGGGGATGAAGTATGAGTGCTCTAGAATTTCTTATCCGATTTAATCTTCTCACTAAAACCACAACTTTTACATCTTGAATAGCTAATTCACATGCTGTCATAAGTCCAACCGGACCACCGCCAACTACCGCTACATCATAATAAATTTCCATGTCATGCCTTCCATTTTTTTACGTAATTAAGAGCTAAGACAAGATTTTGCACAATGGATTTGTAAACGATATCTATTGTACAGATATAATTATACCCCACTTTAGTTTCTCTGGAAACTAAAGTGGGGGTAATTTGAGATATTCCCTATATCAAACATTCGATACGAAGGTTAATTGGATTCAATATGAGAAAGATAATAGGGTAATCTATTTTTAATTATTTAATGGAAGGGGTACGAGATTGAGATGGTTAATTCATATAATGAAAAGACACATACATTGATTAAACAATTATTTAACAAGTTTTCACCAAAAGCTCCTGGCTGTGCATATATTGCTAGTTTTGATAGCGGGGTAACTTATAAAGGTGCGGTTGGCTTAGCTTCTATAGAGGGAAATTTACCTATAACCACAAAGAATATTTTTAACATTGCCTCAGTTTCTAAACAATTCACAGCATTTTCTATATTACTCTTAGAACAAGAGAGAAGATTGAGTTTAGATGATTCAATTGTGAGGTTCATCCCTTTTATTGGAACATATGCTGAACATGTAACATTAAGACATCTAATTCATCATACTGGTGGACTAGTTGATTATATGGAATTGGCTGAAACAGCAACTATTAAATTTACTGATACATTAACTGTGGAAGAATCGCTAAACCACCTTAATGGTCATCAAATTGCAAGGTTCGCAGCTGGTACAAAATTTGAGTATAGCAATACAGGATATTTTTTATTATCACAAGTGGTAGAGAAGGTAAGCGGCAAGTCTCTACGTCAGTTTACAAAGGATCGTATTTTTGATCCTTTACATATGAAAGACACAACAATTGTGGATTGCTACCCAACTACTATATCAATTGCTAGAGGGTATTCAAAGAATGAACAAGGAGCATATATGGTCTATGAAAGTCCTTGGGAACATACAGGGGATGGGGCAGTTCATGCAACAGTTGAAGACCTGATAAAGTGGGGAGAAAATTTAACTACAGGTACCGTTGGTGGAAAAGAACTTGTTAAAAGAATGAGCGAAATAGGTCCAAAAATTTCCCCAACTGGGCAGACGATTATTGACAATGAAGATTATGCTTTTGGACTAAGGCTTGCTGAAGGTTTTAACTGTCGGTACTTGGAACATTCAGGAAGTTGGGCGGGTTATCGTTCACACTTCATGCGGTTTCCACAAGAATATTTGTCTGTTATAGTCCTAAGTAACTATGATGGATTTGATTCTAAAAAATATGCTAATGAAATAGCAGAAATTGTTTTAGAAAAGTAAAAAATAGAGGGTAGAAGTCAGTATTTAAATTTGCTTTATCCCACGTTGTTTTAGGTGTAATCAATTTTGAGAACGGAAGGCAAGCATAAATTTATGCTTGCCTTTTTAGGTATTGAAATAAATATAAATATTAGCATTCATACAGTAAAAAATTAATTAGAAATTCTTTGAATATAGATTAATTAATAGGGTGGAATTTTATAATTTTAAAACTAAATATTCTAATTATCAAACTTAATTTTATTGAAAATTGAAATATTAAGCAATATTCCTATTGCTATTAAATTGACCATTAAAGAACTTCCACCAAAACTTATAAACGGAAATGGAGTACCCGTAAGAGGAAATAGTCCTGTAATACCACCTAAATTTACAACGGATTGCATACCAATCATACACCCTATACCAATTGCTATAAAACTGCCGAATGGATCTACACATAATTGTGCTATTTTTAAAGAGCGAAGTACTATAGTCAAAACACCAGCCAATAGAATAAATACACCAATAAATCCTAGTTCTTCAGAAACTATTGCCATTATAAAATCAGTATGTGGTTCTGGAAGATAACCTGTTTTTTGTATGCTATTTCCAAATCCACGACCAATAATTCCTCCAGAGCCAATGGCAATAAAAGAATTTACAAGCTGGTATCCATTTCCTTGTGCATCAACAAAGGGATTGAAAATCGTAGTAATACGTGTCTTTTGAACTTCTGACAAACTATATTGAATTAAAAAATATGAAATAGGTAATCCCAAAATAGAACCGATGGTAGTTCTTTTGATTAGTAGATTTATATTTATTCCTGAGCAAAAAAATATGCTAAAACCTATACCTATTATTAAAAGTGCTGATCCTAAATTTGGTTGTTTAAAGATAAGAAAAAAAATTGTAGCTAAAAACAATAAAAGTTTTCCACTACCACTCCAGCAATTTTTAGCTTGTTCTTGTCGTAATGCAAAAAAACGGGCTGTTACGAGTATTGTTCCTAATTTAAGAAATTCAGCTGGCTGTATTCCAAAGATCCATGATTGAGCATTATTTACCACTTTTCCTTTCCATAAAACCATAATTAATAAAAAAATCCCCCCAACCATAATACAAATAGAGACTATTCGTTTTTTCCATATTTCATATGGGAGTATGGCACAAACTATTAACCCTATTGTTCCTAAAATTAGCTTTGTTAATTGAGAATCAATAAAGCGTCTACTGTTATAATCGTAATGCTGGACAGCGACAATGGAACTCGCACTATACATCATGATAATACCTAAGGTACATGTTATGAGTAGAGGGAGGAGCAATAGATAATCGAGTTTTAATATTTTTTTCATTTTAATATCCTCCTAATTTAAAACAAAACATAATATTACATTTGCTAATCCATTAAATCTTTTTCTCGTCAATTACTTAACAGGATTTTTGTTTAGGCAGATTCTATCGCTTACACCCTGTTTTCTTACGCAAAAATCCCCCTAGTATATAACTAGGGGGATTCAAAATGGCATGACTAAATAAGGCTTTTTCCCCCTAGTAGAGCTTTGGCACTATACAACGTAAAGTAATGAAAATTCATCACTTAGCTATCTTAAGAAGAGCCTTAATCCGACAATTCCTGTTCTACCCATTGGCGTCTTTCGACATTTTTGGGCAATAGCCTGTGTTTGCATAGGAGGCTCACCTAACAGGTTAAGCAATATAAATTTTATGTATTTGTTTCGTGTAGCAAGCATAAATATATATTTTTTTCTTGTCAAGTAACCGTATTGCTAATTTTATATGTTTTATTGCTTTATAATCCTTTGAGAAATGATGTGAGAAAATGTATGTAATCATTCCGTATAAGTACATATTTTCGACTTGTAGTATATAGTTTGATTAAGTAGTTTAACCATATAAATTTGATAAACAGTAAAGAAGATTTTAATCATAAAAGAAGATTTTTTTAAGAATGTTCTTTTAAAGTACAGAATGACTAATCATTTATCTTTTGCTATAAAGTTAAAGATTGATTATAAACAATAAGTATCATATACGAAATTTCATATGTTTTTTAACGTTTCTTCGAATGAATTCTATGTTTTTTAGTGCAATTTTAAATTTGTGATAGATATATTTTCATTTTCTATAAAAAAGTTTTTAAGAATAGAATTGAAAGTGAGTTGACAAATATTAAATTCTGGTTTAAATTTTGAAGTAATTCAATAATCTTTGTTAGGTGAGGCTCCTGTATAGAGAAACGCTGCTGCCCAAAAATGTCGAGAGACGCCAATGGGTCAACAGGAACGGTCGGATTAAGGCCCTTCTTAATGTAGCTGGTTATAAAAACCTATGCTATACAGTGCTAAAACTCAACGAGGGAGTGGTATACGATTTGATAGAAAGGCACCTCTGTGATTTTGGCAGGGCGGTCTTAATAATCATTTATTTGTATTGTGAAAAAACCTTTACTCCTTTTTGAGTAAAGGTTTTTCTGTTTAATTTTATTTGTTTTTATCTTGTCTATATTCAAAAAGGAGGTAATTCTAACTAATGAATTGATTGCAATGTAACTATTATTGCTTTAATAAAAAATTTAAGACAGATAAAATAAAACAAAACCACTCATGAAACTCTAGAGTCTCCCTTAGCAATATGAGGAGGAGTTAACATGAAGAAATTATTAAAGGAATTACTTATAACCAAAAATAACTTGGATGCAGAGAAAGTTTTACGTCATCCGTCGTATGATGTTGCGCAAGAAGTAAAACGGTTTTCAATTGAAGATCAAGTCATATTACTAGATAAGATTCCTGTATTAAAAAGCTCAAAAATTCTTCAACATTTGAGTACAGAAGAAAAATATAATATCTTAATTCACTTATCTGAAAACAAAGCTAAAAAGTTACTAGATTTACAACCGATTGATGAAACAGTAGATCTACTTCTAGCGGTTCATCCGGAAAAACAAGCTAAATTAATGGCGTATTTAAATAAAATTACAAAACATAATGTAAAAAAATTAATGGCTTTCAAACCTGAAACGGCAGGAAGTCTTGTCACAAGTGATTTTGTTGCAGTTAGAGGGAATTGGTCAGTAAAAATGACATTGAAGTACATTAGGGAGCATTCTGAAAATGTAGAATCAATATCTTATATCTATGTTCTTGATAGTCATGGTTATCTTAAGGGAATCGTTTCCATACATGAGTTATTACTAGCAGCAGATGAAGAGATATTATCTACTATCATGATTCAAGAGGTAATTTCAGTACACGCTGAAGTTGATCAGCAAGAAGTTGTAAAAAAGCTACTGAATTATAATTTAGCAGCATTACCCGTAATAACAGCAAATAATGAAATGATTGGTATTATAACATTTGATGACGTAATGAATGTTATGGAAGCAGAAGCTACAGAAGATACCCAAAAGTTAGGCGGAAGTGAACCGTTAAATCAATCTTACTTTGAATCTAGTATTTGGAGCATTTTCTTCAAACGTCTACCATGGTTATTGCTTCTTTTTGTTGCTGAAGCATATACAGGTACAGTACTAAAGTATTTTGAAGACGAAATTGAAACAGTAGTTGCCTTAGCTTTCTTTGTACCGTTATTAGTAGGTACTGGAGGAAATACAGGAACACAGGTTGTAGCAACAATTACTCGTGCAATCGGTATTGGAGAGGTGAAATTTAAAGACATTTTCCGTGTAATGAAAAAGGAATTTGCAATTGGCATGCTTCTTGGACTTGCACTTGGGGTAGCTGGGCTCACTCGTGCTTATATGTTAGGAGTTGGAACAGAAGTTGCACAAGTTGTATCAATCACTTTATTATTTATTGTTATTTGGGCTTCGCTTGTCGCAGCAGTTTTACCTTTGATTTTGAGAAAATTTAAATTAGATCCTGCAGTCGTTTCTGGTCCATTTATTACAACATTTGTTGACGGAACAGGATTAGTAATATATTTCTTGGTTGCAAAAACGTTATTAAATTTGTAAATATAAACTGAAATAAATAAGAAATATAGAATAAGTATTTTGCCTTGCTTGCTAAGACACAGTGGGGAACTCGGGAATAAGGGAAACAAACACTTTTATCTTTAGATAAATAATATTTTAAAGGATTCATTGAATGTAATTAATGCCGGAGGATAAAACTATGAAACATCTAAGAAAAATCTTCAAACGAATTTTGCTTCTATTTTCTATTTTAATGATTATTGGCATAGGAATATTATTTGGTACTAGCTATGGCCGAGAGCTTCGTATAACAATCGCTGGGAGTATACTAACTTCTCAGCATCCACAATATGCGAAATATACACTCCTATCCCAAAAGGAACTAGATAAACTGCAAGATAGAATTAATCATCCGAAATGGTCAAACAGTGATGAGCATATTTATAAAAAAATAGTAGGAAAAAGATTAGAAGAATTAAAAAGTCAGCCATTAGAAATTGATGTAGAAACAATTAAAAGTAATAAAGATAGTCGTTTTCTTTTCGAAGGAAAGTTAGTTACCATTAGCAATCCCTTCAATGTTAAACTTGTTAGCCATCAAGGAACACAAGGAGCTAACAGGGGAGAAAAAATTAGTGTAATGGCAAAACGTAATAATGCACTTGTTGCTGTGAATGCAAGTGGATTTGCTGATGAAACAGGAAGGGGTGGAGGAAATATTGCAACTGGAATAGTAATAGAAAATGGGAAAGCAATTGATACAAATATAGATAAAAATACCCCTACAATTATTACGGGCTTAACAAAGTTTGGACAAATGATAACAGGGAATTATTCTACCCAACAACTTTTGGATAAACAAGTCGTTTCAGCAGCAGGATTTATGCCACAGTTAATTGTTAATGGAGAAAAAATGATTACAGAAGGAGACGGTGGTTGGGGCTCTGCTCCGCGAAGTATTATGGCACAAAAAGAAGATGGCACAATAATGTTTCTAGTGATTGACGGTAGGCAGACACATAGCATAGGAGCTACGTTAAAAGAGTGTCAAGATATTCTATATGAAAAAGGAGCAATAAATGCAATGGCTATGGATGGAGGTTCTTCTGCTACGCTATATTTAGGAGGAAAGGTTATAAATTCACCTTCTACATTATCCCATGAAGATCGTTATTTACCGAATGCTTGGATGGTAACAGCAAATTCGAAGCAAAAAATAAAGATGACAATAGATGGAGAAAAAGTAAATCCCAAAACATTAGATAAATTTGATACAAACTTTACTTCACAATAGTTATAAATAATGGAAAGCAAATATAGGGGATATTGTTCAAAAAGAAAGCAAAAAAATACGCACCCGTGGCGGTGCGAGTAGGAATTATGATTGGCAGTATAATTATATTCAATAATTTTATAGATATTCCTCATGTTTTGTATCAGGGTCTGAACCAGATGTGAATGTTGTATTTAAAGTTGTGCAATTAGATGATGAAAAGTTCAAGAATTACATAGTAGGAGAACTTTACACTCGTATTATAAATGCTTTTGAACCGATTATCTTTCTGATTAAGGCCGTGCCCTATCCGATAACATCAGTTGTAGCGTAATGCAGTGGACTTGTTCATTATGATTGGTAGCCAGGATCGGTGATTCTCACAAATATCTTGCTCTGGAAATGGTTATATAGTAGTTAAAATAAGCCCTATATTTATGAGACTACTTGTTGAGATTAGTGGTCCAATAAATATAGGGCTTTTCTTTTGGAAAAATAGGCTTATATAACATAGTCATGTGCGGATACATATATACCCACTCCTCATAGAAATATCTAGAAACTTAATATATAAAAGGACGTAGGAAAATGTATTATCATCCTTACCCTTTTTCTTATGATTATCCTATTTATAATGAAGAGTATCCGAGACCTGCACCACATGTTGCTCCATTTATAGGTCCAGGCGCTATACAACCACACATAGGTCCAGGTGCTATACAACCGCAGCCAGGGCCGTCTTGGCCTACCCCATCTTGGCCTCCTGTACCTCCAACTGGTCAAGGCTGCATGAAGAAGTGGGCACGATTCCGTTTGAAAGATGGAAGGGTTATAAATATGTATGTTACCCATATCGATTCTAAGTCTGTAGCGGGATCGGTATGGATACAAGGTTCAGGGTGGAAACAAGTAGGGCTTGATTTAGATGAAATTTTAGAATCCCAATGTTAAACAAAGCCCCAGTAATGGGGCTTATTAGTTATCTTTTTTCATTTGTATTTATTTTATTATCGCCAACACTTTTTAATATATTTTACATATGTTAAAGCAAGGGTAAATTACACCATTTTCCACTTCATGATTAAAAAAAGAGATGATTAGGTAGCATCTCTTTTTTTGTTGTAATTTATATAACATTTATCATTTTAGCCAAGAAGATCCCTTTCTCAGGGAGCGTAAAGAGTCATTTCCTAGTGCCCTCGGAGTAGATGGGAGAAAAATTAGTTTCGGACAAGGGATACTATAGTTGGATTTACTGATAATAAGTATGTAATTGGTTGTTCTCCTTTTAGAATGAACAAGGAAAAACTTCTTGATGTGAATTAAATTATATGAAAGTTATATATCTAAAATAGGAGGTTTAATACCGTTAAGGAGATCCCAAGTACTTAAACCAAAAGAATATTCGAAATGTGGATGATCCATTATGCTAGTAAAGCGCCCGCCCCAATTTAAACCAAGTTTCTCTCCTATATACCCCATTTTCTTGAATTTTTTGATGTTATCCCAAGGTATAGAGTTATTTTCGTAAGGTGCAGCATCAAAGGCTAATCCCCAATTGTGATATGATTCCCCGCCTCGAGCGTTTGTAACCTTTTTACCCGGTTTCCATCTTCCTAAAGAAAATAACTGGTCTTGTTCACTCCAGCTCCTAAACACTGAATATATTCGAACATCTAAGCCATTAGCTTTTGTTAATTGAAGAAACTCTTTAGCCAACATCTCCACATATGGGTGTAAGGAGTGTAAATGATTGGAGCTAGTATAAAATTCAGATTGAGAATTGAGATTAAATAATTTGTGGCGTGTTCTCGGTGTAATATCTCCGGAAGGGTATAAATTTTGCACTTTTTGGTATTCTTGTGTGGCTTGGGTAGTTGACGCATCGAATATCCCATTAAGTGCTCCAAAATAAATCCCTATAGATTGCAGCTGCTTTTGTATTAATAATACGTTCTCAAACAATGATTTCCAAGTGTTAACTTCTACTATTCCATTAGGATTTAATTTAGTTTTTTCTTGGAAAATTTTTGTGTATTTATTTGTTTTTTCATCAAAAAATCCGGTAATAGCAAGTTTCTCGTAGTTTACTCCCAAACCGCTTAAATTTAATTGGAGAACTGTTACATAATAGCCTGTAGAGCCTAATTTAAGAGTGGGTAAACTCTCCATATTTCACCCCTTGATTTTAGAATACTGTTATTTATTATAGTTGAATTGATTGTTAATATGACAGGTAATAAGCGAAAAAGAATAAAGTCAATTTTATTAATAGTACAATTAATAATTGGTCTTTACAAGAAATAGCGGTCAACATTTTCTTTTAAAATATAATATTTGTAAAATTGGAGTTTTTTGATTATCTTCACGAAAAATGTAAGTTACTTTATTTAAGTAGTTTTTTCTATTTCTTAAATATAGATTTTAAAGGAGTAATTCAATAGTCTTTTATATCAACTTAAATTTTTATTCATAACCTTCTTTGTAATGAACATATATAGATTAGAATTACATAAAATTATCTTTGTAAATAAGGTTATTTAACTTTTATATTATGTAGCAAAAATGTAACTATATTAACCTTTTGGATTGAAAGAACATTCCGGATAGTTTAGCAGAAGAAGGTGAAATATTAATAGAGCTGTCCATATTTACTTTTTAAAATTCTAGAGAATTTTTAGTGAAAATAGGCAATTATATGATTTCCAAAAAATAGAGTTTAGCATAATATCTTGGATAAAGGGCCTTTTTTTGATTTGAATATATATGCAGGTTCAATATAAATAGGGTTTAAAGGAGAGGAGAGATGAATGTGTATAATTCTCATCAATATTTTTTAGGGAGTTCTAAACCACAATTTTCTACAGCTGGAGCATATGATGAAGAACATGAACCTTTTTACCGGCAACCAAGTGGCAAAATATTCGCGAAAATATATGAAAAAGATACGGAAAGTCCGATTAAGGGTGTCAAAGTATCTATTTATAAAATGACAGAGGAAGGACGTATTTTATCTTCCCGCCAAAGTGATGTTATTACTTTGTATACGAATGAATTCGGTGAAACTGATATAGTTGCTTTACCTACCCCATCTAAAGAGAACACTTTAGATCCTTTAGGCTCTAAACCATATTCTGAATATGCTATATCTATCGAGGCTGCAGGTTATGCACCTTTAATACTGCGGGGGACACAAATTTTCGCTGATGCTACAGCTGTTCAAAAAATGGAGCTTATACCTGTTAGTGGAACAGAAGGACGGGATTCTGTTGAAATAATTGATATTCCGGAACATACATTAATCGGACAATACCCTCAGCAAGAATCACAACATGAACTGCAACAAGAACATAAGGAACAACAAGAGTCAAGACAAAGCCTAGATGTGGATGTTGTATTACCGGAATTTGTTATCGTTCATGATGGTCATCCGAATACGCCTGCTCCAAGATACAAGCTAAGGTTTAAAGATTATATTAAAAATGTGCTTGCTTCTGAAGTATATCCAACATGGAAGAAAGATGCATTGATAGCCAATGCACTTTGTGTTATTTCCTATACATTAAACCGGATTTATACAAACTACTATAAAGATAAAGGATTTACAATCACAGGTATTACACAGTTTGATCATAAATATACTCATGGCAGAAATACTTTTGAAGAAACTGATGATGTGGTAGAAGAAGTATTTAAACAATATATTGCAAAACCTGGTGAAAACGCACCGCTTTTTGCGCAATATCGTGCTGGTAAAAAGCAACCATGTCCATTCGCAAGTCGACCAGGGATGCTTTATCAATGGGGGACAGCATGCCTTGCAGAACGAGGGATGAATTATATGGATATTTTAAAATATTATTATAAAAATGTAGAAATCCGTTTAGCTGACTTTATACAAGTAACCAAATCATTCCCAGGTTATAATGTAAAGGAAGGAGATCAAAAAGGAACTGTTCGGACTATTCAGAAATACTTATTTCAAATAAGAAAAAAATATTCAAATATCCCTGAAATAATAATAAGCGGCACGTTTGATTTAAATACAGTAAATGCAGTCAAAATTTTCCAAAGGAATTTTCAAATTCCTGATAATGGAATTGTAGATGAGCTAACTTGGAATAAGCTAAATGATATATATGTGAATGTTACAAATCTTCCTGGATTTTACCCGATTTTGCAGAATGGTAGCCAAGGAGAAAGTGTTAAAATGATACAGAGTTTATTGAAACGGTATGGTTTTTACACAGGGCAAATAGATGGATTTTTTGGACTTGGAACTGAAAAATCAGTAAAGGAATTTCAAAAAATTAAAAGTTTTACTGTAACAGGAGTAGTGCGTAAAGAACTATGGAGATTACTTGAAGAATTACAATATACTGCAGGTACCACAAGGGATTTGGAATATAATCCTATGCCAGTACAGACAAATACAGGTGCAAATATTAAAACATACACACCTTCTCAAAATACAAACCAACTGTTTATTTATCCTTCCTCTATACCTTCTATGACAAATTCATCCACATCTCATTACCCACAATCATTCTATTATCAAAATGGATACTATCCTAATTATTAATCATTGAAAGTAATAAAAATATAAAGGAGTGATTGCAATGATTTGTTATAGATGGAGGGCGAATAGTTTTGATTGAATATCATTCTTATCCATGGGATACGGGAAAGCAGTTATGCTATCAACCAAATATATTTTTGAATGATCAACAACTTTTTTATGATACACGGGATACTTATCGCGCATCAACTGGTAAGTTAATTGTGTCTGTTTATGAAATGAATACAGATAAACCAATCAAGGGTGCAAAAGTATTCATTCGTAAGCAAGATGAGGGTAGTCAAGTTATTACCACACTTCAAACAAATGATATTGGTTTAACAAGTGTCATTTCTTTATCAGCTCCCCCTAAAGAATATGCTTCAGATCCTTCGGGTCCTAAACCTTATTCAGAATATATCCTTACAATTGAAGCATCTAACTATGGTGTGAAAATAGTTAGAGGTGTACAAATCTTTGCGGGAACTACAGCAAAACAAAGAGTAGAAATGCTGCCTATAAATCGAACAAGAGAGCTGCAATCAATTGAAATTATTGATGTACCTCAGCATACATTAACTAAACAGCATTTAGAAAGACAACTTCAGCAGTACTCTATGTATTCTTCAGATATTCCTTTACATGCACATAATCTACAAATACCGCAATATATTATAGTTCATGATGGGAATCCTTATGAAAATGCTTTAAGATACAAAGTGGATTTTAAAGAATATATAAAAAATGTTAGTGCTTCGGAATTATACCCAAATTGGCCGAAAGAAGCTTTAAAGGCTAATATTATTTGTATAACTTCGTTTGTATTGAATCGTATATATAAAGAACATTATTTTGAAAGAGGGTTTACAATCAGTAGTTCTTCGCTGTTTGATCAATCTTTTAATTATGGTAGAAATACTTTTTCAGAAATTGATGATGTAGTTGATGAGGTGTTTAATCAATACATTGCAAAACCAAATAGTGTTGAACCAATGTTAATCTTATACTGTAGTGGCATAAGAAATTATTCAAATGAATACTTCTGTAGATGGGGCAGTAAATATCTCGCTGATCAAGGTAGGGATTATGTAAGTATTTTAAAGAGCTATTATCCATTTGCCCAAATTTATTTTTTGTAGTTTAGTAAAAAAAGTAATTGTTATATATGTGGGTTAATTTTTGGGGAGTTTTAAGATGATTAAAAAGAAATGAAACATGGATTCTAATTTATTTTAAACCTATAGATATTTAAAAACCGTAGGAGTAATTAATTTCTATGGTTTTTCTGTTTATAATTAATAAAAGTCAATTTAAGGAGATATATCATGTATACGGGTGAGGTGAAAAGTGAGATAAAGTGAAATAGGGGGAGGTAATGGTGAAATGGTATAAGTATTGTATACATACCATGCTGAAAAAAGATTACGCTTCAAAAACAGGAGAATTAGTTTGTAATTAGAATATGTGATATTTCTAATTTAGATTACTTCCTAAAGTGTGAGTATAACGCTTTAAGACAACTGAACACATTAGAATAATAGTGAAAAGGAATCTCTGTTTGTTATATTAACATGTTTTAGTAATGTGCGGTGCATCTAATGTCTATTTTGGATATTAAACAAATTACTTAGGGTGTTGGGGTTCAAGATTTTGTTCTTGTAATTTTACTATCTCTCTTCGATAAAATATATAGTGGGCTCCCTATAATGACTGATTTCACAGTGGTTTATCAGTGAGTTTTAAATTTAGGTGTTTAAAGATTTTGGTCAAAAAAGTAGCATAATCTTAGGTTTTAAACACTATCAATTTGAAGATCTTTAGACCCCATTAAATATAAGTTGTATATTTAATGGGGTCTATAGAGAGAATAAATTTTGATTGTTTAAAAACAATCAAAATTTATTACATGAGGTGAAGATATGAGTCAAAATAATTCAAATGATGTAAAGAAAAACGAAGTGGGATTAATTCCTTTTGAAGTGTTGGAAGTTGTTAATGAGGTTCATGAAATACCTGAAGGTGTACAACTTATAAATGCTCCGGCAGCATGGGGGAAAAGTGAAAAAGGAAAAGATATTGTGGTTGCAGTCCTAGATACAGGATGCCAACTTGACCATGTAGATTTAAAAGATCGTATTATTGGAGGAGAAAATTTTACTACTGATAATAATAGTGATCCTAATAATTATTCTGATATGAATGGTCATGGAACACATGTGGCAGGAACGATTGCTGCTACAGAAAATAACCAAGGTGTTTTAGGAGTAGCGCCACAAGCTAAGCTACTTATCGTAAAAGTATTAGGTGGACCTAATGGATCGGGCGCCTATGAATGGATAATAAATGGGATTAATTACGCGGTAAACTGGAGAGGTCCTAATGGAGAAAAAGTAAGAGTAATTTCTATGTCTTTGTCAGGACCAGAGGATAATCCAGATTTACATCAAGCTGTAAGAAATGCAGTGAATAACAATGTATTAGTTGTTTGTGCAGCAGGTAATAGGGGGCATCATACTGATTTGCTTGGCTACCCTGGGGCGTATCAGGAGGTTGTAGAAGTTGGTGCTGTTGATTTAAATAAAAAAATAGCCATTTTTAGTGAATCAAACAAAAATGTAGATTTAGTTGGGCCTGGAGTAGGAATTTTATCAACTTACAAAGGTGGAGGCTATGCAACATTAAGTGGAACTTCAATGGCAACTCCGCATATTTCAGGTGGTGCAGCATTAATTATTAAACTTTGTGAAAGTAAAAAGGAATTCGATAGAACGTTATCTGAGGATGAAATTTATGCTCAATTGATTAAAAGAACAACAGCTCTTGCTGATTCTAAGCGTTTAGTAGGTAATGGATTGTTAGATTTGTCAAAAGAATAAAATAGAAGTTATAGGGTTACTAGTATTAACATCAGTGTACAGTATTATTCCAGCAAAATTCCTAAAAGATTAGTTTGAAATTTTATTAAGTATTTGGTTTCATGTACATTTGAAGATATGGCGTATTACAAATACGATAAATATATGAGGGTTTATATCGGGACTAACAATCGTTACATCATAATGTTAAATTCAAATAATATAAAATAGAATAACTAGAGCAGTTCCTTTTAACCGAAAAATTCATAGAAACTCATGTGGATTTTTCGGCTGTTAATTATAAACAAATTCTAGAACTAGTTTCTTTTTAAGCTTAAAGTATTCGTTTAAAAGTAATACATTTATATCTAAAAATAATACAGATTTTTAAATAAAATCAACTATACAAAAATTTATTAAGTATTCTTTAGCTCATTACACTTTAATATCAACAGCTCATATCCCTGTTACGGTTTAATAATACCTTTAATAAACATAATATAAGAAGGATGATATAATGTCAGAAAATTTAATTCAATTTAAGTATGAAGTTAAATTTTTTCTTCAAAGTAATCAAATTTTAAATGAAAAGTATGAATTACAAGAAAATATAAAAAGTGAACTTAAAATTACAAAAGCTGAGCAACGGTATATTCAATTTATAGATACTGTAAATAAAGAAATGTATCAAGTGGGTTGGATTTTACGAAACCGAAAAGTTGAAGACGGTCAAGAATTAACATATAAAAAAAGATACCCGATTACCAATGATGATATAGACACAATTCTAGGACAAGCAAAAGAAGAAGGGTTTGATTTAAATAATACAAAATTTGAAGTGGAAATTGATTGGGGATTTACAAAAAGGACATTAAGCCTATCTTGTGATGTTATCGACACAACACCTGATTCTTCAAATCCAATGCCAATTCAAGAGTTACGTGAAAAATTCCTTCAAAATGCTCCCGAAGAATTTCGGAATTGGAAGCAGGATGATTGGACCGAAGATAAAATAATTAAAGCAATTGAATATGGCCCTGTATATGAAAGGAAATATACAGGAGAATGGCAAGGGCATAAAGTGAAAATAGAAGTATGGTCAAGAGATAAATGTTCAGAAGTAATTGTGGAAATATCTTTAAAAAAATTCAACGATAAGGATAGTGCAAGTCAACAACATCAACAATTAAAACAATATCTTAGCGAGAAAAAATGGTTATTAGAGCAAGACATACTAAAAACAGAATGGGTTTTGAATCCATGTAAATAATCATTATTCATACTAAATATTTATAAATGAGCTTAAACGGAAGGGTGTTTACACTAGTACTCAGTAAACAGATGATTTTTGTGCAAAATATAAATATACTTCTTATAGACGTTCGATTGATATAAAACGAATATAGTTGAAGCAACTTACTAAATAAGAAAGAAGGATGAGGAAAATAGATAATACAGAATTGAAAAACACAGAGACATTAGATTTTTCATTGTTAAAAGCCATTAAAGCTGGCGGATATAATTTATACCTAAGGCATGGAGAAAAGGAAAGAGAACCAGGAGGAGTACTAGATCTGAAAGATTGCAAAACACAAAGCAACTTAACCGATAATGGAAAAAAACAATCAGAAAAACTAGGAGAGATCTTTAGAACACAAAAAGTACCCGTTCAATACCCCGTATTTACAAGCCCTTATTGTCGAACTAAAGACACAGGCAAACTGGCTTTTGGAGAACAAAATATAGAAGTGCTGGATGAATTAGCTGAGATTAACAACTTAAATATTGAAAATCCAAATGAGCAACAGAGACTAGTAAAAGAAAAACTAATTAGAATATTTGAAACAGAACCTAACTCGCAAGTAAATAGGATATTCATCGCTCATGATTATTCTTTTGATGAATCTATACGATCGCTTGATTTTTTAGATACAGTTATTTTAAAGCCAAAAGGCTCGGGATTAGGATATGAATTTGTTGGTTTAATAAGTTTAAATCAATTTATAAGCTGGGCAAGTGAACATCCATCTGATTAAAAGAGAAAGTTATTTGTTTAAAATCCACAAAAAGATTAGTGTTATTTTAAATACCGTTACACTTTCCAATTATTAAACAGATGTAAGTATAACAAAGAGATGGAGAGAACAACTTTGAGTGAGCATTTACAACGACATCCGCACTTTGGTAATACGTTAGCAGATTATTTTATGGATCATCATCGAAATCCACTTTCATTTCACGGTCCAATTGTCCATGTAAAAGCAACAATAAAATTAGTTGAAGAAGATGATTCTAATTCAGAAGGCGGAACACATCAGCATTTTTTAATTAATAATATTCAAGTTATTGATATAAAAGGTGTACCAAAATCTTTAGTAGAAGATGAAGCCTTCTGTGCAATTCGTTTTGGAGATAAATTAGGATTAAAAAATCCAATTCCAGACTTAAGAGAAGGAGCAGAAATCGAACTGCAAGGGGAATATGTTGATAAAACACATGTAAAAGTAGGAATAGGTAATCCAGGAGATCCAGTCATACATTTCACGCACCACCCAGTAGGTTTTGTAAATTATAATGGTGTACATTACGAATAAAAATTTGTAGAGAAATATAGGAAGTAATATTTATTATTAGTGTAGTTATTTTCCTATTAATCAATCCATAGATATGTTTTTAATTCCATACGGATAAGAATATGGGGAAGAGATTAACAAATAATGAGTTCTTTTGGATATAAAATACCAATTATTATAGAAAAGGAAAGATTACTATGAGAAAAATTGAAAGTATTGTTCCAGAATACTTATTGGAAAAGTTTGCAGAAAAAGGGAGCGAAAAAGCCCAAAAAAGCTTAGAACATACTAGAAAAATTCATGAAAAAAGAAAGAGTATAACCAAAAATCAAGAAACAATGGAATCTTCACTAGAGAAAAATAGAGAACATAAAGCCACTAGGCATGTTTATGATTGTCAACATATGGAACAACCTCAGCATAAATTAGTTCGAGATGAGGGAGATTCACCTACTGAGGATGAGGACGTAAATCAAGCATATGATGCTGGAAAAATCATTTTAGAATATTATAAAAAGGTATTACATCGTAATTCTATTGATAATCTAGGGTTGGATCTTATTTTTAACGTTCACTATAGTAAGCAGTTTATGAATGCATTCTGGGATGGAGAACAAATGATCTTCGGGGATGGTGATGGTGAAATCTTCGTGGATTTTACAGCAGGAATTGATGTTATAGCCCATGAGATGAGTCATGGTGTAACACAGTATACATCTCAACTCGAATATCATGATCAACCTGGTTCCCTTAACGAAAGCTTTTCTGATTGTATTGGTAGTGCAGTAAAACAATATCATTTGGGTCAAAATGCTCAGAGTGCCGATTGGTTAATTGGTGACAAAATTATTGGTCCAAAATTTCCTGGAAAAGCCCTTCGCTCAATGAAAGAACCAGGAACCGCAAATGATCATGATTCTCAACCGAATCACATGGATAAATATGATGATGGTAGTAATCGTATTTTTAAGAATGAGAAAAAAAGACAAAGTTATATTGTGCATACGAACAGTGGTATTCCAAACAAAGCATTCTTTCTAGTGTCTATGGAAATAGGAACAAATAATGCTGCTATCTTATGGTATAATGCATGGCCGCATCTTCGTCCAAATTCTAGTTTCCAGGATGCTTTTGAAGAAATTCTAAAAGCCGCGAAAATACTAATAACCGAAGGGGAAATGCCCCAAAACACAGAACAAGTTGTTAAAAAAGCATTTAGTAATGTTGGTATCACAAAATCTGAAATTATTTAATCTAAGATTGAAGAGACGTTTTTTGCAAAAAGCCACCTTACTTAGGTGCCTTTTTGCTTTGCACTTTTTGATAAGGACAAGCATACATTTACGAATCGAAGTTTAAAATGAAAAAAGACTATTTTTTTTCATTTTAAACTAACAAATGGCATGCAAAACTTTCATATGAAGCAAGGAAATGGAGATGAACCAGAATATTTCTCAAGAGAGAATGGAATATGCCAGGGTGTACAGATAACCATGGTTATCCAATAGAAATTCGCAAACGTACACAAGCTAACGTATACTACTAATGTAATGAGCAGATTTATATATCTACATACAAATAGAGGATTGTTTTTCAAATGTATATTTCTATCAAATTTTTTATTAATACTTTCATCATTCATATACCAATCAAAGTGAAAGATAAACTATATATTTTTTACATAATAAAATTAAAAATTACATCAAATAATAAAAGGTTCAGCAATACATATTCATATTGCTGAACCTTTTATTGTTTATTTTTCCCTAATCTGCCTAAACTATCCTTAATAGTTGTTTCCCCAAGTTGAGTGTATAACAAAGCTGTATCTTGACTAGTATGCCCAAGTTGCTGCATGACTTGTAACGAGTCTTTTTCTTCCATATATAATTTATTTGCCAATGTGTGTCTTAATTTATGAGGAGACATTCTTTTGCCATAGGCCTTAGTATATTTTTCTACTATATCTTGGATAGCCCTAACCGAAAGAGGCTGTGCAGTATGTTTATACTTCGATAAAAAAACATTTTTCATTTCTTTTCCTGGAGCGTATTTGTTATCTCTAATTTCCATATACTTTTCAAGGTCGTTCAGTGCAATTGGTGTAATCCATACAGAATCTTCTTTGTTTCCTTTTCGGATTACATCAATTAATCTTTCTTTTAAGTTTATATCTTCCATACGAAGATCGGCCAATTCACTTACACGAATACCACTACCAAGAAAAAGGGAAAGGATAGCTACATCACGATCTTTATCTCTTAGAAAATAGAACAACTGATGTTTTGTTAAAGATTTTTCATGTTCGTACTTAACGTAATTCATAAATTCTTGATCGTCATCATTATGGAATATTTTAGATCTCATACGTTTTGCACGGGCATTTAATGTTTCTTTATCTTTATGTATTTCAATTTTAGCCATTACATTTCTATAAAAATAGCATTCTCCATCTTCATTCTCTGATAGGGCGGTAAGGTACTTAAATAAAGACTTTAAGGCCGAAATTTTTCTGTTAACAGAGGAATTCTGCATGTTTTGTAGTAGTTTTAGAAACCTCATAAAGTTCTCAACATCTTTTTTCTTTAAATTTTCCAGATCAGAGAAGGATATTGCTTTAATGGGTTTTGATTCAATAATTTGTTCAGATAATAACCAATTAAAGAAGACTCTAAAATCATATACATAATTCAATAGGGTGGAGGGAGAGGCATCATGCAATTCTTTGTACTCCACAAATTCTTCTATGTAAAAGGGCATTTCATTTAAATTTTCGTATAATTTTTTACGATGTACGGATTTTTGGCGTTGCTTACTATAGTCCATAAAAATCACCTCATATATAATATAACAGAAAAATAACACGAACACAAGTTCGCATTAAATTCAATTTTTACACGAACTTATTTACATAATTAAATTATGAAATACTAAAATATGCTCAAAACTGAATGGTATAGTGTAGTTGGTCAAATGAAAATTACAGCTAGCTAAGTGATAAACTTGTATAACACCATAAAAACCAGTGCAAAAATTACATATAAATGTATGTAAAATAAAACAATTTTTTTATATAAAATCATACAAAAAATCAATATATGAAGACAGTTTAAAATTCGTTATCTAACATGACTTGGTTAATTTAATCATGATAATGAGGAGAAAATTAGATCAACATAAGAAAAAATCATATATATTAAAAGGTAATTTACTATGAATATTTTCAATGAATAGTTCAGCATTTAATGATTCCTATATAAAATATGAATTATATATACACATACCAATATACTGAGATTCATGCAATTGAGCTCGAAATCCTTAAATACTGTATTAGATTTTTATTTACCTATCTTATTGTTCGTAAAATTGGTATTTCGTGCGAAGTTATAAAGTCTTTACTTTTTTACTTTTTTTATAATACTCTTATGTTAATTCAATAAAATGCATCATTCCCTTTTATCAGTATGAATATCTTTTAGTTTCAGATACATTCACCTATACATATTATATTGATTACATGGTTGCTTATAGGCTATAGCTATCATGTAAATACACTTTAATAAAAACAGTTAACTTTAACCCCTTAAGACTAAATAGCTTGTGTTGTACTCAAAACTTAATAGTGCGTGATGTCGATAGAGAGTGTTTCCTTTAGTTCTTTTGCATCCAAGGTTTTTTTATTGTACTTTCTTTAGGTAAACATTCAGTTTAGTTTCATTCAAATGCAGATTTTAAAATATAGCTACAAAATTTTCCTCTTTTCTCAATAAGATAAGTATTCTTTTCATTCTGAGACGAGTTTCACTCTTTTTTTAAACTTATCTATAAAATTTTTTATATAAACATGACAACTTTATTCAAAACATCATATTTTTTATAAGTGGTACAATTTTATTTCAAATCTACATTTCACTTATGATACCAACCAACGATTGGTTTTCCGCCAATTAAAGTGGATCCATTCATTTTTACAAATGGGTTTTGACCCTATTCCATTTCTTTTGTGGTAAAATATTGTATTGCTTTTTTTACTAATTCATTCATAAATGAATCCTTTCTTAACCCATTTTCAAACCATGTCCCCAGATTTGTCCGCAGGTTTTGTTGAGTTTAAATTGAAGTCTACTTCTCCCGTTTTCCTTTTTTATTAAGTATTTCAAATCTACCATGTTGTGTATCTAAAGCATAAAGATTATTTGATTTTGAATCATCATAGTTAAAATTTAAACAGAGATATAGAGTAAACTAGTTAATGGTATTCTTTATTCTACTAATATCCCCTAGAAAGTCTGAATTAACTCTAATATTTATTAGTTAGATTTATTAATTATAGCCTTCTATTTTCCTAAAATTCAATTAAATATTTATAAATTTCTAACGAGTATTTATTGATAGGAATCCTGCAGTAAAAAATGGAATTTATTCTCAAGAGTGATTATTTATTGTATCTGTCAAACTATTAGTTTATCTTCTCCTCATATTTCAATTGCTTTTCCACCACGATCAAACAAATAAAATCACGGATAAGTAAGGAGTATTAGTATGATTATACAAGAAAAATTATCTTTTTCAGATCTAGATTCATTAGATTCAACTACAGATTCCATAATGGACGCGTTTAAAGATTTTTATGGAATACTTCCTGATGAAATCGCAGTAAATAATGAGACGTTTCCAATTCATAATAAGCCTGCAATTACTGAACGTTATGGTCACGCTTGTTATAAAATGCTTGGCCCTTTTATATTTCGCAATATTGAAGAGCCTTCAAAGAATGAAGTAAGCCTAGGGGAACAATTTGTATTTAATCCTAATAATGAAGAAGCAGAAATTGTAGTCTCAATAAAAGAGCAATGGGCCAATATTCAATCTTGGACTTCGGTATCTACTACAGGTTTAACTTTAACATCAGATTTTATCATGTCAGGTGAATTTCAATCCGGTAACAAATTTAATATTTCAACTTTTGTGGGAGAAAGTAATTCAAAATCAATCATTACCTCTCCTTCCATTGAGCGTTCTATTAAAGTACCTCCAAATAGTAAGATGAAGATAACAACAATCGGCACATTAATTACAGAAATTCTACATTTTCAATCAATTATATCGGTACACGGTATGTTTGGTGCATGTTTTCCACGGATGGTCCGTGGGCATTATGTTGGATTCAAAAGCGCTGGTCACATCCTAAATAAAACATTTGGATCCATTAAAGGTTCTATTAATAATACAGCAATTCAGGATATTCAAATACAAAATGGAGAAGTCGAACCTTATTTCATTAAACCAAAAGTTGGAAAATAAAAACCAATGCATTTCAACCTTATTTTCTATACTTTTGGCTGGACCGATTATTACCATAAAATTCAATAAAGGATTTATAGGAGGGTTTGAATTTGAGTTATTATTAGCTGTATCTTTATTTTTGTACTAACTAACATCCAATCTATTTCCTTAGATAAATTACTACTAAATCATAAAACTAAACAACAGCAAACTTTATAAGTACACTAACAAAAATAAAGCTTCTCCCCAACACTTCATTATTTGTGTTAAGGAGAAGCTTATTTATGCGAAACTTGTAATTAAATTAAAAACAAGCCAATTCGAAAAAGGATAAGATAACATATCCCAGACGTAAGTCAGGCCAATCTATTTCCTAAATTAGAGGTACCTCCAGTATTTCAGAAAAAAACAACGCTAAGAGTATACATAAATTTATACAATTTTTCGAGTAATCCAGTAACAAACGAGAACCCGAATACCGCACCATGATAGGAATGTATAAAAAATTGTATAGATTCACAGAACAAAAAAGGCGGATTCCCTTTGAAAGTAAGGGGCTGCCTTTTTCCTTGATACCGATAATAGGGCGTTATGTCAACCTCACATGTATAGAGTATACAGTCAAAAAGGTACAATACATCGCTTCTTCTAAATGGTACAATTAGGAAAAGGGGGAAAGAATATGTACGATTACAAATTCGTGAAAGTCGAAATTGGTGGATGGAAAGGGCAACCTAAAGAAGATTATAAACGTATTATTACCGAACATGCTGAAGATGGTTGGGAATTTGTTCAAGTCCTTACTCTAACAATGGCAGGATACACGAGTTCTTTGGAGATTATCTTCAAACGAACCAAATAACTCCTTTCAAAAACAAGAGAGGTTTGCTGTAATAAACAATAGGAGGAGAGATATGAATTTTTCTTCAAATAATAATCAGGTGTGCACCTTTAGTGACCTATTGGACACACTTGAAAAGTTGCCTAAAAAGCAAGAGACGATTCTTGTTGGAATTGATGGATGCGGAGGTTCAGGAAAGAGTACATTTGCTAATACATTACAGACCATAAAACCCACTGTAACAATTGTTCATATGGATGATTTTTATTTTCCTTCTCCCCAAATCTTAAAAGGAAGTCCTGATTCTAAACCCATCGGGGCTGATTTTGATTGGAATCGCTTATTAAAACAAGTCATTCACCCTCTTAGTCAAAACCAAGATGGTTATTATCAACGTTACGATTGGAATATAGATAAATTGGCAGAATGGCACTTAGTTCCTACTGGTGGGATTGTTATAATTGAGGGTGTTTACGCCCTTCGTAAAGAACTTGAACATACATATGATTTCAAAATTTGGGTGGATTGTCCTCGCGAAATTCGACTTGCGAGAGGTATTGAAAGAGATGGAGAAGCAGCTCGTGATATATGGGAACATAATTGGATGATTTCAGAGGATATTTATGTAAGAAAACATAGACCTGATGAAAAAGCAGACCTTGTCATAAACGGGACAACATAAATCCTATGCAACTTCCGCTTTCGAAAATTATGTAAATAAGCTGTCCATAAGGACAGCTTATTTTATTTTTTTGCTTAGCGTGGGTTTTTTCCGAAATGCTGGCGATACCCATTTATGTTAAAAATATAATAATAAACACATCTTCCAACAAAGTAGAAAAGTAGAAATATATACTTTTGCGTAGTTTATTCTAAATCCATTACCAGAACCGCCACCACGGCTTTTTCTTCTCTTTCGATTCAGCAACCTCATCCCGAAATTCCTACATCATTCTCTTCGTTCCCTGCATCTCACGTAGTGTCTTCATAAGGGTTTCATCCCGCGCTTGCTAACATGTAAACGCATAGGAACGTTCTTTACTCAACCATCCCCTGCTTCTTACATAATTCTAATTTTTGTTGATTCTTTGTGTATTCACTTGCGCTCGTACTATTACTGATCCCTTGATTAATTGCCTTTTTCATCATTTCATTTTCTGATTTTACAGTATCGCACTGATCTTGGATGAGATTAGTCTTAGTTTGTGTCTTAGTCTGTGTTTCTTGAGCTTTTTGTTCCTGTTGAGCTTGAGTTTGTTCTCTAGCTCTCTGGTCATTCTCCTCGCCTTTAACTTTACTATATTCCTCTGGGGTCATTCCTTCCGCTTTAGCTTTCTTCTCCACATAATTATATAACTCAACCTTTTCTTTTCTAGTCATCCACACAGATAATTCAATTGTTCCATCTTTCTTACGAGGATATACAGCAGGATGAAATTTTTCAGCAATGGCAGCTTTCTCCGCGTCAGACTTAGTGTCTTTCTTATTATCTTTCTTAGATTCCTGTTTAGCTTCTTGCTTCAAGTGCTCCTTTTTAGGTTCTTCTTTTGAACCGCAACCAACAAGGAACGTTGTTGCCAATAATCCTGTAAGTGTTATTTTAAGCGTTTTATTCATAGTTACCTCCGACATTAATTATGTATATAATACAATTTTAACATATTAAAAGGTATAGAAGAATCATTCCATCGATTCTTCTATACCTCAGGTACAATCTCTTACCAGAACTTCCACCATGCCTTCTTCTCTTTTGATGCAGCAACCTCATTTCGAAACTCCTGCATCATTCTCTTCGTCTCCTGCATCTCACGAAGTGTCTTCATTAGTGTCTCGTCTCGCGCTTCCAATCGTTTTTCCACTCGTTCATTGTGCGCTTCTAAGCTTGCTTTGATTTCCTCATTGCTTCGCTTCGCCTGGTCACTTAATCGCTTCTCCATCGCTAACATACCCTGTTTCATTTCTTGCGCCATAACGCCATACTGCTGCTAGAGTTGTTCTTGAATGTGGAATGGTATTAAACTCGTTTCCCCAGGTTCTTCTTTAATCAGATCAGGATTAACCTTTTCTATTTGCTGCGCAATCATCTTCGCAGCCTTCTCTAGCGTCATACCGTCATGCTTGCTGAGTTCAATTAATTTCTCAATCACCATAATGTCACTGTCTGTATATTGGCGTCTGCCACGATTATCTTTCTTTACTGCGAATCCTTCACGTGATAATACTTCCATGTACTTTCTAAGGGTGCTATCGGATATTCCTAATCGTTTATATACTTCGTTTGCGGAATAAACAATTTCGTCCGTCATAACGTCACAACACCTCCTAATGACAGTATTCCATGATGGTAAAGAAATTCCTGCAAGTAAAAAAGCTCCGATTAGGGATTCTTACAGGACTATCTATGAAATTGTTAATTGAAGAAAACTAAAAAAGACGCATCTAGATTGATGCGTCTTTTTGCGATGTTTCTTTTGTGAAATCATATAAAGCAATTGCACCTAAAAGGACAAGTATACCTTGAGGAACATCTATCAAAATAGTTTGCCAAATTTCCGGTATTACCCATATAATATCTGCTGCTCTTTCAAGATACGTTTGAAAATAACTGATTGTAAAATTAATTAAAGATAAACATACAAATAATGTTAGACCAAATCGAATAAATTTCTTATTTGTAAACATGTAGCACCTCTCAAAATTCATTGGATATTCCTGATTTCGGTTCAGTATATACAGAAATCTCTATATTTGATTTTAACATACAAAAAAACCCAAATAAATACAATATGCATATTTACATATCCTATTGACAGTATTCAATGATGGTTTAGAAATTCCTGCAAATAAAAAAGCCCTATACACACAGGATTTTTTTATAACTTCACCAGTAACAAAATAAATATTCTTTTGTTCCGTATATATTTATCTTCCCTCAAGAAGTGCTCGTTCTTTTTTTCATTCTGAAAGCACTCTTTCTTATTCGTTCTAAATGTGCTTTCTTTTGTTCTTCATACCTTAATGTTACACAAGTCATTACTACGGAGAATAAAAAAGCTACATACGCTACTATAACTGCCGTAAAATAAATATAATCAATGAATATTATATTATTATAATCAATCAATAGAAATGCAGGTATCAAAATAATTATTAGCGATTTATAACTCTCAGAAAATACTTTTTTAAAAGCACGAATCACTCATCGCACCTCCCTTTTATTCTCTTATTATACAGTTTTTATAATGATTTTTATATCGTTTCATATTACTTTAGAAATTTCTATAAGCAATCGCATAAACAATGGGATATGACACTGCTTTAAATTTCATCTTGTATGAACTTTGTTAGTTGTTCTTTTATTTCAAAATTAAAGATTATGCTTCTCCTTTATATAAAGGGTTATTATATTAAGGAACATTAAGAATAAAGTTATCCCTGTAAAAATAATGTAGATATAGCTCCCAGTACCTAGATTGTTATAATCAAGGGTTGTTAAAACAAAAATTAGAAATAAAGCAAACGGTATATTCTTCCACATAAATTTTTTCATAATAATTACGAATATGTTATAATCTTAGGTAATAGGAGAGGTTTTCCTCCCCTTGTGGTTATTCTGAGTTGTTATCTTGGTGGGTGCGACTCTTATGTATTTCTTGTTTAACCTTGAAATATATATCTAAGGTGTTTTTAATCAGATTAAGAGCGCCGAGGACGGCTACAATAGCTAGCCAAATAAAGGTATCACATCCTTGTGGTATCTTTATTTTTCACCTATAGTTAACTTGAGTCAATAAAAAGATATAGCTTTTTAAAATTAGTTAAAAGGATAAAAATAAAAGCGTTGGAACATGTCTCACCGCTTAAAATATTAGCATTCTTCTAACAGCTAAGAATGCTATAAAATAAAACGACTCTCTTCTCTTTAACCTTGAATCAATTATCAGCACCTAAGACTATCCACACATTCATATTTTCACCTCTTTCTTTTCTCTTAATATACGATTTTTCACATTATTTCCTATATCATTTTATATTGCTTTAGCAATTTCAACAAGCAACCTCATAAACAACGGAATCATTTGGACTACAATATAGCCGATCCCTGCCCTTGAAATAAGGGAGAATCCCCGTTCCTGGCTACCTACCATAATAAACAAACCGCCGCATAGCGCTACAACGGATATGATAGAATCAGCAGTTAAGAAATTCCGGCAAATAAAAAACCGACTCATAAGAGTCAGTCTTTTAATTATTTTTTACTTAGCATTATCTCGTAGATCTTTGATAGACATTGGAATAGTTCTATATAGAAATACTGCTAATTGTTCACGCGTAATTGTACCGTCTGGATTAAAGTTATTATTACCTACACCACCAGTAATACCATTACTATATAAAATTTCTACGGCTTCATTAGCCCAGTGTCCTTGCATATCATTAAATTGATGATTAAACTGCTTGTTTAACCAAAAAGCGTTTACGAAAGTTTGAGCAAGTTCTGCTCGGGTTACGATTCTTTTTGGGTTAAAATGACCATTAAATTCGTAAGAGAAAATTCCACTTTTATATCCTGCTGCAATTTCCTTTTTAAACATTGAATCATTTATATCATTGAAAGGAAGCGGCTGTGACATATCATAATCAGGAATTTCCACCGTTCTATATAAGAATGCCGCTAATTCTTCACGCGTTATTTTTTCTACAGCTCCAAAATAACCATTGTGGTATCCCAACATTATATTGTGGTCAACCATGTAGTTAATTTCATTAAATGCCCAATGCCATTCGGGTACATCTATAAACTTACTAGTTTGAGTGCTCGCTGCTTGTATTCCCTGATTTGTGATATTACCCGATGTCTCAGCCATAGAATTATTCGCAAAAAAAGTTGTACCGAATACTGCTGCACATACACCTGAAATTATTAATTTTTTCATTACTATTCTCTCCCCTTTATTTTAAACGTCAATAATACAATTCCAACAATCATTATATAACTATTTTCAAATTAGTAAAAGAAGGAATTTTTTTGATTTTTATTCCAATAATAAACCCGTTAATAGAATTAAATAGCTTTTGCTATTTCGACAAGCAATCTCATAAACAACGGAACCATTTGAACAACTATATAACCGATTCCCGCACGACTAATTAGCGAGAATCCTCGTTCTTGGCTACCAACCATAATAAACAAGCCACCGCATAACGCTACAACGGATGCATTTTATAATAATATGACGTTGAAATTTATCGATATTATTAGTGTAAAACAAAAAAATCATCTAATAGGGCGGATTTTCTTTATTTCGCATAATTATTATTATACTAATCTAAAGTTTCTATATTTACATTTTTTTCTTTTTATCTCATAATTTTAATTGGGGAAAGGGAGGAAAAAAATGGTTCAAATCAAAGTAACACCTGAAATGCTAGAAGACGTCGCTAATCATGCAAATAATACCAGAATCGCATTAGAATCTATACATAATAATCTATGTAATGAAATAGATCGTTTATGTTTTCAATGGATTGGTGCCTCTAATCAACAATTCGTTCGAATGTTCAACGATGCGAGACCAAAAGCTTTTACATCTATCAATTCTATTATAAAAGTGGAAGAGGATTTGAAACGAATTGCCGAAAAATTCCGTACCGCAGATGCTTCATATGACAAAAATCTTGAAGAAGGAGCAATGTGTGGTCCGTTAAATAGTGAGAAAAATGATGGATCTTTACGTGATAAAGTTTGGCATGATCTCAAAGAAACTTATGAGGATCTTAGTAAAGTAAAAAATTCCGATGAGTCTTTATATGATAAATTTAAACATGGTATCGATGCAGCTTATAAAGATGTGAATAAAATAAAAGACACTATAGATGATGAAATCGAATCTGCTTTTGAAAAAGCTGGATTAGGTGTCCCCTATCACTTTAAAAAGGGCGTGGGCGACGCTATAGGTGATTGCAGATGCAGTTATCCATCCAATTGACACATTTAATAACACGATTGAAGCCGTTTCTCACCCAATCGAGACGTTTAATGCGATAAAACAAACAATTTCTGATTCTTGGAATCGTGACGTTACCAATGGTGACTCGTATAGTGGTGCAGCATGGTATGGAAGCGCGGCTGGTCATACTATATTGGCTGTTGGACAACTATTCTTAGGAACAAAAGGCGTGGATAAAATTGCAATGTTGAACCCTGGCACAAAATTAGCTGAGATTTCACGAACTGCTAATCAAAGCTTGCAAGACGCTGCATCCTTATTCAATCGCAATCACAATGAGTTTGCTTTAGCTGGTGGAAATAATATACGCTCTGTATTTGATACACCTGATTTTAGAAAAGCTGAAGAAAAACTATCGACTCATCAGTTTGCTAAAGACGAGGCTGGTTCTAGCGGAAGTAATCCTGTTAATGAAAGTCATACTTCATCACTCACTACTAGCGAAATCATATCTAGTTTACAAGAAACTGAGAATTTCCGGTCAAACTCACTTAAACATATCCTTGAAGGGGAGATAAACCGGAGAGGCGAAGCAACTGGATACCACTCAGAGTTTTTAGAGAATACTCACGGAAAAATAATCCCTGGAACAGATCGTAGAATTAATGATTATGGGGCATACAAAGCCCAAGTGGAAGTGGATGGGATTCCTAAGGCGGCGAATGGTGGTTATTCTACCTTTTTTCCTAAAGATTGGCATCCACAACAAATCGTAGATAATATAAACGAGGCATACAGCAATAAAATTCACATGGGTGGTAATACTAATATCTATGATGGAGTAGGGATAGACGGCCTACCTATTCGTTTGTTTTTAGATGGTAATGGTAAAATTATTTCTGCATTTCCAAGACAAGGTCGATAATTTAATTTTTAAGGGAGAAAATAATATGGATTACAAATTTGAGTTACTTAGTACAGGTAGTTTAGTTATTAGACTACCAAAGGAATTCGATATTTTAGAAGCTTTTTTAAATGTAGAGGTATCTGAATTCGGTGATTGGATAGCAGAAACTGTAGATAAAGTTTTAAATGAAAAAAGTGATTATGAAAAAATAAGTGCAAATATTTTTGGGGCAGATGTTCGAAGAGATAAAACTGTTATATTTAATAAGTATGATGAAGATGAAATCGAAATCCCTCTTGAAATAGAAACTATTACATTAAGAAATCTAATAGATATTTGGTTAAATGAACATACAAAATTGAAAAACGAAAAAAATAACAAGTAAATAATGTTACATACAGCACGAAAAAGGCCGCCTGTGGTAGGTGGCCTTTTTTGTTAAATTAACGCACATTCACATACGTATCACTAGCCGTAATATAGAAAACTTTCCCATGACTATTATGCACTTTATATTGATACGAATCATTTACACTTATCTTCGCATCAATTATAAATCCTAATCCTGCATCTACAGAACCAGCAACATATTTATCATGCCAAGATGGGGTATTATAGAATCGTAGGTTATTAACTTTGGAAACAACGCGCTTACCTACAATAGAAGAATCTAATGTACTTTTATTGCTAAATTTCACATAAGATGGATCGTTCTTAATCCATTGCTTACCGCCAATATTTAACCAACCATCCTTTTCTTCCCATACAACATAAGCTTCTGGTTTGTTTAACTGACGAACCTTAGAATAGCTTGTACCAGGTCCTTTACGTAAGTTCACGTTATAACCTTCAATATACGCGATTCTATCTGTTACAGCTGTTGGAACCTCCGCTGGTTTAGATGGATTCTCAGGTACAGAAACATCCACACTAGAATTATTGTATGCTCGTTTTACATCTGCTCTAAACTGAGCTTCTGATACACCATGAGATTTTAAGTAATCAATTGGGTCTTCATGATCTGTACCGCCAAGATGATGCGTTACATCGCTATGCGTCCACAATCCTTTTTCTACAGATAAACCACACTATGTGCCACAACGCCCTCATATGCTCCTACGCCATAACGATATGGCATCTTAGGTAAATCATCAATAATAAGCGTTCTATCAGCAAAAGCCCCTGTTGTAAAGCTTAATAGAAGTAATAAAGTCATAAATGCAGAGGAAGCCATTTTAAAAGTTTTTTTCATTAAGCATCTTCTCCTTTTTCTTCGTGATCAGTCCAAACCCCCATAGCAATCCCAAATAAGTACACAGCTTCTTCGACCTTATCCAAGTTCCCCTCGAATCCGGTTACTCCAAAGACTGACAAGATTAATCCAAGGCATGAAAAAAGCGCAACCCATGTTTTCCAGTTGCGCAATCGTTTTAAAATATTTTCTTTTGTAAGCGGCAAATCTTATATACCTCCCTTCAATAGCAATCCGATTAATGCTGTTACAATTGCTCCTATAATAATCCGGAGAATCCATGTAGTATTGGCGCTAATCTTATCGAGAAGCTTATTAATATTTACAATGTCCTTTTCGTTGACAGTAGTACGTGTTTCTAGATTGCGAATATCACGCTGCATATCCTTTTGATCTGACTTAATTTGTTGGATTTCTTGCTTTAAATCTTGAATTTCTTGCATTAGTTCAGCTCCTTTTTTAAAAATAAAAAAGACCAGTTAATTACACCTGCTCTTTGTTCTCTAAATCCGCTATTCTACTATGCAAATCAACAATTTGCTCTCCTAAATTCGGAATGACTTGCTTTATTTTATTAATTTCGTGTTCATAATCTGGTGTATCTTGTATAGGTGCTGCAAATGCTATTGGCGTTTCTGGTTCATCAAGAGTTGGCGGTTTCTGATTTTTGATATCTTCGAGTTCTTTCTGAATATCAGTTAATTGTTGTTTTATTTTTTCTAGTTCTGAAGGTTCTTGAGGCTTTGGTTCCTCAGGTTTCGGTTCAATCGTTTTAACCCACTTACCATCTTTAAATACTGGAGCATAAATTAAATCTGGACAAATCTCTAAAGAGCAATTTGCAGGAATGTCAGGCTCATAGCCTATAACAACATCTTCCTCGTATGGTACTTTAATAGTTTCATACTCTACATGTTCCATTACACAATCAGAACAATCGTATTTACTAATTGGCACTTCTTCATTCTCTTGATCTGGCACGTAAGTACCGTCTTGAATTGATTGATGAAGCTCACAAAGTTTCTCTTCTGTGGTAACCTCTTTGGTTTCTTCTCGGTAGAATGTTTGCTTTTCATAGATTGGTTTCTCTTCCAAGGGAATCATTTCAGTGTATTTCCCTTCATTGTTGTAACAATAACCGTAGTATTTTGCCATATAGATTCCCCCTTGGTCGACTACGTAGGTTAATGTAGCGTACATGTTTTTACCTTCTGTTCCGATTCTCACATTGCCTGTGCTATTCTCTATCGTTACCCTTACAGCGGTTCCGTCATTAGCAATAAAAGACTGTATAACATTTAATGTCGGTCTCATATCAGCAGGTAATACTGATGTGATATCTCCTGTCGAGCCCACTTTTCTGTTGATAGCTAACCTTAGAGTTACAGTATTTCCTCGTCTGTCGGCTACATTAGGTGTAGCTCCATCCCAAGCGATACCATCAGCTGTCAAGGTTAAAACAGCTCGTCCGTCTTTAACCTTAGTTACCAAGTTAGTATTAGTAGCCCTAACCTCAAAAGTTTTAGAGGCTTTCTCGTACGTCCAAACTATTTCGTTGTTTTCACTATTAAATAACATCGTCCTAGTATTATTGTCAGCTAGTTTAGTTCTTTCTACACCATTTTTGTACCATATGATAGACCTTTCTCCTTCACCTCTTTCGATACCTATGTTTCCATTCATAGTATCTCCTGTTTTCTTTAGGAGATTAGTGTTCGGAGCTGTTACGTTGAACGCTTTAGTATTCTTATCGTATTCCCATATACCGTTTCCTCCTACTTGGTCGTATGCTAGAAATTTTCCTGATGTGTTTAGACATCAACAACATTATTCGTATGGAATCGGATATTTCTATGAGTAGTATCATTAGGACGATCGATAGTGAAGTCACCGCTCATAGTGTCCCCTGTTTTCTTCATGAGGTTGGTGTTGGCTTGCATAGTAAGCGTCTTATTTGTAGGGTTATACGTAAGCACATCTATCAAGTTTTTTCTGTCCTGCCACACAACATTTCCGTTTGCTACTGAGACAACCCTTGAAGTTTCATTTCCTGCGGTGTCTTGGAACCCGTAACCTACAGATCCCGCGGCGGGTACAGTCATCTTAAGGGGACCTGTCATAGTGTCGCCTGATTTTTTAACTGCTCCCTTTGCTAATTCGCCAGCTGCAATAATGCCATCAATATCTACACCTTCAAGCTTCTTACCTGCTTCAATAGCTTTTTGGATTACTGGAAATTCATTTGTAGATTTCATCGCATCATCAGACATTATTGATTCATCTACTGTAAATGCGAATTTACAAGTTTCAATTACTTTGTTATTCGGGAAAGTAAATCTCAATTGTGCAATGACATTACCATAGGCAATCAGAGTTTGTGTACTTAAAACAACATAGTACTTACCCTGCATTTGATTTACATTCTGTACATCTTGGAATACTCGCTTACAATCAGGCTTTAAAAATGCAATTTGTACACTTGTCGCTGATGAAAAATCTGTTACTACTTTGTCGTGAGTAACATTGATTAATAGTTTGGCAGAGTTTAAATCATTCTGGTAAAACTGGATGAGCTTTAGTTCCTCTTCAATTTGGCGTTTAAAGTTGTCAGGAACTAAATCAAAGTACTGTGCCAATTTATCTAGGGCTTTCATCTTGTCAGCAAGCTTAACTGACACACCATCTTTTCCTAGCTTTACCTCAGTAATTATAGAACCATCAACCATGTCAGCCTCTTGTAAATCAACGAAGTTCATCATTCTAGTGAATGGATTTCCCTCGTCATCTTGAAACTCAACTTCTCTTTGCCCAAAAGTCACATAGTTAGTAATGTCAGCAAAAGCGATCTTAATGTACTCTTTCAGGACATCTATTGCTTCAACAAATACATTTTCAATCAACTCACCTTTAAGCTCTTTTATATAGGAAGAAACTCGTTCACGCCTTAACAATCGACTAGCCTGTACGTGAGCGCCATCTTTGGAATAACCAGCCTTTAATGCAGCTTGCGTACCATTGAAGTATTTCACGTAATACAAACAAAAGAGCCGTTCCTTTTCGGTCAGCTCTTCATCTTCTAAAATCTCTTTTAGTTTTTCCTTCGTTTTGGGATTTTTAACATTAGTAACGCTCCTTTTCGCAATAGTAACGTTACCATTCATTTGCTCATCCCATTTATCTTGTGATTTCCACTTCCTGATTTGCGAAGGCTTGAGGTTTAACTCAGCTGCAATATCAATAAGTGGCTTCTCACCTTTACTTGCTTTATATATTTTAAATGCTTTGTCACGATCTGGGCTTCGTTGCCTAGCCATATTCACCACCTCGCGGTAATCCCTAATTTAGTATTGAAATTCTCTGAAACTCATTGTATTATATTTTTGTGTTTTTCTCTTTCCTAATCCGAGAAGACATCATCACTTTTGAAAAGGACCCGAACTCCAACGGTATCTTTCTTTTATTCCTCTTCTTGTAAATCTATTTATTTAAATGTAAAATTATAAATAAGTTCTAACATTTTGAATCGAGGTGAAAATCATGAGAAGTTTTGGCTCATTAATGGTCTCTACTGTCTGTTCAGTACTTCTTGTAATTTGGAATGCCTATTCCTTCTATAACGGATTCACAACAGGGCGCACATACTACTGGATTTATGGCATCGGAGCTGTTATCTTCCTTCTATTCTTTATCCTCAACATGCGAGATTTCAAAAAGAAAAACTACAGAACCTCATAACAATAGGAGTTGATACATATGTGGAAAAAAATTAAGAATTATAGATTGAGCTTAAAAGATTTGAAATTCATGTTATGGTTATTCGGTATTACATGTTTTATATACGGCTACAATTTCATTACAGGATTAGCTTTTGACCACAAATTCCAAGTCTATTATTTAGGTGGTGCTATAGCTACATTCGCCGCATTTATGGATACTAAAAATAGGATTAAAAATAAAAATTATAAGACAGCGTAATATAAAAGGGAGCCTTTGTGGTTTCCTTTTTTATATGCAAATTAAAAAGCAGCGAATTCGCTGCCTGGCATATTCCCCCAATTCACGGTAATTCCTTTATATTTCATTTTAAATCTATAAATTTCGCTGTATAATTTTTGTAAGAATCTTGTTTTTCAGAAATGGAGTGGAAAATATGAAAAGTTTTAGTACGTTAGTAATCTCAACCGTCATTTCAGCAGGATTAGTATATTATAATGTTGATTCCTTTTATAACAAATTTTCATCAGGGAATACATATTACTGGGTAAACGGTATCCTAGCTGCTGGATTCCTTATATCCTTAATTATCAACATAAAAGATATCATTAAGAAAAACTACACAACTTCTGAATCGAATTAAGGAGCCTATTATGGTTCCTTTTTAAATGAAAAATAAAAAAGAAGCGGATTGGCTACTTTAAAATCTACATAACTCCCTTTTCTTTCGCTCTTTCATAAAGAACCGTGCGACTTACACCAGTAACTTCACATATCTTTTTTACTGTAAACTTATTCGTCTCTCGGTTCGCAAGTAAATCTAAAGCATGTTCCATATTAGGATTATCATCGTCATATTTCTTGGGGCGCCCCTTATAAACACCACGTTCTTTGGCTAGTTCAATACCCTCTCTTTGTCGCATTCGAATTAGGTCACGCTCTAACTGATTAACACCAGCCATGACGGTAAGTAGGAAAGTGCTGTATGGATTTTCACTTGTTGTATCTAACCAAGTATCTTTTATCGATTTAATCGATGCACCTTTTCCTTTAATTGTTTCTATAAGCTTGAATAAATCTTGAGTACTCCTACTAATTCGAGTTAGATCAGTAACAACAACTACATCACTCTCACGTAAATTGTCCAACATGCGTAATAATTCTGGCCTATCAGTTGTTGCCCCACTTGTTTTCTCCTCAAATACATAATCACATCCATAATCATTTAACTGTTTGAGTTGTCTTGCTAAGTTTTGTTCCTGTGTAGATACACGAGCATACCCAAGAATCATCTAATGTCTCCCCTTTGTCCGTATAAGTGTCCGGAAATTAACTATAAGCCAATAATACCATTACTTTTCCGTACATGTAAACAGGACATTGAAGAACTTATAAAACAAGAATTTAAATTATGTCTAAAATGTAAACAAAACAAATCCTAAAAGAGTAGACCTAATTAGGACGTTATTTTATTCCTTGTGTTCGTTTGTTTTGTTAGATGTTCAATCAAATTGAAACGGTATCCTTCGAGTTAATAAGTACTAATAAAAACATAATAAAAAAGAGTGCGATTAAGATATGCACTCTTTCAAAAGATTTTACCAATCTCGATGTTCACCATGATCATGATCACGATCGCGTTCATGATCACGTCTACGACGACACTCATCACAATCGCAATCGCGTCTACAATGACAGTCGTTAAAATCGTTTCTTCTGCGTCTACGACCGCATCCGCAAAATACTAAATCATCCCAAAATCTATTACAATCTCGAGAATGTCCAAAATTATTATTCCATCCCATAGATATGATTCCCTCCTCTAAAAATAGAATTCATCATATTCTATGAATAAAAGGTGAAAACAGCTTGTTTACTAGTCTATGTTTTAGAGTAATTATATTTCAATTTGCAAGTCTATCTCATCTCTCAATTTTCAACCGTTATGTCCATTTGTTTTTTTTAAATGGGCTAATCTATCAATTACATTAAATCAATTAATCAAACTATTACACATTAATGATTTATACATATACTATAGTAGATTACTAGAAAGGAGGCGTAACCATGGATAGTTGCGTTGTGTTTGTAAACGGACAACCTTTTTTAGTTCTCTCAGTAGCTGGTATTGAAATTGCTAGATTAGAGATTTCTCTTCAAGTAGCATTAGCTCTAAGATTGCTCGGAATACCAATCTGCGATTAATTACCGTACCGCTAAAAAAGAGGGCATTAGCTCTCTTTTTTTATTTCCCCCTTATCTTTCCTTAACAACAATCATTTCGTATAAATTCACGTTTAATGTGTAATTTCTATATAGCAAAGAAAAAAGCACCCTTGTCGGATGCTTAATGTATACTAATATTAATATTGAATAGCTTCATTGATAGACTTTCTAGAACAATAAATATACTAGCTGAAACTGATCTATATCCGATATTCTTTCCTGTAACATTAATAGTAATCTCCGCCAAATGGGTTGGAACATCATCTTTTTCAAAAATTTTATCTTCAATCTTTTCAACTATTGCTACATTATCCACTTCTTTAAAAGTTTTCAGCAATTTTGTTTCTAATAAAGTAAAATCAAAATTTTCATCTTTAACCACATCAAATTTAATTTTCATTTTTCTTTCCCCATTTTTAACTAGTTAATATATTAACATCGGTATAATTATATATATTTGTATTAAATAATTCAAAAAATATGTTTTATAAATTTATCCATAGTTAACTTATCTAATAGGGAGAAATAAAAACAAATGGAAGAAGTTCCTCCTCCCTTATCTTTCTTTAACAACAAACAAGACGCCACCTAGATCACGGTAGCGCCCACAATAATTGCTATCAACTTATTTATCCTCATATTATTTATTTCTTTGCTTCCATACCCCATTCTCTTTACGATAAGTATTTTTACCATCCATGAAGTCAGCTGTATTACCAGGAACGCTATATTTCTTATTCTTTTTCTTAGCCTTCTTCTTCAGCCTTTTCTCTTCTTGAATAGCTTGCAGATCCGCCTTCCATTGTTTCAACAAATCCTTTTCACGCCGCATCGAATTTGTACCCCTTGGATTAAAATGTGAACCAACTAATTAGATTCTACCTATTTATATAGATATCCTTTAATCCAAATGTCCATTTTGTTCAATAAAAAAAGAACACTATAAAGTGCCCTAAGCCTCTGAGTATTAAATATACGACAATGCCCTGCCCGTTCTAATGGCGCAACATAAAAGAGCTTTATAGCGGAATATATATAACTCTCGGAAAAGGAATAAGTTGGTTGGCATTGACTCGATATTGTATGTTTGGGAATTCCTTATGTGCAATAAAAAAAAAGCCCTATAAGGTGCTCGTCCGATACGATTATAAAGAATGAATATGTCGTGTTCAGTTATTAGTATATGCTTGTCTCATTCAAAATTTCACTGGTTTAATGTGTAATTTCTATACAACAAAGAAAAAAGCACCCGTTATGGATGCTTTCCTTAATTACGCATTTAATATATCTTTAATTTCTTGTATTGTTAGTTCGTTTGGGTTTTCAATCCCTCTCCAAACTGATAACATTCTTCTGTACTTACTAAGCATAGAACGATGACTATTATACGTTTCATAATCGTTTTCTGCTCTTACATCAACGTAAAAATTCAAATCGTGCATATAGTATTTTGCATAATCAGCATATTTAGCCTCGTGTTCATCATTCAAATCGAATCCGTCGAATTTAAGGTCATCTTTTTCCACATCTTCTTTATCCTCTAAATTATCATAGGACCAGTTAAGTGCCCTGTGCATCTTGAGCACTTCGATAACTTCTTCACACTGATGCTCTGATAATTCATCTTCAATAAATCTAATGTTTTCTGAGTAATGTTTAGTATATCCTTTTTCTAAAGCTATTCGCATTGTTTTATAATACTCTTCTTCATTCGGATAAAGTTTCTCCAAAATTAAATATTGATTCACTAATGCTAATCTTTCTTTTTTTGTTAGTTGCATTATTCCTCTCCCCTTTCTTTTCTATACCTATTATTCGACAAGAATCATCATAATCCTTTCATTCGAATAAACAAAAAAACCACCACCGAAGTGACAGCTTTCTTTCAAGGGGATGGAAGAGAGAAAACAAATGGCAAAGTTTCTCTTAGATTAAGGCTGAGTACTCTCAACCTTCTCCAAGCCACCGCATCATGTAATTTTCTAGCTCTTTTAGCTACGCGCTTTACGTTCGGTGACTGGGAGAAGAGCAAGAGCTTCCTGTATCTCTTTCAGCACTCATATGTTTCTTTCTCTTCTCGTTTGTACTCCGTAGAGCAATAACAGCATTAGGGAGTCGAACCCTGTCTTTTATGTTCGTGTATCGTGAACCCGGTGCCTACCTTCTGTTATTTGTTGGCTTATACTTCTGCTACTGCCTTTGCAAGCCGAGATCGAATTATAAAGGATTTATATCAAGACGTATGTGTTTCTTCCGACGCCTTGTTTGAACCAATACACTAGAGGGACGGAAGGGGAATGTTTCCGCTGTATTGGCTCAAACAAAGAGTGGAACTCTTTGCCCTCGTTTTGGTCATTAATAAGAATCGTGAGTAATTACTAATGTACGAGATCACGTATACTTTTTAGATTTTTAGAATGCAAGTGTCACTCAATCATGAGCAACCACCCCCATTCCATTTTCAAGAACCGACATATTAGAGAGTAATAGACTTATATTTATTATCAACCCAGAGGACGCGTTCCGAGCTGATTGATAAACATAAATTAGAAACAGCATGACGAATGCGAGTTATTTCACACCCGCCACACTGGAATATGTCATCGTAATACATTCATTGGTCTTTTCGTCTTAACGCGGGTTCTTACCACCTTGCCCGCCCTACTATGCGGTATACGTTACCGTGACATTCTCGCATAAGAACATTTCACTTATAGGTGTACTAATCCTCTTCGTTATGCTGTTGTCAAAGGGCTTGTACATATAATTTAACGTTATTTTCATTTCTAAAATTCCCCCTTTTTTATCGGCGTTTTGTCGACGTTTTTAAATATAAAAAGAGCAGAATCAATATAATGACTCTACTCTATATGTACTATTTAGTTTGTTTTCTCATATTTATAATTAAGCTTTTCAGCAACTTCCTTTAAAAAAGCTTCCTTATCTTCAGCTTCTTTAAAATTCTTTTGGAATTTTCCCCAATGATTATTCATATCAAAATCTACCCTTCCAATAGACATTCCGTTATCAGTAAGTGCTACTAAATATTTCTCAGGGCCAGATGACAGACGCAAAGGATCACTTTTACCAAATTGCTTTTTCAAAGATAATGATACAACAGCATACTCCCCAGCCTTATATTCAGTTTCCTCAACTTTATATAAAGCATATTCATTAGTACGATTTTTCTTTTCGTGCATTTTCCATTCATTATCTTCTACTACTTCTATAAATCTACGTCCATCACTTTCCTTGTACTTGTCTCCCTTTTTAAAAGCTACCGAAGAGCCCCCACACCCTGTAAGTAAAATCAATATACTTACAAATAAAACTGATAATAGATTCATTTTCTTAAACATACTTTAATCTCCCTATTAATATATTAGAAATAAATAACTATAATATATTAACATACAAATATTACATAATGCACTATTTTTCTATATCTTCAAATCATACCCAATGAAGTTGCGATTAATCGAATAGCATTTTTCTTCTTATAATAGAAATGATCTTTCTTCATTGATAACTCAGTGTAGATAAAACTATCCTTTAACTTCTCACCATTCAAATACTTCATCTTGATAATCTCCGCCTCGTCATAATCTAAAACGTATTGTAAAGCCTTATCAATCTGTTTGAATTTGATATTACTAACATGTCTTGTATTCCTTATCTCAGGAAATAGACTAATTCCCTCCTGCTGCTCCACTTCATTCTCAAAACGTGCTTTTAAGGCGCGATACTCTTTTAGAATGCTGACAACTTCCTTTTGCATCTTCTTCTCCATTTCTTTGTCCATTACTGGTAAGAATGCTAATTGCTCCATCTGTAATCCCCCTATTTCGAATTTTGGTTTTTACATTCACATCAGGTACGTGAAATTTTAATATCTCTTTGTTGAATAAGGGAAACATGCATAGCGAGTAGCCCCCACCATCCACCCTGCATGGTTCCGTTATCCATTAAGCCTTTAATAACTTGCGTGTCTTACTGATCATCTTCTCTTTTGCTGCTTCAATGTTATTCGATACCTTTTGATGGTCCTGATCAAATTGAATCATTCCATCAAACATAGCTGGCGCTACTGCTTCATCTACATATTGCAGGTAATCAACTGGCGCTCGTTCTGTCTGTTCTACTAAGTACCCGTAAATATCAAAGTCTGCTCTTGGTATCGACTTCTTACCTTTTGGCTGTTGTGACATCCTCACGTAAGATTGAATCACTACTAGTGGTACTATGAACACTGACTTGTCCTTGCTAAATTCAATAAGGAAGAAGCAAATTGCTCCCATCTTCTCTGCTTTCTCCAGGTAATCTAATTGGTGCTGCGCGATGTTCTTTAAATCAAATCGCCCAGAATTCTCTGTAGATTTCGCTTCAAATGCGATAGCTCGGCCCTTATACACACCGTCATAGTCTACTGTACTCTTAGCTTCATAGAATCCACTTAGCACACGGCCACCTTTACTTTTTAATACCCTCACAGGAGTCGGACGCTTGTTTATAAGCGCCACTCCAACTCTTTGATACATTTCATTCGCTAGATTAATAAGTTTTTCAAATGCCATTCCGTGGTTTCCTAGTCCCATTTTTATTCCTCCATTTCTTTCTTACACTCTTCAAGAAAATCAATAACTTCCTGAACATGCTCCCTTGTAGTCATACTCTCTATTACATGCCCTTCACCGTTATAAACCTTAACCTTATTTCCTGTGAACTCCATTCCACACATTCCGTCTGCGCCCAATAGATTTACATTGCCTTCCACTCTTTTAACCTCACTTTCTATTAAAAGGATTATTTTGTTGTAATCTCATTTACTTTATTTTTTATAGATTGCATGTCTTGATATGCACCCAACATCACCCTAGTCGTATAGTTGCGTTTACCTAAATTTATGTGTACTTCCCATTTAACCGCACTAAATCTATCTTCACTTTTCCTTTGCTTTTCTAATCGAATAACCGCACGCCTACGAACCATTTTCATTTATCTTCACCTATATTCGCACTAAAGCTAAGGAAGCATGATCCAACAACAACTAATAACATGGTTACTATTTCTCTTGTAACAGGAAGAACCTCTATATAAACCAACACAGCGAACAAATACGCTATGAGAGCATTTACTATGAAAAACGTCATCCCGAATTTCTTCATTTCCTTCTACCCCCCTGAATAAAACTAAATATTCCATCAATACTGTAGGCACATGGTTATCTTTCCTCTGTTTTTCTTGGGTGAGTAGTTAGCTTTTGCTAGCTGCTCTTTTATCTATCGAATAAACTTCTAATAATAAAGTAAGGCCAAAATAGTATAATCGGGATTGCGAAATGTAGTATTAATCCTCCCCAAGAAGAAGTAGTTACTGACCAAACTAATAACCCTATTCCAATTACCAAATAAATAAGTACACCAATTGTTATCCAAGTTAACATGATTGTTTTTCACCTAATTTCTCTACAAAATGAAATTTTTATTGTAATCTCCCTTTGTATATCTTCTGGATCTCCACTTCACTGAATCCCTCGTACACCGTAAATACTTCTGGAAACTGACTCAAGCACATGTCGATAATCATGTCGTCAGTTGTTCTAATGAAGAAGTATTTAACCTCGCCCATGTAATCATTGTGTAGGTAATAACTCCTAATCTCGTGATGGTAGCCATTAGCTTCCAAGACTTCATACAGCTTAATTTTTGTTTCATCCATTTCAAATATTGATAACTGCCTCTCTGCAATATCCACTTGTTCAATCATTTCCCCATTTCCCTTTATGCTCGTTTCTTATTCCAAAATGCGCTTGTTCCTCTATAATTGAAAGAACTCGCTTGATATCCCCGTGACTCCGCTTCCGATGGTGTTAGTGTTGGTGTATTGATAGCTGTTTCTACATCCCATTTCCAGCGCCTTACTCTGCACCATAGCAATTCTCGTGAAATACCATTACGCTTTGCTCGCTGTACCTGTTCATCAGTGAATACCGTATCTGCTTTGCTTGCTCTAGCAATCTTAATCGCTTCTTTATTACCTATTACCGATTTTGTTGCTGCCTCGTGCGGATCCCAGCCTCTTTTCCTACGATCTGCAAATGTTCTATAGCAAATCCCGTGTTCCTCGGCTATGTCCTTGTATTCTTTCCAACCCGTCCCTTTTGAAACTGCCTTAGTAATCGCTATTTCCTTTGGCCAGCCGTATGAATATACGCGCTGACGCAAAGTGTCATTACTGATGCCGTTCACTTCTGCTCGTTTGAAATCTTCTGGAGTAATGTAGTAGTCGTTGTTCATGTCCATTCCCCTTTCGATTAAAATAGCGTTTTTGTTCAAAATGACTCTAAAAGTAAAATTGTCATTTTTTCATTCAACCGAGTTCATAACATATTCTTTTCCTCCTATAAAATAATGATTAGGTGTCCCATGCGCATTTTATCCATTGGAAATAATACCTTTCACGTACTTACGTATTAGAAACTTCATTTCTGCATCTTCTGCAATAGCAATTTTGTTCACTTTTTCGATACATTTATGAAACATTCACATGTTATCTTCAGTATGTTCTATTCTTTTTGAAGAACCATGTGAGAATACCAAAACAAAAAGCCCTAGAGCCCTAACTCTAGGGCTTTTTGTTTTTAAATAAGGATTTTGTATACTTTTATTCATTTCGCCTTAAATATTATATATACGTAATATATGGATGTATGTTATAATTCCTTTGTGAAACATCACGTGTTTCAAATACAACATCTTTTTGATGACCTCTTATCTTTCCATAAGAGGTCTTTTTTTCAAATAACTATTTTGTTTAAATTTACCTTAATTCATACCTAGTTTTCTTAATATTAAAATTAATGACTGTATAATATAATTAAACTATTTGTATGAGAGGTGAGTTTTATGAAATGGAAACAAAAATACAATCCAAGGTATCTCTTTTACCGCATGTATAGTTATATTTATAAAGCCCTTGATGATATATCATGGTCCTTAAAATAATCTAGATTGTTATGAGTACACATTTGCTGTATGCTCTTTTCACATTGCTATAAAATAACGCTTTTGTTTAATTTAATACGTGTTCTTTTCGATGCAGTATTCTATTACAATTAATTTTGATGTTATAATTATCTACAGCATATATATTGATAGGCACAACAAATCTCATACATATAGGAGGACCTTAATGATCCTAACTCAAGAAAAGAACATAAAATTAATTATGTCTTTTCTTTTTGTACATACTAAAAAAGCCTTGCTATCTTATAACACGGTAAGACCTTTCAACAAACAATACTTGAAACTATATTAATTTTACTTCACATTAAGGTTAGGGAATATTATTATACTAATAAAGTGCTAAATAGTAGGTGTCGAAAATGGAATTTAATGATTTGGGTATTACCATTAAAGAACTTAGAATTAAAAAAAATATATCTCAATCCAAATTATGTCATGGAATATGTTCACAAAGTCAAATTAGCAAAATCGAAAAAGGTGTAATCTATCCATCTAGCATATTGCTATATCAATTATCAGAAAGACTTGGTGTTGATCCAAATAATATATTTGCATTAACTAAAAACAAAAAATTAAAATATATAGAAAATGTAAAATACGTAATAAAAGATTGCTTAAAGCAAAAACAATATAAAGAACTTTATGAAATTGTGAAAAAAGAGAAAGATGAAAAAAATTCCCAGGCAAAAGAAGATAAACAATTTCTCCTATGGCATGAAGCAATTGCTGTATTTGAGGTGAACAGATCCATAAAAACTGCTTTAAATCTTTTAAATAATGCATTAAAACTAACTTTAACCAATGTTGATTTTTTATCAGAAAGAGAAATAGATATTATGCAGACAATGGCTATATTTCATGGGGAAAATAAAGAATATGAAAAAAGTATTACTATATCAAAAAGATGTTTAACTAATTTTAATAAGTTAGATTTTCCTAGAGATAAAGAAATTAAATTAAAAATCATTTTCAATTTAGCAAAAACTTTGACCTCCACATATCAACATGAAGAGGCAATAAAATACATTGATAAGGGCATCAAATTAGCAATTAATCTAAATACTTTATACCTATTAGGTGAACTATTCTATTTAAAAGGTCAGTGTTTATTAAAGATTAAACAACACAATGTAGAAGATGTTGTTTATAACTGGAAAAAGGCATTATTTATATTCGAACTAACCGAAAAAGAATATTATACAAAAATGATACCAGATGAACTTATTGAAATACAAAATAAAAAACACTCATAATTTCGTAAAAACTACTTACAAATCCCTATAGTTTTAAACTTAGAACTATATTATTAAAATTAAAGTGGTTCAAGTCGGAGGAAGGCACCTTTGGGTGTCTTTTTTTGTAAACAAGATAAAGTACTTAAAACACCTTTAATGCAATTATGCATATTGGATAATTATTCCCAAAAAACATTTGATAAACTAGATATTAAGTTATATTATTGTACATGAAATCTTTTTACAAATAATAGAAAAAGAAGGGTGAATTATGAAAAAGTTATTAATGTCAATCATGCTATTTTCTTTAGTTTTAACTGGTTTTGTAATGCCGAAAGATGCATCTGCTGCTACAGAAGAAAATGATGCTCGTGTAGAAAAAGTTGAAGTAACAAACGTAGGTAAAAATGAGTATATCAATTACGGTGATGGTTATAGATATCGCGTATACAGTCAAGGGAATGGCGGTCTTACAACGTTTACAGGTACTGCTTATGATGCACAAGGTAATAAAGCTCCTGCTGGAACTACTTTCTATATCTTTTTTGATGCTCATATCAAACCAGGGAAAATGGATATTAAATGTGTAGTTGGAGAAAACGGTAAATTCACAGGTACTGCTTCATTACCACCAGCATATGGAGATAAAATTGCTAGTGTAGGAAGATTTACACACAGATACGACATTGTAGATCTTTACTACTACAATGAACCAGGAAGAACAAACTCTATTAAGTCAAATAATTTACAAAGCGTTTATCATTTTGCTTTTTCAATCTAAACAATTACATGTATATATAAGAAAGGCACCTTTGGGTGTCTTTTCTTTATGCATTAAAAAGCCTCACCACCTTATCAAAATGGCGAGGTTTTTATGTATGTTATTTAATCTGCAAATTATTTCTTTAAATTCTCTGTATGGGGTCCCGTCAGGAAAATGCGGATTTACAACGCTAAGCCCATTTTCAAGCCGATTCCCCCATTTTTAACAACGTTAAGAAAGTTTCAATGGTCTTAAAGAATCTAACGAGACCATTTTTTCTGAATTAAAATGGTATTCTCCAAGTAAATTAATATGTTCCCAACCTAGAGGTGACATATGGTGCAATAATTCTTCATTAAAACTATCTGACTGTTTTTGATATTCAACTGCTTTTGTTAGATGTAAGGTATTCCAAATACTGATGGCATTGATAATTATGTTTAAAGCACTGGCTCTTTGCAATTGATGCTGTATGGTTCGTTCCCTAAGCTCTCCTTGTTTTCCAAAGCAAATAGCTCTTGCCAGTCCATTCATGGCTTCTCCTTTATTCAATCCTCTTTGTATTTTTCTTCTTAGAGATTCATCCGAAATGTAATTAAGAATAAAGATTGTTTTTTCTATTCGCCCCATTTCACGTAAGGCTGTAGCTAAGCTGTTTTGTCTTGAATAAGAACCTAATTTCCCCATAATAAGGGATGCTGAGACTGTTCCTTCTCTTATTGAATGGGCTAATCGCAAAACATCTTCATAATTTTCTTCAATGACCTTTATATTTATTTGTCCACGTAAAATAGCTTCTAGTTTTGGATATTCACTTGCTTTATCTATTGTAAATAATTTTGAGTCCGATAGATCTCTTATCCTTGGAGCAAATTTAAATCCTAATAAATGGGTTAATCCGAAAATTTGGTCTGTGTAACCTGCTGTGTCTGTATAATGTTCTTCGATGTTTAGATCCGTCTCATGGTGTAATAAACCATCCAAAACATGAATTGCATCCCTTGAATTAGTATGAATAATTTTTGTGTAGTAAGAAGAGAATTGATCACTCGTAAATCGATAGATGGTGGCTCCTTTTCCAGTTCCGTAATGTGGGTTTGCATCTGCATGTAGAGATGAAACACCTAGCTGCATTCTCATTCCGTCTGACGAAGAAGTTGTACCGTCTCCCCAATAGGAAGACAATTGTAATTTGTGATGAAAATTTACTAATACGGCTTGGGCTTTATTCATTGCGTCTTCATACATGCGCCATTGAGACACATTGGCTAGTTGCTTATATGTAAGCCCTGGTGTGGCTTCAGCCATCTTACTCAATCCAATATTCATTCCCATTCCTAAAAGGGTAGCCATGATAATAATTGTTTCTTCTTTATCTGGTTTTCGATTATTAGAAGCATGAGTGAATTGCTCATGAAATCCTGTTATATATGCAACATCCATAAGTAAATCGGTTAATTTTATTCTTGGTAGCATTTGATAAAGACTTGCACTAAATTTCTTTGCTTCTTCTGGAGCATCCTTTTCTAAGCGTGAAATTGACAGTTTTCCTTTTTCAAGAGAAACCCCATCTAATTTATTAAAATTGGCAGACAACCACTTCAGTCTTTCATTAAGGCTGCTGGTTCTCTCTGTCAAATAGTCTTCGTATGATAAACTAACTGATAACCTCGTATTCTCTTTCGTTTGATTCCATGTATCTTCCGAAAACAAATATTCCTCAAAATCTCTATATTGTCTACTGCCCACAATGGATACATCACCAGCACGAACATGTTCCCTTAGTTCTGTTAAAACAGCCATTTCATAATAATGACGATTAATTGTACCGTCATCCCCATATAAGTGTTTTTTCCAACACTTCGAGATAAAGTCCACAGGTGATTCATCAGGTACTTTTCGCTTCCCAGATTCATTCATTCTTCGAATAATCTCCACAGCTTGTAAAAGTGGTTCATTTGCCTTTGTAGAATGAAATTCCAATACCCTTAATAGCGTTGGCGTATATTTTCTAAGTGTATAAAATCGTTTTTGTAGTAAGTCTAAATAATCATAGTCGACAGGACGTGCAAGCTCCTGAGCTTCTACCACCGAAGAGACGAAAGAATTCCATTCAATAACGGATTCTAAAACCTCAAAAACGTCTAATTTTTCCTCCTTTGCTTTGATTAAAGCTTGTCCGATGTTCGTAAAGTGTATAACTTTCTCATTCAGCTTTTTACCGTTTTGTTTTTGAATCTCCTCTTGAGCCTTGCGGCCTTTTGATAGGAGACTGAGTATTTGTCTATCATGAATTTCAAAAGCTTTATCCGTTAACTCCTGAGTAAGATGTAATAAATAGATGGTTAATATCGAATAACGTTTATTTTCTTGAAAGTCACGGAATGCATAAGGCTCATATCTTGAACCTAAGCGAGATAGCTGTAACAAGCGATTGCGATGCAAATGACTAATTTGTACCGTTTCTAATTCCATTCCCCGTATATATTCAAGTCGTTCTATTAATTTTAGAAATGTTTCGGGTGAAGGATGACCCGGTGGTTCCTTTAACCACCCCAATATAGTTTTATTAGATTCGGATGGATGAATGATCTCTTCAAGTTTTTCTTTTTGCGTATTTGACAGAGATTGACTAACCGTATTAAATAGCTTCTTTTCAGCCATTGCTCTTGCCTCCCACACCATTCTTTCAAGTGTAGTGATAGCAGGCATTATGATTTTGTTTTTTCTTAGAAAATCTATGCATTCATGTAGTAGATGAATGGCATCACCATTTTCCAAAGCTAATTGATGAAGGTGCTTAAATGTCATTCGATATTCTTTTAGAGTAAAAGTTACATAGTCGTATTCATTACGAATTTCTTTCAAATGATCCCAAAGTGTATTTTCTCTTTGAGGATAAAGACTAAGCGAAGATGGAGTAGAACCGATTTGTTTCGATTTGTTTCGATATATAATGTATGACTGAATCTGGGATGCTTTTGATATGAGTGTACGGCCAACCGGGATACCGAAGAATGGCTAATTGAACGGCGAATCCTAAACGGTTTTCTTCTCTCCTTCGCTTATTTATAATTTCTAAATCTCGTTTGGAAAAAGTGTAGTAGGTTCCTAGCACCCACTCATCTTCAGGAATTTGCATAAAGACTTGTCGCTGTTCCGGTGTAAGCAATTCTCTACCTCTCGCCATTTTCATACAGTATCATCTCATTTCTGTAAATATTCAGTTAATTGGTTCAATTATATATCAATAGAGTGTACTCTATTGATACAAGTGTTGCAGACTGATAAAATCATAGTTAAGAGCGTCTCATAAGACTTGTCTCGAAAACGAGGTGATATTTTGCGGAAAATCGGTTATATACGTGTCAGTTCGACTAGCCAGAATCCTTCAAGGCAATTTCAGCAACTCAACGAAATAGGAATGAATATTATTTTTGAGGAAAAAGTTTCTGGAGCAACGAAGAATCGTGAGCAACTTCAAAAAATGTTAGAAGATTTAGGTGAAGGTGACATTATTTATGTTACAGACTTAACTCGGTTCACTCGAAGTACGCAGGATTTATTTGAATTGATTGATTTAATACGAAGTAAAAAGGCAAGCTTAAAATCACTCAAGGATTCATGGCTAGATTTATCAGAAGATAATCCATACAGTCAATTCTTAATTACGGTAATGGCTGGTGTTAATCAATTAGAGCGAGATCTTATCCGTATGCGTCAACGTGAAGAGATTGAGCTGGCTAAGAAAGAAGGCAAGTTTAAAGGCCGGTTAAAGAAATATCATAAAAATCACGCAGGAATGAATTATGCAGTAAAGCTATATAAAGAAGGAGGTATGACTGTAAATCAAATTTGTGAAATTACAAATGTGTCTAGGGCTTCATTATATAGAAAGCTATCAGAAGGGAAACAATAATCATTCCTTATTCCGTTAAAGGGCCAGATTGTGGAATAACATTTTTATTTGTTTCGTGAAGATTGAGAAGAGATGTACTTAACGAACAGTCGTTTAGTTTAATAAGTTGGGAAGTAATGAAGTACCGAAAAAATAACTGTACCACGAAATAGTGCGATAATTGGGCTTAGAAACAAGTCGATAAATTAGAATTTGTAATGGAGATTATTTATATTTTGTGCGGAGCGCAACTTTGATAGCAGAAAGCAAACATTAGGTGATAAAAGTCAAAGCGTCAATCCGTTAAAATTTAATGTATACTTTAAAATGTGAGGTGAAGAAATTGTGACAGACAAAAAAATCACAGTACAATTTACGATGCTGACATTTTGCATAGCCTATCTTGTGTCAGGTGCTTTGATTGCTCTTGGGCAATTCGGATATTCGGTTCACAATTGGGTTCACTCGTTACAGCAATTCGGGATGAATATCCCTTTTACAATCTATATTTTGTCGCCCGCTATTGCTTCATATATCGTTCTAAAGAAAAATAACAAAATAGCAGGTTTCAAGGAATGGTTGAGAACTGTTTTTTATGTCAAAAATAGCATATCTCTCTATTTGTTCGTTGTTGCAGGACTTGCACTGTATTTTTTGATACATATTGCAGTTTCAGGCCGCACGGAAATGGTGCTTCCATTTTATACGTTCTTCCTTTCTCTGCTTGGTAATCTTTTTATCGGTGGCTTGGAGGAAGCTGGCTGGATGTACATATTGCAGCCTGAGCTTGACAAAAAATACGGTTTTGTTTTGTCTTCTGTTTTTGTTGGAATCATTTGGATTTTATGGCATATCCCTCTCTTCTTCATTCCGGGGACGAATCACGGAGAGGGACTCATTAACTTTTGGATGTTTGCAGTTCAACTCATTGCGTTTCGGTTTTTCAACGGGGCAATCTACAAAATATCAGGGAAAGGCCGTGTGTTTATGTGCGTATTATTCCACACCATGTTCAATGCGGCATCCCCTATCTTCGGCACCATGACTATGACTTGGGCGGGAACCATTGCCGCAAATGCTGTGATTGTTCTTGTTTCAATTGTAACCGTTGTGATATACAACAAAAAGAACAGGCGAATAGTATAAGCATAATCCGTGTTCGTCAAATTCCAGTTTGTTGAATAGCCGTTTACATAAACGAAACGTCTTTGCAGGAGTGGCCAAGCTACGACTACATGAATAGCCCCCATTATCTAACAGGGGTGCAAATTAACCTATAATTCCCCTTTCTGAAAGAAATGTGATTAACATCAATGTATAAGATTGTGAAATGTTGTACTTAAAGTAACGGGTAGCTTTTGTGGAAAATCTGGCTGCCATTTCGGCGGCTTTTCTTAAAACGGGTGCTATAGTTGAAAAAGAAGTGATTTTAGGATAGAGATCCTATTTTAGTTATTCCATTAAAGGGCGCTTTAATTGAGTAATGAAAAAAGCTTAATTTCTTCGCATTAAATTGAGAAATTAGGCTTTTTAATATTGAAATTTCCTTAACGTTGTAAATTCGCATTTTCCTGACGCTACCCCAATTAAAAGAACTTAAATAGAAGTACTTTTTTATTTGTATTTTAATCTAAGGCGACCTCTCCCTATTATAAAAACTATAATTACATAAATACTTTCTTGTTTTTTTTAAACCTATCTGTATGCATTTTCTCAGTTGTTAGAACCACTTTCTGTGGAATCTTATATACTGGTAGTTTATCTTTACAGAACTCTCTCAATCGCTTTCTAAATTCACTTACAGTTTCATTCGTATTCAATTTAACAACAGCCTTAACCATTTGCCCCGTGATTACATTTTTTTCACCAACTACGGCGACCTCTTCTACTCCACTCATTAGCTGTATTACATTTTCAACTTCAGCTGGAAATACTTTTTCTCCGCCAATATTTATAAGCTCTGATTTTCTTCCTAAGATTTTAATATAATCTCCGTCTACTTCCACCATATCGCCTGTCATAAGCCAGCCATCTATGGTAAATGGGCTTGGAGCATTAATATAACCAATCATCGTAGACACTGATTTAACCTGCAACATTCCATCCACAACTCTTGTCTCAATATTCCCATCGCTTAGTTTGATCCACAAAGAATCATTCGATTTAGATTGTGAATATAAAACCCCCAATTCTGACAAGCCATACATTTGTATAATTTTAATGTGAGGGAAAATTTCGTTTATTTTATTTAATGTAGCCTCCGGCATAACTTCTGATCCATAAGAAATAGTCTGCAAACTATTTAATTTATACTTTTTATAAACTTCACTCAGTATAAGTAAATTTATAAAAGTTGGTGATGCGGGTAAAGCTTGCACTTGATGTTTCTCAATCATATTACATACTTGATTAGGGGTACGATCATCTATAATTACCAAACACCCTAGGCTAGAAAGAATTTGGAAGAGCGTATTAACTCCTCCAATATGATCAAATAACATAAATGGTATAACCCGCTTTGCACTTCTTGCAACTCTGTACTTCTTTTGAAGTAACGTAAAGTCATGTACAATTGCTTTACTGCGTCCAGTTGTGCCAGATGAAAACAATACTAATCCTGGATGTTTTAACTTTTTCAGTTGTAATAATAATTCATTTTGAATGTAATCTCTTTGCATATTAATGATTTCAAAACATCCACTTTCAACTTTAATCACTTTTTCTAATTCAACTATTTCATAGTATTCTTTCTTCTTGCTGTCAACCAAGGAATTTAAGATTGGTACTACTGTACATCCTAATTCAATAAGTGCTAAAAACATTGCTATGGAATATGGAGAATAGTCCGCTTCTAAAGAGACTATTTTATACTCCATCTTTCTATGTTCATTTAACTCCCTAGTATAAATCTTTGTTTGATTTAGTAACCACTCATACGTGTAATTTTTATCCTCCCAAACAATAGCTTCGCATTCTTTGTTCAGTTCAAACCTTTCTAATAAAAAATCAATATGCATACCCAACCTCCTTTTAAGTTTTATCCTTTATTATTTTGCTATGTTAGTGATTTTAATGTTTCCTGGGATTGTATGATATACGCAACTAATGTATCTATTGTTTTAAATGGGCTATTATGTTGTGACATTGTATCTAAATTAACCAAATCAACGGATAAACCCAATTCATCTTCTAAGCCTTGTTCAATACTTACCAGCAAAGATACCAGTCCCAACGAATCTAAATACCCTTCCCAATCATAAAGATGTGCTTTCAAGCCTTTTTCAAGATCAATTTTATTTTCAAGATTTTCATTCACTTCTTCAACACAGCACAATACGATTTGAATAATCTTTTCTTTATTAGTATTTTCCAAGTAAATGCACTCCTTTTTATAAATCATTTTTTACTATGAAGATTTCCTTCCAACACCTGTAGAAGTGTTTAACATGAACACTAGATACACGTTTTCATCTACTACTAAGATACATAAGTATACACATAGTAGTTCCCTTACTTTACTTCTCAATTATCTCTTCTCTATCAAGACTGGAGACTATAATTATGTTGCAGAAGAAATAAAATATTCTCGTGTAATACACTCTCTCTAGTAATAACATCCATCATTATCAAATTAAAAGATTCAAGATCACTTAAGTTACTATCTTTTTTTAATAATTTAATATGTGCAATCTTATACAGTCTTTCCCATGATTGCTTTATATCCATTAAGTCACTAGCAAGATGCATAAATTTATCTTTAAATAAATCATTCATATCTATAAGTAAGTCATATAAAAAATATCTACTCCATCTCATATCAAATAAACATTTTAAATACAACGGAAACATGTTTCGTTGCTTATGAAAATCGGTATTTATATTTTCTTTAAGTTCAAGTGCTGCAGTCTTGCCAAAATAATATATCTTATTGTTTTTTCTCATAACTAAACCTCTAATATACTCACTCGATATCTTTTGTAATGTTCTCAAAAAAATATCTCTAATATTTTCTAGGTTTATTTTTGTCTCTATAATCACATTAATTGAGGAGTAAGATGAGATTCTTTCTATTCCTTTTGCCTGAACCAATTCAGGTATACCTCTTCCACCTTTCCAAAAAGAATGAAACTCCTCAAGTGATATCTCTCCCATATATTTATTAGGGACAGGATCTTGAACAAATACACTATCTTCTGTAAGTTTGTTAATCGCTAAGTAGTGGTCTGTAACATACTTATCCGTATGGATATCTATATGACTCTTTATAAATTTTGGATTCAAATAATCATTACTATAAGGTAGAAAAAATGTACTTCCTAAGGCAATAAAAACTTCTTGACGATTCAGACATTCTTTTATAAATTGAAGACCATTTCCAAAATCAGAATACACATTTTTCTCCATGCGAAATGTTTGATTATATTCTAACAACTGTGTATATCTAGCTACAGAAGGTGCAGATGTGGTAGTATCCACACGGTAAGATGGTATGCTATATAATTCTTCATTTGCTATTAAGCTCAAGTAACTAATACTACCCATACTTTTTAATTTATCGTGAAGAATTGGTATATAACATGAATAATAATAAGGAACATCAAAGGTTGGTGTTAATTCCTTCATTTTCACTGCAGCACTCACCCCACACTTTTAATTTTTATAGTCCTATCCAGTTCTCGACAGTATAATTTAACTGTAAGTCCTTAGTAGCTTTAAATTTCCTATTTTGAATAGGTTGTCCAAATTTATCCACTTCAAAGAGCCTAAAGCCTCTTGAAAACTTAAACTTGCATGCAAGATCCCTAGGCACTGTAAAGTTCCCAGCAAAACGATTTTTTTCTATTCTATCTAGTATCATTCCTACACTCATATAAATTCGTTCACCAGCTGGTGTATTTTCAGGTACTTCGACTGTTACGGAAACATCTACAAATTCTGATAATGTTTCTATTACCTTATATTTTTTTGGTATTCCCTTTACACCTTGTGTTACAAAGGTGACTTCGGCTTCTCCTATTTTTTTGGGTATAATCGTTCCATCATTCATAACCTCTAATACATCTGGGTTATTGACTAAAAACACACCATCTAAATCACTCATTTTAAAGCCACTATCGTACGTCATAATTGGATTAATTTTCACCTTCATTCCAGTTAATCCAACTTCATCTCGCCCATCTAAGGTAACATTAACTATATTCCCTATATCTCCAAAGAAATATATTAATGGAAGATGCATACGATCTCCCCAGTCTTTTTCAAAATGAGCACCATTTGGATCCTGATAAAAAATTAAATTATCTCTATATTTATAACCATTTTTTAATAAAGTTTCTGCAATATCTCTTACATGTTTCACCAAGAAAAAGCCTTCTGCACTACCTATATCCATCCAAACTTTCAAGTCTTTTTTCCCTTTATACATCTCATATAATTTTAATTCTGAATGGTCATCTTCGACTTTCACAAAGAATGGAGATATCATCCCTATTTTCCCAAACACTTTAGGGTTACGGAAACCGATATTATAAGTTGATAAACCTCCTGCTGAAGAACCTATTAAAGCAGTATTTTTAGCGTCAGACATTGTTCTGAAATTATCATCGATATAAGGTTTCACCTCATTGATTATAAATTTTTCATATAATAAACCTGAGCATTTTATATGTTTATCTGGTGAAATAAAATGGCAAAACTCATTGTTCTCTATAATTCTTTTATGTGCTATACCTACAATTATTATTTTTTGAATTTTCCCTTCAAGAATTAGCTCATCAGCTGTCTTGTGGACATTCCAAGATTCATCATTTTTTATTAAAGGCTCAAATAGACGTTGCCCGGCATGCATATATAATACAGGATACCTTTCCTGTGAATGCTTTTCGTAACCAGGTGGTAAATATACAAATAATTTCCTACTATTTTCTAGTGTTTCAGAGTAAAAATCTTCAATAGTAATCACTTTAGAAGCATGTACCATAGCAACCTCCAAAATTGTATTTTTCACTTCTCTTCATACAGTTCAACACGGATTTTTTAAACTCCAAAGCTATACTCTAGAAATCTTTAGTATAAATTTCTGATTTAACCCTTAAAACGAAATAGCTCATGGATATAAATTAATATTTTTAATAGCAAGTAGATTCATATCATTAAATCTCAACCAAGATAGATTTTTCTGCGGTTTGCCATTTTACCACAACCTCACCTGTTCCAAACTTTGGTGTCTGGTATCTATGATTCTCTCCCCCTTCAATATGTAGTGTTTTATTTACCCTTCTAATAAATTTAAATTCAAGCAGGGTATCTGCTGGAACACATATATCAAAATAACCAATAGGAAATTGATACATGATTTGGTTAAAAAATGGCCCTACTGCTTTGCAAGGGTTCATATCCCCTAATGAATATGTATTCCCCATTATAAAAACTTCACTCTCGGGTATTTCATATCCGTTTTCAATAACAAATCGAATACAAACTTGTTTTTTATTTAAGACCTCCACATGTTTATAGATATTACTTCTAGTTCCTTTATCTGTTACAACAGTAATTCCATATTTACCGTCGTTCACCACTGGAATTTTCACTTGAATACTAGTATGTGACCATGAAATCACTTCCGCCTCTTCTTCCTCAAAAAATACAGATCCTTTTTTAGAAGTAAAACCACATCCATCAATACAAATTATTTGACCAACTGTAGTCATTTTATGTCCCACAGTTCCTATTAAAGGTAAACTATTTACTCCTTTATGGTGCCAAACATGTACTGATCCTGGTCCGAGCCATAATGAATTTATACTATTATTCTCAACCGTAATTACCTCACCATCTAAAAGGCCCTCTAATATATCTTTATACTTTCTAGAAGGAAGTGCTGTTTTAACACCTTTTATTTCATACCCTTCTGTTAAATTTCGATTCAAAGCTATTAATACCACATCACCGCCAAAGCATCTTTCATATACATAGAGATCATCTGTTATATACCGTTCCTTAGTAGTTCCATATGGAAGTGCATTATTTAATCTACGTAACGAAGATAAAGCTTGTATTATCTTAAAATTGTCTGTATTTACATTAAAAGATTCCATTTGACCACGATTATTCGGATCTCCATTCCCAACCATATACTGTTCTGTACCGTAGTATATAGAAGGGATCCCCCTTGAAGTTAATAAAAATACTAATGATTGTTCTACTCCACGTTTACTTTGTTCCTTCATGTGAAAACGATCCATATCATGATTGTCAATAAAAGTAACAAGATTGTTCGCATCATTATAAATTTGATATGTTTCTTCAATCATTTTGTGTAAACCATAAATGGAATCAATTCCATCTCGAAAAACTTCACGTACTTTATGAGCAAAACTAAAATCTAACAAACTCATACCACTATTATTTGCAAAGTTAATATTTCTATGATCATACTCATTCGGATTTATATACCATTCACCAAAAATAAATACTGGCCTATGATTATAGATTGAATTTAGCCAACTTTTTTGCCAGCCGTATGACATATGTTTCACTGCATCAACCCGTATGCCATCTATTCCTTGATCTAACCATAGTTTAATAGCTTCTTTAAAATACAAATCAATAACGATATTTTGATGATTTAGATCTGCAAGATCAAATAAATTACGATAAACTCCATCTTCATATTCTTCAAAATCCGTCCCACCATTATGATGAAAATAATGATTGTAATCATTATCGTATCCACCAAGTAATAATCCATCATCATATAATCTACCATTTTCAGCATAGGTCGCATCATCGTGTAATGCAGGTGAGGTATGATTCGGCGCAAAATCCATAATAACTTTTATGTCTTTTGCATGAGCAGTTTTAATTAATGTTTGGAAGTCTTCAAATGTCCCAAAAAAAGGATTTGCTCTTTTAAAATCACGAGCCCAATACCCATGATATGAAGTACTTCCTACCAAATCATTTATTGGTGTAAAGATATTTTCTACCGGTTGAGATATCCATAGAGACGTCACACCTAGTTCAGTAAAATAATTTGCATTTAATTTTTCAATAATCCCTATCCAATCCCCACCAAAGTATTTCTTTTTATTTCTCCTAGATTCATCGTATAACTCTCCTTTTGGGTTATATGATGGACATCCATTAAGAAATCTGTCAGTTACAATTTGATATATTATATCTTTAGAAAAATTCACACTACTCCTACTAAATTTAAGCCTATCTTTTTCTTTCAAATGACAACCTCCATCCTATAGAAGTATTAATCAGCTATTTTCAAACATTCAGCACCCTACCCTTAAGTACCATTTGAAAAATAGTTAGAATATATTTTCCCTCCTAACTAGTAACTACTGTTTTTTTAATTTTTATATAAAATAACGTCTACAAGTAGGTTCTATATTTGTCCTGTAAACTGTACCATTTGATTTATGTCGAAGTAAGGGAAAAATTGTCATTATATAGGGAGGATAAATATAGAAAATATTTTCATTGAATCAGCTTACAAAATAGAGAACTAATAAAATATATAGACAAAACATTTTTAATTTGGTAATATTCACCTGAAAATATTTGGTAAAATTTTCTGAAGAGAGGAGTATTTATAATAAATGCTAGATTTTTAATAAAATCACCATTTATACTACTAATTTCAATCTTATATGCCTAAATTAACTATAAAATACAAATATAGTTTCTGTTCTTACAAATATTAAAAACCTAGGAAAAAGTTGTAAGGAAATTTCAAAATAATCTGGAGAAATATTTTATTTTTGAAAATCTTATATAAAAGTTAAAACATTATTGTACAGTTAAAATGTTCTCCCTTAAATATTCATTAACAATTTCTCTATACATTATAGACTTGCTTCTACGAATGTAATAATGCTATTAGTAGTTATTTTCATGTAATTTGATTTCATAAAAATAATGTATAGGGATTATATTAGTTACTTATGTACTTAAATCTATCTCATCACTGCCTTTATTACCTCAGAATAACAATATTTTATATTAATATAACTCTAATGCAGCAAGATTCTATTTCATTAGCCTTCTAATTAACTTGATTACTTAAATTCACCACTTTTAGTTTGTAAGCAAATTTTCAAAATTAAATACTTAAATTTGTGAGGTGGCCATACTATGCAACAACAAGTCGAATTAGATTCTTCTCTTGCTGTTTCTTCTAAAAAGACAATATGGAAAAATCGTACATTTACATTTGTATTTACAGGTTATACTTTGTCAATGTTTGGGAATTCATTTCACAGTATTGCTTTAAATCTCTGGGTACTGCAATCCACCGGTAGTGCTAAATTAATGTCTACCATTGCTATAACTCATATGGTTATGAGCATGTTATTTTCTTCCATCGCAGGTACTGTTGCTGATAGGGTCGATCGCAGAAAATTAATGTGGATAACAGATATGATACGAAGTCTTTTGATACTAGGTATTGCACTTTGTATTGCACTTCCTGGCACACCATTTATTCTCATTATTATCTTAACTGCCCTCACTTCTTGCGCAGGGCTATTTCAATCTCCCGCCTTCCATGCTTCCTTAATCGATATTGTAGGAAAAGAAAAAGTTCAACAAGCAACTGGTGTATTAAATGTCGCAGATAACGTTTCCCGAATATCAGGGCTAGCTATAGGAGGAATTGTCGTTGCAGCCTTTGGTGGGAGCATCGCTATTTCAGTCGACGCATTTACTTTTATGCTATCTGCCATTCTAGTGTTGTTAAGTGGAAAATTTCCTAATTCTATTAAAAAATCTGATGTGAAAAACTCATTTCATGAAGACCTTATTGCAGGCTTTAAGTATATATGGAAGAATCCATTTGCTAAGTCTATTATTATTCTCTCACCCACTTTAATTACATTTTTCACCGCTTCTTTAATGCTTATCCAGGTAATGTCTGTAAAAGTATGGAAAGCAAATCCTATTGAATTTGGAATAATAGAATCCAGTATTCCAATAGGTTATATGTTAGGCGCAGGGATTATCATCTTTTTTGATAAAAAATTACATCGTCGTGGTTGGTGGATAATTCTTAGTATGGTTTTATTGGCTCCAATCTTTGTAGGAATATCTTTTGCTCCATCAGTACTGTATGCAGTGCCTTTAATTCTACTCTTGGGAATACTTTTTTCGTTCTGCACACTCTTAGTCAATGTCATTATTAAGGTTGAAGTATCACCAGAATTGCAAGGTAGAACCTTTGGAACACTTGGTTCCCTTACGAGTATAGCATCACCAATTGCTCTAGCTATTTCCTCATTTTTTGCTGACATATATGGTCCACCATTAATCTTATTAATAAATGGAGTCTTATTATTTATTTCAGGGCTAATTGTGCTGTTCTTTCTTAAATCAATTAGATCATATAAATAATATTCTTTCGATATACCAAAAACACAATAAGTATCTAAACATGAAAAATGCAGAAAGTGTTAGGGATACCGATACCCACTCTTTCTGCATTTTTCTATACTACTTAAGGAGAGATTCATATGACAAAAAAAATCCTTCTACTAGGAACCTTTCTGTTAGCAGCTAGCCTATTAGGTTGCAAAGATACAGAACACAAGGATACTCTAAATAAAATGGAAACATCTCAAAAAAAGCATGAAGGTGAAAAAGAAAAAATTCCATTTAATAATATGACAGCAGAAGAATATTTGAAGAACTATAATAATATAAAGAGTACATTATCTACTCAGGGTGTCAAAATTCTCCCATTTAATCTTGAGCTAGAAAAAAAATCTAATACATATAGATTTTATTATCCAAAAACAAGAGATGATTTAGATAGAAATGCGAAATGGGTAAGTGTTATGTTAAGGGAAGGCGGAAAAATGATTGATGGAATTATGTATAATGGCCATGCAGATAAACCTACGATTAAAGCGATGATACAAGCTACTAACGTTACCTGGACTAATGAATTAGATCAATTAATTGAGTCAATTGGACATGAAGATTTTTCAAAAACAGTACAACTTGAAAAGATAAAACTATCAGTCAAAGGTAATTCGAAAAATATTACAGTTATGATAGATTCAATTAAGTTAAACCCACCTGAATCTCTTTAAAATAAATTATGTTCCAAATTTCTATTAAATATGTGACGCTCCTTTGATTTTACACTCAAAAGAAATTTATACAACTTTAAACACTTAAGTATAACTATGAACTATACAAAAAAATCGTCAGTGCTTTTAAACAGCCACTGACGATTTTTTATGCTCTTACACCATTGTGACAAAAAAGGCATCTGCAATATGCTCCACCTTCTTATTTAATCTTAATCCCAAATCATTATTCAATGATTTCAAAAAGATTATTACCATTATTACCACTTGGTAAAATGAATTTTACATGTTGGTCTGTTGGAATAGTTATATAATGATATTGATCGGGTTTGGTTAATTTAGTAGTACTTTTCCAAGCTCCTGAAGTCCAATAAGTTACTTGTGAAAAAAATGCTAGTGGCGGAAATTTCTCTGGATCAGATGGCTTATCATTTTCTGAAATAATTTCAGGTTTAATTCTAATTTTCTTTCCTGCCGCATTTTTAAATTGAAAGTCGTAAACAATTCCATAATTCCCTTCAAGAGTTGGGTTAGAATTTCCTAAATACCATAGAGGTGCTTCGTATTCATTAATACCAACACTGGATTGAGGATAGGCTTTACTTGTTTTTAAACCTACATAAAAGCTACTTGTTGTCGCATTATCAATAACAGCATACCTTTCATCGTAATTATAATTAGCAGTTGAAGTATTTTTATTATAATTTTTAACCTGTGGTGTTTTTATGGAATCAAAGATTTCTGAAGGGCTAGGGAACTGTCCATCTGGTTTTTTCTTTGAAACAAATTGACGTAGTGTTAATTTTGTATTCGGAATGAATTTAATTTTCCCATTAACTGCAAAAGTGTCTTCTACCTCTTTCTCTAATATAAATACATGGCCACCTGCTGGAATAGTAATAGCTTGATCATTGCTACTATTTCCATATTTAACTATAGTACTAGATGTAATCCCCATTATGTCCCACGAACCGTCAGGGCTAACCGGGTATGCCGCATTTACAGCGCTATTTTTAATTCTTATAGTTTGTGGTATACGATCTTCATTGTGTATAGCATATCCAAATTTCAATGTAGCCCCAGTATAATTTCGATTAAAAAATTCAGCACTATATTCTTGATTTGCTTCTAATATTCTTTCGTTTGTGTAGTAAGCATACTTACCATCGTCAAAGTTCGATCCCATATTTGGATTATCGTATACAACTTCAGGTGCATTTGTATATATATACTTTGCCCCGCCTTGGTTATATTTTACTTGTGTAATCGTAGAAGCATCTACCCCTCCTGAATCAGTTATTCCTAAAAACAAAAGTGACGATAGCAAAACTGATGAAAAAACTTTTCTTTTCAAAAATACAGCTCCCTTCCATTTATTACAACTAAATCTAGCATACGCTTCGCATACAATAAATGTAAATAAAATATACAGCTGTTGTTATTGAGAAATACTGATTCATTTGGATAAATTAATTAAATCTAATGTTATTAATTCATTCTAAAATATTTCATTAAATAAAATAAGCATCTCCCACTTTTAGTTCAATAGCTAGAAATAGGCGATGCAATTTCTAGCTATCGAACTAGATTTCTTTTTTATACCCTAACTGTATATTATCTATATTATAAGACTTAATAATTTCATAATATCTCGTTTATTTAGTTACAGGATTAAAAAACTAGTTTATAAAAAAATTAATTCTCGTATGGTAATCCCGACTTTTTCCACGCAAGAAATCCTCCCTTTAGATTAACTACTTCCTTTATACCAGCTCTTTGTAAAATACTAGCTGCTATAGCGGAACGTAACCCCGTTCGACATTGTAAAACTATTGGACAATTTTTCGGTACATCATCTAGCCGTTCAAGTAGATTACCTAAAGCAATATGTATTGCATCATAAAGATATCCTTCATCCCACTCTTTTTTACTACGCACATCGATAACCTTTACACTTCCATCTTTTATTAACGGATATAATTCATTTGATGTTTTTTCCTTATAAATTTCTAAATTTTGGCATCTTCGAATTACCTTTGAAGGTGCAAAAGCAATAATATTATCTAAGCCAATGGACTCAAAGTCTCTAATAACCTCCTCCGCTTTAACCTTTTCCTCATCTAGAATGATTAAAGTTTCTGTTTTATATTCTAGTAACCACCCACACCAAGTTGTGAAAGAATTGTTATACGGTATGTTAATTGATTTCTCGATGTGCCCAGAAGCAAAACTCTCTATATCCCTTATATCAACTATTTGCTGAACGCTCCTCATAACTTCTTGAAGTTCTTCTACTGTTTTAATAGCAAAAACTTCTCTCTTCTTACGAATTGGAGGACCATACTGATTTAAATTCTTCATTAATGAAAAATACTTTGGAGGCTCTGGCTGTCCCGTCAATAAAGTCGATACAAAATCACTTTCTTCATTACACTGAAATGCCCAATTGAACATCTTTTCATAGCCTAAGGTAGAAGTGGGAATTGCTCCTAATGCTTTTCCACATGCGCTTCCTGCACCATGTGATGGCCATATTTGCAAATAATCAGGGAGTGTTTTTATTTTTTGTATAGAATCAAATAATTCTTTCGCTCCTATTTTTGCGGTATCTTTCATACCTACAGCAGTTTCTAATAAATCGGGTCTTCCTATATCTCCAACAAATATAAAATCACCTGTGAATATTCCTATTGGCTTATCATTCTTATAGTTATTTTGACTTGTATCAGTTACTAAAAAAGAAATACTTTCAGGTGTATGCCCTGGTGTGTGAATTACATTAAATTTTATATGACCTACTTTAAACTCTGCCCCCTCTCTAACCAAATAATATCGACCTTCGTTAAGATATTGATATTTCCAATCACAATCTCCTTCATCAGATACATATAAATTGGCATGATAAAGAGTAGAAAGTTCTCTAGACCCAGAAAGAAAATCTGCATGAATGTGAGTTTCAGCCGCAGCAATTACTTCCATCCCCTCTTTCTTAGCAAATTCTATATATTGTTCTATATAGCGACCTGGATCAATTACAATTGCTACGCCTTCCTTCTGACAACCAACTAAATAAGAAGCATGTGCTAATTTTTCATCATAAAAATATTTTAAAAGCATAGCTATTCCCTCCAATTAGTTATTTCAAATTACTTTTCAACACTTGTAATCGCTTTCTATATTCTTCTATAGGATCCCTTTCAACATAAAGTTCCAATACATATAGGGCAACATATATCTTTTAAGTAAAAACATACTATATCGTTCTTTCGCTTGATTAAACGGAAACGTTTCTTGAGGCTCATGTTCATAGTTAAATTCAGCGAGTATAAGACTTTTATATCCTGTAACAATGGGGCACGATGTATATCCATCATATTTAGCATGCAAGTCTCTTCCGTTAAGTACGTCCATAATATTTTGTTTTAAGACAGGTATTTGTTTTCGAATTGCCGCTCCAGTTTTAGAGGTTGGTAAATTGGTACAATCTCCAAGTCCGAAAATATTCTTATACTGTACATGTTGCAAAGTATAAGGGTTTATATCTACCCAGCCCTGAGAATCACTTATTTCACTCTCTTTAATAAAATTAGGTGGCCCCATAGGTGGAACAACATGGATCATACTATACGGTACTGTCTCTCTTTTCAGTGTTTGCGTATCTTCAAAAATTGCCTCTTTCTTCTCAGCGATAATTTCTACTAAGTTTTTATTATAATTTGTTATTATTTTCTTTCTTTCAAGTACTTGTTCTAATGTATTAGCATATCGTGGAACCTGAAATATGTTAGCGTTCGCGGTATAAAACATTACTTCACTTTTGTTTCTTACACCGCTATTAGAAAAATACTCTTCTGCTAAATACATAATCTTTTGTGGAGCACCACCGCATTTAATAGGAGTATTGGGGTGGGTAAAAATCGCATTTCCTCCTTTGAATTTTTCGATTTCTTTCCAAGTAGAATCAACATATTTATAAGAATAATTGCTACAAACCCCATTAGTCCCAATAGACTCCTTTAAGCCTTTAATACCACCCCAATTTATTTGTATACCGGCTGCTACAATAAGAATCTCATATTCAAGTAGCATTCCATCATCTAAAAGTATCTTATTTTGATCTGGAAACAACTTAATAACACTTTTAGGAATCCACGTTGCTCCTTTTGGAATAAGTGATTCTTGATCACGCATCGTACATTCCTTTGAAACAATTCCTCCCCCAACTAAACTCCATAATGGTTGGAAGTAATGTTTTTTAGATGAATCAATAATAGCTATACTTTCTTTCAATAGGGGTACATTTCGTAACAAATGTGCAGTAGAAGATATTCCAGCAGTTCCAGCACCAATTACAACAATTTTATAACTTTCTCTGGTCTTCATTATCCTCCTCCTACCTGAAATTAGTTTTCAATTTAACTCATCGGAGTAATAATATTATTATAAGTTAAAAACACTCTTGTTTTATCTGATTTAAATGAATATTTTGTTAATATCACCCATCGACATTACTATATGGGGTAGCACCACATGGTCATCAACTTAAAAAATTAATTGTCACCCAAAACGAAAAAAATGAGACGAATTCTTATAAATAACTGTAAAAAGGTAGAATTCTCGTTATGGAGATGTCTAAGAATATCAGCTTGATGGGCATGGCGTGCTACCACAAGATTCAAAAATATTAACAAACTGAAAGAGCATGTTTTTAAAAACGTTTATTAAAAACATGCTCTTATTGTATTAAATGGCGAACTTTTTCACTTCTTATTGAACAGCTTCGTTCAATTTATTATTAAAATTTTTTCTCTAACGCCCGATATTAATCTGCAATTCTTGTTACCACTAAAGATGGATTTCCATAAGAAGAAACTTCACCTTGTGCAACATCAATTATAATACTTAATGAATCATTTGCATTTAATCTAATTAATACTGTTTTCCCGATGGTATACGCATTCAAAACGTTTGCAGGGACATCTGTACTTATAGATGTCGTACCTTCAAATTCACTTTCTTGAACAGGTGTAATGTCATTAATATATAACCTAAATTTTAAAACTGTATTTGCAGGGGTTAAATCACGATTAAAGACTCTTGCTGTTAAATCCATATTAATTTCATATATTCCACCACTCAACACTTGGATACTATTATTTAATAAATCTAGATTTGTTCCCAAAGATGGACCAAGATTCTGGAAAACTACTTTTTGGCCTACATTTGCTGTACGAAGTGTATTAGATCTATCATACAATGCTCCATAAGCTACAGTACTTCCAATTCCTGTTGGTCCCGTTAATCCGGTTTCTCCGGTTGATCCAGTGAATCCTGTAGGTCCTGTTATTCCAGTCGGACCAGTAGGACCTGTAGTCCCAGTCGAACCAGTGGGTCCTGTTGGCAATGTAAAAGGCGGGATAGGTGGCAATGTAGGACCCAGTAAGTTCGGATCAAATGCTGCTCCAATCAAAAATTCATTTTCTTTATTCATGCACACATCTCCTTATGATGCTTGTACTTACCATAATTATTAAATGCTCATTACTAGACAAATGATCTTCACATAAGCGGAATTTCTCCTTTTTATTTTACAAAATATGAAAAAAAGCTTGTAGCTGGATTTATTATGCTTGGTCTAAATCTTCCGAATTGGATGTACGGAGGGAATTTCCTTTTTACAGATGGATGGTGATATGAAAGATGATGAATTTAATAAATATATAGAAACTATGAATAAGGTAGTAAAATAATTGATTTAGAATGGTGGTATATGGAGTACCGCCACATGCCCATCAACTTAAGAATTTTATGACATCCAAAAACGAAAATTTGCCCCTTTTACAGTTATTTATACAATTTGGCTCATTTTTTTCGTTTTGGTGAACAATTAATTTCTTAAGTTGATTGCGATATAGTGATACCCCAAAATACAAAAATCTCCTTCAAAAAAAGGCACCTACGCACCTTTTGTAATCCACTTGTACTTTATTCTGCATCCAAAATCCCTTCTGAATCACTTTAATGCATCATTGTACGGACCTAATTGCTTTTTAGAAAAATAATAATTTGTCTCCTTACTTTTCAGTAACATATTTCCTTTTATAATTAAAAAATAGGTAGCTACTAGAAAATAGATTATCCCTAATATCCAATCCAAATTTGTAGCTAAATTGTGTAAAAGAACATATCTCATATATGCATAACCAATCGGAACATGTAGTAATACAACCGCACCTAATCCTGGGTTGTATATTGTTTTAGCTTTTATATTCGCAAAAATACCATGCCATATGAATTGAAAAAATCCCATTAAAATAGGGGCCAACCCAAGCCATATAATATTTGGAAAGAAAACCGGAAGTAAATAAAAAACATACGCAATCAAAATATTTATTACCATAGCAGATTGTGTATTTAATGGATAGCGATCTGGTATATCACTTTTAAATATAACTACATTAAACAGACCAGCAAAATAACCTGGCCAACGATACTCTTCAAATTGATGCACTAAAATGGCTACAAAACTTAACGCTAACAGTACTTTTATTTCACTCATTTCTCCAAAATTGGTGACCAAACAACCTACGACAACAATTGCCATAACTAACCCTACATCACACCAATGCTTTCTAAAGAAACTAATCATCTCTATCACCCACTATCTCAATTTTTATAAAAATAGCGTTCAAATAGGAAATCAATTTGCTTTTCTACAGGCAGTATTCTTATATCTGCCCCTGATTCAAGAATTGGCATCATTAATGCTGGAAGAAAAATGGATCCGAATATTTGCACTGTCATCATCATTAAAATTTCCTGATCCGTTTCATTTGTTATTTCACTCAAAATATTCTTCACTTTACTAAAACCGAGCCTCTTCAAAAAATCTCCATATTCGTATTGAGATGTAAATACCGTAGTTCCCATTGCAATAATTTTCCTAACTAACTCGGGGTATTGCCGAATTACTAGTACATAATCAAGTAAAAATATTTTTAATCTTTCTTTTGCTGGCACTTTAATATCATCTAAAATAGAAAAAGTGTATTGAAAGCTAATTAATAAGACTTTAATTGTTTCACTAATCAACTTTTCTTTTGAGCCAAAATGGTAATTGATAAGCGCAATATTAGTATCTGACAATGCCGCAATTTTTCTTATTGTTACACTTTCGAAGCCTTTGTCTTTAATTAACTCTAATGTTGTATTTAAAATCTTTTCTTTCGTAGATATGTTTTCATTTCCCCTCAACTTATCTCCTCCTCTAAAATTTATCAATTAAACAACGTTTTAAACATTGTTTAAATTTATAGTATCACCTTCAATTTTTAATATCAATTTAATCCTTTCGACATTTCCGATTCCCTATTCTTTTTTATCTTTGTTATTAAAGTTTATATATACATTTGAGAACGTCTTTGTTGTTTTCCAGTCCCTCCATAATGTGAGCAGTCAGTAATTTTAATAATTGAACTGTTGTGTAAATAATCAAATAAATTAACATTATTTTCCTTAACTAAAAAAGATGAACACAATTTTTTATACATCATATTTGTTGGTATCTAGTGTATTACTAAGACCTAGCTTGGACTGAATCCCCTTGTTGTAGATTTTTATTTTATTATTAATAATTACGGTATATGAAATTATTAATAATAAAATAAAAAAAAGCTCCCCTGAAAGGAGCTCCTCACCTTACAAAACATTTAAGAAATCCTTCTATTACCAGCTCTACTTAAGATTTGGAGCATGGTTATAACTTATTCATCCCTGTTTGTTACGATAAATCATTGATCGAAGACTATTCTTTTTCTGTGTATTATTTCAAGCTCTTTAGATGTTTTCTTTTTGTGAAATTTACCTCAAAACAAATTAACTAGATAACAAAACGTAAAATAACAATGCTGCTGCCTCTTGTCGTTTCATACTTTGTTTTGATAGATAATCTGCTGATCCATCTTCATTATATATAACCTCAGGCCCTACTAAACGATGACCTACAATGTTTTTCACGGATTCTATTGCCCAATCATCAGTTTCTCCTTTTAATGTTGCATCTGCAGATGGCGCTCCTAACATTTTTAAATACTGCCAGGTAATCCATGCTGCTTCTTGTCTAGTAATTGCACGGTCTGGAGAGAATTGTTCCCCTTCTTTTTCATATAAAATACCAAATTCATATAACTTTTGAATATGTGGTGCATACGGATGATTTTTCACATCAGAAAACACTGGTTCTTTTTTTGAAGGTGGTGAAAAGTAAGCAATTTGAGATAACCAATATGCAAATTCTGCCCGTGTAAGAGAAGATTCTGGATTGAAATTCCCCTCCTTATTTGCTTGTAATACCTCGTATTGATGTAAAGGATTTATAAACTTAGCATACGGATGATTTTCATCTACGTCTTTAAATCTCTCGGGCTCACTTAACTTCACTGCTGAGCTGCCAGAGTTCCAATGTATCATTTCTTTCACAGTACCATCTTTGTGAAGTTTAAATGCCATATAATTCCCTTTTTCATCCTCAAATAGTAAAGGGTCTATTTGTTTTAGCTCCTGTTTACCATATACTTTATCACTTACATATAACTTTCCTTCACTTATGGTTACATGTGACATTAGGTTTTTTAATCTCAAATCACGATAAACACCTTCAAATTTCTTTAATTCTTCTTCATTAGGGGTTAAATATTCAGGCTTTGTTTTATCTGGAAAATAGTGATTCATAAAATCATCAAATACTTCAACAGGAAGTGCTGAACTATCTTTATTTGTAACAACAAAAACTCCAATTTTATGCTCTGGAATTAACCACATTAAAGATGAAAAACCTGGTATATTTCCACCTTTACCGAACACATATTGCCCATTATGACTTTGTGGTGAAAAGAACTCAAATCCGTATGTCATGTTAGGGTATTTGGGATGTAAAGCAAATTTTGTTTTTTGCATATCTTCTACAGTTTCTTTTTGTAGTATTTGGTTATTTTTAAATTTACCATCATTCAATTGAGCAATCATGAAATTGGCTACATCACTCCCTGTAGAAAACATACTCCCTTGTGGCATATCTGTTGGTCTAGTTTGGTAAAATGGGATGGCATTACCTGTAGCATCATATCCTGTTGCTAACTTTTCTTTAATAAAATTAGTCATAACAAAACTACTATTATGCATTTCTAGAGGGTAAAAAATATTTTTGGCCATATATTTATAAAAAGGTGTGTTTGTCAGATTTTGAACAATATACCCTTGAAGCATAGAAGCAAAATTATCATATGTATATGTATCTCCTGGCTTTCTCACTACAGTGGGCATATTATCTTCTACATAATCTTTAAGCATTGTATAATCATTTTCTTGATAATGGATGTCCTCGGGTCTAGGATCTACGTAATCAAACCCTGTTGTATGGGTAAGTAAATGCTCCATTGTAACTGGTTCACCCATGTTATTTTGGTACTTTAATCCCCCCATATAATTTACTATATCTTTATTTAAATCAATTTTTCCTTGTTCAACTAACTGCATGACAGCACTAGCAGTAAAAACTTTTGATATTGACGCTAATCGAAAAACTGTTTTTTTAGGATCGATGGGAGTATTCTTTTCTTTATTGGAAAATCCGAATCCCTTTTGAAATAGAATTTGATTATCCTTTACAACGACAAGAGCTACACCAGCCGCGTTTTCTTTTTTCATTTTCTCTGGGATTACTTTATTGGTGAACGCTTCTATATCTTTAGGATTTAATGTTATTGGTGCAACAGTTTCGGCTTTTGAATAATTGCTCCCCAAAAAAACTAACAAAAAACAAACACTTACAGCTACTAACCTTTGAAAATAAATTTTCATTCTTTTGTTCCTATTCCCCAAATTATTTCCCCCTTTAAAACTAGATTTATTGATTATTCATCTATAGGTTTACCAACCATATTCTACCATTATATAGGTATTTTTTCTAATTTCATTTCTATTCTGCCATTTATTAACCGTTCCGCTTTTGAATTAGTATATATATATCATTAGGTCTTAGTTGTAGAGTGTGCTATAGCATACAAAAATGCGGGATAGTCTTTAATGTAGACTTTCATCGACAGTTTTTTCATAACATCCTATATGAAGAAAACACCCATCCTTTATAATCAATAAAATTGGATGGGTGTTTTATAACGCATTACTTATTCTATTCTTACTGGGTATTAAGATATCTAAAATGATATTATAGTTTTTCAATTCTCATTTAAAGTCTATTGACTGTATATATCTTTCTCTATATTCTTTAACAACATTTCCAACCTGTCCCTAGTAACTTGATTAAAATGTGGATTTAATTCCTTTATTATGAATTCAAGTAACTCATAGCTTATGTATTCACCCAATTCCAGTGAATATTGTTCAGCTAAAAAAGACTTTAATTTTTTAGAGATAACAATCTTATCCTTTTTACTAATCTTTATCTCCATTCGATAACAAACCCCTCTTAGATTAATCTGAAAAGCTAATTAAAATAACTTTTTATTACTTATGAAAATATGTTCTTTACCACCTTATTGTATATACAACAAGGCATTCTTTTCATATCATGACATTCAATCACCTGAAAACTGTTCACTATTGCATATCATTTTTATTTTTGAAGTAACTCTGATTTCTATATTACACATTACAATATATAAAACAAAGCCCAAATACGGAATTTTTAACTTTATCAATTTTTTTAGAGATTCCACATAATATTACCTTTTTCACATTATGAAAAATTTTTTCTATAAATTTTTCATACTTTCTACTTTTTTGGTACTTTCATTACTGTAAGTTGAAATTTTCCTCATTTTTAAAATAATACAACCTAGACTAAATGCAAAAAGAGAAAATATCCCAAAAGTAACAGTGATAGTATTTAATGATAGACTCCAGCTAATTAGGAAAGATACTAATGCCCCCCCTAAACTGGCCGATGCAATAAATAGACTAGTCACTTGATCAATATTATTTTCCATAATACGGGAAGCTAGGATTAATGTTATTGGAAAAACACCCGCTATGACTAAACCAATAATAAAGATGATAAACAAATACATACCTGTACCTCGAACAAAGGGAAATAGAGATAAAAGAATCACTAATGTAAAGCAACTATATGTAATGTATGTCCAATAATTAAATTTATGGGCTAGCTTACCTACAAGTAATCTTCCTATAACTATTGCTAGCCAAAAACAAGATATACTTACTGAACTGATTAATTCATTATTGGTAAGAATCATTATTGTAGATAAAAAATTTGCAAGATTAGTTTCTATGCCTGCATATAAGAATGCAAAAAGTGAAATAAATAATATAACTGTAATCTTTTCACTTTTAAATTTTAGAGTAAATGAGGAAAGGGATACTCCTCCCTTTTCATTATTTTGAGGAGAAAAATTCAGAAATTTTGTACGTCCAAACATGTACCAAACAAATAGTGTAAAAATAAAGAATAGTAATATCCCATAAAGAATAAAATACCATTCATAAAATTTTATAATATAATTAACTAGTAACGGAAACCCTAGCGCCCCAACCCCAAACCATACTTCGAGAATGCTAAATTTAGCAGCACTATTCCTTTCTGCTGAAATAATAAAGGAACCCACCGTAGTTTCTAACAAACCTGCTCCATAGCCTAATACAAAGCAAATAACGGCTAAATATGCCCATTCTTTAATATATATAAAACCTCCTAGAACAATGGACATTACTAAAACACCTAATGTTATAGTTTTAAAATAATGATACTTTCTTACTAGTATGGGTGAACTTAGAACACCGAATAAAAAACCTGTGAATTGAAAAAATATTAAAACACCTAATTGATCAGGGGTTCTTCCATAATATTGTATTAATGAAGGAATTAAACTACCTATGCAAACATGTATTATTCCTACAATAAAATAAAACAAGCAACCATAATAAAACATTAACCGCATCTTTTCTCAACTCCAATCCAAAATAAAAACAGGGATTTAAGTAAATGTTCTAAACCCCTGTTTTTACCATAAAACTAAATAGTTGCTACAGATCGTTCTTTATTACTACTGCTCTTATCAAAAAACATATCCAATATAACTTGTGAACGAAATCCATCTTCAAATGTTGCTACAGACTTTTTAGGTCCACCTTCCGCAGCCTTTGCCCATTCTATAATTTCACTTCTAAAAGAATCAGACCATTCAAAAATCTCATTTTCTGGATCGACTAGTAAAGGTAATGGTAATGGGATTTCATGTTTTTCCAATCCATCAAAGAGTACATATTTATTTGGCTCTTTAGAAGAATACTTATATTCTTTCTTCGTACCTATTACCTCTATACTAAAACCACAATCGTCAAGAAACGAACTTTTAGATGTTGTAATATTAACAAAAACCTTATTTTTCAATTGGCCATACACCTCAGCATAGTCATCAACAAATACTGGTTTGCTTTCTTTTTCCTTAACATTTGTTTTAATTTTAGTACGAACGGTATCCTCTCTAAAATCACTCTCGAACAAAAACCATAGTAAGTCTATTAGATGGATCCCCAAATCTCCCAAGGCCCCACTAGTTTTATTACTTTGAAAATCATCTCGCCAAGTAAACGAAGTTCTTCTAAAAGCGCTATTCTTTTTAAAATGCAATCTTATCACTACTATATCCCCTAATTCTTCATTTTGAATTAATTGTTTTAAAGCCTTTACATAAGATAAGTAGCGATAGTTAAAACCCATTGAAGCGACTAAATTAGTATTTTTTGCTATTGTCATCATATATTTTGCTTCTTCACAAGAGATTGCCATTGGCTTTTCACATAACACATGTTTGTTTTTTAATAGCGCTTGAACAGCTTGAGATTTATGACAAAAATTCGGGGAAGATATTATTACCCCCTCAACTACTTCTAGTAACTCTTCATAGCTATTAAAAACCTTCCCACCAAAATCCCCTATCAATTTATCGGCATTCTCATAATTAACATCATACACTCCAACTAATTTACAATTATCAACAGTTGATAATGCTCTAGAATGAGCTCTTGCAATACTTCCTGCACCTATAATTCCAATATTCATTATATGAACATCCCCTTTTAATTAATAATGTGCTTTAGAGTATTTAAAATTCCAATCGAGTATTCACCTTGAGCTAACATTGAGTGTATTTTTTTAGCCTCTTCTGTTGCATTTTCTACTAAATAACCATGTCTTACAGCTTGTAGCATTCTTAAATCATTCCCACTATCTCCAAAAGCTATTGCATTTGTTTTATCTAGTTCGTACTTGTCTAAAATAAATTTCACTATCTCATCTTTACCTGTTCCAAGTGGAATAAAATCTACATCATAGCAATTTTCTGGATCACCAGCTAATGGATTACATTTGTTAATATTAACTCCAACTTGGAATATTTCTCCGATTTCTTCTATCTTTTCTAAATTCTTTGCATCAATAAATTCATTTTGCTCTTCATAATAAAAATTAAATTTGTACTTAGAACTTCCTAATTGTGTCTGAGGTCTTAAAAAAATTTCATATTTTATTTCTAGCAATTTAAGAATTCTTTCAATCTTTGAAGAATCAAAACCACCCTCTATAATTCTCCCTTCCCAAATTTGATCATCTATAGTAGTCCCATTACTATCAAAGTACGTTATTTCTGTACCTAATCCACTCGCCACAAAATGAGGGAAATACTGCATACCACCCTTTTTCATTTTTTCAACAATTGATTCTAAACTACTTCCCGTTACCCAACCAATTACTAAATCCCCTTTACTTCCGTGTTCATACAAATACTTTTCTAACAATTTCATATTGCTTCTTTTAGAATCATCCATGTTATGAGGATAATAAGTTTCATCAAAATCACAGAACACTACATATTTAGGCTTTTTAACCTGCGGTAGTCTTTCAAAATTTAAAGACTTTAAAACTTCATTATTTATTGACATTGAATAATCCCTCCAAAACGAAATTTTGCTCTTCTAACATCATGTTTGGGTGTAAAGGTAAATGTAATATTTCTTTATGAACTTGCTCTGTATTTAATATATTTTTTTGCAAATCATTTTCCTTTACCCACTTAGTATTTTGTTTATGAGATAATACCGGATAATAAATATCTGTTTCAATGTTATACAATTGGTACAATTTATTTTTCAACTCGTCTCTTCTTCCATTTTCAACTCTAATCGGAAAAAGGTGCCAGACATTATCTTCTGTCATCTTAGGTAGCTTAATTAATTCTCTATCTTCTAATTCCTTTAAATCACGTATATATCGTTGAGCTAAATACGCTCTTTTTAAATTGTTGTATGATAAATACTTAATTCTTTCCAAACCAATCGCTGCTTGCAAATTATCAATTTTAGAATTGAATCCAAAGTCTAATACCTTTTTATTTTTTTTATCAATTTCAAATCCATGATAACTATATTGATTGCAACGTATTGCAAGAGTTTCATTATCGGTAACTATTGCACCTGCCTTACCACATACACCAAAATTCTTATATGGGTTAAAACTAAGAACAATAATATCTCCATATTCTCCAAGATTTGAAGAACCAATAGCTTGACATGCATCTTCAATAACTCTTAATTGATATATATCCGCGATTTCACGAATTTTTTTCATTTCACATTGTTTACCATACAAATGTACAGGCAAAATGCATTTAGTTTTTTGGGTGATAGCTTCTTCGATTTTAGAAGGATCAATACAATAACTCTTCTGATCTATATCTACAAATATAGGTTTTGCTCCGACTGCTAACACAGCATTTTCAGTAGCAGCAAAACTATTAGCTGGCATAATTACTTCATCCCCCGGCTGGATACCAATAGATAACAATGACACCATAAGAGCATCTGTGCCACTACTTGTTGCAATTACAAACTTTTTATTTAAATAACTTCCGATTACTTCTTCTAGTTTTTTTGAAAATGGTCCACTTGTGAATTGACCTGTCGGTAAAACATCTTTTAAAACCCCTATAATTTTTTCAACCTCATCTTGAGAAATCAACCGATTAACTGGCATAAATTCTATTTTCTGTATATTTTTTCTGCTATAATTGAAAATATCTTTTTCTATATCAATATCTATTTTCAATTTGTTTTCCCTAAATAATTTCTCTTTCATCTTGTGATTCGGTAATATATTACTAATTTCAAATTCTTTTTCTTTTGTTTCCCCCTGGAGGCACTTTAATAAAGCTAAATTGTCTTTACTATGTCCAGAAATTGTAGTAAGAGTTTTCACGTTAAATCACCTCTAAGAAATTATTTTGAAAATCATGAGTAGACTATATTTTATGTTATCGATTACATGTCAACATATTTTTTACGGAGGGTTTCTCTATGGTAACAATTAATGAAATAGCTAAATTATGTAATGTATCAAATGCTACGGTTTCAAGAGTTCTAAATAATCATCCTTATGTAAATTCAGAAAAACGTGAGAAAATAATAAAAGTAATGCAAGAATTCAACTATACTCCTAGTTCTATTGCAAGGAATCTTAGGATAAATAAGACACAAACCATTGCACTATCAATTCCCAATATAGATCATCCCTTTTTCGGAAAATTAGCTAGAGAAATTTCTAAAGAATTATTAAAGCATAATTACAAATTGCTAATTTATCAGACTTTTTATGAGAAAAAAATTGAACTTGAATTACTTTCCTTACTAAAGAATAAAGCTGTAGATGGTGTAATTCTCGCATCCCTAGAAAATAGTTGGGAAAATATAGAGCATTATTTAGCATATGGGCCCATAATACTTTGTAATGAGTATGAGGAAAATGCACCTATTCCGGTAATTTGTTACGATGAATTTGAAGCTGGATACAAAGCTGTTAAACATTTAATAAGCAAAGGTCATAAAAAAATTGGCTTTTGTTTTGATTCTCTTAATAGTCAAGCACAATTAAAACGCCAACAAGGTTATCTGCATGCCTTAAAAGAAAAACAATTACCATTCAATAAAAAATGGCTATTTGGAGATGCAATTACTATTAATGATGGGTTTAGAATTTTTGAGAAGCTAGATAAATTAAAAGATAAACCTACTGCATTATTTACAGGAAATGATCAAGTTGCTGCTGGAGTCATTAAAGGAGCTACTATTAAAGGATATTCTATTCCAACTGACTTAGCTGTTTGTGGTTATGATAATCAATTAATTTGTACAGTTACAACCCCAACAATTAGTACTATTGATATTCCAATTGTTAAACTGAGTAAACGAACCGTTAACGAGATACTACTATATATAAATACAGATGAATCTATTAAACGTAAAATTATCGAATATCCTACTAACTTAATTATTCGTGAATCTACATAATTAAAATAAATGTTTCTGCTTAAATTTATCTATTATATAAAAAGAGGACGTAAATAATAATGCGTCCTCTTTTTATATTAAGCTAAAACAATCCATTAAAATGCTTTTCACGAAGCCAAATATATAATGTTATTAAGAAAGAATGGGAATATGTTGTCGAATACGCTGAATTATTTGCTACAAAATGTAGACAATTAGAGAACCACCAAAAGGTAAGTGACTATTTCCATATTTGTTACCAAGCAAGAAGAAAATCAATTGAAAAAGGAGTGTTCAAATAATGAAAAAAATCAGCCTATTATTATCAGGTGTTGCTTTTATTGGGGTTCTAACGGTGGGAATTTCTCAGTTTTCTAAAACAGATCAGCTTGCTACCCATGGACATTATCCTGCTCCTTCATATAGTGTTGGCGATCATGGTGGTGCACCACAACAAAATTAATATAAGTGTATTTAAAGACCCTCCATTTGGAAGGTCTTTAAATATCAAAATATGTATTGTTCTTTTTGGCTACGCCAAACCAAAATTCTTCTCTCATCTATCATCCAGCACTCTCTTAAGACAGGAGAGCTCTTTCGGAAAATCCGTTAAATAATAGAAATAGACTAACTATTATATCTACCAACTCTTCATATGCAATATTACATGCGAAGAGTCTTAAATATTTTGTTATACTATGTATGTGGATTTTTCATCCAAAAATCCTCTTAAACGCATATTTATGTATATGCCACCCTAATTGATGAAAGTGAGAAAAATGTGTATCATTTTTCTCACTTTTTTTATTTAAATTGTGGTCTTGTACTTGATTCTTTAGTTATTTTATATGATAAAAACTCAAAAAGAGAATCCACTTTTCAAAATCATCCTATCGAATCAATTATTGTCTAATAATACCACATCATCTTTATCAACTCATTTTAGAATATTTGAACAATAATTTTATATACAAGATCTGCATAAATTATTCATTTTCATTTATATAAGGCCTACATTTTCACTTCTGATAAATTCTTGAACATTGAATTATTATTCACAAACCAAAAAACACGAAGTATTTTGTAGAATTTTGTCTATCAATATGTATGTACACCCTTATGTAGTGGATATAGACTGTGAGGTGTAAGGAGGTACCTTGCAAAATAATGAAAAGGAGATTATAAAATGATTAGATTAACAAATTTCTCAAAGTTAGCATTTGCAACTTTAATTGTGGGAAGTAGTTTAAGCGTCTTTGTGTCGTCACACAGTGTACAAGCTGACACCTTAGATCATAATTACCAAGACACTATAAGTTTCATACCACCTTCTAGTGCTAGGCAAACATTGGAACAAAAAAACACTATTGTTCCAGAATCAAAAGTTATTAAAAACCATTATGTAAAATACTCTAAAACACATTTCCAATCTAAAGAAAGTATACCAAAAGAAATTTATTATTCTTCAGAAGGTTTTAAGGGCTATATACAGGCAAGTACCGTTTTGGATATGGGAAATCATTTCGTAACGCTATATTCTGGAACCGTTATTCGATGTTAGATTTTTAATCCTACCTCTTATAATGATCAATAGCGCACTGCCAATACTGTAATATCTATTGTTCAAAAAATAAACCACAAAATCTTTTGATTTCATGGTTTATCAAATATAAAGATAATGCTAAACGAATACTCTAACATTACCTTCCCCAAAGTTAATTATAGAGTATTTTCCCCAAAAAGACACTCTTGTAGTGTCTTTTTTATAATATTTTGATTTACTCTCATCTTACTTTTGTTAAATTAAGATATGTAATAATACATATTATTTCGATTGCATATTATGATATACTTTCGTTGTGAGCTGATACGTAATTTCTTTAAATTAAAAAACTAAAACCTCATTTACCCAATTGGGGGCGCCTTATGGCGTCTTTTTTTATTCTCTTGAAGTAAAAAACAGGACCGTAATATCATTGTTCAAAAAAATTGTATACTTTAACAAGAATTCCACCTACTAACACTTATTTTGGGGGCTAAATATTTGTTTCAACATAATAATTTTCCATCTCGTATATGCAATAAACAATGATAGCTAAACTCCAACTGACACCATAATAATCATGTGTGTAGAAGTCATAACCTGCCTTAATACCTTTTTCTATTACAACCAACGTAAATCCTAATGCCATCCATTTGTTAATTTTCATCTTAATAAACGTTTTAGCTATAAGTATTAAAAATAAAATATTTATAAGGCAGTTTATCATTAGCTCATACTTTTGAATGTATACTGCCATTATACAAGCAGTGATATTAGTCGCAATACCAAAGGCAACCACGGCTCCCCAAATCCTGTCCGAAATTCCCACTCCTGATTCAGTCCCTTCCCTAATAACATTACATTCTTTTCCTTAATTCGTTCCTACACCCTATTCAAGGTATGCTGTATTATCCTTGTCTGATGAATATCTATTTATCTTTTCATATAGTGCAAACAAAATTTCCTCTCATAATTTTCTCTTTATTAGGCAAACTAGGTTTAAGCCGTTTGAACTAGCGGCTTCACTCTTCTGATATGGGGTTGCAATTTATAGTAATTGACTAACTCATTCAGTCCATTGGCAATGGCAGGCAACAAAATTGTTGTCTGCCATTTTCATGTATACTTTTTCTAATTTCATTCCAAACCATACGTTTGCTTTACTGATTTTGAAAAGGACGGAATTTGATTTTGAATAAGTAAAAAAGATAAAGCTCAGTCCACTTTTGGTATAGGACATTTTCTTTTTACATATACTATTTTTGAGCCTTTTTACCATTACTTGTCCTATTGGTGTCTTAAATTCCTCCTAAAAAAGGGCGGCAGATACGACTGCATGCCCTTTTTTATTTATATTGCTGTTCTCTATCCAATAAACCAAATGAAAACTAAAAATGTACTATTACATATTCTGTTCAGTCCAGATTATGTTAAAATTTCTTATGTTGTTTATTTCATAGTCGAATTATGGTTTTGTATCTAATTCAACAATATGTGAGCTGTATACCAAAAGAAAAGACACCCGAAAGGTGTCTTTTCTTCTTATAATCTAAAAACATTTTTCTTTTTCAGGAAGATTCAATGATCTCACAAACCTAAACCTCTTATTTAAAGACATTTTGATCAGTATGCTTAAGAATTTTCATCAATTTCAACATGTTATTAGTTCACTTCCAAATCATATTTCCACTACTATATTTGCTTTCTCAAAGATTTTCTGTCTTGTTCTTAATTTTGTCAAAATCCTCATATAGCTATACAAAAAATATATGCTATTATGTTTTTAAGAAACTATGTGTTCCCTTAACCCTGTATCCGGCCCTGTATTTTTTACAGGGTCTTTGTTGATTTTATTTACTTTCATTGGCTTATAAGAGTTAATACACACGCAATTTCAATTAAAATCGTTTAAATCTTAGTTAAAATTTGAAATGATAAATCTATTAGCTTTTTTGAAAATTGTAATCTAATACTAGATATCTCAATGTATACTTCACTAAACACCGGTTAACACTATAAGCATAGTGTTAACTATCTTAATTGAATATTAATAATAGTAAGTATAAACATTATCAATTTACTATATCTTACATTTATGTAAAAATAGATGTATGTTAAGCTTTTTCAAAATCTTTCCCCTAATAAAGATTTGAAGTAGCATTTCATGATTCTCCTTACAGTTAATATGCCTTGAAAAAGAACCCTATAGGGTTCTTTTTCTTCTTATTACATCTACAGCAGTTACTTATTTAACATACAAAAAGGACTGACAATTACTTGTAGTCCTTTTTGTACCTAAATATACACTTGTCTTAAGTACTTAATCCTTTATTTTATTATGCATTATTATTAACTAAACATGTCATTATCATTTAGAAATATAACACTTCCAAATTTAGAAGTACACAATAACAAATCTTTCCCAGCTTCCAGCTACATAACTATTAGCTGTTAATTCTCTACCACCATTTGCTGATATAAATCTACCATTACTTAACGCTTGTAATACATATATCCTATTGTCTCCACCATTATATAAAATAAATTTTTCCCACGCCCCAATTGATGTACGATCTGCTACTACTCTACCATTTGGCTCAAACGAAACGTACTTTCCATTACTTTTCGCTTTTAAAGCAAACGTATATAATTCCCCAGTCGGAATTAATTCAAATTTCTCCCATTCATTAACTACACTACGATTTGCTACTACATTTCCCGATGGCTCAGCAGACACATATTGTAAATTTGCAGCTTGTATAGCAACAGTCCAGCTTCCATTAAATAGATTCACACCTTTTAGTGAACTTGCATTTGATTGGTTGGCTGCCGATGCATCATTCGATGGGGTTATCATCATTATCATTAGAACCATTGGCAACACCATTAAAACCAACTTTTTAAAGATCTTATTACCATTTGCATGAGTTATGAACCTCTTCATTCCCATTCCTCCCTTAATATATAACACTCATATACATCATACCAAATATGTAAAATATTGTAATACAAGAAAGTCTTTATCAACAAATACCTTATTATTCTGTTTCTTTTTTCTCAAATCTATAGCACCTAAACATCACTCGGTCCTCAAACATATTTTTAAAATTAATTTCACTTTATTTTAAATAAAAGCCAAATAGCCGTTCATAATGAACGACTATTAAGCATCTAACTAAAAATTTGAATATTTTTCATGTTAATCTATTTTGTTTAATCCCGTTGAAGTAACTTGATAGATTCTTTTTTTGCCTATATATTCTTGCTTATTATTCTCAAGGTTAGTAAGTGTAGCCCAAGTCTTTTCATTCACTGCTTCCCCTTCTATATGGGTAAACTCTTATAATCTCCCATTTTGACTGGCACAGTTTGGCTTTCAGCCGTTTGCTGTCTATTTCCCACTATTTCTTTATTGTACACAACACTACCGGATGAATTCTGTACTTTGATACTCGCATACGTATTATTAAAATAACAAACTATTATGTTTTGATTTAACACCCTTAACTCCCATCTAGTTGTATTAATATATTAATTTTGCGAAATAAGTAAATAAATTTCAACATTTAAAGCTTATAATCTAGCGAAAAATTCATAAAAGTTTTTTAACTTCAAAGGTTTAAATAGTTGCAACCACTTTTATTTAAACTTCCTCAACTTTTTTCTAAGCTATTCTCTAAGAATCCTATTATTTATTGTAAATAAACCAGGTTGCTACTCTATATGTAAAAGAAAGGTGGAATTTTTAATATGACTCCGCCTTTTTTGATATAAAAAGCATCTAATTCTATTTGAATTAGATGCTTACATTTAGTTCTTAAACCAAGCATTCTAAACTACTTATGCCCCTGTAAATCTTTTTTTATTACATCCCATAGTGAATTATCTTGACGTATCGGTTTATCCTCTTCGTCCCATTTTATTTTTCCTGTTCCCAATTCATAATTCATTCCCGTCCATGTGTCTTCGCGGAATGCATAGAATGATTTATGCCAACCTTTTTGGTTGAAGATAGAAATAAGATCTTGCATGTATTGGGTAGCTCCTGGAACGGTACGGTTAATTCCAAACTCCTCTGCAATAATTCGATTAGATGGTACATGATTTTTCTTAGACCATTGTTGAATCGGCTTTAAAAATTTCTCTAATCCATGTTTATTCCACATTACAGGTTTCTCTAAATCCCCTACTTTTACTAATCCTGGATATTGATATTCCTTATTTTGTTTTTCACCTTGACTCGTTAATTCATATGGTTCATACATATGAAATGCGTAAAGTGTTTTTTTATCCTCTACTGGGTTTAAATATTTAAAGGCCCATGGAGTAGCATATAAACCTGAATCTAAAATAATCGGTGTTTCTTGGTCCACTTCACGGATAGAATGAATCACCTTTTCATAAAATTTGTTTAAATCTGCTGTCGTTCCTTTCACTTTTGCATACCAATTCTCGTAATCTTCCGTCCAAAAGTCATTATATCTATTATTTTTAGCTGTTTCTGGATGCGGTTCATTTATAATATTATAACCCACCACTGCAGGGTGATCTTTTAGCTCCAATGCAAGGTCTTTCCAAAATTGACTTGCTTGATCTTGATATTTCTCTTCTTCCCATATTCTGTCGTCATTCTTGTTATTATTAAATTGGCGCCATCGATCACCAGGCAAGGATAACATTGTAAGAACAACTTTCATTCCCTGCGATTGCGCAGCATCTAAATCCGCTTTTAATTTTTCTAAATCCTCCTTTACTAATCCCTGATAGTTATCTGCATTCCCTATCAGAAAATCCTTTCCAGAGGTATCTGGTTTATCCTCAAATAAAAAATCTTTATCCTTTGCCCATTTATCAGGTGCTAAACGAACATATTCAATATTAGCTTCTTTTGCACTTTTATAGTTCTCAGGTAATGACGTACTATTCATGAAATTAGTACCCTTCCTTTTTGAATCCCAAAAACTAATTTTTGAATCGCTCTTGTAATAGGTATCAGCTCTTACATTCATTTCCTGTACTCCAAAACTCATCATGCCTAACAACGCAACAATTGGTAAAAATTTTTTCACAACTTTTCCTTCTTTCTCTTTATATTTTACACACATAACATACCTGTGTTTTGTTACAGGAATATGGCAATTTTCCAAAAATATCTTTTATGTTTATAAAACGGAAGGTCATTCACTCATAAATAAATAAGAAATAATTAAGAAGTTGCATCATTTTCTAAAAAACAAAAAAGAATCCTTTACGGATTCCTTTTTGACTTGCACTCTTTTTCAAATAGTGCATTTTTGCACCTACTTTTAGTATATCTTACAATTCTTATAAAATAAATAAGATTAAATAAATTTTATTTCTATATTTTCAAAAAATGTCATATTCCCTTATAATTTTACAAATAAAATAGCGTATTATTAAAACTCATCTCTTGAACATTCCTTTAGTTGTTCCATAGCAATTTTACGCGCATGTTCCTCACTATCTATCAGAGTCAATCCTTGTGATATATAACTCCAAAATTCATAACCACAATCCTCCATCCATCTATTAACTTCTGTTGTATATAGCCCATCTTTTCTTCTAATGATTTGAACCTTATAGTTTTTACCTGGAGAAAAAAACTCTTGTATAACCTGCTCCATTTATGAAATATCCTCCTTAAATCTATGTGAAATTATTTTTTTACATAAACTCGTAATCGCAACCTCTTTTACGATAAATTACTGTAACTTTTTGAAAGGATAATATACCTTACATACTCCTATCATTTTCTTACTGTACTACCTAATATAAATGATACAGTTTATATCCTAGAAATTCCAAAAACATTAGGCTGTTACTTCTCTCTGTCGTTCAACATATTTCTACTACATATAATTAAATATTTTTTCAAAAACCACTTCATAAAAGAACATAAGTTCGTGTATAATAAGAACGAGAGCGAGAACAAATGTTCTTGTTATTATTAGGAGGAGTTATAGTGTATGACTATTCAATTTTACCGAATAGAATCATTTTATATGTTGATCTTCGTAGCTTTTATGCTTCTGTTAGTTGCATCAAAATGGGATTAGACCCACTTCATACAAAATTAGCTGTAGTTGGTGATGTGAATAGGAATGGATCCATTGTTTTAGCCGCAACTCCACCTTTAAAAGCAATGGGAGTAAAGAAGTTGGCAAGGCTATACGAGATTCCTCGGCAAAAAGATATCCTTATTGTGAATCCAATTATGGGAACCTATATTAAGTGCTCCAATTACATAACGAAGTTAGCTCTACAATATGTTCCTATTGAAGACTTTCATCAATACAGCATCGATGAATTTTTTATGGATATTACCGATAGCATCCATCTATTTGCCCGAAATCCAAATGAATTTGCATTACAGTTTAAACGTGAAATATATGAACACACACGAATTGAATGCACAATCGGGATTTCACCTAACCTATTGATGAGTAAGGTAGCTTTAGATATTGAAGCAAAGAAAAATAAAGACGGAGTCGCTTATTGGACATACGAAGATATACCTACAAAATTATGGAGCATACGGCCGCTTAGTAAGTTTTGGCGGATTTCGCATAAAACAGAAACAAAATTAAATCAAAAAGGAGTACATTCAATTGGTGATTTAGCTAATTATCCTCTTAAATATTTAAAACAAAGCTTCGGCGTGATTGGCGAAGAATTACACTTACATAGTAATGGGATTGATTTTAGTCGGATTTCAGAAAAATATGTTCCGGTTACAACTTCTATAGGAAAAAGCCAAATTTTAATGCGTGATTATACAATAGAAGAATTTCCGATTATCCTATTGGAACATACCGAAGAAGTTTGCTATCGATTAAGACAACAAAACAAACTTGCTCAAACCGTTCAATTTTCAATTGGATATAGTAGTAAAAGTTATTCGGGTGGCTTTAGCAAAACACATACCTTAAGCCGTCCCACAAACTTAACTATGGACATTTATCAAGTTTGTCTATATTTTCTACATCAACAATATACTGGAGAACCAATTAGAAGTATTACTATTTCTCTAACAAAACTAATTGGTGAAGGAGAAGAACAAATTTCCCTTTTTGATAACATCATACAACGAGAAAAAGAAATAAAGCTAACGAAAGTAATGGATGAAATACGCACAAAGTTTGGAAAAAATAGCATATTAAGAGGAATTTCCTAAACAAATAATGCAACAGCAAGATACAGAAACACACTGTTAGGGGGACACAAAGCATGAACAACGCTAATATGCCAAAAGGCAGAGGAATGGTAAAATGGACGCCATTTGCAGCAATGCCAGAACAATTCGTTGGAATACGTGAAATGATCAAAGAGAAAAATAAAGTAGCACGTCCCATTTTAACTTCTGAAGAGAAAGAACTGATTGAGAACATGTTACTATGTTCATTGCTATCTGAAGAAGAGATATTAATTACATATTATGAAGATGGTTATTTACTCACCAATTATATGACCGCTATCGATATAGATCCATTACATAGCTCTATCATATGTACTGATGCTTTCTATAATAAGTTGACAATACAATTTACGAATATAATAGACGTAAAATAGAATAGATTTAGGTGATTATCTTTGGAGTATTATAAAGGAGTATATAGAATGCAAGGGAATCAGATAAGAAAGAATACAGCGAGAGCAATTACTCATAATGATATAAATAACTATCCCTATTTAAATATACCTATGATTATCAATGAGAAAGATGGACTTACTTACGAGGTTTTAAGTGCTGGTTTTCATAATAATGATGCAGTAGCGATGATAACAACAGATGGTTTCGCTACAACTAGGGCAAATACACCGATCGTAACAGTAAAAAACAATGATGGTAGTATCCAAGCATTCCGCTTACCTTTAGAATTGGAATATTGGGTACTTTTATGTATGTGTGCTGCTTCAACAGGGAGAAATCCGTTCCCATGTAAAGTTTCTTTTGGAATCATTGATACTACATTCCATGTAGAATTCAAGTGAAAAAGGAGCAAATTAATTTGCTCCTTTTATCGTTATGTATGTCCTTTTCTTTTTACATTGTTTGCATACAGTTTTTTTGATAATTATAGGAGCGAAACCCTGAAATAGCATTCAACTGGATTCCTTCTTGCTTTGCAAATCAAATAACTTTTCTAGTGCTTCTGCTGCTTCTTTACGAAGGGGACTCTATTCTAACGTTCCACTCAATGAGAATGGTAAATTTGGTACAACTAGATCCTATGGTTTCTAGCCTTCGGGCAATCCATTCATTTTGCTAAGAATTAAATACAAGGCGCAAAAAAACGTCCTGATTTAATTCCTTATTATCCCTTTCATTTAAGTAATATCCTTGTATATAGGAAATTCCTTAGTTAATTCTTTTACGATAGAGCATGCTTTTTCTTTAGCTCTTACATTCTGGGGATTCTTTAATACTAAACAAATGATTTCAGCAATTTTAATCATTTCTAGTTCACCCATTCCTTGTGTTGTAACTGCTGGTGTCCCCAAACGAATTCCACTCGTAATAAAAGGACCCTTTTTATCAAAAGGAATGGAGTTCTTATTAACCGTTATCCCTACTTCCTCTAATAATATTTGAGCCTCTTTTCCTGTTAGGTTCATATTACAAAGATCTATAAGTAGCAAATGATTGTCCGTTCCACCTGTCAACACATTAAAGCCTAACTCTCTTAGTTCTTTTGCTAGCACCTTAGCATTCTTTATTGTATTTGAAACATATTTTTTAAATTCGGGCTGCAACGCTTCATTAAAAGCGACTGCCTTGGCCGCAATCATGTGCATAGCTGGCCCTCCTTGTATACCAGGGAATACACTCTTATCTATTGTAGCAGCCCAATCTCTTCGGCAGAGTATAATTCCCCCTCGAGGACCACGCAGGGTTTTATGGGTAGTGGTAGTAACAAAATCAGCATATGGAACTGGGCTCGGATGCATTCCAGTAGCTACAAGCCCAGCAATATGGGCTATATCTGCCATAAAAAATGCATTCACTTCTTTTGCGATGCTCGATAATCTCTCAAAATCAATAATCCTTGAATATGCACTTGCACCAATTACCATCATTTTAGGTTGATGTTTCAGCGCTAAAGTTCTAACTTCATCATAGTCAATATTGAAATGTCGCTTATTTACTCCATAAGATATAAAATTGTATAATACACCCGAGGAATTAACAGGGCTCCCGTGTGTAAGGTGACCACCGTGGGATAAATCCATTCCTAATACTGTATCTCCAGGCTTCAAACAAGCAGAGTAAACAGCCATATTTGCTTGTGCCCCGGAGTGAGGCTGCACATTCGCATGGTCCGCTCCAAATAATTGTTTTGCTCGCTCTATAGCTAAATTCTCTACAATATCTACATATTCACATCCACCATAGTATCTCTTTCCTGGATATCCTTCAGCATACTTATTAGTCAGCACTGTGCCCATTGCCTCTAAAACGGCTAGACTTACAAAGTTTTCAGAAGCAATTAGTTCAATATGTTTTTGCTGGCGTTGTAATTCATAATCAATTGCCTCAGCTACTTGATAATCTTTTTCCCTTAATTTCTTCATTATTAACTATCCCTTCTAATGAATTAGTAGTTTTTTTGTATGCACTATGATTTGTTGAGCCAACATATTGATTGAGAGCGAATGAACTGCGTATTGCTTCTGTAATAAATAACTTTGCAATGCTTACTGCCTCTATAACAGACTTCCCTTTCGCTAGTTCAGCAGCAATCGCTGCAGAGTAAGTACATCCAGCACCATGTATATGGTCGGTTTGAAATCGTTCTGATTGTATATATTTAAAATTTTCTCCATCATACAGTAAATCTAATGCTGTCTCATGTTCTATGCGGCTTCCACCTTTCACTAAAACATATTTTGGACCTAAAACGTGAATAATTTTTGCTGCTTCTTTCATCCCTTTAATGGATTTAATTGGGGGCATTTTACTTAAATGTGCCGCTTCCAGTAGATTAGGTGTGACAATTGTAGCTTTTGGTATGAGCAAATCTCGTAAACTATCCACTGTTTCTGGATGCATTACTTCTGTTACACCTTTGCAAACTAAAACCGGATCAATAACAATATTTTCGAGTTGATGTTGATCAATTACCTTGGAAACCAGCTCAATTAGTTGGACCGATCCAAGCATTCCTGTTTTTACCGCATCAATACCGATTCCTTCAATACTAGTTCTTAATTGCTCCTTTACTGTTTTAATTTCTTGTGGAAATGTACGATGCTCCCAATAATTTTTAGGATCCATCGTAACAATAGTTGTTAATGCCGTCATCCCATAGACATTTAACTCCTGAAATGTTTTCAAATCGGCTTGGATTCCAGCACCTCCACTGCTATCCGAACCAGCTATAGATAAGACCTTATTTTTTACCATAAGAAAAACTCCTTTTTAACTGCTAATAGTGATGAACGAAATTCGTCAAAGCGAGTATCTAGGATTGTAATTCACCTAGATACTTTTCAAGACGATTTAGAGCTTCCTCTAACACATTCATTGGCTGAATATAAGAAATCCTCACATACCCTTCTCCATATTCCGTGAATGAGTCTCCAGGAATGAGTGCAACCTTAGCTTTTTTTAATATATCAGCAACAAATTCTGATGAGGTTTTCCCAAACTTTGAGATATACGGAAAAAAATAAAATGAACCATTTGGTTTGATTACATTGAGTCCCATATCTTGTAACCTCTCGTATACATAGTCACGACGTATACGATATTGTTCACGCATGATATAAGCATCGTTAATTCCTACTGTCAATGCCTCGATTGCAGCAATTTGACTAATCGATGAGACAGCAGCCGTCGTGTATTGCTGTAGCTTCTTCATTTCCTCAATCAGATATCTTGGTGCAAAAGCAAATCCTACTCTCCATCCTGTCATCGCATGAGATTTTGATAGCCCATTAATGACAATTGTTTTCTCTTTCATTCCCTCCATTTTCGCAATTGACACATGCTCCCCTTCAAAAACCAATTCGCTATATAATTCATCTGAAACAACCATTACATCTTTATCTACCAGTAAATCCCTAATTGCTTTTATTTCTTTTTGGTTCAGTGTAACTCCAGAAGGATTCATCGGAGATGGGATAATGACACACCGTGTTTTATCTGTCATCATTTTTTGAAGAGCCTCTACTGTAACCTTAAATCCCGTATCCCTTGTGTCTAGATAAATAGGTGTTGCGCCACATAAATGAATAACCGGTTCGTATCCGGGATAAATAGGAGTTGGTAGAATAACTTCGGAACCTTCGCTAAGTATAGTTCTAAGAGCAAGATAAATCCCTCCGGTTGATCCGTTAGTTACTAGTATTTCGTGGTTAGGATCATAAGTAAGTCCATATTTTACATGCATGTAGTTTGAGGTAACTTTAAGAAGTTCTGTATAACCAGAAGAAGGTGGATACGTGGTATGGTTGTTTTCAATTGCCATTTGTCCAGCTAACTTTATGTGTGCTGGAGTAGGAAAGTCAGGTTGACCAATAGTTAAATGGATAACATCCTCATATTGCGAAGCCATATCAAAAAAGGTGTCCATTTTTGAGGACTGCAATCGTGTTACTCTATTGTTTAATAAGTGTTTCATGTTTCCATAGCTCCTTTTAGAGGTGGGATGTATTTTATGTAGCGAAAGCCACCTCTCGCTGCCAATGATGGTGACCAGAAAGTTAAATATTATATGAATCTTTGATTTTTCACATTAAAATAAAGTGATTAATTGTAGCATTAGAAATTTATAGACTATTTTCTACGTTTGCAAATACCTGATATTTCATCTCCATTGCATCGAGCAAAGTAAATAGGATGATTTTTGATAGAACCAACGAGTGTGTCTCTTCAAGCATTTCATGCGGCCGTTGTACATACATCCCTTGCTCAATTTCATCAGCACAATGTACTATTAATCTCTCAATACTGGCAGCATTTGACTCTAAATGAAATTGTAATCCAATGACATGGTCTTCATATACGTATGCCTGATTAACACATCCTTTGCTATACGCAATTCTCTTTGCTTGCGGAGGAAGTTGGAATGTGTCTGCATGCCAATGGAAAGGAACAAACACTTCAGGAAATCTGCTAAAGAAATCGATTTGCTTGGCCTCCTCCGACAATTTAACAGGGAACCAACCAATCTCCTTATAATGATTTTTAAATACTTTTCCCCCAAGGACTTCTGCGATTAACTGAGCTCCAAGGCATATCCCAAGTACTAGTTTTCGATGCTGAATAGCTTTCTTAATTAACTGTTTTTCCAATCCAAGCCATGGATATATTTTCTCGTCATAAACACCCATCGGACCACCTAGTATGACGAGCATGTCAAATTCCGAATAAGAGGGTAGACAATTGCTTTCATATAATAATGTCCCTGTGACTTCATGCCCTTTTTCCTCCACCCAAGTTAAAATGTGTTCGGGTGATTCAAAAGATACATGCTGCAAATAGTGTATTCTCAAATTCTTTCCCTCCTTAAGATGTAGTTAAATTATTTAGATTTTAAGTATAATCTTGAGATTACCATTAAACAATTCAATCATTATTATAGAAACGATAGTTTTTACCTATCATTTTGTCTAATTGATGACTCATAACATACGTAAAAACCCACCTGCAGTACGGATACCTGAAAAAAACCTTTCCATTCACAATTAATCTATTAATTCACAGATTCAGCATGCATACGTACAAATGGCAAAAGACAAGTTCACCTAAAGATTGTATGAAACAAGGTGATTACTGTCATATGAACAAAACCTTTTCAATGTAAAAGAAATGACTGTATGTACGAACACAAACAATAGATATTTACTATAATTTACCCTATAATGATTATTATTTCCTATAAAAAAAATAATAACTTTTGGAGGAATAACTATTGGATCTAAAGCAATTGGAATACTTCATGACCTTATGTCAGGAACTACATTTTACTCGTGCCGCCGAAAAGTTAGGAATCGCCCAACCCTCATTAAGCCAGCAGATCCGATTGCTGGAACATGAAATCGGTACGCCATTGTTTGATCGTGTTGGAAAACGAACCACTATTACCGAAGCGGGCAAAACACTGCTTCATCATAGCTATAATGTATTCCATGAGCTATCACAAGCTCGTGCCGCAATTAGTGAAATACAAGGTCTAAAAAGAGGATCATTAAAGATAGGAGCGCTCCTGACAGTTACAAATTACTTGATTCCTCAAACTGTAATCGAATTTCACCAAAGGTATCCCAATATTGAATTGGCTGTTTCAGGTATGCGAACTGGGGATATTTATAACGGCCTTTTACAAAATGAACTCGATTTGGGCATAGTATTTTTGCCAATGAAACATGATGAATTAGAAGCTATTCCACTCTTTAAACAACATCTTTCTTTAGCAGTTCCAATCAATCATTCCGTTGCAGAAGAGGAATTTGTCACGCTTGACGTTTTAAAAGATACACCTTCTATTTTATTACCTGACACATATTTTTTGCGGCAGCTAATTAATGAACAATGTAATGAGCTTGGATTCACAGCAAAACCAGTTATGGAAATGACGACTATGGAATCAATCATACAAATGGTCAGCAAAGGCGTCGGCGTCACGATTCTACCCAAAGGTTACCTTGACTATATCGACAATAAACTTATACGGACAATCCCTATTCAAAACCCGATGCTTATTACGCAAATTGGCATCGCTTACCGTAAAAACAAATATTTGTGTGCAGCAAGTCGAGTATTCATGGAGCAGTTGATTTCCACTATAAAAAGTGAACAATTTAAATAAATTGCACTTTATACACATCGAAATCAGTCTGAAGTTTAAGAATCCTTTTGACCTATTGTATTTTACTTAAACTATAATGTACATCCGATAAGAGTTGATTAAAAATCCTGTATTTATCATACAGGATTTTTTATTTTCTTATTCCACAAAATAGAGCATACTTGAACTAAATCTATTGGAACTGATATGAAATGCATAGAAAATGGAGACAGCAAAAGCTAAGAAAAAATTAGGGAATCATATATGGTATTCCTTTTCATTTTTCTTTATAAATTCATAACTGGTAGTCTTTTCCTCCCTCCTCTTCCTTTATAGATGATCACTTAAATAATTGCTTTCTTTTCAAGCTTCTAATCATACTCATTATTAGTCTGCAAAGCCTATTAACCCTTCCATCTTGAAGAATTCTCTTGCTTTATGAAGAGCAAATATGAATCGATCAATCTCCTCTTCTGTGTTATACAAATAAAAACTCGCACGTGCCGTGGAGCTGGTACCCAGATGTTCCATTAGTGGCTGACAACAATGCTGTCCAGCACGTATGGCTATTCCATATGCATCCAAAACAGTAGCAATATCATGCGGGTGAATATTCCCCACTTGAAAAGTCACCAGTCCCAAGCGCTCTTTTTCTGGACCAACTATCGTTAAATCTTCAATCTGCTTCATTTGCTCTACTGCATAGCCAGTTAAAAGCTTGTCATGCCTTGCAAGATTTTCTATTCCGACTTGTTCAAGAAAGTCTATCGCCACTCCTAAACCAATAGCCCCAGCAATAATTGGTGTACCCCCTTCAAATTTCCAAGGGGATTCCTTCCACGATGAATCATATAAATTAACATGATCAATCATTTCACCCCCAAATTCAATTGGCTCCATCTTCTCAAGGAGTGATATTTTTCCGTATAAAGCACCAATTCCCGTCGGCCCGCACATTTTATGCCCTGAAAATGCATAGAAATCACAGTCTAAATCCTGAACATCCACTTTTATATGAGGAACGCTTTGCGCTCCATCCACTACAATAACAGCTCCATGTTTATGTGCGATAGCTGCCATTTTCTTCACCGGATTAGCGACACCTAATACATTTGATATGTGTGATACAGCAACTATCTTCGTCCGTTTTGTGATTGTATTTTCTACATCCTCTAGAGTAAATGTTCCATCTGGTTGCAGTGGAATATATTTCAATACAGCTCCGGTGCATTTTGCTACTTGCTGCCAGGGAATTATATTACTGTGATGCTCCATTGCAGAAATAACAATTTCGTCCCCGCTTTTACATACTGATCGTGCATAACTGCTTGCTACTAGATTAATTGCTGCTGTGGCACCTCGAGTGAATATTATTTCTTTTTCTAATTTCGCGTGAAGAAAACGACCTCCCTTAAACCGTGCTCCTTCATAAACATCCGTTGCCCGTGAACTCAGTGAATGAACCCCACGATGGACATTTGCATTATCCCACTCATAGTAGTGTTTTAGTGCCTCAATTACCTGAATTGGCTTTTGTGCAGAGGCAGCATTATCTAAATATACTAGGGGATGCCCATTAATCTGCTGATTAAGAATCGGAAAAAGTTTACGTATTTCTGAAAAATTCATGATTACTCCCCCAATCCTTTACTTATCATACTTAATACTCGATAATGAGCCTCAATTGTTGTTTCAATTACCTCATCCGAATGAGCATTCGATATAAACATGGCTTCATAGGGCGTAGGAGCTATCAAAACACCATGATTCAACATAGCCGCATAATATTTTTTAAATAAACGCATATTTGAAAGTTGAGCAGTTTCATAATTCACAACCTCATGTTCTGTAAAATAAAAGCAAAGCATTGAACCCACTCTATTTACTTTCAATGGAATACCAGTCAGTTTGGCATTTTGTATAAAGCCTTCAGCTAACCTAGCACCTTTTCTTTCTAGTTTTTCATAGATTCCATGCTGAGACAATAATTGCAAAGTTGCATACCCGGCTGCCATTGCGACCGGATTCCCAGATAATGTTCCAGCTTGATAAATCGATCCAGAAGGGGCCATTTGTTCCATAATTTCTCGCTTTCCGCCATAAGCGCCTACCGGGAGCCCTCCTCCAATTACTTTTCCTAGACATGTAAGATCTGGCTTAATTCCGTATAAACCTTGCGCTCCATAATAGCCTACACGGAAACCAGTTACCACTTCATCAAAAATGAGTAGACTTCCGTAGCGTTCAGTAACCTCACGTAACCCATGAAGAAATCCGGGCAATGGTGGTATGACCCCCATATTTCCTGCAATCGGCTCAACAATAACAGCAGCAATCTCCTCACCAAATTTTTCAAATACAAAACGAATACTCTCTATACTGTTATAAGGTACTGTAATGGTATTGGAAGCAACACTTTTCGGGACTCCTGGACTGTCAGGTAAACCCAATGTTGCCACACCAGATCCGGATTTGATTAAAAAGGGATCCGCATGTCCGTGATAGCCTCCTTGAAATTTCACGATTTTTTGCCGTTTCGTATATCCTCTTGCTAAACGTATGGCACTCATGGTAGCTTCTGTACCAGAATTGACCATACGTATCATTTCAATAGATGGAATACTTCTACATATTAACTCCGCCATTTTTGTTTCAGCTTCTGTTGGTAAGCCAAAACTTGTTCCCTGACTTGCTGCCTCCTGTATGGCTTTAACAACTTCCGGGTGAGCATGCCCTAATATGAGTGGACCCCATGAACCAATATAATCAATAAATTCATTCCCATCGATATCAAATACGTGTGCACCCTGCCCATTTTTAGCAAAGATAGGTGCTAGATTTACGCATGAAAATGCGCGAACCGGACTATTAACTCCGCCAGGCATAATTCTTTTAGCTTTATTGAACGCTATTTCAGAATTTGTGTCTTTCCTTTTCATGTGCAATTTTTATCCCCTCCTTTTCAACGACTAATACGTCGCCATACATAAAAAAATATGAGATTATACTCTACAAATTCCCTACTACTCTATCTTTCATTCATCCTCTTATCCGAAAGCTTATTTATAACCATTTATTGTATAAATCAGCAATACATTTATCTTCCACTAAAAAAATTGCTTCACGACCACGACTTTTGCACCTGTAAAAATAATTACCAATAAAATCGACTTGTGTAAGTTACACGCTATGATGATTTTATTGGATTAGGTATTTTTACCTAATAATAATTTTAATGGGTTCTCCATTCTTTCTTCTTTCTTATGACCTTGTATATGGAAAGAAAACATTTTTCGCTTTGCATGTTCTACTAAATCTGTAAACAATGGTGTACATTCATCGTTCATAATGAAACTAAATTCCTTTCCAATAGTATTTTGTATTCCAACTTAGTTTAAAATGCAGCGATTCATAGTTCAATATAATAATAAATATGGTTTCAATAGGAATTACCTATTACAATAAAATCAAGATAGAAATTTACTTTCCTTAATTTGTGATTCATATCCAAACGGACATTATCGCTATTAATTTGATGGGTGACTATATCTGCTTTGCTGTAATAGAGCATCATACATCGCTTAATAGATTATTGGAAAGAAAAAAGCTCTGCACTTCGCAGGCTTTCTTTATGATTTAATTATTAAGTTATTCATAAAATCCACTATAGAATTCGCCTGGAATATACGGAAATAAGAAGATTGAACGTCGTAATGTTTGTCAGTAATGATTAGGATTGAAGGGAAAAATTTAGAAGCTTTCGGTTGCCAAGATTCATTGTGCCATTCTTGACTATGGAAGTATAATTCGTATCTATTTATCTTATCTTGCATTATTTTTTTACTGTATACTGACTTTTGAACTTCAATAAAAAATGGGGATCTACGCCATATCGTAAAGGCATCTGGCTCCATATACTCTTTCCCATACTTAGGTTCCACTTTGAATAGTTTAGGATTTTCGTAGTAGACAAGTTGTTTGTATACGTCCACAATACCAAGGAAATGAGGAATTTTTTGACTCGTTTTTTTGATAGAACTTGGTTGTGGAAAATAAATGTATGGGTGCTGTAATACGTTTGCATCAACATAACCATCTCTCCTTAATCGTTTCATAACCGTATTACAACAAGTTACTGCATTCTTTAAACCTTGAAAATGCAAGTCAATAATATCATCACGGGACATGCATCTAAATCGCTTCAAATCATTTAAAATTCCTATATCTCTACTCCTCATCATCTAACACCCCAAATAAAGGAATTTCTTCTTTTAAAGGCGTTTGGAGCATTTTCTCTTCTTTAGACATGCGATAGGGTTCAACAATTTGTTTCGCATTACTTAATTCCAAATAAGGTGCTTGCACTTTCTTTAATCCATTTCGTTTTAATATCATTTGGCCCGATTGCTCTAAATGCTCTGAACCAGGAGTACCCATGATATTACTATTAATCGCACTATCGCATTTAAAACCAATTCTTACGGTCATATTGAGTTTTAACTTACCATCTAGCACCTTTGCATCCGGCCTCTGCATACTAAGCATAAGAAAGACCCCTAGTGATCGACCGACTGCTGAAATTTTTTCAATTGTAGTCATACACTCTTTTTCATCTTTAAGCATCGCCACTTCATCAATAGCCAGTAAAATATATGGTTTTTGATTATCAGGATTCAATTTGTTGTACGCATCAATATGATCAACCTCGAATTGTTCCATGAGTTTTCTTCTTTCTCTGATTTCCTTCCACACCTTTTGAAGCATAATTTTCATTTCCATTTCTTCCATACAAACTTCTTTTACATGCTTCACTCTTCGCAAAAAATGAAATTCAGAGTTTTTTAGATCCCCAAGATACAAATGCAACTTATCAGGTGACATATATTGAATGAAAGTGGATAGTACAACACGCACCATACTACTTTTCCCGCTTCCCGTTTCCCCCGCAATTAATAAGTGTGGTGAATTGGAATCAAGCATATCGTATGTAATCATTTTCCCAAATTGATCCCGGCCAACCACAACAGGAAGGCGAAATTCCTTTAATAATGAATGCCACTCTTTATAATAGTACTTATAAGGTTTTAGTCCCGAATCTGAATGGAATACATGTAATACAAATTTTTTCACATCCCCTTCAATCGTAATATTCCGTCCTAATATTTGTTGGAAACAAAACCACTTCTTCTCAATCTTTTGTGGATCTAATCCGTTTGGTATCGTAAATACATACCTCACACTTTCTGTTGAAGAAGAAACATTATGTACCTTTGGATAAATAGGCACTTTCCCTCCACGTGTTTGATGCTCTGTATATAGACCTGCTTTTGCAAAAACCTCTTTAAGTCGATTCCTTAGCTTTTGTGTATGAAGCCACTCCTTTATAATCCTCATTTACTCCATTCCTCCCTAAAACATACTTACGATGCGAACAAATACGTATCCAATCAAGCTAACTCCACCAATTCGCATACCATAATAAATACTTCCACTCACAAACTTTGCAGCAAATATATGTTCATTTTGTACCAAATACTTTTCTAACAAGACTGCCCCAATTAAAACCGTCCCCATTATTCCTAATGCAATATAAGTATTTAACACTTGACCGGACATATGAAAGAATGCAAACGGACTTAATGACTTGTATTTACGAATTGTATTTTCTTTATCTTTGTATGGCCGCTCTATAAACTTACGAAAAAAAATCCTTTCTTTCCTTACTCGCATTTAAATGCCTCCGTTCTCTTTATAAACAGAATAAGAAAACTCATAAAACATAGGATTGATTCACTTATTACCTTGTTAACATTACTTTGATAGTTAATTTGGTATGTACTTTGCCAATACAAAAGCTAATTGATTTGATATCTATCTTGATAATACGTTTGCTAGCAACTTTGATAGCGACCTTGATACATCATATTGCGAACAGCTTGTACATTATTAACACTTTTGTTTAAAAAAATCAGGCTTTGGTAAAAATGTGATTAATAGAGTATCTACGAATAGGAGTGTTCGCAGTGTTTGGCTTAGGAAAACCGTTATCTAAGTTTGGTAAATTTTTAAGAAAGAATGATATTACTCAAACGGAATTAAAGGAATGGAGTGGGGTAAACCAAAATACAATTAGTCGTATCTCCCGTTCGAATCAATACAAGCCTTCATTAGGAAATGGTCAAAAGATAATTAGGGCCTTAAAAAGAAAAGGATTCGGCGTAGACTTTGAAGATTTTTGGATGTGATAATTCACTCAATATATACTACTGTATCAACACTACACTTGAATGAAAGAGATATTCAAAAATGAATATCTAATAAAAAAGATCAACTACATTTTAAGTAGTTGATCTTCATGTGCAAACTCTATAAAAAATACACATTATATTTATTTACTACATTATAAGGTTTTTAACTTCTATCCTTAAACATACTATCTAGGATTCTATCCTAGAATCTTAACTTATATCTTAAATCCACCAATTAATTCTTGAAGCTCTTCGGCCATCTGTGCTAATTGTATTGCTGAAGAATTTATCTCTTCCATAGAAGCATGTTGCTCCTCAGATGAACCGGCTATCGTTTGCATACTTAAAGAATTCTCTTTCACAGCCATAGATATTTGATTAATTGATGTATCGACTTCCATTACATCACTTGTCATTTTATTTGATAATTCCACCATACCATGTACTTTTGACACAATATCATTTGCAGATTTTGAGATTTCATAAAAACTTTGTTTTGTATCATTCGCAACCTGAATCCCCGACTGCACTTCAACTCCTACTTCATTCATAGCTTTTACAGTCTCATGTACATCTGCTTGTATTTCATTAATTAAACTTCCAATTTCCATTGAAGATTCGGATGATTGCTCCGCTAACTTCCTGACCTCGTCGGCAACAATTGCAAAGCCACGCCCCTGTTCTCCTGCTCTAGCCGCTTCAATCGCTGCATTCAATGCTAATAAATTTGTTTGTGCTGCAATATTTTGAATTACTTCTAATATACTTCCGATTTGCTGCGATTTCTTATCTAATAATTTAATTACATTATCAGATTGAGAAACAGAATGATGGATAGACTGCATTTGCGTTACAGTCTGTTCTACTAATTGTTCACCCTCATTGGCTTTTTGTTTTGTGTATAAGGATGAAGCCGATACTTCAGAAGCATTATCAGCTACGCATTGAATGTTTCGTGTTACCTCACCAATTAATGTAGCTCCAGACGCAACTTCATTATTTTGAACTTCTGCACTATTCGATATTTCTTCCATTTCTTTTGTGATTTGTTCTGTCGCAACACTTGCTTGCTCTACGCTAGCAGTTAGTTCTTCAGACGAAGCAGCCACATGTCCTGCAGATGTGTTAATTTGAGAAATTATATTACATAACGACTCTGCCATTGTATTGAAACTACCACCTAATTGACCAAGTTCATCCTTTGAACGAATATCTATTTTCTCAGTTAAATCTCCCTGACTAATTCTTTGAGCTGAAATAACTAATTGTCTTAGTGGATTAATAATAGATTTAAGAAAGAAGAAAATTACAATTCCACCTAACAACAGTGAAGCCCCTATTATAGTGAGCGTTTTATAAAAAATAGGATTGGTAGCTTCTTCAATTTCTTTAATAGGCATTACACCAGCTATTTTCCAACCTGTTTTTTTGTTTGTTTTAAAGCTAATGTTTCGATCCTCACCATTAAGGCTATAAGTAATTACTCCATCTTCTTTCTTGTATAGTTTATCTGCTAATGATTTCTCTAATTTCTCACCTGGCTTAAGTGTAGGATGAACAACGATAGTCTTATCTTGACTTACTACAGATACAAAGCCTTGTTTTCCTATTTTTATCATTTTAGAAGTTTTTACGATATCATCAATATTCAAATCCATACCAATGACACCACTTTTATCAGCATTTTGCTTTGCAATTGCTATTACCATATTTCCTGTAGCCTTTGATTTATAGGGAGACGAGACAATAATCTCACCATTAGCTTTTACTGCATCCTTATACCAAGTACTTTCTAACGGATTAAATCCTTCTGGTATTTTTCCAACAGGTGCATGAATAAATTGATTATTACTGGATGTAGTATAAATTGTTTCTATCTCTGGATGTAACTGTATATATTGATCAAATTTACTTTGTACATTTTGCAATTGGTCAGCATTATAATCACCTTGTGTAAGTATCTTTGCAAAATGAGTTACATCTACATGTTTATTTTCTAATTCATCATCAACTATCTTATTTAAAATACTTACATTATCTTTCGCAGTTTGTAGAATTGTTTCATTAAGATCTGTTTTTGCTTTATCATAAGACGATACTCCTACGATAAGACTTGGTATAATTAATATTGCAATAAATGCCATAGATAACTTCGTTTTAAGCTTCATTTGTTCCAATCTCTCTTTTATTTTAAACACTTTTTACTTCTTCCCTTCATTCTTACAACTGATATAGTTTATTTAATTGTTTGCTTCTTTATTTTTTCTACATTGATTTATGGTATTATTCGAAATAAAATTACCATTATATCCTTTTACATATATCTCCTTATATTACAATTTAGTTTTTACAAGCGGAGTTTTATCTATCCACCTTTCGAATATGTTATTGTGCTATATTAAGCAATGTTAAGGCTACGAATTATTCTAAATTACCTGGATGAAACATGAACTTCATTTAAAGATTATTTTTGACTTTAATTGAATCAAAAGTTTAATCTAGAACGATTCAAATTTGATGAAATCCTTACCATAATAAACCCCTAAAACTTTATTAAGTGAATTTATTTTCTGGATAATTATGCTTAACAGCCTTTTAACCACTCTAACCGCTTCACTTCATTCATTTATCTATTTACTACAGCCACTTTTGTATTATTGGAAACTAAACCATAAATTCTAAATAGGAGAATAAAATAAAATGGAGGACTTCATTGTAACACGTATACATAAGTTTTAAATATTAAAATTAAGAAATATTTTTTATTAATCTTTACAAAAAAACACCCAAGAATTAACAAAGGTATTGTTTCGCCTGTTTAATTTCTTACAGAAACACGGTCGAAAACCCCATAGATATGAGAAGAAAACAGTCATTGTTATCTTAGGCGTCGTATATAATTTTTCTATGCCCCACAATCATGTAGCGTAATCAAAAATCTGAAACAAGATAGGGTTTATTTAGGATGCAAATTTTTAAAGAACTTATACTGATTTTCAGAAAAAATATTACATGAAATTAAACTAAAATAATGTTAGCTTGATGGGGATGGTGGACCGCCCACATTTTAAAGATTTTATAGACCAAGCGATTTAATTAATGTGCTCTGAAACACTACTCCTCTTCTAAAATAGCGTAATAATATTCATCCCACCATTCATTTCCATGGGGGATACACTTCCTGAAATAGCCTTCTCTTCTCATTCCAATTCTCTCCATCAATCGATATGATGGGGTATTTTGTGGCTGATATGTCGCTATAATTCTATGCAATTTCATTTCCTTAAACCCATATTTCAATGTAGCTTGTGCTGCTTCAGAAGCATATCCTTTATTGAAATATTTAGGATTGAATACCCATCCAATCTCATAAGTATGCTCACCAAAATATTTATGAAAAACAATATGACCAATCAGAATATTTTCATCAATCAGTACCACAGGAAAGTTCTCAGCATTTTCACCCATATTTTTATTTACAAAGTTACTTGTATCTTCTTCAGTAAAAACCCCTCCGGGTATGTATTTCATTACATTGCTATCTGATGTATACTCATGGACAGCTTGCCAATCTTTGAATTCAAAATTTCGTATTAATAATCTTTCCGCTTTTATAAACATTTACTTTTCTCCTCTCAAAAAATTGTTTCTTTACTTCAAATCCACATTCAACCCCTAAACTAAAAAGAGCCTGTAGGAATCTCTACAAGTTCTTTTTAATTTAAGATGAATATATGTGACAAACAAACTATCTTACAGATTCATCATTAAAACTACAGGAATAGTACTTTGACAAATATATCATATAACAAATATTAACATCCGTACATTTTTGAAAATTATGTTAATTGAGAACAAAAATAGCTTTTTTCTTAACTGTTCTTAATTTCTCTTACTACTAACTTCTTTTTACTTAAATAAACTGCTCGACCTGATTTTTTTGCAAATTCTTGCGAATGCGTAACAACAATTACGCACTTACCTTCTTGACGATCGAGTTCCTGAAACAACTCAATCATTTTATTTGCTGTTGGTTCATCAGCAATAAATAAAACAACATAGCAAGATAGTGCCCTAGCAATTGCTACACGTTGCCGGTGTTTGCCACTTAATTGAATTAAATGACAGTTACTGAATATAAAGAATATGTTTGTTTTTATTCTAAAAATTCTCTTCTTTAACAAGGTTTATACATTTCTTGATGATACATACGCTCGTACCCAATCAAATGAGTAATCTGGAATCCAAATTTCACGATCATAGATTTTTCTCATTACTTTTTTCAAAACATCCTCATATTCTCTCGGTTTCAATCTACTGTTATGAGCCATAATCTTCTATATATATGCCTCTTTCAACCAATTTGATATGGTTTTACGCTGTTTTGGCTTTTAGATATGACCATATCATTTTCGTTTGCAATAGTTGCCTTTTAGGACCTTTTGTATGATTTTTCACTGCCTTTCCTTCGTCGCTATTTTAAATTTATACTAATCATTTATTTTAACTTAATATGAAGAGGTATCGAACTTGGTCTGTTTTTAATACTGAATTTTCTGATAAATATTTAGAAATACAATTTAAACTAATACCATCTGTAATAATATGGATTTCACTGCTATGATAAAAACATATAGATATAAACATACAAAGGGGGAAGCTATGTGATCGTAGCAAAAGGAAATGAAAACATTACTACATTAATGAACGATTGGTACAAAGCTATGCGTTCTCAAAAGCTATTGCAAGCCAAAAATCTAAGGTCTGATGTTGAAAAACTTCTCGAAGAAATGGAACAAGATCCAACGCTTCTTATTTACTATTCTTTACTAGAGTTTAGGTATAATCTTTTGATAAATAATACATCTGGATTATTAATACCTGGAGAACATATTGAAGAGTCTACTATAGACATGCTCAATTACTACTACTATTTGTTCAATGCTATACACGCAATGAAGATTGGACAATACATTGACGCTAAGCACTTCTATCACAAAGCTGAAACACTTCTATCTCTTATTCCGGATGAATTAGAACAAGCAGAATTTAATTATCAGTATGCCCTGTTCAACTATTATCAGTTCCAACCACTAAATACAATAACATACGCTAATAAAGCGAAAGAAATCTATTCTAATGAAGTTGGGTATGAAATAAATATAGCTTCATGTAATAATATTTTGGGACTTGCAAGTACTTCTCTAAAGCAATACGAGTTAGCTGAAGAGTATTTCCTTTCCGCTTTAGATATTGCAACCAAACAAGAGCAAACACAACTTACTCATATGATTCGCCATAATATAGGGCTTCTATATTCAGATCAAAATATGCCTCAACTAGCAATCAATTATCTCTCCAAGGCACTGGAAGGTAGCTGTAAAACAATGTATTTGTTAGCTAAAGAACATGAGAAACTAGGGAATATAAATGAAGCCGCTGATTATATAAATAAAGGATTGCAAATTAGTAATGCACAAAATAATAAAGAATATTATCATCATTTATCGATTTTAAATGCAAGATTACAGCATACTCCTATAGATGAATACGAAAAGATTATTGTTGAAGGAATCCATTATCTCCAAGAAGAAAATTTATGGCACTTTGTTGAAATATATGCTGATGAATTAGCAAACAAGTATTATGATGAAGGTAACCACTTAAAAGTAAGCCAGTACTTCCGTGTGGGATACAAAGCTAAAATTGAAATGGAGAAAAGGAGTGCTTTAAAATGATGAAAAAAATACTAATTAGTACAGCAGGACTTTTATTCTCAGGTTTTATGCTAGTAGCACCAATCACTTTAAGTAATACTCACGGCGAGGCAATGATTGCAGTACAAAAGCAGGAAATTATACAATATACAAATACCCATGGTGAAGGAATGTAATAACTGAAGAAATCCTCTCCTACAATTGATACACTATTATTTGCAGGGAGGTTTTCTTCCTATATTATATATACTTACTTTGTGATAATTAGGGTGTAAGACTCTCCTCAACAAATCTATACAGTTATATTTAATAATATAAAGAGATAATAAAAAAGGTATCTTATAATAAATAAGTAAAGGTCTTTACTTCATTGTAAGGGCTTTTATTTTTTTATAAAAATCCATCCTAGAAATGTTATAATTACTCCATTCCTTTTATATTAATAAGAAAAATTTAAAAAGATTAGAATATTTAAAGAGCGGAAGAAATTATTAATGTATACACAAGACGATTTTTATAAGAAATTAATTGGGGAACAAAGAATAGTAAATATTATCCTAATTAACGGAGTTAGAATACCTGGAATCATTATTGGTGTGGATAAATTTTCAGTTCTAATCTCTAGCGATGGAAAACAAAAATGCCTATATAAGCAGGCGATTTCAACAGTTGCCGTATAAACTACCGTAAGTTTTGATGTTTCATTTTGAATATACTCCACTTTAAAATTAAATTTGAATTTTATTATTGTTTGAAACAAATAGTTAAATTGGACATTCTAATAATTAAACATAAAATGAGTATGAATTAAATAACAACTAATCTCTAACCCTTGTTTGAAAAAGAGGTCGGGTATCCCGAACTCTTTTTCATACGTAATTTTGGCCTGTGCAAACATTTTTTCTTTTTTCTTTTTTATTTGATAAAAAAGAAAAAAGAAAAAATGTTTGCTATACTAAATTCGCACAAATATATGCAAAATCACAAATGAAATAAGAGCAGCCTGACATAGCTGCCCTTGTTTCATTTTTATTCTCGTAACCTGCTCTACTATTTCGCTTAAGTTATTTATAAACCTAATACACTAACAATCTGGCATGCTTTGGAGTTTACAATATGATAGTACATCTCTAACCCTCTTCTTTCCGAACGAAGAATCTTCCCACGCATCTTAGATAAATGCTGCGAAACAGTAGATTGAGGTACCTCTAATAGCTCCGTCAATTGTGTTACATTACAAATTTTGCGATGTTCTAATTCTTTCACAATTTGTAATCTAACTGGATGAGCCATAATCTTCAATAATTCTACATCCGCCTCTGGAATTTTGTGCATTTCTTTACTTATTTGCATTTCTGTCATATTTTATTTCTCCTTTTCTACATTCTTTATTATTTTTAATATCAATTTATGAGTGTTTAATATTTGTACAAGTATATATAGTCCATAATCACCGAGCTATTTACTCTTCTTTATCTTTGTGACCTTTTGCATATAGAAGTATTATAATGGCTAAAAATCCAACAAAAGATAGCATAGGTATCTAGATGAAACCAAATAAATTCAAGTAATCTTCTGTACAAGAAACGCCTACTGAACATATCTTCATTTCACTTGTTGGGAAAGTCTGAATTGTTATCTGGTAAACGGCTATTATTAAACCAATACATGCAAATGGAAATGCATATGTACTTACGTTGGGATCTTTTCTATACATTCCTATACCCAATATTAATACTAATGGATACATGGCCATCCTTTGATACCAGCATAAATCACATGGAGGTAGTTTCATCCATTCACTAAAAACCAAACTTATGAGCATTGCACTTGTAGCTATCATCCAAGCAATTGCAATGTGATACTTTCGAATGATTGACATCTTATATTCGCCTCACCTATCTTATTAGAATGCAAAACGTTTGCTAATATATGACTAGTTTATTACCATGTTTCGAGTACCCTGTTTCAAAAGAAAATATCCAATCGTATCGCCTCTCTTTTAATTCTAAAAGGAAAAGGTTCTCAAAATCATCACGCACTTCGTACATGGTTTATAATGCTTTTTCTAGCGGACCAAAACCATATACAATATGTGTATGTACTCTTTTGTTTTTCTTTTTTACTACCGCTAAATATACATACCGTCTTTCATTCGCTAAAACAAACTTCAAAAGCCCAAGTACTTGACTCACCTTTCGCACCCCTTTTCAGCTTTCCTTACCCTTATTAAAAAGAATGGGTAAGGAAAACTATTACGTCTTACTTTACTAATTTAACAAATGTCCCGTTTTTAATTTGAAAATACAAGAAGACACTCATCATTACAATATTTATTACACCAGCTGCAGCACCAATTTTGGAGATAACATACACACATTCATTACTACTAAAAGGTAATAAACTCGCGAAAATAAATAAAATTGAAATGATAAAGGATAAGAGCATATTTCTTTTGTTTTCATTCATTCAAAAAACCTCCATTTTGTACGAATATTTATATTGCAATGGATTAGGGGGCTAAACCGCATCATTACGGTTATAATGATGTTTCTCTTCATCCTAAACCTTTTTATGCTCCACACACCAATTTTGTCGCCTTTGCTTCTGTTTCGCTTTCTAGCATTTGTGGAAGCAGTGTAGTGCTAGGTTTTAAAATGTAAGCTACAATGCCATATCCTGATTTAACTATTAATTCGTTGATATGTATCCCTTCACAAAATACATATGCCAATTTCCCGCCATACTTGTCCTCTTTAGGTCCACAATCATAGACTTATGTTACGCTTTTTCCTTTTAATTGTTTCTTTAGAAATAACGACGCTTCCTTTCCTCTTAACTGTTTCTAAGCCATGTAATTTTTCTTTATAAGCTTCTGTAATATCAACAATACTTTTCCCTTGTACTTGCTGTTGTACTCCCTTTTGTACTGTTCGGGCAGGTTTCGAACCATTTACTTGAATCGAATTGTTGTATGCTGTCATTAAAAAAACGAATGACGTAATACAAATAACCTTAATCCAAGATTTCATAATGTCTTATCCTCCAAATAAGCATTTCTCTCTACCTAATAAACAAAAAGACTATATATTGAATTGACTCCTTGATAATTAAAACAAATACAACTCTGAATCCAATTCGGATAATCATTAAAAACAGGTTTAAATGAGTGCCTTTTACATTCTGGACATTTCAATACCATGCCTCTCTCGTTCTTTTTTGCCTATATACTTTTTTAAAATGGCACATTTGTCAATGTAATTTCATTAACATACGACATTTATCTCCCCTTTTGGTTCCAAAGTTTTAAAATAAATAAAAAAGGACACACCTATAGCATATGTATGCGTAGGTGTGTCCTTTTGCAAGAAAGATTTAGAAGAATTTTGTTACTTTCATCATATCGTATTTCTTATTAGTTTTATATACAGAATTTAAGATTTTAATGTATTATTTCTTCTTATCTAAATCGTATATTGAGAAACTTACTTGATCACCTTTTTACTTTACGTGATATTCGTTCAACTACTCGGGTATACCGAGTATATTTTTGTAAATAATAAGGTTGTTAAACGTTAAATCGAGGAGGTGTTGTATGCAAGATCATAAAAAATCTATAAAAGGTACTGGTTCTGTTATGAAACCAGATTTTGCTGAAACTGATGCACATAAAGTGAAACAAGAAATTCAGAATGATGTAAGAGCGGGACAAGGAGCAATGACTTCCCGAGAAGCAGGGGCAATGCGAGATTAAGAAAACACTCCTTATTGGTTTTTTCTTTTCTAGAAATTTAACCAGTAAGGAGTTATTCCAGAACTATTTTAGCTTTTTACATTTATCATTTAAAAACATACTGCATTTCTTTTGTAGATCATAGGTTAACTTCACATCAAATTTTCACGATTAAATCTCTTTTTTCAAACTAAGATTATTTTCTTTCAGATAATTTATTGCATCTTTGTTCACCGCTCGCAAATCTATACCTTGTTTTTCCGCTGCAAATGAACAACCACAATAACATTGACGGAAAACATCATATTCATTACACATTTCAATTGAGCGTTGATATCCATTACTTTTTTTAAAATCACTTGGTAAATAACGTGAATCATAATTTTGTTGCACACCAATTCCAAGTTCATTTATTAATTGACTATTTTTATTTTTAGAAAGAGTAATTGCACTGCCGAAGTAATCAAATCCCCTTTCTTGTGCTACCTCAGCTGAACGATCCAATCTCATATCAAAACAAGCTGAACAACGAAGTCCACCTTCTGGCTCTTCTGCCAAACCTTCTTCTTTTACCATTTTAAAAAATACATTTGAACGATATTTATCCTCAATAAATCCTACTGTGTGCCCTGTACGATTATTAAACTTGTTTACAAAAATCTTTTGTTCATTAGAGCGCCGTATGTATTCACTTTTCGGGTGGATATTTGAATTTGAGAAGAAGATTGTGACATCTGAATGTTCTGCAAGAAATTCCAATGAAGCGGTACTACAAGGAGCGCAACATGAATGAAGTAACACTTTTGGTCTTTCGTTCTTTGCTTCCCAATCTTTAATCATTTTTCTTAATACTTTGTCATAATTTATTTTCTGGTTCTTTATTTTTTTTAAATACGTTTCAACATCTAACACTTCTTTCACAACTAAACCTCCTATTTATTTTTATTTATCTATTTTATCATCTGAATTCACAAATATAGTTATATACATCTATTTACAAGCCTTAAAATTGTTCTTTTGAACTTTTCATGACGGTCCTAATAATGTACGTAGTCTATTAGCTTTATGTCTACAATATATCTTTAGTCATTCTTTTTCATCACAAAATCTTTTGGGTTACCTTTTAACTGGTAATACTTCACGTTAAGACGAATAACTACTACGATGATTACCAAAAAACCTATTATATATAACATTGTTCCTTTCTCCGTTTCTTATTGTTTAGCGAATCTATTCTGTAAATACTTCACATGTTTCTTCTCAATATCCTTACCGGTAATATTTGCTCGCAAAATGGTTTGGTAGATATGCTCAACCTCATCTTTTGTTAGTCTCAGATTAATATAAGATTCGATACATTTTTTTAGATCGTTATAATATAGGACATGTTTATCTTTAGAATGAACATTTACCCTTTTTAGACTGCATTTTGGATGAAACGCCGCAATAGAGATACACGGCAGCTGTTGTTCCATCACCCATTCAATTGCTTTTATATGTTTATAATTTTGTCGAAATGGGTTTTGAAAAGAGGATTTCTTTCTAAAAATACCCTGTGTCCATCTGGCTGATTTCTCACTTCCATAGATCCAGCCCTCGTAGTTCTTTGTCTCTATAACAATTACACCTGTTTCTGCAATAACAATATGGTCAATTTGCGTTGTATCACCATACTCCGTATGAACCGTCACATCATGTAGCACATAATAACTTTTGGGATCTAATTTGCCCAATATACGTTTCACTAGTCTTTCCCCGGCTTTCCATTTCGGTACATGTTTTTTTAAAACAATGTTCAAAGGAATCAGAATCACAATGAGAATCAATTCAAATATCAATACTTTCATAATAAAAACCTCCTTTTCACACTCTTGCGTTTCTGCGCATCAAACGATATACATACGTTTCTAACCCTAAAATAAAATATGACATACATAAGCCTTTTATCACCATCTCTACGAATCCCAATGCTAAAGAAACAAGGAGCCCCCCCAAACTGAAAGAGTCTGGTTACCCTTCTATTTACTGGTTTTTCAATGACTCCAAAGTTAGCCCAGGTAGGTAAACGGTTTTCTACATTCTTTATTGTGCCCATTAATCCGTATTTTAGCGACAGAATGAAACATCCGATTAATAAATATATAATGGAAGAAAAATAGACAGATAGGCCCATAACAATAATTGTGAGCAGCCAACCGATTAAAATGGAATTTCGTAAAACGATATACTCTCGATTTCTTTTCAAAACAAACAGTCCTTTCAAAATAGATAAGGTTATTTTCAATTGAGAAATATTCACATTCAATTATAAGTATAATATGATACATCTCTATTAATTTACGAACTAGCCTAAAGAGGATTGTAATTGATATGTTAAAACTTTTAGTAGATAATACGGTAACAGAACAAGAAACAGATTCAGCTTTTTCAAACCTTTTCACCTGCAAAAATACAACTGTATTTCTAAGTGACATATTATCTCCTATATCGCCGAAGATACTTGAAGAATATGAAAAAAGAAACCAAATAGATAAATAAAAGGTGCTGAATGTAGATTCAATACCTTTTATCATCTTTATATATAGTTTTTACATATTAACAAATAACCATGGAGTGAGTACGGCTAACATACACAGCAAACAAGAGCCCGTTATAACACGGTTGGACCAACGGTAATACTCTGGCTGTTTCGTACTCTCATGAATTTTTCTTAAACGAATACCTGCGATTAGCATAAACGGTGTGAAAATAAGTGCTGTTGCTTTAAACAGGTTTAAAAAATCCGTAAAGATGTTCATAAACGAAAATACATCCGAACTGAACAAGAAGTACACACTTAGTCTCAGGGACATCATACTAATAAATGAGAAAATCATACTTCCAGTTGCCCACTTCATCCATTGGCCATTCTTTGTAATTAACGCCATAACCATGACAATAATGCCTAATACGAATGAAATAGAAAAGATATTTACTCCTACCTTAAAAGCCGGAGCATACAGACCTTCAATCTTTTGTATGATTGATGAGCCAAATGAATCATCTTTTTCTTTTGTTTTCGTTCGATTGTTTAATCCCTCTTTAAAGGATGACGAAACATCGTTCCCCTTCAATTCATTAAAATCTACTTTTACAGAGGCCTGGACAGCTTGTAAGGGGACAAATAGTAACACCATCAAAACAAGCGTACATAAGACTCCTATCATCCTTTTTTCTTGTTTCATCACACATCACCCGCTAATTTTGGTTTAACGCTCTTTAATTTGATTTGATTTCTTTCTGCAACATAATAGAGATCTGCTGCATAATAGATATTTGCTTTTGTATATGCCCCCATAATTGCATTCGCAATTCCTTCCTTCTCTACTGCCATATGTGTTTCATTTTCATTGTAAAATCCAATTTCAATTCGATTAATATTATTATTTAATACTGTAAGATGTAACTCTTTTAAGCTATCTAAAAGATTGCCTAATCCACACACTAACTTAAATATTTTATTTGCAATTGTTGGTGGTTTGACATAAGTCGTATTAAAATGAATAGTTTCATCATCTATTAATCCATCCTCCTCAACTGAACATGTCATAATGAACGAATGATTTTGTTTTTCTATTTCTTGTTGACTCAACTTGCGATCAATGAAGTATTTCAAGCTTATTGTTAGATTTTCTATATATTCATCCAGTTCGGTATTTGAAATTTTAACCTCTGAGAATTCCGGAAAAATCATATACGCGTGTATATTAGAACTACTTTTACTTACACGTAATAACTGAACTTGTTTCTTTTCGTAGCGCACCGCTTGTTCTAATTTTTCTACTACGTTGTTGCTTATATGATCGATTGCCATATATAATCACTCCTATTTACTTTAATAAAATTTTTTTCATACAATACTCATGATTTGGTACTATCTATTTAAAGCATTGTAAAATTACGAAGAGTTCTCAATTCTCCTGTTCTAAGACTGTTAATCACCTGAATCTCAAAACATTTTAATATTACAATGACGTACAATTTTTCATTATAGTTGAATATTCTCATATGGTGAATCGTTCTATCCCACTCATTTGTACAAAAACAAAAAAATTTCATCCTTGTACAAATGAGTGAGAAAATGCTGTTTTTCATGCTATCTAAGAAAAAATAACTAGGAGATACATTCATATATTTCCTAGCTATCTACCACTCCATCTAACTAATGTATAGGAATAAGATGAATCAATTTTCAATTCTAAATACAGCAGTTGATTTTCTGGTAATATTTCTCCCCCTGTATGAATCCAATAGCGCTTGTTATTAGATATGTTTATTATGCAGGTGAGTTCTTGCTTTCGTTGTACTATTTTAGCCGTCCATATCACAACCTGAAATTCTTCCTCTTCTAATACTAAATTTTGAACAGAAGTACCATGTGCTGTTTCTTGTAGGATTTTCAGCTGTTCTAGTTCATGAAATGTATCTTCATATCCTAATAATCCCTCTAGTGTATCCATATTGCTTGAAAATGGTATGTCCTCATCAATCGGAAATGAGGTATCATATACTGTTTCAGAATCAGGAGTATAGTGAAAACCCTTAACATGCTCCACTACTTCAGCATCAATTTCCTATTCTAACTTGTTACTGAATTCTTCATCCAAATTCTTTTGAACAGTAATAGCAACTAAATCATATATACCTGCTACATCTTTTTCTAAGGTGATTTCTTTTGTTAGGACAGTAAAACGCTCTTGTTCCCTACCAATAGGTCTATTTTCTCTCGGGCACCAATAAACGGGACGTTCTACCGGTGTATTTTCTCTTTCTTCCCTCTTCGCTTCTTCTATTAGAAATTTTTTTCTTGAATAACGAACTACAAAAAATACATAACAAAATAAACCGATAAAAATGTTTGTAAACATGGTATTCCCCTCTCGATTATGCAAATAAATCGAATTCAAATTTCCCATCGATTACTTTGCTGTTTCGTTCCATTTCTTTTGAGAAGTATCTACTTCTACAATCCATTTACCCTAGAATGCAAAATCTTGTTTATGTATAAGCATACGCTTATCCACATTCAGTGTTTCCCTACTGTTAGTGTGGGTGGATAAAATCTCACCACTAAAACATTTCCTACATCCATAATAATTGCCCCCCAGTTCTTTTTTTCAATAAAAAAAGAAGATCCAAGTATATACATAACTCAGTTCTTCCTTTTCCCCTCTGTAAACTACCTAAATTTTATTAAAATAGTAGTTCTTCACCTGTAATTTTAGATAGCGCATCCCTACCAGCAAATATATCATCCGCTCTTTGGATTACTGTCTTGTTTCCTGCTCTTTTGAATCATCTAATACCATCCAAATGCTATCTTTTTTCATTTTCATATCTCTTCTTTCTTGTAATTTGTTAAGATTCATAACCCAGCCTGCGAACTTGAAAACAGTACAAAAAGGCTTCTTCAAGTCGATTAATAATGTGCATAGCAAAATAAGCTATATATACACTAATCGGCTCAAAGAAGCCCTTTCACAATTGAAACAAGACGTAACTTGCTTCTACAACTCAACCACAACACAAGAAGGTGTGGGAATAAACGGAATCAAATAAATCAACAATATAACCATACATTACACAATTAGGATAGATGAATCAAGATATTTTCTAAGTTTAAAACAAATCTAATACTGGGAATATATATATTAATTTTACTCTCAAAAACAGAAACCTAGCAGCATATCTTTTGAAAATAAACATAAGAAAAACGTTCTATTCCAAATTGATAGAACGTCTTCTCTCTTTACTTCATAATATATCTTTGGGGACTTATTTATTTTGTGGCGTATTTAAAAAATTGATAAATTCATCTTCATTTATAGGTTTACTGTAGTAATAACCTTGAATTAGATAACATGAATTACTTTGTAACACTTTTAACTGTTCCTTCGTTTCTACCCCTTCTGCTATTACTTTCATATTTAAAGTATGAGCTAGCGAAATAATCGTTTGTATAATTTCATCTCCATCATTTGAAGTTCCAATCCTATTCACAAATTCTCTTGGAACTTTCAAAGTATCAATTGGATACAAAGGTAGATATGCTAATGAAGAATATCCTGTACCAAAATCATCAATTGATAAATGTACACCATATGATTTTAATGCTTTTAACTTCGATAAAGTTTCTTTTTCATCTACCATGGCAATTCGCTCTGTTAATTCCAAATCAATTAAGTTAGCTGGTACTCCTATTTCTTCTATGGTAGAAATAATCGTTTGAACGAAATCTTTCTTTTCAAACTCTATAGCTGATAAATTTATCCCCATCTTTAAATTTGAATAGCCCGCAGAATGCCATTCTTTTAGTTGCCGACACGCTTCCTGTAACGTCCATTTCCCAATTGAAATAATCTGCGACGTCTCTTCCGCGATAGGTATAAACTCAAAAGGTGAAATTAGCCCGAACTCTGGATGTTGCCAACGTATTAAAGCCTCTGCACCAATAACCTTTCCTGCCTTACTATCAACTTGTGGTTGATACAATAAAAACAACTCATTATTTTCTATTGCATTTGGTAAATCCTGCTCTAATCGTAAGCGTCTTGTTATTTTTTGAGATAATGTCTCGTCATACATACAAACAGCATTGTTACCTTTTTCCTTCGCGCTATACATGGCGATATCAGCATGTTGTAAAAGTGTTGTGGCATTGGTTCCTCCAAATGGATACAACGCTATTCCTATACTAAGGGATAAATAAAAGCTGTGTTGATTTATTACAAATGGTTCTTCAGTTATACGAAAAAGTATTTCGCACAAATCTAATAGCTGTTTCTCTGTTTTATTATGGACAATGATTGCAAACTCATCTCCCCCTATTCTTGCTAAAGGAATAGTTGGTGACAGACATGTCCTAAAACGTTTGGCAACTTCTTTTAAAACCCTGTCACCAATTGCATGACCTAGTGTATCATTAATGGTCTTAAAGCGGTTTAAATCTATATACAGGAGTCCAAACTTATCCTGTGTTTTTTGTACACGCTCAATGGATCTGTCTAATTCTTGTTGGAAGAATATTCGATTCCCAATCTCCGTCACCGTATCATGAAATGCTAGATAGTTTATCTCATCCTGTTGTTGCTTCAACCTCGTTATGTCTTTTACGATTACATAACTCCCAAAAGTTTGTCCTTCTATCATAATAGGAACAATAGTGACATACCAAAAATGTATATCCTTCTCATTATTATCTTTCACACGTAACTGTAACGAAGACGAACTACATCGTTTCCCTTTCTTTAGAGCTGCTGCCAATTCAGGTTTATCTTCATCTAAAAAAATAGAGAGGCACTCTTTTCCTATTAATGCAGCACTTTCTTCCCCTAATAACATACTTCCAGACTGGTTTATATTTAATACGGTACCATTTGAATCAATTGTTAATATAGGATCTGGATGATACTCATATAATGACTTAAACCTCTCTTGATTTTTTACCAAATCATTAGATTTTTTTATTAAATCCGCTGTTCTTTGAAATACTTTTTGCTCTAATTGATTATTAAACACTTTTAATGTTTCGGTTAAATCTTTGTTTTGCATGCGTACAATTATATGACGAATCAGTACAAATACAAAGGCAATACAATTTCCCGTAATCAGTGTAGATGAAGAAGTTTGCTCTTTCAAAGTAAAACCAATTAAGATTGCAACTGCAAGATAAGGGAATATGACAAGAAGTTTCTTTCCAAATGTCGGATTAATAATAAAATAATTTCTTTTAGAAGATGTACTCCTTGGAATAGCGGCAGCAATGGCAATAAATAATAGAAAAACTCTATACAAACACCTTAATAATATAAGTGAACGTTGTGATAAATCATCTTGTAAATAGAAATATAAGTAATCCGTAATGGACAATCCAGTTAATACTAAGATAAAAATAAATAATTTACTTTTCGCATTAAAAATTGCTGGTCGAAAAATCAGGCTAACTCCTAGTAAAAGAAGCAATAAATCTATAATTGGGAAAATAAATGAAAGAAAGACATCTCCAATTGATAAGAATAAGATATTTGCAGAAGGTTTATTAAATAGGTACCACTCTAAGGTGAAAATAGCAGTAACAACAATACATAAATCACAAATTAAATACGCTTTTTCCCACTTGTTACATTCCAACATGATTTTATAAAAGAACGCAAAGAGAAAGAAGAATAAGAAAAACAACAAAAATACATCAGAGATATTAAAATTTTGTATTGGTAATTCTACATTAAGTACTTGAAAAGTAGATATAAAATTCCCTATCAAGAAACACCCTATTGCAATAGTAATACAAACCCAAAAGACTCCTAGTTTAATTTTTCTTGATGCTATCGAGTAAAGTAATGAGATAAATACAGTAATTTCAACAACTAAGGATGATAGTCGTATATTAAAATCTGATACAAAATACTCATTCGGAAAAACAAATAAAAATATAAAGCAAAAGCTTAAATAAGCTACTAAAGCCAATATCAATACATAAAATTGCACATGTGAATGTTTACGCAATGGACTCACCTTCTTAATTTTTTCTAGACTTTTACTAAAAATGACTTGATACGGCACAGCTCGTATTCATTAAACTGAGTGTTACCTATCATTCCATATTATGACCTTTTTAAAAGATTTCTTTCTACATACCACAGTCTTATTTGCTGCCCGCAGATATTCCCTATTTTCAACTAAGGATTCCCAAAAGAATAAGATGTAAAATGTGTTTTTTAAGTATTCGCTCATCGTTAATTTGAATGATACAAATTAACTGTTCTTTGAATATGAGATAGAATCTAAGCTTTAATTGCAACATAGCTAGTCGCTTATTATCGCACTTAGAAAAAAGGAAAATATGCTATCATTAACTTAGAAATTCGAATTAAAAGACCAAACTTACTGTAACTATTATAGTTACAGTAAGAAGTGATGTCAATTTCGAATAACTCCCCTTTTAAAGAACAAACGAAAGAACTACTTATCGCTAAAAGTTTATGTGAAAAAGCCCATATATATATGTGCTGAACCATTAAACATTATAGACATTTATTCACGAATATAAATTGAAGAGCTGATTCAACAATTTAATCTCACAATGGTTATTGTTTAGCATGATAAGGCATTTCACCAAAATGTTGCAACTAAAACTATATCTATGTAACTTCACTCGAATCACTAATAAATCAAGCCATTAGTTTATAAAGTCTTTGAATATAGTGTCGAAAAAAGTCTAATTTCTCTACAATACATTGAGAAATTAGACTTTTTAATAGGAAAATTATGATCCATAAACAATGAATAATTTACCTGCTAGGCTTATCTGTTAAAGCAGAAATAATCCTGTTCACTAAGTCTTCTGGCATCCATTCATAATTTGTATCATTCGTTTCATTTGGTCCTAAAGAATCAATGAACTTTTTAAATTTTGGAAACAGAACAATAGAAGTGATCCAATGTATCGTATGATTTATGGAGAAGAAATGAAAAACCCCTTGTTTTTCACCCTCCTTTAATATTTCTTTTAACTGTTCAAAATTACCTATGAAATATGGTTTAATCTTTTCTAATCGTTCACTTTCCTTAATAATCTCCTCATATGCCAATGCTCCAATTTCAGGATTTTCTTTTATATGTGCAGTAAAGACTGTTAAATATTCTTTAAGAGCATTGATAGGATTAAATTGATTCTTCTCAAGGAAATTAGGTAACTCATTAGCAAGGCCATATTTCTTAAATACTTCATAATACAGGTTTTCTTTCCCATTAAAATAGTATGAAGCCATAGCGACATTCACTTTCGCTTCTTTTGCAATTTCTTGTATGCTCGTACCTTCGTAGCCACGCTCTCCAAATTTTTTCTTAGCAGCCTTCAAAATATTTTCCATCGTCTGCTCTCGAGATTTCCCCATTTCACACACCTCAAATAATATATATTTCACTTCAAAAATCCAATAAGGACTTTGAATAGAGTATCTTTTTAATAAAATTTAATTATATATTTAAAGTAGTAACTTAACAACCGATGAGGTCTTCATTACTTTAAACAATTCGCCACACTACGTACGCCTCAAAAAGAGACAGCTCTTCAATCTCTCCTATCCTAATTAAACGTCATGCTTAAAAAAATATCCCCCTGCGTGACATGAATAGCTTTCAAATATTTTACGCTCTTTTCTACTTGAGCAAAAGAATGAACAAAAAATAATAAGGATCAGAGTTTATCTGTAAAAACAGATAAACTCTGATCCTTTCATTACGTTATACAGATTTTATAAAACCTTTATACTCATATTTTGATGAAATAATTACCCATCAATTGTACCTTATTTACTGATTAGATTTGTTTAATCTCAATATAAGGTCCTTTGATGCTTAATTTGTTAATGTCATTTGAAATATTACCTACAGTTGTTTTTTCATTAAACGTGTAGACCTTTTCACCATTTACAAAGATACCCCAATTTTTATCTTCGTAACTGATACCATAACCAGCATTGCTAGATGTAGCTTTAAGCTGATCCCCATTCATTGAAAAAGATAATTTTCCTTTTCCTTTGTTAAGCTGGTTATTCACGTTGTTGATACCAATCATTTGTTCTTCAAGGGCTTTTTGGTTATCAAGAGTAACTTGATGGTTTTTCCAGTCTAATTTATAGTTGTTTGTAAAGAACTCATTATATGTATCCTTATTATTTGTTCCCCACCATTTTGAACTCACCCATTCAATATTATACTGATCTGAAATTCTACGATTTGTTATTTTTAAATCTGATGTAGATTCTGTTTTATCAGCAGTGATAACCGCTACTACATTAGGAGAAAAACCATATCCTGTTAAAGCTGGTACTGTGTCTTTTGAAACAAAATTATTGGTTCCTTCATTATAACTACGCGATTTCATAAATAGTTGATTACCATAGAAAGTATTGAATGAATCACGATTATAAATTCCCCACTCTGGGAAATTAAACGATTGGAATCCTACTTTCCAATTTAATTTTTTATCTGTGTGAGTCTCTAATACCGTTTTATAATCTACCTGATCATAAGATACACTTTCTTTCCAAGCAAAGCTACCTGTAATACTTGCATCGGCATTTGGCCCTTTATCATTTACCCCAACTTTAACACTTCCACCAAGTGTATATCCTACCTCAGAAGTAACCTTTGCTGAAGTCATTGTATTAACTGGGGCAGCTTTATGGAATTGAGCGCTATCACTACTAGTTATTTCTGCTTCAGTATGATAAGCCGATGGCCATTTTAAACCTGCGTTATAGTATCCGCTATTAATTGTATATTTAGCATCTATATTACTACCATCAGTTGTAACAATTGCAATTTTTTTATCCGCGTAAGGATCCTCGATAAAAGAAACCTTTATTGAATTTTTGATATTCTGCTTCATGTCATAAGTAGTCTTAAAACTATTATAGACTTTTCCACCATTTTGAAGATTTTCTACAGTTCCTTTAGAATCTGCAAATGCGGATGTTGCTTGTATACCAAGTGATCCAGACATAATAACGGACGCTACGGCAACACTTTTAGCTATTCCCTTTGCTTTTTTCATACAGACAGCCACTCCTTCTTAAACATTTAAAAAATATAAACGTATTATTTTTAGCTCTCAATACTAGAGATAGATTTATAACGTTACAATGTAGAAATTTATTAATCTTTATGCCAATAACTATCAACACTTGATTTGCTAATTTCCATCTCTTCTTTACTGATAACTATTATCAATATCATTAAAACACAGAATAACGATTTAAACAACAATTTTAAATATGTATTTAAAATTGTTGTTTAAAAAAGTGCAAAAAAATTTTAGAATTCTTTATTTCGAGAATTACTATATTTTCATTTACTTATTGCAACCTATATTCAGATACATTATTCCCTTTCCATTCATAATAATCTAAAATACCCTCATAAATGGCTTCTGCTGCGACCTGCCTTCCGTTTTCTGTAGATAACTTACTGTAATCAATACCATTATCTATAAAAGCAAGTTCCGTTAACACAGCTGGCATGTCATTTTCTCTTATAACATGGAGATCTCCATGTTTAACGCCTCTATCACGTGTTTGAAGAGCGTCTACTAATCGAGTTTGAATTTTTTCAGCTAAAACACGACTTTCTTCCACATGAGGATTTGTCTTTTTAGATTCAGAAGATTTATAGTAGTATGTTTCTGTCCCTTTTGCATTACCATTATAAGCATTTGCATGAACACTTATAAAGATATCCCCCTGATTTTGTTTAGCAAATTTCACACGTTCCTGTAAAGAGCTTTTTTGATCATGTCCTGGTCTAGTATCAGATTTACGAGTTAATAAAACTGTAAATGGTGTATGTTTTTCAAGCAATTTTTGTAGACGTAAAGAAGTGTCTAGTACAATCTTACTTTCAGGTAATCCCTTTGTGTCTTTTCCAGGATCTTCGCCACCATGTCCGGGATCAATAATTATGGTTTTACTTTCTAAGGGATTACTATGACTATATTGAAGCATATCTGTTTTTGCAGTTAGTTGTGCAGCTTCAGCGCGTGTTATGAATTTATTTGGTTGCCAACCATTATCTGTACCAACTGAAATTTTTAAATCAATTAAAGTATTTGCGAACTTTTCACCCCAATGGCCCTTTAAATCTTCAAATTTACTTTGTCCATTGCTAGTGTTTTTATTTTGTAGTTTATATGCATTCACTAGCATAGTAGCCATAGCAGCACGAGTAACTTTTCCAGAAGGATTAAATATTCCATTTCCTTCACCTTTAATGATTCCTGCCTTTTCAGCTGCGGCAATATAAAGGGTTCCCCAGTGGTTTTGTGAATCTTTAAAAGATGGTTTTGCATTTAAATCAATGTGTATACCAAGAGCCTTTGTCATAATTGTTGCTGCAGAAGCTCTATCTAGTGTATCACTTGATCCAAAAGTCCCATCTGGATATCCACTCAATACTTGTTTATCAACTAAATAAGTAACGGATTTGTCAGCCCATGCGGGAACATCTGGGAATCTGTGAGTATCTGCAACAATACTAGTAGAATATGATAGTAAACTTCCAGCAAGAATTCCTGTAGCAATTAATTTGTTCTTCAAAATTTAGCACCTCTAAGAAATTATTACAAGTTGGTAAATTATATAAATTATAGTTAATCTTTAAATAATATGATTCCGAATAAAGTATAGATTAAGTTGGTATCATCACTATATTACAGATAAAGAATCTTATATCGAACTATTATTTCGAGAAGAACCCTTCGACATACACTTATAGATTGATACTATTAAATATATTCACCAACATCGTGTAACTAGTATAGTTACTTATATATACGAGTGTCAATTAAAACAATCTTACATTTTTGTAAGGTAACAGCATAAATAATTACTTTATATTATTAAATAGTGGTCTTATATTTTAAACAAAAATTGATTATTTGTTAGGAAAACAACTTATAATAACTACCCTTTCGACGATCCCTTTAAAACTTACTTACACTTCAATTCTCCGTTAAATACCACTGTGAATGCTCCTCAATTAGCAGCCATGATTACTAGAATTTTCAAGAATTATGCCCCTCGAAATAACATATCTAGAAACCACCGAAAGCGGCCACGAATGTATTTGCTAGTATAAAAACACAATTCACCTTTTTACTCCCTTAAGGCACCTTTGAACTTTAGAAGGAACAAAAAAAAAGAGGGATTTCTTCCCTCTTCACCAATAAAGTCGAACATATTTACAATTAAGGAAGGGTATCCATTCATCAGGAGATGAATGAAATAATAACAGTTCACCTAGTGAATTATAACATAATTACACTTCCATTAATAGATGATTTTTACATTTATGGAATAATTGTGACATAACTGTTAAACATCTTAATATTAAAAGGCTTTATATGTATAGAACTAGAAAATGGCTAGTGTAGGGATAAAATATAAGGGGGATATATAATTATGTTTACAAAAAAACAAAAATTAGTAACAACCGTAACAGCTTTAACATTAGGATGTGGATTTACTTTTGGATTAACACCGGCATTTGCAGATTCTAATAAGGCGTCTGTAAGCACTACACCTATTCATTCTATTCAAAAACAAGAACAAGAGCCGTTTACTGGATATGTCATTTCAGTAGAAAATAATTATTTAGTGGTTGCTGCTACATCTACAAAAGATGAAGCTCTCGCTTTTCAAAATGATTGGTGGGAGTTAGTTTCTCAAAATAAAATTTTAAGGGTTCCTATTTCAGATGGTGAAAATTACACTATAGGTGAACAGATAAATGTTTATGCTGCTGCATGGACCAATTCTTTACCGCCAATTGCTGTAATGCCTAAAATTGAAAAAGTAATTCAATAGATTATGCTAAAAATAACAGGGCATCATTCTAATTAGAATGATGCCCTGTTATTTAGTAAAAAACCGAATACATAATATTTATATTCTTTTTCGTTACTCTCTGATTCCCATTATATATTAACCTAATATTTATCAAACTATGCCTGACGTAGATCCTACATCTCACATTACTGTAAAGATATAAATGGCTCCTTTTAGTAGTTTCGTTTATAATTACATGGTATACCCTTTAAAAGCATTATGAAATACCTTATTTCATACCCCCTATCTTTTATAATCTTACTGCTATCGCTAGCCGGTTTAACTCTTCAATTCTATTTTTAAAGATTCATAAATTCTTCTAAAGTCAGCTTTTTCTCATATATTCTTTCAGCAATATCCCCGACATAGCGAATATGCCACGGTTCATATGCATATCCAGTAATACTCTCTTTACCTTTTGGATAACGGATGATAAATCCTGCACGATACGCATTTTCTTTCAGCCATTTTCCTTCTTTCGTATTCGCAAAGGTTAACTCCAGCTCATTATTTGCACTTTTAGAAGAAACATCCATCGTTAATCCTGTTTGATGTTCACTATGTCCTGGCTTTGCCGAGAAGCGATCCGTATGCTCTTGTCCTTTTCTTTTCACGTTGTTTGCATACAGGTTTATTTGATAATCATAGGAGCGAAACCCTGAAACAGCATTCAACTGGATTCCTTCTTTCTTTGCTAAATCAAATAACCTTTCTAGTGCTTCTGCTGCCTCTTTACGAAGGTAACTCTTTTCTAGCGTTCCACTGAACATTTGGTACAACTAAATCCTCCGGTTTATAGTCTTCGGGCAATCCGTATTAAAACAGCATATGGAACAACTGACCGTATATTAATAAAAACGATCAAACAAAATTATGTCTTATTTACAACAGATAAAGTTTCCATTTTAAATGCAATAAACGCTTAAAAATGAACATATTAACTGGCTGAAACAAAGGCCAAGTTAATTAAAAAGGTGCGAAGCCCTAGAATTGACTTTACACCTTTTTTAAATACTCTATATGAATGTAAATCCCCTTTAACACTTCAGTAAGATATGTATCACTTCTATCACACCTTACTACTTTACATCCCATTTTTCTAAGTAAAGTAGAACAATCCCCTATTCTCTGTATTAGTTACACCGTACTTCGCACCATGTAAGTCAAATATATTTTTTACAATTGAAAGAACAAAGCCCGTGCTTAAGCTTGGAAAATTATTCGAGATATACAAGGTTTTTATTCCTGAATACAGCATAAAAAAAGCCTTGGCGACCAAACCAAGACTTTTTTTATGACCTTACGACCTATCAATCAACAAGAATCAGAACCACCCGACTTCTTATTCATTATTATCTAGCATACACCCTCACTGTACTATACGTTTTTTATATTTTCAACAATTTGCATTCCTTTTACACAACATTCATACTTTTCAAGTCTGAATGTACCCTTACTCTACCTCTGCCATATAAATCTCCATCCAAATGATCTGTCCCTTTTTCAACAATTGTATATGCAGGAAGAAAACGCTCTCCATTTTCCTTATAAATATTTCCTGCCAATGTCTTGCCCTTATATTGCTCACTAACTTTTTTCAATGTATCTAATCCAAAGTTAAATTCATGATTTCCAAATGCCCAAGCATCATATCCCATTGCATTCATCGCTACCATCATTGGCGATTGTGGTTAATCGTTGAATAATTCTACTGAGTTTCCTTGAATAGTATCCCCGGCATCTACTAATATGGTATTTGGATTTTCTTGACGTACTTTCTTTATAACCGTATAAATCTGTGTTAAACTTCCACTCGTATTTGCACCATCAAGCGCATAATCCCAGGGCATAAATCTACCATGAATATCTGCAGTACCTAACAATGTAATATTAACATCAGATTCCTCAGCTTTTGAGATAGATGGCTTGATTGTTACTGCTGTTCCAAGAAGTATAAGAATAACAAAATAACATACATAGTTTCTCCATTTCATTTTATGCATAATAACAATATTTCTCTTCTTTTTGGACTGTCATAAAGTTGCTTGAACTTTGAAAATATAAATTATTATTCAGAAAACTTAAACTACACAAAGTAATTTTGCGGGTGATTCTGCATGAAAAACAAAAAATGATATAGAAAAAGCACTGCCGAATTGTTCAGCAATACTTTTCTGTTAAACGTACTATAACAATGAACGTCTACTTTCTGTTATTCATAAGTTCTATAGGTTCTTATATTTACTTTAATTTCAAGATACGTTCTATTTCCTCTACACTCAACTTACTTGCTTTTGCAATAGTTTCAAGCGGTACACCTATTTCATGCATCCCTCGAATCATTTGCATCTTACCTTGCTCAATACCTTTTTCCACGCCCTCTTGTTCTGCATGTGCTAACTTGGCTTGTTCATCTAGAAGTAATTTCTCTCGAGCTTCATAAGCTGTTCGGAAAGAAGAATCATGGCTCATATTTTCCCATTTATTAATTGCCTTTTGTAAAATTGGATCTTGATTCATCGCAATCTCCTCCAATGTTTGAGTTAAATGTTCATCTTCATGTGCTGGTAATAATAACATCCAACGAACAAATGTATTTTCCCAAGGGTTTACTTTTTCTTCACGCCATTGTTTTACTAATTTCGGTATCTCTACAAAATGGATTTCAATGTCGTCACTTAAAATTTGTTGCATTTTTGTATTCCATAATTGTCCGATGGTATGAAATTCATCTTCCTGAGAAAATAAAATAAAATAAAATCTAATAAGTTAATGGTAATTGTTTTCCGAAGTGAACGATATGGCATCCCTTCTTGCATTTGGGATGTATAAAGTTTACTCCAATAATATAAAGATCGCTTCACCATATCATGTGTATTTCGAAGCTGAATTTCGATATTTACCTGCGTCCCATTATCTAAAGTTGCTAATAGGTCTAAAATTGATAATTTATCATCTTCATAAGATTTATGGAGATGTGGATCATCTAGTTGTAGCGATGTAATAGGTGTCTCTAACGATTCTTCTAAAATTGCATTTAAGAAACCCGTTAAAATTTCTTCATTTCCTTTCGTCCCAAATAACTGTTTAAAAGCAAAATCAATTCGTAAATTTACTAATTTAGTGGACATGGATTTCCTCTCCCTGTCTATATCATCTCTTATTCTTATTGTACATAATAAAAGGTAGAACATGCAAACAGACCCTTATGTTATCTCACATAAGAGCCTTCGTAAATTCAAAAAATTGGTTCTGAGCAAAAAAATTGTAAGTAACATCATTTTTGTCCAGAACCTTTATTTTTATCTATTCTTTTTCTGGCCAAATTTTCGTGTTTGGTTCTAATAACCACTTGTGGTCTTCCTCCATGATACGATCATTCCATGGGTTATTCTCAAGATGTCGAATCATCCAACAAAAATACATGGCATATCCAGGCGCCGTTGCTTGCGGATGGTCTAGCTCACCCGGAATTGTAATAAAGCTATTATGTACAACGCGATATGCATCCTCACCCACCATTGCACATCCAAATCCCTGTGGCTTATTAAAGCGATAATAATATACCTCTGGCTGATCATGGTGATGTGGTGGATAACTGGACCATCGCCCTGGATAAGAAATAACTTCTCCTACTACCATATTAGAATATGCTGCATTGTTATAGTCAAAAATCGTACGAATAACACGCTGCGCCGTTCCCTCCCATACTCCATCTCCAGCTACAACACTTTGACACTCATTTGGAGTATATAACTTAGACGCAAATTCTTGATCATTATCTGTTTTTTGAACAAGCACTTCACTATCTGAAAGAGCAGTAATTGTAACCTTCACATTTTTAGATACATGTAAGCACCAAGGGTTTTCTTCAAACACAGACTGTCTTTGAATAACTTGTTCGATTCCTTCCCACTCTAAACGTATTGCCCCTTCCAGTAAAAGAACCGCTGTTTCATTCTTATTATCAAATAGCAACTCTTCTTTTCCATTAGACATCTTATATATGCCTATATCCATTAACATATCACTGCATTGACCGTTCATTTCTGTTAATACATTATATCCCTCATTTAATTCACCTAATTTTCCTAACATGGCTTTCTCCCCCTTTTATTTAATGGCTACTCAATCATTCTCTACTTTTTTCAGCTAACTACATTCCGAGTTTCGTCTAACTATTACTGAAGAAAGCTTTTCTATTTATACTCTGTTTTCACTTCCGAATATTTGCATATGACTTTTAACATTTTCGTATGCAGCCTCAATAACATCCTGATGGTACATAAAATAATCTGAATACAGAGTATTTAGGACGGCATTGTTAACCGCAGTAATTACATTCTGAAAGGTGGCTGTTGCTACATTAATTTTTCGAACACCATGTTGAATACATTGCTTGAAATCCTCTGGACTAATGCCAGAGCCGCCATGTAAAACGAGTGGGATATGGACTACTTCATTAATCTCTTGTAGGCGGTCTAATCGTAAATTAGGATCGCCATTGTACATACCATGCACATTTCCAATTGCAACCGCTAAGGCATCAACGTCTGTTTCTTCTGCAAATCGTTTTGCTTCTGTAGCGCTTGTCAGCAACATTTCAATATCTTCTGATCCGTCCTCACTACCACCAACTCTGCCAATCTCAGCTTCTACCGTCGCTCCATACTGTTTCGCAAGTTCTACAATTTCTTTTGTCTTTTGGATATTCTCTTCTAACGGATAGTGAGAGCCATCAAACATAACCGAGCTAAAACCAATCTCTAACGTCTCTTTAATCTTTTCAAACGTCATCCCGTGATCAAAGTGAACTGCTACTGGAACAGTTGCTTTTTTCGCTGCAGCTACCATCAAAGGACCAATCATATGAATTGGCGAATGATTCAAACGAACTTCCGCAATTTGTAGAATAAGCGGTGAACTTAACTCTTCAGCTGCTTTAATAGCTCCCATTACCATTTCCATATTAGCGACACTAAAAGCTCCAACCCCATAATTATCTTGATTTGCTTTCATTAAAATATCTTTCATTTGAACTAATGGCATTACATACTCCCCTATTTCAATATTATTTATTACATGTAAAACCAACCGTCACGTCTTTTTACCCCTTTTGTAAGAAGACATGTTAATTACCATACCATTTACTTAGGGATAATCTTAAAATGCTTAAATTACAGACCTGCTTTTTCTTGTATAAATTTTCGGGCTTTTAATGCGTATTCAAAAGGATTCGCTAAAGCTGGGTCTTGCTCTGCTTCTACCACAAACCACCCTTGATAATCAGAGTTTGCAAGGATAGTAAACACTTCATCAAATACAATTACGCCATCCCCGGGAACTGTAAATGTCCCATTCTTCACTGCCTGTAAGAAGCTCACTTCGTTTTCCTTTACAGCATCTACTACTTCTTGACGAATATCTTTTAAATGTACGTGTTTAATACGAGGTAAATATTTTTTCAAAATATAAAGTGGCTCTTCTCCTGAAAAAACAAGATGACCTGTATCAAAAAGCAGAGATACAAGCGCTGGATCAGTCATGTCCATTAACTTTTCAATTTCTGCCGTTGTTTGAACACCCGTACCCATATGGTGATGGTATACAATATGTAGCCCCTTTTCCTGAGCTAATTTACCGAGGTGATGTAATCCATCCGCAAGCTTATACCACTCTTCTTCTGTAAAAACAGGCTTATTTTTAAATAGTGGTACATCCATTAAACCTTGAATACTATGCCCTTGCTCTGAAACAACGATGACTTTTGCACCCATGTCATGCAAGAAATCCCTATGCTTAATAAATGCTTGTACTGTCTCTTCAAGCGGCTTCGTTGTTAAAAACGTACTAAACCATGCACTAGCAATTTCCAAGTTTCGTAATTCCAAAGATTTTTTTAATACAACTGTGTTTCTCGGATATTTATTCCCTACTTCACTTCCATTAAATCCAGCTAGTGCCATCTCACTAATACATTGCTCAAACGTATTTTCTGCCCCTAGCTCCGGCATATCATCATTTGTCCAAGCAATTGGTGCAATTCCAAGCTTAACTGTATTTTCTTTAAACATCCCCTTGTCTCTCCTCTTTACAAAATGTGATAGAATTTCGCCAAATTCTCTTAACTGGTTATTGAAAAGAGAGCTTCCTAATCAATATGCATGTAGATAAAAAGCTCTCTTTGTGTCCTAATCTAATAAGATCTTGCCTGTTGCAAGTTACTTACTTTACTCTCGTACGCAGCTTGTATACTTTGACTTTTAGATACTTCCGCAACACCTACATGCCACCATGACTCGTATCCATTTGTCATTGTTTTTGGTAGTACTTTAATATCAATCAATGTAGAAACTGTTTGTTTTTTCGCATCGATAAGCGCTTCCTGTAATTGTTCTAGTGATGTAACATGATATGTTTTCACACCATATCCAGCTGCGCTAGCTGCAAAATCAATTTTCATAATTCCCCCGTCTAATTTACGAGTTTCCTGATTTCGATAGCGAAACTCTGTTCCAAAGCTCCCCATTCCATTACCCATTTGTAAGTTATTAATACAGCCAAATCCGGAGTTATCAAACAATAAGACGTTAATTTTTTTGTTTTCTTGAAGACTTGTGACAAGCTCTGAATGAAGCATCTGGTAACTACCATCCCCTACCATTGCATATACTTCCTTCAATGGTTCAGCTAGCTTTGCACCTAGTGCACCCGCAACCTCATAGCCCATGCAAGAGTATCCATACTCCATGTGATATGTATTTGGTTTTCTTGATGCCCACATTCTTTGTAAATCACCTGGAAGACTTCCTGCCGCTCCAACGATAATTGCATCTTCATCCAGTAATGTATTGATTTGTCCAATGACTGCAGTCTGTGTTAATTGTGTACCAAGTGCGTCTACATACTCATTTAACTTTCCATCGAAATGGCCTTCTACTTCTGGTGTGAAATCTTGACCTGTAAAGCAAATATTATGTAGACGTGATAATTCTATTTCCCAAGCCTCTTTTGCATCAACAATTTCTACTGTATAACTAGATCGATAATCAATTACTTGCAGTTCATCTATTAGAGCAAGAAGCGCTTCTTTCGCATCTGCTATAACCTTTAATGCATCAAACTTATTCGCATGAAATTCTGAAATGTTGATGTTTAAAAACTCAACTTCCTCATTTTGAAATAATTGTTTCGATGCCGTTGTAAAATCAGTAAATCTCGTCCCAATTCCAATAACAAGGTCGGCTTCCTTTGCAATTGTATTAGCTGCTAAATTTCCCGTTACTCCAATGCCGCCAAGATTATATGGGTGACTACTTTCAATTGCACTTTTTCCAGCTTGTGTTTCTCCAAATGGAATGTGGAATGTTTCAGCAAACTGTTTTAACTCTTCTGCCGCTTCTGCGTATCTTACACCACCACCGCAAATCATAACTGGCTTTTTCTTTCTCTTAATTATTTCCACTGCATCCGCTAAGCTGGCTTTTGTAGGTAGACGACGTTCAATACGGTGAACACGCTTTTGGAAGAAGTAATCTGGAAAATCCCATGCTTCTCCTTGGACATCTTGTGGTAAACAAATTGTTACAGCTCCTGTATCTGCCGGATTCGTTAAAACACGCATCGCTTGAATCATAGCTGTCATCAATTGTTCAGGACGATTTATCCTATCCCAGTACTTACTTACTGCACGAAAAGCATCATTTGTAGAAATAGATAAGTCATGTGTTTGTTCAATTTGTTGAAGAACAGGATCAGGTTGTCTCGTTGCAAATACATCTCCTGGAAGTAGTAACACGGGAATATTATTTGCAGAAGCTGTTGCTGCAGAAGTAATCATATTTGCTGATCCAGGACCAACAGAAGAAGTACATACCATAATTTGTTTTCTATGTTTTTGTTTTGCAAAAGCCATCGCAGCATTTGCCATTCCTTGTTCATTTCTCCCTTGATATACCTCTAATTCCCCTGCGTCTTCTTCTAAAGCTTGACCTAGACCTACTACATTTCCATGACCAAAAATCGTAAAGATTCCCTTAATAAACTTTTGTTGCTTTCCATCAAACTCTACATACTGCTCGTTCAAAAACTTCACCAATGCTTGCGCCGTCGTCATTCTAACAGTTTGCATATAATTTGCTCCTTTCTATCTCTAACAGTCATTCTGCATATGAAAAAGGAGTATTAGGAATTTGATAGATTCCTAATACTTCCTTCTTATGTTTTACTACTTGCGTTACGTTCGCTTCCAAGCAATTAGACAGATTCTACTTCTCTCTTAATGATTACTTTTCCCAACGAGATGTAAGCATTTTCTTTCTAGTATAAAACTCAACGCCGTCCGTACCGTTTGCATGAAGATCACCATAGAAAGAGTCTTTCCAGCCAGAGAACGGAAAGAATGCCATTGGTGCCGGAACCCCAACATTCACACCTAACATACCTGATTCAATAGTTTCACGGAATTGACGTACACTTGCCCCGCTATCTGTGTAAATGCAAGCGCCATTTGCAAAACGAGACTCATTTGCAATTTCAATTGCTTCATCCAATGATTTCACACGAACAATAGATAAAACAGGAGCAAAGATCTCATCTTGCCAGATTTTCATTTCTTTTGTAACATGGTCAAAAATTGTTGGCCCAACGAAGTAACCAGCTCCTTTTACAGCTGAATCTTCGCGTCCATCACGAACTAATGTAGCGCCCTGTTCTACACCTGAATCTATGTAACCAATTGTGCGCTCTTTATGGTTATCACGAATAACAGGTCCTAAAAACACATCTTCATCAAGACCATTTCCGATGATAATTTTGTTTGCTTCTTCTACTAGTCTTCCAACTAATTGATCTGCAATTTCTTCTTCTACTGTTACAACAGAAGCAGCCATACAACGCTCACCAGCTGAACCGAATGCAGCACTAATAATTTGCTTTGTTGCTAGTTCAAGATTTGCATCATTTAATACAATGGAATGGTTTTTCGCACCCGCTAGTGCTTGAACACGTTTTAAGTTTTCTGTTCCTTTTTTGTATACATATTCTGCGACAGGCTGAGAACCTACAAATGAAATTGCCTTCACTAATTTATGTTCAAGAAGACCGTTTACTACATCGTGAGCACCATTTACAATATTTAATACACCTTTAGGTATGCCTGCTTCTGCAGCTAATTCTGCTAATCTCGCTGCTAGAAGTGGTGTACGCTCTGAAGGTTTTAATACAAATGTATTACCACAAGCAATTGCAAGTGGGAACATCCAGCATGGAACCATCATCGGGAAATTAAATGGTGTAATGCCGCCTATAACACCAATTGGGTAACGATACATACCAGACTCAATACCTGTTGCAATATCAGGTAGCTGTTTTCCCATCATTAATGTAGGAGCACCCGCTGCAAACTCCACGCACTCAATACCACGAAGAACTTCACCGTAAGCCTCGTTATAGCTTTTTCCGTTTTCAATCGTAATAAGTTTCGCTAACTCTTCCCAGTTATCTACTAGTAATTGTTGATATTTAAATAGAATACGAGCGCGTTTAGGTACAGCAGTTTTAGACCAAGATTTGAACGCTTCATTTGCTGCTAATACAGCATGTTCAACATCTTCTTTTGTTGAAAGTGGTACTTGAGCGATTACTTCTCCTATTGCAGGATTATATACAGCTTCCATCTTAGTTGAAATGGATTCTACCCATTCGCCGCCAATGTAGTTTTTTACAATTTGTGCTGTTTGTACTGTCATATTCATTCTCTCCCTTTTATGTAATGTAGAAGCGTCCAATAGGATACGCCCTTACTTGATTATTGATTCATGACGTTTCTATACCAATTCCTCAGCCGTTTCCATGAATGCAGAAATCTCTGCCCTTGTTGGCATTGCATCAGAACAGCTATGTTTAGAAATAACGATCGAAGCAGAAGCCCCACCTAATCGCATCGCTTGAGGAATTTCAAGCCCTTGCATTAAGCCATAAATAAACGCAGATGCATACGAGTCGCCAGCGCCAAACGTCTTTAACACCTTTGTTTTAAAGATACCGCCTCGGTGAGATTGACCGTCTCTCGTATAAGCGATTGAACCATCTCCGCCGTGTTTAATTACAACGATTTTCGCATGATGAGAAAACCATCTTTCAGCCGTAACTTGGTCATTAGATTTTTCATAGTTTAATAGTTTTTCCATCATATCGAATTCTTCACGCGTTCCAATAATGACATCAGATTTTTCAGCTGCTAGATTGTAATACACAGCCGTTTCAGCTTCTGACTGCCATGTATAAGGGCGGTAATCCACATCAAAAAATACAACTACATCATGCTTACGCGCATATTCTAGCGCTAAAAATACTGCCTCGCGAGATGGACTTTTCGCTAAAGCTGTACCTGAAATTAAGAGTGCTTTTGATTGTTTAATATAGTCCTCAGATACCTCTGTTGGATCAAGGTTTAAGTCTGCGACATTGTCGCGGTACATCAAAATACTGCAATCTTCAGGGCTTTTAATTTCTGTAAATGCTAAACCTGTCACTGCACCAGTACGATCGATACATATCTGATCTGTATTAATATTGTTGTCCTTTAGGTACCCCGTAATAAAGCGGCCCATTTGGTCATCGGACACTTTACCGATAAATCCTGTTTGTAAACCAAGACGTGCAGCACCAATTGCAATATTTGCAGGAGAACCTCCTACATATTTAGTAAACGTTCTTGTTTCTTCCATAGGACGTTTTGTTTCATTAGCATTTAAATCAACGCATAAACGTCCAACTGCAATTAGGTCCAATGGACGACTTTCTTTAAAAATAAGTGGATTCATTGTTACTACCTCCCATGCTTTATGAAAGAATGAATGCTGTGGTTCATATTTTTATTAACCTACTATTCATTACTCTTTATCTATCTATAAGTAAGCGCTCTCTTTATTGATTTAATGCAGGCTGTTTATGTTCAATTAGAACAGGTTTTCCTGTTAGCAAAGATTCCTTCGCAGCTTTCGCAATTCGCTCTGCTTGTAACCCATCATTACCACTGCAAATAACAGCTTGTCCTTCTATAATTGACTTTGTAAATTGTGTTACTTCCTCAATGTAAGCTTGCGTGTAGCGCTCTAAGAAGAAATAAAGCGGCTTATCTTTTACAATACCTTCTGTTTTTGACACTTGAACTGTTGTCGGGCAGCAATTATCCGCAGCAACCGCACCTTTTTCACCAAACACTTCAACACGCTGGTCATATCCATAAACAGCTTGGCGGCTATTATCAATTACTCCTAAAGCTCCATTTGCAAATTTTAATGTGACAATTGCTGTATCAACATCATTTACTTCCTGAATGGAGGGATCAATTAATGTTGTTCCGTATGCAAATACTTCAACGACTTCGCTATTCATCACATAACGAGCCATATCAAAATCATGAATCATCATATCCATAAACAATCCGCCTGAAGAGCGAACATATTCTATACTTGGCGGTTGTGGATCGCGTGACGTAATTTTTAAGATATGTGGCTGCCCCACTTCGCCTTGTTGAATAAGATCATAAACTTTCCTGAAGTTAGGATCAAAACGACGATTAAAACCTACTTGAAGAGATACTCCTTGTTCTTTTACTACTTCCAATGCATCTAATGTTTCTTCTACTGAGAAACTAACTGGCTTTTCGCAGAAAATATGTTTTTTCGCAAGAGCCGCTTCTTTAATAATTTGCGCATGTGTATTTGTTGGTGAGCAAATAAAGACAGCATCAATTTCTGGATCTGCTAATAAATCCTGATAGTTTGTAGTCAGAGTGGAAATTCCTTTATCTTGAGCCCACTTTTCTAGATGACCAATTACTACATCTGAAACCGCTTTAATTTTTACTTGTGGCATAAGCTGCAAATTATCAACATGTAGTTTCCCAATTCGTCCAGCACCAATAATCCCAATTTTTAAAACGTTCATATGATTTCTCCCTCTATATTAAAATTTAAGAAACGAAATGAAAGTCTATAGGGTTTAGCGTATCAAATCAGTTAAGCGCTTTCCCTATTTTTCTTCATTATACACACTTGATTCTAAATTGAAAACATTTTTATTTTTTTGAACACTCCCCTTTTCATCCGAATTTTAAGTTCCCTCAATAAACGTATTACATAAAAATAAAAAATAATAATTAGAAATAAATCATCTAAAAAGCTATAAATATATTCTTTTAAAATACTGATATAACAAAGAAAACCAAGCCTTTTAAATAGTAACCCCCATCTATAAGGTATTTCTTTCTTTTCATACTCACTATTATTTTATTGTCCAATAAGTAAATAGAATGCCTCTATAAAAGAAAGTTGTAAATTGTCAAAAAATTTAATTGACGACCTCATAATGTAAGCGTATACTTTTTTTATCAAAAAGAATTAAGCGCTTAACCAAAAATAACTTATCGGTGGTGGGAGAATGAACGCTATTAGTTCAAACAAAACATTTATGGACAGGATTGGGATCCCTTCTAATTTAACTTGGGGATACATAGGGATTATTGTTTTTATGATTGGGGACGGGTTAGAACAGGGATGGTTATCCCCTTATCTCGTTGAAAAAGGACTAACGCTAGAACACGCTGCTTTCTTGTTTACTATTTACGGAATTACTGTATCTGCTTCTTCTTGGTTTTCGGGGGTATTTGTACAAATGTGGGGACCAAGAAAAGTCATGACGTTTGGTTTAGTATCATTCATTTTAGGTTCAATCGGGTTCATAGGTATAGGAATTCAACATATGAATTATCCCGTAATATTAATTTGCTATGCCCTACGAGGGTTCGGTTATCCTTTATTTGCTTATTCTTTTCTAGTTTGGGTATCTTACAGTACTCCTCAACAAATGCTTTCAAGAGCAGTTGGCTGGTTCTGGTTCGTATTCCAGCTGGGGCTTAGTGTTATAGGAGCCTTTTATTCTAGCTATATGGTTCCTAAAATCGGAGAAATCGCTACATTATGGAGTGCTTTAATTTTTGTTGTCGTCGGTGGATTATTCTCAATTGTTGTAAATAAGGATAAATTTAAAGCACAAACCGTAAGCGCTAACAAATCAAGTGAATTACTAAAAGGCATTACCATCGCATTTGAAAATCCTAAAGTTGGTATAGGCGGTATTGTAAAAATTATAAACTCGGCCGCTCAGTTTGGATTTGTTGTTTTCCTACCTACCTATATGATGAAATATAATTTTACGATGACTGAATGGCTTCAAATTTGGGGTACTCTATTCTTTGTAAATATGGTGTTTAATATTATTTTTGGTATTGTTGGAGACAAGTTTGGTTGGGTAAATACAATTAAATGGTTCGGAGGAGTCGGTTGCGGAATTGTAACTCTTGCACTCTATTATGTGCCACAAATGGTAGGACATAATTATTGGGCGATATTATTTGTTGCCTGTTGCTATGGAGCAACACTTGCCGGCTATGTACCTCTTACCGCGTTAGTCCCATCTTTATCTCCTGAAAATAAAGGAGCTGCAATGTCTGTCTTAAATTTAGGTTCAGGATTATCAGCATTTGTTGGACCATTAGTAGTAACTGCCTTCATCGGGCCATTAGGTGTTGGTGGCGTAATGTGGATCTTTGCTGGTTTGTATTTCTTTGGTGCATTTTTAACCCATTTCCTTACTATTCCAAAAGAAAATGAGATGGAGCAGGATTTAAATACGAAAAGCGGTGAGCAGTTCTCTGTATAAACCCTATATAAAAGAAGGTCATCCTAACTATACTTAGTTACGATGACCTTCTTTTGTTACATTCAAATAGGCTTATGAAAAATCTATCATGTAATATCCTTTACTGAGGATCGCTCTACTAACTGAGGAATAATTGTAATTTTTTGCTTAGCATGCTCCTTCATTTCCATCGTTTTTAGCAGTTGTTCAAACGTACAGGCTGCCATTTGTTTAATTGGCTGTTCAATTGTTGTTAACCCCGGATCTGCAATCTCAGCATAGATTGTATTATCAAATCCGATAATTGATAAATCTTCTGGAATTGAAAGCCCTTGTTTTCTTGCTTCATTCATAAGGCATATAGCAATTAAATCTGTACAAGCAAAAACCGCTGTAGGCCTGTAAGGCAAATTAAGTAATTCCTTACTTGCACGTTTACTATCTTCCACTGTCGAATAGCAGCTAATGATAGCCTCATCATCTAACGAAATCTCCGAATCCGTTAGAGCTTGTTTGAAACCATTCAATCTCCCTACGCTACTTTTTCTATCCTTCTCCAACATAATCGTTAAAGATGTATGGCCTTTCTGCGTTAGATAACTTCCAGCTAGATAGCCTCCCCTCATATCATCAGTTGTCACAACATGAGTCGTGATGGAAGGATGATCTACAGTGAATAGTACAAGTGGTAAATCTCGATTCACGATTTTTTTTACAAGTTTATAATCGTTTAGCTCCGTCGCAATAATAATGCCGTCTACTTGCTTTTTAAATAGTAAATCAATGTATTCGTGCTCACGTTTTGTTTGATGATCTGTACTACATAAAATGAGTGTATACCCTGATTCTCGTGCACTATTTTCAAAAGCTCTTGCTACTTCTGCAAAAAAAGGATTTGAGATATCTGGGACAAGTACCCCAATCGTATATGTTTTTTTACCTGTTAACGCTGCTGCTACACTACTTGGCTGGTAATCTAATTCATCCATTACCTGATTTACTTTGTTTATTGTTTTTTCACTAATACGCCCAGTTTGATTAATTACCTTGGATACAGTCGCTATTGATACACCTGCTTTTTCCGCAACATCATAAATTGTTGGTTTCACTTTAATTATCCCTTCTTAATCATCTTTTTCTATATTTTATCATAAAAATATTTTGCTTCTTGTTAGACAAAAGGAATTCTTTTAAAATTTGTAAATACCTCTACCTTTAGGCGTAGTTCCTCTCATTAACATAACAACTAGCTCAAAGTGAATACTTCAACTAATAAATATCACATACCAACTTTTTACAAAAGCACAATTTACATCTATACTAATGTCTATATAAATATTAATATGTATTATAGGTATATATTGTATTAAAAATAAAAAAATTTATTTTAGGAGAAATTAACTATGAAATTCAAAAACGTAATCGCAACTGGTTTAATTGCTGCTACTTTATTTGGTGCAACAAATCCAACTCATGCACAGACTAAACATTTCAACGATGTACCACAAGGACACTGGTCTGAAGAGTCGATTTATTATTTAGCTGATAAGGATGTAATAAGTGGGTATGGTAATGGGAATTTTGGATTTGGAGACAAAGTAACACGTGGGCAAGTTTCTGCTATTATTTCTAAATATTACGGTTTACGGGATGATAATTATTACGGTAAAAACTTTTCAGATATCAAAGGACATATGTTTGAAAGTAATATCAAAGCTGTTGTACATGCAGGTTTTATGAGTGGAGATAATACAGATAAATTCCGACCTGATGATACGTTAACTCGTTATGAAATGGCCGTTATTCTTCAAAAAGCTTTTCGTTTAGAAGTTAAAGGGAATATGCCATTCAATGATATACCAAGGGGGCATTGGGCAACAGACTACGTACGTGCCTTGTATAGCAATGGGATAACAAGTGGTGTCGGACAAGATCAGTACGGTGGGCAATATAGCGTAACAAGGGAACAGTTTGCTAAGTTCATGTACAATTCAATCTTCATTCATGGTAAAGAAGATAGATCCTCAGAATTAATTAACCTTGCAAAATCTTTAGGTTTTGTTGATAGGGATGAGGAATATGGAACACTTGGATATAATCTCCATGGAAAAAAAGCTGACCCTATGTCTGACATTATAACTATATTCCCATATGGTAACGGTGGTGGTTATTGGGACTCTATAATTTTTATCGAGAGTAGAGATTCTGCAATTAATGAGCCTATCAAAGCATTATTCAATCAATTGTTGCCAACAAAAGGAGATTATTTATATTCTATAGTTAATAATCCAAGCCTACCGAAAACAAGACAAACTTTTGAATTAGATGGTAGAGAAGTTCAAGTAGATAATACATATAAACTAAGTGTTTCTTTTGGGAAGGTAAAAAAATAATTTACAAGAAAAAAGTCATTCAAATGTGGCTCTTTTTATAATATATTGAAATCTTTTTATTTATTCAATTCCTTCATTTTATTCATTGTAATTCCTAATATTAAGATGTAAAATAACATTATCTTATATGCGCTTAAGATAGATCGGAATAAGAAAAGGAACCCTCCTGGGTTCCTTTTTCTATATTACACTAATTCCTATTGCCATAAGGATACTAACCCTACTAAAATTAATAACTCTAGTAACCCTAAATATCCAAGTATCATACATAGAATTAAGCCTATAGGATATACAAAGACTTCTTTCCAATTTATCCATTCATTTTCCCTAGCTATATAGGACGTAGTTATACGATAATTGAAAATATCCCTTTCCCCTTTATAAAATCAAGAATTTTATAACCAAATCTAGTTACTGGTCCATCTTACAATTTTTTTAATACGGCACCATTATTTATTACATCTACATAAATACATCTATCAAACCTATTATATTTATATATAATTATAATAGGTTTCGGTATACTTATTAAAATACTATATCGCTTTTACGGAGGAAATTTTATGAAAAGAAAATTAGTTATATTATGTTCTGCACTATCTATTAGTACCTTAACAATACTTGGAGTTGGACATTATACTGCCCATGCTGAAGAAATCTTTACTGATGTACCACAAAACCACTGGTCATTTAAAGCCATATATGACTTAAAAGAAAAACAGATCCTATCTGGATACGGAAATGGGATATTTGGCTTTGGAGATGATGTAACACGAGAACAAGTTGCCATTCTTATGTACAATTACCTCAAACCAGATAATAAAGAAACATATACTAATCCTTATTCAGATATCAATTCTCTCACAACCCATTACTCAAAGGAGATTTTATCTCTCACAAACTTAGGAATCTTCACTGGAGATGAACATGGTAACTTCCGCCCTAAGGATACTTTAACACGTGCTGAAATGGCTTCTGTATTAACGAAGGCATTCCACTTAAAAGCAACAGGAGCATTTACTTTTAAAGATATACCGAATGGATATTGGGCAAAAGATGCAATTCATGCTATTCATTCCAACCATATCGCGGAAGGCACAGGTAGCAATAACTATAGTCCTTATATGAATGTATCTAGAGAACAGTACGCACAATTTATCTTTAATGCTATGAACAGGAATAATGAACCAGATAATAATAATTTTCCACTCATACCTGTTGAGGAAGTTGGAGAAATTGGAGAGTCTCATATTACTAATGGAGAAACACTATTTAAAGGATAAGATGCACTAATACAATATTTATAATTAACCATCTATATCTACTTTCGAATAATACACCAAAAGTTTGCTAATAATATAAAATACCAAGTCTCCAATTCCCCTGGAGCTGAGCAGTTAGTTCATTCTAACTGCTCTTTTTATTTTTATCGTCACTCTTCCATAGTACCTCCATATGTTGTATAGAGATATCTCCTTCTAAATTTTCATTGATGCCTCTTTCAAGTCCTAATACACACCTTAAAAGAGCACTTTTAAAAAGTGCTCTTTTTACTTTGCATGTCATCCATCCATGTATAAGGATAATAAAACTCTTTAATTTTATCTTTAGAAAGGCAATAAGCTCCCATCAAGCAGGATGATAGAAGGTTATTATAGTCATTTAAAATTTGTTTTTTGTTTTAATGTTTTCGATTTTAGCAAATCATACTATTGTTTAATTTGAGAAGCAAATTTTAAAAACAAACTTCTTTATTTCAAGATCATAATTTTTTCTTTTACAAGTACCACAAACCTCTCCAGGTCACCTTCCTCAATTAAATTCATCACTTCACGTTCGCCATCATGAAAAAAGATGATTTTCTTTCCTGTTAATAATCCTTTTTCTACATCTATTGAATTAATTTTGGCATAATTAAATACTTTAAACGTTTCACTCCCTAAATATTTTGTATAAAAACACATACGTTCATTTGTAGCGACCAATATCCCTTTTCTTTGACTACCCATACCAAATACTTGATATTGAAACATTCCATATAGGCTATTTTCAATAATCTCATTTTCATTAAGATGTGATTGTACCAATGTCATAGCCGTTTTTATATTTTTCATGACGACTCCTCCTGCATTCTCTCTTTATTAACTATAAAAATATTAAGATATCCTTATTTTCATCATACAGGATAAAGACTCCAAATTCCAATTAATACCACTTTTTTCGAACAACTTTATTAACTGTGAACAATCCTACGATGAATTGAGATTTTAATTTATGAATAATTTATGGAATTATTTCCATAATGAATCTCTAATTTTCTTGAATTCTCCCTGAGGCAAGGCCGCTATTTTTTATAGCAGCCTTTCTTGTATGGATTATAAATATTTACACATACTATTAGCGGAATGCTTGAATCATTGTCATTGGAAAATGTTCAGCACTTCCGCTCCTTAAGAGAACAGTCTACGCAACTGTTCTCTTTCCTATTTCCTTTTTTCACACATATAATATGACAAGCATTATTAACTCAGCTACAATCAATAGCAATGCAACATCCTCAATGTTTCCTCAACAATTTCTCAATATTTTTCATGGACAACAGCACACTTTCTCAGCAGTTTTAATATCTTAATATTAGATACTGAAAGGAGGTGTTGAAAAATGACTTGGTTCATTATTTTAGGATTTATGCTTATTTTAATAATTAGCGGTTTTCATGCACATAGTATTCATATTATTTTCAAAATAGGTTCAGATACAAAAGCTGTGCCAAGTTGGTCGTTCGTTAATAAAATAAACTTCCAAACATTAAAAGAATTAATAATAGGACTAAATAAGGATAAACTTAAAATCCTTACAATAGGAGAACTTGTTATTCCTTTAAGTTTCTTTAATAGATTATTTAGTAAGACATTAATTTTTCTATTCCTATTCTTTTACTCTCAATACTTAAACTAACGTAATATGAGATGAGTTAAAGAATAACACTCACTGAGCGTAGCAAGCCAACAATCGATCGCCTATGATGAATTGGGCCTGAAGAATTAAACAAAAAATTAAGCGGCTGTTTGAATGTGAGTCCGGTATTTTACTGGACTCATTCCTTTTTAGTGTACTTTGATTTTTTTTGCGATTGTAATGACCTCTATAATTATCTAGTACTATCTTAATATGTTATATACTTTCAAATTTTGTAAGATAAATTACTCTTGCTTTGTCTTGTTCTTTGACACTCCCACGGCTAAAGCCGCAAGTCCTACACCTTACGGTGTAACGGATGAGATTCTTGAATGACTAAGCATTCGCAGTCCATTTCTGTTTTGAATAGCCTTCAAGATGAGGGTGTGCCATCACCCCTCCTAAGACAGACCATATAGGTTCTTAGGCTGATTGACTATTACCGCCAACCACAGTTGCGTAGCGAGTATTCATCGCCCCAACGATATCACGATGTTTCTCAAATCCACATTGGCACTTGTATTTTCTGTCTTGCGCCTTGTTCTTTTTAGAACATTTCGGACATGTTTGACTTGTATAAGAAGGGTTCACATATTCGACCTTTATGCCAACTAATGTCGCTTTGTACTCGATGAATTGTGCTAAACGATGGAATGACCAAGTGTGTAGATTTTTTTCGTTTTTACGGCTTGTTCGTGCCGTCTGTCTAATGTTCGTTAGTTGCTCTAATCGAATGACAGAAATATTATTATCCGTTGCAAAATCAACGATTACACGACTTACTTTGTGGTCTTGGTCTTGCATCCATCTTTGTTCTTTATCATCAAGTTGACGAAGGGCATTCAGTTTCTTAGCTTCTCCTAACTTCTTGCGAACACTGCGAAACTTACGTTTCATAAATTTGTTTTGCCTACCGTTCCCGAAGAAACGAACTTTATTATCATCTGTGATGGCTACCGCAGGAACTTTAAGACCTAGGTCTACTCCTAAAATCTTTGTTCCTGTTTTTTCGTTTGTAGGTATCGTGACAGATATTTGAGCGATCCATTTAGCAGATTTCTTCGTGATACGAAGTGTACCTAACTTGTGCTTCAACAATTCGAAATTGCGATTATATTTGTCGATTAATAAAGCGCGAACCTTTAAACGAGTTGACTTTCCGTTTACCATAAACGGAATTGAAATGTGCGTGAAGTCAAATGAATAGTTTTGGTTATTCCATACACAGACAGGTCTTTTTAGAATCGGAACGATTTTGTATTTACTCTTTTTCACCTTTGTAGAAAACACACTTTTCGCATCTTTAATTGCTTGATTTTTCACCGCACTTGGGATATTAGCCTCAATATCCTTTGTACTTTTCTTCGTGCTTTTCTTTGCTTCAACCATTTCAGATACAAGGGCATTAATGACTTTTATATACTCGTGGCTACTTTGTTCCAATAGCATGATTTGTTGTTTTGTTGGAAGCAATTTAACTTTAACTGTGATGATTTGTGGCACAAGTTTCACCCCCTCGTTTTTTGATTTTCAACATAATGTTTTATTGTCTCACTTGATACATTTTCAGCAGTAGAAACAAAATAAGAACGCGTCCATAGGCTCGGCAAGTGTTGAAGATGAGGAAACTCTTCTCTCAAACGTTTTGATGTCACTCCTTTAATTTTTGCCATTGTATCAGCAGGACTAAGTGTTGGTGGTGTATTTAAGAACAAGTGAACGTGGTCTTTGTCGCATTCCATTGCAACAATAGAAATATCCAATTCTCCGCATATTTCTTGAACCAACTCTTTGAAACGTTCTTCTACTTTTGTATTAAGAAAAATCTTTCTTCTGTATCTTGGGCAAAACACAAAATGATAGTTAATTAATGACACGGTTGTTTTGGTTCTTCTATAATCATTCATCATGTGTGCGTTGTATCAGTTAGATTATAAAACTGCAACACGAAAGATAAAAAAATAAAAGATACAAACATTTTGGATACTTAGAGTGCCACAAACCTTGCGGTTTTTAGTAGCACTCCTTATCCAACCTCACTTTCATCCCATGCCTAAAGACGAGGGGCTTTCTCGTTCGGGAAGGGCTGTAATTCCATCTCTTTTTGAACGAAGGCCTTTAACTTTTTTAAGTAATCGATTTCCATACGTAAACATTCATTTTCCTCTTTTAATGCCTCTATAGCCTCTTCAATAGCTGCATTATCTAACTTCGATCTTGTATTTGTAATTCCCATACCTGGATCCCCTTTCTTCTTTTATATAGGAAATCCATATCTTATAAATCATATATTCCCCTTAATCTACGGACTATTTCAATGAATTCCTTAAGAAAAACGATTTATTTATTTCCTTTGAATGTAATCTATTTATAAACATTTCAGATATACTCTTTGATAAATCCCACTATATTCATTCCATATTTTTCTCTCCTAAATGAACCGTAGTACATATTATCTACAACATATTTATAGGTTTTAATAGTATTTTTACAAAATCTTCTTATATTTAAATAGACATACCACTTTAATCTGTCAACTTCACCTATATTGATAAATACGAAAAAACAAATTTATTTGACATTTCGATGACTTCTGACAGGAAAATATATACATTAAATAAAACCTGATATATCTTTAAATTGTAAGTTGTAGTTAGTTGGCCAACTTTCCATACAATTTAATAATTTAAAATATGGGGGATCTAACATGAATCAAGTATTAAGGAAAAGTAAGAAAAAAATGATGTATCTAGTTGGTTCACTTCTAATTTCTCTATCAATGTTTTCAACTACTAGTTTTGCAGCTACAGAAGGTGCTGTAAAAAGTGTTACAAATAGTACCTATACTGGGATTGCAGCTGATATAAATCTACCAAAATCAGTTGTTGTTAAAGATGGATATGTGAATTGGTATTTAGGTATTGGAGCATCTAAAGTTGAGGGTGGTATTTCCAAAACACCAAGTGGATATAAAGTATTTCTAAATTCAGGGTATAATGAATCAGGTCAAAACAGTAAGTATTGGAACACACAGTATGATGAATCAATTAAAGATGGTGACCGAGTAAACCTTAAACTCGTTAATAACGGAAATGGTACGGTTACTATGTATGTAAATGGAAACCCTAGATATGCAAATCAGCCTGTATATGGCTCATTTTCTCAATATGAACCAGTAAAAATGGTTCAGGGGGTTGAAGATACTGGACGTAACTCCTTTAGCCAAGCTAGCTTTTCAAATGTACTTCTAAGAGCAGATACATCTGGGGCTACCTACAAAAGTTGGAACAGTTCAATTTCTTCCTCATTTTCAAGACACGGTACTTATGGTAACAATTTCACAGTTTATTCTCAAGTACCATTAAGCGCAAGTTTACGCTAAAGGTGTTATTTGAATCATAATGTTTTTGTGAAAAAGTAGTTGCACTTGCAGCTACTTTTTTCTATAGAGTACATTGTAATAGATATCTGCGCCAATATAAATGACATCTTTAAACTTTTTCAAAAATAAGCTGTTTATTTAAATATTATGTATAAGAAAGCGTAGAAATATTTAATTTCTACGCTTTTTATAGGCTAATCAATTCATTCACTTACTATTACAATGTCTCAAATTCATCAATTTCAGCTTTACGCTTTAAAAATAGTTCCATATCTTTACTCTCTCTTTCTATTAAACCAAGAGCATGTGTATCATCCAAGGCTAACTCTTTATATCCCCATATATAATCTATAGTTTTATCTTTGACATGTCTGTGTTCTGCACAATACCATTCTATAGGTTGTAGCGCATCGGATATTTCAAATAATTCTGCTGGATACCAAGATGGCATATTTTCACGTTCTCCTAAAATTAAATATGTCAACTCACCACTTTGTAACTTACATATGCCATAAACAATATACTCCTTCTTAATAACTAAGTTAAATATTTCCTCGGTTGCCTTTGTTAGATAATCTCCAGTGTTGTACAAACAAGCTACTTTCATAATAAACGCCCCTTATTCATTTTTTATCTTTAAATTTAAAATCATCAAATTCACCAGTTTTTGTATTTTTTAACATAATGTATTTCCACACCATTTACACTATGGGCCATTTTGACCTATCCATCTTCATTAGGCTATCTAGAATCGTTCATAGTTACAGTTACCCTTATTTTCTAATACTCTCTGGTGATTAAATTTTTACTTAACACTAAACAAACGTAGGAATCAATCATTCTACGTTTGTTTATAAAAATCTATTTATTTAATAATATTTTTTACGTCTCCAATACGTATATCCCCATCATGATGATACTCAATAATAAACCCCATATCTGGTGAATATATCCAGGTATCAAAACTAACAGCTGTAACATCATATATTACATTTAAAACTTGATGTAAATTTGTTTTAATTACTGGTACTCTAGCATTATCCCAAATAATATATACTGTCTGAGAATATGTTCCAAAAGAGTTCTGTAGATAAAATTTTATTTCATCCTCATTATATAAATCACCATAGTTTTCAATGTTGGACCAATCTACTCTTCCCCATTGTGTAATAGGGAATGTATTTTCAAAACTTTTTACTACCATTTTCCCTTGAGTATTGTCTAAAATTTCAATGTCTTCACCTAATGCTTCAATACACTCTTCCAACAATGTTGCCATTTTATTACCTTATTTATTTAGATATTTTAATAATGATTTAAAGGTTTCTTCGTCTCCTTCAAAAGGAATTGCATATTTAATTGCTTTATCTTTTTTTCCATTTCTAAAATCTTCTACATTTATATGCATCCCTTTACTAGGGTCATAATCTAATCGCCATCTTGCTTTATGATTAGCTGTCTCTCTGCCAACAATTTTACCATAACCAGCGCTTTTTTCCATTGTTCCTATAAATGGTTGTGAATCTGCCCCAAAATCCCCCAATAAGCTCATTGCTTTATTTCTTGCTTGTTCATATGTTTGAACCTTATCAAGAACAATCTCTCCTGAACGACCACCTTTAGCGGCTGCTTCTAGTGCCTTTCCTTTCTTTTCAAGATCGCCAATCTTCCCTGCAACCTTACCAACAACTCGTGTTGTACCACCAGATACGACGGCCAATGTGCCCCATACATAATCGTCTGGACCGTATTTTTGACCTGTTACTAAGTTTTCACCTTTGATAAGTTGTCCAATTTCTTTTCCTGTACCAATTATTGATGTAATACCCAATACGAATGATAAATTATTAAATCAAGATTTATTATTATGCAAAATTACATTTCAATTGGAGTTGATAATCATTCTTATTGTAACTATAATGATTACATGTTAGGTGATATACGAAAGTTATTTACGAATTAAACCTAACTGCGCATTTAACTACAACCGGAATGGAGATGTTATAAGGTATGAAAAAAATCATTTTAGCTGGTGCATTAGGAATTGCAGCTCTTGCAGGCACAAATCTACCAGGATTAGAAGTAACAAAAGCAAGTGCAGCTTCTATCGAGTCAAATTTATCAACAATTGAAGGGCGTGTAATTGAGGTTACTGATAATGTTATCTCTGTTGAATCAACAAAGTATTCAGAGCCTATTAGTATCTATTTAAACTCTACACCAAATGTAAAAGTTGGTGATCAAATAAAAGCTACTGGTGCAATGATGCGTAATTTTACGGACTATATGGTTGCAGAGTCAATTGAAAAGGTTCAAGGTACTGATACATTACACCAGGGAAGTTATTTAAAACATGTTTTTGCATACGAATATGAAATAGGACATGTTACAAAAGTAGATAAGTTTAAATCTGGAATAGAAGAATATAATTATGTAATTGTTCAATATACTGGAAATGACGGCAGTAAACGTAATGTTACAGTTTATTTGACACACGGGCAGAAATTTAATGTAGGTGAAAAGGTTAAAGTTCATATGGCGAACGCTGAAAGAAGTAATGAGTGGTCGATAACAGATGAGATTGAAAAAGTTAATGATTCTCAAGCATTAACTGATGATCGATGGATTTGGTCTTAATATAAAATTGTATTTTTTCTCTTATTGAAAAGAATTATTTGTCTTGGTTAATTTCTTCTGTTAGTAATATGAAGAATTGAAATACTATCCAACCAACTAAATGTATAAACCTTTTAATCGAAAAGAACTTGTAGATAAAACTACAAGTTCTTTTTACTTTTCCAAATAACAAGCGAAAGTAAACAAATATTCAAAACTTCATATTTATAAACCAATCTGTTCAAAATCGATTATATATTCTATAGCAATATTGGTTCTTTAATGATTGGTAAAAACTCGATACTCATAGCATAATTTAATAACAAATTGATATACTCTTGATTTGGCTCTAAACAATGTATATTCTTCAAATATCCTTGCGTGTATAAACAAGATGGTATAGCTACTGATAACTCTTCTACAGATTCTAATAAAGGCATTATGAGCTCTAAAGCTTTCTGTTCATCAGTAGTTAGATTCGTATTAAAAAACTTCTCTATATACTTCTCTTGTTTCATTAGCAGGATATCGTATCCAAAAGATTGTAAACTATTAATAAATTGATTCCATTTAAGCTGATTTGGATTACAGATATGCATGGTTTTATTTACTGTATTGGCCTTATAAGATAATTCAGTAATAGCTAAACTTCCATAGTCTACAGGCGTTAAATCTACATACGTATTGACGTCAGGAGCTATGCTAGATAGGCATATCCCTTTTAATAATCTATAAAATGCGTTTTCATTAATATTGTATTGAAATTTACCTGTTTTAGAGTTACCCACTAAATTCCCCACACGGTATATCGTGGCACGAACTCCTTTTTCCATTGCTTCTCTGACCATTTTCTCGCCTTGAAACTTACTTTCTAGGTACAGATTATCTAAATTTTGCCCTCTATCAAAATTAGACTCAAAGAATTCAAATTCTTTTGGATCGCTTTCAGCCTGACCTACTACACTTAAAGTCGATATATAATGAAAACGTGCATTTGTGTTCTTAGCTAATTCCAATAAGTATTTTGTAGACTGAACATTTACCTTTTGAAAATGCTCACGTTCTCCATAGTGTCTAACTTCTCCACCACAATGTATAATTGACTCTACCTTATTCTTTAAATGGTCCAATTGCTTTGAATCTAGACCTAGATTCATCAAAGATAGATCTCCTTCAATTAATTCTACTCTCTCCTCTAACTTTTGAAGGATTTCTTTACCGAAATAAAACTCCATTCTTTCTTTTAACTTTGCACCAATTACTTGATTCTCATTTTTTCTTACTAAACAGTATATAGTCGTAGATGGCAACTGTAATAACCGTTCTAAAATATGTGCCCCTAAATATCCTGTTGCCCCTGTAAGAAAAACTGCTTTTGGATAATTTACCATATCTAACTCACATTCTTCTAATTTAGTTGTTTCATAAACAGGAGTCGTTTTCGTTTCATTTTCCATACGAGCTACATTCATATTTTTCTCTTTCTTGAACGACATATCTTCCATCTTTTCAATATGAGAGGCTAATTTTTCTATTGTTCTATACTTAAAGAAATCTTGAATTTTCAAGTTAGGGTATAACGGTTTTAATTTGACTAATGCCGGCATAACTTTTAAAGAATGTCCACCCAAATTAAAGAAATCATCTTTTAAACCTATAGATTTTATGTTTAGAACTTCAGACCATACTTTTGCAATGTTTTTTTGCACTTTAGTTTGAGGTTTAAGTTTGCACTCATCGTTTTGCTCATAATCAAACTCTATTTTGGGCAGCTTTTCAAAATCAATTTTCCCGTTCGCCGTTATTGGTATTTCTAACACATGAGAGTAATATTTAGGGACCATATATTCTGGCAATACATTTGATAAATGTATTGCTAACTTATCTTTCTCTATCCCTATACCGTCCACTGTTTTATAATAAGCTTGCAGTAACATTCCATCTTTCGTTTGTGTTACCACAGCCTGACTTATCCCCTCAAGTTGTAACATTGCATCTTCTATTTCTCCTAATTCAATTCTGTGCCCTCTAATTTTAACCTGCTTATCTTTTCTCCCCATAAATTCTATATTTCCATTTGGTAACCACCTTGCTAAATCACCTGTTCGATATAATCTTTTACTATTGTCTTCTGAAAATGGGTTTAGTATAAATGCCTGTTTTGTTTTCTCTTCCTGCTTCCAATACCCTTGGGCCAATCCTAAACTTTCAATATATAATTCACCCATAGCCCCTACCGGACAATGTTGCATATATGAATTCAATATATGAACCTTTGTATTAGAAATAGGAATACCAATTGGTATGCTTCCTAAAAGATTATTGTCGCCTTCTAAAACTGGTATGAAATAATACATTGCTGAAACGGTTGCTTCAGTAGGGCCATACTCATTTACCAGCTGTACTTGGTTTTTAAAAGTATTTTGCCAACTTCTAATAGCATTTGTTGATGCAGCTTCCCCTCCCATTATTATAAATCTTAAAGAACGTATCTTTTCGCTATCCAGTTTCGTTAATGAAGTCGATAATTCATTGAAAAATACTGTTGGTAAGTCAGAAATAGTTGCTTGAGTTTCTTGAATAGCTTGAGCATATGCGACAGTTGAATAGCGCTGTTCATCACTTAATACATATAGTTCCGCCCCATTTAACAAGGTAGAAAAAATTTCTGATACTGAAGAATCAAAACTATGGGAATAAAACTGTGTTACTTTATCATTTGGAGAGATCTGAAACACTTCATTTCTCCATTCAACTAAATTTAATACTCCTTTATGCGTTAATAATGTACCTTTTGGTTTTCCTGTTGAGCCTGAAGTATAAATTACATATGCTAAGTCATCTGGTTTATTTAAAATTTTTACATCATCATTTATAGTCGTACGATATATATCCTCTATTATTGAAACCTTATAATCACTTACATTCAAATGACTTTTAAATTTGTTACTCGTTATAATTCTACATGCCTCACTGTCACGAACTATATAATTTATTCTATCCTCAGGGTATTTTACATCGATTGGTATATAGGCAGCACCGGCTTTTAATATTCCAAGCATAGAAACGATACTATTCATACTTCTATCTAAAAATATGGCTACCTTATCACCTCTTTTTATACCTTTTTCGAGTAAATGTTGAGCTACTTGATTAGAGCTCATATTTAATTGTCTATATGTTAAAGATTCCGTTGCAGTCGCTATAGCAATCCGATCGGGTTGTCTATCTACTTGCATATGGAATTGCTCCTGTATATTTTGAAAATAAGGATATGGTCTTTCTGTATGATTTACCTTTTTATATAAAGATTCTTCTTCCTGTGATAGGAATGAAAGATTTTCATATGCTACTGTTCGTTGATGAATGAATGCGTCCAGTATAGTAAGTAAATTTTGAGTAAACCTATTAATTGACTCTTCCTTGAAGAGATTAATATCATACTCAAATGAAACCCCTACATAATCAAATCCTTCCTCAACAGCTAAAGAAATGTCAAACTTACTAATATCTTGTTTATTAGGTAACAATTGAAGCTTGTACGCATCATGTTGCTGTAGAATATCTTTCTGATAACTAAACATAGTAGAAAAGATCGGGTTATTTCCAAAGCTTCTATCGGGATTTATTTGTTCAATTACTTTATCAAATGGGTACGATTGGTTTTGGAAAGAATTCAAACATTTTTCTCTCACTACTTGTAATAGCTGTGTTAAATTTTTCACATCATTTAATTGTGTTCTAATTGCTAGGGTATTTACAAAGAATCCTTGTATTTGTTCAAATTCTTGATGATTCCTTCCAACAACCGGTGTACCTACAATAATATCTTTTTGATCCGTTAGATAATGTAACAATTGAATATACGCTGCTAAAAATAGCATATACATAGAAACATTCTCTTGTTCACATACTTGTTTCAAAGACTCTTTCATTTCATTATCTAACTTCATTTCAAATACTGTACCCTTATTTGTACTTTGACGATTCCTACTAAAATCTAAAGGAAGATTTAGTATAGGAAGAGGTGCTGCAAGTTCGGCCATCCAATAAGATTTTTCCGTATCCCACCGACCTAAATTTAACTGCTCCTGTTCCCACTCAGCATAATCTACATATCGATTAGAGATAGTTGGCAACTCAGGATTTCTACGTTTTGCAAAGGCACTATATACCTTCATTAATTCATCTAATAAATTCCTTACACTCCACTCATCTGTAATAATGTGATGTAAATTGATATATAAATAAGAATGTTTCTTATTCAGATTAAAAATTCTAATCCTAAAAAGAGGGCCATTTTCTAAATCAAATGGTGTATGATCCGTTTGATTTATTGTTGTACGTATATATTCTTGTTGTTCTTTTTTAGACATGTGTTCAATCTCATCGTGAATCAAATCAATCGCTATTGAGTTTAAGATGACTTGTCTAGGCTCCCCATTTCTTTCAATAAACACTGTTCGTAGCATTTCGTGTCGTTCAACTAAAAATCTTATGGTATCTTGTAAAATATCCTTTTTTAAACTCGGCTCAATATATATGTGTAGTGGTGTATCATATACTCTATTAATGGCGTTATACTTATTTAAAAACCAGATTCTTTTTTGAGCACTTGATAATTGATAACTTTCCTTATCTGCAACTTTTAATACTTGCGTCTCCTGTTCTTCCCTATCATGATTTACTGCCATTAATTTATCGATGTAAGCAGACAGACTAGCAATCGTTGTATGCTCAAAAATATCTCTAATTTCAATTTTTAGATGAAACTCTTTTTGAATTTGATTTAACACTTGCACAGCAATCAATGAATGTCCCCCAAGTTTAAAAAAGTCATCATCTCTGCCGATTCTATATTTCCCTAAATTTAAAATCTCTGCCCATGTTTTTGCCAATCTTTTTTCTGTTTCACTTATTGGTGGGACATATTGCTTCTGCATGTTTGCAAGTAAAGATGGGATTTGTAATTCTAATTTTTTTCTATCTAATTTCCCGCTTGGTGATACAGGAAAACTTTCAAGGTGAAATACATAATTTGGAATCATAAAATCTGGTAAACTTTCACTTAAGAATGTTTTTAATGCCTCTTGTTTTAGTTCTGTATTGTCTTTTGATAAATAAAAACTAACGATTTTGTCGTTTTGATAAGTGAATACTACAGCATCTCTCACCTCTGGATGTTTAAATAATGTTCCTTCGATTTCATCAAGCTCAATTCGATACCCACGTATTTTTACTTGATTATCTTTCCTTCCGATAAATTCTAAATTTCCATTCGGTAAAAGACGTACTAAATCTCCAGTACGATACATCTTTTTATCATAATTATAGGATTTATCGAAAGAAATAAACGCCTCTTTTGTTTTTTCCTTTTGATTTAAATATCCGTTGGCAACTCCATCACCGCCAATAAATAACTCACCTACTACACCTGACGGACATAACGTATTAAACGGACTAACCACGAAAACTTCACTATTAGCAATTGGTTTACCTATTGGGATATTAGAGATTTCTTTTTGTATCTCACCATTTACTTCATACATCGTTGCACATACAGTAGTTTCAGTAGGACCATATGCATTAAGAACTGGAATCTTTAACCCTAATTTACTTTGCCATTTACGAACTGATTCAGAAGGTAAAGTTTCTCCTCCTACAAATACACGTTTTACAGAATTTAATTTAAGTAACATTTCTTTTGGCATATCAGCTATTAATTTAAAAAACGCAGTTGGTAAAACCACATTTGTAATACCATTCTTTTGAATTACATTTATAAATTCCTCTGCTGAACGTTTTTCGATTTCAGAAATTAAATGCATTCTCCCTCCACATAGCAAAATCGGAAATATTTCCATAATGGAGGCGTCAAAAATGATCGTTGCAAATTGTAAAAATACATCTTCTTTACCCAAATTAAATGTATTGATTACTGAATATGATAAATTAATAACTCCTTTATGTGGTACAACGACTCCTTTTGGCAAACCTGTTGAACCTGACGTGTAGATAATATAAGCTGCATCTTCTATGGTATGTGTAGGCGCAATATTTTCTATAGAATTAGCGTAATGAAAATCATCTAGATAAATTGTATGAATCGCAAAACTTTCAACCAATCCCCTGTATTCTTTCTTCGTAATAATCATTTGACTTTCGCTATCTTTTAAGATATATTCTATTCTTTTTTCAGGAAACTTTGGATCAATTGGTACATAAACTCCACCTGATTTTAGGATACCTAGAATCCATACAATGATATCAATCTCTCTTTCCATTGTAATACTTACACGTTGTCCCTTTTCCAAATCATTTTCACGTAAATAATTCGCTATTTGATTTGACCTTTGCTGCAATTCATAATAGGTAATGGATTTATCCCCCATAGAAATTGCTATTTGATTTGGCGATTTTAATGTTTGTAGATCGATTAATTGATCTAGTGTTTTTGAATTAGGATACGTAAGAGCGTTTAAATTCATTTCTTTGTATAGACGATGATCTTTCTCTAAAAGCAAATCCAATGAATGAATAGGTTCATTCACATTCTTTATTAGTTTTTGCAACAAATATATATATCTTTCAACTAAATCACTAATACTCTCTGGTTTATATAATGCTGAGTTATAGTCAACCTCAATTTTATTCTCTGTTTCCCCTTCATATCTCATTATTCTCCAGGTCATATTAAAAGGATTTACTCTTTTACAATCTGTTAAAACTGTTGACTCAATATCCGGAATTTTTAATTCCGGTATCTTCATCGTATTAAATGCTGTGGAATATACCATATTATGATTTGTATTTGTATTTAGATTTAAATCTTTTACTATATGTGAATAAGGATTATGTTTATACGTAATAGCTAGATGAATAGATTTATTAACTTTATTAAGTATCCCCTTAAATGTTTCTCCCTTTTCTATTGTTATACGTATAGGTACTGTATTAACAAAGTAGCCAAAAGTATCTCGTTCTTCTGTATGTGGTCTAGTATTAATTGGAATACCAACAATTATCTCTTCAGCATTTGTCATTTGATGAAGTAATGTACAATAAGTACTTAACATTACTCGATAAATACTTATATTATTTTTTTTAGCAAAACATTGTATTTGATAAAATAGATCCGAATTAATATTCTTGCTTATATTTTGATCTGTATATCTCTTTTCATTTATTTTATTAAAATCAATAGGAAACTCTGTAGGAGTTAATTCACCTTGTAAATAATCTTTCCAATACGATGATCCTTCTTTATATATTGCACTATCAATAAAACCCTCCTCATACTCTACGAGGTTCTTATAAGGAAATTCAAATTCTACATTTGTCTTCCCTTGAAGTAATTCACCATACGTATTGGATAATTGTCGGATGAAAACTCCTAAACTCCATCCATCGTAAATAATGTGATGAAACATTAAATGTAAAACAAATGTATCTTCACTGAATTTAATAATGTGGAATTTAAACAAAGGCCCCTCTTCTAAACTAAATTTCTCATTCACTATAGATTCTAAGAAATTTTTAAAAATAGATTTTTGTTCTGTGTTTTTAAAAGCAGTTAAGTCCTTAATTGGTATATCAAATTCTACATTCTTTTGAATTAATTGCTTTATTTTTTCATCCCTCTTCTTAAATATTGTACGTAGCGCCGGATGTGATTGCACTATCGTAGTAAGCGTTTTCTTTAAAACCTCTATTTGAAGTTTTCCTTTTAACTTTATTATAATCGGTTCATTGTTCATTCCTTTTTCTATTTCCATTTGATGAGCTATCCATAATGCTTCTTGGCCTACTGTTACATCCAATTCTTCTACAATTTCATATTTCTTTTGTATTTCTTTCATATGAATTTCTCCTTTTATAAATATTTAAAAACGGATAATATTTACAGTTACAACTATATGTACACATTCTGCAATTTGTAAATCTATATTTTCCGACTAAATTCAACATTTATTTCGCTTATTGCATAGTTATTAAAATTATGAATAAAACTCATATTTATACTGTATCAATTCATACTTTTATTCAATTTAAGCATAAAAAACCATTTCACTAATAATTCTAATTTCTTTTTATACAGCAATCTTACATATTTTATTAAAGGAAATAGTCTAATTTATACTCCGAATATAAATTCAAGAATATTCCAACTGGTCACTATATATACTTCTAATAACATAAACTGTAAAGGAGGAGTCCGTACATAATGGAATATAGATTATTAGGTAACACCGGGTTAATAGTTTCAGAGATAGGATTCGGTTCGTGGGCGATTGGTGGAGATGAATGGGGAGCAGTAAAAGATAATGAATCACTTGATGCAATTGAGAAAGCGATTGACCTAGGAGTCAACTTTATTGACACTGCTGATGTTTATGGATTAGGTCATAGTGAAACACTCGTTGCAAAAGCCATAAATAATCGCAGGCAGGATATCATTCTTTCTACAAAAGGTGGATTAATTGGTCATCATTATGACCCAAATCAACCAGCCGTTTATGGAGATCCTCAAAAGATCATTGATGCGTTTGAGGCTAGTTTACTGCGGCTTAAAACGGATTATATAGATGTGTACTTTTGTCATATTTGGTGGGATAAACATGAAGAAACAGAAGCCTTTCTACAAGCTTTCCAAACCTTAAAAAAATCTGGTAAAGTGAGAGCCGTTGGTGTTTCTACTAATGATTTAGATTATATAAGACATTTTAATCAAGATAATGATTTAGATGTCGTACAATTCGATTATAGTATTTTGAATAAAGAACCTGAAAAAGACATCCTTCATTATATTGAAAAACATAATTTAGGTGCTGTGATAAGAGGTCCACTTAAGATGGGGATTTTAACTGGAAAATTTAATCATGAAACTCAATTTCCAGACGATGATTTAAGAAAAGATTGGCCCAAAGAAAAGTGGTTTAAAGATAGCTTAAACAAAGTAGAGAAATTACGTTCACTTGTACGCTCAAATCGAAGTTTAGCGCAAGTTGCTTTACGTTATGTTTTAAGTCACCCTGCCGTTTCAGTTGCTATTCCTGGTGCAAAAAATTCTACTCAGGTTGAAGAAAACTCTTCCCACTTAACTCGTCCATTATTATTAGATAATGAAATTGAATTCATTAAAAAGCTTTGATCAGCTCGTTATTCTCCCATAAAAATCAAACTGATGTAGCTACCAAATCCATACCATTACTTCTTCTCCACTAAAACATATCTTTAACACTTCCACCTTATTTTTTCCCTTTTCTCAGCAATATCTACAGTTTATAAGGTAGTTGAACCCTTTTATTCAACTACCTTATAATACGTTCTACATTATATTAAAATATCTACTACACTAGTTGAATACATGCTAAGGCAACATGCAAACCGAATAAACAATTAATTCAGAAATATTTTTAGAAACTTCATTATCTCACAATTACTTTTTTTAAAATAAATCAAAAAATTTTTCTTTACTTTAAATTCCATAATTCATATAATCTTCTATGGAATTACATTTTTTTCTAAATAGCTCCTCATTTCTAAGTATTCAAAAGGGCAATTACAAATTATTATACCCTTATGTTTAACCAAGTAAAATAAAAATCCAGTTTTTCACAAGGAGAAGTGACTGCATGCAAGATATTTTAAAACTATTTCCGAGCGTTGACGGAAATGAAGAAAAACAACAACTTTTATTAGAATCTATGCAGAAAATAATTAAAAATCTTGACCAATTAAAAAATGAAGAGCGAGCTACTTTAGGTAAATGTGAGGAAAAATCAGAAGGATACTACAATGGCTTAATTCACCAAAGTCATATTCCACTAGCTGGAATCACTATGTCTGAGGTTATAGAAGAGCTAAACCAATTTATGAATGGACATCCGTATCCAAATAAATATTACTTGTCTAACGCTGTACCACTACCAAGTATACCTTCACTATTAGGGGTAATGACAATGGCACTTTTAAATGGTAATGGTGTTTGGGATGTATATGGTCCAGGGGCAGCAGAAGCAGAAGTAAAAGTGGTATCCATGCTTTCAAAACTGATAGGTTATAATCCACATAATAGCGGTGGATATACCACATGGGGTGGACAAGGTTGTGTATTTTCGAGCTTACGCTTAGCAATTTCTAAACAATTTCCATCGGCAAAAGAACATGGTGCTCCACAAAATGTATATTGCTTTGCTTCTGAAAATGCACATTATAGTTTATTAAAGTCAGCTGAAGCAACTGGTATTGGGTCAAATCACTTAATAAAAGTGAAAACTGATCCTTATACAAGTTCTATGGATATAGAAGATTTAGAGGCTAAAATGATACAAGTTATTAACAATGGCGGTATCCCCCTTTATATTCTAGCTACCATGGGATCAACAGACACATTTACTATTGATGATATAAGAAAAATTAAAGAGAGCGCTGAAGCAATACAGAAAAAATATAAATTAAAACCGATTTATATCCATGCTGATTCTGCAATGGGCGGATTCTATAGTTTCTTTAATAATTATAGTTTTGAAGAAAATCCACTCTCATTTGAATCTAATGTAAAAAATGCCTTACAATACGTACAAGATAAAATGCAATATATGTCCCTTGCTGATAGTGTATGTTTTGATTTTCATAAATTAGGACAAACACCTTATGCTTCAAGTATTTTAATCGTAAAAAATCATACTGATTTACAACTGATGGACATTGAACAAGATGACACACCTTATCTTGGTAATAGGTCATATGGAAGTTATCATACAGGCTATACCTTAGAATGTTCACGATCTGGTAGTGCTATTCCAATGTATATCAATCTATTAGCCTTTGGAATTGAAGGATATCAAAAAATATTAGCAAATTATATCCGTGTAAATCTATTATTTAGAGAGAAGTTGCGTAAGGCCCTGCCTCAAGTCGCAATCACAAATGATTTTACATATGGACCAATTACAACTTTCCGTTTCTATCTGAATGGAGATGGCCAAGAAAATTGGGAAAAAGAACGAATTGGCCTTGCAACAAAAGAAGAGATTGAGGATACAAACCGATTAAATATAGAACTATTTAATTACCTAGGAAAAAATCGCGATCAAGTATTTTTTGGTGATACAACTCGTTCTTGTGTAGTAGATGTAATAAACAGTTATGATAGAAATCCGATTTCTACATTAAAATTCTTTTCTATCTCTCCATATACAACTGTTGAATGTATAGATGAGATCGTAGAATTTCTTTATGAACATATTTCGATTGCTACTAAACAGATTCATTCATATGTTTCATAACCATATTTGTTAGCGCTTTAATAGTTAAACTTAACTAGATGAAATAAAATTTTTAATCCTTTTAATTACTATTCACTATATCAGGAAAGAGGAAAAACATATGAATATAGAGCTACTTGATACACACCACGTGAAAGATGCAGCACATTTACTTGCACATTCTTTTGTGAATAATGAACCTCTTGTAAGCAGTTTACAAATTCCTTTTGCTCCTTTTCACAAAATGTGCGAAGAAATGATGAAACAAGCTGTATCTCAAGCTATGTCATTTGTAGCAATAGAAAATTTTCAAATTATTGGAGTTCTTTTAACAAAAAAATTAACCCAGCCACTAATAGATACAGAGAAAGCGATTGAACTATGCCCACAAATGGAACCTATTTTTCAACTTTTAGATACATTAGAGACAGAATCTATTGAGTTTTCTCATTTAGATAAAGAAAAACTGGTCTATCTAGATATGGGCGCTTGTCATCCAGATTGGATGGGAAGTGGTATAGTCACTACCCTTCTTTCACATGCCATTCAAGAAATAAGTAAAAGAGATTATGATTTTATTGCTGCTTGTACAAATAAAATTTCTCAAAAAATCCTAAAAAAACTGTGTACGACCTATGAAATGAATGAAATAGTGTATAGTAATTTTCTTTATAAGGAAGCATACCCATTTGCTAATACAACAACTTCCTTAGCAGCCCAATTACTATATATACCTCAATCCCAATTTGTCATCGAGGCCATATAAGTTTGTGAAGAAGACTAGCTGTACTTGAGTGCAGCTAGTCTTCTATATAGAGTGCATTAGTAATAGATATTCAAATTAACTTAGGTGACACCTTTTAAGCTTTAACTTATTCGAATTAATAACACTTTCTCAGCATGTCTTATTTCTCAACTTAACCTAGCGGTATCCACCTTCTATTTACTTCAACATGTTATACCATTATTGGATTAACTTTTATCCAAATTAAAACAACCACTATATGTACAAGCATTAGAAAATAGGAAGCATAATATAGAATATTGCTACCTATTTGTATGTTGTATCAACAAGTAGATGCCTTTCAAATAGATTCATTTCATAAAAAGGCATAGGTTTTTTCTTAATATGGTATGTAAGTAACTTTATATACCAAAAGAAATAACACATAATTTTTAATAAAGGAAGTGAAGTCCATGTTACCTTGCCAAGGTACGTGCAATCAATATGTAAATTTTGAGGTTTCAATTAAAGCTCCTGAAGGATATATAATTAATGATACCAATTATACTGGTGCCGTCACCTGGAATACAAACCGCTTAAAATGTGCATTTGAACCATGTACGCTACAAACACCGAACCCTTGTCTTCTTCAAACTGATTTACCAGATGGTTCCTATCCAGTACACAGTGTTCGCATCTATGGTGTACTTTCTATGCTTGTTAGTATTTCCCCTGTTCAAAATCAATATGGACAAGGAGCTGCAGCTTTTTCTAAATGGCACAAATTCTCCATCAATCAGATTATTTATTATACAACGGATTCTAATTGCTGCTTTGATTTTAGTGGCTTTAAACTTAAGAGTCTAACAATCACACCACAAGATGATAATACGTTTATCTTAAGTGGCACCCTTTCCCTTTTACCAGTGCCACCAAATCCTCCTATTTATGCTTTTACAGCAAATCAAGATGATAATACTCTTTCAGTAATTAATACAGCAACACAGACTGTTCAGCAAATAATTGATCTCCCTTATCAGCCAATTAAGGTTGCTGTTAACCCCAATAAAACATATACGTTAGTTTCGCACTTTTATGATAACCGTGTTTCTATAATTACAAATGAAACCCTTGCCATTACCTCTACTCTCTCAATAAATAAACCGATTGATATTGCATTTTCTCCAGACGGTCAGTTCGCATATATACTAAATATTTCAACTGAATCAATGGATATTACTACAATTAACATTCTAACTCAAACGATCTCTAATACGATCTCAATCGGAGTAAGTGGGTTTTCAAGTATAGCCATTGATCCAAATGGACAATACGCTTACATCGTAAATGCTAACGCTTGGAGTATTATAAAAGTTAATTTAAATACAGGTGATATCGTAGAAGAGCGTCCTACTTCAAATGATTATCCAAACATTATTGAAATCAGTTTATTTGATGGATTCGCTTATGTTACAGAAGAAATGGTGGCGTCTGGGACCACTCTTACAGTGATTGACTTGTCTACTTTCCAAAAGATTGGAGATATTCTTACTGGGGCCTATTACAACTCGTTTCTTTCTCTCTCACCTAATCAACCTCTAGCATTGTTAGGAGACAAAACAAACAATGAAATCAATATTATTGATACAGCACAAAGACTATCTACAGGAACAATTTCTATCAATGGACCAGCAGACGCTGCCTTTACACCTAATGGGGAATTCATCTATATTGCCCAGCCAGAACAAAACACAGTTACGATCCTTAACTCCGTTGATTATACGGTAAATACAGTAGTAACGGTTGGAGCATCGCCAGGAAGTATTGCAATATAAAGTTTAATGCTTATTAACATTTAAGGGACACTCAGGTTTTAGAGCCCTACTTAATTTAACTTTATACACTCAATATTTCATATATACAAAAAACTTAGTCCTTTCTCTATATTCAAGGACTAAGTTTTTACTTTTTAAGTAACGATTTATATACGGCTACTCTCTTGAACACTTTAAAACATATTATCTAATAACTCCTGAATATTTTCTATCATTCTTTCCATAACAACTCTCTTTCATTTTGTTTATCTACAAATGCATACCTTATTCCTTATGTCTATCTAATCTTCTTAAAGGAATCCAATTTAAAATTCATTATACAAGTAAACAACCGTTCCATATGTAGAGAATTTAAGAAAAAGAAGTGAAATTACTGGATTCCCCTTTCTTCTCATGTTTTTTAGAAGTTCTTTTAAGTCTAATTCTATTTTATTCCTGCTACATAACATTCCACTAATTAATATCATATTATATGGCTATATTAAAAATTTACCAAATCATTAAAGGAATCTCCTTTCCCCTATCGAATTATTGTAGAGGAAAGGAGAGGAATACATGGAAATTCTAGGATTAGATCCTCGCGCATTAGCGACTTTAGGTGCACTTGAATACACCAATCGTCGCAATAAATTAATCGAAGACTCGGAGAATAACATATACGAGTGTAAAGAAATAAAAGAAATACTTCAATCACTCCCTAAAGAGAAGCAGATTGAGGTTCTTGAGAATCAAGCTCACTTTGAAGCAGTGGCAAAGATGATTGAACAAAACAATTTAATTCTTTTAGAACAGATGAAAGCTCTGCAGCTAATTCAGAAATAAGAAATTTATGATTAATTAATTCTACATATGCTTCCATAAATAATATATCTTTATCTATACCATCAGCCCCTATTTTTACAGGGGCTTTTGTTATGCGTTGATTCATATTTTGAATTTGAATGGTTTCTTTCACATGTACAAATAGATCTTCTAATAAACCTGGTGTAGACTCTAATTCTTGTTTTTCAATTTCCTCTGTGACAGCACTTATAAATTCCCATAATACTTTTGCACCTAATAGTTCTGCTAATCGTTTTTCGCGCATTTCAAATGTTTTCATATTCATATTTAAACACTTCCCTTATCTAATATTTTCTTAAAAACAATTAATAGTTTATTTCGTTTTAGGAAAACAATATAGAAACATAACTTATCACATCTCCAATTACACGAATCGTGACATTAATCTTCAAAAAAAAGAGTCCAATCAAAATTTAGTACCTTAGCTATATTCTTTGCGACAGGAACACTTGGATTTCTTTCACCACTTTCAATCATTGCATACATACTTCTAGATATTCTTGCCTTATATGCAATATAATCTTGTGTTTTCTCTTTATTTATACGTTTTTCCAATAACCAAAACCTCATTTTTCCCCCTCTTTCATTGTCACAAAATGTGTAACTAATGATTATATTACATAATAACAAGTTTAAAATCAATGTTTTTTACACATTTCGTGTACTTTATTAAATGTTACATATTGTGACGTTATAATTGAAATAGAAAACACCTAAAAGGAGGTAGCATATGTTTGGCACTAGACTACACACTCTTCGAAAAGAACGCAAACTGCGTCAAGAAGACATGGCAAAGCAACTAGGGATTGCTCGAACTACATATGCAATGTATGAACAAGGAAATCGAGAACCTGATTATAATACATTGATAAAATTAGCCACTTTCTTTGAAGTATCAATTGATTACCTCCTCGGTACAACCGAAATAAGGCAAGTTACAGACTTACAAGATCCTGAGCTTCATCAATGGTTTAAAGATATCAAAAATGCTACTCCTCAAAAACGTGAGGAATTAAAAAAGTTTTGGGAGTTTATAATGCAAAGAGAAGACTAGATTATTTAAAAGACCTCCACCTTGACAGGGTGGAGGTCGCTGGTTCGAGAACAGGCGGGATCACATGAAAAACCCCTTGATAGTCAAGGGGTTTTCTTTATGTAGCAAACTTTTGTCTCTTTTTGAAAGCTAAACTTTTTGCTGTTTGGTCAATAACAATTTTTTCCACGTTTATGATTTTATTAAAAATTTAATAAATAACTTTTGATCCTCATGATTATATGGAGGGGCGAAAACAATTCTATCAACTTTTATTCCGAAACATCTAGTAATTATGCTGGCATCGCAAATTTTTGAAATAGTTCTTGAATAAATCAACTATTCTTTTACTCTCGTAATGACTCTAAAATCAAATATTTCAAATTCCTCATTTCCCTATTATTTAACATCTAGTATTTCTGACCTTATATATTGATTAGAAGTTAAAAGCTATCAAAGTCACAATCTAATTAAAAATTTACATTTCATTTTTCTATAACATAGAAAGACTTTAAAAGTTTTAACTTTAATTAGAAAACGATACAGGTACTCCTTTTAATGTCTTGTGTTACAGATGACACCCAATATGAGCAATAAGTGTTTTACCATTAGCTATATTTTCTTTACCGCCATGAAAATAGATCCTATCATATCTATACTCAGTGTCACCTGGTTGGTTAGTTTTCTCTAATTTAGTATGGGGCTCACACAATAATACTTCGTCTCTATCCAGGGCATTTTTAAATTTAAACATAAATCTCTTTTTAGCAGACTCTGGATTTCCTTCTAATGAGCAGTTTAACTTTCCTTCTGCTTGTAAGACTCTTAGACTTTCATTTATCCCTCCTGTTCGATTTTCATTGTATACAGGGTGAAAAATATCATTAATAGCAATAAGGTGACGTATAATTTCATTCTTAAACTTTATAAAAGGGGCACTTAAACCTTTAATAGTATCTACTATATTAGAATGTAAGTATAGATTTGGGAAACATAGAGAACAAGCATTAACGAATTCCTCAGGGTCATTGACTAGTTGCAACAACTCCCTTCTCACATTTAGTAGCGCAATTGGCGTATTGGTATGAAAGGGCGCTGTTTCTGTCAAATAACAACAAAGTAAAGCATATGGTTTTTTAATTTGTTGTTGTAATATTTCTCCAACGATTTTATCATATTCTTGATTTTCAATATTAGAATTTTGTTCAACTATTTTGTTTAACATTTTTAATTCTTCACCAGTGATACCTGCTTTTAATTGGTACTCTTTTTCAAAAAGGATTTTGTATAATTCAACATCTCTAGAAAATTCCTGAATATATAACCTATCATCTCTATAAGTTTTTTCACCAAGGTTAGTAAGTATTTCTTTTGTCTCTTGAAGATCTGCCAAAAGGTCATAAAGTGGGGCACTGTTTTGATTAGCCGTATGCGTAAAAGAATCATTTTTTAGTATCATTGAAATGTTCATTTTTTGTTACTTATCCTTTTCATATTAAATAATTCTTTCAAATCGTATTGTTCCTGATCAAAAAATCCATTCGGCCAATCTGATAATTCTCCAACTTTGTTAATATGTAATTCTTCAATATTAATATTATTATTTTTAGTATTGAAAAAATTAACCTTCATATCTTCAGATTTCTCTAATTTAGCCATCTCTATCCTTGCACCATTAATTACATGCTCACTATGTGTCTCTACAATGACTTGTACCCCTGTCATAGAAACTCTAGCGAGAAATCTTCCAATTCTTGATTGCCCAAGAGGATGTAAGTGTGCTTCAGGATTTTCAACTATTAAAGTTCCACTTCCCTGTATGGATTGGATTAATCCCGCAACAATAATTGGCAAAGTATAACTGATACCAAATCCAGTATTGGGTGCTGGCAAGAAGTCTGTATCTAAAGACGTACTTTTAAATTTAAGCGATGCTAAACTTACATCATCAATAATTTTGTAATCAAGTTGCAAACCTGGTACAATTGCCTGCAACCAAGCTTCTGCTTGTCTAGAAAATCGACTAGAATCTCCCTCAACCTTAAGTAACTCATGAACTTTCATATTAGAGTTGTCAGCGCGAAATAGTATGTGTGAAGAATACTCTCCTTTATATCCAACATTCCATTCAGAGTTTGTTCCTAAAGGTAATCCAACCCTCGGTCCCAACCTTTCGGCATTGAGGTAACTAAAATCTTTCTGTAAAGGAATGTTTAAATGGTTTTCAACTTTGACAACTTTTCCTTGTAATAAATGTTCTCCATAAATTTCAGGAAAAGTAAAATCTAATTTTATTTCTTGCTTTAAATCATTTATTAAAGAAAAACTTATTTGTTTTGAATCCGCATTACTTGAAAGTATATTTTTTGGAAAACCAAGATTTAAAAGATAAGGGCCTGTTAACTCGATTTCAAATTCTAACCCCTCATTTACCTGGTTTGGCTCCAGTTTGTTTAAAGATTGTTTAGATATTAATAATGATTGTATTACACTAGATTTACCTACTCCGTTTCCTCCAACTAATATAGTCAAGGGTTTAAAAGAGATTTCATTTCTTTGGAAGCACTTAAAGTTATGTATAACTAATTTATCTAGCATTTTCAATTACCTCACTAATAATTTTTTTCATTGTTGAAAATTGCGTTTTTATTCTTGCTACATCGCCAGTTCCCTTTGATAGTGATTCATCAAATTCCTTATTTGTAGATATTTCTAGCGCTAATCTTTTTAACATTGCATCATTAACATTTAAAACTTTAATTACTTCATAATCATAATAAGCCAATATTATACTTGTACAAGTGAACAAGGATTTATTAATTGGCTTTAATTTTGGCTCATTAGCATTATCTAATTCTTTATACGTGATTCTTCTAAACGCATACTTATCAAATAAAAGGTGCGCATTTTTCATGGCATTATCAAAATTATTTTTGAGTTTAACAAGTTCCTTATTCGGTAATTTGTTAATCACTTCATATGTCTTATCTAAGAAGCCATCCATCCCTTTTTTGTAAAATATTTCCTCTGTATCGATGTTATAATTTAAATAAAACGCTATGAAACGTAATATTAATTCTTGCGCCTGCATTCTTAAATCATTAATTGAATTTGAAGCTAATTGAAATGATTCAAGAGCTACTAATGATTTGAAAAATTCACGTGTTGTTTTATTAGCAGTTGAATTACGAATTTCTTGAGAATTTAAAGGAACACCACCAGTGTTAATTCTTCTAAAAATGTCATATTTAACCTGAGGAGGAGTTAATGAATCTATAACGTTTATAGTAAGTGTAGTTGTATTAATTCGGTTTTTATACTTTTGATCTAGTTCAGAGAATTTCTTTCCATTGTTATTGGTAAGGTATTGAAGACCAGTAAGAGCAAATTTCCCTTTAATAAAATCATACATTGTATTCATTCTTTGAAGACCATCTACAACATGCCAAACAGATTCCTCATCTTCATACACATAAAAAACAGGTATAGGTATTCTTAACATTAGTGATTCTATTAGTAAAGACTTCCTTTTTCTTTCTTTCCATACTTTTCTCCGTTGAAAGTCAGGGTTTAAATTAATTTGCCCCCCATCTTTTGTTTCAATCATTTGAGACATTTGATGAACAGAAATAGGCTTTACATCAACACGAATTCTATCAGCATCAAATGGTTTTTCATCAGATTTTTCATCATCATCTTCGAAAAGATCTTCTTCATCATCTTCTAACTGGGAATCATTGATATCCCATTCAATATCAAATTCTTTATTAATATTTACCAAAATCTACACCTCTTTAAAAAATAATGTATTACTTCAAAACCTTTATATTAGTATATAGTATACCAAAAAAACACAGTCAAATTAAGAATGCCTCAAAATATCTTATATATTCTACGGGATTTTGTAAAAATACTTGGTTACTAATTAATTTTCTAATTGATAAGATAAAGTCTATAATTCAGACTTTATCTTATCAATTAGAAAATTATAACTTCAACTGTACTTAAGTATCAAAAAGGTAACTATACTACCGGTCTCAATATTTAAGCACAGAACCGAATTTATTGAGGATGTTAATGCTAAAGATATATTAAAACCAACAAAAAGCATTAATAATCATTTTAAAGTAAAGTCAAAATAAGTTCTTATTTTTTTCCAGTAGAGCTAGTTATAAATTGACAGCCTTCGGTATCACAAAATCATGATAAAGCCGTCAGCACTTTTAAAAGTAACTGACTGCATCTAATTCTTCTTAGTTATCTAATTTTATAGACAAATCCAAATTAATTATCCCACGAATTTCTCGCTGGTGACTATCTTGACCATATACTATTTCATTAAATGATAAGCCCTCTTTGACAAAATGAGCCTCAAATAAATTAATGGTTACGTTATCATCCCAAAATTTCTCTTTAATGGCTGGAAAAATTACTGAATTCAATAAATCTTCAGCAGCATAATCTGCCTTACCTCCAATCAATTTTGAAAATGCTTCTTCGTCCCAATGCCATGGAATGAGTTTACGACCTTTACGCCATATTTCAACCAAAAGAAAATGATCGACATCCTTTATTACGCTTTGGCCTGCATGTTCACTAACTATCACTTGTAACAATCCATCTGTCCTTTCAATGCCAGACGATAGGGCTTTAAAGACCTTATTAACTGCTTGTAACTCTTCACGTTCAGTCTCTCTGTCTGTATTATCTGGAAAGTGGGTTTGGCTAGGTTGGTCAACTACTAGTATGCTGGGTACATAAGATATGTTTTGTTATATAAATAGTTCATGTAGTGCAAGTGATGTAGCTACGTGATAGCCTAACCAGTTAGCACCGCTACCTATCTCTCTTAACCATGCACTTCCACCATTTTCATCAATAACTCGAATTGTAAGTTTATTAGTATCAAGTTGAATCAAATCATCTCTAGTTTCTAAATCCAACATGTTGCCATAGTGACCGGCAAACATTGAAAATTTAAATAGTGCTGTTTCCTTTTTCTGAGTAATATGTTCAAAATCAACTAATTCAAGAAGGTCGGCTTCCTCTTCTTTCAATCTTTCCATTTCATTGGCAATTACCCCATTACTACCTAAATATTCTTTCAATTTAATAAATTCCGATAGTTTCCCGATAAACATTGCTCTTTCTTCTCTCGTAGCTTGCATCTGTTCAGTCTCTTCCTTGATGCATATACGCTCTGATCTAACTTGTCTTAAAATTTCTTCTTTTTCACTAATCAGCTTTTTAATTGCCACCTCTTCACCATCAAGCATTGGTGGAACAAGTTCTATTCCCTTCCATTGAGATTCTACTTTACGAGTAGTCTCTATTAACTTTTCCATCTCTCCCTTATGAGTATCGCTATGATTACCACAAAAAGGACAGCTATCTGTTGAATCTAATTTATCCAAAAGCCATGACACTGATGACAACCTGTCACGCTTTCGTGAAATGTTTAACTCAGATGTAGCTCTTACTAATGATAGCTCTCTTAATTTGGTAAGTCTAACACGTAAGTTTGCAAGCTCAGTATGAAGGATAGCCTCTTTATCACGTAATCTTGACAATCTATCAGAAGGTATAAATTGGTCATCCTGCTGGTAGGACATCCGGAGTGATAACTGGTTTTATAACATAAACATTATAGCCATTTCCTCCACGTAATTTCCCCGCTGTACGAATTATTTCCTTGCGTTTAGTCACTCCGTATTGATTCGATAACAAGACACCCAATATCAGATTATGATTTTTATGGTAAATAGCCCAAATAAATGTAGCGTTGAACTCTGTAAATCGGTATAATAGAATCATGATTTAACGACAAAAAGCCTACTACGTATTGGTAGTACGTAATAAGCTCGTCGTAAGAAAGGCGGTGAGCACCTATGAGTATGGACACAGGCACTGTTTCCGCAATCGGTACTTTACTTTTAGTTGTTATCGGTATTATCAACTTAAGTAAAAGTAGTAAGTAGTTTTAATATATGTTTTATTTTAGGCTTCTCAGTGTTGGTAGCACTTGGGAAGCTTTTTTCTATTATTATAGCTTCTAAAGTAAAAAATAAACCTATAGTTTACTCAAAAGTAACAAGCCACCCTAGAATTTTGATTTAATGTGTAGGCGTATTACTGAGATAATACTCTCTAAAAAGTTTGCCTGAAGCAAACCTCTGCTTCAAAAAAATACTCTAACGAGTAAACTAAAACTTAATGTTACCCCCAGGGTAACTCGTAAGTAAAAAATTTTAACACTTTTACACTTTTACACTTTTACACTTTTACTACTCTAAGTAGCCTTCTGATGAAAAAATATCCATATACTCCGGTAAGTTCTCATTTTGTGAACATCTAGTTCTAAAAAAAATAAGTTAAAAAGCTAACTTAAGTGAACTCTTATATCTTAAAAGTAGTTTCTACCATCAGGACCATATACGAAAACTTTTTTATCAAAAGTAATAATTTTTGTATCCTTATAGCAATATTATACTTGAGTAAAAATCAACTTACAAGAAAAGTTTGCTAAAAGTAAACTTCTTTTCTGATTAATCTCTGACTTATTTCTGATTATTTTCCAACTTTATTCTTACTCTGTCCTCCACTCTCTTACCTATTACTACCGTCCTCCCTTGTCGTTTATCCCTATCGTAGCCAGTGGCGTATTCTTCGTTTCTTTTCGTTTTTGTGTTTTTGCCTTTGACTTTAAGGTTCTACGGTTTTTATCATGCCGAAGCGAAGTTAGGAAAACGGCTAGCAGGCTAACTTGTCCCCTACGTCATTACGTTAAAAAATAAATGACGCGCGTAAGAGAGACGAGGAGCGTCTACAATTAAATTGCACGGCTCTTACCATGCCTTGCTTCGTCAGTGTTCCGTATGTATAGACCCTATTCACTTGGCGATTTTCATCACACACGCCCTTCACCTAAGGCTTGTCCATTACACAAAGCCACCTCTGTGCGACAAGCTGAACGTGTTCCCGAGCACCTTAATGCTCATGGCTACCACCCGAGCCGTTATAGGCCGCTCTCGCCTACACGTAACGTATGAATAGGAATACGTTACGGGGCGCTATCCTTGTAGGGACATAACAAGTGTCCCACGCACGACCAATAGCAAGCCAACGTCAGTTTTTAGCGTGGTTTACAGGCAATTCCACGTTCGGAAAACCGTAAACCACACTTCTTACCGCCTAAAAAAGGCAGCACTTAAGAAGCCTGTCATTTCCCAAGTTTTTTGGTAAAATGAAGGTACTGCATGTACGGGATTGTCCGTTATTTAGTTTTGAGTCGATTATTTTTTGGGTCACGGACTGCGCCAACAGTCTATCCTAGGAGGAGCATCCGCCAAGATGCTCTTTTTTATTTATAAGAAACTTCGTAAACTCTCCGCTACCTCTTCTTTTTCTAAATGTAAATAACGCGTTGTAACGGCTATATCGCTATGCCCTAACGCTTTAGATATCAACGCTATATTTGCGCCTTTCTTAAGTAATTTCTTCGCAAAACCCCGTCGTAACGCATGTGGATTAATATTCTTAAGCCCATAATATTTTGCATACTTACTTAATCGCTTTGTTATATTGTTATTTGTCTGACTTGTGGCAATCCGTCCTCCACTTTTAGTTATAAATAAGTAGTCGTTATGCACTTTACTTTCTTTTCGAATAATAACGTTTTGTTTCATAAGGACGTCTAATAATTGCATTAGTACTTCATCGAATGGTAAGTGTATAGATTGATGATTTTTAATAATACCGCCGTCAATTCTTAATAGTTTCGCGTTTAAATTAACATGCTTATGCTCTAGTTGTGATAGCGTACCGACACGTATACCTATTTGATACATGGTTAATATCGCTATTGCATCACGTAACTCTATAAAATGAGTTAAATCGAGTATTGATAGCAAAATATTTATTTCGCGGTCAGATGGACCTTCTTTAACAGGGCTATCAACCTTTATTTTGACATTTCGCCAAAAATTAATATCAATTCCATCCATTATTAAAACAACGCCCTAAAAATGCCTTTAGGTACTTTAAACGAGTTCATTTCGTTTGGTTACTCACTTCCATAGACGATAACCATAGATAAATATGATCGATGTTCAACTCTTCAATAAACTGAACACCTGTTACTTTAATAAAGTGGTTAACATGTAATTCGTAATCACAAATCGTACGTTCACGTAATCCCGTCGCTTTCATTTGACGAATAACTGTTACGAGTGCTTTGTCGATTGCAAAACCTCTGACACGTTCCTTTTTCGGTTTACGATTAAAAACATCCGACAAATCTACGTTAACTATTAGAGAATCTTTTCTTTTAGACATAAAAAAATAAGCCTCCTAACTCGTTGTTGACCGATCACTGACCGTTTCAACTGAACGAATTAAAAGGCTTATATCACGCGGATTTTGAAGTCACTGCAAGTTTTTTTAACGTCCCAGGAGAGATTCGAACTCCCGAACACCATCTAACTTAATAGGTTTATTTCATTCTTTGCCCGCTGTATTTTTATATTATATTTTTCAATTAGAGATTCAAACTTTAACTTAACCTCTTTATTTTCTTCAAGTATATCTCTCAATAATTTATAATTTTTATTCATTGATAATAAATTATAAATTTGCAACACCTCATCTTTACTTAGTTCAAATTTTTCAATATACAACAATAAATAGCTATAATTTCCATTTAACCAATCTATATCTTCAATTAAAGGTTCATTATTTCCTTTTCCAAATAGTTGCTCCTTTAATAGTGTGAAAAATTGCTTATCTTTATATACCTTAAAGTAAATCTCATTTTCAAAATCCTTGATATCTATATCAAACATAATATGTAACAATGCTTCCCTAATTTCATCCTCAGGAATTAGGTTAAAGATTAAGAATCTACTAAAAACCTCAACCCTTTCTACTGGGGGAATATTAAATATATATTCATGCCAATACTTTCTTATAAACGATTTATCATTCTTAAAATATATAATATTTTGGGGATACATACATATAAACCATGTAACCAAGGTAACATCCTGTTTTATTGATTCCATTAATTCTTCTTTAAATTTTGTATTATTTATATCCAATAAGGAGTTATAGAAATTATGAACATCATCATTAAGTTCATAATAGCTCCCTACTACTGTCTCTTCAATAATACTTTTGGTATTTTTAAGAAAAGTCTTATAGTTACTTTCTTTTATAGTATTCTCAATTACTTCAATAATATACTTAGGGTCCTTACCAGAAGGTGTAAAGCTAATATCAAAATGATTTCGTATTAAATTATATAATGACTGACTACTTCCTATCACTACAAAATGGTCGATATTGGACATAATAAAAAACCAAAATGCTTCAACATGAACATTTCCTATTTTATTTCTCTTATAATGAGCACAATCATTTCTCCTATATCGCCAATAAGTTACCTGGCTTCTAATATCATCGTCTAGCTCAAATACCTTAGTATTTTCCTTTTGAACCATCATACATTTATGGACTTCAGCATCCCATTCATTATCGTTTAACAATCTATCTTGTATATCTTTCCACTTCCCTTGTTCTACATGGTCAGGCTTCTTGCTTGATAAAACCTTATCCCTAACTATATTTAAAAACGATAGATATGAAAATATATAAGATGCTCTATAAGCACCAGCCTTATAACAAATTATCGATTCTGTTAATAATTCCCTAACATGATCTGATAAATTTTTCCTTAGAGTCCAGTCTTCTATTTCTAATCTCATGTTACTCTCCTTCAAAATTAAAATATAGAGCTTAATATAATATTTATATTCTTTTTACTAATCTTCTATCAAAAATTTATAAACCTAATTAAAAATACATAAAAGCATGTTAAATAACCTATAGCCTTACTCATAATATAACTGCATAAGTTTTGTAAGAATACCATAATTCACAATTTGCTCGCTATTAATTAATTTGGCAACTTCTCTTTGGAATTCTCCAAATCTAATAAAATATTCTCCAGCTTTGTCATTTGCTTCTTTTTCAAATTCATTTTTTTCGTATTCTATTTTTAAATACGCTTCCATTTTCATGCCATTTTTAAACTACTGTATTTGGACCAGCTCATGAATAAACACAAACTTAACATACATTCTTACTACTTTTTCGAACATCCTTGAATGAGTGATTTTTGGAAATCTCTTGTTAATATCTCTACTAATACCTTCAGTAAAAAATACTATTTTCTCTATTTGAGATTCATCTTCATTAGGTAATCCACTTGCTTTAAATGCTCCTTCTTCATAACCATTTATCCTTCTAATAGTATCAGTAGAAATTACATATTCTACATCTTCAATATCCAACTCTTTTCTTTTCCCAGACACACTGGTGATAAAGCCATTTTCTTTGGAATATGCTTGAAACTCCTTAGCTGTATAAATACTTCCTCGATCCAAGAAAGTTTCTTAAAAATATTAGTTCTTACATTATTTGAAACCCATAATTATATCAAATTTATATTGTAACTCTTGGTTTGCTGACATATTTCTAAAAGCGCCATTTTTTTGATAAGATTTATGAAGCAAAGCCTTTAATAGATTAAACCCTTTTTGATGATGCTCATCAAAAGAGATATTCGCATTTTTAATATTATCGATAGGAAATTTCTTAATAAACTCAAATAATTTCCCTATAATCCCCATAATTATATCTGACAACTGAATAAAAATGTTACTATCTGATCGTATAAATTCATAATTTTTCAACTCTACTTGATCTAATTTTATTCCAGTCTTTTTAATTTCATTTTGTACGCTAGATTCCTCATCAAATAAATGAAATGCATTTTTAAACATATATACAGATCTGGCATACATTATATAATATTCTTTAATGAGAATTTTATCCTCATTGTTAATTAAAAAAATAGGTTCTTTTTTTCTTCCATCCCTAAACGCTTCAATTAAATTTATTTTCTGCTGTAAACCACTACTACCTGGAATTTTAATAGGTTTTAGGGGTTTTATACAATTAATTATCACATCGTAAAAAGCTGGACTTAAATTAGCACCGACATTAGGATAGTTATACTTATCTAAAATCTCCATAAAATTTTCTGTATTATAATATACAAACTGATATAGAGCTGTTTTTAAATTATTACCTTCCCAATAATTCACACCTAATGAATCAATAATATCTACTAAGGAGTAATATAAATGGTCTAACATTGAAAAGTGAATATAAATATCATTCTCTAAAAGCCATTCTATAAAATCATGTACTTTCCTATTATGAATACATTTTAAGAAATCACTTCCTTTTGGACAAATGTTCTTAAATTTAATTTCTTTTAAATTTGATTGGACTTTTAATTTTTTCTTAAGAAAGTCAAATGAATCTTCTATATCTTTTGTATTATGCTTTTCTAAGACTACACCTCCCAAAACAAAATCCTTATTTTTATCAAAGTTTAACTTCCCTTCCCTTATACTTAATTTTCTACAATTATTTGTTTCATCATAATAAAAATTATAATCGACTTCAAAATCCAAGTTAGGATCTAAACTTTTATAGGCAAGAATAGCCTCTTCTCTTTCTTTTGAACTTAAAAAATCCATGATTACCTCCATATGTTTACTTAACTAATCGATTTTTCTAGTAACAGTATCTTTAATTTACAATAAAAAAACCAAAACTAAACCTAATGATATAAAGAACACATAATCTTACATATAATTTATTTTCTCTTCTCCTATATTCTAATAATTTAAAATACAATATTTCTATACAACAGTTTTCTAGTAGGTATTGTCAGTTCTTTGATTTTCTTTTTTCAAATCAGTCCTTTCAAAATTTATTTATTTTAATCTTTCCCTTTCGCTTTATACCTATAATAAGTTACTAAATTTGTTATAAAAATCAAACTCCGGAATATTCTATAAAGCCTATTGAGAGTATACTCTGATCTGAGAAAAATATATAATAATCATGCATATTGCTAAAACCATAATTATTAAATAATATACTGGATTCATATTTTTCAAACCTGACAAACTCTCACCTCTTCCAATAACATCTTTTATACATAAAATTATAATATATGGTATATAGGATTAATAAAATATAATTAATTATACATCACAAAATTCATGATTGTTATTTTTTCTTAATTGTTCAACCAATATTTCCAAATAAATTAAGTTGTCAACAGCAAACATAGTTAGCCCACTTTTAACTATCATTGAACCTTTCTCAAGTTTGGATTTAAGATGCAACTCTGAACCATAAGAATAGCCTGCTTTAATATAATCGTTACATAGCATAATTAAAAATTTTTCAGCCTCTATCTTGAAATATTCTTCCTTTGATAATTCTTCAACATTATACTTTCGAATATTTACCTTTGATATTGAATTCATTTTAAATCTGAATTATAATCTCTACCTACATTAAAGTAGTGATATATATTATAATGAAGTTGTAATCTTATTCAAAAAATCTTATAAAGGAGGCATTACAATGGCTCTATTCAGAAACCCGAGACTTCAAGAACTAGAAGATATCTATTTAGATGGAGAACATTTTGGTGAAGGTGACTCAGCATTTACTTTAACCTTATCCGAAATACTGCCATTCACTACACGGATAATAGACTATCGATGGAGAGTTCGATTAGCAAATGGTTATGAGTTCGAAACCTATATGGGAAATGAATTGCTCTCTCTACCGTATTCACGATTAAGAGATATTCAAGAAAAAATTTCTTCTCACTTAAGTCCCTTAAATAGTGATCAAATTTCAATGGAAATAGATCGTACAATTCAAGCTATTTTTGTTGAATACAGTTTTTGACCCCCATCAGTGGGGTCTTCCTTCTCTATTACTAGTTAATTAAATCAACTCGATATATACTGGAGGAATAATCCAATACCCTACTTCATCTTGGACTTACCCCAATCAAAGCTTTTTTAAATTTAAACTTTATACATTTCACTTCTTTAATATGATTAATTATTATTAAATTTAATTACTGCACTCTCACGGATTTAAATTTCCATTAATTATCAGTTGTGTACCTCCAATCTGTTTTTGCTAGTTTTATAATAAAACGGTTTTCCTATAGTAATAAACTGAACCCCACATCTTTGACTAGTCCATAATTCGGGGTTCAGTTCAATTTTAAAATTATGTATACTGTTACATTCCTTTAAAATCACTTAATCTATATACTATGCGCGCTTAAATTCTACTTAGGGACACTTTTCTTTAAGTCCACCCAAGAATCTGAAGTTCCTTAGCAATGTCAGTAATTAACTTAGAAAAAGGACGTTGATTGAAATCATCTCCCTCTAATTCACTATTAAATACCATCCTTCTTATTTCTTCTTTATTATTAAAAATGCCTGGGTATGATTTGAGTAGAGAATTAGCATAGTCATCAGAGTACCAAATATGTTTTTGAAGAGTCTCTTTAACTATAGCGCTGTGTTCATTGTAGAGTTGATTGAGCAAAAATACTTTAGTATTATTCCTAGCTTTTTTTTCGAAATTAGTATCCTTCGTATTAGATCTAAAACCTATATTTATTTTACCTTCTTTAGTAATAAGAGACTCAATATTATCGGTCAACTCAAATGTAAAGCTATACTTATCACCAAACGAATCCAAATACGGATGAATATATGTATTAACAAAAAACTGTTTCTGACCTTTTAAAGAAGAATTACATACTGAACAACTTGGAACCAAATTATATAAAGATATCCCTAAGTAAGGATAAGAAGCTTTGTCAAAAAAATGATCGAGTTGAGCTCTTGTTTTTCCTCTATCTGTATATAGAGTTGTAATATATTGTCTATTACAATAAGGACAAACTTGAATGTTAATCTTATCTAAAAGTTGGTAAGCACACCAAACTTTAATATTATCAGCTCGACAAAAAGAATCGTAGTTAAATACAGCTTTTAATTCATTATTTAAGATAGAAGCCTTGCTATTACTTTTTTTACTTTTTTTTATGTTATCTCTTAATTGATGCGAATAATTTTTATGTATATGTACAATGATTTTCTGGTGTTGCTTTGGATTACCTATTAAAATATATTTACGAATTTTACGCAAAAACCTTAAAAACCGATACTCTTCTTTTGATTGTTCATTATTTAAGTTTTTAGCTTTTATAAATTTATCAAGTTTTGGTAATTGTTTATCATTAAAGTAATTGATATGGAGTTCTTCAATTTCTTTTTTTGTATGTTTATTTAGTTCTATTTTAATCATTTTATATACCTCTATTCTTTAACCGTTCCTCGATTTCATCAAGCTTTCTTTGTACTTGCAAATAATCGACAGTTAGAACATTATTCAGCATATTAAATAACTTATTTCTTATAATTGGCTCTCCAATGTAACGTATTTGTTTAGATATTTGAGACTCATTCTTCCTAATTTCTTCAGAATCCTTATTATTTAGTAGGCTAATAAGATTATTTATTTTAAATTTAGCTACTTCCCCAACCAATCCATTGTTCATAAAAAACGAATTACTAAGTAACGTATTTATGTTAGAAGCAAATGTGAGTTGATTATCTTCTAATCCCTCAATAACTTGCACTCCGTTTTCACCTTTCTTTAAAAAGATAATATTTTGGCTAGGTAAGTCAGATAATATAAAGGGTGAATGTGTCGATATAATTATCTGTACTCTCCTCTCTTTATATACTGACGAAATAGTTTCCAGGAAATTCCACAACCACTTACGTTGCCATTCAGGATGATAATAAAGCTCACCTTCATCAATGATTATTACAACATCCTTTAACTGTCTAGGAAGTCTATTCATAGCGTAATACAACCTTGAATAGATATTTAGCCTTGCAACCTGGCCAGCGCTTAGTTCCAACCATTCGAAATGTAGATAGCCATTTTCCATAAAGGATTTTAAATAATAAGTAATAAATTTCTCTAAAAAAATATTATTCGATGAGATTTTAATTCGTGTATTAAGATCATGAGGGATAGCTTCTTCTATATATATATCAGTAAACAAATCTATTGTATCAATTTTATGACTAGAAACACTTTTCCATTTTCTTATGATTCCTTTATATTTTTTTTGGGTTTTAGTATCTAGTTCACCAAAAAAATTATTTACCAACAATCCTGAAATTCTATGAATTGCATTTATGGTCAAATCCCCCAACTTTCTTACCTCTAGTTTAATCTGACCTTTTAATCCCCCAATAATATAGTTCACTAAATCATCAAACACTATATTATTATTTATCAAGTATTCCGCCATTTTCCCAGGTAGATTTAATACCTCTGACCAGAAAACCATAACAATGTGGAATATAAACTGGCTATAAGACTGAAGTTCTTGATTCTTTTTAGAAAACTCTCGTAATACCCCGTTTATTTTTCTAATATTTTTAATACTTGTATCAAGATTGTTAACTTGGTTATTCAAGTCCTTTTGATAAGTTTTATCTAAATACCAACTCTTTAACTCATTAAAAAATTCATCTGATATTTCTGTTAACAAACTACATATAATTTTTTCAGGTAGCTTAAAATCTATTAATGAAGAGAAATTACGATCAACCGCAAAGGTAATTTGTCTTAAAAATTCACTTGCACGAAATTGTTCGAATCCTTCTTTCTTAATTAGGAAATTTGTTGATATATTAAATAATTGAGAGCTATATTCTTCACTCCTTGTTATATCAAGAATGTTTGATAGGTAGATAAATTTAAATGAGGAAAAAAAACTACTTTCTTGATTTCTTATAATCTCTACCGGTGAATTTTTTATATAGCACTCTGTTCCTATAATCTTATAATCCCCTTCGTTACTTTTATAAACTACGATATAATCCTCAACATTGTGTTTGTTTAAGTACTTTAAAAAATCCAGTAAATTTGTTTTTCCTGTACCATTTTCACCTGCGATAGCAGACACATTTAAAATGGTTGAACAATATTTTTCTGTTTCAGAAAAAATATTAAAAAAACTAGGAATATGCATTTCATTTTTTTCAACATATAGATTTCGCTCTTCATACCGGAATAAATAATCACCTCCAAAATTAAAACCCTGATTATTTATATTTTTATACTTTCTTATCCATAAATATAAAATCTCCACTGACTTACCCTCACCTCTAAATATCTCAATTACACTATACTAAGTAAAATAATTAAAAGATATTGTACCTTTGATCTATTTACTGATTTTAAATTCCCTTCATCAAAAAGTAGAGATACACTCTGCTAAATATGATGTAATTTATGAGGAAAACACATCTATTAATAAATAACAAACATTTATGATTAACTTTATATATATTTAAAATAAATTAAAACACTATTAAAATAGTGAGTTTCCGTTCATTATTAAATAATTTTCTCTTTACTTATTTTAATATTAGTAGGCTCTAATTAATCATGAGAGCCTACAGTATTAACTAACCAAATTTTATTAAAATACTCTACAAAATTAATTCGATGTTACTTATAAGCAGCTACTATTAATATGTACATCGCCCTAAAAATTCATAGCACTTACTCTTTATTACTTAAATCAATACTTTTAACTAAATCTGATTTGCCTCTAATTTTACATACTCTTGATTAAAGTATTTATCCAGTTCATCCTTAAAGCCTTTTTGAATTAATTTCCTTGCCTCAGACGATGGTGTATCTTTTTTATATTCACTTAAAACTTTTTCAATAAATTCTATGTTTTCATTGATATTTGCATTAGAATTATTAAGATAAATTGCATAAAAGATTTTTTGCTCATATACTGTATAAGGACTTTTTTCATATTCCTCAGTAATTTCAAGGTACTTTTCTACTAAATTAACAACTTCATCAATATCAAAGTTTTTCTCTCCAAAAATATCTTCATAATAAGAATCAAAAATTCGTTTTTTTTGATTACTAGCTCGATCTGGAAAACCTTGTTTAGAGTATAATAATTGACCAAATTTCTCCATGGAAATTCTGTCTCTATATTCCCAATCATTGTCCCCTAAATCTCCTGTTTTTCTAACATAAAGAAAATTAGAATCCTTTAAAATCTCTTCAATTTTTATTTGAAGAGAATCTAATGATTTCAAATCAACTGGTGATATTGCATTTTGGCTATTAGTAAACTCAGCAATTTTATTAGTTAATCCTTCTTGATTTCCAGTCTTAAAAACTCTTACTAAAATATTTGCTTTATTTAATTTTTCTTCATCAAAATTAGATTCTTTATAATCATACAGGGTTCTAAGCGTCTGACCACCATTTACAACTTGAAAATCGTTCAACTCTATTTTCCATTTCTGATTCCCATTTACTGGAGTAACCTCAATATCTTTTGATGTCATAGTAATCCCATTATTATACATAAAAAATTTAGTGGGTTCTGCTTCAAGTGTTTTGAAAATATTAGAATTGAATTTTGTTTTTCCTAAATAGCCTCTAACATTATCAAAAAGCACCGAAAAGTCTAACCTTAAATCTTTTATCTCAGTCATATCCTCATAATTATACTTATTTCGCATTTGTTCAGAAGAACATGTAATTCTTATTAGTTCGCCCACTGATAATTTAATTAGATATGACTTACTCGAAGACAAATCTTCTTCTTCATAAGATAAAACAGAATTCCTACTTAACAATAATGTTGACTTTATAGGTTCAGGTCTACTAGATATAAAATTACTAAAATCACCTAATGTATATGTAATTACATCTAATCCATATACGTCTTGCAAATGTCTAATAGCATCATTATCAGTTGAAAAACCTTGATTTTCATTAGAAACCATATACAATCGTATATTCCAGATATCTTCTGATCCTAAATGTTCAATAATTCTATCCACAAATTCTTTAGATTTATTTGTTAACCCACTACTATCCAGGCTGTGAACTGCGTTTACAAACTTCATACTAATTAAAGCATCATTAGATGATAAACCTTTTTTAGGGCTGAATTTTTCACGGAATTTAAAGTTAAAAAGATTAATAACATTATTTTCTTCATCAATATCTACAGCATCTATACCTAAATCATTGTTCTCCTGTCCAAAGACTATTCTAATAAATTCAGTATCATTTATTTTTTCTTTTAGTTCATTAATATCTTTATTATTAGTAATACATTCTAGTGCAAATAAGTAAAAACCGAGTCTAGCTTGTTCAATTTCAGGAATTTCTTTTTTTAATTTTAAGTACTTATAATACATTTTAGATTTTTTCTTAACTATTTTGTAATCATTTATATCTGCCATAAACTCACTCCTATTATAATTAACACGATTAATTAAATCTTATAGATAAAATTTCTTAGAGACAAATTCTCTGCTTTACAAAAAGTTTGTAATTCTACTATCTCTCTCTTTTTCATCTTATACAATTATATTTCCTTTTTAATAGATTATCATAATATAATCTTTAATTTTAAAGGTTTACTTAATAATCTACATTGTGAAACTAACAAATAAATATCCTTTGTTTATTATATTACATATTTAAAGTAATCATATTAAATAAATACCTATACTATTAAGAAATAATTAATTGCAATTTATTCTATACTAAGATGTAACTTACCTAAATATTGATTAAATGTGCTCCTTTTCTGACTCTCTTTTAATATTTTAGATTCATCTTGGTATTAACTCATAACATATGCAGAAAAAAACATATCTATTAATAGCAACGAGTTTTTTTATATAACATAGTTATGAGTCTAAACAGTTAGCCCAGATCAAATTAACTAATTGAACTCAATTTATGAATTTCAGAAACATTTATAATTAAAAATATAGCGTAGCAACTGTTATTCATATTTATTATTGACTAATTATTTCTTTTCTGCACAAATCTTCAAAATAAACTTTTACTACTTCTTCATCTATTACACTCTTAAATTGCGGATTAATGTCTAATAACGTTATTAACCTTTCTTCAAAATTATTGACTATGTGTTTGTTTGCTAATTCTCGAGTTAATAATCTTTTAACGTCTACATATTTAAGTAAATTTTCATAGTTCTCACTATTTAAATCTGAAAGAATTCTATCCTGCATCTCCTGATAAAATGCTTCGATTTTACTAGCAGAAATGACTTCTTCCACTTCTTTTTTTAAATCCTCAATACTTTTATTTTCTTTAAATAAATTGTGTTTCAAAAAGTTATTAATTCTATTATTAGCATACCGAATAGCAATTTTATCCCGTTCTTTTCGAATTTCCTTGATAAATTCATCTTTAAACCTGAATATACGTTCTTCGGTTCCTGCTGTATGGAATACAAATGCTTTAAGTATATTTAACTCACACAAAGCATTTTCAATTTCATTATATGGCAATACAATAATGTTCTTTTCAGCTAATGATTTAATTTCCTTTTCTGTCCATACATCACCATCAATTATTCCATAGGCTGTCATTCTTCCTAATTTTTTATTATTATTAAATGATTTACAATAATTTATTACGTTATCATGTCCGTTAACAGGGATTACATTATAATTTGGAAACAATCTGGAGTAAACCTTATAGTCTAGACTATTACGGTCATCCCCTTCACAAAATATAATATCTCTTCTGCTCCCCATTATTTCTAATAACATAATGTCCGGAATCATTTCATCAGATTCAATCTCTTCTACTTCCCAATCAAATGGCGGTATAAAATTTTTGTTCCATAAAAGCTTTTTATTATTTCTTGATACCGCAAAATCCAGATTATGTGTTATATAGATAAACTTACAGTCAGGTCTAACTTGCTCCAATAGATCCCATAGTTTTATACAAATAGATAAATGCAAATGATTTTCCGGTTCATCAATTAATATATAACTATATTCTTCGGCTAATAAAACATGTGCAATATAGTAAAAAATTGCTTTTTCTCCATCACTTAACTGATTGAATAAATATGTTTCCCCATCATGCGTTTTAACTTCAAGACTATATTCTGTATTATTAACAATTTGTCTATGTGTTATGAGAGATTCCCAGATTTCAATAGTACGATCTAAAATGGATTTTGTTCTTTCTTCTTTACTTTCGTAATAAAATTTTTGACGCTCATTCCTTTCTTCGAATAATGCTAAGACTAAATTACTAAAATCATTTTTAAATAATTCTACTAAATTATCATCACTACCTAACTTTTCATATCTTTGGAAATTACTAACTACATCTCTACTCTTTTCATAAACATTTATACTACGTGGTGGATTAAATATTAATAAATGTTGTGCTGAAATAATTGTATAATTGTTATTCCCTCCTAATTTACCTTTAAAACTTCTTGCGAATGTACTTTTTCCTGAACCATTTGGTCCTACAATAACTAAATTACTATCCTTAAAGCGTTGGATTTTGTTAAAAATACTTATTGAAGATACCTTATGAACTAACTCATCCTTATATTGCATGGTACTTCCTATTATGAATTGCAAAAAGGATATTACATGAAAATCATTAGACTGTAAAATTTCTTCTTTTTCTATGTTTTGCTTAAACTTATTAAATTCACTTAAACTATATTGATCTAAATAACTGTATTTTCCCCAATTCACACTTACCAATTCTTTTTCTAAATATGTTAAATATTGCTTAGTTATTTCACTCCTTTCCTCTAAACTATTAAATACTGCATTAGCGGATTTTAAGGCCCTATGTAACTCTCTATTAGAAGATTCAATGTTTCTAAAAAAATCATCATATGTATACCTGTTATAAGCCTCCACATGTTTAGAACCTAACTCATACATTTTTTCTTTGTTTTCATAAAGCCAATTGTAATAATTAGCAAGAATTTGAATTTTATTAATACACTCATTCAATGCTTCAGTTATAGAAACTCTCCATAATTCTTTTTCTACTACTTCCAAATGTAATTTTCCCATATTTTTAAAATCTCCTATGTCTTAAATTTCAATAAATACTATTATCACTTTCAACTTATCCGCAAAAAATTATATTGTCCAGAATCGCTAATATAGATATAGACAACAATCTATGTAAAAATAGTGAATTTATTATATATTTTTAAACAACAAATTAAATCGGTTATAAACCTCATAAAAATTAATTTCTTTTCAAAATATTATTTCACTACAAATTCTTTATACTAAAATTAACGATTCTAAACTAACACTGTTTTCCAAAATGGTTATAACTTTAATCATGCTAATGCCCTTCTATGATATTATAAAACTAAATGTCCAACAAACAAATAAATCACATGAATATGTCAGGAGGTATTATAAAATGTCCATACCTAAAAATGTTTTATTAGAGCTCGCAGAAACATTTGAGAAGTTTAATAGTTGTAATTTAAATGATGTTTATATAAATTTATTCAGTCAGCAATTATTAAACATTAGCGTTACAAAAGAACATGGTGCAATAATTCTCTCTCCAATAAATGATGATATTATTTATAATAAGTCTTTAAACATCGTTAAAGAAATACTAGAAATAAAAGGTTTATCTAATATAAAGATAATCAATCAAAAAAAAGATATTATCATCTTTTTTAATGAAATAATAAAAACCATTAAAGAAATGTTAGAAGGTAAAATTGCAGTATTTCATAAAAACGACATATTACTAAAAGGTTTCACTTTGACATCTTATATGCTTCAACTCCATCAACAAGTTCAACTCATTCTACATGGACGCTTAACTACATATAAAATAGAAGGTTTAGATATTGTAGAGTCAAGCATCCTAAATTTCATAGAAAATAATAAATTCAAAGTAAACAAAGACATAAATGGAATTTTAGGAAAAGATAAAGCCATACTACAATACTTAATCGCATTAACTATGTCTACCCCTGAATACGATACCCATCTCTATACAATAAATGAAAAAGATTTTGAGTACTTATATCTACACATTTATACACTGGTAGATTTAATTTCAAAAAGAGAATTAATAACCAGTAAGATTTTTGAAGAAATTAATATGAATGTTAAAGATGGTGAATTTATTTTTCACGATAAAAATTGGGCTAATATATTAAATGAATTTGGAGAAACCTTTGTAGACGAACGTATCAGCACCCCGAATGAAGATTTTCCTGACATCATTAATGTATTAAAGAAAAATTTTCATAAAGCTCTTGGATTTAACTTTGATAATCTGGAAAAATTCATTACATTTGAGGAGAATTTATTACCCACACATGAAAAACAACTATGTTATCCTTTTTTCAAAGATTACTTGACTACTTTAATGATAGAACATACAGATTGTAAGAAAGAGGAAGCTATAAAAACCATTGATTATTATACTTTACAACCTATAAAAAACAAAGATTTATATTTTGAATCAATTGATAAGTTTGAGTATAGGATACTTGAGAAACCACTAGTTCCAATTCAGATTAAAGGGCATATTTTATACTTAGTATCGATCCCCCTTCTGCTTAATGCCATTAACATTACATATCACAAACTAATCTATAATTTAATTCCAGAATGTAAGAAAGATAATTCAAAACCAATTCAAAAGAAAGTAAAAAATGATCTTGTTTTAAACATAGAAGATATTATAAAGAACTATACTGTCAATTATCAATCTAATGCAAAAGACTTTACGATTTATGATAACGAAAAACAAAGAAAATTTAGTTTTACCAGTGAGATGGATGTAATTGCTATAGTAAATAAAACTCTGTTAATTATAGAATGTAAAGATTTACAATATAAATTCACTCCTTTTGGCTATAGAAAGGATATTCAAAAGGCTTTAAAATATATAAACGAAATATCCTCAGAAATGTTAGAGATTAAAGATAATATCAATATAATTCAAAAATATTTTAATGAAGAAATTAAAGCTATTATACCTATTCTTGTATTTAAGACACATAATATCGTTATTAATTCTCCTATTGATAAAAAAGGAGTTATCATAACCTCACTTCACAAGTTTGAAGACACCCTAAAAAGTTTAATGAATCAATAATGTAATGTATTTAAACTGGAATTCAAAAAAGTTTTTCAGAGAGTTCCCTAAAATAAGAGAACTGCTTTTTATATGCAAACAAAAATATGTAATTAATTATTGAATATTAAAATGATCCCCGTCCATCTATAAAAAAGGAATGAGTTCTCTCATTCCTTTTATCATTTTTCGTATCATAATAAGTACACGTCTAGCCAAGCAGTAGTCGGTGATGTAAATAGAAGCGGTTCAATCGTTATAGCCGCAACTCCATCCTTAAAAGCATTGGGTGTAAAGAAGAATGTAAATCAGACTGTATTTGGTACTATGGAACATTATCTCTTATATTTTTCATTCCTACTGCTACTTATGTTATTTCTAAATTAATATGTTCATAATTAAAAAAGAGGGTGCTCGCAGCTCCCTCTTTTTTTAGATAATTAAATATGCTCTCCATGATCCATAAACACTTCAATAGTTTCATTTTGTGATACGTCTTTTACATTAGTAAGACCAAAAGTAAAAACAGCGGATAACATCATCATTAATAAGATTGCTTTTTTCATTTTAGCGCCCTTCTTTCTATACTCTTTTTGTCTGCATCTAAAGCGATGTGTAAATACTTGCTGGCTTTTTCGTGATTTTCTGAACCATAGAATATATTACCTAAAAGATAAGCATATTCTTTTACCCAATCATATAATTCTTCTTTTTCAAAATACGAAATACCTTCCATGACCACCTTTTCTAATTCATCTTGTGGTGCATAGTTATGTACTGCTTTTAAAATTTGAAAATGATGACGATAACATAAGTCACTAATCTTATAGCCATTCTCAATATATTCATTAGCATTATGATTATGACCTAACTTAAAATGTTCTCTTGCTAAAAGAAACATCGTTTTAGCGTTGTTTTCTAGTGATTCCTCTAAATGCTTAATTGCTAACTCTGACATGTTTTGACTTGCATATAAAAGTCCTAAATTGTGCTTTACACGTTTAGTAAGACTTTCGTCATGAGATTTTTGGAAAGTACCCAATGCTGAAAGTAAATATTCTTCTGCACTTTCGAAATCACTTAAGCGAGTGTGTGCCATCCCTAAAGTATTCAAACAAGCAGCAGTTTTTAATTCATACCCTGGACTAATTGAAAATGCTTCATTTGCCTTCGTAGCAAATTGAACTGCTAGGATTGGTTTCAATATGTGATAGTAATGAACTGCAAGCCAATAATTAAATTCAGCTTTTTCGATTTCATCATGCATGTACTCTAAATACTTTTCAGCTTCTTCAAATTGTATTCTTGCTTCACTATGGTTTGCTGTATTAGTAGCATAAATTGCTTTAAATAAATGATGATAGTACTCTAAAAATGTTTCTGTAGGCTCTTGTAATGGCTCAATTTTATCCAAAATATCTTTTGAACTATCCATATCACGAATTAGCAGATTATACCGTGCATTCAATAAAGCATAGTAGACTAATATTGTTTGGTCTTCCTTAATATTATTGATTTTATCTGCAATCTCTTCTTTTATTTTATTAGACTGTAATACACTTTGTGAAATTATAGCTTGATACCAGTCGTTTAATAATTTTGTGATTTCTTCTTTAGAAATAATTTCAACATTCATATACGCTACCCCCTTTTATTAAAGGTTACCATAACATACTTGTTTATATAAATGATTTTCCGAATATTAAAACTTGATAATTTTTTTCGAACACTCATATTAAACAATGTTAATTTCAGATTTATTGAACCACCCCCACTTTAAATAATTATCTGTTAATCTTACCAATCAAATTAGTACAACAGTTAACATGATACACAGGGAAACTTTAATTGAATAGAAAACATATTTTGAATAACTCTCCTTAAAATTAGTATCAGTATCTCTCATTCCCTCGTCTACCGATTTTAATATCCATATTTCTTTAAGTACACGTATATATGATTTGATTTTATACGAAAAACCATGAATTATTAAAAATTTAGTTTCAGATAGAAGACGTAGACCATATGAGTTGATGTCCCTTAACCCGCAATACATTCCTGTTTTTTTATTGATACAAGATATAAATCTTCAGTTTTAACTATATAGTTGAGAAGGAATGCTTAATAAAGAAGGAGGATCATGATGAAATATCAAACAATATTTCCCTTATTAAAAAAATCGCTTTTTATCTTTATACTTTCTTTCAGTATGTTAATTTTCACACTCCCTACCTCTACCTTTGCACAATCCAATAGCAATGGAATTTTTGTTACAAATTACTATGTATCTCCAACAGGAAATGACCTCAATCCCGGCACATTAGATCAACCTTTCGCCACCATTCAAAAAGCTGCTAACGTCGCTAAAGAAGGAAGTACAATATACATAAGAGGCGGAGTTTATAACCAAAAGGTTCGTGTCGCTCGTTCTGGTGCCTCAGGCGCACCCATTACTTTTCAAAATTACCAGGATGAAAAAGTCATTCTCGATGGTTCTAAGGTCAAATTAGAAGATGATGGATTATTTACAATAGAAGACAAAAATTATATTCAAGTAAAGGAATTAGAATTTCGTAACTTAAAGTCAACGAAAGTTAGCGAAACCCCTATTGGAATTTATATCACTGGAACAGGAAGTTACATTGATATTAGAAATAATTATATCCATCACATTGAAGCGAATGTAAAGAATGGAAATGCACATGGTATTGCTGTATACGGTACTTCATCTAGTGCTCAAAATAATTTAAATCATATTGTCATCGATAATAACGAAGTAGCAAATTTGAAATTAGGATTGAGTGAGGCTATTGCTGTGAATGGGAATGTGGATTCTTTTGAAGTTACCAATAACAAAGTACATGATAACAACAACATTGGAATTGTTCTAATTGGACATGAAGGCGCATCTCCAGTAGCTTCTTTAGATCAGGCACGAAATGGAGTTGTTCGTAATAACATTGTCCACCACAATTCATCCATCAATAATACTAGTTATAATGAATATTCAGCTGATGGTATTTACGTGGATGGCGGGAAGGAAATTATCATTGAGCAAAATCAAAGCTATGAAAACGACCTGGGGATTGAAGTAGCTAGCGAACATGCAGGAAAAAGCGCAAGCCGTATTACTGTTAGGGACAATACAATATCCAATAATATCATGAGTGGCATTGCAATTGGTGGATATGACAGTCAGCAAGGATATGCGGAAAATAACACGATTACGAACAATGTAATTTATAAAAATGATACAAAAGATCAAGAGAGTGGCCAAATCGAATTAAATTACGATACCCGGAACAATGTAATTACCAATAACCAAATCTATGCGAGTAATAACCGTATTTTTATTAGCAATAATTTTAATAAAAACACTGGGAACAAACTTGATTACAATCATTACTATGGTGAATTCGGTCAAAGTAATGGCTTATGGCAATGGAAAAGAAAAACGTATAAAGGATTTACATCTTATCAAGCAGGTATGAATCAAGATGGAAATGAACAACATAGTGTATTTTACAAATTATCCCCTTCGTTCAAACATATTTTAGAATAAAACAAATCTACTAAAACAGCTGTATCTTAGTCTACTTTATCCCCCTACCTATAAAAGTGAAAGAAAAATGAAAAGTTGTAGTTTCGATTGAAACTACAACTTTCTCATATTCATAAAAACTCTGTATTTATTAAATAATTACATAGGCGTATCCATAATTATTTAATAAGCTGCGATTAATTTCTTTTAATATAAACTGTCTATCTTACTCCTTCCTTACCTCATCATTTTAATCGGGAAAGGGCAGTTATACTTCTCATGTTGCGTTCGTTTTTTTAATTACATACTCCGCCCAATTCAAAATAAAAAGAGGGGGGATTTTCCCTCTTAAATTAATTATTTCACTTTAATTTCTTCCTTAGAATTCTCTTAGGCAAATATACCTTTTTATTTCTTGATTTTTTTATATGTCTCATTCTTAATTTATTATTTTGTTTTATTTCATTGTTGTATTCCTTTATAACCTCACTTCCACTCCCCCGCCCACATGCTATAAATAAGGTTGATAGTATAAAAAGAATACTATTAATATCTTTTACTAACTCCTCTTGCTTTCTAAAATGTTGCGTACCTGATTCAATTTGACTCCATTTCTTCGCTAAGCTAAAATATGTATCCTCAATAACTCTATGATTAGCAAAGCTATAATCAGCAGCGGATTTATGAAAACTCCACAAAAGGTCTAACTTTTCATTAATAATGTATATATCAGTATCATTTCCCATGTCGTTCGTCATATTAAAAACTATTGACCATCCTAAAGAAACAGCAAACAATATATACCCCAATCTTTCTATTTTTATAGCAAACTTTTTATTTTTTTCTATAAGAACAGTTAAAAATTTTAGAAAAGTGATTACTACAATTATTACTATAATAAGCATAAAGATAATTACTAACACTTTAAAGTACTTCCTTCCATTTAATATCCTTATTAAACATACATTTTCAATAATGAGCCCACAAGTAAAAATTATATATTTAATTTTAAAATAAACATTACGCTTGAAGAACTAAAGCATGTTTCAAAACAGTAAATCTTACAAAGCATACCCTAGAATCCTACTTAATAATTCTTATCATCAAATTCATTACATGTGTTGCCAAGGAATAGTCGAATCTAATCCAACTTCTATCTCAACTAAAGTAAATCAAGTTATTGGCTTAATAGAAGTACGGATGCCCACATTCCGTAGTGAGATTGAAACAAAAGCAGTAAAGAAAACATTAACTATTCCTCATTTGATTGATAAGATAGGAAAAGCTAATAATGTAAATTACTCTCAAGTGCTACAAGATGCATTAAAGAAGCATTTTGGTATTACTAAAAACAAGTACATATAAAGGAGATGAATTATCTTCATCTCTTTTTCTATCTCCATAAAAAATCAAAAATTATTTATAGAAAATGATTATTTGCTTCTCATTCTTCATCAAAAGCCTTCTTAATAACTTCAAAAGTAGCTATTAATGATCCACCCAACAAAATTATTCCCAAAAGAAAATAAATGATAAAAATTGCATAATACATATACAAATTAGAATTTATCGGCAAATAAGGGAACAAAAAAGTTGTGAGTAAAAAAATTAACGTAACGAGCATCAGTGTCAAATAGTTCAAATAAACGTTTTTATTTTCTGCTCTAGATTCATGATTTTGAAGAGACATACAAGCAATTGAAATTGCAACCAAACCTATAATTGTGCTTATTCCTAATTTTGCTGTTTCTTGAAGCATCTCTGTTAACATTTTCATATTTCCTATGGTATTACACATTACAGTAATCACTGTAATAATTGCTAAAGCAATGACTAATCGAGTAATAGCTAGAATGTCTTTACGGATTTTTCTCATATATGATAGCCTCCTTCTATACAAGAATAAAAGAAAACAACATAAAAAATCAATAAAACTAAATATTGAGTTATATATGAGATAATCCTCAAGAAAGTGTCTAGTCTTCATCATAGGTTATGAATACTTAACGATGACTAAAAGAGAAAGTCTTATTATAGAGCCTATATTTACAAATACCATTTCATGTTTAGATTCATCTATTATTTCTCAGACATTTGCTACACAATCTTGGTTTAAGAACCATCTAAGGAAATATATTTTTTCAATAAAAATTAAGCTGAATTTTTATATTATTCCAAGTAAAAAACAATAACTGTCAAGTAATATTAAACAAAAGAAAATTTATGTAAAATTTGTATAAAGATTCTTTTTTTTGCGAATTATGATTAAGGTGTTGCGCAATCACGAAAAGTCTACTACGTAAATTGAAAGGTGATGAATCGTACGTGAAGAAATTTGCTTATATAACGAACACTGACTCAAGTGATATCTCAGTCGTCGACCTAGAAGAGCAAAAAGAAATTAAACGTATTCCAACTGGTAGCAACCCTCGAGGTGGTATGGCAATTGATAACAAAGGATACTACGGCTATGTTTCTAATTGTGCTGGGGTTACAGTTTCTGTCATTGACCTACTCAACAATCGTGAGGTTTCAAAGATTTCCGTTGGTATTGCACCTCGAGGTGTAGCCTTAACTCCAGATGGTTCCTTGCTTTTTGTTTCTAACTCCGGTTCCTCGGACGTTTCCGTTGTGGACATCATGAAACGAGAGGAAATTAGCCGGATTCCGGTTGGGGAAAATCCGCGCGCTTTGTCGGTTTCTCCGGATGGGAAATATGTGAGCATTCCGAGTTGGGGTTCTGATTCCTTGTCCATCGTTGAAGTAAATTATGATAATCCTGTTGAAATGAGTGAAACGCATCGGATTCTTCTGGGAAAGGATGCGACGCCGTATCACGCTTTCTCCCATCCCGATGGAAAGCACGTTTATACTGCCAATACACATCGTCATTCCATTTCGGCAATCAGTCTTTCAGACATGAAAGTCATCAACGAAATATCTGTTGGGCATGGTCCTCGTGCTGTAATCGCCGACCCTAAAGAACCCTACCTTTATGTAAGCTGTGAAGGTTCTAACGTGATTAGTGTAGTGCACTCCGAGGATCAAAAAGAGATCAAACAGATTGATGTAGGCCCCACTCCGCGTGGAATGAAGATTGATCCGGATACCCGCGTGCTTTTTTCGACGCAATTTGAGCGTTCCGCATTAGCTAAGTACATGGAAGATGGCAATGGATTGAGTGTGGTAGATCTCAACAATATGAAGCGTATAGGTGGTATTAAAACAGGGCTCGGTCCTTGTAGCGTAAGCATTTACGATCCTGCTTCGTATCAATAAAAAATCACTATCTAGTAAATTTAACTTAAAAACTAATATAAGGAAAAGAAAGGTAAAATCCTTTCTTTTCCTTATTAATCTCCGTAGATTAGAGGTATGCTTTATGGAAAAAGTCAAGTTTATTAAATTAACTGATTGGGCATTGCTTCCCATGAAAGAAATAGTCAGCAATGAGCAGTTTGATGATGCAGCATTTCGATGGAACAAAAAAAGAAGAGTAAAAGGTGCTTGTTGGCCTTATAAAATGGCTAAAGAAATAGGATGGACGGTTTTTTCTTCAATTGATGTTGAAATTCATCCTGTAACCGAAATGCAGGTACAATGCAAGAATCAGTACGAATTAGAAGAATTACATTCCCTAACGGATATTGATTTTTGGGTAAAAAGGGATCAAGGGTACATTGGGGTTAAACCTGATGGATGGTTTCGTGTTCATCAAGCAAAAGTTGATGGTGTCTGGCAATGTATGTTCATTCCAAACGGCGAAGGCTCGTTTGAATGGAAATTAGGATGGGGAATTGAAATACCAGATGATTATATGTTGTTGTTTCAACCCCTTGAAAATCAAGAAGCTTTTATTGTACATCCTGGCTTATTACCTGCAAAACGCTTATCGACATTCAACAGAGGTTTAGGATTACCAATTGCATTTGAACCAAAAACAAAGAAAACAATTCGAAGAGGTGATCCTATAGCAAAACTTTTGGTATTACACAAATCCGCTATGTCCTTAAACGAAGAGATAATAGATAAAACCAACAAATAAAAATAGGAAATCACTCAAAGTATCTAAAAAATATTAGTAAGGGGTAACAGTCAGCGTATCAAAAAATTATACGCTTAATTCCTGCAATGAGAGAAGTGTTCTCTTTACACAAAAAGTTACCTCCTTGTTTTTATGGGTTAAGTGACATACATATTAACAAAAGTCATTTTTTTCATTGTAGAAATAGATTTTTCACGGTTTTAATTTTTAGAAATCTCAAAAAAAAAAAAAAAACTCTGGTATTACTTACTTTTTAATTTTTTAAGTTTTTTTCTTTTTGCTCTATATAATAGGCAACATCAAATTGTCTATAAGGAAGTGTCAGTTTCCTTTCACTTAGCGCCCAAGAGATTTCAACTTTACACATTTATTTTTTATGCAGGATCTTATACATCGTTGATAAATCAATGTATACGTACGCTCAAGTGCGACTGATGCTTTACATAAAAAAGTTGGGTTTTTACAACTTCTTATTCCATTAAATTGCCCGATTGTAGAATAGAATGACCCGAGTTTTTAACAACTTTTTCACTTAACAAGTAATTCTAAAATACACAACAAAAGGTGATTTTGGAATTATTTTTTGTTTATTTCACCTTTTTTCGGTACCCTGCATCTAGACAGTAAATCCGTTGACCAATGAAAAAAGTAGTTAATCACCTACTATTTTTAAGTGTTTAACTACTTTAATTTTCTGTGTATTAATACAAGAAATATTTTTTGGGAATAATTACACTCACAACCTGTTTAGCACACTTCCATGTTGTTTATTTATGAACCTACTTCATAATACAAATACATTTTCCGAGGATGATGATATCATTTAAGATATACTGTCGGATGCATTTATCCAATTCGGAACCATAGTGACGCATCCAACGTATGATTACTGTAAAATCCATATACAAGCATCCCCTTCCATTATTTATATAAAAACACAAAAATTAGATTGTGCTAAACATCCCCTCTTACCCTGATTAAAATTATTTCAAACCATTATGCTCAGTTTAAACAACCACTCTTTTTTGTACTAATTACACACCTTTTTAGAGATTAATTGCAATTTTTTTTGAATGTTAAAATTTTGTATCCTAACAAAGTACCCTTACCTTATTTACAAAGATAATTCTTTTTGCCTTATAATGTTATTCAAATCTCTAATTTCTTGTATATTTCTTTTTATTATTCTCAAGATGGCTTCTATATTTTGTTGATTATCTATCTTGTTAATAATAATATCTAAGTATTTATACACCTCATAAGAAAGCTTGAAAGCTCTAATAGCATGTTCATATTTATGCCGTTCTAGTTCATCAAGATAATCTGTATAGAATGTAAAACTTAATCTAGTTTGAGAAACTAGTAACATTTCTTTTACATCCTTTCCGTCAACAACTCCTTTAGAAAGGCCTTGTATTCCTAGCTCATTTATAGTCTCAAGAATTCGTTCTAAAATCTCAAAATTTGTTTGAAATTCACTTTTTATATATCCATAGTACTTTATTTCTTTCTCTTCTTTCTCCCTTCTCTTACTTTTTTCCTGTAATGAGAAAATGAATAGAGCCATGACCCCAGATAAAGTACTTCCTATTAAGGTAAAAGAAGACTTGATGAACATATCCAAAAGGTTTATGTGTTTTTCATCAAGAACTATCCCTTTATTAATAAATAATAGAAGAAGTGAAAAACTACAAAAGATAGCTGAAAATAAAACTATTAATATTGCTATAAAAATCTTATTTCCTTTTTTATTTTTTATCATATAAGATCTCCAAGTAGAATGTTACGGACTTTATCTTCAAAAGTCTTACTAATGCTAGAATCATTTTTAGTATTCATTTTTTCAGCTGTTTCAAAAGATATTTCAATGTCCATCCCCTCTTCTAAAACAGCTGAAATTGACTCTTTATTAGAAAGGGGATTTTCCTTTAAATCTTCTCTAAACTCCTCTAAAATCTCATAGTTAATTTTAAATAATATCTTTACTTCACTTAAATAGTTAGGAGTTGCCAAAGAATCTTCAAAACCACATTCGTAACATTTAAAGTCTATAAGATTTTCCTCATCCTCGATAATATTTATTGAACCACATTCTTCACATTCAAATTTAAAACATTGACTCAAAATGCTTTTTTCGTCAGACAAGCCTAAAAATAGACGAATAGCCATTTGAGGTGATTTCCCATAAAATAGGGAAAACCTATACGGACTTAAATACTCTGCTCCTAAATTAATCTCCCTTGCAATAAAATTTCTAAGTAATGGGTAATATTCTTCAAAAGGATACTCTTCTGAAATAATCTTATTTATCTCATATAACTTCTTTAATTTTGTTGAGAACATAGTTTTCTCTATACATCCTTTCATCTAAAGATTTTATAAGGTTATATTCTTTATTGTAGTTAACATAATAATGAATTTCTAAAACATTATAAGTTTCTTTGAAACATACCTCTACAAAAGATAGATTCTCTGGAGATTCCAATTTCGTAATTTTTTTATTGAATTTATCTTTACAAAACTTCCAATAAACAGCCAGCTCGACTACCTCTTCATAGTCTTCGATTGTGTCTTTTAAATCCCAATAAATCTTAGAATAGTACACTGGTTTGCGTTTTTCATTTTTATTTGCAGATTTTGTTATCTTTCTATCTACAAAAGTGAAACCAAATATATAACCACCATCGTTTATAAATTCTACTTCTTCCATGTTCTTCGCTGTATCCTGATATTTTACTGATAAAACCCGATTAACATAGGGACCTGGATCTAAAACACGCAATTCTTTCTGAAGATACTTAGAAATTTCAGTCCTTAAACTCTCTTCGGTCCACTCTTTTTCTAAAGTAGATTCCCTTTCTTTTACTTTACATCTTATTAAGTCTAATGATCTGGAAGATTCTTTTTTAAATAATGTGTATAATCCTTTATGTATCTTGGCTTCATTGCCTTTTATAGTTTTTAAGCGTAATTCATTACCTTTTATTGAAGTATTGAAGAGATTATGTATAAATATTTCCATCTTTTTCAGAAGATCTTTTCCTTTAATTCTGCAACTCCTTAAAAGTTGTTGATTAAACCTAATCTGCATGTGCTTTTGTTTAAAGTCTAGAATACAAGGGACATAGAAATTACATTTTTCTTTCTTTTTACTACCTAGCTCCCCAACTCCTTCTTTAAATAAAAAAATAACCTTATCCTCTTCTTGGCGTATACTAATTAAATCCTCCTCACTATTTATTATTTTTGTAAGCTTACGGTTAATAATCTCTGGATATTTTTCAAGTAAAAGTTCCATAGCAAGAATTACATCTAAGTTAGTATTTAAGTCTAAGTAGAATAGCTTTTCATTATTAGGATAAACTAATGACTTAAAGAGTATAGATTCAATCTCCATATCATTAAACCCGTTAGAAATTTGTTCGTTGAGTACACTTATAATAGTATGGTATCCATTATTTGTTTTATGCTTTTTTAATAGGGACTTATAATCATCTATCTGAGTTTCTAAAAATTTATTTAATGGCCTAATATTAAAATTTCTTAATAAATTAAAATCATAATTAAATAAAAACTTATCTTTCATTAATACTCCTCTTTCCTTAATTTTACTTTACCTATAATAAATATTTTAAGTTATTATTAGAGTAAAATACAGGAAAATAATTGCGTTAATTATCTAAAATATATATAACTAATAAAATACAAGGGCAAATTAGGAGATTATGCAAGATCTTGAGGAGGTATCGAAGCCCCCCTATGAGAAATTTCATTATGACTTTTTTGTCAATATGAAGGATTTTTTATGTACAAATTAAGAAATGAAATATTAATAGATAAATATATTGGTAAACACTACACCTTAACCTTTTTCATTTAATTACTTTTATTGGTTCTGGTGCAACAAATACCTTTATTGTGTGCACCAGGGTAGCAGGATAGCAATAACCCCTGAAATTAAAATTAAATCTGAACGGATTGAAGAATCCAAAACAAAAAAGCTAATGAAGTAAAAGCAAACAACGTATAGATTTGAATTATATTTCTCAACAACCAAAATTACTTAATGTGGTAAAATAATAATTGGATTGGCATCCAATACCATATTACGTTGGTTCAAGTCGCAGAAAGGCACCTTTGGGTGTCTTTTCTTTTGTTTGAAACACATTCTGCCAAAATACCTGTATCTTTGTTCAATTACGACTCATATAATCCAACAAACTTCGTATATATAATTTGTTACCCTAAATGAGTTGACAATACGAACAGTTATAGGAGGATTTTGTGAATGGTAAAAACAGCTTGTGTAAGTATGATTACTGGGATTCTTTTAATATGTTCAACAGGATGTGCCACTCAAACTGATTCTATTACAGCTAAAACTCAATCAATAGATGATGGCACATATACAACAAAAGAGATCACAGACGCATTTCCTGTAGGAACACCCATAACTACTTACATTCAAAAAGAAGAAAAACTGAACGTAAAACATATCACCAGTATTACACTTACAGATGGTGGCGTCGGTAGAGTTCTGGAAGCAACAGATGGTTTTGTTGTCGTATGTGGGGATAAAAAAGGAATTTTTGATGTGTTAATATTTAAAACCATGGAAGATGTAAAGAAATATGAACAGAGTTTAAAGCGATAATTAATATCCTTCTTATGCCTTTTACACAAACATTGTCCTCTAGCTCTTGCTATGGCTTTTTCTAAGTACAGTATAATTGCGTCATGAATACACACACGTTATAATAGTCACCTAATTACATATTAAGAGGTGCAGAAAATGAATAAAACAGAATTAACAAAAGTAGTAGCAGAAAAAGCTGAACTTACACAAAAAGATGCTGCAGCAGCAACACAAGCATTATTAGATACAATAACAAATGCGTTAGCAACTGGAGAGAAAGTACAGATTCTTGGTTTTGGTACATTTGAAGGTGCGGGCTGTTGCTCAATAACTAGTGCTGCCTAAACGTCACTCATGACAATCAGGTGGTAGGACGCAAGTCCGAAAACTAGGAAATGAAGCGGGATTCAACCTGAATCCTAACTGCACCAATCTTATGGGTGAATGAAAATACACCCCTTATCCAATATCACAACCAGGATAAGAGTCTGATACTCCTACGTGCAACGAGGTGATAGCACACCAGATTGTGCGGAGCTAGGTAAAGTCGTAATCCACGTTGCGTGTGGCTCTTCTATTATAAGAAGACCTCAGGTCTTGAGGACGTAACAATGATGCGGGACTCCACAACTAAATATGGCTAGGAGACGAACCCTTGCGTGAAGCGTCGATAGTTCCACCTCCCCTTGTCACAAAGGGGATACAGAGTAGGTGTGATGAAATTCTCTTCAATAATTTCATCATCCAAATCCTTAAATGGATTTGGAATTTGAGAACAATTCGTGGTATTAAACTCAAATCAGACCTAACGGCGTAAAGAGGGAGCCTAAGTTTAGTTTATAAGGAAAGATAGTGCGGAACAGTCGAGAGCAAGTAATCACAGGAGGTATGCTATTACCAATGAAGGTGATGAAAGCAGTCAGTGTCCCATAGTAGTGTTGATGGTATGCCATTAGTAATATAGAAGTAATTCTATATGAAGGATATAAACATACCGGAGCAAAGGGGACTAGTCGGTGTTAGAATATAGCGAAAATCGACGTACGACAATACGAGGCAAGTCCGAGTCAAACAGCTAACCTATCAGTAACTACTATTAATAGGAGTGATGATATGGGGTTCAAAGGTCGTACAATCGCAGGCGAAAGAGATTTATTAGGATTCCAAGATAAAATGTATCAGGTGGCTTTAGAAGGAAAACCCATCTACAATCTAACCGAGTTCATGAAATCCGAACCAGTTATCGATAAAGCCATACATAACATCAAATCCAATCGCGGCTCTCAAACCGCAGGAATAGATGGGACAACCATCAATGACTATCTCCAAATGGATAGAAAACAACTTATCAACCTAATACAATCTCAAATCGACAACTATAATCCAAGCACGGTAAGAAGAACCTATATTCCTAAAGGAAATACAGGAAAACTCAGACCACTAGGGATTCCGGTCATAGTTGATAGAATTATTCAAGAGATAGCAAGAATGGCTATCGAGCCTTATTGCGAGGCTAAGTTCTATCCTCACAGTTATGGTTTCAGACCATACAGAAGTTCAGAACACGCAATCGCTAGAATAGTTCAGAATATCAACTCGAAAGCCTATATAGCCATCGAAGGTGATATCAAGGGTTATTTTGACAACATCAACCATAATAAGCTACTCGCGATATTGTGGGAAATGGGGATAAAAGACAAGCAATTCCTCTTCCTCATCAAGAAAATGTTAAAATCTAAAATCCTTGACAATGGAAACATAATCAGCTCAGACAAAGGCACACCACAGGGTGGTATTATCAGCCCTTTGTTAGCAAATGTTTACCTAAATAACTTCGACTGGATGGTCAGTGATTTATGGGAATCGCATTCGGCAGTGACCACTTATGCTGCTACACGAAATGGTAAAACGGTTGAGGAAAAGAATTACCAATTCCTTCGAAAGAAATCTGTTGCCAAACACTACAAGACGAATCTTGTAAGGTACGCGGATGATTGGATAATCCTAACGGAGACAAAAGAGTGTGCAGAAAAACTTCTCACGAAGTTACGAAAGTATATGAAACACCAACTCTCCCTTGAACTATCGGAAGAAAAGACGGTCATCACGGATTGTCGTGAGGAACCTTTACACTTCCTTGGATTCCGAATCAAAGCCGAACCGAAGCGTTTGGATGGTAAGATTGTCGCAAAAGTCTATCCTGACTGGAAGAAAATACTGCCCAAGGTTAGCGAAATAAGTAAAGATATTTCCCAATTACGGAGGACCAAACACCTCAAACATAGAGTCACTAAGATTGAACTAATCAACTCTAAAATAATTGGACTGTCTAACTATTACAGTATTGCTATGTCCAAACGGACATTTTCCAAAATCGACCACATACTGTTTAAGTCAACTTACGGGAGTTTCAAAAAACTCTATGGTAAGAACCATACTAAACAGATTTACAAATGTTGTGAACTTACAAATAGGGCCGTAAGGCACGATAAGTACAACTCCAAAACGTATGCTGAAACTTATCAGGATACTATCGTGGGTATAACAAAATGTGCAATCACAAAGATTGAATACGCTAGATTGTTTAATCCAGCGTGGCTACCTTACACCCCTTCGGGACGAGACCTTTGGCACGATGCTCATAACAAAAGGCTAAAGTTACATCTCGAAGACATATGGGTTAACTATGAAAAATTAAACCTATATGCTAACCACAACAATCACAAGCACAACTTTGAGTACTTTATGAACAGACCGTATGCCATAAAGCGTGATAAAGCCAAATGCTCCGTATGTAAATCATTTGTTTATCCTGAATCGGTGGAAGTCCACCACAAGAAACCTAAATTACCTTTAGAATTAGTAAACAAAGTGTCTAACTTAACAACGCTTTGTCTTCGATGCCACAAATATGTCCATAATAATGTACAAGTTATGGAACTAAATCCTAGCCAGTGCAAAAAGGTCAACAAATTAAGAAAAGAATTAACAATGACTGTATAGGTATAGTTGTAAAAAAATGTGCGACGAGAAGTATCTATAATGCCCGTACAAAGGTGACGATGTACAGGGTAAACATTTGTATCTACATCGATGGAACGCCGTATGCGCTGAAAGGCGCACGTACGGTGTGAAGTGGGGGAAAACGTGGAGTTGCATAAACAAAACGTTACCTATCACTATTACGTGAAAGATCTGCACGTACAGGACGTAACCCACAAACAGGTGAAGAAATGCAAATCGCGGCTTCAAAAGCACCTGCTTTTAAAGCTGGAAAAGAATTAAAAGAGACAGTGAAATAATTATATACATTGAAAGAGTCCTGATATTCATATCAGGACTCTTTCAATAGCCTTTTTGTTCATAAAAAAGTATCATTCAATAAAACATATATAAATACGAAAAAATCACTTTAATTCCAATCTATTGCTTAGTGCATCCTTTCGTTTATGACTATTTTTAATTCAACAATAATTTGTGGCTAAAGTGCCAAACAATAGTACTTTTTGTGTAATTCTTTTAGTGTTGGAACCATTATCTCCTTCGGTACCACCATCAAGACTATATTTTCCCCTCCTTATGGAAATGAATCAATTTTGTTAATCAGCAAAAAAAGAGGGCGCAAAAGCTCTTTTTTTTGCAGCTTAATATTCAATTCTAGTTAAATTAGTTAAAGTGTTAATGAAATTTATTCAGAAAATGACATTAAAAATATTAAATATGCAACACCTTACATTAAAATTCATAACATTAAATTTTAATACTTACTAAGTTCTGTTGTAATAACTTTATCCATTCCATTAAGTATCTCCGATTTTCTAGTATCTTCCAAAAAAATCCCTGGTCGGATTAACTCATCTAATCTCGAAACCATGAGTTTGCTATTTTCTTTTTGGATAAAACGTTTTATATTAACCTTATCTTTTTTAGGTAACAAACTACATATATTTTTGAATTGGTTTTCTGTTTGAACATCCCAGAAGTAAATACCAATACCTTTTTCTATAAACGATTGAATTTTATCTGTAATTACTTTATATAAAGAACTTTTGAATTTTATATTATTAGAATTTCTAACTCTAGTATTTCTAATAACAAATAGAAGGATGAATATATCTTCTAGGTTTCTTACTTTTTTGGAGTAAATTTCTTTAATTAAATCCTCTTTTAATAAAGGATTAACCATTAATTTCGCTAAAAATATGTAATATTTATTTCTTTTATTATATAAAAAATAATTCACTAACAATTCTGCTTGGATAGAAGGTTTTAAATCACTTAAAATTTTATGTACAAATTCTATTTCCTTAGATACAATGGTACGATGTTCCCTTGTAGAATTATTTTCGTTATCACTTATCCGTTTAATTGGGGATAATATTACAAATAGTCCTATACTACGTCTTAAGGCACTATTTTCATCTTTTAATAAAGTAACGATCAACCTTTCAGTTGGTTCAAAACGACAGAAACTATTAGTGTAATTCAGTAACAATAAATTTGTTTTGTCTTTTAATAATAGATTTTCAAATTTATCTAAATTATTTTCCTGTAATATTGACGCTGCAGATATTAATTCTTTAAAAGTCCAATGTTTTGGTCCAGGGGATCTAAATATAAATTCATAATTGTTATCAGTATCTTCTATGTCCCATTCACTTTCAATTTTAAATGAATCAGATTTACCGTTTAAAAATTGAATTAATCCTCCATAAAGAAGATTAATCATACCATATTGTTTAAGATAAAAATTTATTTCTTCTGTACAATCCAAATTTCTTCTAAGTAAAGCGAGAACAATTATTAATGTAGCTTTATTTTTATCTTTATCTTTTAATGTCGATAATCTTATAGACTTATTTAAATCACACAATACCCTTTTCGGTTTTCTCCCATTAAAGATTCTGTTAAGTTTATCTTGAACGTCAGAATCCCGTTTTCTCCAATTATTAACAATAACATTTGAAAGTTCTTGAATTTTTACATTATCCATATAATTCACCACTCTAACTAAACATTACAGCTTCCTATAATATTTGCTTCATTTATATAATCGGTCAGTTCTGTTAAAACCTTTTTTGCTGCTGAATGATTTAACATGTTAATACAGAAAAAATTATTATCAATTGAATTTAATGAGGTCCCAATTGTTAAACCTGAATAATCTTCATCCTTCTTACCTAGTATAAATCTATCATGTATCGGAGAACTTATTTGAATAAAATTCATGTTTAACATATTATTATTCATTATCTCTTTCAATACAGTATCTTCTTCAACTGCTCCTTTAATTGTATTAGAGTCATAAGCATTATCTGTATTTTTGCAGAAAAAAACAATATTTACAGCATTCGAATAGGTACATTCATTAATAATTCTAAGCCAATCTAAACTTTTATTAAATCTGGACTTATCAGTGAAATACGGATCAAAAATCCATATTTCATCCTGAGGTTGCTGAATATATTCTGAAATAATCTTAATGGATTTCTGAGTCTCCCCTGGTTTAATAAATGTAATATTTTCTTTTTCTTGTTCATCTAAAAGCTTTTTCCTCATTTGATAATTTGATTCAGAAAATAGCTCCTCCAACTCATCTATTGCTGCCCCAATTGTAGACTCTTCTGTAACAGTAGTATTTTTTAATTCAAAAAAATCATCTAATTGATTTAATTTAACTTTTTTAGGTCTATCTAGAAGACTAATATTTAAATGCAGTCTTTTTAAAAATGCGACATCGTATTGAAAGTACACTAAACAATTATCTATATAAACTTCAATATCCAAAGAGCTCCAATCTACATTAGGATTAACCTCTAATTCTGTATTGTTAGCATCCAACAATTTCACTTCAGTTGAAACTATCGCATTCTTATTTTTAAATTTTATAATTACTGTGGAGTTTTTTTCTATTTCACTTATTTTTATTCCATTAGTCTCATTCCCTTTCATCTTAATATACGTATGTTCATATAGTATGGTATCGCCATATAAAATAGGATTATAATTTAGATCAAGCCCCGTAAATTTCTTTATAAAAGTATTAATTCTAAGCACATCTTTTAATGAAATTTTAAAATCAAATTTATCATCATATGTTTCTATAATTTTATTAGGTTTTATATTGGAAATATATCTTGTCATAAAAGCACAAGCACGGTCTGAATAAGGATTTAACTCATGTTTTGGACTTAAAAGTCCTTTTTCTATAAATAAAACATCATTATAGTTATTTAGAAAATCATCACTGACAATGGATTCTTTAAAAATCAGATTATATCGTCCTATTTTTTCCTTAGTAAAAAGCTTCCTATCCGGGTTAATTTGATTATCTAATCCTTTATGTAATATAGTTATAATTACCTCGCCAGCAAAAATCACTTGATTTAATATCAATTAATATAACCTCCTATAAAATACTTTAACTAAGACTTTTGTACCAACTTTAAAATATTTTTTTAAAATACAATTTCTCTTTTAATTAAAAATAAATCTATTATATCCTTTTAACTATATTACTTACTAACTAATTGTATTTTTCACCCTTCAAAAAGGATTTTATTGTAAATAATATAATATTCATGTTTTGATGACTTAAAAAGGTCTGCTTCCTTTTACAGGCTTTTTATCAATAAAGTGTATGAAATACTATATTTAGTTGTAATATACTTTCATTTTATGGTATACATTGTAAGGTTTCAATAATAAAAATGCACTTTAGGGTAATTAAAATAAGAGTCCTCCTAATTGTAGGAGGACTCTTATTTTAAAATATATAAATTATTATTTTCAACTCATACAACAGAGTTATTCTATTAATAAGGATTTTACGAATAATAAAAAGTTTTTACACTAACTCTCCCTTATTTTGTAGAAAAGCATAAAAATAGATGCATTTTATATAAATGTGCTTCGGTTATATAATTAACGCTTAAAATGCTATCTTTTAAATTACTACATATAAATAGATTTAATTCTATCATGCAGTATCAAGATGTTTAACAATATCTCAACACTAATCACACTATCAAAACAGATTAAAAACCCTAAATATTATAACTGTTCATTTTTATTTTCTCCTCTTCTATGCTTTTAGGAATGTCAGTAAAACATACAGAAATATTTCTTTCCCCAATAACTTTATTGGCATACGGTATAAGTTTATGCGTTTTAGCTTTATTTTCCAAACTACGTTTTTTTCCATTATTACCATGAGGGAGAAAACGATCGAAATAAATTTTTTCTTGTTCATTATCTTTGGTAGTAGGATACGAATATGAACAAACTCTTCTGTCTAAATTTTTTTCACTAGCTATTGTTGGTATAGCATTATGTAAAGCTTTAAAAAAATCTTTTGTGCTAAAAGGCCCATGTTTTGAATAGTTAATTTCCAAAAAAATACACAGTTCTCGATATAAATCGTCTGTGGGTTTTATTAATGGTAATTCAAACGACTCAAATTCCCCTATAAATTTATGCTCAAGCGGTAATTCTATATACTCCCTAGTCCCACTTTTAAATAATCCAAGAATATATTTTTCTTCTGAATTTTCATCGAACTTTTTCTTATTCAAATCTATGTAATCATATTTAAAGATTGCACATATTTGCAAATCATTTTTATATTGAATACCATTTATAACTTGATAATCAATGTTATGATTTGACATAGAACGTGATAATGAAAAGAGTCGTGTTAATTTTATTGTATTTCCCATGTTGCATCTCCTTTAAATATTAATATATTAATATTTCCACATAATAATTATACCAGAAAAAAGAAAATTGAGACTTTTATCTGTATGATATAAAGACTAAGTTAATAGGCTTCCTATCATTCATTTACTCAAAAGATTTCAAGAATCAAGTTAATAATGTTCCATAGAATTATTTTAAAAAGGAGCGAGTTATTATTACGCCTTTTTCATTCTATCTTCATAGTAAACTTATGACTTAATATTTTCATCTATAAAACCTTTAATTTGGTAATATGCCCCATAACCAATTTGCGCAGCTTTAAGTAACTGATTCACACTAGTAAAATAATTCCCATATAGACTAATTGCTCTTTCTACACATCTTTTATAATATTGCTCAAATGTTTCTAAAACTGTTGAAACATTTTGTACTGTTTTCGGATATTTCTTACGGTATATCCCATTTAAAGACTGTTTATTTAATAGTTTTAGTGCAATTGATGTCTCTGTTATTCTAACTGGCTTTTCTATGTTATTATCCCAATCTATTATTAACTGCTGAATATCTTTTAATAGTTGTTCATCCTGAACCGGCCAATCCACTCTATTTTTATAACCTGTCGGCAATACGAGAGGCATATTTTCTTCAAACCACACTCTGTCATTCTTTATTAACCAACGATACGCTGCTGCATGGACTTACTCCCTGCCCCAAATCACTATAATGCCTACAATTGAAAAAGTAGTTGATTAAATACCGATTATCTAATAAAAGAAACATTGCCCTAATTAGAGCAATGTTTCTTTTCCTCATTTGACATTAGAAATTGAAATGGATGAGAACAAATTTGGATCGCTATTCTCAAAAGCTAATGTGAATGAAGGGATTAGTTCATGTATTCTTTCTTGCATTGGTTTCTTATCTACTTCTCCAAGTTCATTCAAAAGCTCATTCTCTTCTGAAGACTCATCTTCATTGATTAACATCCTTAACACATCTGAGTTAATGATTTCATGTGGCGAATAAACTAGCCCATTCATCATTATATATTTTTGGAGCATGGATGAATTACCCTCATTTGCTTGCTTTACAGCTTGTTTAAGGTATAAAGCAAAATATTTCTGTGCAAATTTCACACCTTTTAGTGGAACAACTCCTACATGTTCAACACCTTTCCAACGTAAATCCGCAATTGAACTCAGCCACCATGCCGGCTCAATAGCCTGTTGCATACGTTGCAGTACTTTGCGTTCGAATCCTGGTTTATGAGTAGAATATTCTTTTAAACAAGTATCTAACATTTCAGCTTCAATGGCGGCTACGGTCATCCCTTGTCCATAAATGGGATCAAAGTTACAAAAAGCATCACCTAACACTAATAATCCAGATGGCCAATTTTCCATTTGTTCAAAATGTTGACGAGTTGATTCATGCGCTCTAAATCCTCTTGGGACACTAATTGGATCTAACTCTTTGATTAACTCCCTCATCATAGGGGTAACTAATGAATCCAGTTCTTTTTCATATTCTTTTGAATTGGTTGGTGGATAGTGTGTACCTCCAGCAACAAATAGTAGCGCTTGAGCTATGTTTTCTTCAATATATAATAGCCCTACAGCTCCAATGTTTTTAGCAGGATCCCCTTCAGAAATTGCACTCAATTTCTCTTTGATATGTGGGGGTACTTTATAATATCTCGTGCTATATCCAAAATTCACCTTTAAACGTTCTGGTTCTGGAACATCATATCCCATAAATGTAAGCCATTTATTGAGTTTAGATTGACGACCACATGTGTCAATTACCAAATCAGTTAAAACAGTTCTCTTTGTTTTTAATTCATCTCGTTCTTGAATATTGATCCCAATAACACGATTATGATCAGACGAAGTTAGAAGTCCTGTCACCACTTGCTTTGAATGAAAATATACATTAGGAATTTCTTGTACACGTTGGCGGATTGTCCATTCTAACAATGCTCGACTGCTCGCTGCACCTTTTCGTTCTATAACTAGTTCTAGTGCCCCATAAGGAGAAAATCGAATCATTTTATCATTCTTGACATTATGGGCCCCTAGATTTAATAAATCATCAACATATCCAGGAAAGAAACGGTTCATAATTATTTCTCCGCGTGGTAATACACGATGAGGATGAAAGTCTTGGGGTGTACCTGGACGTTCAGATGGCTTTTGAGGTAACGCATCTTTTTCAACAACTATCACTGTCTCAAAATAACTAGAAAGCACACGTGCAGTAAGCAAGCCTGCAATACCAGCTCCAATTACTAGAGCCTTTTCTCTTTTTTGCTGTTGATATAGTAATTGATTATCCATCAATAATCTCTCCTCTTCCTAAAAAGTATATTTGTTCAGCATGTATCTATTAAAACTTTTCCAGAAATCAGAATAAACAAATGATGATTCTTCATTCAAATTATTAAAATGAAGTTGGTCCAAGTCAGAAAAAGTAAACTTAAATGAGTATCCTTTTTCAACAAAATTCAGGTTCATATAACTTGTATAACTGCCCACCGCTTATAATTGCTTTTTTAATACTGCTTTTTCCCCCTTTAATATTTTTTATAATTTGTACCTTAAATGTATCACTTTTGATATCCTTTTAAATATTTGGGATTTTTAGAAATATTTATTTGATTTTTAGTAATATTTCGATTTTATTTTATCAAATAGAAACTAGAGTGTTTTGGGAAAGTATGTAATAATGCATAATAATTCAATCAGATATTATGATATACTTTCAAAGAGCTGATACAAAATTTCTTTAGATTGGAAAACTAAAGTCTTATCTACCTAATTGTGGGGACGCCTTATGGCGTCTTTTCTTTTTTATTTTAAGAAAACCCCCAAGCATTCATATGCCTAAGGGTTTATCGATTGAAAGGTAGTGCCGTTTGGAATTCCTTAAATTAAGAACAAAGCGGTATTACTCCTAAACCAATTAATAAAGCTGCAGCAAACGCTGGAATTGGCGCAGGAATCTCGATACCTTCTACAACTAAAAAGTATTGACCATTTACAACTTTAAAACAAACTAATTGCATGGCTAATCCTCCCTTCTGTTAGGATTAATACATTATATTAAATAATCTTATTATTGATATAATTAAATAGTTTGTTTTTAGAAAATGTGTAATTTATCAACATTCAGCGGAAACACATTAAATTATATTTCCCTTATTTTCAAAAAGACCTGCTCAATTCAAACGTAAAAACATAAGGTAAAGTGAACCCATTAAAATCCATGGAATGAACCCTAGTTTTATTCTCTTATCTAAAGGAGGAACTATAATTATGGGATATGGTGGTAGTTGCGGCGAAGGCTGTGGGTTTGCTGGAGGCTTTGCTTTACTCGTTGTACTCTTTATACTATTAATCATTATCGGATGCAGTTGTTTCTGCTAAAAACTATTGGAGGAGGCACCTTTGGGTGTCTTTTCTTTTTGGAAAAATCCCTACACAAAGTGCAGGGATTTTCATGCTACGAATATATAAAACTGATTACTTAATATATAACGACGTGCGCCACGTATCTCTTGGATAATTTATTGAAGTCTTTTGATATTCAAAAGTCCCTTCTTGATGCTTTGATGCGTCCCATTTATATTCCCAACCTACAATAGGATTACCACCAATTATTTGTGAACCAATACTTTTTACATCAAATCCATTCATTTTGGCAAAAGGAAACTGGCCATATCCTATTTCTTTTGTGTAAACATATAAGTAACTTCCCCCATGATCTTTAGTTGTACTAAAACTATTAGGAGTAATGTATTCAACTCCACCCAATTGTGATTCCACTTTTACTACACTTAAAGAAGTTAGAGGTGCTGCTGGTCCTGCTGATGCCTCCGATGCCATTCCTAACCCAACTACCGCTGCCACCGCTAATGATGATATCCCTAATGTAACTTTTTTAAACATATAAACATCCCCTTGTTTTATAATAAGTACAAGTTTGATATTAGCATAATTTTATTAGAATATTCCTTATTTTGAAAACGTTAACAATTTCTACTTTTTTTGATATGCAATTTAGCATATCGATTGACATACAGAATAATCCAGCTACTACTTTCAATATAAAAACTATTTTCAAATTTAATATTATTAACTCACTAAATTCTCGTCAAAAGACTGGTCGTCTATACAATAGTTTGGTAACATATAAGTATCTTTTAAGAAGGAAAAGCTAATATAGATCGACTAAATAATGTAAAGAAAATGTTTTATTGCATAAAAAAAGGCTCCATTGCTGGAGCACTCAAAAAATAATATAAGTAAATGAATTAAAACAAATAACAGACAATTAAACTATATAGATAAAAAATATATAAATCTATATATATGCAATATTGCATATCGAAACAACTATTTATTGATGCTATAATAAGCTTACTCAATGATTGTTATATTTTTTTATGGTTTTTAAGTAATACAATACCTTCTTAACAGCATTGTACAAGGAAAAAAAGACATCTTAATCGATGTCTTCTTTTCTTATATGATAACAACACAATAAAATTAAGATGGTTCAAGTCGGAGGAAGGCACCTTTGGGTGTCTTTTCTTTATGGGCAAAAACAATCCACTTGTTTTAAGATGGATTATTGCTACTACAAGAGTAATTATAACTAATCTTTAGGAACCCTTTTCTCTATTTGTGGAAAAATCATCGATGTAACCCCAATACATATCCCAGCTATAAGAGCTGCTATAATTAAGCATATACATACCATATTTAACACTAAAAATCCCCCCATTGCTCAATGGTTCTACTTGTAAGTAAAAGAAAATATAAACATTGAATAGTTCATGTAAGTTGTTAACAACATGTATCTGTTTTTTCTATATAATACATATGTATTATACAAACTTAATCTGTACTCTACATGGAGATACACTAGAATTAGCTTAAAAACTTTGGCGGCACCTTAGGGTGTCTTTTCTTTATTTCTCAATATAAGAACTCTAAGAATATGCTATTATTTTAATACAAATTCCCTTTTATGCATTGAGATAGTATTGCCCAAAAAAAGCCCACCTATTTCCGTAGGTGGGCCTTTTCTTTATTACACAATACCAAATTATACTCTCATTTTTTCGTGAACTTTATGCAATTATACATATTCTCAAAAAATACACCAAATAAATATTACATGTAGTAAAATATAAATTGTGGATACATTCTATAAAGCAGATTCTTTTGAAAGACGTAACGTATTGATCTTAAATCTCTTGATATTTAGTGAACTAACAATCTGGTGTATATAGACGATTCTGTTTTATAGGATGTGTTTACACGTATAACAAAGGGGTAATACGTGTATATTTATATAAATTTAAAGTAGTTCAAGTCGGAGGAAGGCACCTTTGGGTGTCTTTTCTTTATGGAAAAATCCCCACACATTGTGTAGGGATCTTGTTTTTCTTACCATTTAATTTTTGTTGGATTTAACTTGGAAATGTATCCACGTACTAATTGTTTTTCGTTGCTGTCATAGATACCGATATCACCAGTGAAATTTTCCTAATATTCCCCTAAATAGTCTTTTGATGGTGCTTTCAAATCTACATATAATCCCATTGTCCCGAAACTTGCCACCTGGCGCGCTGCTATGTCGCATACTTGTTGCGCTGTTTCTTTCGTTGTTCCTGCTGGAACGATAACAACAATTCGAGTTAGACTGTCTTTTTCTTCAATATGGACATCTAGCGCCTTTTCAGCCACCTTTATTCCATCCTTTGCTGTTTGGATTCCTAATTGACTTGATTTCACATCTTTATTTCACGCTCCCTGGCCTTGTTCTGTCATCGATTGTTCCGCTTTTTCTTGTGCTTTCGCTTCATTTAACCCACTGCTTTTCTTCCTGAAATGCTTTAACTTTTTCTTTTTGTTCCTCTTTCTTCGCATCTTGCTCTATTGTCTCTTCTTCAGTACCACACGCTGCTAATAATAAACTTGCTGCAATTGTTAAGCCTGCTAATTTAATTCTTTCATATGTATAAACGACCACAGATACAAATATTAACTTTGTATCCCATATCTGAATCATTCAAATGATAACTAATTAATATTCAAATTCTTTATATTTAAATATTAACTTTATAATCTATTCTCAATCAAAACAAATTAATTTCTTCTTAAAACGTGGAATCATTCTTTTAAATTGATAGTGATGGAGTAACACCGCATCGTTATCAACCTAAGAGAAGGAAATACACCAAAAACAAAAAAAACGATAAAAAAATAATAAAAAAGCTTATCATTAAATACTAAAGGATAAGCTTTTTTGTCTATATGTATTAAATTTTATTTGATCTCTTCCAAGCTATTACTGTAATAAGATATTGAATACCAAATAGGAAAACGAAAAGTATAATGAATTTTGCTATTACTGCTAACCATCCGCCAAAATCTTCAGGGAAGTAATATTTGTATGTAGTAGCACCTATTGCGACAAAACAAAAAATAAAGGTATTACTCATTTTTTCTTTTAATTTTTCTTTTAATTGCTCTTTATTATTAATATCTGTTTCATAAACACCAGTTAGAATAGATTTAATAAAGAAGAAAATCATATAACAAATTATAATGGCTAATGAAGCAATCCATTCTAGGAATGGGTGGTGTAGATATGCTCCCCTTATTACAACATCTATAAAAGCTAAAAGTAGGACAATAATTCCAGATTGCGCCCAAATTTTCATTTCGATTTGTTGAATTCTTTCATCTGAGTGTGTACTGAGTGAAAACCATTTTTTTAGTTTTTCCATTTAAGAGTACCTCCTAAAATAATTTAACATTTTAGCCAAGTAGACTCCTTCCTCAAGGAACGCGAAGTGAGTAGGTGGGAGTCTACTTGGCTTTTAACCTAAACTCATATCTAATGTTTTAGCTATACGAATACAAAATTTTAAAGAAGGGTTAAACTTATTACTTTCAATATGACTACTGGTTTTTCGCGTAGCGTTTACAATATCGGTAAACTCCAGTTGAATTAGACTTTTTTAACTCTTATAATTTTCTCTTTACTTATAGACTTTAAATATGTCTCATTAGTAAATGATAACTTCATACTATAAATCTTATATTCCATATATTAAATTATTAACTACATAAATGCAATATATATTTTACATTAAGACGGATATATATTACCAATCTCTTTATTTTTGTATCTAAAACTATCCTACAAATTTAAGAATAGAAATTTTTTCTGTAGACGCCTTTTTCTTTAAGTTATTTTCGTATCCCCAATGTTACAGCAAGGGATTAATGTATCCGAGTTTTGGTGTACTTTATATTAAATATGCATAATTACATAATTATTCTTTATATAACGATATTAAAATTTACAATTTTAACCTGTAAAATACAGGATGTTAAATAAATACCTAAGGAGTTGTTAATATGAAAAAATTTATGGGCATGTTAGCTATGTGTTTTGCACTTACACTAGCATTTTTACCAACTATTTCAAAGGCGGATTCTTCACCATTACGAAGTGTTAGCATTAGTGCTGTAGGCGATAATAACAAAATGTATAGTGCAAGTTCTTACTTATCTATTCCTGTTCTTAAAGGCGATTATCTTTATGTGAAAGTTAGTGAAGTAGGTACACCGGATTCATATTCAGAAGCTTTAACTATTAATGGTGTTAGATATGCAGGAAGTTCTTTAGACGAAGTCAGTTCTTATACTGGTCCATTCGGATTTGAAAAAATATTTAGATTACGTATCAAAGATTCGTACATCTTCTCAAACACACCAAATTCAACAAACACTATAGCTTTTGAAGCTAGAGTTCCTTTCTCAATGCAAGTATTATCTAAAAGTATATCGGTTCATGTAGAATAATTTATAACATTATTATTAAATAAAAAATACATCCCTATAAGGATGTATTTTTTATTTAATTGAAGAAAAGACGATGCATACAATATCAAAATCTAATTAACATATCATTTGATTATCGGTAGCAAGATCAAAGATGCCCCCCTACTCTCGGAAAGAAGACTCCTTTTTCTTTTAATTATTTGCTTGTCCCGAATATAACAGCGAGGAATTTATATATTCGAGTTATGGTTTACTTTCGTTTAAAATGCAAATACCAATACATTGCAACTTCATCGCTTTCTTCATGTATCCCTTTATATACTAAAAAATCCAATCCACCTATTACAAACCCACATTTTTCATAGAACCTACATGCTGCTACATTATTATTTTGTGTTTCAAGCATTATACCTCGCATATTGCTTTCTTTTGCCCACTGTGTTGCTTGCTCAATTAACCTCCTACCAACTCCAAGTGAACGATATTTTTTATCCACCTTTATATCTTCTATGTAAGCATAGTGGTTCCAATTCTTTTTCAATACCATTACTCCTATAATTTGGTCATGTAAAATTGCTATGTAAATTACTTGTTCAGTCTTATTTATATATTCAGTGTATGCTAGTTCATCATCATATTGATCTTGTAAATAACTTTTCTCATAACTTGGAACGTCTTCTACTGTATATTCTATTTGCTTATTTACTGTTGAAAGAGAAAAAATTAACCGAGAGTTTACTATAAAACTATCATCAATCTCCGGTAAATTGTCTAAATCATCTACTTCTAATTCTCTAATTAAAAGGTTCATCGTATTCTCCTTTACGTGAGACCTCCAATTCATATTATTCCCCCTAGTTCTTTCCATGTCCCTTATTCAATTCTAATTTACTAACTGATTAGCGTTATTGCAAATCAAAATAATAAAACCGCATCTCCAATTATTAGATAACTATCTAATACATTGGAGATGCGGTTCACTTAGGTCATTGATGTTTCAGCTATTCTCTTTATTTGAAAATTACAGCTTTTGCGCTATGGGAAAGCCCATGTAGGACTTTAGTCCGCCTTTAGGCATGGGATGAAAGTATCGTTTTTGCATAGCAAAACATGATATACTTCATTTATAGTCATGCAAAAGACTCTAAAACAACTGTTCTCTGAAAGCAGAATACATGTGAGGTTGGAGTAGCCAATTCTTCTACTCCGTAAAATGTGTTAAGTCGTCAAGAACAAGACGTTAAAACATTTGAGAACCAACAACCTGTACGGTATGGTCACAGTAACGTAGCCCACGAACCTATATGGTCTGTTGTGGGAGTGGTGATGACACACCGCAATCTTGCACGTCAGCGATACCAGAAATGGACTTTGCCTTTGGTAGCAAGAATCCCACTGACGTTAGTCAGCTTGCCCCTTTAGGGGTGGGAATGTCAAATCTACCATACTAATTTAATCTTATATTCCTGAAGCCAACTATTAACTTGAAGTAAATAATCTATTATACCTCGTGCATCATTACCTGAAATTACTTCGTCTTTTCCTTCTGCAATAGCACGGACTCTTTCTACATTAATTAATGGCAAAATAGGTGATTGAGGATCGTTCAACACATGTAACATCCAATCACTAATACCTTGTAGATAAGAGGCATCCTTTGTGCTTGGATATGCACTTTTTTTGCGATAACGTACATCCTCTGGAAGTACATTTTCAAAAGCTCGACGTAAAATACCTTTTTCAATATTGTCTATACTCTTTATTTCGAATGGGACATTCCATAAGTATTCTACAAGCCGGTAATCGCAAAATGGAACTCGTACTTCAAAGCCATTCATCATACTTGTACGATCTTTTCGTTCTAGCATAAATGGCAAGAAACGTGTAATAAACATGTAAGACATTTGACGTTGCTTCCTTTGCAGATCACTTTCACCTTCTAAAAAGGGAACCTCAGCAACCGCATCTTCAAATTTTTGTTTTTGATATTTTTCAGGGCTAATCTTATCTTTAAAATCCTCTGATAAAATCCCTGTGCTATACCATAAATTAACACTCCAAGGGAATATTTCTGCATCTAAAAACTTATCTTGGTGGAACCATGGATATCCTGAGAACACTTCATCTGCAGATTCGCCTGAAAGTGCAACTGTTGCGTCTTTTTTCATTTCCTTAAATAGCAAATAAAGAGACGTTTCTAGTTCTCCAACTCCTGGTAGATCACGCGCTCGCATTGGAGTTAATAAATACTCTATTAAACTATCTGATCCTAACTCTATAGAGTGATGCTTTGTTCCTACATATTCAGCCACACGTTTCACCCAAGGTTCATCACGATCAAAACGAAGGAAGTCTTGCTCAAAGTCTTTTTCATCATTGATGAAATTCAGGGAATATGTATGAAGGTGTTCCCCTTTATTCCCAAATTCGTTTCCAGCTAGACCTGTTAGACCACTTGAATCCAAACCTCCGGAAAGCATAGATACCACTGGTCTATCAGCAATTAACTGACGTTTAACCGTATCTTGTAAAATGGAGCGGATAGTCTCCACTGTCATATCAATATCATCTATATGATTTTTACTTTCAAGTTTCCAATACTGTGTCGTATTCGAACCATTAGAGGTAAACGTCATATAATGGCCAGCACGCACCTCGTGTATATCCTTGAAAATCGCATGACCTGGGGTACGTGTTGGTCCAAGACAAAATATCTCAGAAAGTCCTTCTTTATCTACTTCTGCATCTACAAGTGGGTGCGAAAGTAAAACTTTTAACTCTGAACCAAAGAGAATTGCACTCCCTCTTTGAGCGAAAAATAAAGGCTTCACACCTAGATGATCACGACCAAGCATCAATTTCCCAAATCTTTCATCCCAAATACCAAAAGCAAAAATCCCATTTAAGTGTTGAACACAATCTTCTTGCCATTCTAAATAGGCATGTAGTAATACCTCTGTATCAGACTTTGTCTGAAATTCATGACCTTTCTCCTCAAGTTCTTTACGTAATTCTTGATAGTTATAAATTTCTCCATTGAACGTAAGACCAATCGTATCATTTCCATCTTTATACAGCATAGGTTGAAGGCCACCTTCAGGATCAATGACGATGAGACGTCGATGACCTAATGCCGCTCGTTTTGAAAACCAATGCCCCTCTGCATCAGGTCCTCGGTGAATGATAGCATCTGTCATTTTTTTTAACGTTTCTTGTTCATGAGACAGGTCTTTAGACCAGTCTATCCACCCTGCAATTCCACACATAGTGTCTACCTTCTCTCAAATAGTATAGAAACCGACTAAAATCAAATATCAGTCGGTTTTCCGTAAAAAAATCCGACTAAAACTATCTTTTAGTCATGTTTATATAATAAAATGAATTAAATAAAAAATCAAACAATTAGATTGAGAAAGAAGTAACTATCCCCCTTTCATTTGAATTCTCATCGTCCGATTAAAAATTATTACCTCACACTTTCATTTTATCCCTAAATTAGAAAGTTGCATTCTATTATAGTTATATACTAGAAATAAGAATGGTGTATGTTATTCTATAAGAAGCAACTAGAGGACTTTTTATTAGGCGTTAATAAATGACAAATAGACTGATAGAGAATGTAATGACAGAAAACTTCGCTAAATATTTCAAGGATAGGGTGTAGACGATGATAAAATTAGAAAAAGAAAATAAAAAAATGAAAATCATTCAATCTGCCACAATACTGTTCTCTACGCGTGGTGTCCGTAACACAACGGTTGATGAAATTGCAAAGAAAGCTAAAGTTGGTAAAGGAACTATTTATTATTACTATACAGATAAAACTCAAATATTATGTGACTGCTATATGCGTCATATTCAACTTAAACGCTCACAATTATTTGATTTATATAAAGAGGAAAAGGATGTTTTGCTACGAATACAAAAAATCCTTCATTATATCAGCCTAGAATATCATCAAGACCCATTTGTTTCTACACTCTTTCAAGAATATAAAGAGTACCATTCACCTGAAATTATAGCTTGTTTAAAAAAATCTGAAGAAGAAGCAATTAAAATGATAAGTAATTTGCTTGAAAAAGGTTATCAGCAAGGGGCTTTTCAGAAGGTACCATTACCGCTTACAGCTTTTATGTTAGTGCGAATGATTTTTAACTATGAACAGGATTATATAAAAGATGATAAAAGTGATAAAGAATTTCTTCAGTTACTAAAACATATGCTTCTTAAAAACTAGTTTTAACCACATACAAAAAATAATTGTGGTACAAATATATAAAGAAAAGCACGAATACTGGTGTTTTTAATGAGCTCTTTTCAGTCTGGACAAATATAAGAAATATCCAATGTTTATTTAGGAATAACTGATAAAATCCCAATCCGTATGATTGTCCATAGAGTAATAAATTTTGTAAAGGACCTTTTGATATATTATTGATTTGCTTACCTGAAGAAATTTCTTTAGTTAGGTATTTGCCAACCTTTCTTGTTTACTATCAATCAATTTAAAAAAATTCTTCGTTTAGGGGCTACTTTAAAGTCTTAAGTTGATGGGCATGTGGTGGACCCCTACTAATATTCTTGCTTTTAAATTATTTTCAGTATATTATATTCATATGGTAATATAGAAATTACGGTATACAGAAAGGAATCAAATCTATTTGTAAGATTTAAATCCTTTTCAAAGATAAAAAAATTCCACCAAAACGTCATATAACTTATGCTTCTCTTTTTAAGATGTATCTAATAAACACACATTTTTTATCAATACAATTGTGTTTTCAATATAAATGGAAACTTTTAAATAGAGGTTTATTTACTTTCAATGATAGGAGTTAGTGTCTAAAACATAGAGAAATAAGGCACCATACATAGTACCTGACAAACTTGAGAGGTCTTGTATGTAGTTTACTCATTACAGATAACAAAAGAGCCTTACCTATCTAGGCAAGACTCTACTAGTTTAGTTATATAATATTTACATAACAACTAATAAACTAAAAACATATAGCACCAAGTAGCAGAACCCTAATATTCCTCCTACAGCTAATACCTGTTTAGCCCAACTTTTAATTTTGGGATTACTGTAAATCACTTGCACTCTTTCCATATTTCCTCCTATTAGGGAGAACCCTTAAAGACTCTCACCTCGCTATAGTACCATTAAAAAATGACTAATAGAGGTATAAGTTTTGTCTAAACGTATAAATATGCAATATTGCATACAAAAATGTATTGTTATAAATGTAAGCGCTTACTATAATAGGGTTATAAAGGTTTACCACATCTTAATACGAAAACAGAGGAGAGAATAATATGGAAATCGCAATGGCAGTTTTAAAATTTATAGGTGGAGCAATACCATTAATTCAAGAACTTCTAAAAGCATTTATGTAATTTCATGATTTAGCAATTCTTTATAAATATTATCATACAAATGATCTGTATATCAAAGATAAATTGATTTACAGATCATTTGCGTGAGCAAAGTCCCTTTAAGGTTATTGAGGGACTTTTTTAATTTTTAAATACTTAAGGTTACGTCACATCAAAATCAAGTTAGCAAAACAGTATGAAAAATACCAAGCACCCTCCTCTGCAGGGCCATCTTGGTATTTTTTAAACTCACATACAAATTATTATTTGTATTGTTGCATGGGTTCACTTTTAAATTATATACGTCTACTATACTATCGATAAACAATGACTACTGTCTCCCATTTAATCTTACAGATCACTTATAACATGTTCTAAAGGAACTCTCTTGGCGAAATCGATAAAAATAAAGAGAGACACTTGTCCCTCTCTCCATAAGTACTATTATTTTAAAATTCTAAATCATCCCTTTTAATATTAAGCCCAAAATTGACATAGTAATTGCACTAATAATAATTCGTAAAATCCAAGTTGTATTCATGCTAATCTTTTCTAATTGCTTATTAATTGTAGCTATGTCTTTCTCATTAATTGTTGTGCGAGTTTCTAAATTACGAATATCTCGCATAATTTCTTTTTGTTCTGCTTTTAGACTGTCAATTTTTGCATAAACATCTTCCAATACGTTCACACCCTTTTATAATCGTAATAAAGCAATCCTTACATGATATGAGACAACCCTATTCATGGTGAATTCATTGGAGGAAATTCCATACAAAATCCGTATTTTGTTAAAAATAAAAAAAGAGGCAGTTTTGCCTCTTTTAATACATAAAACTTAATTTTATCCAGCTTTATTATTAATTCCATTGATTTGTTGCTTTAATTTTAATCCACTTCACTTGCGTCCTATTTGAATTGAAGATTTCTCAATTGAATACTACACAATTCTAGACATTATGATTGATATACCGATTAATATTATGAGCATTTCGTATAAGTGTGGTTTAATTAATTACAGCTATTTTCAAAGACGACATATTAGCGATTATTTATGCCTATTCTACATAATTGTTAGCACTTATAAATTATTTTTTTGCTCTAATAAATGATTTGATTAAATCCATATTCATCTGACTCTTGGTCCACCACTTCTGCTGCTTCAAGACCAGATATTATCTTTGCACTTAGACTAGATGTAACAAATTTATCACCTTTTTTAATTTTTTCAGCCTTATCTTTTGGGATTTTTTTAATTTTAAGAACTTTCTTCTTCCCATCTTACCCTCCCTGTAACAAAGCCTAGAATAGATTGATCAGTTTGCAATGTTACTTCCAAACGATTCGTTCTTTCATCTTTAGACATCTGGGTGCACCCCTTTTCGATTCCAATCGTGCCTTTTTTCCAAGACTTAACAGTATATTAATACTAATCTCGTATTTCTCAGCCAGTTCCTTGTACTTCATACCTTGCATGTAGTCTTCTCGAGCTAACTCGTGTTTTTACTTCACTTCATATCACCCAGCACCTTCTATACAACTAGGAAGAAATTCGGTTATTTTCCTCTTCGAATAACTTTCTTACAAAGAAAAAAGACCTTGTAAACTACAAAGTCTTTTTACTTATATATAAACCTACAACTTTTATATTAGTATTAGTTAAATTCCCCCACCAGGCTCTGTATTAGCTGGTACTCCTGTATTTCCATGTGATTCTAATTTCGGCGCAGGGAAATGTCCATGAGTATAAGTTGGCGCTCCTCCATGATCCCCATCAGCTTCTAACTTAGGCGCCGGAGTGTCTATTCCTTCTATAACGATTTCACAACAGGGCGCACATACTACTGGATTAATGGCATCGCAGCTTTTATTTTCCTTTTATTCTTTATCCTCAACATGCGCGATTTAAAAAACAAAAACTACAGAACCTCATCACAATAGGAGTTGACACATATGTGAGAAAGATTTAAAAACTATAAATATTCTTCAAAAGAATTAGAGTTCATGCTTTGGTTATTTGGTATTACTTGTTTTGTACACTCGGTTGCTTTCTTTTGCGGACTATTTTCTTCTGAATTTCTTTGGTTTAAAGGTGTTTGCGCTATTGGAGCACTACTAGCCTTTATGGATGTTAAGCGAAAAATTAATAAGTACAAGATAGCATTATGAAAAGGAGCCATTACAGGTTCCTTTTTTTTATTGAAAAATAAAAAAGCAGCTGTTAGGCTACTTAAAGTTTGTCTTATCACCAAATAAAATGATATATATATTCTCCTGTTACACTTTCATCAACTCCAGCAACCCTAGCAAATCTCATCACATCAGCACCCTGAAGGAAATACATTGTTAGCATAACTGGCACCCGTGACCACATAAACCGATAAAGTTCATTCACTCTTTGCTTAGTAGTAACAATTAAATCGTTCGCAGGTCCATTAATCCACGCAGAGGTTCTAACTGAAATAAACGGAAGATTTTTCCCATTCACCACTATTCTCGCCATAATATGTGTTATATCCACATCGATACCCTCATTCCAAGAATCAAATCTGTTTCCCATATTTACATAAGTATTCGATTCTATAAGAAATGTTTAAAATGCTTTTTTATTAAATAAAAAAGCAGCTGATTCGCTACTTTTATTCGCTTCAACCTTCAAAATCTTTATATTGCTTTGGATATTCATTTTTGAACACATTTTCATGCCATGCATCATCTGCGTCCGGCCTTGACTGCTTATTATTGTATTCATTCACATCACAATTTCCATTGAACCACTCAGGATTCCTATGAACGTAACGGTAAATAAACTTGATTTAGGGTATCTAGAAAATTAATGTTTTAATTAAGGTTGTTTTAAGGGAAATTATCTATTCAAATGCCCATTTTGTTCAGATTCACGTTTAATTTGTAATTGCTATATAACAAAGAAAAAAAACATGCGTTTCCATTCCATCAATGTCTACAAAAAATGACAATTGATTCATACGATACGAATTCCTCCGTTCAATCTATTTACCTATGAATGAATTATTTTTTTGAGTTCTAATATGCAATAATGCATATTTCGTACTTTCAATTTTTACACATGCAATAATTTATTTATAAAAATACAAAGTATTAGTAAGGATGATTTTTATGAACAAATTCCGAAAGAAGATTATTAAATCGTTACAAACATTTTGGGGAGGCTTAGCATTCGGTATATTAATTTTTGCTATCCTTTTAATTATGGATCTAACAGATACCCCTTTAAATACATTAAGCTTGAGAGACTGGATAGGTTCTGCAGTAGGCGCAGCCATTATATCTATAGGGATATTTACTTTAAGTAAATTGGATTTAAAATAAATTTCCCGTCAATACTGTATATGGGCTGTATACCATAACTCATTTGAAGTAGTTTTCTTTGTATCTCCTTGTATTGAGCAGTTAACTTTTGCTTGCTGCTCTTTTATTTACGAAAAAAGATGAGGTTCTTCATAATAATTCTTCTTTATTTCTCAATATAAAGAGCCTTGGATTTTCGTTAACAATCCTTTACTATATGAACAAAGAGTAATTAAAAGACTTACTCTTTGCTATTGAGGGAAGAGCCTGAGAGCCATATCAGGCTCTTCCTTGTTTATATACGCTGTAACCAAATAACGATTTTATTAAAATTTAATTCACGCCTTATTTTCAATTTTCATATACTTATACGGACTATAACAAATATGCAATATAGTTCTTGGTCAAAGAGCGCCATACGCTCTAACGGTACCCTTCTTTATTCAAATAATGATTTTGTTAAAAACTTACATAGATATACTTTTCGTTATATAATTAAATTATCAATATATTAGGAGTGTTAGTTATGACAGAAACAATTATGATTTTGTTATATATATGTTTCATAATGATTGCAGTTTTAAGCTTGATAAAAGAATTTCGAAAACCACAAAAAAACCAGTTCTTGATTTTAGTTGATTCTCTAATTTTGCTAGGAGCTTTATTCCTAGTAAGTAGTATTTTCATCTAAATTACATAACGAGAACTCCATTAAGGAGCAAAGCAGCCTAGCGCAAGCTGACTGCTTTTTTTATTAAATTAACTATTTTTTTGAATTTCTCAATTCACAAAGTACTAACTTTATAAAATGAGTTCATATATATTTATTGAATACATTTTAAATTCTTAAAGCATCAAATAATTTAGGAGTTGATAAATATGTCAAGTCAACCGCTAGTTATAACCCTTCCTCCTATTTCAAAAACCCAAATTACATTCTATTCTTCTTCCGGCCAAGTAATTAACCACACTTTTTTAACAAATGAAACTTTAGAACCTATCATAACGTTTGCATATTGTCCTGTAGACTTTGAAAGACTTGAAACTAAAAGAATGCCCGTCCTTATAAAATAATTTTTCATTCTCATTTACGAATAATCTTTTTTACTTTACACATACTATCTGCAAGTCAGCTTCCCAGAGCCACTCTCTTTCAAATCGGTGCTCTTTACTCCGTTTCGTTTGGTGCATGGCAGGTAACTTAGTCAATTATCTGCCTTTTTTACGTATAAGCATAAATTTTTTGTACAACAAGCAGTTAGCTAATTGCATTGTTGTGCTGAATGAATTTTTAATTTAGTTTTCTTTCCTGCATAATATTTCGATAGTTGTTTAAACTATAGTTGTAACTTTTTGTTACAACATATATCTGTATCCAGTGCAAAATGATTTTTTAACTTGTCACCATTTAATTAAACGAGCATATATATTATTAACATAGTTTTCTTTCACTAATAGGGTTTCCTTTTTAAGAGCACTTGTGTATAGTGCTCTGTTTTGTGCGAAAAACTTTTCTCAACAACTATCGTGTAGAATACCAACTCCATTTTTGGTAAAATATAGGAAATCCCTATTATGCTTAGTTTTTATAAAAGGACCCACCCCCTCAAATGTGGGTTCTTTTAAATTTTTTCTACAAAATAACGTTTTTGTTTAAAATAATGCTCCCACTAATTTGGACACATTTTCCACTATTTTTACCAAAAAATTCATGATATGGTTAATTAGTCGAGTACGTCATTGCTTGACACTTACCCTTAGAAGCCCCGTAGATAAGCGGGGTTTCTTTTATTCAAATCACTATTTTATTGAATTTTCCAACTCATATTCCGCATATCATGCGCTAGGATGCTCCTGTAGGATACTATACTTACAAAAGACAATACGAAATCCAAGTCCACTTCAACGCGCGTATTATGCAGTGATTGAACTACCCCCACTTTCACTTCGTTTAGAAGTGAGGGATTCCTAAGTAAAGAGTTCTATCGAACTCTAATTGATTAGGCTAACCCCGCAGTCCCTGCGGTTAGAAGTCTTATTGCTTCATTCTTTATATTGATACTTGCGTTAATATCCCTATCATGGTGTGTACGACAAGAAGGACAGTCCCATTTACGTAGGTTTAGATTTTTAACGTCTTTGTTTTGATATCCACAACAAGAGCATAATTGGCTGGAAGCAAATGTTTTCGATACGACAATGACTTGTTTGCCATACCATTTTGCTTTATATTCCAACATGGTTCGAAAATGTGACCAAGATACTTCACTAATTGCTTTTGCTAACTTACGATTTTTTAACATATTCGATACTTACAAATCCTCTATACCGATAACATCGTGGTTTTTGATGATTTCAGTTGAGATTTTGTCTAAGTAATCTTTTCTAGCATTTGATATGTATTCATGAATTCTAGCTACTTTTACTCGTTGTTTATTCCAACGAGAAGATCCTTTCATTCTTCTAGAAAGGACACGTTGTGCTTTCGCCAACTTATCTTCTGATGATCGGAAAAACTTCGGATTTTCATAGGGTTTTCCAGCTGACAAAATAGCGAAATCTTTTAGTCCTACATCTATTCCTATGTAAGAATGTGTTTTCGGAAGTTCTTGTACTTCTGTTTCAACTAATAGTGATACAAAATATCTACCAGAAGGGTTTCGTCTAACTGTAGCATTTACAATACGTCCTGTTATTTCACGACTTTTGGCAAATCGAACAAGACCTAGTTTTGGCAATTTTATTTTGTTTCCTACAACGGCAATGTTTTCATTTGTTTGTTTTGTGGTATAAGATTGTACGTTATTTTTCTTGGATTTGAAACGCGGGGCACTATTTTGTTTTTTGAAAAATCGTGTATACGCATCCGCAAGGTTGCGAACAGACGACTGAATCGCAATACTATCCACTTCCTTTAGCCAAACAAACTCTTTTTTCATGGCAGGAAGTTTGGAAGAGCATGTACCATAGGTCAAGCCTTTTCCTGTCTCTTTGTATGTGTGATCCCATAAGGATAGGAAATGATTAAATACAAAGCGGGAACAACCAATCGTTTTGTTGATTAGAGTTGCTTGTGCTTGATTTGGATAGATACGGAACTTATAGGCTTTATTGATCATCATTTCATTCACCTCCATTTTGGTATATAACTATTATAAACCAAACATATATTCGGCAGATAGTTAAAGTAACACTTTCTGTATGTCGAACAATTAAGATGGCTTCCTGCCATCCCTTGTTCGAAGCCAATTCATCATTCATCTCCCACCTACTCACTTCGCGTTCCTTGAGGAAGGAGTCTTCTTGGCTAAAATGATAAATATTAAAGAGCTAATTCTATACAAGGATTAGCTCTTTTCTTACGACCAATCGAATATCCATTATTTTTGTAAAATACCCCTATAACATCTGTTATACTGTATATTGAAATTTAGAATACTTAAGGGGGGGATTAGGATGGCAAAAGCAATTAATGAAAAAGAAGAAAAAAAGCGCAGAGGGTGCGGATGTTTTGGGTGCCTAGGTATTATTATTTTATTAATTATTTTAATTGGCTCGTGCGCTAAAGACTCGGATAACGATAAATCCGACAAAGCCGCTACTACTATTAAACAAGAAGAAACAAAGAAATCTGAGGAATCAAAGGAAGACGAGAAAAAACAACAAGATCTTCAGAAGCAACAAGAGGAACAAAAGAAACAAGAAGAACTTAAAAAACAAGAAGCTGAACAAAAAAAACAGCAGGAACTTCAGAAACAACGTGACGAGCAGCAAAAACAACAAGAATTGAAGAAACAACAAGAGCAACAAAAGAAACAAGAATCTGCTACTCAACCCAAAACAAATCAAGTAATAGAACAAAATGGTACTTGTACTATCAAAGGCAATAAAAATAGTAGGGGCGAGAAAATTTATCATATGCCTGGTCAACAGTTCTATGATAAAACGAAAGCTGAAGAGATGTTTTGTTCAGAAGCCGACGCAAAATCTGCCGGTTATAGGGCATCAAAAAAATAAATTAAAAAACCGGCTCCTTATGAGTCGGTTTTACTATTACTTCACACTCATATACTTCTCACTAGCAGTATATAAAATGTCTTCCTATTAGAATTATATGTTTGTATTTCTTTTTCATTTCCCATTGTCATCCTTTTTCATAATTTTTGTATGGTCAAACAATCCACTTGCTGACAATCCGATAATCATTCCTTGAAGTATATTCATTTTGATATCTTGAGACAAAAATAAAACACCTAGCACAATGCCAAGCGTCAAATTTAATATCGGGATATATTTCGTTTGCAATCCATTTGTTTTTGCAATTTGTGATAATCCTACAACAACCCCAATCATTGCCGTAATTTCAATCATTACATACCGCCACCTTTCAAGAAGAAAGTCAGAGCCGCTCCAATTATTCCACCAATAATAAGACGTAAGATCCATGTTGTATTAGCACTAATCTTATCTAATTGCTTATTAATATTAATAATGTCTTTTTCATTACCTGTTGTCCGCATTTCTAAACTTCTAATCTCTAATCGTATGTCTTTAATATCTTGCCTTATTTCGTGAACATCCCCTTTCACCTCTTGTAAACCATCCATATTTCCACCTCTTTCCCACTTCTTATTTGCTTTAAAATAAAAAATCCTACACTACAATATGCTTGGCTTTATGTTTCATTATTTAGTTCCTTTTTTATCTTTCTCATCTATATGTCCCTCGATAGAACCCCCAACATCAACTTCTGCAGGAACTTCTACTACTGGATCCCCTGCTTTAACAATGGAAACCGTAATTGGACTACCTCTAAATAGCTCTACGTTAACATTAAAATTACTAGCGGTAATAATCCCAGCATTCACTAAATTGTCTACAACATCATCAATTTCCATAAACTTATTATCATTACCTGGCATCATATCCTCATTCGGAGTTGGATTTTGAATGAATTGCATAACTAACTTCTCTAAGATAGGAATGATTTGATTGATAATTTGGCTCTGTAATTGATTGTCCTCTGGATGTTTATTTTGGATAGGATTTGTCATCTTGTTCTCTCCCCCTAAAAAACAAAAATAGAGCAGCTTATAGCTGCTCCGTTTTTGTTTTCTTTTCAGTTGTATTTTTGTTAATTCTTCAGTTTTTAATTTTACTTAGAGATCTTCTATTAATACGTTTAAAAATATCTTCTAATGTGTTTAATTTATTTGTGATTACACTATCTTTTTTATTGATTTTTCACTTGAACCATACACCATTGTCTAAGCTAGATATAAATTACTACTCCAAAATCTCCAATGATTTGCTCTTTGTTAACTTAAATACGTGCTTTTTAATGTCTTTATAAAGAATAGTTTCAATATCTATGCAGTCTTTAAACAAACTGATTACTGATCTACTCAATTCCTTCTTGAATCAAGGCATGAGAACAACTTAGTTCAGGACAACAGTACCATTTTTTATTCCCGGTCTTAGCCAGAACCCAAAACGAATAGCCACTCAAACGAGTAGACCTAAACCTTTTATCGAATATCTATAATGTCAAAGTGTTTCTCTGGTGCCCAACGATTCCCACCAATATCAATCCAGCCTTCTTTACGGAAGAATACCGTAAGAGGTTCTTTTGAGTTAATACTGCCTTTGTATGCGCCGTTAATTCCATCACAATAGCTTACTTCATATCCTTCTGGAAATTTTGATATTGCCTTAAAGGGTCTCCAATAATAATGCTCTGCTTTTACCCAACGGCCTCTACCTAGATCTAACCAAACATCATTATCTTCTCCCCAGTACGCATCCCAGTATAATACTTCTGCTGCTGTCGTAAAGTCCCCAAGATAGTTACCGTGTGGTCCATCGTAATAGTTAATACCATATCCTTCCCAATATATTGATTTTGCGAACCCAATCCCCTCTGGTTGCGGTGTACCAACAACGCCACCCTTACCTGTAAACCATTCAAGAGATTTTTCACTGTTTAAATAATTTAAATCTACATTACCAGTTACGCCTGCAAGACTACCTGTTTCTGTATACTGCCATAAATCACAACTATACGCTGGTTTATTTCCATAACGTGGAATCCAAAGGAAATCCGCATTCACAGTATTAAGTCCATAGCTTGTATACATGTGGTGTGATACATATAGACCTACTTTCCAACCTGCTGCACGGCATGTATCAATAAATGCCTGCGAAGCTTTTGCTAAGTTAGCCGCTCCACAACTTGCTAATGTGTCATCTTCTACATCTAATACTAAAAACTTTGCTTCTTTATCAGCGCGCGCCATAAAATCATTTGCTTCTACAATAGCATCCTGAATACTTACATAACATCCATAAGCATAGTGCCCAAATGGGACACCATAGTCTTTACAGCCTTGCACATACTCTTTATAACGTTTATCAATTGTCCTAGATCCATATTGTACACGTATAATAGCAAGGTCTAGCTCCTTACTAGCTGCAGCCCAATTTATTGAATTATTGTGATGAGATAAATCTGCAATTTTTTTCATTTCCATTCGCCTTCTTTCTCCTATAAAAATTTAAGAATAAAAAAACAACTCTTAACAGAGTTGTTTTTATCGAATATCTACAATGTCAAAGTGTTTCTCTGGTGTCCAACGATTCCCACCAATATCAATCCAGCCTTCTTTACGGAAGAATACTGTAAGAGGTTCTTTTGAATTAATACTGCCTTTGTACGCGCCGTCAATTCCATCACAATAGCTTACTTCATATCCTTCTGGAAATTTTGATATGGCTTTAAAAGGTCTCCAATAATAATGCTCTGCTTTTACCCAACGGCTTCTACCTAAATCTAACCAAACATCATTATCTTCTCCCCAGTACGCATCCCAGTATAATACTTCTGCTGCTGTCGTAAAGTCCGCAATATATTTACCGTGTGGTCCATCGTAGTAATTAATGCCGTATCCTTCCCAGTATATTGATCTTGCCATCCCAATCCCCTCTGGTTGCGGTGTACCAACAACACCACCTTTTCCCAAGTAGTCTAACGGATTCACAGCATTACTCTTATTCATATTCCAGCTGCCTTTATGCATTTCAAAATGTAAATGCTGACCATAGGCTTCTCCTGTTTCTCCCATAACCCCGATTGTTTGTCCTTGTGTAACATAATCACCTTGTTTAACTGTACGGGAGCCACTTCGCATATGAGCATATACGGTTTCCCATGTAACTCCATTAATATTATGGACAATCATAATACACTCGCCGTAACTAGTTGAAAAATAAGAACGACTAACTTGCCCGCCAGCTGCTGCATAAATTGGATGATAACCTGCTTGTGCAAGGTCTATCCCATGATGATCTGGTCTGTCACCCCTAAAACCACTTGTTACTCTCGTTGTATCTGTTGGATAAATAAATGTTGCCATATAAATCTTCCTTTCTATTTCTATATTGTCTATATTTATTATTTTTAAATATATTGTAGGTTTTCCAACCTCAAAATGAACAAAACAGAACATTTCCCTATTGTTATCTACTATTAAAATATCCATCTTGTAACCATAAGTTAAATGTCACTGAAATTAGCCAAAAATATCGAAAGCTATTATTCTATATAGCTAACTCTTCTTACCTAAAACACCGTTTAAAGATAAAAACAACTCTTAACAGAGTTGTTTTTATCGAATATCTACAATGTCAAAGTGTTTCTCTGGTGTCCAACGATTCCCACCAATATCAATCCAGCCTTCTTTACGGAAGAATACTGTAAGAGGTTCTTTTGAATTAATACTTCCTTTGTATGCTCCGTCAATTCCATCACAATAGCTTACTTCATATCCTTCTGGAAATTTTGATATGGCTTTAAAAGGTCTCCAATAATAATGCTCTGCTTTTACCCAACGGCTTCTACCTAAATCTAACCAAACATCATTATCTTCTCCCCAGTACGCATCCCAGTATAATACTTCTGCTGCTGTCGTAAAGTCCGCAATATAATTACCATGTGGTCCATCGTAGTAGTTAATGCCGTATCCTTCCCAGTATATTGATCTTGCCATCCCAATCCCCTCTGGTTGCGGAACACCGCCTGCATTAAAATCTACATATTGTTTTACAATTTCAGCGTAGAAAAAATTCCCGCCATTTTTATATCGATAACCGCCATTGTACGCCACTGCGATAGGATGACTATATCGAACCATTGTACCATTTGTATTACCAAGAGATGGTGCAACAACGGTTTTAGAATACAGGTCTGCCACAGATAATGAATGCTGTTTATTATTAGAAGCTAACCACCGAATGTACGCACGTCCAAAATTATACGATTGCACAATAGCACTTAAATCAGTAATACCGTTATTCTTTGCATCTGCAAAAGCTCCTTTTAGGTGCATTACTCCATAGTGAATGGATTCCTTCGGATTATTAATTGAATTCGCAGGTCTTCCTTGGGATTCACTTGATTGCATAATATCAGGTGTTTTTTCAGAATTCCCGTCACTTTCCACCATAATGATTCCAAGTACGTAAGGAATTAACTCAGTTACTCCTTGTGCAGAACATTCACTTTCTACCATTGGTTGCCAACGTAATACTTGTTGTGGTAGATTCTTTGTTGTAGCTGAAGCAGCTAATATACTCATTACTAAACATCTCCTTATTTTCCTATTATTTTTGTCTAAAATACTACTACTTTACTAAATATGACTATTAGCCAAATACCAATTAATCTATAAAATTACTTCATGTAGCTCACCTTCCTTCACAACAAAAAGAGCAACCATAAAATAGTTGCTCTTTCGTCGAAATCTTATATTACTACTATAAATCACTTTTTCAATACTTTCTGTACACTGCATGTAGCCTACAAAAAGGAAACATTAAAACCCCTCTAAAAACTTGACAATCTTTCTTATTTCAGCATGTTTTCGTCGGATATAGCCTGTACTATAATGCAAGTCAAACGCTATTTGTTCTAAAGTCATTCCATCAACATACTTCATTTTAAGTATTTGATGATCTAATCCAGTAAACTTATTAATTAAAATCTTTAAATCGAACATTTCATTCATCTTATGTCCTAATTCATATTCAATAGCTTCAACACGACCTTCTACCTTAGCACCTTCTGATTCAGTAGTTAATCGTACATGTTGCAAGTCACCACTAGTCCATCGCTTTAACTCTGCTTTTGATTTGTCTAAGTTAAATTCTATATACGTAATTTCTTCTTCTAGTTTCTGATAATCTTTCATCCAGTCAAGCATCTAATAATCCCCCTACTTTTCTTTAATTAAATTCTGTTTCTTATTAATATCACCAAAGGTAAAATAACCTTTATTATCCTTTTAATCGAATTCACGAATATTAATTATGATTTATATTTTCTTAATAAAGCTTTTAATCTCTCACGCTCTTCTTCAATAGTTAACTCATTATTTTGTATAGGCTGCTCTTCTGGAACTTCTTCTTTTTCACGTAGCCATTCTGGTACCAGTTCTTTTCGTTTGGTATATCCTGACCTAGATTGCTTCTTATTCTTACAAAGATCAAACTGTGCATCTAACACAACTACATCATTAATTGTTTTTACTTTTTGACTTTCCCAATTTTTAAGAATTCCACGTACATACCTCCACTTTGGTATATTCTCATCAATTGATCTCTTTACTGCTTCCAAAATTAGTTCACTACCTAATGCTTCGCAAAATTCACCCAGCTCTGCAATAGCTATTTCACTTAACAATATTCCATTCTTCAGAAAAAATTTATAACTTATTTTGAAATCTTCATTTATCAATATTTGTGGGAGTGATTTTTCCTTATTATCATGATGATGATCCTTATTTTGTGTATCAGTGTTTAGTTTTTTAGTACTTTTTAAATCAGTATTTAGTAGCTTGCGATTTTCCACCAGTAGATTCCCATCAACAGGATTTTCAGCAGGTAGGTTTTCCACTGGTGGAAAATCAACCACTGGGATTTCGTAAATAATTGTCTCCCATCTTACAATTTTATTTTTTTCATCTCTAATCGGAAATCTTTTAATGTATCCATACTCTTTTAATTCCTTCATTCCAGCTCTTAAGCTATTAATACCATCTTTTGCATGTTGAGATAATTCCTCTCTATAAAACACCCAATCATCTGGAAGTGTAAGTATGTATGCTAATATCCCCTTCGCCTTCCAAGAAAGCCTTTTATCTTTTAACCCTGTATTATTGATGACGGAATAATTATGATCCTTTTTAACTCGAAGAATTCCCATAATATCTACCTCTCCATTATTATTAAGAACAATTATCTACTTTCAAAGTTCGGTACTCACTACTATTCACTTTCTCATTACGAAATTTATTTTCCACCCTTTTCACACCTACACGAGGTTAAAAAGAACTTAAAGTTCGATTTATTATTAAAAAAATATCGTCTACACTCATATCAAAAAACTGTGCAATCTTTTTAGCAATTCTCATTGAAGGGATTCTTTCTTTTTGATCAATCATTCGAATATATCGTTCCGTAACCCCACAATAACCAGCAAGTTCTTTATATAACTTCTTTTCCGGTTCATACATTTTGTTACCCATTAATCCACCTCCGTAAGAACAATCAGTTCTAAATATAGATTAAAGAACTAATTGTTCATTGTCAATGCAAAAAGGAACTTTTTGTGCTAAAATAAATCCAAAGAGAACAATTAGTTCAATTAGAGAGGTGAACAATGTGATAGGAGTTAGAATAAAATCCTTACGAAAAAAAGAAAATTTAACACAAAAACAATTGGCTGAAAAAATTGGAGTATCCCAAAGAATGATAGGCTACTACGAATCAGAAGAAAGATTCCCTCCACATGATGTTCTAACTAAATTAGCGGATTGTTTTTCAGTTTCAGCTGACTATTTACTAGGACGAGCTGTTACGGACGAAACTAAGAAGCAATTAACGCCAAAAGATGAGAAAGACATAGCAAAAAGAATGGAAGAAATAAAAAAAGACCTTCAAGGAGAAGATGGCTTAATGTTCTCTGGTGAACCTATGAGTCAAGAAGCTGTAGAATCACTATTAGATGCAATGGAGTATATTGTAAAACAAACGAAAGTAATCAATAAAAAATACGTGCCTAAGAAATATCGTAAACCAGACGATAACTGATGCGAGCTTAGGAGGGAATACATTGAAATTCGTCATTAGAGATCTAGTCCAACAACTTAGCAACAAATACAACACGACAAACCCCTATGAGCTTGCAGATTACTTAAAAATACATGTACTAACATGGGATTTACATGAAGAAATAAATGGTTTTTATAAATATGAAAAAAGAAATCGTTTCATTGTTATTAATACTAATTTATCTCCATCTATGCAGAGAACTGTTTGTGCTCATGAATTAGGACATGCGGTTCTACATACTCATGCAAATACACCTTTTCTGCGTAAGAATACATTCTTTTCCGTTGATAAATTAGAGATAGAAGCAAACACGTTTGCTGCGCTTTTGTTAATTGACAAAAAGACCATTCAACCTGGTGATACAAAAGCATGTATAGCATACAAAAATAATATACCAGTTGAACTGTTGGAATTTTACAAGCCTTGCTAAAGCAATTAAGACATTTTAATTATTGGTTCAAACGCTGACGAGAAAAAGAGAATGCTCCATCGTTAAAGCAAAAGAAATGAAATGGTATTTATTGTTAAAAGAATCTATACAGTTAAATCGAATATAAAAATGCACCCCAATTGTTAATTATGTGTCTAACAATTGGGGTGCATTTCAATAACAGTCGGTCTTTTTCGAAAAATCTTTAACCTCTAATATTGTCCATACTTCCCTGTTCGAAAATCGAGACATTACTTAAATATTATTTTGCTTGTACAGAAACGTGTAATATAGAGTAATCTGGATTTAGAGTAACTACAGACTCTCCAGGGCTTATTGAATGTAGAGGACTTATAGCTATTTCTACGCTATGATTATCTTTTTCAAAACGATTGATATAATCCTTATTATTTTTTACAAAACTATCAATTTCTTTTTTAAATTCTGGATTTGGATTTACTAATTTATCAATTTCTTTATCAAGTGTGAAATTCGGATTTATCATATGCATCCAGTTTTTCGCTAGCTCAACAGTTGATTTGTCAACGACAAACACGAAATAGAAATTATCTGCATCCTTCCCAACAAACGAAAATGAACCATGAGAATCAATAATTCTTGGCAAATTAGGAGTATATAGATCAATTTCTGATGCTACGTATCTATATCTTAAATTCGCATTATATTTCTTATTTACTTCAGTAACAAGATTTTGACCTTGCTTAGAAATAGATTGCTCTCTTACAGGTGAAATTTCAATTGAATATCTATCAAAGAAAAAATCATCTGTCACTAACGCATTGGGAATACCTATTGGCGTTACTCCTGGTTTTGTCTCTGGTTTTGTCTCTGGTTTGTTCACACTTTTAATTCCATTGTATAGAAACTGTGCATATTGCTCACGTGTTACAACTCTTTTTGGCTCGAATAAGTTACTTCCTGTACCAGCAGCAATTTTACTCTCCTGCACTGCACTAATTGCCTTCGTAGCCCAATAATTCTTGTCAACATCTTTAAAAGTGGTGACAGTTGTTCCTTTTAAATCAAATGCTTGTGTTAGAACAGCTGCTAATTGTTCACGAGTTAAGACCTCATTTGGTCCAAACTTTCCATTACCATATCCACTCATAATCCCTGCTTTTGTGATTGCTAAGATTTCTTTTTCGAACATAGAACCTTTTATATCCGTAAATGGGTTTTGAAATTTAGCATCTACATCTACTGGTTTCAAGTATACATAAAGCAATCTAGCAACTTGACCACGTGTAATACTATCGCCGAAACCAAAAATGCCATTTCCATAACCAGCTACGATATTTTTCTCTTTTAGATCCATAATTGCTTTATATGACCAATGATCAGTAGGAACATCTTTAAATGTTGTATCTGCCTGTACATTTGTTAAAGTTGTTAAAGTTGTTGCTGCAAGTACTGCACCTGTTAAAATCATTTTTTTCATTTTCATGCTATTTCCCCTTCTTATCCTAATTATTTTTGCGAACTAAAATATACTTTATTTTCCAATATAAATATAATAACATAAATACATTATATTTATATATAATTATTTATTGTTATTAATGATAAAAATACTAATCCCCCAGAACGCTATAGACTCACTAAAAAACTCTTCTTGCCTATAGTAGAGTTTTTACTACGATTTCACTGTTACATTTCACTTAACACTCTCTTGATAAGTCCATCATTCCATTTACTACCAAAAATAGAGAATATCCAATATTAGTAGTTCTTTTTATCAATTGGGCATAAATTTCACTTTCTGATAATATTCTTTTAAATTCTTTTTCACTTTGTTTAATAATTAATGCAGCTGCTCTTGAAACATGTGGGGTTGCCATTGAAGTACCACTCAATTTAGCATATCCGCCATCTCTATCAGTTGACCAAATCTCTTCACCTGGTGCCACTAAATCTAAATGATTATTAGAATTACTTTTACACGCAATTTTTTATTTATATCTACTGAACCAACCTCTACTATTTCTTGATAGGCCCCTGGATAGCTCAGTTCATTTGTTTCTTCTCTACAGTCCCCATCATTTCCAGCCGAGCATACAACAAGTATGTTATTTTACTGCTAACTTTATCGCTTCATGTAAGCAATAGGCATCTTTTTTTCCACTTAGGGACATAGAAATGATTCTAACCTTCTCTCCCTTAGAGCCTCTCCAGTTTATTGCATTAATGATTCCAGCTGTAATCCATTCATTTGATGATTTTCCCTTTCCATCAAACACTTTTAAAATTAGTAATTTAGCTAATGGGGCTACCCCAATAACTCCCGTATTGTTCTCAGAATCCGCAATTATTCCAGCTACATGTGTACCATGCCCGTGGTTGTCTAAAAAATTATTGGGATCACTTTCATAATCCGTTGTAAAGTTGTATCCCCCAATAATACGATCTTTTAAATCAATATGTTCAGTAGCGCAACCTTTATCTAAAACCGCAATAACTATGTCCTTTCCTTTCTCACTTTTCTCCCATACTGAAGGAGCATGTATCAGTTTTACTCCACTAGGTATTTCAGCTACACTTGAAGTCATTTCTAATACTTTGAATGGAATTAAAGATATTGCATTTTGTCTATTCACAGATGAATTTCTATGACTCATTAACTTCACCCCATTAGATTTAAATAAAGACCATCGGATGCTATTGTTTGATTTGAATGTGATTAATATAAAATGCAGCATAAAACTTTATTTTTTACTTATCGAAAATATAACTTCATTTTCTCCTTATATACATCATGAAGAATATTAATTTTTTTCTTTAAAACCCATGAACAACAATCTATAGCCACTCATTTTATTCAAAGAAGTTTTTCAAAATCACGTTCTTTACATTATAAAAATCTAATATTCATTTTTTAGTCTAATACATTTTTTAAAATAAGATATTTATATTTCTCTAACCCTGAAACTTTTGAGGATTATCTAAGATTTAAACAATACTTACAAATGGTATTTACATCCAAAAATGTCGTTTAATTTCATATATATATTAAAAAATAATTAACTATGATAAATGTAAATTTACCAGTTAATGCTTGTATAAACGTATGAGTTCGTTCACAAGTTATATTTGAAATACTGCTTTCTAAGCAAAAATATAATTAAGGTGGTGAAATTATAAGAATGAGAGAACCTATTTTCCCTGGTGGTACTAATGATACTGAAAACGAATTACTTATTTCCGGCAGTTTTCATAATCAGTCTACACTTGTAAATTCTATACAATCACTAGTTAATCAAATAAGCGAAAATCAGTTCCAATCATATTTAACACATTTAGTTTCATATCCAACAAGGTTTTCTACTAGCTCTTTTTATGAAGAAGCCGCAACGTGGACTCGTGAGATATTAAATGAAATGGGATATACAACTAGTAGCGAAACAATATGTGTAAATAATGAAGATAGCCAAAATGTTATCGCAAATAAAATGGGTACAAATCGTGATGAAGAGAAACACTTAATTATTATTACTGCCCATCTCGATTCTGTTAACCATAGTGGAGGGCCTTCATCTAATGCCCCTGGAGCCGATGATAATGCCAGTGGTAGTGCAGGAGTTTTGGAAATCGCTCGTGTATTTAAAGACATTCCCGTACAACATGATCTGCGCTTTATCCTTTTTGGAGGAGAAGAACAAGGATTATTAGGTAGTAAACAATATGTTGAGAACCTAACTACTCCAGATAAAAATCGCATTCGAGCAGTTATTAATATGGACATGATAGGAAAATTAAACACTTCGACACCAGCAGTATTAATTGAAGGTTCACCTTTATCTGAAGAGCTCATTAATGGATTAAAAAATGCATCATCTTTATATACAGATATCGATGTTAAAGTATCTCTTAATCCATTTGATAGTGATCATGTATCTTTTCTTAATAAGGGAATACCTGCTGTTTTAACAATAGAGGGCGAAGACTCTTTGAATCCTAATGACCATACCGCTAACGATACTCTTGAGCATATCCATTATCCACTTGCTCTCGATATTTTACGAATGAATATATCTTATATTGCTTCTCAAGTTACAAACTTAGAATGAAAGAGGGAATTTTCATGAACAACTTTACTCATGAAGGAAGTTTCCATAACTCAACAGACAATTCTAAAGACCCGCCCCCTACCAGACGTAATTGTGGAACTATGAGTATGCATGAAAAATTATTAAAGGAATCTGAAGAATACAGAAAAGAACAAGAAAAAATTGAAAAAATGACTGAAGAATTTATCAAGAATAAAAAACAATAAACATTTTTACAATAGTTTTCGAATCAAACATTATTTGAAATATTGAATGAAACTTACAGGATATCAGCTAAAAGGAGAAATTAAAATGCCAAATCAAACTAACTCATCAGAAAGAACAAATACACCTACTTTGCGTAGATGTGCAACTATTGAGCTTCATCAAAAATTACTAGAAGAGTCTGAGCAATATAAAAATGCACGTGCAGAAATTGAACGTGTCACAAACGAATTTCTGAATAGTGCGCGTATAGAATCAGAAAGACCAGTTGTCAAAATCCCTGTAGTAGTCCATGTTGTATGGAATACTGAGGAACAAAACATCTCAGATGAACAAGTCCATAGTCAAATTGATGTTTTAAATCGTGATTTTCGAGCAACGAACCCTGATATAGCAAATGTACCTTCTGCATTTAAAGATTCTGTAAGTGATGCTAGAGTAGAGTTCTTTCTTGCTACAAAAGATCCTGACGGAAATCAAATAAATGGTATCACTCGTACCCATACAAATGAACAATCATTTTTAGCGGATGATAATTCTGTCAAATCACAAAGTACAGGTGGAGTAGATGCATGGCCAGCTGACAAATATTTAAATCTGTGGGTATGTCCAAATATTTTAGATGAAGAAGGTAACAGTGTCTTAGGATATGCACAATTTCCTGGTGGTCCATCTGAAACAGATGGTGTTGTAATAGCATACAAATTTTTTGGTACTATAGGTACTGCGACAGAACCCTACCATTTAGGACGTACAGCCACACATGAAATTGGACATTGGTTCAACTTACGCCATATTTGGGGTGACGATGAACGTTTACCTGACGTTTGTAGTGGTTCAGATAGAGTTGATGATACGCCTAATCAAGGGGTGCCAAACTTCGGAAGTTCACATAAAGCTACACAACATAATCCCAAGATTACATTCCCTCACACTTCATGTAATGACGTGCCTCATGGTGATATGTATATGAACTATATGGATTATGTTGATGATGATACTATGGTAATGTTTACAAAAGGTCAAGTAGATCGTATAGATGCATGTCTTGCCGGACCACGTTCATCCTTTCTTACAAATTAATACGGTAACATATTTTTAAAACGATGTTGGTTAGGATTAAGTAATAAGTATATACATGCAATAAGCACCCTACAAATCATAATAAATTAAATCTCGTTAAAACAAAAAGAGATGTCCTAGTACCATATCTAGGGCATCCCTTCATTTTTACTCAGCTTAAAATTAACTTGTCTAAATTTCAAGATTCTATTCATCTCTAACAATTGTTAGAGATATCTTCTACCTAAAACATCGTATTATTATTAGCTGCCTCATTTGGAATCTCTTGAATTACATCCCAGTGTTCGACAATCTTTCCATCCTTTATACGAAAAATATCCACTATAGCAACTCCCTTATCTTGAGAATTAGTACGAGAATGTACATGAAGGGCAACTGTATCTCCTTCATCTACTACACGTTTAATCTCTGCAGAGGAATTTGGATTTTTTACAAAGTCCTCCTTAAAGAAATCCATGAAGGCTTTTCGTCCATCAGCAACAAAAGGATTATGTTGCTTATAATCTTCACTTACATATTTAGGGATAATATCGATATTATGTTTGTTAAAAACTTCATTATAGAAATCAACTACCATCTTTTTATTTTTTTCTTTTTCTGTCACATTATCTTTCGATACTGTTGCAACATTCTCGCTCTTTGTTGAATGACCTTTGGTATTACCAGTTGAAGCTTGAAATATCAAAGTCGACACAATTCCTAAAATAAACACAGAAATAATTATTACTATTAAATTTTTCTCTAATTTCATATAAACCTACCTCTTCTAATTTTATCATTTTAGCCAACAATACTCCTTCCTCAAGGAACGCGAAGTGAGTAGGTGGGAGATAAATTGGCTTCGAACAAGAGATGGCAGGAAACCATCTTAATTGTTCGACATACATAAAGTGTTACTTCACTATTCACCGAATATACGTTTGGTATATAATAGTCATATACCGAAATGGAGGTGAATCAAATGATAATTAATAAAGCCTATAAGTTTCGTATCTATCCAAATCAAGCACAAGCAATTCTAATTAACAAAACGATAGGTTGTTCTCGCTTTGTATTCAATCATTTCCTATCCCTATGGGATCACGCATACAAAGAAACTGGAAAAGGTTTAACATATGGTACATGCTCTGCCAAACTTCCTGCCATGAAGAAAGAGTTTGTTTGGCTCAAAGAAGTGGATAGTATTGCGATTCAGTCGTCTGTTCGCAACCTTGCGGATGCTTATACACGATTTTTCAAAAAACAAAATAGTGCCCCGCGTTTTAAATCCAAGAAGAATAACGTACAATCTTATATCACAAAACAAACAAATGAAAACATTGCTGTTGTAGGAAACAGGATAAAGTTGCCGAAACTAGGTCTTGTTCGATTTGCCAAAAGTCGTGAAATAACGGGACGTATTGTAAATGCTACAGTTAGTCGAAACCCTTCTGGTAGATATTTTGTGTCACTATTAGTTGAAACAGAAGTACAAGAACTTCCGAAAACACATTCTTACATTGGGATAGATGTAGGACTCAAAGATTTCGCTATTTTGTCAGATGGGAAATCCTATGAAAATCCGAAGTTTTTCCAATCATTAGAAGATAAGTTGGCGAAAGCACAGCGTGTTCTTTCTAGAAGAATGAAAGGATCTTCTCGTTGGAATAAACAACGGGTAAAAGTAGCTAGAATTCATGAATACATATCAAATGCTAGAAAAGATTACTTAGACAAAATCTCAACTGAAATCATCAAAAGCCACGATGTTATCGGTATAGAGGATTTGCAAGTATCGAATATGTTAAAAAATCGTAAGTTAGCAAAAGCAATTAGTGAAGTATCTTGGTCACAGTTTCGAACCATGTTGGAATATAAAGCAAAATGGTATGGCAAACAAGTCATTGTCGTATCGAAAACATTTGCTTCCAGCCAATTATGTTCCTGTTGTAGATATCAAAACAAAGACGTTAAAAATCTAAACCTACGTAAATGGGACTGTCCTTCTTGTCGTACACACCATGATAGGGATATTAACGCAAGTATCAATATAAAGAATGAAGCAATAAGGCTTCTAACCGCAAGGACTGCGGGGTTAGCCTAATCAATTAGAGTTCGATAGAACTCTTTACTTAGGAATCTCCCACTTCTAAACGAAGTGAAAGTGGGGGTAGTTCAATCATAGCATTAACCCCAAGGCATTTCTTTTGTTACAACTTTTGCACTTAATTCTAATACACCTTTATTAGCATAGCCTGGATATGCTGTTTCAAGTTTTGCTACAAAATCTTTTGAAGTTTTACTTTCCTCAGAAGCTTGAATTGCAGTTCTTAAATAAGCCATAGTTGCAGTAATCGCATGATTATCTAAGGATTTTTCAATTGATCCATGGCTCGGTACAATTACGTCAGCATTTAAAGCCTGCAACACTTTCAAGTTCTCAATCCATGCCTCCATTGCTGCTTTTGAACTAGTATCTGCTAAGAATAGATGGATTTCGTTAAATACATCTATTCCCCCAATTAATAATTTTAGTTCTCTGTTAAATAAGCTAGTTCTGTAATCGTCTAAGCCTACTAGTTCAAATGTTAGTCCCTGAAAATCAATGGATTTTTCCTTAAAGACTTGAGGTAATACCACATTACTTGGTGCATTTTCTCCAAGCGCATCTTTCCAAACTTTCAATTTCCCTAATACAGAATGAACAATATGTTCAACCGTAGACTCTGTAGCATACGCTATGGCATCTGGGTAAGCAGCTTTAATACTTTCTAACCCAAAATAGTAATCAGGATCCCCATGGATAATAAAGATTTTATCTAGAGATAAGTTATTGTTTTTCAAATAACCCACAATTTCTTTCGAATCAGATTGAGTAAATTTTGAGTTTATTAAAAATGCATGTCCTGCTTTCTCAACCAAAGTTGCAGTGACCATAAAACTGTTTTCGTCTGAACTAAACACCGTCAATTTTACATCTTTTTGATTTATATCGATTGTTTTAAACATAGAATATTATTCTCCTTTTGTTAAAGTTATTAACTAGTTAACATATTTTTATCTTGTTCCGATAGAAGCTCCCTCTTCAATTCACCTAAAAGTGTAATAGCACCAGCATATATTCGGGAGATGTATTTCGGTTGGCATCAACTAACATGTTTGCTACTATAGCCTACTTTTTCTTAATATAAATTTTTAAAACGTGCTTCAATTTTATCTGGCGTCATTACTCCACCACCAATAGGAATAATTTGATTATCCTTTTGTAAAAGTAAAGAAGGATAACTATTAACACCAAGCTGTCGAACCTTATTGAAATCATTTTGGACATCTACAATGGTTTCTTGCGCATTTAAACGCTCTAATACTTGTTCAGGGTCCAAACCATGCTCAATTGCAATCTTACGATATGTCTCAGGATCACTTAGGCTTTGTCCATCATAATAAAACGCTTTTTGCATAGCCGACGTGAATTCTAACAAACGGTCTGGCGCTAATGAACGTAAAGCTGAAAAGCCAATTGCAGCATCTTTCGAATTCATTTTAAAAGTCCCTTCTTCCACCAATTTTTGATAGGAAGGACCAAATTCTGCACCTGTAAGTTGATTAATTCTTTTATTTCCCTCTTCTATATATGAGAAATTTTTTATTGGTAGATCATCTAAAAATAATCCTCCACATAAAACTGTTAACGGCATTTCAGTGTGTTCTTTGTAAAATCCTTTAATACTTTCTGAAAAACCATAGCACCATCCACAATATGCGTCCCACACGTATATAAGGTTATCTTGTTTTTTCTCCATTTAAATCTCCTACCTTTATTTTTATTAGCTAGTCCAGCTATCACTTAAAAATTCCTAGCTAGCTTTTTGGTTTGTAAAATTGTATCTTTTTTAGAAACCTTATTATTTTCCCCAAAAACTAATCTTTCCAAAAAAAAAATCAACTAAATTTATTCATAAAAGATAACTCTGCACGTTATGGCTCTAAAGCAGAAAACACTACCGATTAGAATATGCATAGTTGTTAATATAGTAGTAACTTCCTGTACTGGACGACAACGTATAGACCGCTATCCTCAATTACATATATAAATCTTTTTTCTTAAAACAGGACTTTTTTGTAACTAAATAAGTTACATATCATGTAACCATATTAGTTACAACATAATCGAAAGTCAATTCTTTTTTACAAAAAATATTAAATTTCTACTTTAACGTTTCCACAATTATGGGATTAAAATAAATCTCCTTTACCCTAAATGTCTATTGTTTAAGATAATGAATTCTAAAAACATCTTCTTATTTCTCTTTAAATGGAACAAACTTGCTACTTAGATTGTCTATTAATTATACGTATAAAACAGGTGTTTATGATAAGAGTGATGCAAGAAGAGTGTTACCCTATACACTCTTTAATTGTATTGATATTTAGAACACCTAGACAAAAACCATTTAATTTTGAAAGAGGTTGAAAATTTATGATAGTCTTAAACAAGTTTTTTAACATGTTACCTTACAAAAAGATTGTACCTGTATTATTTCTTTCATGCGCAACGCTTATAGGCTGTTCCAATATTAATACTCAATCTGAACCACCTAAACAAGCCAAACAAGAAAATACAGTTAATCATTCTTTTGCTAAGCTTGAAAAAGAATTTGATGCTAAACTCGGTATTTATGCCTTGGACACTGATACAAATCAAACCGTTACTTATCAATCAGATGAACGGTTTGCATACGCATCTACCCACAAAGCTCTAGCTGTGGGAGTACTTTTAAAAAAGAAATCAATGGAAGATCTAAATCAAAGAATTCTGTATACTCGTGAAGATCTTGTTAATTACAATCCAATTACGGAAAAGTATGTTGATAAAGGTATGACTCTGAAAGAGCTTGCAGATGCTTCCCTTCGATATAGTGATAATACTGCACAAAATCTTATTCTTAAACAATTAGGTGGGCCAAGTGAATTCAAAAAATCACTGATAGAAATAGGAGATACTGTTACAAACCCTGAACGTTTTGAACCAGAATTAAACGAAGTGCATCCAGGAGAGACTCATGATACTAGTACCCCAAAGGCATTAGCTACTAGTCTTCAGGCTTTCGCGCTAGGAGATGTACTTTCAACTGAGAAACGGGATTTATTAAAAGATTGGATGAAAAGGAATACTACGGGAGACAACTTAATTCGTGCTGGAGTTCCAGGAGAATGGGAAGTAGCTGATAAGACTGGCTCAGGATCTTATGGAACCCGAAATGATATTGCAATTATTTGGCCACCAAATAAAAAGCCAATTGTTCTTGCAATACTTTCTAATCATGACAAAGAGGATGCTAAATACGATGATAAACTTATTGCAGAAGCAACCAAAATAGTGTTAGATGCTTTAAAAACTCCAAATAAACAATAATAGTAGTAAGTCATCAGAATTTTTCTATTTTCCGTCACAATACTGTGACGGTCTTTTTGTGTATTTTACAAGAAATCTACCATTATCACTATAAATTCACCTCCATTTCGAACATAACTTTTAGTTTTTCCTTTTATTGGTACCCAAGAGGATTCCATACTTAGAAATCTCCCACATAACGACCCTACAGCCTATAAGAAATAAAAGTAGTTTAATTCTCAAACATGGATTGTGGAACAACTTTTTTTCCTACTACTTTAAATTCAATTTCCCCTTTTTCTCCATACATTAGTTCTATAATTGGAATAGTTACCATTAATTTTTCCTTCTTTTTTCTTTCTGTCTCTAAATCAATTATTTTCATGTCACAAACCCCTTTATTTATTATAAACAAGGAGAAAGCACTCATTTGAGTGCTTTCTCCTTGTTTATAAATGGACCTTGTAGGACTCGAACCTACGACCGAACGGTTATGAGCCGTTTGCTCTAACCAGCTGAGCTAAAGGTCCAAAGCATAAAATTCACTTCATAAGACGTATTCACATATATCATTTTACCATATAATGTATGAATTCACTTTACATTTTATTTAATATGCATATTTACATCATGTTAAAAGTGTTTATATTCTGCACTCCTTATCCTTTGTAATTATTACTATCTTTTAATACCTTTACAGGGGTTTGGTTAACAGTAAAAAAATCGATATATCAATCATATTAAAAATAATATAATTACAACAATTAATTGTTTATATTTTCAAATACCCTTATACTATATTGTTTAATATCAGAAATAGTAACTAAATTATATGCCTGTTTCATTGTATTAAAACAATTATCTATCTCCTCTTTTTCTAAAATAGGTTTACACAAATTATTATCTTCTAATTCTAGATCAGCTACTGCCCATGGTAAGTCAAATAGAATCATTTTCTCTAAACTCTTCCCACTATAACACCCTAAAGTGTTAACTACACAATCTAATAGTTCCTTTTCTATTTGAGTTAACTGATTTGCACTATCATCATTAACTTCAAGATTGTCGTACTGATATCCTTTGTATTTATCCAAAATAACTCGATATACCGGGCCGTTACTTCCTACTTCACAATCATTTTCAAATAAATATGTTCCAGTAAACACCCTACAAAATCCTTGCGCGTAGTATAAAAGTTTTTGAAGGGCTAAAGGAGTAATATCATCATTTTTATATAGCAAATAATTAGTAACTGTCTCAATTTTTGTAGTCTGTGTAGAAGTAAATTCTTCATTTTCCTGCAGCTTTACAATTGCCTCTTTAGAAACCCTATATGCTTTTTGAGTAATTAAATCCTTATTTCTATCCAGAATATCTAGCATAAAAGTTTGATCCCTACTTAATCTTTTCAATATATCCGAGTACTGCTTTGTCGGAATATCCCCATTTACATACCTTGTTAAGGTAACTTCACCCCAACCTAAGAGTAAAGATAATGGACGTTTTCCAATCTTATATTTTTCTAAAATCCCTCTTATCTCAGAGATAGTAACTAACTGCTCCTGTTGCCTATATGTATGATCTAATTGTTCTAAATTATAATCATGAATGTCAGGAACAAATATTTCAGATTTACACTCTTCGCATTTTGCTTCTTTACCCACGTAATGATATTGCTTCCCTCTAATGACTGTCATTTTTGGAACATCTTTAGTAGAATACTTCACCATAACTCGACAACACTCACATAAAACTAACATAAAAATCCTCCCTCATTATAGAACCATAAGTCACTTATCTTTATCTAAAAAGATAAGTGACTGGTTTATTCCTTTTATGAAAAGAAACAACAATCATGTATTTGTTCTTGTCCTTATTTTCAATTAGATTCGTCTTAACATATATGTCTACCGACTTATTTTGTCCCCAATTATCTAGCTCATATTGTGGACTAAAGATATACAATTTTTCATAAGAAAAATTTGGATTTTTATTATCAACTGCATAACAAAAATCATGTACTCCTATATTAAGAAGAATCTCTTTCACTTTACTCACATTAATCTTATAAGCCTCTAAAAATTCAATATTCTCTTTCCTTTTTTCACTTCGAGAAATCGTAAATCAATTATTTTTAATTAATTTTTTAAGCTCAGTTATGTACTGCTCAATCTCACCAATTGTAAAATTAGTGTGCTTTTTTGTCTCCTTATTTTGTAAGCTAATGCGCATTAAAGTTCTTTCCCCTTTCAAATCATACCTCATATTTACCTGAACAACAACAAAAAACGTATCAATTGATACGTTTTTTGTTGATTAACAGTAGACTTCCATTCTCTCCTCTTATAATCAGAGCCTTTATGTCATCTACGAAACTTCTATATGATTGTTTTGCTGTAATTTAATTCGTAAATTAATTACGTATCTACTTTAGAATCACAGCTTCATTAAACTTCTGATGAATACAATCTTTATTTAACATAAAGCATGTTTCTCTTGTATCATCAAAAAATCTCTCATCGCCCCCTGTACCACTTCCTTTTGTTGAAACAACCAATTTAAGTTCCTTTCCTAAATCATGTGAAACTTTTGGAAGTATACGAATGTCCCCTGTTTCAATTGTCTCCTTTATCATGTTATAAGTTTTCTCAAACTCATCTACTTCTTCAGGAGTAAATGTAACCTTAAAAATTTTATCCAGAATCCTTTGGCCATTACCTAGCTTCTTACCATCTTTCTCTCCTAGATAATCTACATATATGAAAGTTACTTCTTCAAAGAATGTTTTCCAGGAAGACTCTTCCCAAGAAGTTTCAAAATCTGCAAGTTGCAAGGTTCTGAACGTTGCTTTTTCTATAGGACTGTTATCCTCTCGAATTGGTATATTTTTAATTAGAAAATTAGATTTACTGAATACCTCATGCTTCTCTGGTAATTCCTTATCTGTACCTATTATCCTATTAGATACCATTTTACTAATACTGTTAGGTATTTTTTTAGCTGGATCACGCTTCTCAAAAAGATTTAATATATCTAATTGATTCATCCCCTTATACGGTTTTAGTTGATTCCAAATGTATCCTTCAGGTGTGACAAATACATTAGATTTTTCACCTCTATCCGTTCTTTCTACATGACTTCTCAAAACACCACGAAAGAAAGAGTTTTTTAAGGAAAATGCTCTTGTAGGTGCAGAGATTTCCGAATTAGGCTGTTTGGCTTTTTGTCCTTTCTGTCCTTTTGTGGCTGCCCCTAAAATAACAGTATCACCCTAGGACAATTTATGAGCAAATCCTTCTAGCACTTTTTGCTTTATTGTATAAAAATCATTTCTGATTATTGCTTCATCTTGCGACATATCATAGAGTTGAAAATCTCGAATTATAAAATCTCCATACGGAACACCTTTCATATATTCGTACCAAATAATTAGCAACTTTTTGTTCTTAGAAACAACTTTGCTAAACTCATATTCTTCATGAATAATATTTTTATAGTTAATCAAGCTTAAAGAAATTCTTTCCTTTGCCGACCATGATCCATTTCGAAGTTTATTAAAACCAGACACCTTCAACTCAATTCCTAATTCTCCAAAGTCTGCCTCAGGACAATTATTTAATTCATACTCGTAAAATCCTGTCTCAACAACCTTACCCAATATTCCTTTATCGTTACTATTTCCTTGTAAAATTCCTTTTGTATCAATTTCTTTAAAACTCTTCCCAATAATTCCTTCCGTAAATGCTACTAGTTCTTCCTCTGTTTTAAATTTCATACTCATCCCCACCTATTTTTCATTATTATTTAGTTACTAAAACTGAACAATTAACTATTCATACATTAAATTTAAAAAACTACATACCCCTACAAAACAATTACTCGTAATTGTTCTCCTCCTATATAAACTTCCTTTTTTAATCTGTTATTGTATACAGAAATACTTTTTCATACTTGTTTCACCCAAAACAAAAAGGGCTTCCTCAAGTCGATTAATTGTGTATAGCAAAATAAGCTATTTACACTAATCGGCTCAAAGAAGCCCTTTCAAAATTAAAGTAAGAACAAAACTTACTTCTACAACTCAACCACTACACATCAGGTGTGGGAATAAACGGAATCAAATAAACTAACAATATACCTATATATTATAAAAGACACATGTTTATATCAAGATATTTTTTGAAAATATAACACTATAATTATTCCTTCTACAGTTCGTTATATTTTTTATTCGTTCCAAATGCTTTATCTACTGGATATTTCTCAGCATTTTTTATAAGTTTAGATTGTACTGCCTCTTCTAAATCTATATTTAACTGGTCACTTAGCAGAAGCAAGTAAATCATTACATCAGCTATTTCTTCTTTCATTTCCTGCATTTTAGTTTCCGTTGCTTCTTGACTGGACTTCCATTGAAAAGTCTCAAGCAATTCCGCAGCTTCTAAATTCAATGAAATGGCTAAATCCTTTGCATTATGAAATTGTCCCCAATTTCTCTCATCTCGAAATTTTATTACTTCCTTCTTTAAATCTTCCATTACTATTAATCTCCTCTCTATTTCTTACTATCTTTTCAAACTAGAACACACTATAGGTAGATTCCCTACTAATTAACCTTAACCCAGATATAATCATCCTCATATTTGACATTTAATTTTGAGCGGAGCCCTTTCATATATGTTTTTAATTGTTTTGTAAAATTCTCATCCCCGACTTGATCATATCTTTCTACATCTAAATACATCTTGAATATATTTCCTTTCGTTAACTCAAATTCCCATTTTAGAAAGTTATGTAGCATACTTTCCTTACTCAAGTATTCATTAACTTCCATATATTCTAGCAGCTCATATAAATTATAATACAATAAGCTACTCGGCCTAGGCATTTCACATTTCGGGCAATATTCTCTATATCTATCTTGCAGTTGCGTAATTATTTCTGTTCCACATTGATTATAATTATACATGTAGCAATCTCCTTTAATGGATAACTCAATTGGTCTCTCCTATATTTTTTACTCTCCTAAAATTACATATTATACTATCAGGTTTTTACATATTATTCCCATCCTACTTAAATTAAGCACTAAAAAACCTTCCATTAAGGAAGGTTTTTTAGTCTATATATCTATTTGACAGTAACCTAATAATTAATATTGTTTTAAGAAAGTTCCTCATAGCTTATTAATCAAAATGAAAGCTATCATCCTATTATTAATCTATAGATTCAAATTCAGAGAATAAGCAATTAAATAAAGTAACCTTATTACAAGAAATATATTCTGTTTCTATACCTTCTAATGTAGTATTTAATAACTCTTTAGAGATATAACTAAACCCTTTTTTATCCATGAAAATTTTAGCCTCTTCTAGAAGTTTAACGTATTGTCCACTATCACTTATATTATTGAAATTCCATTCGTCTGTTTCTTTAATATAGCTAGTTTCCTCTAACATACAGTAATAATAATTTCCCAGTAAACTAATAAATATCCTTAAATCCACTCTTTTTCCGCCTAATAATTTAATTAACTCAATATCATCATCTAAAATTTTCTGATTACTGTGAGCTAAAACCTTATACTCTAAACACTGGCTATTAGGTAAATCCGTCCAATTAACAACTGCATTATTAGAGTATAATTTTTGAAACTCGGTATACCAAATTTTATCTATATTATCTTCTTGACTATTTTGCTTTAAAGAAAGTAACCTCTCATTTGGCTTCAAAATTTTTACTGATGATTTATCCGTAGGTCTTTCATAAGAAAAAAATGAATCTACTGTATTTAAAATATCACTTTTAGTAATTATACTCATTTTCTATTATCACCCTTGTTAAACCTCTTATCTGTTAGTAATTTTTTTGCCTTTTTCGCATCTTTATTTCCTTTTTTAGCTAAATCTTCAATCTCCTTCACAGTTTTATTTTTCATCGATCCTGGAAATTCCTTATTAATAGCACCTTTTTTATATTTACCAATGACATCTTGTGCTTTCATTCCAGAAATACCAACAGCAGATCCAATTGTAACTAATTTACCTGCTTTCCATACCTTATGAACTACTTGTGCGCCTCTAGCACCCCAAATAATCACAGGAATGGCTAATGGGAATGCAAATCGTTCTACTTGATTAAATTCTGCCACTTCAATTTTACTATCTTCTACTGTTTCTACACTAATAACCGGTACATTATCTAATTCATGAGTCGCTGCTTGCGTACTCATAGTAAATGATGTAGTTAATAGAGAAAATGCTGAAATACCTAATAATGATTTTGCTAATAACCTTTTCATAACAACCTCCAAATATTCCTGTATTTACCTTACATGTAAATTTTACGATTTATTAGGAAGTGACTTCAAGTCTGTTTATTACTAAAATAATTTGTTATAATTCTTATAAGAAAACTCAGTTAATACAGTAGGTTTATTATTTATAAAGAAAATAGTAAACCTACTCCACATCTTCCTATGAATTAGCTAAATTCCATCAATATAGGTAACCAAAAAAATATTTAATAACATAAACATAATTATAAGCTCTATTGAAAACAAATTAGTAGATCTTATTTCATTACACTCCTTTGAAAGGTACAGAAATTCTATGAACAATATTTTCTTATTTACACAGTAATCCTCACAAAATAAAATTATTATATATATAAAGTTCCCTGCTTAATAACAGGTAACTTTTTTGCTTTTTATTAACCTACAAGCCCAAAATTCCAACAATCTGACGAGCCTTAGCATTATCTATATAATAATGCATCTCTAATCCCTTTCTTTCTGCACGAAGTACAGTTCCCCTTAATTTTGATAGATGCTGTGAAACAGTAGATTGTGGGAGTCTTAGTATTTCCGTTAACTGCGTAACATTACACATTTTATGGTGCATTAATTCATTTACAATTTGTAATCGCACCGGATGTGCCATTACTTTTAAAACATCTACGTCTTCTTCGCGGATTTCAGCTAAATCTCTATCAGATACTACTGTTTTCATTTCGCATTCTCCTTTATTATTAATTTCTACTTTTCTTATTATCCTTATAAATAGTACTTATAGATAATAACCATTTGTCCTGTTGAGAAAATATATTCTCTTCTTAAAACAAAAGGGCTCCTATCCTGAAAACAGTTTTTTACATAACTTCGAACTATGATTAACACGCTTTGCTAAGCAAAATTACTTCTCCTATCCTTTGTTTAAAGCAAATAAAACATTCTGCTTTTACCTTCCATTCTTGCAAAATCTATAAGCTGCATCACTCCATCTCACACTCTACAAAATAGTAATTTTATTTCTCAATATAAATAATTGGAACTAGAATCCCAATAATGGTAATATAAAGTTACCTTCAGTTGTCAATTGTTTCCCTTTTTGAAAGGCCCTGTCTCTAATGACAAGGCCTTTTAAATTTTTTAGTTAATCTCAATAATATGTATTCCTCTTTTAATGTATTAAATCTCTTTTACACTCATCCATTTAGAGTTGCTAAATTAACAAATGTCTATTAAAAATTTATTAGAACCTCATACTACCATCATTATCCAGAACCAAAATAATTCGAACGATTAAAATACGTTTTATCACTTTTACTTATCCCAATTATCTTATCACCTAATTTTAAATGTATAATCTCAAAATAATTATTAGAAACCCCTCTTATAAGAGGGATTATTTTTCTATCAAATTTGGCTCACGAATGCTAATTTATCCCCATTTAAATCTCTTTTATAGTAAAAATTGATCTTATGCACAATCTAATTAATAAACTGTGGTATGACGGGTATAGAAATAAAGTTTATTTTTAAATAAAAAGAAGAGTTAATTTTTGATTAACTCTTCTTTTTTGCAATTTCTCGCTCGTTATTAGCAATTAATTTACGAAATTGCTCTTCTCTATTTTCTTTTATAAACTTCATCATTTCTATTAGCCCTACTCAAATTAGCTCCTAGACGTTACATTTTTCATACAGTACTAATTCACAACAGTGTTATATGAATCAACTCTACGTTTTTTCATAATTTATTAAAAATCTACGCTACATAGTGAATATTTGTTTCAATCCAATTACTTGCCTCTTCAATCAAAATAATAACTTCTTTTATCAGTGTAAGCCCTTGGAAAATCTTAATTATTCACCAATATAAATGTACCAGCTCTTATAATTAGCCATTTGTCCCATTTTTATTTTATGTCTGCCTTTATCAAATGCATATTCCACATTTACATTTTTGACCAATCTATCAATCTCTTTATCTAGATTTAAATCAGGGTATATCATAGTAACCCATCTTTTCGTCAACTCAATAGATGGGTTATGATTTTCGAAGCTAATAGTAAAATTATTACCGCCCTTTTCATTAATACTCAATGGTCCATACCAATCTTTATTTTCTTTTGCCATTTTAGATGAAGCTAAATATATTACAGCACTTGTTTCCCAATACTTTATATCTAGATTATACTTCTCATTTATCTCTTTAATGAGATTCTGCGCCTCTTTAGATATAGATTTACTATACACAGGAACAATATCCACTAACGATTTATCAAAAGTGAAATCATCTGTCACCATGGATTTCGGTATCCCCAAAGGCATTACTTCAGGTTGCCCTGGCTTCTCTAACTTACGCATTGCATTATATAGAAACTGTGCATATTGCTCACGAGTTACTACTTTTTTAGGCTCAAATAAATTGTCACCTGTGCCCACAGCAATTTTGTTCTCTTGTAGGGCACTAATCGCCTCAGTAGCCCAATAATTTTTTTCCACATCATTAAAAGTAGTTATAGATTGTTGCTTTAAATTAAATGTTTTTTGTAAAATTGCCGCTAATTGTTCACGAGTTAATACATCATTTGGTCCAAATTCATTATCCCCATATCCATTCATAAGACCCGAACTGACAACAGCATAAATTTCTTTTTCAAACATAGTACCTTTTACATCTTTAAATTGATCTTCAAACCTATCACCTACAAGTAATGGCTGTAGATACACATATAGCAGACGAGCTGCTTGTCCTCGCGTAATATTATCGCCTAATCCAAACATTCCATTTCCATAGCCAGCTATCATTTTTTTATCTTTTAGATGCATAATTGCATCATAAGACCAGTGATTTGCAGGAACATCTTTAAACGTTGTGTCTGCTTGTACATTCGTTAACGATGTTAATGTCGTCGTAGCAAGTGTAGCTCCTATTAAAAGCATTTTTGTTAGTTTCATACTGTAATCCCCTTATTTCTATAACTTATTATTACAAATAATTTCATTTGTCTTATATAATTCATTTCCTAGCATATTAATATTAACATAAAATACATTAATTGTTATATATCGATATTTAATTAAATATTTCCCTTATACATTAATAATCTCTGTTCTACTTTCGGAATTCCCCTGAACATGTATGTAAAAGATATGTTGATAGTAAATAAAAAATTTGATAATAATCAATCATCTGTAATCCCCCTCCATACAAAAAATAAGAAGCCTCTTTTTGAGAGACTTCTTATTTTTAATACAAACGACATACATAGGCTAAATATACACAATAAGATTATGATGCTGAACCTTATTGCATCTTTATTATAGCATGTAATCCTTTGTTTTTAATTAATAATTCCATTTTATACAACTTTATCAATATTTGAGTGTTTGTTTACATGCAATGCACAATAAAAAACAACAAAATATTCACTTATAGAACCAACGTATGTAAAAATCAGCTACCATACCATTCATAGTTTTGAAAAGTTGTTCTCTCCTTCTTTAAAAATACTTTAAACTTCGGATAGATTACCTTATATCGACATCTTATGTATGCAGAATTACATATCAAATCTCATTGAAAATCATTCTCATTGTAACTATAATGGTTTCAAGAAGTGATATTTTCACTTCGTTTTCAAATCTCACAATATATTAAAGGAGGCATTAGCATTATGAAAAAAGTTATTTTAGCAGGGGCATTAGGAATTGCAGTACTATCAGGTATGAACTTACCAGGAATAGAGGCACCAAAAGCGAGTGCGGCAACTACGAATTTAGAAATTCAAGAAGTGACAAAATATTACTCTATGAGTTCCTATGAAGTTTCTCAAAAAGAATCATTTAATCTTAATAAAGGGGAAGAACTTACGGTCTTTGTACAAAATTCCGGGTTCCCAATTTCTTATACAGTCTTTGATGCGGATGATCAAGTAATTGGCACATACAATGCTAATTCACCATACGGTCGCGTATTCAAAGCACAAAAAGACGGTAATATTTCTGTTCAATTTCAAGCAGGAGTAAATTCTTCTTACATGAAGAAGATGAATTTCACAGCCAAATTTGCAGTGTCTAAATTTAACTAGCAATAAAAATTTTCACTATCCTCATTTAAAGGCAAATTAAAAAGGTATATCCCTTCTATGGGATATACCTTTAACTTTAGTGAATTTTATATTGACCAGATAACTGCTCTTGCGCCATACGAACTAAACGTTTTGTAATTTCTCCACCTACTGAACCATTTGCTCTTGCTGTTGAATCCGGTCCAAGAGTAACACCAAACTCCTGTGCAATTTCATATTTCATTTGTTCAATTGCACTTGCTGCAGCTGCTATTAAGATTTCGTTTGAATTATTATTTTCGTGAATTTGCATTTTTTACACACCTCCGTTGAATTTGGTAATATCATGCTCTATTTCCAACAAAATATGCATAAAAAATTATTCGTTTAGCCATTTTTCATATATACCTAAGCTTTCATCCCTTAGGTGGGAATAAATAAAGGTATAGGTCATACCTATACCTACACTTTCTCCTATCCTACTTACTTTTGAATTCCCCTATTAACTCCTGTAACTCTTGGGAAAGCCATTTTAAAGAATTTGCCAACTCTGCAATATCTTGTACATACAGTTCTTGCTCTTTCATAATTATCTCTACATTACTGCTATTCACATATGTATTTGTAATGTATGATAATTCATTTACAATCTGAACAATAGTTTGATTATCTTTTAAAATGTCACTTGAATTATTCGAAGTCTCTTTAATTTGATTTGTAACAGATTGTGCAGATTCTGAAATCTTTTCAAAGAAAGCACCACTACTTTGAACAAGTGTTATTCCTGATTCTACTTCCTTTGAACTCTTCTGTATGGATCTTACAGCCTCATCTGCTTCAGCTTGGGTTTCATCAATTAATTTAGCTATATCCCTTGCAGATGCCTCGGTTCTTTCCGCTAATATACGTACCTCATCCGCAACAACTGAAAATCCTTTCCCCACCTCTCTAGCACATGAGGCTTCAGTAGAGGCCTTTACAGCTAATAAACTTGTTTGATTTGACATAGTTGTAATTACAGTAAGAATTTCACTAATTTCCTTAGATCGTGCTTCTAATGCATACATACTAGAAGATACATCTTGAACTGTATCTTGGTTTCTTTTCATTTGATTCACAATTTGCTTAATCAAATCTTTTCCTTCTCCAGAATGCTGTTCCATGTCTTCCGAAGTATTCCTAACTTGTTCTGCAGCTCTTGTAATTTCTTTCAGCTTACTTTCCATTTCTTGAACAATTCCTAAACATTTTTGCACTACATATTCATGAGAATGTGCTCCTAAATTTAATCCTGTAATAGCACTTGCAATTCCTTTAAAGGCTATGCTATTCTCTTTTATACTTACCGACAATTCCTGTGAAGATATCGAAACCTGTTCAGCAGTTTGCCTTACTTTATCTATAATCCTATTAAACCTTTTAATAGTGTTATTAAAATAGATATTAGTTATCCCTATATCATCAGACCTTTCATTCAATTTAATACTTAAATCCCCTTCACCAACTTTACGTAACCCTTCTTGTAAATCCTTTAAAGGCGATAGAGAGTTTCGTGAAATGAATATTTGAATTGTAATTGCGATTGTTAATGAAATGATTATAAATAGTAAACCGTGCACTATAAATTCTTTCTTTGTAAGAGGAATAATAGATGCGTCCAAATCTGCTGCAACAATTGCAATTATATTATTATCTTCATCTTTAATTGGCTCTAAAATTGTTACCCATGTACCTAGTACATCTTCATACACTTCTGTCATTTGTGCCTGTTTCGTTTTCATTACTTGGTCGTATGTCTTCTTCCAATGAGTAGGATGCTCATAATAGTCACCTGTTTTTACAGAACCTAGTTTTACAGAAACCGTATCTGCTAATTCTGTATCCAAGGCTACTAATTGTAATTGAGCTTTATCATTTAGCTTGGCTCCTGTAACATATGTTTGTCCGACACTTTTCATATCTTTTATGGCTTTATCTAATTGATCTGTCAATTTTTCTTTCTTCACTCTTTGTGCTGTGGGTTCTTTTGCTACATCTCTTACTATTTCTAGATCTAATTGATTTATTATTGTATCTCCTGTTTCAAAAGACTGCCTTTCAAATATAAACATCATACTATTTTGAAACATGTTAAAACTTAACGCCCCCATACTTCCCACAAGCGTCAGAATTACTAATACCGTTAGTAATACATTTTTCTGAAGCAACGATAACTTATGCCAATATTTTTTCATTAATTTCACCTTTCTTATTTTCAACAATACAAAAACAAAGTAGTAACTTATTAAAAGGTTCTATTTCTGTTATTAACTTAAACATGAAAATAGCATACTAGTCATTTAATCAAACGTTCCAATTTTTTTGTTTGATAGAGTTTTTTTCCTTTTATACTGATAGTTTCACTATAATTAAAGCAATAATTTAACGAATCTAAGCATTTGTGTATACAAATACCAAAGCATGATACCATTGTAATCAGCATTAAAATGCAGCTAATTTTTAACACTCTTTTATATAGCAGCACTAAAGAAATAATAGTTATAACACTTTTGAATAATAATGCTAAAGATTAATTTCTATTTTTCGAAGCCAATTCTGATCTATTGTACAAATATCAGTTTTCCCATTTGCAATCTCATCTTTTATATATCCAGCTGATTTTGGAAATCTATTAGTAGGAAGACGTTTACCTTCTATTACTTCACCTTCTCCATTTGTACTGATACCTTCTAGATCCATTATGTTAAGTGTTAGTTTTAGACAAAGAAAAGAATTCTTAAGCTCTCATCTTTGGCCATCTTTATCTCGCACAACAAAAATAAACTGGAAAGTTCCTTCCAGTTTCCTATTTTATAACTACTTTCCTTATTTTTCCATAACATTTTAACGTATTCCCCGAAAGAATTCTCCTTCCTCAAGCGTGTGAAGGGCGTAGCCCAACGATAGGTGGGAGATGAATTTCGGTTTGGCATAGCCAAAAACTTTTGATAAACTAGCTATATGAAGTTCTTTGATAACTTGATATAAAAGGTTGCAGGAAGAAAATAGAGTGCGAAAACCAAGCCATTCGGTTCCTGCGTAAAATATCAACCGTACCAAAAGAACGTCCATGCGTTGGACATCTAGGGGTGGAACACCCCGAAGTAACGCTCAGGGAGACGAAAGGTTACTTTCGTCACGGAACTGAGAAGCTCCCACTTCAAGCTTTGCTAAGTGGTGAGTAGTTCACTATCTACTTGTACAAAGTTAGCCTAAACCCTTTTAGCCTAATCCAATATATTTCTTCAATTATCTTAAAGTCATCTGAAATAGCACAATCAGTAAATTCTTATTACGAAACTTATGTATTAATAAATACTAAAGGACATACTCCTAAAATATAAGCCATGGATGTAATTGTAGTACGATTTTCATCAGTAATAAACGTACACATGTTAAACAAAAAAAGACTCAATTATTTATATGTCATTCCTTCTTTTAATATAAATCGACTGCTTTTTTCTTAAATTCTACTTCATCAGTGGTGCTAATTTTACTCATAGAAAACTCCCCTCCATAGTAAATAGGTTAATGTGTTTTCTTTATCCTATCTACTATAAGGGGAGTATAGCTTCTTTTTGTAAAAGATCTAAGATTCTAGTGCAGTAATTAATTGCTTACGTTCTTTATCTCTAAAAATTTTAATTTCATGTTTAAACTCATAATTTCCTTCTTCAAATCTAACCCATTCCTTACTTGTCCAATATACAACATCTACATTTGCATCTAAAATTACAGAACATATGTCAACTAACTCTTCCTCGTAAAATGGCGCTTCTTTCGCTAGTTCAAAAGCTAGTACTTTTGGATCCTTACTTTTAATTTGAAGTTCCCTTGAAGTTTGTCCTAGATACTGCCATGGAGAATGTAGGGATTGCACATAGAAATTTTGAGTTTCTTTAAACTGTGATGGAGAATGCATTGTAGCAGCAAATGTAGGTATACTCACTCCTATTGTTGCGCCTAAAGCAATAGAACCAATAATAAGTTTTTTAATCATTTTTTCAGCCCCTTTAATTATTTTGGATATGCTTCATTTTTATACTACGTCCATGTTCGTGTAAATGAAGATGATTTGACATAATTCATCATTATTCCCAAAAACTGTATATTAATTAACCTTTATAAATTTACCCAAAAACAAAAAAGTTTCCATAAGGAAACTTTTTATTTTAGGTATAAATTATATGTATAAAAATTAATTTTGAAAATATTTACTTATTTGTTGATAAAATTGTACATGGATATTATTCCTAATATTATCTACACGCATCTCATGCAAAACTTCACTACAACATAAAGAAATTCATCTTATGACCGCGTTTCTTCTTACGAAATTAAGTGATTGTTTCAATAGCTGGTTTGGGAATCATAGAATTACTTTCTTTCTCAGCCTTATTATTATGTTATTTTGCCTAAAATTCCAATATCCCCATTACTTCTTTCGTAAATAGTTTAAAATCAGTTAAATGTTTTTCAATAATTTGACGAACAATATCTAAATTTACACTTTGATAATCATGAACAGCAATATTACGAAATCCAACCATTGCCTTTAACTTATTTGCTAAATCCGCGCTAAGTAATCCTGCTGTAACCAATAAATCAAAGGCCTCTCGACTAGATTGGGGTAGTCCTAATTTTTTTCCTGCAACAATATGCATTGCTAAATCAATACTTGCTTCACAAGCTCTTTGTATGTTCAATATTATTGAATCTTGTTTTGTAAAATCCTCTAAATTTTCAGGGTCATTTCCATACACATCTTGGATTCTTTTTATACAACGCTCTACTGTAGAAATTTTATTTAAAATAACCTCATTCTTCATATATAGAACCTCTTTTCTTTATATCATCAAATACTATCTGTCGTTCTTCATTCAATTTTGAATACATTTTTAAGGTTTTCATTTCAAAAATAACTTTACGTTTTTCATCCGAACAAAATATTGTCTTTCCTGTATGTATAATCTGAGCTTGAAAAACTGTAGAAGCTTCGGATAAATCAACTAAATCAACATCTCTATGAACAATGTTAGCTAACTCCTGTGCTAATAAAAAACGTTCATAGTTCCCTAAAGTTGTGTCACTTAAATAAGCTATATCAATATCACTATCTTCTCGTTCTCTGTTCTCAGCCGTTGATCCAAACACAATTATCCAATAGGGATTCACCGTCTCTTGTAATTTTTCTATAATAGCTGTTATCATGCTTTGAAAAATCATCTAATTAATCCCCCTTATTATACTTGAATTTTATTATATCATAACCAATCATAAATCCTTTAAACGACTACAAATACTTAAACTAAATTAGAAGCTTATTTCTGACCTAAAATTATTATAATTCAGGAATAGGTATATTGTAGCTTTGGTTCTTAAATAATTGTTAATAATCCAACACTTCGCCTGTTAAATGCCTTTTATATTTTCGTCCTACAAAAGCAAAAGACTGACAATAACTGTCAGCCTCTTGCTTTTGCAACTCTAAAGAACTTTAGCCTATTTCAATATACATTCTAATAATTTGAGGATATATTGCTCTAACAAAGACTTATATATATTAATCCACTTTTAATTTTTCTTTCACCTTTGTAGGGAGTTCGTCTTTCTTAACCTCTTCCCAAGATTTCACACCTTTTTTCTCAGAGTAATATATACGTAAAAACGCTTCTTTACGAAGGTTTTTTAACGCTGTAAACTCCATTTCTTTCTCTTTACCATCCTTATCAAATCCAGGTAATTTATATTCGTAAGTCGTATCCCCATTTACATTTTTCTCTTTTAATTTTTCACCATCCTTGGTAATTTGCACATAATATGTATCTGTACCAAGACGATTTAAATTACACCCCGATAACAACACAGTAAACATCACAAAAACACTACACATAAGCACTATTCGTTTCATATTATTCACCTCATATCTTTTCTCACAAAAATTATATCCTAATCTATTGGTTGCCAAAATTCATTTCCATTACGCTAACATTACGTTTTTGTAAGGTAGTAAAAATAGCATAATTAAAAGGATATGAATTTATATTTCTATTGAATTCATATCCTTTGTTCTTATTGAGTAAACTATTTTGCCTCATTTTAAATAGGAGATATTTCTATTATTCTGGGAAAATGAAGTTAGAGTTTCCTTCACTGTTATCGGAATCCTCTTTCGGGAACGTAATAGTAGAACCTTGATTCCCTTTATTTATTTCTTGCTCCTCAGGAAATACAATGGAAGAATCATTACCTAAGTTTGGTGAAAAACCAAGTTTAGATAATATGGCTTTTAAGTCAGGTAAAACACCAATTTTATCATTAATTGGATCATTAGATTTCGTTCCGGTACTAGAATCACTTAAAATATCCCTAAGCTGGCTTGGTGTATATACTTTTCCCTGATTATTTTTTGCAATTCCTTGAATTGATGCAGCAGCACCAGCAATAATAGGTGATGCGCTAGATGTTCCACTAAAGCTAGAAGTATATAGATTTGTTGTAAATTCACTTGGTTTAGCATCTGTTGTATCTACTGCATTACCCCATCCATACACATCTACTCTACTACCATAATTAGAGAAATATGAACGCTTATGAGGAACTCTTGCAGAAGCTGCCCCAACCATAATTGCCCCTGAATCTTTAAAATCAGGACTATTACGATTTAAGACTTGTTTACCATTACGGTCCCTAAATTGATCTAAATCATTTCCACCGTTTGAACCTGCTTCAATAATAATAATTCCCTTATTTGTTCCTATACGAATTGCATCAAATATATCCGGTTTTACTTCTACAGGAAGATAGTTCTTATCTCCATATCCATCATAAGTAGCTTGGGCTTCTAATAAAAGGATATCTCCAGCTTGCATATTGTTAACTGCACTTAAGATAGCATCAGCTGTATTGTATCTACCATTATCTCTAATCTGAGATACAACCTTTACCTTAGCTTTTGGTGCAATCCCAATTCCACCTATGTTATTATCTTCTGCCGAAACAATCCCTAAGACTGAGGTACCATGATCATGGTGTTCACTCTTATTCTGTCCGGATATCAATTCAATCTTTTGATTCACTAAATCCTCATGACTAAATAACCAGCCATACTCCATGTCTACGAAAGTAGTTCCTTTTCCATCTCCACCTTTTATGCTCCAGGCATAAGGTGCATTAATTCCTAATGGGGCTGGTTCAAGGTAACCTTGTCTTGTAAGTCTAGGCTCATCATATGGATTTACAGATAAATTTGGTAAACGATCTTCTGGTGGCGCCTCTTCTTCCTGTAAATACGCCGTTTCAACAAGAGATGATTTTTCAATTTTTGTAAGTAATGCTTGTACATCTATATTATCTTGAGTGTCTACAATATAATAGTTTAGCAAATTAGAAGAAATTTGATCGGAATCTTTTATTTCTTTACCTAGATTTTTAATTTCTTTAGGATTTAAAGAACTAAAAAGTCGATTTATAGTTACATTTGGGTATTCAGCTAAAATTCTAATTAATTCAGGATCTTGCTTTTCTTCTGTAATGAATTTTTCTACTCCATCCTGATATGGTAAATTCGCTTCATTTTTAAATTTCAAAATTAATTGTTTAGTAACTTGCTTATGTACAGTAGAATTCAATTGCTTATTTGAATAATTGTAAGTAGCTGCGTAGGCAACTTCTGATTTTTCACTTGGAAGTATACCGCCTATTCCATTAAATGCTGTTAATGCAATTGAAGAAACTAGAATTCCCTTAAAAATTTTCAAAACGTGCACCTCTTTTAATTAATATATAATAATAAAACCTATAGATTATTTAACTTCTTTTTTATGCAAACTTCTTATATATCGGATTATATTTTCAACTCCATTCATTATTTAATACTTGTTAATACAACTAATTCATACCGACAATTTTATTAATTAAGTCGCATGACTGTAACCATTATAGTTACACCTTTACGAAATAGTCAACCTTAAATGCAATTTTGCATTTAAAACCATACATACTTCTATCAACTTACTCCTAATTATTTCAAGAAAAGTTGAGATTCTATCATTTTGAGTAATTGCATATATGTAATATAAAACATATAAGGGGGTTAAAACGTGGTAATCTCAAGACAAGATTCATGGACTGATGATAACGATTTACTTCTCGCATCAACAGTACTTCAGTATATTCATAACGGGGGAACACAATTAGCTGCATTCAAAGAAGTCGCAAAACTACTAGCTAGAACACCTTCTGCTTGCGGATTCCGTTGGAATTCATACGTGCGAAAAAAATACGAAAAAGAAATACAACAAGCAAAACAAGAGCGAAAAGTGGGAACCAACATTCCCCTCTCCCCACCAGAAAAAGAAACAAACTCTTTGTCTATTACATTAGATGACATTATTCTCTTTCTACAAAATTATAAAAATGTGAATGAATTGACAAATTTACAAAATCAAATTGAAGATTTAGAGGCAGAGAATCAATCCCTTCTACAACGTTTAACTATGTATGAAGAAGAGTATCGTATGTTACTGAACCATATCGAAAAGACAAGAAATTTAATTGTAGTGGATTAAACAGCATAACTATATCGAGTTACAAGTAGGACCTTTACCCTCCAAAATCACTACTTATAAAGAAAATTCTGACTATTATAATTGGTAATAAGTAAAATACACATACATAATGTATGTGTATTTTTAATTTGACTATTATTAAGATAAATACTTAGTCTATATTACATCTTTTCTAATATTTCTTGTCTTTCACACCATTTTGTTAGCTTTTCTAATGCTTTTTTAGATAAACGTTTTGTTTTATGATTACAAAATCTCGATAATGTAGACGGTGAAATACTAATTTCATCTGCTATTTCACGAATGCTTACCTTTTTTTCATTGTGTACTTTCAGTATTTGGTCACGAATCTTTTTCTCTATTTGCTCGACCGATTCTACAGTCTTCTTTATCTCTTTAACAACTGTTACTTCAGGTAATTGTTCTTGAGGTTCTTCTATGCTCTTCTTTCCAATTACCCTATCCATTGATTGCAGCATTTCCTCAGGAGGTAAAATAGTTATTCCTAAGTTAGCGTAATAATTTTTAAACCAGTTACGTTTCCCAATTTGTTGTTCATCCAGCGGATCACTATACTCCCAATGAGAGATTACTTTCTCATTTTCCAAATCCATTAGAACATTTTCTAGCTGTTCCTTAATACGATTTGGCTTCCAATCTTTTGGAATATCCATTACTGCTAGTAATCCCTTGTCCCCTCCTATAGAATAAGGCTTTTTCAATGATGAATACATTTGCCTAATTCTCCATTGCCACGTTAAATATCGAATTAACCTTTTATGATATTTATGTCTATAACTATTATATTCAAGTGCTTTTTTAGACAATAACGCCGTTGTATTATTTGATCCATATAAGTAATTAGTTAAAAAGCTGCCTGGCTTAATACGACAAGACTCAATACCCATATACTCATTTGTAACACTATGTCTCCACAATACAACCGAATCTAATACGAATAATCTCTTAACAACCTCACGCTTTAATTCTAGTCGTTCTCCTTCATCATCGCGGTCATTTAATACTACAACCTCATTTTCATCATTTAAATAGATAAAAATACTCGCTAAAGCAGCAATTCTCTTTGCTATTTTAATTTTATCTTCAGCTCGATAATATTCTTTATTTTTAACGACTGTCTTTGGAATGTTGCACATTTCTAAAACTTGTTCATATGAAAAATCAATAAACTCATCTGGAGATTTTGCTTCGTTGATCCACTGTATTGTAATTGCATCTAAACAATCTGCCGTTAAATCATCCATATTACTCATTACATCATCAACAAGGGTATTCCATCGGGCAGCTTCTTCAATATTTGTAAGTCTTAAATCCTCGTCTTTATGTGAAGAAAGTTGAGCCATCCCATTAGAAGACTTCGTTTCAATAGGATATTGTAAAACTTTGGTATTGTCATCCTCTTCAAATTGATTCTTTGCAATTCCGTCTCTTAATTTATAATAAACAGCAGAGTTATTTACCTCATAATAATCCTCGTGGTTTACTATGTTGGTCTCTTCTATATTTTGATCTCTTTCTAATATTATGGAACTTGAAGATGCTACATTTTGAAATTCTTTGTCTATAAATCCTTCAATTTCTTTATATATTTCTTCCTTATAGGAATCAATTTTGGCATAAATTTGTACTAATGTAGTACCGGATTCTTCCTTTTTTTCTAGCCAAGACACTAATGCAGTAAATGATGGGGAAGCATGAGGTGAGGTTAATACTTTATTATTATTGTTTTCAACATCTTTAAAGTATGCATTCCACTTATTCCATACTAGCTCATTCGTTTTATAAATTGGCTCAGAGATTAGCAAGGCATCTCGAAACATTTGTAATAAGTTATCCACTTTATATTCCTCCCTAAACCATGGATCACAACAAAGTAGTTTTTAACATAAATTCTTTACTACTATTTTATTTAATACATTGTAACAGATATTTATAAGATTTTGCGTCTTTCTTTCCATAACTCCTCATTTTGCAACATGTTTGTTCTTTCTTTTTCCTACTCTTCTTTACTTGCATTCCTTTTGCGCTTTGCTTTCCTTTACTCTTCAACTTGCAACACGTTTGCTCTTTCTTTTTCCTATTTCTTTCAACTTGCACACTTTTTACGCTTTGCTTTCCTTAACTCTTTAACTTGCAACACATTTGCTCTTTCTTTTTCCTATCTCTTTCAACTTGCACACTTTTTGCACTTTGCTTTCCTTAACTCTTTAACTTGCAACACATTTGCTCTTTCTTTTTCCTATTCTTCTTTACTTGCATTCCTTTTGCGCTTTGCTTTCCTTAACTCCTCATCTTGCAACACGTTTGCTCTTTCTTTTTCCTATTTCTTTCAACTTGCACACTTTTTGCGCTTTGCTTTCCTTAACTCTTTAACTTGCAACACATTTGCTCTTTCTTTTTCCTATCTCTTTCAACTTGCACACTTTTTGCACTTTGCTTTCCTTAACTCTTTAACTTGCAACACGTTTGCTCTTTCTCTTCCCTATTTCTTTCAACTTGCACACTTTTTGCGCTTTGCTTTCCCTAACTCTTTAACTTGCAACACATTTGCTCTTTCTCTTCCTTATTTCTACTCAACTTGCAACACGTTTGCGGTATCCTTTCCCTATTTCTTTCAACTTGCAACAGTATAATTTATTTCTCAACCAAGTAATTTTAAAAAAATCATGTGATTTTAAGGTTATTAAGCTATTTTTCTCATATTTTGAATAAGTTACATACATAAAATGCAACATGTTTGCGGTATCCTTTCCCTAACTTTCCTACCATTTTCCCTCTAATCCTTTACATACCAAGGGTTTAGGTGCTTTTCCACTTACTTTTATACATATCACACAACTTGCAACACGTTTGCGGTATGCATACCCTTATTTTTCTCACAAGATGCAACACTGTTTGCGGTATCCTCTACCTACTTTTAATCTATAAGTGCGAACAAATCCTTTTATATCAAGGTTAATCATTGTAATCCATTTTTAATAATTGCGTTCACCAACTTGCAACACGTTTGCGGTATCCTTTCCCTAATTTTCCTACCATTTTCACTCTAACCCTTTATATACCAAGGGTTTAGGTACTTTTCCACTTACTTTTATACATATCACACAACTTGCAACACGTTTGCGGTATCCTTAACACAAAAAAAATAAATGAAATTCTCCAATCCCTTGACACACTTGGCTTTAGAGGCTGTTGCAAGTTGATATTTTTCTTCTTAAAGGAGCACCTTTCGTCAATTTTCGATTTGCTATAATCAAAATTGGTATATTTTATAGTATTCTGGCATTCATTTCGAATTTTGCAGAACGGAGGTGAAAAAGATGGGGAAATCATTTATTATTCAAAATCAACGTAGCTTAAATGGAGAAAAAACAAACGCAGTTTTAGTCACACTAAAATCTTGGCAAAAATTTGTGGAAACATTTGAGGAGAAGTACTACAGCTATAAAGATACATATTTAGAAGATATTCTGCAGCACATGACATACGAAGAACGTATTGCTGACGTAGAAGGCTTTGTCGAAAAAGCCAAGCCATCTTTTTCACGTCGCGCAATGTCTGCAATTGCAGAAAAAACGGGCAGAAAGCATAAATTATACGGCATTACGAATGCTGATCTCGAAGTTTTCTTATATCTACATAAGAAATGCTTTACTAATGGTGTCATTCCAAATGTAACAATACATATGATGTGGGAAGATTACAAGCAATATAAAGAAGAATTTGCTTATATCCAACACTCTCAATTCTATATTGCATTAAAGAAATTAAACTTACATAACATTATCTCCATAGAAAATGGAGTAGATGGCCGTTATACAATCAAACTCACTCATTTTATGAATGAGGAAACAGAAAAAGCAAATCCGTACGTATATATTAGTCCTGTTATATTTACAAAGGATTTCTTTAAGCTATCTGTAGCGGCTAAGAAACTATTCTTAGACATCTCAATGCAACAACATACAGAAACAACTTTAAAACGTTCTTTAGACAAGCGGGATGAAAGAGGCAACAAAACTCATTTCGGTGGGATGTATCGTTTCTTACATAAAAAATATCCGCATCAGATCCGCGCGGTTATCGAGGAATTAACAACTGCATTACCATGTACGGGGAATCCCCTATTCAAAATTTGTAAAATGCAAAAAGGTGTAAAGCATACAAAACGATATACGACATTATATCTGTCTATCCATTCAGATTTCTTATGTTCGAAAGAAGCTGGAGAAGAACAACATAGGGATCCATTTACACCCAAAGCTACTTATGCTCGTAAAGCGAAGTTCATCGAGTCAGTCCTACAAGAAATGAACATTAGTGAACTGTCTGCAGATATGAATAAATTCATTCATGTTTTAAAGCATACTTGTCATCGTCAAATTCGCAGTGTCATTCGTGGTCTTCGTGACATGGTTGATCGAAAAGAAGGATATCCAACGAAAATTGTATATACATTGAAAAAACTATTGCATCAAACATCTCAATATCAAATTCTTGATACAGCGGCTAAAGAAGGCATCTACCCTCTTATTGCCCAGCATATACCTAAAGAGAGAAATAGTGACCGTGAACAAGCTGTCTTTAATTTTGGTCTACATTATTCTATGTACTCTCTTCATAACATTAAGAAGATGTTTAAAAATGTACATGCACTACTGAAGCAGAAGTTTGCGGTACCAGTGACGGAAGAATCTTATCACCGTAATTATCTAAAATACCAGGAAGAAACGTTATTTAGAAAATATGCATATGATCAGGGAGTAAATCTCCATGCATATATCGCTTTAGAAATTGAAATGCGTGAAAAACTAAAAGTTCGTGGTCATAAAGAACGTACGATTCCAAGTGATGTGCGTGAATGGTTTATCGAAGCTATTGATAAGCTGCCACAAGAAAAACTTCGTGTTATTGAGCTACCAAAGCAGTTTAATTTACTAGAGTTTATGCGTACCTTCGAACGTTTAGTACGTTCTGGTGTAACAATAACAGATCCGGATCAGGTGCTAACCGCAATGGAAATAAAATAAAAAGCTACAAGCTCTCTATTTTTGAAAAAATCAAAAGTGGGGGGCTATTCGTGTTTGTTTCATTAATACCTCTTTTCCACTTCTCTATTAATACATATCAAATCAAAAAGACTTCATGTAAAATGGAGTCTTTTTTTATGCATTTCTATACAAGTTCTCTTCTTTCTGTCTATAACTCTCCACATAATACTAATGGGTATTCTTCTTCTGTAATAAAACCTATCCTATTATACCTACAAAAAATCAGAAGGATATTTATAAAAACAGTGGATATGAGGACAATTATGATTAAATGTGAATAATATTTTCTCAATATCCTTGATAATACTAGTGTCGTTTATTTCATCTAATAAAAATCATCAATAATAATGTGAGTTATGTGTAAATACTGAGTTATGTTAACAATTATCCACATTTTCTGAAAAAAATGTGGATAATTGAACGTTAGATACTGCCTTATTTACCAAACTAAAGAAAATAAAGCTTATTCCCATAGTTGAATAAATATAAAGTGATTTGTATTTATTTCTTTCCGATTTCATGTAGAAACATATGATTTTCTTTCTGCTTTTTTGTAGAATTGAAAGTCTGATAATCATTGAATCTACGGATACATTTTTTACTATTTATGATTTTTTAGGTTCTAACATCAAATTTTCTCTTGTGGGAGTAGATCTTTCCTCTATTTTTGATGACCTATAATAGTTTTATCTTTATTTCTTTTTAATATATAAGATATATATTTATAATAGATTTTATTATTACTAGTATGCTTGTTAATAAGATGTCTGACCTAATTGAAAATATTTGTAAATTCCGTTATAATAAGGGTAATTAAACATATCATTACCCACATACAAAAGGACAAACCTACGTATCCCTATCAGGGCCAGGTTTGTCCTTTTTTTATTGTAGTAAACAATTCTTATTGGGAGGATTAAATATGGCTGTACTAAAAGATACAACTTATATAGAAATGAATACGCATAACGAGATTAGATTTTTCAAAGGGATATTTTGGGGAATAGTCTTTGTAGTTCCTTTTTGGAGTATGATGATAGCCTTATTCATTTGGCTCTGTAAATAATAATCAACATATCAAAAAGCAAAAACTTGTTTGTCCGTTTGCTTTTTAATATGTCAGCAACTATGCGCAGCAAAAGACGATAGCAGGTCTTCACCCTACTTTCTGTTATAATACACCTAAAGAAACTAGGTGATTATAATGAAAGTGACAATTAGTTTAGAGAAAATCTTAGAAGCCTTTTCTGCTTATTTGAATGAAGACAAAGAGGTTAACTGAAAGACAGGCTAAATATCGAGCTCCAATTATGGATAGAAACGCTTGTATAATCAATTTAATAGTAAACTATGCTTTATCTTTGAAAGAGCTTGTATCGCTTAATATGAGCCATATACAGTTTGCTAGAAGTACTTAATAGAAAAAACTCACCTATTGTGAAAAAAGTTGATTAAATTTAAGATTACTTGTCAAATGTGAGCAACTAGATGTTTGTTTAATAAAAGAGCTATACTAACGTTGATAAAATTGGTTCTTCTTTTTTAAACATGTGATTATTCTTCATAGATTGAATGAACAGTTGAATAAGTATCTCTTTATGCTATTTAACCCTCTTTCCCCAAGGCTCGTAAATCATATTTTCTAATAACCTAGTTGTTTTTTTACGGTTTAAATATTCAGAAGAAAAAATACTTTCAGACTATTAATTGACAAAAGTAATCTTTTATGGAAAAATATACATTGTAATAATCTTCTAATTATAGAAAGGAGTTGAGAGAAATGAAAATTTTTAAACCTTGTGAAAATGAGTACACAAATCGCGTTGATTTAGAACATGGTGAGACTTCTCCATCAAAATAATTAAAAATGCTTAAATGACTGTCCTACTAGGGGCAGTCATTTATCGTTAAAAAAAGAGATACATATTTTTTAAGTTAGGAGACATTGATATGCAGTTAAAAATATCCGAAAATATGATTTATTTTTGGAAAAATGGTCATCTTATGATAGATGATTTTATTAGACACGAACAATATAGCTTAGAGCTTTCGGTTTTCCCTATTTTAGGATTATTTAAAGAATGGAATGATCCTGATAGTGCGTATCTACAGCTACAGAAAGATCGAGCTTCATCTTTAACAAGAAACGAAATGATGGAAATAATTAAAAGCCTTCAAGAAGTTCATATATTAATAGAAAAAGAAAATCTAGAAGATATGAAGCTTGAAAATTGGAGAGAATGGGGAACTCCAGCTAAATATTTTCATTTTAATACAAGGTTACTCCATAAAGATAATTATTTAGATGTAAATCAAGACTATGAAAGATTGGTTAATAAGAAACAAAATATAAAAGCACCATCTATATATAAAATATATGACAATGTAGAAGAAATACCATTACCTACTCCTGATTTTAAAAAAGAAGGAAAATTCCTAGAGACTCTCTTAGAAAGACAAACTATACGTTCTTTCTCAGAAAAACCTATTACCCTAATTGAATTATCTACAATTCTTTATTTTGTTTGGGGGGCACAGTCTTGTAAAAGGGATTTTGGAGTGGGTGCCAATCTTTTTAAAACAAGTCCTTCTGGGGGTGCTAGACATCCTATTGAGGTATATCCTTATATAACTAATGTAACAGGGATAAAAGAAGGGTTATATCACTACAATGTTCAAAATCATTCATTGAATGTGATTAAAAAAGAAAAAATTACAGATATTATAGATATGGCCGCAGGTCAAGAATATGTAAAAAATGCATCGGTCCTCTTTTTTTATACAGCATGTTTAGAACGACCTATGTGGAAATACAAGAGTCCAAGGATATATCGTATTATTATGATGGATGTAGGTCATCTAAGTCAGACTTTCTATTTAGTTGCTTCATGGTTAAAATTAGGAGCCTTTTTCACTGGCCATCTTAAAGACGAATTAGTAGAAGAAAGACTATTTATAGATAAGGAAAAAGAAATTGTTTGCGGACTATCTGGAATAGGACATATTAGTGATGGAGCTAAAAATTATGGGAGAGATTTTAGGTTTAGAGGTGAGGACTTGAAATGAAATCCTTTAAAGCCATCATTCATAACAAAAATTTATGTATTGTATTAGGAAGTCAACTAGTCTTTCAATTAGGTATATGGTTTGGCACAATTGGGAATTTGCAATTTTTACAAATACATATAAAATCTCATGTTCTTCAGGCTTTTTTTCTTGTTATTGGTGGTGTCCTTGGGGTTATAATAGGCCCTTATGCAGGGCGTTATATAGATTCTACTTCTAAATTAAAGGTATTACAATTAGTTGGATTGATGAGAATTGCATCTGTTTTATCAATGTTAGTTGCTATATATACGGGGTCAATTTATTGGATGGTTATCTATAGCATAGGAATTGGCTGTTCTGCTTCATTTTTTAACCCTACTATACAAACAATATTGCCAACTTTAGTTAAAGAAGATGACTTGATTACGGTTAATGCTATTAATATAAATATAATCACTTTGTCAAGAATTTTTGGAGCTGTATTAGCTGGCCTTTTATTAACCGTCGCTCCTTTATATACATTATTTATCATTGCTCTCATCGCCTATGCAATTTTATACTTTATTAATTTTTTATTAGTTATTCCAAACGATATACAATTGCTTCCTAAAAAACTAAAGACTAATTTTAAGGATATTTTTCCCATTATTATAAATAATCATCCTATAAAAGTAGTTCTTACATTATCCATTATCCCTCTAATCTTTATTTCTGGCTTTAATTTATTTGTTATTGAGATTGGAAAGGGACAACCCAGTTCAATCATGGGGATACTCTATTTTATAGAAGGGACAAGTATATTAATTGCAGGCCTACTCATCAAAAGAGTAATAAAACGATATCATAAACAAGTGAATATCCTTTTATTTGCTTGCTGTTTGATGGGGATAGCTCAAATTTTATTATCATTGACAAACCTTTATCTAACTATTTTCGCTTTTAGTGTATTTGGTTTGGCATACGGCATGTTTAATCCTCTTTTATATACATATGCGCAACAAAAAGTCCCTTCAAGTATTCATGGAAGATTTTTTTCATTTAAAACAATGTTAGATCGAACAATTATGCAATTATGTTTAGTGTTAATTGGGTTTTTGCTAGATCAAATAGGGTATAGTAGTTTAATGGTTTTGTTAGGTATATGTACCCTTACTCTAGTTTCCGCTATTATCATTGACTTTAGGGTGAACTCTAAAAGCTATACAACCGAAAATAAAAGTAATTATTCTGATGTTTAAATAATTACATTTTTAGGGGGAAACTATGAAATTACAATATTCTCGTCGTATAGAGAAATAACAAATTTGCTTAATTTTGATGTGGAAAAATAAATCCTTGCTGCCTATGAAGTGTAGCAAGGATTTTAAATTTGGTTAATGAGGTTAAAAGTTATTAAGTTTTCGATGTAAAATATTTCACTAAACTTAAAAATATAACAATAAGATCATTTAATTCTATGAGTTATTCCATAATGCCCTCCGTCAGTACAACAAGGACACTCATCTTAAATCTCCTTATTCATGACAATTCGATTCTCAATAAACCCAAATTCCTCATAAATTTGAATTGCTTTATTCCCTTTATATACAACAAGACGAACATTTTTTAGACCTTGTGTTTTTAGGTCAGTAATACATTTTTCAAGTAATCTTTTAGCGAAGCCCTTTTTCCTATAATTCTTCAAAATATAAATCTCATAAATAAATCCAATTTCTTCATCAGTGATACTATCTTTTTGAGAGCCAAATAGCACCCATCCCGCCAGTTGTTCCGACTCTTTTACTACTAAGAGCTTACCGTTATTTGCTAATACTTTTTCCATTAGGCTGGTTGCTTTTACATTATCAACAGTATAACTGTTTACAGACCCTTCATTTAAAGCTTGACCGGTAAGTTGTGATACTTCTTCTAAATCCGATTTAGATGTATTTAATATTTCCATACGTCCTCCTTATTAGTTACTAAGCGTATAAATCTCCGAACATATTATCACATCTATTGTACCACTTCTTCTTAAAAATATGCCCTGCAGTGGAACTATATAATGGTAATTATCAAATAACTTAAATTTATTAAAAACTTTATAGTGATGCAACGCCTAATTACGATTTTCTAGCGACAGCAGACACGGTTTCACGAATTTTTTGTAATAATAGGTTCAGTTTACTTTGTACTTCTTCGTTAATTCAAATCCCTCCCTCGGATAATGGAATTAAATAGACGTTTAATTATATAATACATCCAAACTAACACAAAAAGGGCTTCTATAACTTAACCACAATGCAAGAGGTGTGGGAATAAACGGAATCAAATAAAATAAAAATATCTCCATATATTCCATAATTGAGATTATTGTAGTAAGGTATTTTCTGATTTTTAAAACTTATTTACAAAAAATATTACTATTTATTATTTTTTATATTTAAAAAGTTGTAATTAAGGAATCTAAGTTGATTGAGATAATTATGATTTTTAATATGTTAGGAATGGAAAAAAAGCGTATTTTGACTAAGGATCAAAATACGCTTTTTTATTTATTTATTTTGTAAAAGGTGTATAGGTCTAGCTGATAATGATTGTTTTGCTGCTATCCAAACCACAATGATTGTTGTTATAACAGATAAAAGTATGCCTAAAATAGACCAAGTCATATCTATTTTCATGGGCATTTGGAACAAGAAGCGCAAAATGATACCTGAAAAGGCTAATGCAATTCCAGCACCAACTAATCCAGCTGATAGGGAGATAATTGTATCTTCTAATAAAATGGATTTCATCAAATTACTAGAAGACATACCAACTGTTTTCAGAATAGCAACATCTCGTGTCTGTTGCATTAAGCGAATGACAACTGGATTTCCAATTGTGAGAACAGCCGTTAAAAATGCGAACAGCGCTACAATTGAGAAGAAAGCACTTTACATTTGAATAATATACTGAAGACTATCGATTGCTGTAGCAGCAATTGAATATGCCATTGCTGAACTAGGAAGTTTTTCATTTAATTTTTTTAATATAGCATTGGTTTTTTGAGGATCACTATCTAAGGAATAAGTAATTCGGCTTGGTTTCCCATATGTAGCTAATGTTTCAGTTGGGATACGTATGCCAACGGTTTTAACTACACCAGATTTAAAGAAACCTATAATTTTGCAGTTTACTGATTCATTTCCAATTTGAATGTCAACTGTATCGCCAATTTTCATACCTAATTTCTTATAGCTGTCCAAAAGCACTGCCTTTTTCCCTTTTGCATCCGATAAAGCTAAGTCACGCCCTTCAGCTATCGTATAGGCTCTCGAATTAAGGGATGTATCTACCCCTTCTATCGAAATTTTAGTTGAGCTAAAAAATTTATCATCTTTTATATTCTTCATGAATATAGATGCCGCTTCTACCCCGTTAATATTTTGGAGTCTTCCATCTAATTGATACCCTTTTTTCCATCCTTTTATGTCTTTAATAGAGTTTAGTTGTTTTTCAACTTTCTCTTCATCATGAATGAAACTAGTAATAAGAAGATTTCCCATTGCTTCTTTTTCCAATTGGCCTTGAACTGATTCAATTAAATTGTCTGCAAATACATGGCTAGAGACAACAGAAACAACACCAATAGTTAAAGTAACTGCCAATAAACCACTTCGTTTACTTGTAGTAGCCATGTTGTGTAAAGCAAGGAATTGAGTTTGTGGCATTATGTTTTTCATAGCACCAATTAATTTAAATAATAAAGAATATATAAATCCTATAAAACGGATAAAAGCAAAAATAAATAATAGAACTGCATTTGTAAGTAAAAAAGCAAGAAACCACTTAAAGATGGCGTTGCCATTTGTATTTGTTGTAAAAGCTATATTATAAACATAAATAGAAACAATGCCACAAATAAATATAAAGAGTTGAAATTTCTTTTTAAATGGTAAAGTATAATTCACACTTGTATTCTCAGTATCACGTAACATTTGAAGTGGTGATACACGCATGCCACTTTTTACAGGTATCCAAGAAGCTACGAAGGTTACAATTAATCCCACAATAATGGTTGTGAAAATTACAGACCATGAAATTCCCCAATGTAGGGGTAGTGAAAGCACGTCTGCTAGATATGAAGTTAGCCAAATGCTAGCTAATAAGCCAAGTACAATCCCACCAACAGTTCCGAGAATTGCTAACCAAAATGCTTCTAATAGAAAATATTGAATAATATATTTAGTTTTCATTCCTACTGACTTCATAACAGCGATATCATGTGTACGTGAAGCAATAATGACTTTCATTGTGTTAGAAGTAGTGATAGCAGCACTTCCAAGGACTAATACACTGAAAAGTTGAAGAAATGGTAACAACATCCGTAAATCTTTTTGTCTCTCTAGTTCTTTATCCTGAACATCTATTACGCTACTTTGTGGTAATTGTTTTTGGATATTCTTTTTAAAAGAAGTAGTATTAACATTCTCATTTAATAATGATTAATGCTTCATTTTACTTCTTCTGTATCATAATCATTCTTTTTATACGCTGTTTCAAACTTATTTATGAAACGTACCATCCAGTGTAAATCTTGATTTATCATAGGAATAATTAAACTTGATGTTTTACCAGAACCAATTGGACCAATAATAATTGCATTTAGCGTTCTATCTTTCCCCTTAATCCGAACCATTTCTTTATGCTCAATATGAGGCCCAATTTCTACATCAGGATATATTTGTTCTTCTTGGCTATTAAACCATTTTTGTAACTTGTGATTTTTATATTCGTATTTTTGTACCCACTTTAATATCTCCACTCGGTAACGAACAATATGGCCACTATACCAAAGTGTAAATAAAATCATAAATACTGAAGGTAAAAACACAAAAATCATAGTGAGTGTGTGAAAATTCCCTGTTAAAACATGACCTAAGGCCTCATATTCACCAAAATTTAAATGATTTGATTTATCCGTAAGATATGGAATAACCTTTGCATGGATCGGAGCAGTTGCAAACCATAAAAATTGAATATCAACTGCAATATGAGAAGCAATCAAAATTATTAATTTCCCATTTTTTACATGCAAAGCAGGAATACGGCTGTAAAACCTAAAGCTGAACTCTCCTAATAGTAAAGAAAAGAACATTAAAATGAGCGGTACATATGTGATTTCTATAGGAGAAGACGGTGGTTCAAATGCATAGTAAAGTAGTTTTATGTAGTTTACTAAACCGAATCCAAATGAAAGAATAAACCCGCTAATTAAACCAATTGTAGTAAATAGAGATAATCGTTGTTTAAATGTCTCCATATAGGCTCACCTACCTTTTACAGATATAATTGAGCTTTATGATGGAGTGTAAATCGATTATTGAATTCTTGTTTAAATTGTTCTTTTGATTTTTCTAAAAAGAATTTCGCTGCATCTTCGGTTTGTTTTAAATATAAATCAATGCTATTTCTTTCGCATAGTTGCTCGTATTCTTCTTGTGAAAGTACCGCAATATTTACTTCTATTTTTTTATTCGTTGCCGTTTCAATTATTACATCATACCAAAAGTAATTCGGTTTTCCTGGGATTTGGATATCTTGTAGAGAAACACTAAACGTTGCCCCCTCTTCTGTCATATGTTTTAGGACAAGTTCTGGATTCTTAAATGCTTCTCTTGCAGAGAGCACTCCTCCATTCGTTGTTGATACAAATTGTAAATTCATTATCATTTTCCACCTTTCTCCATATAAAAAAAGACAAGCGACACCCACTGTAAAAACAGCGTGTGTCGCTTGCCTTAATTTCATATGTTCTGATTTGATTGTAGTTTTTATTATATGTTCAATCGCTATTCTAACACCTTAAAAAATAGAAATCAATAAAATTGTATATAAGTATATAAAAAACAATAGATTAATATAATTCTACAAGTTTACGTCTTTTTGGATGAATGTTATTTGCAGTACGTGCCATGATCTGTTCATTCGCGTCCATAGTGACACTCTCATTTTGTAAGGATAGTAGTAGTACGTTGTTATAAGTGTTCATTAAAAGAATATCTCTAGGTTTCTCACGTTTCGGATAAATAACAACAAGTGGAACGCCTTCGTCCCCTTCTTTTCTTGAAAATACGACATCGTCTAGTCTAGCAATCATCCTGTAATCATTTTCATTTCCGAAAATAAAAAAGAAATCTTGGATCACATCTTTATCTCTCCTATACGTTCGTCGAAGTCCTCCATCTATTGATTCTTTGAACGTTTGAACCTTTTCAACAAATGCGTAACGCCAATCGGCATCTCCTACTGTACGTTGAGATAAAGATAAAAGAATATCTTGTTCGAAGTTTTGATTATCATCTTTTCCAAGGATGATATCTGAAATAACATCTCCAGCATTTTTAAGTGAGCAGACGTGTAGATGTAGATTGGTTTGATTCATTAAAATTTCATGATATTTCCGCATAGAAAATAATAGATTTTTCATCCGCACGTATGGTGGTTCAGCATCTTCTGCAAGAAACATAGTTTTGTCGTACATAACAAAAACAACGGTTATATTCTCAGTCGTTTTTTGTGAGAATTCTATGTACTTACCTACTTTTTCAACTAAGGTAGCATTTGTTTCTTTACACATATCCATCTCGATATAGATATTTTTACCTTGATATGAAATATGTTCATCTGGAATCAAAGGCAACTGGTCATCCTCAATTTTCATATTTTGTTTCTGGTAAAAAGAACGAATATCCATTTTATATAATAATTCATTGGTTTGAGTTTTCTTTGTAGTCGCTAGAAGAGTACGCATAATGACTTCGCGTGAACATACTGTGTGAAAAGAAGTTGCTCGTGAGTACCTTCTTTTGGAACTTTTAATGGGAATTCTCCCTATCCCCATTAAAAATTCAATTGCTTTTTCTTTTAAGGAAAATAAGGCACGTTTCGTAATGCTGTCATCCCTTTTATCTATTTTTTTAGTTAGCATAGCCCCGTATTGTGAGTATCGGTCAAGTTTTGTAAATATGCTAGCTTCAGAACATTCTCTTCCCTCAAATGCACTATATAACATTGTGATTTGTCGTGTTGTAAGAGCTCTTTTGTAATATAAAACTGTTAACATAAAAACGTCTGCTTCTTTTAAGTGAAAATGTTTTTTGGTACCTGGTCGTTTATATTTATACACTTCTCCGGACAAAGTATACACCTCTTATATTGAATTAGACTTAAATTAAATAATTGTCATTTTTAATATACTATTACATTGATATAGTGGTTGTAAAATAAGAAAACATGAATAAGAGGTTTTGCTTTTCAGAGATACCCTATTTTGTACACCAGAGTTGGGATGGTAACTACTATTATAAATCCATTAAAAATCATGGGTTTATATGGACCTATTAAATCTTTCATGTTGTTAGGCCGATATACTACTAGACATCTAACAATAGTTATAATGAAATTCTGTTATAAAAATAATGTTATGACGTCCTAACATTTATTAGAT
>NZ_JAMXKE010000001.1:4820000-5374230 GCF_024712505.1 Bacillus sp. IBL03825 | reverse complement strand
AACTGTTGTATGATCACGTCCACCAAATTCTTCACCGATTTTAGGTAAGGAGTAATCTGTAAGTTCGCGTGATAAATACATTGCAATTTGGCGAGGGAAGGCAACTGATTTTGTTCGCTTTTTCGCCTTGAAATCTTCCAGTTTTATTTGATAAACATCCCCGACAGCCTTTTGAATATCATAAATGGAGATAATTTTTGGTTTAGAATTTGGAATAATATTTTTAAGTGCTTCAGCTGCTAAATCAGCATTAATATCTTTGTTAATTAAAGATGAATAAGCTACAACTCGGATAAGTGCACCTTCTAGTTCACGAATGTTTGAATCAATTTGATTTGCAATATAAAGCATAACCTCATTTGGTATATCGAGTCCTTCAGCCTTTGCTTTTTTACGTAAAATTGCAATTCGTGTTTCTAAATCTGGTGGCGTAATATCCGTAATGAGTCCCCATTCAAAGCGAGAACGAAGACGATCTTCTAAAGTTGGAATTTCTTTTGGTGGCCGATCACTTGAAATTACAATTTGTTTACTTTCTTCGTGTAATGCATTGAATGTATGGAAAAACTCTTCTTGAGTTTGTTCTTTTCCTGCTAGAAATTGAATATCATCTATTAATAAAACATCTACATTACGGTATTTATTACGAAAATCGACCGCTTTATTATCACGAATTGAATTAATGAATTCATTTGTAAATTTTTCTGATGATAAATATACAACCTTTGCGTTTGGGTTATGTTCAATTACATAATGACCAATTGCATGCATTAAATGGGTCTTCCCGAGTCCAACTCCCCCGTAAATAAAGAGGGGATTATATGCTTTAGCTGGCGCTTCGGCTACAGCCAATGAAGCAGCGTGAGCAAAACGGTTACCAGAGCCAATAACAAATGTATCAAACGTATATTTTGGATTTAGCATACTCTGTGGTAAATGATTAGAATCATCTTGTGCTGAATTTGGTTTAGAAGGAGGAAGATCAATCTCCTCTTCAGCTTGACTTTGGGGAATAATAAAGCGAATAGCTAATTTTGCCCCCGTTAAATCATAAAGTGTTTCCGAAATTAGCTCTGAATAATGAGATTCTAACCAATCACGAGCGAATTCATTTGGAGCTGTAATTGTTAATACGTCTTTCTTTAAATTATGTGCGGTTGTTGATTTTAACCATGTTTCATAACTTGGTTTACTGACCTTTTTTTCTAGTTCTTTTAAGGCGCTGTTCCATAAATCAGAGATGTTTTCCAAAGGTGTCCCTCCTTTACTAAGATGGTAAAAGAATAAGGTTGCGCAACAAATGTACAACCTAAATAAATATAAAATGTATATTTATACGAAACGTATTTTAAAACCTAAAAACGTCGTTTGTATATGAGATAGGGTTTTCGACAAAAAAAGCAAATGTGGATAAGCATTTACCCACATGTGATTAAAACTGTCCACATGTTATACACAAATTGTGGATAAGATAAAGGTGTGGAAAACTTATTCAAAGTGAAAACACAACTATAATATCAAAAAAAAGTAGCTATAGCAATGAATTTAAGAAAGTTATCCACAAAATCAATACCTTGTGGAATAAACTTGTCCACAACACGATATACTGTGTAAAAGTACGAAAAGGGTTTGTGGATATAAAAACCCAGAAAAAACATTTATCCACAAGGAAATATAGGGTCTGTGAAAAAGTATGTGAATAGGTTCAAAATGAATATTTGATGAAAATTTCGAGAACCATTGACATTTTCCTAGTTGATTAACTATAATTTATAGGACTGTCTTTAACAGATATTCCTCAGGGAGGTGTCATATAATGAAAAGAACTTACCAACCAAATAAACGTAAGCGCAGCAAAGTACATGGTTTCCGCAGCCGTATGAGCACAGCGAACGGACGTAAAGTGCTAGCAGCTCGTCGTCGTAAAGGAAGAAAAGTATTATCTGCGTAGACCACTGATCGTTCAGTGGTCTTTTTTTCTAATAATAGTGAATTTCCACTGATGAACTACAGGAGTGTCAATTGATATGAAGAAAAAATATCGTATAAAAAAGAATGATGAATTCCAGACGGTTTTTCAAAAAGGAAAATCGAATGCTAACCGTCAGCTTGTTGTCTATCAACTAGATAAGGGAGAGCAGCCAAACTTTCGTATTGGCCTTTCTGTCAGCAAGAAAATAGGAAATGCAGTAGTGCGTAATCGAATTAAACGTATGATTCGCCAGTCGATCACAGAATTAAAAGATGAGATAGATTCTGGAAAAGATTTTGTTATAATAGCAAGGAAGCCTTGTGCAGAGATGACATATGAAGAATTAAAGAAAAGCTTAATTCATGTCTTTAAACGCTCTGGTATGAAAAGAATAAAAAAGTAGCGTAAGGAAATGAATTACACTATATACATACCGAAACAAGGAGGAGCAGGCTTTGAAAAAGAAAATAGGTTTACTAGCCATGGTTATTGCATTAATGGCAATTGCTACTGGCTGTAGTGAAGTGAATCAGCCGATTACACCGAAAAGTACTGGAATTTGGAATGAATATTTCGTATATCCGCTTTCTCAGTTAATTACGTATTTTGCCAACTTATTTGGTAGTAATTACGGTTTAGCAATCGTTGTTACAACTCTTATCATTCGTTTTGCATTATTACCATTAATGATTAAACAAACGAAGAGTACGAAAGCAATGCAGGCGTTACAACCAGAAATGGTGAAGTTAAAAGAGAAATATAGTTCTAAAGATCAAGCAACACAGCAAAAACTACAACAAGAAATGATGCAGTTATATCAAAAAAATGGTGTAAACCCATTAGCAGGATGTTTACCGATATTTGTTCAGATGCCTATTTTATTCGCGTTTTACCATGCGATTATGAGAACAGCTGAAATTAGTAAGCATACATTTTTATGGTTCGATTTAGGGCAGGCAGATCCGTACTATATCTTACCGATTGTCGCGGCAATTACGACATTTATTCAGCAAAAGCTTGCAATGGCAGGAACAGCTGGTCAAAATCCGCAAATGGCAATGATGATTTGGCTTATGCCAATTATGATCTTAGTCTTTGCAATTAACTTCCCAGCTGCATTATCACTTTACTGGGTTGTTGGTAACATCTTTGGTATCGCTCAAATGTACTTGATCAAGGGGCCAGAAATTAAGGCTAGTAAGGCAGGAGGATCAAGCAAGTGAGTGTAGTTACTGCTAAAGGACAAACAGTCGAGCTGGCAGTACAAGATGCTTTAAGACAACTAAATGTTCCAAAAGACCGAGTAGATATAAATATTATTGATGAGGGTAAAAGAGGGTTCCTAGGTTTATTTGGGAATCGACCTGCAGTAGTAGAAGTTGTATTGAAGAAAGATCCAATTCAAGAATGTGAAGAATATTTAAAAAATGTTATTCACGATATGGGTGTGGAAGCTGAGATTAGTAAAATTGTAAAAGGACGCGAAGTTGAATTTACAATTTCTGGCGAAAATATAGGTGTTTTGATTGGTAAAAGAGGAAACACCTTGAATTCTTTACAGTATTTAACAAAACTTGTGGCGAATCGTAGTACGAAGCAGTATATTGGTATCACACTAGATGCTGAAAATTATCGTAGTAAAAGAAAAGGTACATTAGAAGCACTTTCTTATCGATTAGCAAAACAAGTAGTAAGTACGAAAAAAAGAGTTGTGTTGGAGCCTATGCCATCTTTTGAACGAAAGATTATCCACCAAGCATTATCTAATCATCAAAATATCATTACAACTTCTGAAGGAAAAGAACCACATCGACATGTTGTAATATCTTCCAAGTGACCGGTTACTCAATTGAGTGCCGGTTTTTTTGAGCGGAAAATAGGTGTGGATAACTAAAAAACACTAAACTTATCCACTGTGAATAAGTTTAGTGTTTTTTACATGAGGACATAATAAAATGAGTTATTATTCTTTTGTAGATAGGTTCGTTATGGTATTCTAATAATTTAGTGAAGAAAATAATCATGTTGAAATAGAGATAAATAAGCAAGTGAGGTGAAAGGACATGGAATTTGATACAATTGCCGCGATTTCCACAGCGCTTGGAGAGGGTGCAATTGCCATTGTTCGAGTAAGTGGGGATGATGCGGTTGAAAAAGTTAATCGTATTTTTAAAGGGAAGGATTTAACAGAAGTTCCTTCTCACACAATTCATTATGGTCATATTGTCGATTTAGATACAAATCAGGTTATTGAAGAAGTGATGGTATCTATTTTGCGTGCACCAAGGACTTTTACACGTGAAAATATAGTGGAAATTAACTGTCACGGCGGACTTGTTTCGGTAAATAAAGTATTGCAGCTTATTTTAGCACAAGGAGTACGATTAGCAGAGCCTGGTGAATTTACAAAACGTGCTTTTTTAAATGGCCGTATTGATTTATCACAAGCAGAAGCTGTTATGGACTTAATCCGTGCAAAAACAGATCGTGCAATGAACGTAGCGATTAACCAAATGGAAGGGCGATTATCTAAATTAATCGGCCGTCTGCGTCAGGACATATTAGAAACGTTGGCTCATGTTGAGGTAAACATAGATTACCCGGAATATGATGATGTGGAAGAAATGACACATAATATTTTAATTGAGAAAGCTATACATGTTCGTACGGAAATTGCAAAAATATTAGAAACATCGAAGCAAGGAAAGATTTTACGTGAAGGTATTGCTACTGCAATCATCGGTAGACCTAACGTTGGGAAGTCATCGCTATTAAATAGTCTTGTTCAGGAGAAAAAGGCAATTGTAACTGATATTGCAGGAACAACTCGTGATGTTATTGAAGAGTACGTTAATGTGCGTGGTGTACCACTTAAACTTATAGATACAGCCGGGATTCGTGAAACAGAAGATGTTGTTGAACGAATTGGTGTAGAGCGTTCAAAAGAAATGATGAGCCAAGCTGATTTAGTTTTAGTTGTCGTTAATTATAGCGAGGCTTTAACGCATGAGGATGAAGATCTATTCCGTGCCGTACAAGGAAAAGATTTCATTATTATTGTAAATAAGACAGATTTATCGCAAGTAATCGATATGGAACGTGTTACAGAATTGGCAGCGGGAAATCGTATTATTACAACATCGTTAATTGAGGAACAAGGAATAGATGAGCTTGAAAAGGCAATAGCTGATTTATTCTTTGAAGGAACAATTGATTCTGCAGATGTGACATATGTTTCTAACGCGAGACATATTGGATTATTAACACAAGCAGGAAAAACAATTGGAGATGCAATTGAGGCAATAGAAAATGGTGTTCCAATTGATATGGTGCAAATTGATTTAACAAGAACGTGGGAAATACTTGGTGAAATTACTGGTGATACCGTCCATGAAAGCCTAATTGACCAGTTGTTCTCTCAATTTTGTTTAGGAAAATAATATAGCGATGTTTTAGAAAGATAGAGATTATTAGGAGGAATAAACAATGGGATACAATGCCGGTTCATACGATGTCATAGTAATCGGTGCAGGTCATGCAGGATGTGAAGCTGGTCTTGCGGCAGCACGAATGGGCTCCAAAACATTAATGTTAACAATTAATTTAGATATGGTAGCGTTTATGCCATGTAACCCTTCTGTTGGTGGACCAGCAAAAGGGATTGTTGTTCGGGAAATTGATGCATTAGGCGGAGAAATGGGACGCAACATTGATAAAACGTATATTCAAATGCGTATGTTAAATACAGGTAAAGGACCAGCTGTACGCGCGCTTCGCGCACAAGCAGATAAGTTCTCTTACCAGCATGAATTAAAGAAAACAATTGAAGAAACACCAAATTTAACGTTGTTCCAAGGAATGGTTGAGCGTTTAATCGTCGAAGATGGCGAATGTAAAGGGGTAGTTACGCAAGCTGGTGCTGAATATACAGCCAAAACAGTTGTAATTACGACTGGAACATTTTTACGCGGTGAGATTATTATGGGAGGTTTAAAATATTCGAGCGGTCCGAATAATCAACAACCATCTATAACTTTATCCGAACATTTAGAGGAGCTTGGATTTGATCTTGTTAGATTTAAAACAGGTACACCTCCGCGTGTAAATAGTAATACGATTGATTACAGTAAAACAGAAATTCAGCCAGGTGATGATAAACCACGAGCTTTCTCTTTTGAAACGACAAAATTTATTATGGATCAAATTCCATGTTGGTTGACGTATACAAGTACGGAAACACATCGTTTAATAGATGAAAACCTACATCGCTCAGCTATGTATTCTGGTATGATTAAGGGAACAGGACCTAGATATTGTCCTTCAATTGAAGACAAAGTAGTAAGATTTAATGATAAACCACGTCATCAAATTTTCTTAGAGCCAGAAGGACGTAATACACAAGAGGTGTATGTACAAGGTTTATCCACAAGCTTACCAGAAGATGTGCAACGTGATATGCTTAGAACAATACCTGGCCTAGAAAACGTTGAAATGATGCGTACAGGTTATGCAATTGAATATGATGCAATTGTGCCAACACAACTATGGCCAACACTTGAAACGAAAAAAATTAAAAATTTATATACAGCAGGACAAATTAACGGAACTTCTGGTTACGAAGAGGCGGCAGGACAAGGGCTTATGGCTGGGATTAATGCAGCATGTCGTTCTTTAGGTAAAAAAGAAGTTATTTTAGGTCGCGCGGATGCTTATATTGGTGTCTTAATTGATGATCTTGTAACGAAAGGTACAAATGAACCATATCGCTTATTAACGTCTCGTGCAGAATATCGCCTATTATTACGCCACGATAATGCTGATCTTCGTTTAACTGAAGTTGGTCGTGAAATTGGATTAATTAAAGAAGAACGCTATGAGCGATTTACAAATAAAAAATTAAAAATTGAACAGGAAAAGGAACGTTTAAGCAGCATTATTATTAAACCACGTCCTGAAGTTCAAGAATTAATTCGTAGTATTGGCGGAAGTGAATTGAAAGATGGAATACGTGCAAGTGACTTATTACGTCGTCCAGAGATGACATATGAGCATATTCATCTTTTAGTACCAAGTGAAGTAGAATTAAGTGATGAAATTACAGAACAAGTTGAAATTCAGATTAAGTACGAAGGATATATCGAAAAATCTTTACAGCAAGTAGAGCGTATGAAGAAAATGGAAAACAAAAAAATCCCTGTGGATATTGATTATGATGCGATTTCTAGCCTTGCCTCAGAAGCGAGACAGAAATTGAAAGATGTTCGTCCACTTTCAATGGGGCAGGCTTCACGTATTTCTGGCGTGAATCCAGCGGATGTTTCTATTTTACTTGTGTATATTGAACAAGGAAAAATTGCGCGAGTATCGAACCAATAAATAGTAAGGAGATATTGTTAGATGAACATAGAACAATTTCAATCTATGCTAGAAGAGAAGGGTATCACCCTCTCTTCTAGACAGTTAGAGCAGTTCGAAATCTACTTTGAAACATTAGTAGAGTGGAATGAAAAAATGAACTTAACGGCTATTACGGAGAAAGAGGAAGTATATTTAAAACACTTTTTTGATTCCATTACGGCTGCTTTTTATTATGATTTTTCAGAACCATTCTCAATTTGTGATGTTGGCGCAGGAGCTGGATTCCCAAGTATTCCTTTGAAAATCTGTTTCCCGCACTTAAAAGTAACAATTGTAGACTCATTGCAAAAACGTATTAACTTCTTAAATCATTTAGCACAAAAGTTGGAATTAGGTGACGTTGCGTTTTGTCACGATCGTGCTGAAACATTTGGGAAAAAAGAAGGTGTACGTGAATCGTACGATATTGTAATGGCACGTGCAGTTGCGCGTCTTTCGGTATTGAGTGAGCTATGTTTACCACTTGTAAAAGTTGGGGGAACGTTCATTGCAATGAAAGGTGCCGCAGCAAACGAAGAAATTGAAAATGGCAAGTATGCTTTAGAGGTGCTAGGCGGGAATTTAAAAGAAATGTCTACGTTCCAATTACCGTTTGAAGAAAGTGAACGTAATATTTTATTAATCGAGAAAAAGCGCAAGACACCAAAGAAATATCCACGCAAACCGGGAACACCCAATAAATTACCTATTGAAAAATAAATCTTATTAGACGTAAGATTGAATTATATAAATGAAAACGTAAATGTTTCATAGGAAACATTTTATGGAGAATAGTCAATAGGCCTAAAAGGTGGTGGAATATGTATGAAAAATACGTTTTCTCGTTTATTTGGCTTTGGAGATAAAGAGAGCGAATTCGAATTACAAGACGAAAGCCATGAAGAAATAGATAAAAAGGTATATGAAGAAATACAAGAAATTCCGATAGTAAATATTACCCCTAACCGTTATCAACCACGAACAGTTTTTGATGATGCACGAATTGAAGAGCTAGCACTAACGATTCGTACACATGGACTGATTCAGCCGATTGTTGTGAGGCAATATGAGGATGACAAGTACGAGATTATCGCTGGAGAAAGGCGTTTCCGTGCGGCAACAAAGTTAGGGTGGGAAAAGGTTCCTGCAATTATAAAGAACTTAAATGATACAGAGACAGCTTCTGTAGCTTTAATTGAAAACTTGCAACGTGAGGAACTAACAGCAATCGAGGAAGCTGTGGCATATCAAAAGCTAATTGAGTTACATAATTTAACACAAGAAGCATTGGCACAACGACTTGGAAAAGGACAATCCACAATCGCAAATAAGTTGCGATTGTTAAAGTTGCCTGAAGAAATAAAACGTGCGTTATTAGAAAAAAGTATTACAGAACGTCATGCCCGCGCGCTCATTCCTTTAAAGAATGAGGAATTACAACTGAAGGTTTTACAGGAAATTGTGGAGAAACAACTGAATGTAAAGCAAACAGAGGAACGAATTGCGAAATTACTAGAGGAAGCCAAACCGAAGCGTAAGGCAAAGCAAAAAGCAGTAAGTCGAGATACGAGAATTGCCATGAATACGATTAGGCAGTCATTACAAATGGTTGCTGACAGTGGTTTAAATGTTAATTCTGCGGAAGAAGAATTTGATGAGTACTATCAAATTACAATTAAAATTCCGAAGAAAAAATAATAATGGCGTGTTAGAGACCTTATCCTATTGGATAGGTCTCTTTTACTATATTTTCTTGTTAGATGAAGAAGGAGTTTAGAAATAAATTTTGAAGTTTAATAAGGACGTAAAAGAAAAACTTTTATTTCATGTTACAATAAACGTAATTATTACTAGAATAAGATAGAAAGGTTGAAAGTAGGTGACATCATGGGAAAAATCATTGCTATTGCCAATCAAAAAGGTGGCGTTGGAAAAACAACAACATCTGTTAATTTAGGGGCTGGATTGGCACAAGTAGGTAAAAAAGTCCTTCTTGTAGATATTGACGCTCAAGGAAATGCAACGACTGGTGTGGGAATTGAAAAATCCGAATTAGATCAATGTATTTACAATGTTCTTGTGGAAGATGCAGATGTTCAAGGGGTTATACGTAAAACCGCAACTGAAAACTTAGATGTTCTACCCGCTACAATTCAATTGGCAGGTGCTGAAATTGAATTGGTACCGACTATTTCCCGGGAAGTACGTTTACAAAGGGCATTACAGCCAGTTCGTGATGAATACGACTATATTATTATCGACTGTCCCCCGTCCTTAGGGTTATTAACGATTAATGCATTAACCGCAGCAGATTCTGTTATTATTCCTGTTCAATGCGAATATTACGCACTAGAAGGATTAAGTCAGCTATTAAATACAGTTCGACTTGTGCAAAAGCACTTAAATAAAAATCTAGCAATTCAAGGTGTATTGCTAACGATGTTGGATGCCCGCACGAATTTAGGGATCCAGGTTATAGATGAAGTGAAAAAATACTTTAGGGATAAAGTATACCGTTCGATTATTCCTCGTAATGTTCGTTTAAGTGAAGCACCAAGTCATGGGAAACCAATTATGCAGTATGACGCTAAATCAAGAGGGGCAGAAGTATATATAGATTTAGCAGAGGAAGTGATTGCAGGTGGCTAAAGGATTAGGGAGAGGAATTAATGTGTTTTTTCCTGATTTAGATGTGAAAGAAGAAGAGGCAATTCAGGAGATTGTGATAACTGAATTAAGACCGAATCCATATCAACCACGTAAACACTTTAATAAAGAGGCAATTCAAGAATTATCGGCCTCTATTAAAGAACACGGCATATTGCAACCGTTAATTGCTAGGAAGAGTATTAAAGGATATGAAATTGTTGCAGGTGAAAGAAGATATCGTGCTGCCAAAGAGGCAGGGCTCGAAAAGGTACCTGCTGTTGTAAGACAATTAAATGAGCAGCAAATGATGGAGTTTGCATTGCTTGAAAACTTACAACGAGAAGATTTAAACCCAATGGAAGAAGCAATGGCATATCAAATGTTAATGAATGAGCTAAATGTAACGCAAGAACAATTAGCAAAACGTCTTGGTAAGAGCAGACCTTACATTGCAAATTATACGCGGTTATTAAGCCTCCCTCCATTTGTGCAAGATATGATTGCAAATGGTCAACTTTCAATGGCCCATGGGAGAACTTTGCTTACGATAAAAGATGAAGAACAATTGAAATCTTTATTAAAACGAATCGAAAAAGAAGGATTAAACGTTCGTCAATTAGAGAAAATTGTTCAGGAGATTAATCAACGCGTTTCACGTGAAACAAAACAAGTGAAAAAAGAGAGAAACATATTTTTCGTAGAACGCGAAACGTTCTTAAGAGAAAAGTTTGGCACAGATGTGAAAATTAAAGAAACGAAAAAAGAAAAAGGTAAAATTGAAATTGAATTTTTTAATAAAGAAGATTTAAATCGTATTTTAGAATTATTAGCGCAGAAAAACTAAAAAGCAAACCATCTTATTATTTATAGATGGTTTGCTTTTTTTAATACAGATAATTTTTGGTCTGTTTCTTTTATACTTTGTGCAATTACATCAGCCATTTTCATGACTAAACTTAATCGTGTATTTTGCAGGACGAAAAACTCCATAAAACCATTTAGATTTACGATGCCATGAATATGTAAATCACCAACTGCAGGTAATTTCTTGTTCATCGCAGCTCCAGGTTTACTAGGCCCCATTCCGGTAGTAATGGAACCGATGCTTTGAGACTTTCCTAAACAGGCATCGACCGCAATTATAAATGAAGTAGGATTATCTTTCTGTATATTCCGAATTCTTTCTTCTAAATTTAGCGCATGCACTGGCTCGTCTAGTGTGCCGAACACTTGGAAGTTTTTAATTCCTACTTGTTCTAGTTTCGTACCGACTAACGGACCGAGTGCATCGCCTGTAGAACGGTCTGTGCCGATACAAACGAGAATAATCGGTATATTCGTTTTAATAGGGATATGGGAAAGTAAGAAGTTACTAATTGTCTCGGAGGCTTCTACGTCTTGGTGCATAACATTTTGAGTTTCTTTTTCGAAAAAGGGTAAGCGAAAACTTCCAATATTCATGAAGCATCCATCCTTTTAATAAATTTTCAAAATATGTTATATGGTGAGTAAAATGGAAAACTATAAGTGCGTACTTCCTGTAAAATTTGAGTGAAAACGGAAATAATAGTACTAGTATATATATATTCGTTCCATTTTATACCTGCATGGAAGTTAACAAATGCAATTAAAGTCATAAAAATTTTTCAGAAATGAGGGTGACTTCTGATACAATGAGAAGGATAATTAAAAAGAAATTTTAGCTGGAGAGGTAGAGGTACATGGATTTAGCGTTGAAATGGTTTGAGTCCATTGATTGGACGAATATAGGTGTGAAATCACTAAAAATAGTCGTTATTTTAATACTTGGTGCAATTATTGTGCGAGTTGCGCGTGCAATTGTACGAAATGCGTTTCGTATGGGAAGCCGTTCGCCAATTCAAATTTCAGAACGTCGTACAGTTACAGTAGCGAAGTTACTTGAAAATATTGTGGCATACGTTGTTATGTTCATTATGTTAATTGCGATTTTGGGTGTGTTTAATATTAATGCATCTGGTTTATTAGCGGGTGCCGGGGTAATTGGTTTAGCAGTCGGATTTGGTGCTCAAAGTTTAGTGAAAGATGTTATTACGGGGTTATTTATTTTGCTAGAAGATCAATTTTCAGTAGGTGACTATGTAAAAATTGGTCAGTTTGAAGGTGTCGTTCTAGAAATTGGACTTCGTACAACAAAAGTAAAGAGTTGGACAGGCGAAATTCATACTTTACCAAATGGAAGTATCATTCAAGTTACGAACTATTCCGTTAGTAATAGTGTAGCATTTGTTGATGTATCCATTTCGTATGAGGCTGACATAGCGAAAGCGGAGCAAGTTATTGAAGAGTTATTAGAAGAATTACCTGCACAGTATACGCAAATGGTAGCAAAGCCTCAGTTATTAGGTGTGCAAACATTGGCTGCATCAGAAGTTATATTACGTGTTATTGCGGAAGTAGAGCCGATGCAACATGCGGTTGTTGCAAGAGCCCTTCGTAAAGAAATTAAAAATCGTCTAGATTTACATGGGATTGAAATTCCATATCCACGTATGGTTTTATATAATCGTGAAGAATTGGTGAGTGGAAAAGCAATTTAGTATGGAGAGGGGTTTGGAGAATGGAGCAAAAGCAGTATAACTTGTACGATGTTGTGGAAATGAAGAAAGCCCACCCATGTGGTGAGAATCGCTGGAAGATTATTCGTATGGGAATGGATATCCGCATTAAGTGCGAGGGATGTGACCATTCAGTAATGATTCCTCGAAGAGAATTTGATCGTAAGGTGAAAAAAATACTTGTGAAGCACGAAGAATAGAGAGAAAGTAACAGTTGCAATGGGCAGCTGTTACTTTTTTCGTTTGGAGGAAACTTGTCATTTTTTTCGTTACTATCTATAATGATGAAAGATTGAGACATAGGAGTGAAAAATATGGGATTAACGGCTGGGATTGTTGGATTACCTAACGTAGGGAAGTCAACTTTATTTAATGCAATTACACAAGCAGGAGCAGAATCTGCAAACTATCCATTCTGTACAATTGATCCAAACGTAGGGATTGTAGAAGTACCAGATGAGCGTTTAAATAAATTAACGGAATTAGTAGAACCGAAAAAAACTGTTCCGACTGTATTTGAGTTTACTGATATTGCAGGTATCGTAAAAGGTGCTAGTAAAGGTGAAGGTTTAGGAAATAAATTCTTATCTCACATTCGCCAAGTAGATGCAATTTGCCAAGTTGTTCGTTGTTTTGAAGACGAAAATATTACACACGTTTCAGGGAAAGTAGATCCAATCGATGATATTGAAACAATCAACTTAGAGCTAATCTTAGCGGATTTGGAATCTGTTGATAAACGTATCGAACGAGTTGCGAAGTTAGCAAGACAAAAAGATAAAGAAGCTGTATATGAGCATGAAATTTTAGTTCGTTTAAAAGAAGCTTTTGAAGAGGGAAAACCAGCTCGTACTGTTGAATTTGCAGAAGAGCAAATGAAAATTGTTAAAGGCCTTCATTTACTTACAACGAAAGAAATGCTATACGTAGCAAACGTAAGTGAAGATGATATTATGGATCCTTCTGAAAATAAATATGTAAAAATGGTAAAAGAATTTGCTGCAAATGAAAATTCTCAAGTAATCGTTGTATGTGCAAAAATCGAAGAAGAAATCGCTGAGCTAGATGAGGAAGAGAAAAAAGTATTCCTTGAAGAACTAGGCATTGAAGAATCTGGTTTAGATCAATTAATTCGTGCTGCATATGATTTATTAGGACTTGCTACTTACTTCACAGCTGGTGTGCAAGAAGTACGTGCATGGACGTTTAAACAAGGTATGAAAGCACCACAATGTGCTGGCGTAATTCATACAGACTTTGAGCGTGGATTTATTCGTGCGGAAACAGTTTCTTACGAAGACTTAATGACAAACGGTTCTATGACAGCTGCAAAAGAAGCTGGTAAAGTTCGTTTAGAAGGAAAAGAGTATATCGTAAAAGACGGAGACGTTATGCACTTCCGCTTCAACGTTTAATTCAATATTTCCTAGGAAAAATAAAGATATGAGCTTGGCAAATATATTATGTGTTTGCCAAGTTTTTTATGCATGGGTGAGTTGATTCATCTAACTTACTATGATATAATCTAAACTCGTGAGTAATTACTATAAATTAATTGCTCCTTGCCCATTATGGGCCGTTTAGACCAAAAGGAGGTGAAAGTGTAATGAGAAAGTACGAAATTATGTACATCATTCGTCCTGGCGTTGAAGAAGAAGCTCAAAAAGCTTTAGTTGAACGTTTCGCAGGTGTTTTAACAAACAATGGTGCAGAAATCATTAACACGAAAGAGTGGGGTAAGCGTCGTTTAGCTTACGAAATCAACGACTTACGTGAAGGTTTCTACATGATCTTAAACGTGAACTCTAACGCAGAAGCGATTAACGAATTCGACCGTTTAGCTAAGATCAACGAAGACATCCTTCGTCATATCGTTGTTAAAGAAGAAGAAAAATAATTGATATATAAGGGAGAGTGGTTCGATTGATGAATCGTGTTATCCTCGTTGGTCGTTTAACTAAGGACCCTGACTTACGTTACACGCCCAATGGTGTTGCAGTAGCTACTTTTACGTTAGCTGTGAATCGCGCATTTGCGAATCAACAAGGTGAGCGTGAAGCTGACTTTATTAATTGTGTAATATGGCGTAAACAAGCAGAAAACGTAGCAAATTATTTGAAAAAAGGTAGCTTAGCAGGCGTAGATGGACGTCTTCAAACTCGTAATTACGATGGACAAGATGGTAAACGTGTATATGTAACAGAAGTTCTTGCGGAAAGCGTACAATTTTTAGAGCCGCGTAATGGCGGTGGGGAGCAACGTGGTTCATTTAATCAGCAACCATCAGGAGCTGGTTTCGGTAACCAAAGCTCTAACCCATTTGGTCAATCTAGTAATCAAGGCAACCAAGGTAACCAAGGGAACTCTGGATTTACGAAGAATGACGATCCATTTTCAAATGTAGGTCAACCGATCGACATTTCCGACGACGATTTACCGTTCTAATACAGTAAATTAGTTAGTTTTAACAAAGAATGGAGGGAATAGACATGGCAGGACGCAAAGGTGGACGTGCGAAACGTCGTAAGGTGTGTTTCTTCACATCTAACGGCATCACTCGCATTGACTATAAAGATGTTGATTTATTAAAACGTTTCGTTTCTGAGCGTGGTAAAATTTTACCTCGTCGTGTAACAGGAACAAGCGCAAAATACCAACGCAAACTTACAGTTGCAATTAAACGTGCTCGTCAAATGGCACTTTTACCATATGTTGGTGAATAATAGCGTATGAAATGCACAGTAGAGTCGGACTCTACTGTGCATTTTGCTATGCTTTTCTTTTTTTGAAAGAGAGGTTAGATGATGAAGAATACGAAATTTATTACTGAGGGTGCAGCGCTGTTAGCTATATATGCAATGTTATTGCTTATATCTATGTATGTTCCAATCTTAGGTACAGTTGTAACGTTTGCGTTGCCATTGCCGTTTATATTGCTAACGATAAGATATAGATTATCTAACGCCTTTATAGTTTTTACTGCGGCGCTTTTTATTACTGTTATTGTCAGTCAGCCGATGAACCTAGTAAAGACAACTATGTTTGGATTGATAGGTATCGTTTTAGGATATATGTATAAAAAACGAAAAAAGCCGGTAGAAACTTTAATGGCGGGGACGCTTGCGTACTTAATTGGTATTATGCTCATTTATGTTGCGAGTATAAAGTTTTTTAACATAGATTTAATGAAGCAAATGCAAAATATGCTTAATGAAAGTATGGCGCAAAGTGAAAAAATAGTCACTACTGCTGGTATGTCTATTAGTAAAGAGCAAAAAGAATTATTTGCACAATTTAATGATGTGTTACAAACGTTATTCCCAAGTTTGCTTGTAATGGTCTCGGTATGTTTTTCTTGGATTACAGTTATGATATCAGGTAGTGTTTTGAGAAAACTAAAGCATGACGTTATACCTTGGCCTAAATTTAAAGATATACAATTACCAAAGAGTATTGTTTGGTATTACGTTATATTTATTTTGCTATCAACTTTTATAAAAGTAGAACCGACATCATATTTACATATGGTATTTTCTAACCTATATGTCATATTTGCTTTACTACTAGTACTGCAAGGTCTGACATTTATCGCTTTTATAGCGCATAGCAAAGGTTTTACGAAAGGAGTTCCTATTATTAGTTTTATTGTCTGCATGTTTATTCCGATGCTGTTTCCTCTTGTGACAATCTTAGGTATAATTGATTTAGGGATTTCATTGCGTTCTAAAATAGGAGGATAAAGTAATATTCCTTATACTATTTTAATCTGTTTAACTAACTGGAAGGAGAGTTAGTTTTACTTTATAGGAGTTGTATACATGCCTGAATTTTATAAGAAACAGTGGTTTTTATATCCTGTTTATGTATTGGCATTTTTCGTGTTTGTGCTCATTGCGATCCTCTGTTATTTTCATTTAATTATGGGGATATCCACCTTTTTTATCTTTTGCATTGTACTTTTTGTTGTTATACGCTTTGAACTGACCTTTCAAAGGAATTTCGAAAAGTATACGACAGATATGATTACAAGAGTAAAGAAAGTGAGTAATGAGGCGTTTAACCAAATGCCGATTGGTATTTTGTTATACAATAAGGATTATGGGATTGATTGGGCGAATCCTTATTTATCTTCATGTCTAGGACAGCATGCATTAGCTGGATGGCATCTTTATGATGTATCAGAAACGTTACTTCTTTTTATTAAGGGAGAAACTTCCGATGATATAGTCTCTTTAAATAACCGAAAGTTTCGCGTTTTTGTAAGGAAAGAAGAAAAGTTAATTTATTTCTTTGATGTAACGGAACAAACAGAGATTGAAAAGATGTACGAGGATCAACGCACTGTTTTGGCTGTCATTTATTTAGATAATTATGATGAGGTTACACAAGGGTTAGATGATCAATTACGTACGAATATAACAAGTCTTGTAACATCACGACTAAATGAATGGGCCGTTAAGTATGGGGCATATTTAAAACGTGCATCTTCAGAAAGATTCTTCGTTGTACTAAATGAGAGTATTTTAGCACAGATGGAGAAAGGGAAATTTAGCATTTTAGATCAGGTGCGTGAAGAAACATCCAAAAGGAATATACCACTTACCTTAAGTGTAGGTGTTGGATCAGGGGATTTACCTTTATCAGAGCTTGGGGCAATGGCTCAGTCTGGTTTAGACCTTGCGCTTGGCCGTGGTGGAGATCAAGTAGCTATTAAACAAGCGACAGGTAAAGTTAAGTTTTATGGTGGTAAGACAAATCCAGTTGAAAAACGTACTCGTGTACGTGCCAGAGTTATTTCGCATGCATTAAAGGATTTAGTATTAGAAAGTAGTAATGTCATTATAATGGGGCATAGGGCTCCTGATATGGACGCAATTGGTGCTGCGATTGGTATTTTAAAGGTAGCGCAATTAAATGAGCGTAAAGGATATATTGTGTTAGATGAAAATGATTCTGATAAGGGAATTAAGCGTTTGATGGATAAAGTGAAACAAAACGAAGAGTTATGGTCTCACTTTATTACCCCAGGACAAGCGATGGAATTTGCAAATGATGATTCATTACTTGTTGTTGTTGATACGCATAAACCTTCAATGGTGATGGAAGAAAAACTGTTACACAAAATTGAAAATGTAGTTGTTATTGACCATCATCGCCGGGGAGAAGATTTTATTGAAGATCCATTGCTTGTTTATATGGAGCCATACGCTTCCTCCACGGCAGAACTTGTTACAGAATTACTTGAGTACCAACCGAAAAATTTAAAAATGACAATGTTGGAAGCAACGGCATTGTTAGCAGGTATTATTGTTGATACGAAAAGCTTTACATTCCGGACGGGTGCTCGTACGTTTGATGCCGCTTCTTATTTACGCTCACATGGTGCAGATACTGTACTTGTACAAGAGCTTTTAAAAGAAGATATGGATCAGTATTTACGGGTTGCAAAAGCTATTAAAAATGCGTACATTTATACAAATGGAATTGCGATCGCAAAAGTTGATAGTGATGATTACTACGATCAAGTGCTTATTGCGCAATCAGCGGACACATTATTAACAATGACAGGAATTATTGCGTCATTTGTTATTGCAAAACGTGGCGAGAATTTCATTGGAATTAGCGGCAGGTCTTTAGGTGAAGTGAACGTGCAACTAATTATGGAAAATTTAGGCGGTGGTGGGCATTTAACGAATGCAGCCACACAAATGAAAAATGTTACAGTAGATGAAGCTGAGGAGAAGCTTCGATTTGTTATTGATGACTATTTACAGGGAGGCACACAATCATGAAAGTAATTTTTCTAAAAGACGTAAAAGGTAAAGGGAAAAAAGGAGAAATAAAAAACGTACCAGATGGCTATGCAAATAACTTCTTACTAAAACAAGGATTAGCTGCTGAAGCGACAAATAGCAGTATGAAAACTTTAGAAGCTCAAAAGCGAAAAGAAGAAAAAGATGCAGCAGCAGAGGTTGAAAATGCAAAAGAGTTGAAAGAAACGTTAGAGAAACTAACTGTAGAAGTAAAGGCGAAATCTGGAGAAGGTGGCCGTCTATTCGGTTCAATCACAAGTAAACAAATCGTAGATGCAATGCAAAAATCACATAAAATTAAACTTGATAAACGTAAATTTGAAATGGATGATGCGATTCGTGCATTAGGCTATACAAACGTTACTGTGAAGTTGCATCCGCAAGTAACTGCAACAGTAAAAGTTCATGTTAGTGAACAATAAAAATAAGTTAAGCAAGGAGGATTGCGTATGAGTGATGTAATGGCTGATCGTACCCCTCCACATAATATAGAGGCTGAGCAGGCGGTTTTAGGGGCCATATTAATTGATCAAGATGCGTTAACATCAGCATCGGAACTATTGGTACCTGACTCATTTTATCGAACGAAACATCAAAAGATTTTTGAAGTCATGCTTGGGTTATCTGATAAAGGAGAGCCGATTGACTTAGTAATAATGACGTCAGCAATGGCTGATCAAGGATTATTAGAAGAAGTTGGTGGGGTTTCTTACTTAGCAGAATTAGCAGAAGTTGTTCCAACCGCTGCTAACGTAGAATATTATGCACGAATCATCGCTGAAAAAGCGCTATTACGTCGTTTGATTCGAACAGCAACTCATATCGTGTCTGATGGGTATGAGAGAGAAGATGACGTGGATGGTCTTTTAAATGAGGCTGAGAAAAAAATATTAGAAGTATCTCACCAAACGAATGCAAAAGCATTCCAAAACATTAAAGATGTTCTTGTAGATGCTTACGATAAAATTGAACTTTTGCATAATCAAAAAGGTGAAGTTACTGGGATACCAACTGGATTTACAGAATTAGATAAGATGACCGCAGGTTTCCAGCGAAATGATTTAATTATCGTAGCGGCACGTCCATCAGTAGGGAAAACCGCATTTTCATTAAATATCGCACAAAACGTAGCGACGAAAACTGATGAAAATGTAGCGATTTTTAGTCTAGAGATGGGCTCTGATCAGCTTGTTATGCGTATGCTTTGTGCAGAAGGGAATATTGATGCGCAAAGACTGCGTACCGGTTCATTAACTTCTGATGATTGGGCAAAATTAACAATGGCGATGGGTAGCCTTTCTAATGCTGGTATCTATATTGATGATACACCAGGGATTAAAGTAAATGAGATTCGAGCGAAATGCCGTAGATTAAAGCAAGAACAAGGTCTTGGGATGGTTTTGATTGACTATTTACAGCTTATTCAAGGAAGCGGGAAATCAGGAGAAAACCGTCAGCAGGAAGTATCTGAGATTTCTCGTACATTAAAAGGGATTGCGCGTGAATTGCAAGTGCCTGTTATTGCCTTGTCACAGTTATCTCGTGGGGTAGAATCTCGTCAAGATAAACGTCCGATGATGTCTGACATTCGTGAATCAGGAAGTATCGAGCAGGATGCCGATATTGTAGCTTTCTTATATCGTGAAGATTACTATGACCGGGAAACGGAAAATAAAAATACGATTGAAATTATTATTGCAAAGCAGCGTAACGGTCCCGTAGGCTCAGTAGAGCTCGCATTCGTTAAAGAGTTCAATAAGTTCGTTAACTTAGAACGTCGCTTCGAGGATGGACATGCGCCGCCTGCATAAAGAGAGTATAAAAAAGAAACGCATTTCTTATAATAAGATGTGTTTCTTTTTTTTTTATAGGAAAGATAAGGCTTTCATAATGTGAAAATATAATTCTTACGAACGAAAATGTTTTTTAATAAAAAAATGTTCGCTTTTTGGTTGACTTCTTTTTCGGTTTTGGTACAATTATATTGTTTGAATAGATCGTTTGAAAATCGCGGAGGTGCTTTAATAATGTCTTCAGTAGTAGTTGTAGGAACACAATGGGGCGACGAAGGAAAAGGTAAAATCACTGATTTTCTTTCTGAGCATGCGGAAGTAGTTGCAAGATATCAAGGTGGAAATAACGCGGGACATACAATTGTTTTCGGCGGAGTTAAATATAAATTACACTTAATTCCATCTGGTATTTTCTATAAAGAGAAAATTTGTGTAATCGGAAATGGCTTAGTAGTAGATCCGAAAGCATTACTTGAAGAGTTAAAATACTTACACGATCGTGGTGTAAGTACTGATAATTTACGTGTAAGTAACCGTGCGCACGTTATTTTACCTTATCACTTAAAACAAGATGAGTTAGAAGAAGCAAGTAAAGGTGATAACAAAATCGGTACAACGAAAAAAGGTATCGGTCCTGCATATATGGATAAAGCTGCTCGTATTGGTATTCGTATGGCTGATCTTTTAGACCGTGAAGCATTTAAAGAAAAGCTTGAGCGCAATTTAGTAGAAAAAAATCGTTTATTTGAAAAAATGTACGATACAGAAGGTTTCAGTGTAGAAGAAATCTTCGAAGAGTACTTCGAGTACGGACAACAAATCGCGCAATATGTATGTGATACATCTGTTGTACTAAATGATGCACTAGATAACAATCACCGTGTATTATTTGAAGGTGCACAAGGTGTTATGCTTGATATCGACCACGGTACGTATCCGTTCGTTACATCTTCTAACCCGATTGCTGGTGGTGTAACAGTTGGAACTGGAGTTGGCCCTGCGAAAGTTACTCGCGTTGTAGGTGTGTGTAAAGCATATACAAGCCGCGTAGGTGATGGTCCGTTCCCTACGGAGCTTCATGATGAAATTGGTCATCAAATTCGTGAAGTTGGTCGTGAGTACGGAACGACAACTGGTCGTCCACGCCGCGTAGGCTGGTTCGATAGCGTTGTTGTAAGACATGCACGTCGTGTTAGTGGTTTAACAGATTTATCATTAAATTCTATCGACGTTCTAACAGGTATTCCGACTCTTAAAATTTGCGTTGCTTACAAATACAATGGCGAAGTTATCGATGAAGTTCCAGCAAACTTAAACATTTTAGCGAAATGTGAGCCTGTATACGAAGAACTTCCAGGTTGGACAGAAGATATTACTGGTGTAAAATCATTAGACGAGCTTCCTGAAAATGCACGAAAATACGTAGAACGTGTTTCTGATTTAACAGGAATTCAATTATCTATGTTCTCAGTTGGACCAGATCGTAACCAAACAAATATCGTTCGTAACGTATACGAAGCTTAATTGATATTTTTGAGAAAAAACTCATGTCCGCATGAGTTTTTTCTTATCTTTTATAAAAAAATAAAAAAAGGTATTGCAAAAAACAAATAAAACATGTTATGATACATCTTGTCGTCACGAAAATATGACGTTGGTGAGTATGAGCCATTAGCTCAGTTGGTAGAGCATCTGACTTTTAATCAGAGGGTCGAAGGTTCGAATCCTTCATGGCTCACCATTTTATTTTTCGTGGCCCGTTGGTCAAGTGGTTAAGACACCGCCCTTTCACGGCGGTAACACGGGTTCGAATCCCGTACGGGTCATGTTTTTTTTATGTTCATTTTTGGTCCCGTGGTGTAGTGGTTAACATGCCTGCCTGTCACGCAGGAGATCGCCGGTTCGACCCCGGTCGGGACCGCCACTTTTGTTTATACCACCATTAGTGGTTTTATATATAGTTTTGGCTCGGTAGCTCAGTCGGTAGAGCAGAGGACTGAAAATCCTCGTGTCGGCGGTTCGATTCCGTCCCGAGCCACTCTCAGGATATTAAGTGGGCCCACTTAATATCCTTTTTATTTGTGTAATTTTACAAAAGTGAGTAGTTATTTTAAAATAGAATGAGAAGCCTCTAGCAGTTGAAGCTAGAGGTTTTTCTATAGATCGTATAGGATTCCGTGTAAAAGTGGATCATACATGAGTCTGTGAGAATAGAGGAGAAAGTACTTAAGCAAAAGATGCGGCCATATAGGGACATACTATGTAGACATCAATGTGTTTAGGGATATTGACCATATTTTTACCCCGCATTAACGGGCAGTAAGACCCACCCCAAAATTCAACGAAGGTAAAGAAGTTAGGTGCGAGATCAACTGCACGTAAATGCCCGATTAAAGTTTCACTTTATAAGGAGGAAATAGACGATGATGGGAAAGAAAATTTTAGTAGTTGATGATGAAAAGCCGATTGCGGATATTTTGAAGTTCAACCTAGAAAAAGAAGGTTTTGAAATTGTAATGGCGCATGATGGTGATGAAGCGATTGAAAAAGCGAATGAAGAGCAGCCAGATATGGTTTTATTAGATATTATGCTACCAGGTAAGGATGGCTTGGAGGTTTGCCGTGAAATACGTAAAAGCTCGGAAATGCCGATTATTATGCTTACAGCAAAGGACTCTGAAATTGATAAAGTATTAGGGCTTGAGCTTGGAGCAGATGATTATGTAACAAAGCCATTTAGTACGAGGGAATTACTTGCTCGTGTGAAGGCGAATTTACGTCGCCATCAACAAGGTGGTGCTGCAGAAAAAGAAGAAAATACGGAAATGGTTATTGGACCAATCGTTATCAATTCAAATGCGTATAGTGTAACGAAACGTGAGGAAAATATTGAACTTACACATCGTGAATTTGAGCTACTACATTATTTAGCCAAACATTTAGGACAAGTTATGACTCGTGAGCATTTATTACAAACAGTTTGGGGTTATGACTATTTTGGAGATGTACGTACAGTGGATGTAACAGTGCGTCGTTTACGTGAAAAAATTGAAGATAATCCAAGTCATCCCACTTTAATTGTAACTAGACGTGGAGTAGGGTATTACTTGCGTGACCCAGAGCAGGAATAGTATATGAAGAAAGTTGGTTTTTTTCAATCTATTCATTTAAAATTTGTACTCATATACATGCTATTAATATTAATAGCAATGCAAGTTATTGGAGTATATTTCGTAAGGGAGTTAGAAAAGAGTCTTGTACAAGGCTTTAGAGATTCTTTAACGCAGCAAACGAACTTATTAGCATATAACTTGAAACAAGAGTTTAAAAAAAGTCATACAAAAGCAGAAACAGAATCAACAGATGAAACGATTAAAACTTCAATTCGAAAATTTGCCTCTGATCGAAAGAAAGATATCCAAGAGGTAAGTGTATTTGATTCGAATAGAAAGTTGCTTGCTATTTCAGATGAGTCAAAGCAAAACAAGGTAAATAGAACATCAACTGATATAGCTGTTCAGCGGGTATTGGTACAAAAAAAACCAGAAATAAAAATTGAGAAGGATGGTCGTACAGGCCATCGTGTACAAGTTATGCTTACTCCTATTCTAGATGACAACGGAAAAGATGCACTTGGTGCTATTTACATTGTTGCATCTATGGAAGATGTTTATAAACAGATGAAGGATATTAATCAAATTTTTGCGACTGGAACCGTTATTGCATTACTCGTAACGGCTGTACTTGGAATTTTGTTAGCTCAAACGATTACGAGGCCAATCTCAGATATGCGAAGACAAGCGATTGAAATGGCAAAAGGAAACTATTCGAGAAAAGTAAAAGTGCATAGCCATGATGAAATTGGACAATTAGCATTATCTTTCAATAATTTATCCAAAAAATTACAACAAGCTCGTTCTTCAACGGAGAGTGAAAGACGTAAATTGTCATCCGTTCTATCACATATGACAGATGGAGTCATTGCTACTGACCGAAAAGGGGACATTATTTTATTAAATGACCCTGCGGAAAAGATGCTAAATGTTTCGCGTGAAACGGCGCTCGATCAATCTGTTTTAGAAGTATTAGGGATACAAGAAGAATTTACGCTCGATCATTTATACGAAGAGCCTGATTCTGTTTTATTAGATTTTAGTACGAGAAATGAGCCATATATTTTACGTGCTAGTTTCTCTGTTATTCAAAAAGAGACAGGGAAAGCAAATGGCTTGATTGCCGTATTATATGATGTAACTGAGCAGGAGCGTATAGAAAGGGAACGCCGCGAGTTTGTGGCAAACGTTTCTCATGAATTAAGAACGCCATTAACAACGATGCGCAGTTACTTAGAGGCACTTACGGACGGTGCGTGGCAAGATCCGAATATTGCACCGCAATTTTTAACCGTTACACAAGAAGAAACAGAAAGAATGATTAGACTTGTAAATGCGTTATTACAACTATCTAAACTTGATAGTACAGAACATCGTTTAATGAAAGAATGGGTCGACTTTACTGACTTCTTTAATAACATTATTGATCGTTTTGAAATGTCTAAAGAGCAAAACGTAAGTTTCAAACGATCTTTCTCTAAAAAATCTCGATTTATTGATATGGATACGGATAAAATTACGCAAGTATTGTATAACATTATTTCGAATGCATTAAAGTATTCACCAGAAGGTGGAACAGTAACATATCGCTTACGTGATCGCGGTGAATTATTAGAGATTAGTGTAAGTGACCAAGGAATGGGTATTCCGAAAGAGAACGTCGATAAAATCTTTGAACGTTTTTATCGCGTAGATAAAGCACGTTCAAGACAAATGGGTGGTACAGGACTTGGATTAGCAATTGCGAAGGAAATGATTGAGGCACATGGTGGCTCAATTTGGGCGAAGAGTGAGGAAGGAAAAGGGACAACTATTTATTTCACATTGCCAATGGCAGCGGATGAAGAGGACGATTGGGAATGAGCATGGAAAATGTTAAAACGATAGTTTTAATTAATTTAGTTGTAATTAGCCTATTTCTTACTTTTAACTTATGGACGTATGTGCCAGATTCCACGTCTATGCAAAACGCAAAATTTGTACAGGGGAATGAAGGAACTACTCAAACTAAAATTGCTGATGTTGTACGCCCTACTTCTATCATCGCGCATAAAGATCAAAATCATTACGGGAGTGAAAGAGAGGGAGATATAGAATCAATCTATAAAACTTTGGAAGCAGGGGAATTACATGGTTTCAAAGAGATATCGATTGCTAAAGCTGATTTCCTTTCTTATGTGCATGGTGAAGGGAAAATTGAACTTGTTTTTCCTACCAATATCCCATTTGATGCCGTTAAATCTATGTTTAATATGAAAGAAAAAAGTATAGATAAGCCTAAACATTTTAATCGAATTATTCTTGACCCTTCTAGAAGTAGGGATCAAGAAATTAAAGTTAATTTTGTTTCTGATGGTGATAACTCTAGAATATATGAAGCAAAATTAAGTGGTGTGTATTTAAAAGATATTGTAAACGCACAAAATCAATTTATAGTATCAGCGAAACCTTATTTTGATTATCAAATTAATGATACGAAAAAGATATTTTTATCAGATGGAACGACGGAATTAAGTAATATAACATATATTTCATCTAATTTAGCGGTTGATACATTTAAGAATGCTCTATTTAGTGACCCGCGTTATTTAAGCCCTATTACCGAGAAATCGAAAGAAACATTTACAGATGGTATTAGGTCTATGGAGATTGAAAATGATCATCATATGCTAAAGTATAAAAACTCTTCTGTTTCAAATGAGAAAACGCCAGATAATTTAATGCTTTTACAAAAAAGCTTTGATTTTGTAAATGGCCACAGCGGGAGTTTGGATTCATATCGTTTGGACTATATGAATAAAGGACAGACCGTATTTCGTTTACATGAAGATGGATATTCCGTATTTAATACAGATGGATTAGCTGAATTGAGACAAGTATGGGGATCAGAAGAAGTAATGGAATATGAAAGACCATTGTTGTCTTTAAATACGAAAGGTATAGAACAGAAGGTTACTCTTCCATCAGGTCACGTTGTAATAGCATCTTTAGAAAATAATGCCGCGGTAGATAAAAGATTTATTAAAGACATTGGTATTGGATACAAATTATCACTAGATGGGCAAGTAGCTCGACTACAGCCAATTTGGTATGTAAAGTTTGTTGAAGATGAAGCTGGTAAACAAAAAATATATGAGTGGAGTGAGGGAGGACTAAATGGATTGGGATCGGATTAAAACCATATTTATTGTGACCTTTTTTGTTTTGGACCTCTTTCTCATTTTTCAATTCATTCAAAAGCAAGATAGTAATCAATTGGAGCTTATTGCAGAAACAAAGATAGATCAAGAATTAAAAGCAAACAAAATTACTATGGGTAATTTCCCTAAAGAACCGAAAAAAGAGGCATTTATTAGGGCGGAAAATAAGGCATTTAAAGAAGAAGATGTACAGTCTTTAAAGAGTCAAACGGCGCATATACAAAATATGTACAAGATAGAAAGTAAGCTAAAAGAGCCCTTTTTAAATACAAAATCATTATCCAAAGATAAGTATAGTGATTTTTTAAAGAACTATGTATTGGATGGACAAAAGTATGAGTTTGGAGCGATGAAAGACTCTAAAATTTACTTCTTCCAAAAATATAAAGATAAGCCTATTTTCTATAACGATCAGGCAATGATTGTTGTGGAATTAAATGAAAAAAATGAAATGGTGTCGTACACGCAGACGATGCTAACTGATTTAAAAGAAATGGGCGAAAGTGAAAAAACGAAACAGCAAGAAATTATTACTGCCCAAACGGCTTTAGAAAATCTGTATTTAAAAAATAAAGTTCATGGGAATACACATGTAAAAGAAGCACAAATTGGTTATGCCAACCTTACCGCATCTACTTCTAATAACCAAGTACTTGCTCCAACATGGAACTTAAAAACGGAGCAGAAGCAGGACTTCTTTGTAAATGCAATTGAAGGACAAGTTATGGAATTAGGGGAAAGGGAAAATCAAGTGGTTGATGAACATACTGGAGTGAGAAAGAATGGGGTTGCATTTTAGCGTACTTGCAAGTGGAAGTACAGGGAATATGCTATATGTAGGAACAGATGAGAAGAAATTACTCGTCGATGCAGGTTTAAGTGGTAAAGCAACAGAGGCTTTATTTAAACAGGCAGAACTAAATATAAATGATGTATCGGGTATTCTTGTAACACATGAACATAGTGATCATATTAAAGGATTAGGTGTATTGGCACGTAAATATGATTTGCCTGTTTATGCAAATGAGAAAACATGGAATGCAATGGAACACTTAATAGGAAATATCCCAACTGAGCAAAAGTTCATTTTCTCAGTTGGGGATGTGAAAACATTCGGTGATATTGAGGTCGAGTCATTTGGGGTTTCTCATGATGCGGCAGAGCCGATGTTCTATGCTTTTCACAACAATAATAGAAAGTTAGCCCTTATTACAGATACGGGATACGTGAGTGACCGTATGAAAGGTGTTATTAAGGGGGCTAATGCTTTCGTGTTTGAAAGTAATCATGACGTGGAAATGCTTCGTATGGGACGTTATCCATGGAGTATTAAGCGACGTATTTTAAGTGATGTAGGGCACGTTTGTAATGAGGACGCTGCATTAGCAATGGCGGATGTAATTACAGATGAGACAAAACATATTTATTTAGCCCATTTAAGTTTAGATAATAACATGAAAGAACTAGCACGTATGTCAGTATCACAAGTACTAGAGGAAAAAGGATTTGGAGTGGGAGAAGCTTTTGAAATTCACGACACAGATCCGAAAATGCCTACAAAAATTCAATACGTATAATTCTTCATTTTAGTAAACAATAAAGGTGAATATAGTTGTTTTCAGGAAGATAGGTGAACAAATATGTCCTTTATTGATGAAGAAAATTACCGTATGAAACGTGCAAGAAAAAAGAAGCATAAAGGTATTGTTATTTCTAGTATAGCAGGAACAATTGTAGGAGCTTCGTTATTTGCATTTGGAGCTCCTTTATTTGCGAATGATGCGGGCGCGCTTCCACAAGCTGAAGCAAGTGGAAGTAATATGGCCGAAGCTCAAGGAATTAAACAGATTAGCTTCGTTGATGCTGTTGATCGTGCGTCTGAAGCTGTTGTTGGTGTTATTAATATTCAACGAGATAATTTTTCAGAGGCAGATTCAGAAGCTGGTACAGGATCGGGTGTAATTTATAAAAAGACAGATGGCCAAGCTTATATCGTAACGAATAATCATGTTGTTGCTGGAGCAAATCGTATTGAAGTAAGTTTAAGTGACGGTAAGAAGGTTCCTGGGAAAGTATTAGGAACCGATATAGTCACAGATTTAGCTGTACTAGAAATAGATGCAAAGCATGTGAAAAAAATAATTGAGATTGGCGACTCTAATACTGTTCGTAGAGGAGAACCGGTCATTGCGATTGGAAACCCACTCGGGCTGCAATTTTCTGGAACTGTCACACAAGGCATTATTTCGGCTAAGGAACGTATTGTTCCTGTAGATTTGGATCAAGATGGACATTACGATTGGCAAGTAGAAGTATTGCAAACAGACGCAGCAATTAATCCAGGTAATAGTGGTGGTGCGCTTGTAAATGCCGCAGGCCAATTAATTGGCATTAACTCAATGAAAATTGCAGCAAAAGAAGTAGAAGGAATTGGACTAGCTATTCCAGTTACTAGAGCTGTTCCAATTATGAATGAATTAGAGAAGTATGGAAAAGTAAGGAGACCGTATGTTGGAATTGAACTTAGATCGTTAAATGAGATTCCAAACTATCATTGGTCAAAAACATTGCATTTACCAGGTAATGTAACAGAGGGAGTTTGCATTTTAGATGTGAAAAGTCCTTCGCCAGGTATAGATGCTGGTTTACGAGAACACGATGTGATTGTAGCAGTAGATGGAAAACCGGTTCGCGATATTATCGGATTCCGTACGGCCTTATATGATAAAAAAATTAATGATAAAATGACTCTTACGTTTTATCGTGGTACAAAACGAGCAACAACAACGGTTAAACTAGGCATTCAAAAGTATTAAAAACAGGAGGGCCTACCTCCTGTTTTCTATTGTAGAAAAGTGAGGTGAAGAATATGAATTTACCTTGTTGTTTAGAACATGTTGAATTGGCTTTAGATATTATTGTGGATGAGTGTGAAGTTGCACCAGTTATCAACAATGTGGATAACTCGGAAAAAGAGAAAAAAACATGTGAATTTTGTCAAAACGAGGCGACATATGTTGTATCGAACACAGATTCTCACACAATATGTGGGTAACAATTGTGGATATGTGGATAAGTTATGTGGATAACATGTTTGTAAGGTGGGGAATGAGTGTGAATATCTCGATTATTTCAATTGGGAAATTAAAAGAAAAATATTTAAAACAAGGTATAGCAGAATACTTAAAACGATTATCTGCATACGCAAAAGTAGAAGTAATTGAATTGCCAGATGAAAAGGCGCCAGAAAATTTAAGTGAAGCAGAAATGTTAATTGTAAAAGAAAAAGAAGGTATACGTATACTGGATAAAATTTCTGACGATACGCATGTCATTGCGTTAGCAATAGAAGGAAAACAAAAATCATCAGAAGAATTTGCAGTAAGCTTAGATCGTCTTGCTACATATGGAAAGAGTAAAGTTGCTTTTGTAATTGGAGGATCACTTGGACTAAGTTCAGAAGTAATGAAGCGTTCAAATGAATCTCTTTCTTTTTCAAAGATGACATTACCACACCAATTAATGCGATTAGTATTGCTTGAGCAAGTGTATAGAGCATTTCGTATTAATCGTGGGGAACCGTATCATAAATAAAATTACTTTTTGTATTTAAAAAGAGTAAAAAAGACCATTGGACAAAAACCACCGATGGTCTTTTAAACATTAATAGGTAGTACGAAGGTTTCCTAAAATAAGTATGTTTCTATTTCTAAAAAAGTGTGATGTAATATGAAGAGGAAAAAAGTATAAGTAGTCATAGAAGTGAGGAATTAAAGGTGAAGAAGTTTAAAAAGTTTTACTTGGAGATTACGAGTGTATGTAATCTTGCGTGCAGCTTTTGTCCGCCGACGGAAAGGCAGAAGCAGTTCATTTCTGTGGAGGATTTTGCGAAAAGATTAGACCAAATTAAACCTCACACAGACTACATTTATTTGCACGTGAAGGGTGAGCCATTGCTCCATCCAAAAATAGATCAATTGTTAGATTTAAGCCATGAAAAAGGGTTTAAAGTTAATATTACAACGAACGGAACGTTAATTAATAAGAGAAGGCATAGACTGTTAAATAAACCTGCGTTAAGACAAATGAATTTTTCATTGCACAGTTTTGATGGACATCCAGGTTCGCAAGATAAAGAAGGTTATGTAAGAAGTATACTTTCCTTTATTAGAGAGGCGACAAGTCAATCGGATTTAATTGTTTCACTTAGATTATGGAATTTAACTCAGGATAATAAAACGAATGCTGAAATCCAGAAAAATAGAGATTTATTATCTATCATTGAAAATGAGTTTGGTCTATCTTATCAAATCGAAGAGAAGCTTACACCAGGAAAAGGTATAAAAATTGCGGAACGTGTCTTTATTAATCAAGACTATGAATTCCAGTGGCCGGCATTACATGAAGAAGAGGATGACGGAAAAGGATTCTGTCATGGTCTTCGAAATCAAGCAGGTATTTTAGCGAACGGAACGGTTATTCCTTGTTGTTTAGATGGTGAAGGGATTATTAACCTTGGGAATATTAATAATGACTCATTTTCTAACATTATAGAAGGTGAAAGAGCAACAAACATTGTCGATGGATTTTCTAAAAGAGTTGCAGTCGAAGAGCTATGTAGGAAATGTGGATACCGTAAAAGATTTGGAAAATAAATATGAAACAAGCCCTCATAAAGCGAGGGCTTATTTTTTATTCTTGATAAGAACGTTCCAATTCATCAATTAAGGAACCGACGTAAGAAACAGCTTTACGTATTGCATCTGGTTTTGACATATCGACTCCGGCATGTTTCATTAATTCAAGTGGTTTCATCGTACCACCAGCGCGAAGTACATCTAACCAGCGATCAACGGCAGGTTGTCCTTCCTCTTTAATCATTTGAGCTACCGCAGTAGATGCAGTGAGGCCTGCGGAATAGGTGTAAGAATATAAGCCCATATAGTAATGAGGTTGACGCATCCAAGTTAAGCCAGCATCTTCGTCAATTTCTACCGAATTTCCCCAGAATGTCGAAAGTACATCTGTTTTTATTTCAGTTAAAGTTGTAGCTGTAAGTGCTTCTCCTTCTTCTGCTAGCGTATATACTCTTCTTTGATATTCTCCCTCAAGTAAGTGAGTAACAAAGTTATGATAATATGTGCCAAGTAGTTGCAGAATCACCCATCTGCGCATTCTCTTATCGTCAGTAGTCGCTAATAAATGCTGGGCTAATAGTAATTCATTCATGGTAGATGGCGCTTCAACAAAGTACATAGATGGACGTACATTCATAATACGCTGGTTTTTATTTGCTAAATAAAAATGACCAGCATGCCCAAATTCATGGGCTAATGTGAAGCATCCACGCATCGTATTTTGCCATGTAATTAAAATGTATGGATGAGAACCATATGGGCTTGAACAAAATGCTCCGGTTGATTTTCCTACGTTATCTGCAAGATCAACCCATCTTTCTTGGAATCCTTTTTGGATAATGGAACTATATTCATCGCCTAATACCTTTAAAGAATATTGGATTAATTTACCAGCCTCCTTGTATGTGATGGTTGGATTAAATTCGGGATCTAAAGGTGCATGTAAGTCGCAGAACAGCATTTGATCGAGTCCTAATACTTTCTTTTTTAAACCTGCAAAACGGCGCATATGAGGCGCTAATTCTTTATAAATAATATCAAGTTGATTGTTATACATTTCAAGTGGAACTTGTTGAGGTTCTAAAAGCATATGAGTAACAGATTCAAATTTGCGTAAACGAGAGAGGGTTACTTGTTTTTTTACTTCAGTAGCATATGTTGTTGCCATTGTATTTTTATATCGCTTTAAGGTGGAAACAAATGATGAGTATGCTTTTCTGCGTATGTCTACGCTTGGAGAGAACTCATATTTGCTTTCAAATAATGAAAATGATACAGGGAGTTCATTTCCTTTTTCGTCTTGTATGGAGGTAAAATCCATATCGGCTAATTTAGTCATACCGTAAATTTTGTATGGGGAACTATGTACTTCGCCAAGTGCAGCAAGAGCTTCTTCTGTTTCAGGAGAGAGCGTGTGCGGCCTTTTTTGTAGTATGTCTAGTAATGATTTACGGAAAGGTTCGAGTTTTGTTTCTTCAGCTAAATATTTTTCAATTGTTCCTTCGTCGAATGAGAGGATTTCATTATGGATAAAGGACAGTGCGGTATGTACTTTCGTCCATAAAGCAGCAATTTTGGAAGAGTTCGCTTGAATAATTGGATTTGTACGATCAGTGGATTCTTTTAAATTTGCATAGGAGTATAGTTTTGTTAACGCCATTAAAAGCTCTTCTTCTAAAAGTAGGCAATGTAAGAAGGTAGTGGCGCTAGTATGTAATTGTCCTTTAAACGCATCCAGTTTTTTTATATCGTTTGTTAATACACGTGATGCAGTTTCCCAATCTTTATCAGATTCGAATAAATCAGAGAGGTCCCATGTTAGTTCAGTAGGGACTTCTGCGCGAATATGGCGTTTCTCAATTACGTGTTTCATTTGTTATATCCCCCTTATTATAAGTATCTAAAAACATGATACTAGAAAATTCAGTAAAATGAAAATATTTTACATTTTTATACATGAAAAAGAAGGACAAGCATAAAAACGCTTGTCCTTCGAGTTAAATTTAAAAATTAATATACTTTATCCCCGTTGAAAATAGAGTTTTTCACGACTACATAATCTACAGTACGAATTGAGTCTAATTTTGTTCCACCAGCGTAAGAGATAGAAGATTGAAGATCTTGTTCCATTTCGATTAAAGTGTCTTCTAAAGAACCTTTATGCTCAACGAACATTTTCTTACCTTCAACGTTTTTCTTCTCGCCTTTTTGGAATTCAGAAGCTGAACCGAAGTACTCTTTATAAAGTTTGCCGTCTTTTTCGATTGTTTCCCCTGGAGACTCTTCATGACCAGCAAATAGAGAACCGATCATAACCATAGTCGCTCCAAATCGAATAGATTTAGCTACGTCGCCGTGTGTACGAATACCACCGTCAGCGATAATTGGCTTACTTGCAGCTTTTGCACACCAGCGAAGTGCAGCTAGTTGCCAACCGCCAGTTCCAAAGCCTGTTTTAATTTTAGTAATACAAACTTTACCAGGTCCAATACCGACTTTTGTTGCGTCAGCACCAGCGTTTTCTAATTCTCTTACCGCTTCTGGAGTTCCAACGTTTCCAGCGATAACGAAGCTTTCTGGTAAATGCTTTTTAATATGTTGAATCATGTTGATTACAGCATTAGAATGTCCGTGTGCAATATCAATCGTGATGTATTCAGGTGTAAGTTGCTCAGCAGCTAATTGTTGTACGAATTCATACTCGTCCTCTTTTACACCAACGCTAATAGAAGCGATTAATCCACGTGATTGCATATCTCTAATGAATGAGATACGTTTCTCTGGTTGGAAACGATGCATGATATAGAAGTAATTGTTTTCAGCTAAATAAGTTGCAATTCTTTCATCAATAATCGTTTGCATATTCGCAGGTACGACAGGTAATTTAAATTTATGTTTACCTAAAGTGACAGTTGTATCACATTCAGAGCGGCTGTTTACAATACATTTTGCAGGAATTAATTGAATATCTTCATAGTCGAATACGTTTTCCATCATTTACACCCCTAAAATACGAATATTTTATTTGTTTTGTTTAAAAATGTTCGTCCAAAAGATAATTTACATTATTTTCACTCATAAGTCAAAGGTTTTCATGTTTATATTTAAAAATTAAGGTTTAACTACGTATGTTGTAAGTTCATGTAATTAAAATGTGTTTAAACATAGTATTATTTGATGTAAAATTATGTTTGGGAAATAAAAGTTAAAGAGGTAAATTTAGGAGGGGTGCTAATGAAGCGCTTAGTATATATGGATTGGTTGCGTGTATTAGCAACAATCGCAGTGGTTACAATTCACGTTTCTGCTGGTTATGTTTCTATGTTAGATGCAAATAACGTATCACGCTGGATGGCTGGTAACTTGTTTGAATCGATTTCACGTGCGAGTGTTCCGATTTTTGTAATGATTAGTGGAGCGTTATTGTTAAAGGGGACAAAAGATATTTCAGTCGGGGAATTTTTACAGAAGCGTGCAAGTAAAGTAATTATACCTTTTGTAGCTTGGAGCGCTATATTTTATGCATATGGAGCATATGCAGGATATTTCCCGGCATCTTTAAAGCAAGGAATAAAGCACTTTTTAACGGATACTATTGGGGGACATTTATGGTTCTTATACATGATTGTAGGGATATATTTAATTACCCCGCTACTGAAAATCTTTGTGAAGAATGCTAAAAAAAGAGAGATAGAATACTTTTTAATTTTATGGATATATGCATCTGTAGTAGTCAATTTAGCGAAATATTATTATCCTATCAACTTTAATATTGAATTATTTTACGTTACAAACTATGTAGGGTATTTCTTACTTGGTTATTATTTATCCAATTACGATATTTCGAAAAAATGGAGAAATATCTCTTATATTGGAGGACTTGTAGGATTTATTAGCACATTCTTTATTACATATTACTATACAGTAAAAGCAAATGGACAGTTAGACCAGTTTTGGTACGGATATTTTGCGCCAGGTGTTGTATTGATGGCGATTGGATTATTTATATTTTTCAAATATGCTTTCCAAAAATCAGAACGAGAATTACCATTGTTATTCCGTTTTATAAATCAAGCAAGCCTTGGAATCTATATTCTTCACTTCTTCTTATTAAATAACTTGTTGTACATGGTTTTCCCAAAAGTAAATGAACGTGTACATGCAATATTGGCAATACCTATTAATGTAACGATTGCAATTGTTCTTAGTCTGGTAATTACGTTAGTATTACAAAGAATACCAGTCGTGAAAAAATTGGTTCCGTAAAAATGAATATAGTATAGATAGGGCAGACTTATTATTAAGGCTGCCCTTTCCTATTTTAAAATTATACTTAGATAAATTTAGGTTGAAACGAATTGAAAACAGTGGATTAATATAGTATCTTACTATAGTCTAAAGTGAGGTATGAAGAACATAATAGTTTAAATATAAAATCAAATGAGGTTAATATATGAGTGAAAAAAGCTTTAGTAATTATGCATTAAGTAAAGAAGTAAGACGAGCACTTACTGGTTTAGGATATGAGCATCCGACAGAAGTGCAAGGAGAGGTTATTCCAGTTGCATTGCAAAAGAAGGATCTTGTTGTAAAGTCGCAAACGGGAAGTGGAAAAACGGCTTCGTTCGGAATACCACTTTGTGAAATGGTAGAGTGGGAAGAGAATAAACCACAAGCATTAGTTTTAACACCAACGAGGGAACTTGCTGTTCAAGTGAAAGAAGATATTACGAATATAGGGCGATTCAAAAGAATTAAAGCTGCTGCAATTTATGGTAAATCTCCATTTGCACGTCAAAAATTAGAGTTAAAGCAAAAGACGCATATTGTAGTGGGGACCCCAGGACGTGTGTTGGATCATATTGAAAAAGGGACCCTTTCCTTAGATCGATTGAAATATTTAGTGATTGATGAAGCAGATGAAATGCTAAATATGGGCTTTATCGATCAAGTAGAGGCCATTATTGATGAATTACCTACAAAAAGAATGACAATGCTATTTTCAGCAACCCTACCGGAAGATGTTGAAAAGTTATCCCGTACATATATGAATGCACCAACTCATATTGAAATTAAAGCAGCTGGGATTACAACAGATAAAATTGAACATACCCTTTTTGAAGTAAGGGAAGAAGAGAAGCTTTCACTTCTTAAGGATGTAACTATGATTGAAAATCCAGACAGTTGCATTATTTTTTGTCGTACACAAGAAAACGTAGACCATGTATATAGACAGCTAAAACGAGTTAATTATCCTTGTGACAAAATACACGGTGGTATGGTGCAGGAAGATCGTTTTGAAGTTATGGATGATTTTAGAAAAGGAAAGTTCCGTTATTTAGTAGCAACTGATGTAGCTGCGAGAGGAATTGATATTGATAATATTACACATGTTATTAATTACGATATTCCATTAGAAAAAGAAAGCTATGTACACCGTACTGGAAGGACGGGACGAGCTGGTAATAATGGAAAAGCTATTACATTTATAACGCCTTATGAAAATAGATTTTTAGAAGAGATTGAGGAATATATCGGATTTGAAATCCCAAAGGAACTGGCACCTTCAAAAGAAGAAGTTATAAAAGTGAAAGCAGTATTTGAAGAAAAAATATATGCTAAACCAATTATAAAGAAAGATAAAAATGCAGACCTAAACAAAGGAATTATGAAATTGTACTTTAATGGCGGAAAGAAAAAGAAAATTAGGGCGGTAGATTTCGTTGGTACAATTGCTAAAATTCAAGGTGTTTCTGCTGATGATATAGGTATTATTACAATACAAGATAATGTTTCGTATGTTGAAATATTAAACGGAAAAGGACCACTTGTTCTAAAGGTTATGAGAAATACAACGATAAAAGGTAAACAATTAAAAGTTCATGAGGCAATTAAGTAAACAAAAAAACTATCCACTTTAACAGGTGGATAGTTTTTTTATTTAAGATTCTTTTAAATCATCAATCAACTTCTCAGCTAAGCGTCTATACATATTACTCATTGACACAAATGATGTTAGTAATAAAAATTTCTCTAGATTCGGATCTTCTAAGGAAGAAATTTCACTTACTTCTGAAACACGGTTATTTACGTCTTGTGTAAAGCTTTCGACGTTGTTTTCGGTAAGAGAAAGATAATCTTTATATAGTATATTTAATTCGAATGAATCATCGTTTAATAAGGATTCATTTATATTTTCTAAGGAGCTTTTTATGTCATTAATGGAAAGGGCTCCTTTTAATTGATAAATTAAGCTGATTAAAATCATATGTTCTTTTGAGTATTTTTTATTTTTGATTGGAATAAACAGTTTTCCTTTTGCGTAATTGTTAATCATTGTTTTTGTTAATACTTTTTCATCATCGGTTCTTGTTGTATCCGCATAAGTATTTTCAAATAATTGGACAACCTGGTCTACATACAAATCGACATTTGGAATATCCTCAAGCGTAATGTTTTTTTCTAAATGTAATGTTTCAAGCAATTTATTTATATTTTCCACGTAGAACCCCTCACTTTTATAACTTAGTGGAGCATAATGTTTAGTTTATCTCTAAATATGGTATTACGAAACAAATGAATTGTAAATGTTGACCTCTAATAATAATGCGTATATAATTACATGTAGTTATAAAAACTACATGTAATTATATGAGGGGTGTATATATGAATGCTTATGTAAGAGAACCGGTTAATGCTTTTACCCACTTGGGAGGAGCTGTATTATCATTTATTGCATTATTAGCTATGCTTGTAAAAGTTTCTATTAAGATGCCATCTTTTGCGGCAATTACAGCTGTTATTTTGTTTGGCATCGGAATGATGGTTCTGTATACAGCATCAGCTGTATATCATAGTGTTGTAGCCAGTGAACGTGTTATTTATTTCTTTCGGAAGCTTGATCACTCTATGATTTTTATATTGATTGCAGGTACATATGCACCATTTTGTTTAATTACATTACATTCCGCAAACGGTTTATTATTATTTTGTTTAGTTTATGCAACTGCCATTTGTGGTATTGTTTTTAAAATGTTTTGGTTTAGTTGCCCGAGATGGTTATCAACAGCAATTTATATTACAATGGGCTGGTTAATTGTTCTGTTCTTTGCACCGTTAGCTGCTAACTTAAGTGCAGGAGGTATCGTGCTTCTAGTGCTTGGAGGCATTCTTTATACAATCGGTGGATTTATTTATGGAACAAAGCCAAAGTGGTTAGAGTTTAAACATATGGGGCATCATGAAATTTTTCACGTTTTCGTGTTATTGGGAAGCCTTGCCCACTTTTTAAGTGTATATTGCTACGTAATTTAACAATATGAAATTTTCGAGTGATTATTATTTTTCTTGATTAATAAAAAAGATATAAACACATACGTATGTTGAAGAGCTGCATAACTTAAAAGTTATGCAGCTCTTTTTTATATAAATAATAATTTGAAATAAATATTCTAAATTATCAGTCTTTTGTGGTAGGATAGATGTGTATTTAGGTTATAAAATTTTATAATTAATAATAAGTGGGGGACTATATATGGCGATACTTATAACAGGTGGAGCAGGATATATTGGTAGTCATACGTGTATAGAATTATTAAATAATAATTATAAAATTATAGTCGTAGATAATCTTTCAAATAGTTCAATCGAGTCCTTAAATCGAGTAAAAGAAATAACAGGAAAACAATTTGAATTTTATAAAGAAAGTGTTTTAAATCGTGAAAAAATGAATGAGATTTTTTTGGAAAATAACATTGAAGCGGTTATACATTTTGCTGGATTTAAAGCAGTGGGGGAATCTACTACAATTCCACTTACGTATTATTATAATAATATAATAAGTACAATCATACTATGTGATGTGATGCAGAAACATAATGTTAAAAAATTTATTTTTAGTTCATCTGCAACTGTATATGGAATTCCAAAAACATCACCGATTACAGAAGAATTTCCGCTGAGTGTGACAAACCCGTATGGGCAAACAAAACTAATGATTGAGCAGATTATGCGTGATGTAGCAAAAGCTGATGATGAATGGAGTATTGCGTTACTCCGTTATTTCAATCCCTTCGGAGCACATAAAAGTGGTCGTATTGGAGAAGATCCAAATGGGATTCCGAATAATTTAATGCCATATGTAACGCAGGTGGCGGTAGGTAAGTTAAAGGAACTAAATATATTCGGAAACGATTATCCAACAAAAGACGGGACAGGTGTCCGTGATTATATTCACGTTGTTGACCTTGCAAAAGGACATGTAAAGGCACTTGAGAAAGTACTTGAGACGAAAGGAATAGAGGCATATAATCTTGGTACAGGTAAAGGGTATAGTGTGTTGGAGATGATAAAGGCTTTTGAGGAGGTTTCAGGTAAAAAAATACCTTATAAAGTGATAGGGCGTCGTCCTGGTGATGTAGCAGTATGTTTTGCTGATGTATCTAAAGCGAAACGAGAATTAGGATGGGAAGCGGAATATGGGTTAGAAGAGATGTGTGTAGATTCTTGGAGATGGCAGGTAAATAATAAAAATGGCTATCAAATGATTTAAGGTAGTTAGTAAAGCATTCTCTTATTATTTTGTAGGATATGTTATGTATATAATAAATTGTATTCTTTATTATGTTGCTTGAGGTCAGTAATATGTTCAATTTAGGAAAGCGAATGTAATAAAATATTACTGACCATAGCATTTGAATAGCAACTGGTTCTATAGAGGAAAGAACTCTTAATGAATGCGAACAAGTTGTTTATGATATACAGTATTACCTTCTTGGCTTGTATAAGGCGGCAAGCTTCTTCCGAAACAATTTGCAATAATATTGGAGTGAGGGGGGTAAGAAATACGAATTTCATACAAATTAATAGCTTCATCTAAATTAGCATAAAATACTGCTAGGTTGTTACCTTGTAAAAGGTATGGGAATTCTACCACTGTATCTTCACCAATGAGCACAGGTAATTTTACAGGATTAGAATAGTTAGACCAATCCCACACTTCTATATTTACATAGTGTGCGTAATATGCATCTAAATTTACAATATTTATTACTGCTGAAACTGTTGCAGGCTCTCTTGTTAATACACCTGTTGAATGAATAACAGATTGGTTTGGATAATGAAGAGGCATAAATATCAGACCTTTCTAATTTAATATGATTGTACAACATTCTATGCAGATCATTGATAGAAGGAGATAGGGAAAATGCATTATTATATCAACTTTTCATAGAAATAAAAAATGTAATATGGAAGAGTATTCTAATACTTGTATCATTGTTAAAGTGCGTTTATAATCAAATAATCCTATTAGCTTTTAATTAAGTTGTGTATTATTGAAAGCGTTTTTATTATATGATACATTTCGATTGACATCATTACTGTATGACATGTATGAAAAGGTTTTTTTTATTGTTTTTTAAGGTAGGAAGTCTGACTTGTTTTCAAAAAAACTTTGTATGTAGTTGTAAGTAAGAAGGAGAATAAGGAATAATATAATTTTTACAAGACGGGGAGGGTACAGTGTGGAAATGTAAGGTTTTCACATGAGGATATATGGGGTACGTAGGATTATTACTTTCGGGTGCAGCTTTATTTTTAAATAGTCTTGTTATATTAGGGAAAGCAGAGATGAAAAGTGCGGGTGTTTTTAATTTATTTGTGGGTGCACTACAAATTATTATTCCGTTCTATTTGATCATGATTTCTGACCAAAGCAATTGGACAGTGTATTCATATGCAGCTACTTTCTTATTTGGATTAACCTATTTATATGTAGGTGTTACCTTTATAAAAGGAATGGATAGTAGCGGTTTAGGTTGGTTTTGTATTTGGGTAGCAATTATAGCTTTATTCTATATGGTTGTTTCATTTGTTCAATTTCACGATGTTGTTAATGCATTAACGTGGTTTATGTGGGCATTACTTTGGTATTTATTCTTTGTATTAAATACACAAAAGAAGAATATCAATCAATATCTTGGAAGAATTGCCTTCGTACAATCATGGGTAACATTGACGTTGCCTTCACTCTTTTACTTTATGGGAGTATGGGGAGAGGGATTCGTATATGAACTATGGGTTTATGTATCCGTAATTTCTATTTTATACTTCTGTTATTGTATTTATAAATATCGAGTACGTTAATATATTTTCTGTAGAAAGGCATGGAATCGTTAAACGAATTCCATGCTTTTTCTATATTAGCATTTATAATAGAGAGGTAGTATTTTACAATTTATCAAAGTGGGGATGATGAAGTTGAAAAAAGTATTGGTGCTAGGGGGAACAAGATTTTTTGGTAAACATTTAGTAGAAGCACTTTTGCAAGATGGACACGATGTAACAATTGCGACGAGAGGGGTTACCGAAGATCCTTTCGGTAGTGCAGTGAAAAGGCTGATTGTAGATAGAGAAGATGAAAAACAATTAGCAGAGCGTCTAGAAGATAAAAGTTATGATATCGTATACGATAATTTATGCTATAGCTCGAATGCAGCGAAGATAATATGTGAAGTGTTACAAGGAAAAACGAAGAAATACGTTATGACATCTTCAATGGCTGTTTACGAACCAGCAATAGGCTTGTTAGAAGAGAACTTTAATCCGTACGAGTATGCCATTACATATGGTAGTAGGAAGGACTTTACTTATAGTGAAGGCAAGCGATTAGCCGAAGCTGTTTTACTTCAACAAGCAATATTCCCAGTTGTTGCAGTACGTTTTCCAGTTGTTATTGGAGAAAACGATTATACGAAAAGGTTACAATTTTACGTTGAACATATTGTGAGGCAAGAACCTGTCGCCGTGAATGATCTAGATGGTGAGTTGTCATTTATACATGAAAAAGAAGCAGGAGAATTTTTAGCTTGGTGCGGGATGACGGATATAGAAGGGCCAATTAATGCTTGTAGCAATGGGGTAGTTTCTACTCGAGAAGTTATTCATTTCATAGAAGAAAATATAGGAATAAAAGCACTCGTTCAAGAAGTAGGAGATAATGTAGCGCCTTATAATGGAGTGATTAATTGTACATTACATAATGGAAAAGCTAGTGAATTAGGATTCCGGTTCCGGGAGTTGAAAATAGAAATAGAAAAAGTATTACGGTATTACATACATGCAATGAAATAATCATAAATCCCCCGGTGGCAATCCGGGGGATTCTGGAGGATTTCGACAATACTAATTTTACATTACCAAATTTACCTTATGCGCACGACTAATGTGTTTGTGATTGAATTGCTTGTAAATACTTTTCATTTACCCGGTCCCAGTTCACCGTATGCCACCAGTTGGTAACAAATTCTGGACGCCGATTTTGATACTTTAAATAATAGGCGTGTTCCCATACATCGATGACGAGTAATGGAATTTTACCTTCTTGCAAAGGTGTATCTTGATTGGGTGTACTCATAACGGAAAGTTCCTCACCGTCCAGAACAAGCCATCCATAGCCACTTCCAAAACGACTAATAGCTGCTTTGGAAAGTTGATCTTTTAAGTTGTCAAAGGTATTGAAATAATAATCAATTACTTTTGCAACGTCTCCATTAGGCTCACCGCCACCTCGCGGGCTCATTAATTCCCAAAAAAGACTATGACAATAATGTCCACCACCGTTATTTCTGACAGCTGTAACAATTTCTTTTGGTAAAGTTTCTAAATTACATAGTAACTCTTCTAAAGATTTATTATGTAATTCCGTATAGTTTTCTAAAGTGGCATTCAAGTTATTTACGTATGTTGCATGGTGCTTTCCATGATGAATAGAAAGCGTGTTGCTATCGATATATGGCTCTAGTTCATCATAGTCATATGAAAGCTTTGGCAATTGAAATGAAGACATAACATTCCCTCCTTTCTTATTAAAAAGTTGGTCTAGGTAAAAACAATTTACCTGAGTCAAAAATACACCTATTTTTTATACAAGTCAATAGTAATCTCTTTAATTTTCTGAAAAATATTACAATAAAAGTAACACTTCGACTTTCATTTGTGACTCTTATTCTTTTTGCTTATACTGTAAAGTAGTAACGTTTTGTTGAAATAGAAGGAGATCGTTTATGAGTAAAACGAAACAATTAATAGAGGAAGCGAGTCATTTTATTACGGTTTGCTATAAAGAGCTTAATAAAGAACAATTCATAGAAGAGAGAATAAAAGAAATTCAAGTTGAGATAGAGAAGACGGGGACGTATGAGCATACATTTGAAGAACTTGTTCATGGATCACGAATGGCATGGCGCAATAGTAATCGATGTATCGGAAGACTATTTTGGAGTAAGATGCACATATTAGATGCACGTGAAGTAAATGATGAGGAAGGTGTATACAATGCATTAATTCATCATATTAAATATGCAACGAACGATGGGAAAGTTAAACCGACAATTACAATTTTTAAGCAATATCAAGGTGAAGAAAATAATATACGAATTTATAATCACCAATTGATTCGGTATGCAGGATATAAAACAGAAATGGGAGTGATTGGTGACTCTCATTCCACTGCGTTTACGGATTTTTGCCAGGAACTTGGATGGCAGGGAGAAGGTACGAATTTCGATGTATTGCCACTTGTTTTTTCTATAAACGGGAAGGCACCTATATATAAAGAAATTCCGAGAGAAGAAGTAAAAGAAGTGCCAATTGAACATCCAGAATACCCGATTTCGTCACTTGGAGCAAAATGGTATGGGGTTCCAATGATTTCAGATATGCGCTTAGAAATTGGCGGTATTTCTTATAAGGCAGCTCCGTTCAATGGATGGTATATGGGAACGGAGATTGGGGCTCGTAACTTAGCGGATCATGATCGCTATAATTTACTTCCGGCTGTTGCGGAGATGATGAAGCTCGATACATCGAGAAACGGTACGTTATGGAAAGACAAGGCACTAATTGAGTTGAATATTGCTGTATTACATTCCTTCAAAAAACAAGGAGTTAGTATTGTGGATCACCATACTGCTGCACAACAATTTCAACAATTTGAGAAGCAAGAAGCAGCATGTGGACGGGTTGTAACAGGCAATTGGGTGTGGCTCATTCCACCGTTATCTCCAGCTACTACTCATATTTATCATAAACCGTATCCGAATGAAATTTTGAAGCCGAATTTCTTTCATAAATAAAATTTAGTATAGTTTTTTTATGCAAATTATAATTTTTTTTAATTACTGTTACGTAGCAAATGGAAGCCTTTACTCTCGGTTATTTTTGGAAGGAGCTTTTTGAACCAAGGAGTTCCTTATGTTATAATCAAATTTCTGTTTCGAAGACCTTATAGAAATATAAGGTCTTTTGTTTTGCTTTTTTATGTAATAGGAATAGAAATTTCTTTTAAATAAGGGATTTAGCATGTTTTTAGGGACAACATAAGTGTGTAGAAAATTGATGAATTATTATGCTTATATAATCATTGTGTTTTGGGTGTAAACAATAAAACATAATAAAGTTGTTTTTTTAGATTGCTGAGGAAGGAGGAAGTGTAAATGAGGATGAAGAGTCGAAAAACGGATTGGCCTGTATTTCTTATTAGTGGTGGCTCACTTTTATTATTTGTAATTGCAGTTATTTTAAATAAAAGTTACGTAGAGGGAGCCATTAATAGAAGTTTTGCAGCTTCAATTAAATATTTTGGTGCCTTTTGGCAGGTTTTATTAATTGGTACATTTGTTGTTGCAATGTGTATGGCGTTTTCAAAATATGGGAGAGTTAAACTTGGGGGGCTAGAAAAACCTGAGATTAGTACGACAAAATGGCTCGCTATTATTATGTCTACATTACTTGCTGGAGGTGGCGTTTTTTGGGCAGCCGCAGAGCCGATGTACCATTTGATGACGGTGCCACCAATACATGAAGGTATAACTGCTGGAACGAAAGAAGCGGTAATGCCTGCTTTAGCACAAAGTTATATGCACTGGGGTTTCCTGGCTTGGACGATTTTAGGTACAATTAGTGCGGTAGTTATGATGTACGGACATTATCATAAAGGTATGCCGTTAAAACCTCGAACGCTTTTATATCCTATTTTTGGAGAGAAATTGCGAAAGAGTTGGCTTGGAACAATGATTGATGTGTTTGCCATTATTGCGGTAGCTGCAGGGACAATTGGTCCAATTGGATTTTTAGGACTACAAGCAAGTTATGGGTTACAAGCATTGTTTGACATTCCTGATGTGTTTACTACTCAATTAGCCATTATTGTTTGTGTAGTAGCTGTTTCTACTATATCTGCGGTAACAGGAATTGATAAAGGGATTCAAATTATAAGTAATTTAAATGTTAGATTAGCAGTTCTATTAATGGTATTTGTATTACTATTTGGACCAGGTGGATTTATTATCGATTCATTTGTTTCTTCGTTTGGATTTTATATAAATGAATTTATTCCAATGAGCACATATCGTGGTGATACAGCTTGGTTAGGATCGTGGACAATCTTTTTCTGGGGATGGTTTATTGGATATGGACCGATGATGGCAATTTTAGTGAGCCGAATTTCAAGAGGAAGAACAATCCGAGAAATCATCGTTGCAATTGGAGTTATTGCACCTATTATTACAACGTTTTGGTTTACTATACTAGGGGGATCAGGTGTGTTTTATGAGTTAATGAATCCTGGTTCTATCTCGACCGCATTAAGTGAATCTGGTATGCCAGCGGCTATGATTGCAATTACAAAGCAACTGCCACTATCTAATATTATTGGACCTGCATTTCTTTTATTAACAATTTTATTTGTAGTGACAACAGGAGATTCAATGGCTTATTCGATTTCAATGGCAGTGACTGGAGATGGAGATCCTAGAATTAGCTTACGAGTTTTTTGGTCGCTTATTATGGGTGCAGTTGCAGCGATTCTTTTATACATGGGTGAGGGAAGTATTAACGCCTTACAATCCTTCATTGTAGTGACGGCTGTTCCGGTATCTATTCTGTTATTCCCAATGCTATGGTTAGCGCCTAAAGTTGCAGGGGAATTAGCCTTAAAACAAGGTATTGTAAAAGAAGAAGAGAAAACTTCCTTCTTGTTCCAAAAAGCTAGTAAATCAAAATAAATAATTGTATTTATATAAGAAGAGGAAGCATTTCATTTGAGATGCTTCCTCTTTACTATTTATTTAATTACTTTTCTCGAAGGGGATAGTACCCTGTACAGTTTCAATCTATTCTAATACTTTATCTTTCGTCTCTGGGACACATAATAGCATTGTAACTAAACCGATTGGATAGATAATGAAGATGAGAGATAATGCTCCCATTAAATTACCACCTGCAGCAAGTAAGCTGATAATAACAGGTCCAAATCCAGCTAACCCACGTCCTGTACCGAAAATAAAGTTCTCTGCTGTCGAGCGAGCTTCAGCAGGATAGTTTTCAGCTAAAACTGCTCCGAATCCCCCCATCATGCCATTGGCAAAGAATCCAAGTAGTGCACTTCCCCATAACAATGATGTTGAGTTTGTGAATAAGAAGAAGTAAATGAGACAGTATATAGTACCACCGACATAATAGATTGTAAAAGTTTTACGGCGGCCAATTTTATCGGCTAGAATACCAAAAGTTGCAATTCCAATTAACATGCCGATTGTAGAGATGAACATCCAACCGCTCGCTTTTGCTAGCGTGTAATTATATTTATTTGCTAAAATAGTTGGCATCCAAGTAAAAATCCCATAATATCCGAAGTTCTGGATGAATGACATAATAATAAGACCAATGGTTGTTATCGTTACTTTTTTATTGGCAAATAACTTTCGAAGTGGGAACTTTTTTATTTGCTTTAGCTGTTCTGCCTCAGCGGTTGTTAAATGACCTTCAGCTTCTTTTTGTAACAATTCTTTTTTGTATCGTTGTTTTTGTTCCCATATTTTCGGTTCACTTAAACTTTTGCGAACATAGACAGCTAGTAGAGCGGGAATGAGTCCAAATAAGAAAACCGCTCTCCATCCGAAATGTGGGACGATAAATGCTGGAAGGAGTGAAGCGACTAGTACGCCAAATTGCCATCCAAGTGCAACTACGGATGTCGCCTTAGCGCGCATTTCTTTAGACCATGTTTCAGTTACGATGGCCATTCCAATCCCAAATTCACCACCAACTCCCATTCCAACTAAAAAGCGAAGAATTAATAATTGCCAATAATCTGTTGCGAAATAAATAAGTGCTGTTGCTAGTGAGAATAGTAAGATTGTAAAGGCCATCGTACGGATACGCCCAAATAAATCAGCAATAAATCCAAATAAATAAGACCCGATTAACATTCCTATTGTGGTAGCTAATGTTAAGTTTCCACCTTCCACAGGGCTTAAATGAAATTCTTTTAAAATGTAGACGAGTACGAAAGATAAGAGCAACATATCTAAGCCTTCTGCTGCATATCCTAGCGCAGAACCAAACAATGTTTTATATCTTTTTTCCTTCGTTTCCTCTGTTGTTGATTGTACATCAGTAGTGACGTTCATCATTACTCCTCCTTATTTTCTTCTACAGTCGCTATGGAAGAATAACAAAAGGCCTTCTCACCTGATATGATGAGAAGGCCAAAAAAGCATACGTATCCCTAAAAAAGACCATACGTATAGTATATTCCGACTTCCTTCTCAACCTCACGGGGTTGGGTTAAAGGACTGTATTATATTACTTTATTTTTAGCACTCTTCTATTAGATTGTCAAATAAAGAGTGAATTGTTATGTGTAAAATATTTCAAAAGATACTTCATTCTCCTTGACGCCCACTTCATTATTTTCCCATAATAAAACTAACTCATATAAAAAGGAATGAATCACAGATGCTAAATTTAGTACTTATGATGATTGAACGTGTCGGACTTATTGTTATTTTAGGATTTTTACTTTCTCATATTAAAACGTTCAGGCGCCTTCTTCATAGACAAGATGGGTATGCAGATAAGCTTAAGCTTATTTGTATTTTTTCAGTGTTTACAATTGTCAGCAATTACACGGGAATTGAAATTGCAGGGAATACAATTATGAATGAAAATTGGCTACAAGGTGTTTCTTCATCGAGTACAATCGCGAATACACGTATTATGGGTGTTGGAATTAGTGGGTTACTTGGTGGGCCTATCGTTGGAATTGGAGTAGGATCGATTGCGGGTATTCATCGTTATATGCTTGGCGGGACGACAGCGCTAAGTTGTGCAATTTCATCAATTTTAGCAGGTGTTATAACGGGGTATATTGGATACATTTTCAAAAAATATAATCGTGCAACTACGCCTAAATTTTCAGCAGTTTTAAGTGTGTTTATCGTTTCTTTAGAGATGATTATGATTTTATTAATTGTAGAGGATGGGATTAGTATCGTGAAAACAATTGCGATACCAATGATTCTTGTGAATAGTTTCGGGAGTTTTATTTTACTTTCTATGATACAAGCTATTTTGCGCCAGGAAGAAAATGCGAAAGCTTTGCAAACACATAAGGTATTACGAATTGCTGATAAGACATTACCATATTTTCGCCAAGGATTAACAGAAGAGTCTTGTAAACATGTGGCACAAATTATTCACCGTTTTACGGGAACGGATGCGGTATCCTTAACAGATACAGAGAAAATATTAGCTCACGTTGGATTAGCATCAGATCATCATATTCCTTCACACAGTTTAATAACAGGTTTATCGAAAGAGGTTTTACATACAGGGAAAATAATGAAAGCGAAATCACGTGAGGTTATTAATTGCCAACATGAAGGCTGTCCTCTGCAAGCAGCTATTGTTATTCCATTAACTTCACATGAAAATACGATAGGGACATTAAAACTGTATTTCAAGAACCCTAACCAGTTAAGTCGTGTTGAAGAGGAACTAGCAGAAGGGTTAGCAAAAATATTTTCCACGCAGCTTGAATTAGGTGAAGCTGAGTTGCAAAGCAAATTATTACAAGATGCAGAGATAAAGGCATTACAAGCACAAATTAACCCGCACTTTTTATTTAATGCGATTAATACAGTATCAGCTTTATGCCGAACAGATGTAGAAAAAGCAAGGAAGTTATTATTACAGCTTAGCGTGTATTTTCGTTGTAATTTGCAAGGGGCACGTCAGTTATTGATTCCGCTAGAACAAGAATTAAACCATGTACATGCATATTTATCATTAGAACAAGCACGGTTCCCAAATAAGTATGAAGTGAAGATGTACATGGAGGAAGGGTTAAAGACGACTTTAGTTCCACCATTTGTACTTCAGCTATTAGTTGAAAATGCATTGCGCCATGCTTTTCCGAAGAAACAGCCAGTATGCGAAGTGGAAGTGCATGTTTTTGAAAAAGAGGGCATGGTTCACTTTGAAGTAAAAGACAATGGACAAGGAATTGAGGAAAAACGTTTAGAACAATTAGGAAAGATGGTAGTTTCGTCAAAGAAAGGGACTGGAACGGCTTTATATAATATTAATGAACGTCTAATTGGGTTATTTGGGAAAGAAACGATGCTTCATATTGAAAGTGAATTAAATGAGGGGACAGAGATTACTTTTGTTATTCTCAAAAAAGCAGGGGAGGAAGAGCGGATTGTTAAAGGTATTAGTAGTTGACGACGAAATGTTAGCACGTGACGAACTAAAGTATTTATTAGAGAGAACGAAAGAAGTTGAGATAATTGGTGAGGCGGATTGTGTAGAGGAGGCATTAGAAGAGCTAATGAAAAACAAACCAGATATTGTTTTTCTAGACATTCAATTATCTGATGATAACGGATTTGAAATCGCAAATATATTAAAGAAGATGAAAAATCCCCCTGCAATTGTTTTTGCTACTGCCTATGATCAATATGCATTGCAAGCATTTGAAGTAGATGCGTTAGACTATATTTTAAAGCCATTTGATGAAGAACGTATCGTACAGACATTAAAGAAATATAAAAAGCAAAAACAAATAAAATTAGAAACGAAACAAGAAGTAAAGAGTGTAGACGTAACGACCGAGATGCATAAATTAGCATTACCAATTGAAGAATCGATTGTACTCGTGAATATTGAAGATATTATATATGTAGGACTTGTGGACGGAAAGGTGACAGTAAAAACGACGAGAGAAACATATGTAACACACGATACACTTGTAATTTTGGAAAAGAAGTTGCCGCAAGCAAGTTTTATGCGTGTCCATCGCAGTTTTATTGCAAATATTAATCATATTACAGAAATACAACCATGGTTCAATTCTACATATAATTTAATTATGAAAGAAGGATCGAAAGTACCTGTTAGCCGTACATATGCAAAAGAACTCAAAAAGCTGCTTCGTATTTAAGAAGTAGCTTTTTGTATTTCATCTGCCTATTTTTGTAACTAATTTTGTATATTTGACGTTCTATTATGTAAACGCTTACAAATTTGTTTGTATCTTATACAATTAAGGTACCAAATCGAAAGAGGTGGCCAAAATGAGTACGAAAAAAGTATATAGTTTCTTATCACAAGCATTCATATTTTCAGCTATTATGTTAGTTTCTAATATTATTGCAACGCATTTACCAATTCCGATGCCTTCATCGGTGATCGGATTAGTTATTTTATTTAGCCTATTATGTTTAAAAGTTATTAAATTGGAACAAGTTGAATCACTCGGAACGGCTTTAACAGGTATTATCGGATTCCTTTTCGTTCCATCAGGTATTTCAGTTATTAATTCTCTCGGTGTAATGGGACAATATTTTGTACAAATTCTAACTGTAATCGTTGTAGCAACAATTATTTTACTCGCTGTAACAGGGTTATTTGCACAATTCATTTTAGGAAAAGATGACAAAGAAACAAAAGATACAAAAGAATTGAAAGTAGTAAATAAAGGACGCAAGCACGGAAAAGTTGCGTAACTAATTTAGTATATATTGTTAGGAGGGAATGAACATGGCAAGTACAATGACTCCATATTTCGGAATCGTCGTTTCATTAGTCGCATACGGAATCGGAACATTATTATTTAAGCATTCAAAAGGATTCTTCTTATTCACACCATTATTCGTAGCGATGGTATTAGGGATTGTCTTTCTAAAAGTAGGTAAATTTACTTTTGAAGAATATAATACTGGCGGAAAAATGATTAGCTTCTTCTTAGAACCAGCAACAATCGCCTTTGCTATTCCATTATATAAACAAGTGGATAAGTTGAAAAAATATTGGTGGCAAATTTTATCGGCTATCGTGGTTGGATCTATTTGCTCAGTAATTGTCGTGTTCATTGTTGCAAAAGCAATTGGTCTAGATACAGCGGTAATGAATTCAATGTTACCACAAGCAGCAACAACAGCAATCGCGTTACCGATCTCTGAAAGTATTGGTGGTATACCAGCAATTACATCGTTTGCAGTTATTTTTAACGCGGTTATTGTATACGCATTAGGAGCATTATTCTTAAAAACATTTAGAGTAAAACATCCAATTGCAAAAGGTTTAGCACTTGGAACAGCAGGTCACGCATTAGGAGTGGCAGTAGGAATTGAAATGGGTGAAGTAGAGGCAGCTATGGCAAGTATTGCTGTAACAGTAGTGGGAGTTGTAACTGTAGTTGTCATACCGATGTTTATGCCATTCATTGGCTAGTAAAACTTACTTAAAAAATGAGAAAAGCAAGCTATTTGTAGGACAGATTTCTACTGATAGCTTGCTTTTTATGTTACAGTAGTGGTAAGACCTATCTTAACAAAATGTAAGTTTCCTTAAATCTTCATTAATACTGTGTAGAATACGTTTTGAATTAGGTCATTGTATTGTAAAATAAGAAGTAAGCTACTATAGGATCTGCTAAGGGAGACATATAATAAGCTTATAAAAATCTTCATATGAATGAATAATTAAAAGTAGAAAAGAGAGAAAAATCTACTTATTAACGTTTTACTTTATAGGACAGGAGAGAGTACTCGTCGATTATGCAAATAAAAAACCTGTTTCAAAGCAAAGGATTTCAGAGGTTTCTCGTATTAGTAATACTTGCTCTCGTGTTATACGGGCTGCAAAGTATGTTGAATTTAATTTTAATTACGTTTATTCTCACATATTTAATGGATCGATTCCAAAAGTTTATTTCTCGCAAATTAGATCATTTCATGCCCATTAACCGAAAAATTATTATAGCGTTTCTATATGTAATGTTAATTGGTGGAATTGCCATTACGCTATTTAAATATTTACCAGTATTAACGATACAAATTTCACAATTAATTTATCAATTTAACGTATTTTTAAGAAACCCACCAGATAGTGAATTAATTAAATATGCAGTTAATGCTGTCAATCATATGGAACTTTCGAAATATGTAGGACAAGGCGTTGACATTTTGTATAAATCGATTACGAATGTTGGGAAATTTGGCCTTCAAGTGTTACTTTCTTTAATTTTGAGTTTATTTTTCTTATTGGAGAAAGCTCGGATCGTTGCTTTTACTGCAAAATTTAAAGAAAGCCGACTTGCAATTTTCTATACTGAAATTGAGTACTTCGGTAAGAAATTTGCACGTTCATTTGGAAAAGTAATCGAAGCACAATTTTTAATTGCAGTTGTTAACTGTGTTTTATCCGTTATTGCACTATGGATATTAGGATTCCCGCAATTATTAGGTTTAGCGTTAATGATCTTCTTACTCGGTTTAATTCCAGTAGCTGGGGTTATCATTTCGTTATTCCCGCTTTGTATGATTGCTTACAATATTGGCGGTATTATGTACGTTGTTTATATTTTAATTATCGTAACAGTAATTCATGCGCTTGAAAGTTACGTGTTAAATCCGAAGTTCATGTCGCAAAAAACAAACTTACCGATTTTCTATACATTTATGGTATTAATCTTCTCAGAACACTTCTTAGGTGTATGGGGGTTAATTATCGGTATTCCAATCTTCATTTTCTTATTAGATGTCTTAGATGTGACAAGTGATGAAATGGAGCATGAAGCCAGAAAAAATAAGGTGAAGTAAAGAAAAAGCATCGATGTTCGATGCTTTTTCTTTTATAACATGATGTTTTTTATGCCATACTGTAAGCAGAAGATAAAATAGGGGTGAAATAATGGCTGTAAATGAAAAGGTAGAGTTAGCTACATTTGCTGGAGGGTGCTTCTGGTGTATGGTTTCGCCATTTGAAGAGATGGAAGGAATTATAAAGGTTGTTTCTGGTTATACAGGTGGTCATAAAGAGAGTCCAACATATAAAGAAGTATGTTCAGAAACGACGGGACATTATGAGGCAGTACAAATTACATTTGATGCAAATAAAATGCCGTATGAGGAGTTATTAAATATATATTGGAGACAAATTGATCCGACTGATATAGGTGGGCAATTCCACGACCGCGGACAGTCTTACGAAACAGTGATTTTTTATCATAATGAAGAACAACATAAAAAAGCAAATGCTTCAAAAGAAGAGCTTGCAAAGAGTGGACGCTTTTCAAAACCAATTGCGACAAAAATATTACCAGCAGCTACGTTTTATCCAGCTGAAGACTATCACCAAGGATATCATAAGAAAAATACATTCCGCTATGAGTTATACCGTAAAGGGTCAGGGCGAGATGCGTTTATTAAACAACATTGGCAAAAAGATAATGCTCATTTAAAAGAAAAACTAAATGAGATGCAATTTTATGTAACACAGGAAAATGGAACTGAGCCACCCTTTCAAAATGAATATTGGAATCATAAAGAAGAAGGACTTTATGTAGATATCGTCTCAGGTGAACCATTATTTACTTCTTTAGATAAATTTGATAGCGGGTGTGGATGGCCTAGCTTTACGAAGCCAGTTATGTCAGCAAGTGTGAAAGAAAAAATGGATGTCAGTCATAATATGACGCGTACGGAAGTGAGAAGTAAAGAGGGAGATTCACATCTAGGCCATGTATTCCCGGATGGCCCAGGACCAAATGGTCTTCGTTACTGTATTAATTCCGCAGCCCTTCGATTTATCCGAAAAGAGGAATTAGAGAAAGAAGGATATGGTGATTTTTTAGTCGTATTTGGGAATAAAAAATAACCTCGCAATTAGCGAGGTTATTTTTTTATTTTACTTTTTTCTTTTTGAACTTGCTTAATACTTCATAAACGATTGGAACAATAAGAAGTGTTAATAGCGTTGAACTTGTTAATCCACCAATTACTGTTACACCAAGTCCTTTAGAAATTAAGCCGCTACCTTCAAATCCTAATGCAAGCGGGATAAGAGCCCCAATTGTTGCAATTGCAGTCATTAAAATAGGACGAAGGCGTGTTGCACCGGCTTCCAATAAGGCTTCACGTGTTGATAGCCCTTCATTTTCCTTATGAATAACGCGGTCGATAAGTACGATAGCGTTTGTTACAACGATACCGATTAACATAAGTGCACCAATCATTGCAGAGACACTTAACGTTTCACCAGAGATTAATAAGGCAACAAGAGCTCCGATAATTGTGAATGGTAGCGAGAATAAAATTGCGAATGGTGCAAGGGCACCGCCAAATGTAACGACAAGAACGAAGTATACAATGGCAATTGCAGCTAACATCGCTAAGCCAAGTTGCTTGAATGATTCTTCAATATCTTTTGTCACGCCGCCCATAGAAACATCTACGCCAGAAGGAAGATCCATTTTATCTACTTCTTTTTGAACCGCGGCAGATGCTTTTGAAACGTCATCAGATGTTAGTTTTGCACTTACTTCCGCATAAACACGGCCATCGCGGTGTTTCACTGTATTCGAAGTTTCCCCTTCTTTTACAGTCATAACATCTTTCACAGCCACTTCAGTACCAAGTGGCGTTGTAATTTTACGATTTGTTAAGTCATCGATTGTTTCATAATTTTGTTTTTCAGCTTCGACATATACATTGATATCTTTACCGTCTTTTTTAATTGTTGTCAGAACAGGTCGATCATGTTGATTAGAAAGTCCCATTCCGATTTGTGCAGCCGTTAGACCCATTTTACTTAGTTTTTCCTGATCTGCGACTAAAGTATACTCTGCATACGTTTTTGCAATACTAGAGTCTATATCCTTTAAGTCTTTATTTTTCTTCATGATATTTTGAATATCTTTTACAATAGGTTTAATGTCTTCCGAGCTATCTCCGTAAACGTATAGTTTAATTTCATTACTACCGCCACTCGCTCCGAAGTCTTGGTTTTTCCATTCGCCTTTTCCAGACATCTTCTGTAAATCTTTAACGACTTGCTCTTTTTCTTTTTCGAAGTTTTTCGTGTCGTTATCATATTGCACGAAGAACATTGCTTGATTTGATTGACCAGGACTCATTGGGTTTTCGCCACCTAATGAGAATTGAATTGTTTTGACGTCTTTATTATCTTGGAAGTGCTTCTCAGCTTTCGTTGCAATTTTTTCAACGTCTTCTAACGTTTGACCTGGTTCAGGGTTGTACGTTGTAATGATCATTTTTTCTTCTTCAGATGGTAAGAAACTTACGCCGATAATTGGAACAAGTGCAAGACTACCAACTAATAGAAGGACAGCGATACTTGATGTAATGATTTTATGATTTAAAGCCCATGCAAGTATGCGTTTATACCAGTTTGCTAATTTACTTGGTTTTTCTTCATGATGTACTTCTTTTTCCCTCATGCTCTCTTTTTTAAATAAAGAGTGAGCTAACATCGGCACGATTGTAACAGCTACTAGTAATGATGCTAATAAAGCGAAGACGATAGTTAAGGCAAATGGTAAGAACATTTCACCAATCATACCTTTTACTAGTCCAAGCGGTAAGAATACAGCAATTGTTACAATGGTAGAAGACATAATTGGGATAAACATTTCCTTCGTAGCTTCACGAATTAAATCTTTTCCGCGCAGTTTCTCTTCTGATAACGACATTCGTCGGTAAATATTTTCAATAACAACAATGGAGTCATCAACAACGCGTCCAATAGCGACTGTCATTGCTCCAAGTGTCATAATGTTAAGCGTAATATCCATTTGCTTTATGACTAATACAGCAATTAATAAAGAAAGTGGTATGGAAACGACAGAGATTAATGTTGTTCGGATATTTCGTAGGAACAGCATAATAATAACAATCGCAAAGATAGCGCCAAAAATGGCTTTGCTCAGCATTGTTTCTACTGATTTCTCAATTGGTGCACCTTGGTCGAATGTTGAAATAATCTCTAAGTCTTTATATTTTTTCTCAAGGTCTTTTACTTTATCTTTCACTGCATTTACAACATCAACAGTATTCGCGTCAGCAGCTTTTACAATTTGAATTCCAATTGCTTCTTTTCCATTTGTTCGAGAAATAGATTCTGCTTTTCCGACTTCTTTAATGTCAGCAATTTCGTCTAATGTAACTGTTGGAATCCCGTTCATAGCCGCTGGATTCATTTGCGGTGTTTGTGTACCGGATCCAGCATTTTGACTACCTTGACCGCTCGGTGATGAAGGTATAGCCGGGATTTTTAACTCTTTTAATGCTTTCATTGTTGTAATATTTCCATCTACAACAACTGATTTTTCCGTGTCTTTAAATGTATATAAGCCAAGTGGTAAAGATACGTCCGATCCTTTAATTACATTTTTTACAGTATCTTCACTTAAACCTAATTCTTTCATCTTATCTTTCTTGAAGACAAGTTGTACTTCATCTACTTGTTGACCTGAAATTTGAACAGATGCAACACCATCAAGTCCTTTTAATCCTGGAACAACATTTTTTTCTACATTTTCAGTTAAGGTAGCTAAAGATTCATTTTTACTTGCTACGCTTAATGAAATAACAGGAAAGGCATTGAAGTTTACACGTGAAACTTTCGGGTCTTTTACACCTTCTGGAAATTTCACATTTGCGAGAGCTTCTTTAATTTCTGTTTCAGCCTTTTCCATATTTTTATCAAAATCATATTCTACCTGAATAGAAGATGCGTTTTGAAAAGATGATGAACTAACAACGTTTACACCACTTAAATTTTGCAGTTGCTCTTCCATCGGTTTTGAAACTTTGTCAGCTACTTCTTCTGGTGTAGCACCAGGATAAACCGTGGTTACCGTTACAATCGGTGTTGTAATATCAGGAATTGTTTCCAGCTTCATGTTCAGCCCAGAATAAATACCTGCAATGGTAACAATAATGGTTAGTAGCCAAACTGCGAACTTATTTTTTAACGAGAAATTAATGAATTTGTTCATGTTTGCGCTCCCTTTTGTATTGTATTGACCAACTGGTCAGTCTAATACATAATATAACTGACTGATTGGTCAGTCGTCAATGAAAAGGGATGGTATAATAAATTCATAATAAGATGCGAGATTAAATTTAGGAGAGACATGATATGAAAGAAAAAGAGCGTTTAATTATAGAGATGGCTATGAAGTTATTTGCGACTAAGGGTGTAAATGCGACATCAGTACAGGAAATTGTTACAGCTTGTGGCATATCTAAGGGAGCTTTCTATTTATACTTTAAATCGAAAGAGGAGCTTTTATTAGCAACACTTCGATATTACTATGACAAGATTCAAAATAAAATGATGGATATTGAAAAAGAATCATTATTACCGCGTGAAAAATTTGCAAAACAATTGCATTGCCAGTTTAACGATATAAAAAAGCATAAAGAATTTATTATTATGCATGCGAGGGAAAATGCTATACCTTTTAATAAAGAAGTAGAAGAGTTTATGATGAGAATGAAGTTAGAGTCTCACGCATTTTATCGGAATAGTTTGTTGTTTATTTATGGTGAAAAGGTTATGCCTTATTTATTAGATTTAGTCATTATGGTAGAAGGCATATGCCGTGGATATTTAGAGTTAATTATTTTACAAGCGTCAGAAATTGAATTATCTTATGTTTCTGCTTTTATTTTGAAAAGAGTAGATGATTTAGTAGATGGATTGGTAGGATCTTCGGAAGAACCTGTGTTACATGAAGAAAAGCTTGGAGAATTTCTTTGCAAATCAGAGCTTATTAAGGAGCAGGTTAAGGAACACTTTTTAAAAGAAATTATCATTTTTAAACGTACATTAGCTGATCAATTAGAAGATGAGGAATTGCTTGTGACATTAGATGTTTTGGAGGCAGAAATGAGGTTGCAAAATCCAAGAATCCCGGTCATTCAAGGGATGTTATCTAATTTAGAGATATATCCAAATTTAAAAGAATTTCGTTTGAGGCTTATGGGGTATTACAATATAAAAAGGTAACAATGAGAGTTTTCATTGTTACCTTTTTATTATGCATTCACTTTTTCTTTTGTTTGTGTAGTCTCTTCTTGCTCAATATTGATTGTTTCTTTTACGATATAAATCGGACGGTTTTTACTCTCGTCATAAATACGAGCAATATATTGGCCAACGATTCCAAGACCAAGTAACTGAATACCGCTAAAGAATGTAATAGCAACCATAATAGATGCCCAACCTGTTTGCGTACCAGTACCAATAATTTTTACAGTAATTGTATATAGTAAGACGATTATTGAAATAAGAACTGATAATAAACCTAAAGTCATAACGATACGTAATGGTTTTGTTGAAAATGCAATAATGCCATCTGATGCAAATTTAATCATTTTCTTTAATGGATATTTTGTTTCACCAGCAAAGCGCTCATCGCGTTCATATTCAACATACGTTTGACGGAAGCCAACCCAAGACATCATACCGCGGATGAAGCGATTTCGTTCAGTCATTTGATTGAAAACATCAGCTACTTTGCGATCGATGATTCGGAAATCACCAGTATCTTTTGGGATATCGATATCAGACATGTAGTTTAAGAATTTATAGAAATATTTAGCTGTTAAAAGTTTAAACCAAGTCTCACCTTTACGTTGTTTACGTTTCGCATAAACAACTTCATATCCTTCTTCCCATTTTGCAATAAGTTCAGGAATAACTTCAGGTGGATCTTGTAAGTCTGCATCGATAATTACAATAGCGTCACCTTTTGCAGCAGCAATACCAGCTGTAACAGCTATTTGGTGTCCAAAGTTACGTGCGAAATTAACGATTTTTGTACGGTAATCATTTGCTGCAATCTCAGATAAGATTTCCATTGTACGGTCTGTGCTACCGTCGTTTACAAAGACAAACTCGTAATTAATATCATTTTGAAGCATAACGGACTTTAAACGGTTATAACATTCCTGTGCTACTTCTTCCTCGAAGTACATAGGAACTACAACCGAAATTAATTTTTGCATGTTGTATCCTCCGTATTTTTAATAAGTTGTTCAAGTTTAATTAGTAGCCTTTTCAGTTTGGTTGAATGTCCAAATTTTATTAAGGACAAAGTTTATAACCATTCCGACACCAATTGCGAAGATCTGTGCAATTAATGCATTAAAAGTAAGTTTATCTACCAATATAAATAAACATAATGTATTAAAAGCCAATACAATTAAATTTACAGTTAGAAATTTAAAGAACATTGACGTGCTTTTATTATTAGGTTTAAACACCCAATTTTTATTCCAATAATAGCTATTGGCAACACCAATTAAATAGGCAATGGTATTCGCAATCAGGTAGTTCATCCCGAATTTTAATAATATCCAAAAGCTAATAATTGTAATGAGTGTATTAAAGATCCCTACTAAACCAAACTTTAAGAGTTTCTCCATAATAGTATCCTCAACTTTATAAAATGTATAAATAAAACAGGAATGTAAAAAGGTTATTCGTACATAACAACTATCAATTATATCATAGTTTATGCTAAGATGTTATATGTTTTGGGTAGATATCATTTTAGAATATAAAATAAATCTGTTCATAATAAAATGATTATTTTAAATTGGTATACTAGGAAATATAAAAGCAAACATAGAAATCATGATAATATTAATGTATAGTAGCTGGTAGTGTGATTTTTTTAGGAAATATAATGTTTTCCCATATAAATATGTTAAGGAGTGAGTTTTTTTGGAACGTTTTTCTGGATTGTTTTCAACCTTTTCTACACGTGCCATATACGGCATTTATAGCTTTTTCGTTGCAATATTAATTTTTGATTATTTTTCAGATACTCAAAAATATAATTATGTAATGATATTAGTTGGAGTTTTATTATTATGTACAATTGGAAACTTTATACTTAGCAGTGGATCGCTATACCTTGAAAGAGTAAATGAAAAAATATGTTTTTTTGTACTGCTAATTATTTGTGTAGCAGTGAAAACAGCGTGGATTCTTACATACAAGATTGATCCGATTGGTGATTATGAAGCGTTTTTTAATACGGCAAAAGCATTAGGTGACAACTTTGTTATTCATGATAGATATGTTGCATTATTTCCACATATTTTTGGGTATGCTTCATTCTTAAGTATCTTCCTAAAAATATTTGGGGCAAACTTTATGATTCCACCAATTATTAATGTTGTTTTAACTACAATATCGATGGGATTAATATATTTTATAGCTAGAAGAATTGGTGGAGTGAGAACAGCGATAACAGCAAGTGTTTTATGGATTCTCTTGCCATCACAAACGATGTATAACATGTTTGCACTTTCAGAACCGTTGTATTGTACAATACTGTTATTAGCCTGGGCAATTATGATAATTGTTTATGATAAAATTGCAAATATAACGATTGCAAAGGTTCTTATGTATTCAATTCTAGTAGCTGCATTACTTGTATTAATAAATATGGCAAGGCCAATTGCAGCAGTGCCAATTATAGCCCTAGCAATATGGATGTTTATTATAGATACAAAGCATATTGGGAATAAAAAGCTACTTATTAACAAGGTGGCATATGTAGGGGTTATCATTATTGGATACTTAATGATGTCTTCGGCGGTAAATCATTATGTAACATTACGTTTAGGTGAAGAGATAGCAACAGTGCCGGGATACAATATTCATGTAGGATTTAATAAGGGAGCTTCAGGAACATGGAATCCAGGGGATTCAGCATTACTATATCATTATAGTGGTCAACCAGGATGGAGTGCTCAGGACGTTCAAAAGCAAATGCTTGAAGAAGCGAAAAAGAGAATAAAAAACGATGATATAGATTTCGGGAAACTAATGTATGATAAATTTATTATCTTTTTAGGGAACGATGATCAAGCTGTTAAATATGCAGATCCAATTATGGATCATAAAGTACGATATACTATAATTTCTAATGTTTTCTATTACTTTTTACTAGCTACTTCACTGTTCGGGGCGTTAGTAGCTATAAAAAATAAAAATAAATCTTCACTTCTCATTATTTGTTTATACACGATTGGGCTAACAATGGCACAAATGATAGTAGAAGTAGCACCGAGATATCATTATTCGGCTACAATACCTATGATCTTTTTAGCTGCTTTTGGCATTAATCATATTTACAATAAAAAAGAATATAAATAAAAAGGCATGAGCTCGGTATTGCATCGAGCTCATGCCTTTTTTATTTGGCCTTATCTTATATTTTTGTAGTCTTTCTTTTAGACATGAGACGATAAACTACATATAGTCCAGAACTTTGAATGATTGTAAAGCTAGGGATGATAAAGTATCGGTATCTTGTTTGATATTCGATTAAGAAGTGAATCGTTATATATCCAATTATTAATAATAAAAATAGTGTGTAATGTGTGTTGTTTTGCTTGGTTAGTATGAGATAAAAAGTTGCTAACGTACCAAATAACATAGTTGTAATATATATATATTTATCGTATGTCTTAAGGTCGTCTTGTAAGGTAACCATATCATTCTCTGTGTTACTTAGTGTTGCCAGACTCCATACTGGGGCGGAATCATAATCTGCCCACATAATCGTGAATTTATCACTAAATAAAGATAAAACCTTTTGTGGATCAGCTAGTCGCTCTTGAATCAATTTCTTCTCAACGGCTTCTCGTTCTTTTCCAAGCTTAAAGGACATAACATATTCTACATCTGCTGAAGAATATCCACCTCTTGTTTCGTGATTAAGTCCTACGGTGAATTTCCAGAGAGGATCCCTGTTAGATAGCGGATATTGGGTAATTCCGGCAGATATAAATGAAGAACTTATAATGTAATGAACAAGGTAAAAAATGATGAAAATCCCAGATAATTTTTTTATAGAAGTTAAAATATCCTGTTTTGATTTTCCTAATATACCTTGTAAAAAGACATAAAGAGCTACTGCAATCAAAACTAAAGCGCCAAGTGGACGCATAATATCTCCTAAAGCTAGGGAGATCCCTATAAAAATCCACATATATTTATGGGTTAGGCCTTTTGTAATTAATAAATAAAACCCAAGATAAAATAGGAATGTGGCAATATGTTGATTCGTTAGTAATGAGCTCATTACAATGCTTGGAATATATAATGCATATAGTAATCCAGCCATTCTTCCAGACCATTCATTAAAAACATATGAAGTTATTTTGTAAATTAGCAAGGTTGTTCCTGTGCAATACATTATATTTAAAAGTTTTAGAAGGAAAGGCCCTTCACCGAATAAATTAATAATGAGGGCTTGGTACATTGTAAATCCAAGTTGATAAACCCATGAAGTATAATAGTCATCTTGTGCAAAACTAAAATCGCCTTTAGTAGCTTGAATAGCACTATTGTACATCACTGAAAAATCTGATTCGATAGGAGTTGGAACGTAGAGAACCCAAATTAATCGAACAGAAAAAGCTAAAACAATAAGTGAAACGGTAAATGTAAATGTAGACATATACTTATTAGAAATATAGCCAATAAGCAAAAATAGAAGGCCTATTAGAATAATAATCGGGATGATAATAAAGGAATGTGTGTCAGTTTTTTCTTGAATTACGACTATTGATTGCCACGTTATAGCAGCAGAAATAATTAGACATAGTACTAATAAGCACTTTACAAAAAATATATTAAGCTTTAGGGGGAATGTACGTTGCATTACTAAAAACTCCTTATCAAACTGTATGGTTATTTTAAATCGAAATCCCTTTACACGCTAAATAGTAGTGTAAAGGGATTTTTTTTAGGGGATTAAGAATTTTCTTGGGCCCATTTCTCTACATCCCAAGTTTTTGTTATCCACTCTTCATAAAAGTCTGGTTCGTGGCATACAAGAAGAATTGTTCCTTTGTATGCTTTCATCGCTTTTTTCAACTCTTCTTTTGCTGTAACATCAAGGTGGTTTGTTGGCTCATCAAAGAGTAGCCAGTTACTTTCTTCACCCATTAGTTTACATAAACGAACTTTTGCTTGTTCGCCACCGCTTAATTGATTCAGTGGACGAGAGATGTGTTCGTTTTTTAAACCGCATTTCGCTAACATTGCACGTACTTGATGCTGGTCTAAGCTAGGGAATGTATTCCAAACATCATCAATCGGTGTTATATTATCAGCTTTTACTTCTTGCTCGAAGTATGATGGGTTTAAGAAGTCACCAAGACTTGTTTTTCCGCTTAATGGTTTAATCTTACCTAAAATCGTTTTTAACAGTGTTGACTTACCGACACCATTACATCCAACAATTGCAATTTTTTCACCACGTTCAATTGTCATCGTTAATTTTGGTAATAACGGATGTGTATATCCAATCTCTACATTTTCTCCTTCGAAGACGAATCGACTACTCGCACGACTTTCTTTAAACGAGAATTCAGGTTTAATAGCTGTTTCAGGACGATCGATACGTTCCATACGATCAAGTTGTTTTTGACGACTCTTTGCACGGCCAGTCGTTGAGTAACGAGCTTTATTTTTCGCAATAAAATCTTCCTGCTTTTTAATAAACTCTCGTTGCTTTTCATAAGCGTTTATATGTTGGTTCTTATTCATCTCCGCTAGTTCTAAGAATTTTTCATATGTCGCTGTATAACGCGTCATTTTTGTAAATTCGAGATGGAAAATAATATCAACACATTTATTCATAAACTCCGTATCATGGGAAATTAATAGGAATGCGTGTGGATATTCTTTTAAATAAGTTGTTAACCAATGAATATGTTCAACGTCTAAATAGTTGGTCGGCTCATCTAATAGTAATACTTCTGGTTGCTCAAGTAGTAACTTTGCAAGTAATACTTTTGTACGTTGTCCACCACTTAATGCAGCAACATCACGATCTAGACCGATTGCGTCAATTCCAAGTCCACGTGCTGCTTCTTCAATTTTAATATCTAATAAATAGAAACCGCCGGCTTCAAGAGCATCTTGAATTTCTGCCATTTGTTCAAGAAGTTCTTCTAATTCTTCTGGTGTAGCAGTTCCCATTTTTTCTGCAACTTCATTTAATGCTTTTTCTTTTTCAAATAAAGGTAAAAATGCATCTGCTAATACATCACGAATTGTGCGACCGGGTGTTAAAATTGTATGTTGGTCTAAGTAACCGTAATTTGTGCCAGGTGTCCATTCAACACGACCTTCATCATGGATAAGCTGACCAGTAATTATATTCATAAATGTTGATTTCCCAACACCGTTTGCTCCAACTAATCCAACGTGCTCTCCTGCGAGTAAGCGCATGGATACATCTTTAAATAATGTGCGATCACCAAATGTATGACCTAATTTTTCAACAGTTAATAAGCTCATAATGTCCTCCGTTCATTTCTAAATAGTGTCTTGAATCATGATACTAAATTCTTGGATATAATGCTATCATTTCAAAAATATATAATATAATTGACCAGTGAGGGATGCGATTATAAAAGAATGATGGGTTACTTTGCAAGAAATAAGAGATGCAAGAGAAATAAAAAAACAAGGTGTAACCATTTAATAAAAGTGGTTACACCTTGTTTTTTATTTTAAATATCCACGAACAATTCCGCGTAAGCGATTTGCGTGGAATTTGCGCTTATCATTAGAAATATTTTGTGTCATACGGAATGTTGCCGCAGCGACAGCACGTAAGAAATAAGGGAATCCATAGTGTAGGCGAATAACCCTACCAAAACCACCAGCATAAGAAATGGCACGTTTTAATGATTGTTCATTAATAATTTCCTCTTTTACAGGATGGTATACGAACAGATCTTTTCTAAATAAACCAGTATAATTTTGTTTCATACCACGTAGTACAAAGTCAGTTTCTTCACCAGCTCCATAAATCGTGCCAGAACCAACACCTAAATCTTCATCAAATGTACCTACATCTTGTACAAATTGCTTTGTGAAGAATAGTGTGAAAGAAGGTCCCATGAATCCATACTTATTATTTAAAATAATGTCTGTATTCGGTGCGTGTATTAAAGAACCTGTTCCTTCAACATTTGTAGTGTTTGTTGAGATGAAATGAACATCTTTATTAGAGTTGAAAGTTTCTAATATACTCTCTAAAACATTTGTTTCATAAATACAATCATCATCTGGAAAAGCGATGACATCGCCATCCGCTACTTTTAATCCTGCATTTCGCGCTCTCGATAGTCCTTTAATAGGTGTATAAATGTAATGAATAGAAAATTTTTCTTTATATTCATCAAATAAATCAGAGATTGGTGTATCATTTTGATCTACTACGATAAGTTCGAAGTTTTTGTAAGTTTGTTGTTCAAGTGATTTTAGTAAGTCAAGAATATCATCACGTCTGCCACAAGTAGCCATGATTAAAGAAAATTTCAAGTTTAACAGCTCCTTTTAGAGATTGCGTTTAAGCTTTTTTGAATCGTGCCAGTATCTTTTCAAGTAGTGAAAATAGAATTTCATCCTTTGTTATAAAGAGGATAAGGGCATATGTTAATCCACATGTCATTATTACTAGGATAACTTGTAGTATTTGCCCAGATACGAGCATATCAATAACGAATGCTATTGGTACAAATGTTAGTGAATAAAATAGATATTTAAGTTTGTGTATATCGAATAACGTATAATTCACTTTTAGTTTCTTTTTCACATAAATATATTCAAATGTGATTAAGAAACAATTCGCAATTGTTGTTGTGAAAATTGCGGTTGTTGGTGTAAGCACATGTAAGTATATTAGTGCAATATTGGATGTTAAGTTGATAAATCCGCAAATAAATAAAAATCGCACTAAAATGCTTTCTTTCTTTTTCACATAGATAATTTGATTCGATAAAATGGACTCAATACCGACTGTAATCATATAAAAAGCAAAAACAATTAGTGTATTACCAGCCCCAGCGAATTCTTGTCCACCGTAAATAACAACAGCTCCATGAGCAATGAGCATTAAACCAATTGCAGCAGGAAATAGGGTAATGAAATATACTTTTGAAATTTTGTTTAATAATGATTCGTATTCCATTTCAGATGCGTTCCCTGATAAATAAGACAGTCTTGGAACGGTTACTTGTACAACACTTAACATAAGTGTATTAATAATCATCATAATTTGAAAAGCCATTACGTAATATGCAACTTCTATCTTTCCAACATATACCCCTAAAACAAGACGATCTAATTGAGTATATAAAATATTAGCATTTGAAAAAATCACGACTAATAGTAACGGTTTTAAATGAGGAATAATAGTTAAGTCCGAAAAATCAAATTTAACTTGGCGTTTCACATATACAAAGCTAATAGAGTGGTTTAAAAATGTTGATAATACTAATAAACCAGCAAATGTTTTGTAATCGTCGGCCCCATGAATGAAAGAGAAAAGAAGCACAACATAGATTAATCGAACGATAACTGTTTTTTTAGTGATGAAGTCATAATTTTCATATGCTTCATTGAACCATTCCACATAAAACATGTTAGAAATAAAATTGAAACCGAAAATAAGAAGAACAGGAAATAGACTTTCATGTCCATACCCAATGTAACTAAAGAGCACAAAGGCTGATAAAGCCAAAATACTAGTTGTGAAATTAATTACATAGAGACTTGTAAATAACTTAGAAACTTTCTTTTTATCGTTTTTAATTAAGCTAATTTCACGTAAACCATATTGATATACACCAAATACGGCGAACACGAAGAAGTAATTGAAAAAAGTTTCAGCAACGTTAACGGTTCCAATTGAATTTGCTCCTAATGTTCGATATGCGTAAGGACCAACTAAAATTGGCAGTATAATATTAAACGTGTTGAGTAGTATTTTATAAAAAATATTTGAAGCAATTGATTTCTGCATAATTTCACCTTTCCATTAAAATAATCCAGTTTCATTAAAACACTTGCTATGTCATAGTAAGTGTTTTTACTAGAGTTAATTCTCTCAATATAATGGAAGTGTAAGGTGTTTTCTACACTGTTTACAAATCCTTAAATTGTTTTGTTAACTACCCGTATAAGTGTACCCTACATAAACTTTGTAAAGCAACTGTTGATGGGATCGAACCGTATTATAAAGTGAAACTTTTATCAGTGGGGGATGTACATTCCCGATTGATTATCAGTCCTCATCAATCGGGCGTTTACGGGAAACAAGGCTCCCGCCTAACGTCTTTGCTCCAGACGAATTTTGACGCGGGAGTTTTACAGCCCGTAAATAGCAGGATAAATGAGATTTTATTAATTAGAAGAAGTTAATAGTGAACGGATATGTATAAAAATATTACATAATATGTATGAAAAGGGGTAATGGTTGTATGAAGGTGTGAAATTGTTTATAAAAAATGAGCGAATATGTGATAGCTATTCGCTCAAAAGATGTTTTAATGGTGAAGGTCTATATACTCCAAGGTTTACTTAAAGTTAGAACTTCAGCCATTTCCTTGCTTTTTATACGCCCCTTTTTTCTACTTTCTGCACGCTCAGAACCAGTTGTGTGTAGCCAATGTTCTTCTTCCGTTTCAGGTAGTACTTGTGGAACAGATGAAGGTTTTCCATCTTTTAATGCAACGAATGTAATGAAACATGTTGCAGCTATTCTACGTTCGCCTGCTAATAAATTCTCTGCAATTACTTTTACGAACACTTCCATTGAAGATTTTCCTGTATAACATACGAATGCTTCGTAACAAACGGAATCTGCTTGGTGAATTGGAGTTAAAAAATCAACAGAATCGATAGATGCCGTTACGCAATGTTTACGGCTATGTCTTGCAGCTGCAATTGAAGCGATACTATCAATTTCCGCTAATAATTTTCCTCCGAAAAGTGTTTGATGATTATTTAAATCATTCGGAAAAACACGTGTTGTTTTAATTGCTTTGGATTCTCGCATGAATTTCTTTTCCATATGGTCAGCCCCTATTTTCTGTTTTCAATCAGAATGACATGTATTGTAAGTGGAGTACAAAAAATTAAAAATCGATAGATATTTAATGAAGTAAAGAATTCCAGAAGAGGGTTAGTAAAACTTCTGTATTTGTATTCATGTAACTGAAAGAAAATTTATTACTATATAAAGTGTAGTGTAAAAGAGGATTCGCTTACATTGCAAGTGAAAAAATTAGGACCCTGTATTTGTCATAGAAATTCCCTATCAGCTGTGTACCTATTCATGATAGAATCGTTTTGTTATGAATGGAAATAGAGGTGCAATGGACATATGAATCATATACAAACAAATTTTTCGTCTTTTTTTAGTAAAATAATGATTGGTGCGATGCTCGCATTTTTTGTTTATAGTTGTTGGTCAGCGTTTGAAACCAGTAAACAATTTTTTGGGGACAGTACGACAAGTGTATCAATCGTATTAGTTATTTTTGTTATTCTCATGCTGTTAGTGGCATCGATTTTACAGTATCGTTTTACAGATAAACAATTTCTTGTTTTTCTTATAAGTACATCTATAATTGTGAGACTTAGTATGGTTCTATTTGTAGACGTTCCGATAATTGGTGATATGAAAGCTATGTTTGAGTCTGCAGAGCAGATTGCAATTGGTAATAACGTAGAGAACATAGCGCAGTTACCTTTTATTATTTATGAATCAATTATTATTCGTGTATTTGGTGATACAGTATTCGTATTGCAGTTATTCAATATTTTATTTTGCACAGGGACTGCATTTTTCATTTATCGTATTGCAGCAATGGTTTTCGGAGAAGAATGCGGCCGTATTGCGTCTGTATTTTACGCTTTATATATTCCGAATATATTTATGAGTTCCTTATTAACATCAGAATCGCTCGCAATATTTTTATTTTATTTGGCTTGCTACATACTTTTATATAAAGGTTTAGATCATCCTTATATGTGGGTACTTTCAGCAATTTTATTTGCATGCAGTAATATGATTTTCCCAATGGGATTATTTCTTCCTATTTTTATTGCTGTATATGTGTTGTTAATTGAGCTCTTTCAATCAGCAATGAAGCAAAAAGTATTATTAAAGATGATAGGGATACTTATTCTATTTTATAGTGCTCATTTTGGTGTGAGTTATGGAATTCAGACAATGGGAATGTCACAATATACAATTTCAAATGAGACGTATGTTCAATCTGTTTTAATTGGAAAAGGTAAAAATGAGGAAAAAGTAACAAAGAATCAAAACGTAACAGAGCATATTGATCAAAAGCTAAAAGAGATTGAAGAAGAAAGATTTAAACTTTTAAAGCCAGTAATTAATCAATTCTCAGGTGAGGGAATACATTCTATTCTATTTAAATGTGAAAAACTTATATACATAGCGGTAACATTATTTATGTCGATAGCTTTATTACACTTTCTTATTAAGAAACAACAAAATGAAGGATATATGTTGTTCGTTTTGTTAATTGGCGGATACGTATTGTTAAGGCTCTTCCAAGTAGATATGGCATATTACAATCTTATAGTGCCAGCTTTGTTTATTTTGCAAAGCTTTGGTGTTTATATGAGTTATGTGTATTGTCAAAAAATATTCTTCAGAAAATAAAAAGAATCCAGTTTGGATTCTTTTTTTATGGGTGGAAGATGAGGACTATGAGTCAGCGGAGATGAAGAACCTCTACTGACATAAGCTTCACCTTAGCGGTTCAGTTCTAGTTGTAAACTATCAGCTGTTAGAGCCATTTTTGAGGAATCGTCTTGAATTCCTTTCACTACTTGTGAAATGGTTTCTAACTCATTTTCAATTTTTTTATTCTGTTCTTTCGAGTTAGACATGTCTTTTACAATTTCTTGGAAGTATTGATCTGTCTCAGACATACCATCCGTTCCTTCAGATACGAGGGAGCTAATTTGTTTCACGGAAGAAGAGACACGAATAATTTGTTCATTTGTTTTTTCAACGAGCTTTGTAACGTTAAATATAGATTCTTTCGTTTGCTCTGATAACTTGCGAATTTCTCCAGCTACAACAGAAAAGCCTTTGCCAAATTCCCCAGCACGTGCAGATTCAATAGCCGCATTTAGTGCGAGCAAATTTGTTTGCTCTGCAATTGATTTTACAATATCTATAATCTCGTTAATTTTGTTAGAAATATCGAGAAGTTCATGAGTATCTGTAATAATCGTTTCCATGTTTGTTTGAATATATTCCATTCGTTTATTTTGCTGATTTAATTGTTCTTTCCCTTTATTCGCTTTTTCTTCTGATGTTGTAGCTAATGATGTACCTGTTTTGGCAATTTCTACAATCGTTTCAGATTTAGCGGTTAACTGTTGAATAGAAGCGCTCGTTTTTTCAGATACAGATGCTAGTTCTGTTGCAATATGCGTAATGGTCATAGCTGTTATTTCTTTTTCTTTTTCATGTTCTTTTTGTATTCTTTCATATTCAGATTCATAAGCCGCAATAACGAGTTCTTGTTCAAGAGTAAATAATTTGTTTATTACGTTTATAGAATAAGAAAAATCGTCAATTGTTGTAATTTTTGTTTGCAAAATCTTCATGATAGAGCGGAATAATTCTTGATAAGCGGCAGTATACCATTTTCTATGTAAACCAATTTGTACATGTCTTTTGGCAATTCTAACACGTTGTTCAATAAAATCTTCATGCATATCGCCGCTGAATAATTCTTTTATATGTGTTTTTAAAGTTTGCTTTAGTTTTGGAATAGAGCTATAACGTTCAATAATAGTAGTTAAATTAGGCTGCTTTGTAATATTGGCATAGAATTTTTCCGTAATCCAATCAATTTCTTCATAAATAAAGGGCTGTAGTACCTTTACGATTTGTAAATCTTCTTTTGAAATATGTAGCATATCCATTTGAATTTTCAGTTCAGAATTAGTAGGCACGTTAAAAGTGATTTTTTGATCCTTACTTAATTCAAGTATACTGGCGTTTGTTTTATTTGTATGTTTTTTTAAAACCCCAAGCATCGTTCTTCCCCCCTGTGTATAAAGCGTTTTCATTTTTAGTCCTAATATAATTATATATTTTTATATACAATTACTCTATATTAGTGTGTAGAATAGTATATAAATTAAGAGAATTCTATGTAGAATTCTCTTAATGGCCTTTATTAATTTTAGCATGTGTTTTAAAGAAAACTGGGAAATGTACATTATATATTACAGTGACAACACGAATAATGAATGTTACTAATAAACAAACATAGAAAGCTAATACGTGTGCCCCCATTGCATATGTGATTAGGAAACTAATTGCTCCTAAGATAGAAGCGATTGCGTAAATCTCTTTTCGGAATACGTAAGGGATATCTTGAGCGCAAATGTCACGCAAAATACCGCCTCCAATACCTGTAATGACTCCCATTGAAACAACTAAAAATGAGGCGTCAACATGATGTGACATTGCCGCATTTGCACCAATAGCTGTAAAAACACCTAAGCCAACAGCATCAGAAAGCATGATAACGACTTGCAGTTTATTGATACGCTCAAAAAACATACAAGTAAATAATGCTGATAATACACTTACGAAAAAGTAAATGGGTTTAACAAATGCGACAGGAGGCAGGTTACCGATCATAATATCACGAATAATACCGCCGCCGAGCGCAGTGGCTACAGCTAAACAAAGGACACCAAATAAATCTAAATCTTTTTTTAAACCAACTAATGTACCAGAAATAGCAGCGGCGATAATGCCAAGAAACGTAAATATGTCGATTAATAACATTGCTGTAATCCCTTCCTCCTAAAGATGTTCCAGAGAAAAAATATACACTAAAGTTATGTAAATAACAATGCATTTTCTTTACATGTAGAAAAAAAGAAAAAATGAGGAAAGAAAGCGCTTGAAAATGCAAATATGCTTTTTTCTATAAGGTAAGGTTGGGGAGAAATGTGAGGCGTTTAATTAAAAAATATATGTTATAATAAATATTTGAGATAAGAAAAAAATATTAACAGTATAGATTGAAATTAGGTAATAGTTATGGAGGTTCTAGATGTTAAGCGAAAATAGTAAAAGTAATAAATTTGAAAATTTTCTATTAATCTTTATTTTGTTGCAACCAATTTTAGATTTGCTCACGGCATTCTGTATAATGGTTTTAAAAATTGATACGACCATTGGAGTTATTACACGCTTATTCGTTATGTTCCTAAGCGGGATATATATTTTAATTCAAACGAAGAAACAAGGAAATATAAAATATATATTGTATATAATCTTAGTAGGAATAGTCTTCACCATCGGATTGGTAAATAACAAGCTTACAAAAGATCCTATGGTACTTTCAGAGGAAATTAAGTTTATAGCAAAAGCATTATATCCGTTTGTTATGCTTACTTGTTATGTGTTTGTATTTAAGTCTTTAAAAGAGAAAAGCCATTCAAATTCAAAAATGCGTGACTATATTACGTATGCATCGCTAATTATAGGAGTAGTCATGGTAGCTTCGATTACTACTGGAACAGATTATAATAGTTATGAATGGGTAAAGTTAGGATCACGCGGTTGGTTTTATGCAGGTAACGAGCTAGGATCTATTTTAGCCATCATGTGTCCAATTGTTATTTTGTATTCAATTGAAAGAACAAAAAGTATAGGTAAAGCGTACTATTGGATTCCTTCAATTTTAGTTGTTTATTCACTATTTGCAATTGGGACAAAGGTTGGCGTAGGAGCAATCTTTGGATCAATGGCTATCGCAGTTGTTATGTGCTTTATTCAGGCATTTACACAGCGTAAAGATAAAAAGAAACATGCCTATTTATTAAATGGTTTTCTTGCAATAACTGTATTTGTAGGCATATTGGCATATACACCTTTTTCACCGTTTATGAAAAATATGGGATTTCATTTCCAATTAATTGAACAAGAGCAGAGTGCGAAAAAGGAAGAGAAAAAGAAGGAGGAAGCTAAAGAGCACAAACCTCCTGTGACAGAGCAAGAAAAAGAGAAAGAAAAAGCAAAAGAAAAAGTAGCGGAGAAGAAAGAAGAAACGCAAGCTCTTATTTTTAGTGGGCGTCAATTATTTGAACAGATGTATAAAGATTTCTATAATGAAGCCCCAATGTCTCAAAAATTATTAGGAATGGGTTATGCTGGTAACTATAAAGAACAGCCGAAATTAATTGAACGTGACTTCCACGATTGGTTCTATTCTTTCGGAATCATAGGGTTCATTTTACTTGTAATTCCATTCTTATACTTTGGTATTAAATTTATTGCATGTATATTTACTAAATTTAAACAAATATTCACAGTGAAATATGCAATGATGATTGCAGCAATATTTCTCGGATTAGGTATCTCATTCATGGCTGGTCATATTTTAATTGCACCTGGAGTGAGTTTCTACTTAGTATTAATCATGGCATATTTAATAGTTGACTTGGAAATTGAATGATAGAAAAATAAAAGCTAGCATATGTTAGCTTTTATTTTGTTATAGTAAATAAAAAGAAAAAAAATGGGGGATGTAAGAAATGAAAGTGTTGCATATGAATGCTGGTGCAGAAGAAGGTGGGGGGAAAACGCATATTATTTCACTTTTATCTCAATTTTCAAAGGAAGAAGTGGAATTAATGGTATTTGAAGAAGGTGCGATTGCTAGAGAGGCGAGAAACCTTGGTATTCAAGTGCATGTTTTTACCCAATCATCTCGGTACGACCTATCAATTCTTTCAAAAATAAAAGCATTTATTAATGAAAATCAATTTGACATTGTGCATACACATGGCGCACGAGCAAATTTCTATCTCTCCCTCTTGAAAAAAGGTATAAAAGCGAAATGGATAATGACTGTCCACAGTGATCCAACTTTGGATTTTATGAAGAGGGGATTAAAAGGATGGGTATTTACAAAGTTAAATTTACGTTCTTTCAGGAAGGTAGATTTATTCTTTGCAATTACAGAGAATTTTAAGAGAAACATAATAAAACTAGGTGTACCAGAAGAGAAAATTTGTACGGTTTATAATGGAATTGAGTATGATAGTACTCCAGTAAAACCTTATGATAAGAGTGAATTTGGCATCGATGAAGGAGTATTTACAGCCATTCAAGTAGCACGTCTTCATCCTGTTAAAGGTCATGATATTTTATTTGAAGCGTTACAAAAAATTAAAATTCAAAATATAAAGGTGCTCTTGCTTGGTGATGGACCTATAGAAGCAGAATTAAAAGAGATGGTGAAACAAAAGGGCTTAGAGGATAAGGTGATGTTTCTAGGTTTTCGTACAGATTCCAAAGAATTATATGCATCTGCAAACATTAATTTGTTAACCTCTTATAGCGAAAGCTTTCCTCTTGTTTTATTAGAAGCGGCTAATCAGCGCTTAACATCTATTGCAACAAATGTAGGTGATATGAGAAAGTTAATAGTTGATGATACGTATGGATGGGTTGTACCAATTGGTGATGCAGACTCGTTAGCAAACGCGTTAGAAAATGCTTATGAAAAATGGTTGAATGGTGAATTAGAAGCGATGGGAAATCGTTTATATAATCATGCATCTACTCATTTCTCGCTAAAAAATTTGTATGAAGATACTTATAATGCATATAAAAAACTTTTACTGAAATAGAGAGGATAGTTAATCATGGAAGTAAAAACGGTTGATATTCTAGGTGTTCCTTTTTCTACAATGACAATGGATGAAACAATCCAATATTTGAAGGGACAACTAGAATTGGAGCGAACTCATACTTTTCAGGTAGTAACAGCAAATCCTGAAATTGTTATGTGTGCAAAAAAGGATGAAGCATTCCATAAAACATTATTAAATACAGATTTAATTACACCTGATGGTATTGGAGTTGTAAAAGCAAGCGGTATACTTGGTACACCTGTAAAGGAACGTGTAGCAGGTTTTGATTTAATGTGTAATCTACTTGCAAAGTTATCAGAGGAGAATAAACCGGTATCTGTTTTCTTACTTGGTGCAAAACCGCATGTTGTACAAGCTGCAGCAGAGCATTTAACGAAGACATATTCAGCTGTATCTATTGTAGGTACACAAGATGGGTACTTTAAACAAGAAGAAGAAGAGAGTATCGTTTCTCGTATTCAAGAAGCAAAACCAGATTTATTACTTGTCGCGCTTGGTTTCCCAAGACAAGAGAACTTTATCCAAACTAATAAGCATCGTTTAGAAACGAAGATGGCTGTTGGAGTGGGCGGAAGTTTAGATGTATGGGCTGGAGAGGTAAAACGTGCACCAAAATGGATTCAAGCGATTAACTTAGAGTGGTTTTATAGATTGTGTAGTAATCCAACGCGCTGGCGTCGTCAGTTAGTATTAGCGGAATTTTTAAAAGAAGTCATGCGTTCGAAAAAGTAGCGGAATATCGCTACTTTTTTATTTGGTCATTTTTAATAAAGTGAGGTTTTACTCATCCACCACTGATGGTTAATCCTCACCAATCGGACGTTTAACGGCAGTTGATTTTCCATCTAACCTCTTTGCTTCAGCTGAATTTTGAGGTGAGAGTCTTACTGCCCTCAAATAGTGGGATGAGTATTTTACTTTTTGGGCATGATGAAGGAGAATTTTTTGTACGAAAGTATTTTACTTATACAATTCACACATGTAAAATGATGTGTAAAGACAGCTGTGTAAGGAGGACTTCTTATGGGCAAGGGGAAAGAAATTTCGAAGCGAAAGCTACTTGGTATAGCAGGGCTTGGATGGTTATTTGATGCAATGGATGTTGGAATGCTTTCATTCGTAATGGTAGCATTGCAAAAAGATTGGGGATTAAGTACGCAAGAAATGGGCTGGATAGGCAGCATTAATTCAATTGGTATGGCAGTCGGAGCACTTGTTTTTGGAATACTATCAGATAAAATAGGACGTAAATCAGTCTTTATTATTACATTATTACTATTTTCTATCGGTAGTGGTTTAACTGCTTTAACGACAACACTTGCGATGTTCCTTGTTTTACGATTTTTAATTGGTATGGGGCTTGGCGGAGAACTTCCAGTTGCTTCTACATTAGTATCAGAGAGCGTTGAAGCGCATGAACGTGGCAAAATAGTTGTGCTATTAGAAAGCTTTTGGGCAGGTGGATGGTTAATTGCAGCTCTTATCTCGTATTTTGTTATTCCGAAATATGGTTGGGAAGTTGCAATGGTATTGAGCGCGGTTCCGGCACTATATGCTTTATATTTAAGATGGAATTTACCGGATTCTCCGAGATTTCAAAAGGCTGAAAAAAGACCATCTGTTATCGAAAATGTAAAGTTGGTTTGGTCTGGTGAATATCGTAAGGCAACAATTATGTTATGGATTCTATGGTTTTCTGTTGTCTTTTCTTACTATGGGATGTTCCTTTGGTTACCTAGTGTAATGGTATTAAAAGGATTTAGTTTAATAAAAAGTTTCCAGTACGTACTTATTATGACGTTAGCTCAATTGCCAGGATATTTCACGGCTGCTTGGTTTATTGAACGACTTGGTCGTAAGTTCGTTTTAGTTACGTATTTGATCGGTACAGCATGTAGTGCTTACTTGTTTGGAGTGGCGGAGTCATTAACCGTATTAATCGTAGCAGGCATGTTACTATCCTTCTTTAATTTAGGTGCTTGGGGTGCATTATACGCTTATACACCGGAACAGTATCCAACGGTTATTCGTGGTACAGGTGCAGGGATGGCAGCAGCATTCGGCCGTATTGGTGGTATTCTTGGTCCGCTATTAGTAGGATATTTAGTTACTTCACAGGCTTCACTATCACTAATATTTACGATTTTCTGTGGATCAATTTTGATTGGCGTAGTTGCTGTAATTGTACTTGGGCAAGAAACGAAGCAACGAGAATTAGTATAAGGTGAAACTTTAATCGGTGAGGGATTTATCCCCCACTGATTATTAGCCAGCACCAATTGCGTTTTCGGGGAAGTAACAATTCAGTGAGTGTTACTTCCTACAAATAATGGAATAAAAGGGCAGGGGAACCGTCGTGGTTTCCTTTTTTCTGTTTTTTTAGATAAATAATGGTATAGTAAGAAAAAGGGAATGTTTCTTATAAAAGCGAATGTATACAACAAGACATATGGACAAAAGAATTAGGTGGTTGAAGAAATGAAAATTTTACTGATCATGGAAGAAGCAGAAGAGCGAAGAAGTTTAGCGGACAAATTTACTGAAAATATAAGGAATGTAGAATGTTTTGAAGCGAATACGGGAACAGAATCATTATTTATTATGAAAAAGCATACACCAGATTTTGTTTTCTTGAATTCAAAATTACTAGATGGAACTGGTTTTGAATATGCGAGTTTATTACGGGAAGTAAATTGTTATACGAAATTGATTTTTATGGGTGAAGATATAGAAGAGTCGATTACGGCATTTCGTTTTCAAGCATTCTATTATTTACTACGCCCATTTCGTGAAGAAGATTTGCAATTCCTTTTATATAGAATGTGTAAAGAGCAAGGCGAGAAAGCAAAGAGTTATTTGCGAAAGCTACCAATAGAAGGTCAAGAGGGAATTCGGTATATTTTCCCTGAAGATATTGTATATGTAAGCAAAAATAAGGAAAACAAAACGGTTTCAATTTATACAACAAATAATCAGTATATTTCAACATATACACTTCAGGAGCTGGAAAATAAGCTAAATGCATATGATTTTTTACGTGTGCATAAAAGTTATTTAATTAATATGTCATATGTACAAGAACTAAAACCCTATTATAATGGCACATATAATCTGTATTTAGATAAATATGATGAGCAACCGATTCCAGTTAGTCGTAATTATGTGAAACGACTTCGAAATAAGATTGAATTATAGTAGGTAATGCGAGTTTTTTAACATGATAAACTAAAAATCCTTCATGATAAGGAGGATTCAAATTAAATATTCAGAAAATTTAGTACAATCCCACTAAGCAATAGTATTGGGGGGATTGTATGTGAAAACATTGAAGTCGATTTTACTATGGGGGGTTATTGCAGCAGTAGGCGCAGGTGCATTTGGTGTAATAGCTTTATCACAAGGTGAAACTATTAATGCCGTGTGGCTCTTAGTAGCTGCGGTATGTGTGTATGCAGTTGCTTACCGCTTTTATAGTAAATTTATAGCGAGAAAGGTATTTGGTTTAGATAATAATCGGCAAACGCCAGCCCATACATTAAACGATGGAAAAGATTATGTTCCGACAAATAAGTGGGTATTATTTGGGCACCATTTTGCAGCAATTGCTGGGGCAGGCCCTTTAGTAGGACCGATTTTGGCAGCGCAAATGGGATATTTACCAGGGACAATATGGATTATTGTTGGGGTAGTTGTCGCTGGAGCTGTACAAGATTTTGTAATTTTATTTGCTTCGATGAGACGGAATGGTAAATCTTTAGGAGAAATGATTAAAGATGAGATCGGTCCTGTTACAGGGCTTATTGCAATGATAGGCATTTTAGGTATTATGATTATTTTATTAGCAGTATTAGCATTAGTAGTAGTAAAGGCGCTTGTCGGAAGTCCTTGGGGAATGTTTACAATAGCAGCAACGATTCCTATCGCTATTTTAATGGGAGTGTACATGCGCTACATTAGACCTGGCCGGGTTGGTGAAGGGTCAGTGATCGGAATTATTCTACTTATACTGTCTCTTATTGGAGGACAGTATGTAGCAGAACATCCAACGCTTGCAAGCATGTTCACGTTTAGCGGTGAAACGATTGCTATTATGCTTATTGTATATGGATTTATCGCATCGGCCTTACCAGTTTGGATGCTTTTAGCACCACGTGATTATTTAAGCACATTTTTAAAAGTCGGAACAATTGTTGGATTAGCAATTGGTATTTTAATTGTAGCACCAGATTTACAAATGCCAGCAGTTTCGAAATTTATCGATGGAACAGGTCCTGTTTTCTCTGGAAACCTATTCCCATTCTTATTTATTACAATTGCTTGTGGTGCGGTGTCAGGATTCCATGCTCTCGTTTCATCAGGTACGACGCCAAAAATGATTGAACAAGAGGGACACGCACAGCCAATCGGTTATGGGGCAATGTTAATGGAATCATTTGTAGCGGCGATGGCGATGATTGCAGCTTGTGTATTAACACCAGGAACGTATTTTGCGATTAATAGTCCCGCAGCACTTATCGGTACGGATGTCTCGCAGGCAGCTCAAGTTATTTCTTCATGGGGATTTGCTATTACACCAAATGAACTAAAAGATCTTGCTGTAAACGTTGGAGAGCAAACGATTTTATCACGTACAGGTGGTGCACCAACGTTAGCGATAGGTATGGCATATATTTTCTCACAAGTAATAGGTGGAACGGCCATGATGGCCTTTTGGTATCATTTTGCGATTCTCTTTGAAGCGCTATTTATTTTAACAACGATTGATGCTGGAACACGTGTAGGCCGATTTATGATTCAAGATATTTTAGGACATGTATATAAGCCATTTGGGAAAACGGATTCTACATTAGCGAATGTGATAGCTACAACGTTATGCGTATTAGGATGGGGTTATTTCTTATACCAAGGGGTAGTAGATCCGCTTGGTGGAATTAATACGTTATGGCCACTTTTCGGTATTGCAAATCAAATGTTAGCAGGTATTGCATTATTACTTGGAACGACAATTTTGTTCAAAATGGGGAAAAAGGCATATGTTTGGGTCACACTTATTCCAACTGTTGGATTGCTTATTGTAACGATGACGGCGGGTTATCAAAAGTTATTTCATGAAAACCCTAAAATAGGATTTCTATCTCACGCAAAGGTGTTCCAAGGAGCATTAGATGAGGGGAAAGTGTTAGCACCAGCTAAAAATGTTGCTCAAATGAAGCAAATTATTTTCAATGATTATATTGATGCAGCGCTTTGCGGGATTTTTATGATAGTTGTAATCGCTGTATTAATTTCTGCAATTCGAATTTGGATTCAAGTATTAAGAAATAAGCCGATGCCGCTAAAAGAGGCGCCATATATTTCTAGAGATGAAAGTGAGTCGAGGAACTATTATGCTTAAACGACTACGGAAAGTATGGGGACAAAGAAAACACTTTATTAGTTTACTGGTTGGGGTACCAAGTTATGAAACATATGTAGAGCATATGAAAAAGCATCATCCAGAAGAAGAGGTTGTATGTCAAAAACAATTTTTTGCAGAAGCGCAAGAGGCTAGATTTAATGCAAAGGGCGGAAAGATATCACGCTGTTGTTAATGAAAAGGGCGAATTTTCGTCCTTTTTTATTTTTGCTGTTTCACGTGGAACAGCAAAAATAAATAAAAAACTTTGGGAATTATAGGTATCTCGTATACAATAAAATAAGGAAAGGGATAGATAGACAAGTTGGGAGATTATTTTATGTTAAGGGACTTATTTGTAAACACAACCATTATTCTTTCCTTTATTTTTGTTGGAGGTCAGCTTTTAAGAGATAGGCCGTTAAAAGAAGAGTTTTCTCTTTGGCAGAAATGTGTAGTAGGTATTCTTACTGGAATATTAAGTGTACTGTTGATGCATTTTGGTGTACATATTGAAGATATTATGTTGGATCTACGTTATTTAGCTGTTATTTTGGCAATTATAATTGGAGGTCCGATAGCTAGTAGCATAACAGTTACTATTATATTAATTACCCGATTATTTCTTACTGAGTACTCTTTAGCCTCTGAATTGGCTTGTTATACAATTGTATTGATAGGTTTTGGAATTATTTTCATTTGGCGGATGAAAGCTTCTATATTTAAAAGGTGGATCTGGTTTAATGTATATAGTTTATCTATTTTAACGGTGCCACTTTCTATTTTATTTAAGGATATGTCTATAGTAGCATTATATTTAGTTTGTAGTGGTGTTGCAGCATATATCACATTTATAAGCGCAAATTATGTATTACAATCCAATGAGTTATTTCAAACGATGAAGCAATACGCAACGATAGATGCACTGACAGGTTTAGGGAACGTAAGACAGTTTGATTTAGAGATGAATCGTCATATTGGTAATAAGCGCATGAAAAATGATTCACTTTGTTTACTACTTATAGATATTGATCATTTTAAGTGTGTAAATGATACGTATGGGCATCCTGCGGGAGATGAAGTATTAAAACAAATGGGGCATATTTTACGAGAAGTTTCAACGTTTCCAGATTTGGCTTTTCGAAAGGGTGGGGAAGAGTTCGCGCTTTTGATACCGCAGAAAGAATTAGCTTGTGGAATGCGTATGGGGGAACAAGTTCGCACGGCTGTTGAAAACCATCCATTTCAATTGCTAAATGGAACAAAAATAAAAATTACAGTTTCAGTAGGAATTTCAGTGTATGAAGAATCACCAGAGCGATTTATTCAAGCTGCTGATGATGCATTATATTACTCCAAAAGAAATGGTAGAAATCAGGTTAGTTCTGCATCTTAAAGATAAGATGACCAGAAGAGCTTATAAAAAACACCCACAGAGAGGTAATATATATACTCTGTGGGTGTTTTCATTTATATGTTAGACAAGTTCTTTTGATGCAACGAATTTACGATATGCACCGTGATGTGTTGGGCCTACGTATTCGTTGATCTTGAATGAATAACGGATAGCAGCTGTGATAAATTCTTTAGCAGTTTTTACTGCTTCTTTCACAGTTTTTCCTTTTGCAAGTTCTGCTGTAATTGCAGCAGAATATGTGCAACCTGCGCCGTGTGTATTTGTCGTATCAATTTTTTCTGACTCTAGAAGATCGAATGTTTTTCCATCATATAGGACGTCGATTGCAGTTTCCGTACCAAGCTTGCTACCGCCTTTAATTAGGACGTATTTCGCACCTAAAGCGTGGATTTTTTTTGCTGCTTCTTTCATGTCTTCAAGAGAATTAATCTTTACGCCACTTAATTGGTAAGCTTCAAATAAGTTGGGTGTTACAACTAATGCCTTTGGAACAAGAACGTCACGTAAGCAATCGTTCGTTTCAGGATGTAATGCTTCATCAGCACCTTTACATACCATAACAGGGTCAACTACTACATTTTTGAAATTATGTTTTTCGATTGTTTCAGCAACCATTTCAATAATTTCTACTGATCCAAGCATACCTGTTTTTAAAGCATCTACTCCAACACCTTCAATTGTCGTTTCTAATTGTGGTTTTAATGTAGAAGCTGGGATTGGGAATACGTTATGTGCCCAACCGTTATGTGGATCCATCGTTACGATTGTCGTAAGAGATGTCATTCCGTATACACCAAGTTCTTGGAATGTTTTTAAATCTGCTTGTATACCAGCACCGCCACTTGTGTCAGAACCAGCGATAGTAAGTGCTTTATTTAATGTCATTATGAAGTCCCCCTCAAGTGATATAATGAAAACTATGTTTTCACCATTATATCAATGTTACGAATAAGTACAAAGTGAAAAGTAGATGATTTACTTTAGGGGCGATTTAAAATCTTGTATGTAGGAGACGAATTATGTTTCAAGAGAATCGTACAAATGAATTAGTTATATTAAAAGAGATTGCAGAGACGTTGAACACCTCAAATGATACTTATCATGTGCTGCAAGCTGTGTTGGAAAAACTGTTGAATGTAACAGGTTTAACGACAGGATGGATATTTCTTGCGGATGAAAATGGTAGATATACAAAATTAATTGATTATCAATTACCAGAGGGATTAAGATTTGAAAATAAACGACCGATGTGTGAGGGGAATTGTTGGTGTTTACACCGATTTGTGGAAGGGAAACTAGAGAAAGCCGTTAATATTATTGAATGTAAGAGAATTAATAATGCGATTGAATATAACTGGGGAGATACAGAAGGGATTGTGCATCATGCGACAGTGCCATTAAAAGCGGGTGGAGATGAATTTGGCGTATTAAATGTGGCTAGTCCAGGTAAAACGCATTTTTCTGAAGAAGAGTTAGTGCTATTACAATCAGTTGCTTTCCAAATTGGAACAGCATTAAAACGTACAAAATTGTATGAAAATGAAAAGAGAAGGGCTCATTATTATGTAAAGTTAGACCGCTTTATTCAAGCTTTAAGGACGATTCATAAATTTAATGAATTGCCTGGGGAGATTGTAAAGCAAATTGGGAAGTTATTTCTATGGGAGCAAGTTGTATTCTTTATTAGAGAAGAAAATGAACTTGCTGTAAGGGCCTCATATAAGATAGATGAGCTACAAGAGGATTTGAAGTCAGCGGCACAGGAAGCTCTGAAAAAAGAAGAGTCTGTTTTGTTAAAGAGTCAGGTTGGGAATATCGTACATCCTAATCGTGCAGTTATTGCCATTCCCATACATATTCAAGATCATATATTTGGCGTACTAAGTGTAAGTTCGAATAATGGAGAATTTGATATAAATACAATAGATGTAGTACAGGCGTTAGCCAATCATATATCGTTAATGATAGAGAACTTAAGGTTAAATGAAAAGCGCCGAGAACTTGTACGAATGGAAGAACGTAATCGTTTAGCTAGAGATTTGCATGATTCTGTTTCACAAAAGTTGTTTTCATTAACTTTCATGACGAAAGGTACCGAAGCCGTCTTAAAGGGGAAAAACGAAAAGGTAGATCAGTCTTTGCATGAGATACGTGAGTTATCGCAAGGTGCTTTAAAAGAAATGAGGACGTTAATTTGGCAACTACGTCCAGCAGGATTAGAGAAAGGACTATTACCAGCTTTAAAACAATATGGTGAAAGTTTGGGATTGAAAATTCGGGAACAAGTTACAGGTGTGCGTGATTTACCGCGCGTAGTAGAGGAAGCACTATGGCGAATTGGACAAGAAGCTTTAAATAACGTAAGTAAACATGCGAATGTCAGAGAAGCGGCGATTTATTTCAAAGTGACGGAGAAGAATGTATCATTAGAAATAGTCGATCAAGGAAACGGCTTTGTAGAAAAGGATATAAAAGAGAAGAAATCACTCGGTATGACTACGATGCGAGAAAGAGTAGAATTAGTCGGTGGAACAATTAAAATTGTAAGTGATAAGAAAAGAACAAGTGTAAAAGTAAAAGTACCATTATGATGTGAAAATGAGGGAAGTTTGTGAAAATAAAAGTATTGTTAGTTGATGACCATACAGTCGTTTTAAAAGGATTAGCATTTTTCTTAAGTACACAGGAAGATTTAGCGTTAGTTGGAGAAGCAAATAATGGGAAAGAAGCGTTAGTGAAAGTAGGGGAAACGAATCCTGATGTTGTATTAATGGATTTATATATGCCCGAAATGGATGGTGTCGAGGCGACGGCGTGCATCAAAAAAGAATATCCGAATGTGAAAGTAATTGTATTAACTAGCTTTTCTGATCAGGCGCATGTTTTACCAGCGTTAAGGGCGGGGGCAAGTGGGTATATTTTAAAAGATGTAGAACCGGATCAGCTTGTTGAAGCTATTCGAAGCGCATATAAAGGTAATATTCAATTACATCCGGATATAGCAAATACTCTTCTCTCTCAAACATTACCTGTGGAAGAAAAGGAAGAAGAACCTTCTATTCAAGTGGATGTGCTAACGGCGAGAGAAAATGAAGTGTTGCAGCTATTAGCGAAAGGGATGAGTAATAAAGAGATCGCTTCTGTTTTAGTTATTACAGAAAAAACGGTAAAAGCGCATGTAAGTAGTATTTTGAGTAAGTTGAATTTATCTGATCGCACGCAAGCAGCATTATATGCAGTGAAAAATGGAATTGTATAAGACAAAAGTCGTAAGACTAGTTCGCCTTTAGAAGGTGGACTTTTTTTATAGAAAAATACGTCTATGTGAGGACGAAATTGTCTTGATATAAAGATAAAATATGTTTGTAAGCAACAAAACAACAATTACAAGGGATACCTTTTTTGAAAGCATATAACAACAGAAGAGTGAGTACTAGGAGGAAAAACAATGGCAACAGTTTTATTTGTAAAAGCAAACAACCGCCCAGCGGAACAAGCAGTTAGTGTGAAATTATACGAGGCATTTTTAGCAAACTATAAAGAAGCACATCCAAATGATACAGTAGTAGAACTTGATTTATATAAAGAAGAATTACCATATGTAGGCGTAGATATGATTAATGGTACATTCAAAGCAGGTAAAGGGTTTGATTTAACGGAAGAGGAAGCAAAAGCAGTAGCAGTTGCTGATAAGTATTTAAATCAATTTTTAGAAGCTGATAAAGTCGTTTTCGGTTTCCCATTATGGAACTTAACGATTCCAGCAGTGCTACACACATATATTGATTATTTAAACCGAGCTGGCAAAACGTTTAAATATACGCCAGAAGGTCCAGTTGGTCTAATTGGAGATAAGAAGATTGCATTATTAAACGCGCGCGGCGGCGTATATTCTGAAGGTCCAGCAGCTGAAGTAGAAATGGCTGTTAAATATGTAGCAAGCATGATGGGCTTCTTCGGTGCAACAAATATGGAAACAGTAGTTATTGAAGGACATAACCAATTCCCAGATAAAGCAGAAGAGATCATTACAGCTGGTCTTGAAGAAGCAGCTAAAGTAGCAAGCAAATTTTAATTGAAAATAGAATCGTCACTCGAAAAAAAGTAGCATTAACAGGTAAACGTTAATGCTACTTTTTTTATATTTTAAGTTCGTCAGCCAGTTTTTCTAATTGAATTCGATCTAGTATGTAATAGGTTCTTCCGTCTTTTTTTAAGTAATTTTGCTGGCAAAACTGGTTTAATACATATAAAAGATGGCGGTAGCTGACATTTAGGTATTCCGAAGCTTCGGTATGTTTTTCTGTATAACTGTTATTTTGTCCTGTTAATAGAATAAACGCCGCTAATCGATTTTCGAACGGATAACTATTGTTTTTGGCGTAACTTTCTGTTCGGGTAATTGTTTTTTCACCGATAAATTTGCATAGTTTCTGTAGAAAGGTAGCATCTTGCAATAAAAGATGCTGACAATTTTTAAGGGGGAGCGCCAAGCACATACAATCTTCAAGTACTTCCACCGTTTTCGTAACGGATTCAACGCCGATTAAGCCTAATTCCCCAATGAACGAAGGGGCTTGAATAAAGTTAATTAAGGAGACCCTCCCATTTTTGTGGCTCATATATATTTTTGCTTTTCCGGAAATTAAGTAATAAAGATAAGGAACATCAACGCCTTCATTACATATCCTTTCTTTCTTTTGAAAAGAATGTAGTTCAGCATATGGTAAGACATCAAAAGAAAAAAGAGTATGGAAGTTGGAAGTTTGCACGTAATGAGAGATTTCCTTGCTATTTTTGCTAACTTTCATGTTTTCACCTCATGTTTAGTATGAGATATCTCCTATTATGTTTACAAGAAGGAATGATACGATTTACGTAAATTTATTTTGTAGAAAAGAGAGTGTGAAGGGATTATGAAAAAATATAAAACATTGTTATTTGATGTAGATGATACATTGTTAGATTTTCAAAAAGCGGAGAAAATGGCGTTACGTATGCTGTTCGAAGAGAACGAGATCCCTCTAACTAGAGAGGTTGAAGCGCAGTATAAAAAAATTAATAAACACCTTTGGGAGGCTTTTGAAGAAGGGGAAATAAATCGTGATGAAGTCTTAAATACACGATTTTCGATTTTGTTTAAAGAATACGGGGAAGAGGTAGATGGGATATTATTCGAAAATAATTATCGTAGTTACTTAGAAGAAGGAAATCAGCTCATGCAAGGTGCATTTGAATTCATAAGTCAAATTCAAAGTGAGTACGATTTATATATAGTGACAAACGGTATTTCTCAGACGCAAGATAAACGTTTACGTAATGCAGGATTACATGCCTTGTTTCAAGATATTTTCGTTTCTGAAGATACAGGATTCCAAAAGCCGATGAAAGAGTACTTTGATTATGTTTTTGAACGAATTCCTAATTTTGCTCCTGAAGAAGGGCTTATTATTGGAGATTCGTTAAGTGCTGATATGAAAGGCGGATATGTAGCAGGAATTGATACTTGTTGGTTTAATCCAGAAATGAAATCAAATCATAGCGAGATTGTGCCAACATATGAAGTGCAAAATTTTGAAGAGTTATATGCATTATTGAAGCAACGTGTGTAATAAAAATAGGCAGTGGAACTTTTGTCCCTACTGCCTATTTTTATTCGTTTGTAGCTTCGTTGTTTTTAGGAAGTGGAAATGCATTACCAATCGCTGCCGCTCCAAGCATCGGTAATAGTAAATTGAGCGGGAAAAACATGAGTAATAGTAATGTGATAGCAATTGGTTTTCTTAATGCATAGCTTGAAATTGCTGTCGTGACGATGGCTACCGAAGCGATTGGATCTATCGGGATAATGGAAGCTATAGCATATCCGATACTAGATCCAGCAAATATAATTGGGAAAATATGTCCACCGCGCCAACCTGTATTTAAACAAACGGCAGTAATACATAATTTTAAAACACCTGAAAGAAGTAGTACCCAGAAGGATAAATGACTCCATTCAACGACTAAATCTTTTAATTGGTGTTCTCCTGAGAATAACGTGTACGGGAGAACAGTTCCTGTAATTCCTAATAAAATACCACCGATAATTCCAAGTGATAGTTTGTATTCCCTGAAGGGATGGATTAATTTCTCTAATGTGAATTCAAATTTGAAATAAAAGAAACCAACTATAGCACCAATACTAGCAAGTGGTAGAAAGGCAATCCATTCATTAAGAGAAAGGGAACCTTCCCCAAAATCAACGATAAAGGATCCGCGATTATCGAATTTACTAAGTAATAAATAAATGGAAAAGCCAGCGAAAGTAGTAGCTAAATATACAATTGCTTTTTTTCCTTTAGAAAATTCGTTAATTTGCTCACCCTCATTTTCATTTGGAGCTAAATAACCGAATAATGGCGCGTTAAAAATTACACTTAAAGTAGCACCAATTCCAACCTCTGTTAGTTCATTCATTCCTTTTAATGCGAATGTAAAGCGATCCCCTACCCATGTACAAAGTCCACCGATAATTCCAACAAGTGCTGCTTCGGGACCTAAGCTAGCTCCAAATATTAAAACGATAATTGCAGTTAAAGTAGCTTTATGTACAAAATGGTATTCAATTCTACCTGTTTTTTTATATTCACTCATCACTTCCGGCATAAGACGTGGATATGTGCCGAAGTATTTTTGGGTTAAACCAACGAGAATACCACCGATAGTTGTTACACAAATAGTGTAATACGGGGGAGAAGAGAAAATAGTAGGTAAGTATCCCCAAATAAAGTGAATTCCGATATTTATTGTAACTAAAAATAGCCAGACTGTAGCTCCCACTATAGAGCCTAAAAGAATGCCGTATAGGACGAGTATATAGTGCATGTCCTTTGTGTTTGTCATGTTATACCTCCGTTATGTAAGTTTCAATGTCGAAAGGATTAAATATGCTACTGTGAAAGGAATATGTATAGTATCTTTTTGAGAGGTGGGCTTATTCAATATATTGAGGTCTCGTGAGAATTTGAAATGTATACAGTTAAACTACGTACTTAATTTTATATAGTAATCGTGGGTTTTAAAAGGTCTTTTTCAAATGAATATGGAATATATTTCTTTTGTTATGCATGTTGAATTTTTTTGTATTTAATTTAGAACATTCAGAAAAACTGATTGACATTAGGAAATTATTGCTATAAAATCAACGGTAATTGCATAGTCTTATCAAGAAAAGGTGGAGGGACAGGCCCGATGAAACCTTGGCAACAGCCGTATAACGGAATTGTGCCAAATCCTGCAGGTAATAATCCTGAAAGATAAGAAAGAGCCTTTAGAGCGTGTTTTCAAACTGCTCCTTTCTTGTTTTCAGGAAAGGAGCAGTTTTTTTATTTTGTATAAAAGAAAGGAGAATGAGAGATGGGAGAATCATGGGGAAAAGGAACAATTTGTGTGCAAGGTGGCTATACGCCAAAGAATGGTGAACCGCGTGTTTTACCGCTTTATCAAAGTACAACGTATAAATACGATACTTCAGATGATTTAGCAGCGCTATTTAATTTAGAGGCAGAAGGATATATATATACGCGTATTGGAAATCCTACTTTAGCTGCATTTGAGCAAAAGTTAGCGGATTTAGAGGGTGGTGTAGGAGCTGTTGCAACGGCTTCTGGGCAGGCTGCTATTATGCTTGCTGTTTTAAATATTTGTAGTAGCGGAGACCACTTGCTTTGTTCTTCCACAGTTTATGGCGGAACGTTTAATTTATTTGGAGTGAGTTTGCGTAAGCTTGGTATTGACGTTACGTTCTTTAATCCGAATTTAAGTGCTGATGAAATTGTGGCCCTTGCTAATGATAAGACGAAACTTGTTTATGCAGAGTCGTTAGGAAATCCAGCGATGAACGTTTTAAATTTCAAAGAATTTTCAGATGCAGCGAAAGAGTTAGAAGTACCTTTTATCGTGGATAATACATTAGCAACTCCTTATTTATGCCAAGCATTTGAGCACGGAGCAAATATTATCGTTCATTCTACGACGAAATATATTGATGGTCATGCAAGCTCTTTAGGCGGCATTGTCATTGACGGAGGGAACTTCGATTGGACAAATGGGAAATATCCTGAACTTGTTGAACCGGATCCAAGTTATCACGGCGTAAGTTACGTTCAAAATTTTGGTGCAGCAGCTTATATTGTGAAGGCGCGTGTTCAATTATTAAGAGACTACGGAAACTGTATGAGCCCATTCAATGCGTATATTAGCAATATCGGCTTAGAAACGCTGCATTTAAGAATGGAGCGTCATAGTGAAAATGCTCTCGCAGTTGCTAAGTGGCTTGCTAACCATGAACGTATTGAATGGGTGAATTATCCTGGATTAGATAGCAATGAAAATTACTCGTTAGCACAAACGTATTTGAAAAAAGGTGCTAGTGGTGTTTTAACATTCGGCATTAAGGGCGGATTAGAAGCAGCGAAAGAATTTATCGCAAATGTAAAACTAGCAACTCTCGTAACGCATGTAGCGGATGCACGAACTTGCGTTATACATCCTGCTAGCACAACGCATAGACAATTAAGTGCTGAAGATCAGCGTCTAGCTGGCGTTACATCAGATTTAATTCGTTTATCGGTTGGTATAGAAGATGTTTCTGATATTATTGCAGATTTAGAAGCAGCGCTAGTCGGAGGCAAAGAACATGCCGATCATAATTGATAAAGATTTACCAGCTCGCAAAGTGTTGCAGAAGGAAAATATTTTTGTAATGACGAAGGAGCGAGCAGAAACACAAGATATCCGGGCATTGAAAATTGCTATCTTAAATTTAATGCCTACAAAGCAAGAAACAGAAGCGCAATTACTTCGTTTAATTGGCAACACACCGTTGCAATTAGATGTTCACTTACTTCATATGGAATCACATTTGTCTCGCAATGTAGCGCAGGACCATTTAACGAGTTTCTATAAAACATTTCGTGATATTGAGAATGAGAAATTTGATGGACTTATTATTACAGGAGCACCAGTTGAAACTCTTTCTTTTGAAGAGGTAGATTATTGGGAAGAGCTTAAACGTATTATGGAGTATTCAAAAAAGAATGTAACATCTACGCTTCATATTTGCTGGGGGGCACAGGCTGGCTTGTATCATCATTATGGTGTTCCAAAGCATCCTCTTAAGGAAAAAATGTTCGGTGTATTTGAACATGAAGTCTGTGAGCAACATGTGAAATTGTTACAAGGGTTTGATGAATTGTTTTTTGCCCCGCATTCTCGTCATACAGAAGTACGAGAGAGTGATATTAGAGAGGTGACAGACTTAACATTATTAGCAAATTCTGAGGAAGCGGGTGTTCACCTTGTCATTGGGCAAGAAGGAAGGCAAGTGTTTGCGCTCGGGCATAGTGAATATAGTTGTGATACGTTAAAGCAAGAATACGAACGGGACCGCCAAAAAGGGTTAAATATTGATGTGCCGAAAAATTATTTTAAGCATAATAATCCAAATGAGAAACCACTTGTAAGGTGGAGAAGCCATGGGAATCTATTATTCTCTAATTGGCTGAATTATTACGTGTATCAAGAAACCCCTTATGTATTATAAAAAAAGATTGTGTAACACGTGGCAACGTTTTCTTTGTAAAGATTAACTTATATTTTTCCGAATGTTCAAAAAACATTGTTTTTCAGATTTTTTACTCATATAATTTCATCTAAACACAATTTTTGAGGGGTGGACAGGATTATGAAAGAAATTCAAATTGGTTTATTAGGTCTTGGGACAGTTGGTAGCGGTGTAGTTCGTATCATTACAGATCATCAAGAGCGACTTATCCACCAAGTAGGTTGTCCTGTAAAAGTAACGAAAGTACTAGTACAAAATATTGAAAAAGAGAGAGAAGTAGAGGTACCTTCTACTCTATTAACACAATATGCAAATGAAATTTTAGATAATCCAAATATTGACGTTGTCATCGAAGTGATGGGTGGCATTGATGATGCAAAAGCATACATTTTGCAAGCCTTACAAAGTGGGAAGCATGTTGTGACTGCCAATAAAGATTTAATGGCGTTACATGGGGCGGAACTGTTAGCGGTAGCAAAAGATAATAAAGCAGATTTGTTTTATGAAGCGAGTGTAGCCGGAGGGATTCCGATTTTACGAAGTATCGTAGAAGGACTTTCTTCAGATCTTATTACGAAAGTAATGGGAATTGTAAATGGAACGACAAATTTTATTTTGACGAAAATGTCAGATGAAGGGAGAGCATATAACGACGTGTTAAAAGAAGCCCAACAACTTGGATTTGCAGAAGCAGATCCAACATCAGATGTGGAAGGTTTAGATGCAGCGAGAAAAATGACGATTTTGGCTACCCTTGGTTTTTCTACAAATGTAGAGCTTGGAGATGTAAAGGTAAAAGGGATTACTTCTATTACAGAAGAAGATATTGAATACAGTAAGAGTTTAGGATACACGATTAAATTAATCGGTCTTGCGAAGCGAGATGGTGAAAAATTAGAGGTGACAGTTGAACCGACACTACTTCCAAATACACATCCTCTTGCGGCTGTGCAAAACGAATATAACGCTGTATATGTGTATGGTGAAGCGGTCGGAGAAACGATGTTTTATGGGCCAGGTGCAGGAAGTTTACCGACAGCAACAGCTGTTGTTTCAGATTTAGTAGCTGTAATGCAAAATATTCGATTAGGTGTAAACGGAAATAGTGCGGTATCCCCGCAGTATAAAAAAGTATTAAAAGAGCCAGACGAAATTGTTGTGAAGAAATTTTTAAGACTTCATGTAAAAGATGAAATTGGTGTATTTGCAAAAATTACTTCATTATTCTCTGAGCGTGGCGTTAGCTTTGAAAAGATTATTCAAATGCCGCTTGAAGAGAAAGGGAAGGCTGAAATTGTAATCGTGACGCATCGTGCGTCTCTTGCTGATTATGATTATATTCTACATACGTTGCAAGGGTATGAAGAAATAGATTGTTTGAAAGCAAACTATCGAATTGAAGGGGATGCTAAGTAGTATCCCTTATCATAAAACAGAAAGAGCCTGTTAAGCAGCTTGCTTAACAGGCTCTTTTCTATTTAAAATCTGCGTACCAATTTGAATAAATGCTTGGATAATCCAGCCTGTTGTAAAGGATAAGATGATTGTTCCAAAATAGATAGGTCCATCTAATAAAAAACTTAATGTTAAAAATAAAAACGCTAATGAAATTTCTGTTCTTCTAAATGTCCATTTCTTTTTCTCAGCAACGGTTAAAACGAAAGCTTCTTGAGGTGCTGCGCAAAGGTTTGTAGAGACGTAAAGACCAATCCCAGCTCCAACGAATAGATTTCCGCAAATAAGTGTTATATATTTTGGAAGAGAACGGATAGTGTCCATAATAGTTGTAATGGAACCAATCCAATCAACAAAAAGAGAAATAAGAACCATCGTTACGATTGTACCAATTGTTATTTGTTTTTTATTCCAAAAGAGAACGATAAGGGTAAAAGCAAAATTAATCATGAAAATCCAAAAACCGATACTTACCCCGAAATTTTGATATAGTGCAATAAAGAAGGAATCATAAGGGCTAAGTCCAAAAGAAGTAATTGTCGTCATCATATTAATACCGATGGCGAGAATGAGTAGACCGCCAATGAAAAATATATATTCTAATTTGAATCGAAGCATAGTTGTATATCCTTTCAAAATGTATTTGCTAGGAAAGGATATATTGTGGAAAGCTTACCAGGTCAAGGGAGAATTTTTTCGAGAAGGGGAAAATGAGATGACGAATATAAGGAAGATTGCTGAACTTGCTGGAGTATCTGTTTCAACTGTTTCACGTGTATTGAATAATCATCCATATGTGAATGAACAGAAACGAAAAGAAATTTTAACAATTATAGAAGAATTAAATTATACGCAAAATGTGAATGCAATTCATTTAGTGAAAGGAAAAACGAATGTCATTGGTGTTTTATTACCGCACGTAAATGATCAATATTATAGCGCTATTATCGAGGGAATATCAAAGGAAACAGCAAAGAATAACTATAATATGATGCTTTGTCAGACGAATTATAGTGAGGAAAGAGAATTAGAAATTTTGAATATGTTAAAAATGAAAAAGCTTGATGGGGTTATTATATGTTCCCGAGTAAATAGTAAGGAAAAGCTTGAAGAATATACGAAATTTGGTCCAATTGTTATGTGTGAAGAAATAGACTCGAATTTCATTTCGAGTGTGCATATTGATTACTATAAAGTCTTTTCGCGCGGCATGAAGAGCTTAATAGATGCCGGCCATACAAGTATTGGGTATTGCATTGGAAGAAGTAATAGCATTAATAGTCAGAGAAGAAAACAAGCGTATGAGGATTCGCTTCAACAGATTGCTGTAACACCGATAGAGGCCTGGAAGTTTAAGGGCTGTTTTACAGTGGAAGATGGACGTAATGTAATCAGGGAATGGGTCTGTATGTCAGTGAAACCAACTGCGTTTCTTGTATCTTGCAACCATATTGCAGCGGGAATGGTAACGGAAGCAAAAAAACAAGGAATTCGTATTCCAGAAGATATTACGATTATCGGTTGTGATGATCAAGATGTCGCAGATATTTTAGGCATTACGACGATTTCGTATTCTAGTAAAAATGTTGGCGTGAAGGCATTTGAATTATTATATGAAAAGATTAATGATGAGAAAATAGATGTAAAGCACGTAGAGTTATTGCCAGAACTAGTACATAGGGAAACAACATAATAGATAAGGTGTGAAAATCGCTTTTCAAAATTGCGTTTGGTATAATTATGGACAATCTATGAGGGCTAAAAGGGGTTTTGATATGAGATCAAAAGTAGTAAAAGTAATTCTACTCATTACAATTGCATCTTTCTGTTTATTTGCATATGGCTTTGTTTCAGGTGTAAATGATGTGTTAAATCCGAAAGCTTCAAATTTAATTAAAAAGACCGATGTAGTGGCAAAAGAGAAAAAGAAAACGGGAACGTTACAAATCGTTAGTTTAGGTGATTCATTAACACGTGGTGTTGGTGATAAAGAAGGAATTGGCTATATTGGGCGTATGAAAGAGGATTTACAAAAAGATTATAAGCAAAAGGTTGCATTAACAAACTTAGCTGTTAGTGGTGCAAAAATGCCCGATCTATTAAAACAAATTGAGAGTAGTGGCGCTCAATATTCAATTAAGCAAGCAGATGTAATCGTTTTAACAATTGGAGGAAATGATTTATTTCCAGGTTGGGAATCGCTTGGAAAGATAGATTTAGAAACATACCGTCCTGATACGGCGACGTTCCAAAATGAAGCGAAGAAAATAATAGAAGAAATTCGTAAGTTAAATACAGGTAGCCCTATTTTTTGGCTTGGTTTATACAATCCTTTTGAAGATGTAGAAGATTTAAAAGGTTCTTCAAACATCGTTGTAGACTGGAATGCATCTTTAGAAAAATTAGCGCTAAATGATAAAAATGTGTATATTACACCGACATTTGATTTATTCCAAAATCGTGGGAAAGAATTATTATACTCCGATCATTTTCATCCGAATGAAGTAGGGTATACATATATGGCAGACCGATTAGTTCAAAATGTTGTGAGTAAATTAAAACTAGAACAAGGAGGGGTAAAATGACGACGATACTTTCCGTACGAGACGTGAAGAAGGTAATTGGAAAGAAGACAATTGTAGAGAATATTTCCTTCGATGTAAAACAAGGGGAAGTGTTTGGCTTCCTAGGGCCGAATGGTGCCGGAAAAACAACTACAATTCGAATGTTAGTTGGATTGATTAAAGAAACAGAAGGTACGATTTCTATCGGTGGTTATTCAATTAAGGAAAATTTCAGAGAAGCGATGCGTCAAATAGGGAGTATCGTTGAAAACCCAGAACTGTATACATATTTAACTGGATGGGAAAATTTAAAGCAATTTGCCCGTATGCTAGGTGATATATCAGATGAACGTATTATTGAAATTGCTCAAATGGTTCATTTAGATGAAAGAATTCACGATAAGGTAAAAACGTACTCACTTGGTATGAAACAGCGCCTCGGCATTGCGCAAGCGCTTCTTGGAAATCCAAAATTGCTCATATTAGATGAGCCGACAAATGGTTTAGACCCAGCTGGAATTAGAGAACTTAGGGAATTTATACATAAGCTTGTGAAAGAAGAAAATATGAGTGTGTTTATTTCAAGTCACTTGCTAAGTGAAGTACAAATGATATGCGATCGGGTTGCGATTATTCATAAAGGAAAAATGATAACAGTTGCCAAGATTGAGGATTTAATTAAAACAGCAAGTGATCGTGTAGAATGGATTGTTACACCGATTTCTAAAGCGAAAGATATGCTAGAAGATGCTAAGGAAGTAAGAGAAGTGAGTATAGAAGATAATCGATTACTATGCCGCATGGATATTGCATCTATAAGTAGTTGGAATAAAAACTTTGTAGAAAATGGGATAGATGTGCATAGCGTTAAGGAGCTTGTATTTACGCTAGAAGATTTATTTATTGAACTCACAAGGGGTGAGCAGCATGCGTGAATTTGCGAATCTAGTTTTAAATGAATCGGAGAAAATTTATCGTAAGAAACGTATTTTTGTTGTCATGCTTATTTTAGCAATCTTGATCCCACTTTTTGTGTATGCGCAGTATCGTGAAGTAGAAACGACACAAAAAAGGCTAGGTACAACGGATTGGAAAGTTTCGCTGCAACAACAAATTGTTGATTCTCAAAACCGCTTGAACAATTCTAGACTACCAGAAGAATGGCGTGATTGGCTAAAGATAAGAGTGGAGCAGCAACAATATTATTTAGATCATGATATTAACCCGATGGCACCGGGCGCACCCACTTTTGTAAGGGCGTTTATTGAGCAAGGAATTACATTGTTTATTCCGCTTCTTGTAATGATTGTAGCTATTGATATTGTTTCAGGAGAACGAAGTGATGGAACGATGAAGATGTTACTTACGCGGCCGATTCGGCGCTGGAAAATACTCCTTAGTAAGTACGTGACGATGTTATTTTTCATTTCACTCATACTGCTCCTTGTCGGTTTGTTTGCTTACGTATTATCAGGGCTTGTATTTGGATACTCAGGATGGAATTTACCCGTTTTAACTGGGTTTGTTATTGATAAGGAAACGTTAAATACGAATTTTGTACATCTTATTCCGCAGTGGCAATATATTTTGATGGCGTATGGATTAGCTTGGTTTGTTGCTATCGTTGTCGGAACTATATCATTTATGGTTTCCGTTTTAATTCGAAATACACCAGCTGGTATGGGCGTTATGTTAGCCGCACTAATTGCAGGTGGTATTTTAAGCTCATTCGCAACATCTTGGGAAGGTGCGAAATATATTTTTAGTGTGAATTTATCATTAACAGATTATCTATCAGGAAAATTACCTGCATTACAAGGGTTATCGATGGGGTTTTCTTTAATGAATTTAACTGTATGGGCCGTTGTGTCCCTTATTATTTCGTTTGTAGTATTTACAAAGCAGGATATGGTGAATTAATTGGACGGGAAGTGAAAGCATGAAAAATGTTTTAAAAAATGATTGGGGGCCATTATTGGCACTGGAATTTGAGAAAGAATACTATCGCAAACTAGCTGATTTTTTGAAAGAAGAGTACAGCACACATGTTGTTTATCCGAAAGTAGAAGATATTTTTAATGCTCTAGAATATACAAGTTATGAAAATGCAAAGGTCGTTATTTTAGGACAAGACCCATATCACGGACCGGATCAAGCGCATGGTTTAAGCTTTTCAGTACAACCTGGTATTAAAACGCCGCCGTCATTGCTAAATATGTATAAAGAACTTCGGGATGAATATGGTTATGAAATCCCGAATAACGGTTATTTAGTAAAGTGGGCAGAGCAAGGAGTTTTATTATTAAATACTGTACTAACAGTTCGACAAGGTGAAGCAAATTCTCATAAAGGGAAAGGATGGGAGCATTTCACAGATCGCGTAATTGAGCTATTAAATGAACGTGAAAAGCCGGTTATTTTCATATTGTGGGGACGCCATGCACAGGCGAAGAAAAAGTTAATTACGAATAAGAAGCACCATATTATCGAATCTGTACATCCAAGTCCACTATCAGCAAGACGTGGTTTCTTTGGTAGTAAACCATATTCTAAAGTAAATACGATTTTAGCTAATATGGGCGAGAGAGAAATTGATTGGGAAATTCCAAATCTATAAATAGAAAAGGTAGTTAACAGTCGTTAACTACCTTTTTGTTATTATTGTTGTTCGTTCTTTAATTTTGCATCTAGTACAAACGTACCGAATGGGATAATTGATGAAACGAATGCTCCAAGTGCCCATAAAATTGATTTACGGTGTACGATTGTTACTTGAATTACCGCAAAGATGAATAGAATAAATAAAACACCATGAGCCATGCCTGTAATTTTAACGGCTGTAGCAAATCCTGCAAAATATTTTAATGGCATTGCTACAAATAATAGTAGTAGGAAAGAAATCCCCTCAACAAGTCCAATTGCTCTTAATCGTCCGATTGGTGTAGATAACATGAAGTAGCCTCCTTTAATGTATGCTTGTATATAGTAAATTTGTATTCTTTTTCAAAATAAAATAGTCTATTTTGTTTCATTATATACAAAAAGAAAGTTTACACTACGAGAATAGTGCAAAGTTCAAAATATAGTCACAAAAGCGTGGTAATTTAAATAAAAACCTATTTGAAGTGTTTGACTTCAAATAGGTTTTGTGAATGAAAATATTAAACAAGTACTTCGTTTTTTAGTACAAATTTCTCTACGACTTTTGCAACGCCATCGTTCATATTTGTATCTGTTACGTAGTTGGCAATTTCCTTAATATCATCTGGTGCATTGCCCATTGCAACGCCAAGACCAGCAAATTCAATCATTGCTTGGTCGTTATAGCTATCGCCCATTGCGATAACTTCTTCACGCTTAATGCCAAGCTTTTGGATCAGTTTGTTTAAGCTCGTTCCTTTTGTAACACCGGCTTCAGTAAATTCTAAGAAGAATGGTTTCGAACGCATCACGCTTAATTGACCTTCTAGTTGTTGTTGTAGTTTCTTTTCTACTACAACAAGGCGTTCAGCTTCTTTATTCATTAATACTTTTACTACAGGCTCTTTAACAGCAGCTTTAAAGTCATCTACTACAACAATTGGCATACCAGTAATATCGCCCTCAATTTCAGTATAAGGATTATTTTCTTCCGTTACGATATCATCGCCCATATAAGTATGAATCCATACATCTTCAGTTTTACTAATTTCAAATAGGTTGTGAACGATTTCAGGAGATAGCGTACTACTAAAGATTTCTTCGTTTGTTTTACAGTTAATAATTTTTGCGCCATTAAAAGATAGAATGAAACTGCCGTATTCTTCTAAACGAAGTTCTTTCGCAACATTGCGCATACCAAACGTTGGACGCCCAGAAGCAAGTACAACTTTTACACCTTGCTCTTGTGCAGTCATTAGAGCCTCTTTCGTACGGGGTGAAATAGTATGGTCGTCACGTAATAAAGTATCATCTAAATCTAAAACAATCATTTTATAAGTCATATTGAAAATTCCTCTCTTTGTTGAAATAGAAATAAAGTTTTATGAAGATATTGGGGAATATATAGTAAGACATCGAACTTCTTTATGTGAAGTTAGGAAAAGTCCTATATTGTTAGTATAAATTACCATGAGCGTGTTGCCCACGATAATTTATACCGCTAACGCCTGATTAGCTTGCACTTTATCATTATCGTAACAACTCTAAAGGTAGAGTGCAATAATGGAAGTTTTCCAATTTACGATGGTTGTTTTTCTGTTGAACGAGAAAATAGTATTTCGAGCAAAATTGCCATTACAGATCCAAGAACGAGACCGTTACTTAAAAACGATGCTAAAAATGGTGGGAGCGTAGAAAATGCTTCTGCTGGAACAAACATAACCCCGACTCCTGTAAAGATCGAAAGACCCGCCACTTTAAATAATCGTTCTTTATCTTGTACTGTTTCGTATTCGCGAAAGGCAAGACCAATCATGCTTGCAAATACAGGATAAATGGCAGCATATCCGACTGCGACAGGTATCGCCGCAAAGAATGAAGTAATCTTTGGGAATATACTAACGAAAATAATAAAGCTTGAACCTAACATAAATGGGAGTCGTTTATAAATATTAGTCGTTGCAATAAATCCTGCTGATCCAGAAATCGCGACAGGTCCAATAGCTGAAAAAAGGCCTCCTAGCAATTGATTGATTCCTGTTATAATGCCGGCTTGTTTAAAACGATCTGGTGCTGCATTCTTTTCATACTTAGAGACAATCCTTTGCACAACGCGAATACTTGCTAACATATTTGTTAGAAGTAATAGTGTAACGAAAACGACTGTAATTGCCATGTTCCATTCAATACGAGGCATTCCGAAAACAAATAGAGACGGAAAACGGATTATATCTGTCACAGGCGTTACTGGATTTGATAATCCGAAGCATGCGAATAATATCCAGCCGCAGACGATACTGAAAAGAACGGAATATTGTCCAATAATAGGTAGCTTCATGATGAAAAAGGATAGTAAAATAACAATGAGTGAAAGAATAAATACGTCAGCTTGTACTTCTGTATGTTGTCCGTCAAGGCCGAACATTCCCTTTAAGAAGGACCCGCTAAGTTGCGCGACAAGAAGAAATAAATATGTTCCAATGACTGTCGGTGTAAAATAGCGAACTAGTTTATCGATGATTCCAAAAATGCTAAGAATAATACAAATGATACCACTTAATAGGAAAGCATACTGAAGGACTTTAAGCGTTTCATTGCTGGATCCAAATAATACGACACCTAAACTTGCATAAAGGGAGAAAATCCCCCACCAAAGTCCAGCAGGACCTTCTTGAATAGGAAGTTTATGCCCAAATATGGCTTGCAGTAGGCCAGCAAAGCCAAGAACAAATAATGTTCTTTGTACAAATGCAATAGCTTCAGCGCCATCGAGACCATAACTAGTTGCGACGCTAATTGGTACGATAAGGCTTCCAGCTAAAATAAATAGCGCCCATTGTAAGGCGGAAAGAAATGTTTTCATTATATCAACCTCTTTCATAGATTCCGTATCTAGTATATATGTATTTCATTTCCGCTGGCAAAGATTGTAGATAGAGAAAAGAGTTGAAACACGATATGAATGCACGTAAGCAATTATGGATAGCAGTTATATGTATGACCTTTGTTGTAATTCTAGGAACGGTAGGATTTATGACGATTGAAGAGATTAGTTTGTTTCAAGCATTTTGGATGACGATGATTACTGTATTAACTGTTGGATACGGAGATGCCGTTCCTGTAACACAGGCAGGAAAAGTTTTTGCGCTTCTTATCATACCGGTCGGGGTCGGTATCGTTACGTATGCAATTGGTGTAGTGGCAGCTATGATTATTGAAGGGAATTTATTTCATGCAGTGCGGAGGAAGAAGATGGATAAACAAATAGCGCAGTTACAAAATCATATTATCGTATGTGGTTGTGGTAGAGTAGGGCTTCAAGTTGTACATGAATTGCAAGAAAAGAAAATTCCATTTGTCGTTGTGGATAAAGATGAAAGCATATTAGAGAAGGAAAAACTTTTGTATATACACGGAGATGCAACGGAAGACCAAGTGTTACATCATGCTGGAATTTCAAAGGCAGCTGGTTTAGTTGCCATCGTAGCAAATGATGCTGAAAATGTATTTATTACATTAACGGCTAGAGGATTAAACGATGCAATTAAAATTGTGGCAAGAGCAGAAAAACCAGAAACTGAAGACAAATTAAAGCGGGCTGGGGCGAATAAGGTGATTAATCCATCTAGCATGGCAGGAATTCATATTGCAAAAGGTATTGCGAATCCGCTAACAGTTCATTATATTGATACAGTACTGTATGGCGTGGAGCAGTCATTTGTAATTGAAGAGATTGCAGTAGGAAAGGGCTCTATTTTAGCTAGTAAATCATTACTCGAGAGTGATGTGAGAAATCAATTTGATGTAACAATTTTAGCGATTTTGAGAAATGGGAATGTTATACATAATCCAACGGGGCAGGAAAAACTACAAGAACATGATATGATAATAGTGTTTGGTTCAGTAGAGAAGCTAGGACAATTTGAGAAAGAACTACAAAGTAAGAGGTGACAAGGAATGCAAATATCGAGCGATAAGATTTTAAATAAAATGGCGAATGAAATTGCAAAGGCAAAAAGCAGTGAAGGGCAACAATCAAAAGCGCATTTATTAGTTGTGCGAGCGTTATGTGATTTATTATTAGATGAACAAGCTGAGCCTTCTATGTATAGAGAACCTGAGATTCCATCACAAGTAATTGGATCTCAGCCTATGACGACAGTTCAACCAGTTATGCCGGTTTCTGGAGAACCTGTTTATATAAAAGAAGAAGGCGCAAACGGTAATTCTTTATTTGATTTTTAGAAGATAAATCGTTTGGCTTATATGAAAAAATTGCTTATGATAAAGGTAAAAAAAGGGGAATTAAGATGAAAATTTTCTTTTTACTAGGTTGTATTGCGGCAGGGCTATCTGTTGCGCTAGGGGCTTTTGGAGCACACGGTTTAGAAAATAAAGTTTCTGCAAAAATGTTAGAAGTTTGGAAAACAGGCGTTACATATCAAATGTTTCATGCAGGTGGACTATTCGTAGTTGCTTTATTAATGGATAAAATTCAATCATCACTTTTAACTACTGCTGGCTGGCTTATGGTAGCTGGGATTATTATGTTTTCAGGTAGTTTGTATGCATTAAGTACGACAGGTATTAAGTTCTTTGGCCCAATTACACCTCTTGGTGGTGTAGCGTTTATCGTGGCATGGATCTTAGTCGGAACTGCAGTTGTAAAAGGGTTATAAAAAACAAAAGCTGGCATATGCCAGCTTTTTTTTATGGTCTTGGAGCATAAGTTGCTTGTTGACTAGGTAAATACGTAATTTCTTCTGGGAATTCTACATAATCTAAGTAAATCATTAATAGTAAATAGCGTTTCCCAGATTGGGGCTCACTAATTACGATATGGTCACGGCCAGCTGCCTCAATAATACCTGTATAAGATTGTGTACCGAGTGAACTACCACGCTCATAAGTCATTACAACGGTGGCTTGCTTGCCTTTGTTCAAGCGAAGAATATTTTCAATATACGACTGTTCTAATGGTAACATGCCTTGAGAAACGGCATATTGAGCTTGCGCAGCTTGTTGTTGCATCGCTTGCTGTTGTTGCTGTTGTTGTTGGGTCATTTGTTGCGGTTGTACATAAGTTCCAGATGGTTGATAGAAACCTGTTCCGTAATACGGGTTTTGTTGCTGTGCCATCCAAAAATCCCTCCTCATTATCAATCCTTAATATACGCCAGGACAATCCTCGCCAGATGGCTGGAAGAAGCAGTGCTTTTTGAAGCGACCAGAGTTTTGTTGATTATACCAAGTTGGTGGACAAGGGCCTTCCGGTCTAAAAAACCATAAGGAAAAGTTGGCGGGCCAAAAACGTTGTCCTTGAATCGTTCGCCTTGCTAATGCGATATCTTGTTCTCTTGCACGCTGATAAAAATACCCTTTTTGCGTTGCTTCAAAACCGCCAGGATTTTGATAAACCATTTGACGTAAATTACGTATTTTTTTAAAATCTAAACAATTTCCGCGGACACGATTTACTCCTACGTTTCCGACCATTAACATTCCTTGTTGTCCTTCTCCTTCGGCTTCAGCACGCATCAGTCTAGCTAATAACTTTACATCTTCTTCGTTATAAGCAATAACACCCATTATGTGTCACCTCTCTTTTTGGAATACCTTGTGGAAAGAGGTTTATTTCTAGATGAAGTGTGTAACGATTACTAGTTCATACGTATGAGAAAAAGGACTCAGATATGACAACCAAACGAAGTTTTACATGGAGAGAGGAAAATAAAAAAAGCTAGCGTGAGCTAGCTTTCCATCATTAAAATACTTTAGACCATAAGTTTGAGAAGAAATCTCCGATAGAGCGCATTGTTAATACGAACCAATTTGCCTTTTCAACTTCTTCTGTCGTTTTTGCAGTAACTTTCATGTTTTTATTTCCATCTAAAAATCCATATTTATCAGTTGGTTCTAGAACGATGGAACCTACCTTTGCATCCTTTTTAACAGGAGCGACTAAATGTCCATCTTCAGCAAGGGATTTATCTACTTCAGTCCCAATTTTATAAGGATCTTTGCTACCTTTTTTCGCAATTACTGTTATTTCTTTTTCAGGTGCAATAGTTACTTGATCTTCTTTACCTTTTACTACAGAGATTGTGTTGTTTTTATCTACTTTTAATTTTTGTTTTTCAAAGTTATTAAATCCATATTCAATTAATGCACGAGATTCAGTGAAACGCTCGTCCATTGATTTTGTTTTAATAATTACTGAAATAAGGCGTAAGTCACCACGTTTTGCTGTAATGGTGAATCCGTATCCAGCCGTATCAGAACTACCAGTTTTTAAACCATCTGTTCCTTCATAAGAAAAAGCAGCACCTGGTAACATCCAGTTCCAGTTTTCCATACGAATTGGTTTCGGATGATTATCTGGGAAGTTTCTAAATCTTTGTTTTGTATCCTCTAGCATTTCTGGATACTTTGTAATCATTGCTTTTGAAAGCATACCCATATCGCGAGCTGACATGGAATTTTCTCCATTCGGATCCGTTCCCTCAGGGTGTTTTCCCTTTAAGTCAGCGTTATTTAATCCAGTAGCGTTTACAAATTTATATTTCTTTAACCCTAGTTTTTTTGCATGTTCATTTGCAAGATTTAAGAAGTTTTTCTCACTTCCTGCAAGAAGTTCTGCTAAGGCAATACTAGATCCGTTTGCAGAGAAGATAACGATAGAATGATATAATTCTCTTACAGTATATTGACGTCCCTTTTCAAACGGAACGTTAGAGAATTCATTATTACGTGAAACTTCATAAGCGTAATCAGAAATGTTTACCTTTGTATCCCAAGTGATTTTTCCTTCTTTAATTGCTTCTAATACAGCATAAACAACAATTAGTTTTGACATACTAGCGATAGCTAGTAATTCATCTGGATTTTGTTCATGCAGTATTTTTCCTGTATCTGCATCAAATAGAAGTGCAGCAGCTGCCTCAATGTGTATTTTTTCTTCCGCATGGGATGTTGTTACTCCTAAGGAAGAAATTGACAATAAAAGCACTAGTAAAATAGACAAGATTTTCTTCATATAGATTATCACCTTCGCATCGTTATTAGCATGTAGCTCGTACCATTTTAGCATAAATTTGGATATAGAAAGGTTACAATTTTGTAAGGGATTTGAAAGGAATTTGTCGATTTTTGTTCAAATTTGCGGAGAAAAGAAGTTTTTTGAAGAGAAATATAGAGGGTAATAAAAAAAAGGAACGAATTTCGTTCCTTTTTCACGATTTGCCCCGCTATTTGCCGGGCAGTAAGATCCCCACCTCAAAATTAAGCGAAAGCAAAGAAGTTAGGTGGGCGATCAACTGCTCGTAAAAGCCCGATTGGTGAGGGCTGATTAAAGTTTCACTTTATATGTGTAAAAATTTCTCTACCTTTTCGTCTGGTAAAATGTTTCCAACGAAAAATGTTCCGAATTCACCATAACGAGCACTTACTTCATCGAAGCGCATTTCATATATAAGTTTTTTAAATTGAAGAACATCGTCAGCGAATAATGTTACGCCCCACTCAAAATCGTCGAATCCAACTGATCCTGAAATAACTTGGCGTACTTTACCTGCGTACTGGCGACCGATTTTACTATGACTGTACATCATTTTTTTGCGTTCTTCCATAGGAAGCATGTACCAGTTGTCATCACCTTGGCGACGCTTGTCCATTGGGTAGAAGCAAATGTGATTTGCTTTTGGTAGTTCTGGATATAAGCGAGCTAAGATTTGTGGGTTTTGATATGGATCTTCATCAGCTGGAAGGTAGTTGCTTAGTTCAACAACAGATACGTAAGAGTATGCAGGAACCATATATTCAGCTAATGTTGTTTTATTCAATTCTGTCTCAATTTCATTCAACTCTTCCATTGTTGGACGTAAAATCATAAGCATGATATCAGCTTTTTGGCCAACAACTGTATACATTGCATGACTACCTTTTTTCCCGGTAGCTACTTCATTCCATTTTTCAACGACATTTAAAAATTCAGACACAGCTTGTCCGCGTTCGTCGCTAGATAATGTTTTCCATGCAGCCCAATCAATAGAACGTAAATCATGTAAACAATACCAGCCATCTAACGTTGTTGTTGCTTCACTCATTCTATTCACCTCAGTTAATGATAGTTTTACACGTTAACTATAGCATATATAGTTTTAAAATCATCTATATAAAGCCTTAGCGCATAAAATTGTCACATTTAAATTTACTTGAAAATAGGAGAAGATAAGGCTTAAAGGGGATTTATTTCTAGGCTGAATTTTATGAAAATATAATCATTTTCATTTTATCTATTTTTTGGGAGCTATAAGTTTAAAATATAGAGGAAAAGCAGTATTCTTAAAGATAGAGTTTTTTAACATATGTAGGAGGGTTTATTCGTGAGCAACTTATTTACAACAGTAAAAGAAAAAGTTCAAGGAAAAGGCATTTCTATCGTACTTCCTGAAGGAACTGATGAAAGAATTTTAGGCGCTGCAGAGCGTTTAGCAAAAGAAGAGTTAGTACAACCAATTTTAGTTGGTAATAAAGAAGAAATTAGCGCAAAAGCTGCTAGCATGAATTTAACATTAGCAGGCGTTGATATTTATGACCCAGCTACATACGAAGAAATGGATGCAATGGTAGCATCTTTCGTTGAACGCCGTAAAGGTAAAGCAACTGAAGAAGACGCTCGTAAAATCCTTAAAGACGAAAACTACTTCGGTACAATGCTTGTATACATGGGTAAAGCACACGGCTTAGTAAGTGGTGCAGCTCACTCTACAGCTGATACAGTTCGTCCAGCACTTCAAATTATCAAAACAAAACCAGGCGTTACAAAAACTTCTGGCGTATTCATCATGGTACGTGAAGAAGAGAAATATGTATTCGCTGATTGCGCAATTAACATTGCACCAAACAGCCAAGATTTAGCTGAAATTGGTATCGAGAGTGCGAAAACTGCTGAACTATTCGGTATTGATCCACGCGTTGCTATGTTAAGCTTCTCTACAAAAGGTTCTGCGAAATCTCCAGAAACAGAAAAAGTTGTAGAAGCAACTCGCATTGCGAAAGAAATGGCTCCTGAATTAACTTTAGATGGAGAATTCCAATTCGATGCTGCATTCGTACCGTCTGTAGCTGAGAAAAAAGCTCCAGGTTCTACAATTAAAGGTGATGCTAACGTATTCGTATTCCCAAGCTTAGAAGCTGGTAATATTGGCTACAAAATCGCTCAACGTTTAGGTAACTTCGAAGCAGTAGGACCAATCTTACAAGGTTTAAATATGCCTGTAAATGATCTATCTCGCGGATGTAACGAAGAAGAAGTGTACAAGTTAGCTTTAATTACAGCAGCTCAAGCACTTTAATTCTATAATGAATTGAAATAAAGACCGTCGCTATTATAGCGACGGTCTTTATTTTTCTAAGCCAAGTGCTTTATTGTTACGATCAATAATACGTTGTAAATTCGTCTCATATAAAGGTATTTCATCTATTGTTAATTGAGATGGTGTTAACTTTGGAGCGAATTGCTGCAATGTTTTTAAAAGGCGCATCATTAAATCTTGTACTGTAATGGTTTCGCCAAGTAATTCTGAAAGTGAAGCCATCGTACTCGGTACAATTTCAGGATACGTAAAGCGTGTTTCTTCTCCTTGAATGGCTAGGTTGTAGAAATCACGAACGAGTGCGGCACGCTCAGAGCCACTTCCTGTAGCGCAGAGATAAATTTGGACAGCGACACCACCGCGAATACGGCGCTGTGAAATGCCAGCAAATTTTTGATTGCGAATACTTAAGTCATAGCTACCAGGACAGTAAGAACCAACAATTTCTTTTGCCTCGATTGTAACATCGTAATCGTTTAACATTTCCTTAATTAAATGCCACATTGTATCGTATCCAAGATCAATATCGATACCTTTTTCGGTCTCTTGGAATAAAAGTGATACGTTTAAAACACCTTCATCAAGTACGACTGCAAGTCCACCGGAATTACGAACGATAACATTGAAGTTGTTTTCTTGTAAAAAGGAAATACCTTCTTCCAAGTGTGGTAGGCGTGAATCTTGAATGCCAAGAACAATTGTATTGTGATGAACCCAAGAACGCATTGTTGCAGCTGATTGACCATTTCCAATGCTTATGCACAGTGTGTCATCCATTGCGAATGACTGCAATGCATGGAATGTTGGTCCCAAACTAGACTGATCTACAATACGCCACTCTGGCTGAGATAAAATGGAACGGGAATTGCTCATATAACTAACCCCTTATCTTTAAAATGACAATCTCTATTATAGCAAAAAATGTAGAAAGTAGTTTTAGGAAGAAATCTTACTAAATTGTAATATTGTTGTAAGGAAAGTGAATTGGTTAAACGAGCTGCAATAGTTAAACTAAGAGATGCAATTATGCTTTTAGGAGGAATACAAATGAAAAAAGTTAAATTAGGAATCGTAGCAATTATGTCCGCTGCTGTATTTAGCGGTTGTTCTATTATGGATATAATCGCACCACAAGCAACAGGAGTTGTTATGTACGGAGATGAAGCAGGCGTTCAAAAAACAATGGATCAATATAAAGATAAAATTGAATCCCAAAATACATTTGAAGCAAAATTAGGAACTGTTAATGAGAAAAAGGTTTTAATTATGAATAAAACAACAGCTGAAAAGATGGTAAAAGAAAACATGCTGAAAAAAGTAGTGAAAGAAGATGTAGAACCTATTAAAGTATTGCCGTCTGTTTCAGGTGAAGTGGGAATAGTGTTTGCTAAAGATACACAAAATGATGTAGTAATTGATGGAAAGAAAATGAAGTATGAGGGTAATATAGTAATCGGTGATGCTCGTAAATATGCGGATATGTATGCAGTTGTTAGTGATGCCGAATATACAAAGATAAATGAACCGGTAAAAACGATTGGATTAGCAGCTTTTAAAGAGAATCCAAAGGAAAAGATTTTCCCAGATATAAAGAAAGGTTCTAACGTAGAAGAAGTGCATATGGTGGAAGTGAAATAATAAAAAAGGATGCATTGCATGCATCCTTTTTATTCTGCAATCTTTTCTAAATTACCATTTCGATCCATTCGGAAAGATGTTTGTGAGCGTTCCTCATCATCCATTACTGCTAATTTACGAGCACGGTTCATAATATTCATAAGTGTTTCATAATCCTCTTGTACAGTATGAGATTGTTGTTCTAATTTTTCTAGTTTCTTTTCTAGTTCTTCATTTCGCAAGATTTGCGCTTTAATTTCTTGCTTCAATCTCGTATTCTCGTTTTCAAGAGCTGTTACTTTTATATTTGAAGATCCGACTGTTTGTAAAAAATAAATAACATCTTGCATGGTCATAGAGCTTTTTGCAGCAGGAACAGTAGATTCTTGATATGGAATAACTTCTTTATATTGTACAATTGATTCTTCTTGTACGAATTCTTCGTAATCAGTTATCGAATCTGAAGCTGGTGGTGTATAAAGTAAACGTTTTTTCGCTTGTTCACCGCTTGCAGCACGCATTTTATCTTTACGATGTTTTTTTGCTAGTTGAAGAGCTTGTTCATAACTATAGCGAACAACAGCATTCCAACGGAAACCACAGGCAGCCGATGTACGATTTAATTGATCACCCACTTCTTCAAATGCATTTAATTGAGTACTTCCTTCTCGAACGTGACGAAGTACAGTTTCAGCAAGTAATAAATCATCCTCATCCGTCCAAGCATCTTGTCTTACTTTCATAGATTCAACTCCCTTTCTTTTTATGAACTTCCTATTTTTATAATGGGCAAAAAAATGAGCTTTTATACAAAGCTTTTAAAAATATGGTAGATTTCGATGAAAGGTATAAATTTTGCCAAGAATGACGTAAGCTTCTGTAGGAGAACATATAAATATGTAGCATTAATATGAAGAAAGAGCTTTATAGGGAAACTTGCAACGAGCTTCAAAGAGCGGTAAAATACCATTTAGTGTTTATTTTTAAATGTACTTGAGAAAAGTTTAAAATAGAGGAAGTGTTATATAATGGGGAACGAATTTCGTGTGTGTGATGATTGTCAGGCAACGAACGTTAAAACGTTGATTCCAAAGTTAAAAAAAGTAGATTCATGTGCAACGATTGAAGTTGCGTGTCAGTCTTACTGTGGCCCTGGCCGTAAAAAATCATTCGCATTTGTAAATAATCGTCCAGTCGCGGCTCCAACAGAAGATGAATTAATTATAAAAATTGAAGCAAAGTTAAATAAGTAAGAAAAAGAAGAGTGAATAGATTACTCTTCTTTTTTATGCCCATAAGAGGAATGAGTTATTCTACGAAAATACAATTGAGTAGATTAACATTCAATGAAGGAGAGGCATCATCTGTTCATTCAAATTTCAATTTATATAAATTTGTATTTCAAAATAATGGTTGACAGTCTTTTGAAGCGATAGGTAGAATAGAAAGTGTCTGATTCTGAGAATCATTATCAGGAAAAGATCAATTAACCTAATTTTTTTATTACTATTTGAGAATAAATTTCATTTTATTAAATATATGTTGTTGGTTAGGATGGTTGAGGTATGGAAGCGAGCGCAAGGAGTATAGAACATCAAGATGTGAATGTTAAAGAGATTAAGAGCAGACCGCTCGTTGCTTCTATTATTTTAGTAGCAGGTACAGTTTTGTTAGCTTTAAGCATGGCAGTTTCTATTTCTTTTGGTGCTGCAGATATTAGTTTAAAGACTGTATGGCAAGCTGTGTTTCAGTTTGACGGTTCTATTACGCATCATAACGTAATTCAAGAACTTCGCATGCCTAGAGCAATAGGGGGCGTAGTTGCAGGTGCCTTTTTAGCGGTATCAGGGGCAATTATGCAAGGTATGACGCGAAATCCACTTGCTTCACCATCGTTAATGGGAATTACAGATGGAGCTGTATTTGGAATTGCAATTATGTATGCATTCTTCCCTAATTCACCTTATTTAATGTTCGTTATCGCATCTTTTATTGGAGCTGCGTTTGGAGCGAGCATTGTATATGGAATTGGGTCTTCTTCACCAGGTGGATTAACACCTGTGAAGTTAGCTTTAGCCGGTGCAGCAATTAGTGCTTTATTAGGGGCCATTTCATCTGGAATTGCGCTATATTTCAACCTTGCCCAAGAGGTGAGTATGTGGAATGCAGGCGGAGTTGCGGGAGTGAAATGGGAAAGTATTAATATGTTAGTACCAATTGGCCTTGTTTGTCTCTTTATTGCAATTATGATGTCGAGGTATATTACAATTTTAAGCTTCGGTGAAGAAATTGCAATTGGACTTGGTCAAAATACGACATTAATTAAATTTATCGGAACAGTACTTGTTCTTGTGTTAACAGGTTCTGCAGTTTCTATGGCAGGATCGGTTGGATTTGTTGGTCTTGTAATCCCACATATGACTCGTTTCCTTGTAGGCTCAGACTATAGATGGGTTATTCCATGTTCTGCGGTCTTAGGTGGGCTGTTAATTGAAAGTGCAGATATGTTATCTCGCGTTATTAATCCGCCGTTTGAAACGCCAATTGGAGCAATTACAGCGCTAATTGGGGTTCCATTCTTCCTCTACTTAGCACGTAACGAAGGGAGAGGGAAAATGTGAGGACAAGTGTCTTAACAAAAAAGAACGTTTCTGTTTTAACAATCTTATTAGGATTAATCGTTACTGTATTTTTAGTAAGTTTAAATACAGGGACATTTAAAATACCGCCAATGGACGTATTAAAGTCATTGGTTGGACTTGGGGCTGAAGATCAGTCTGTTATTTTATTTGAATTCCGTATGCCGCGTATGGTTATTGCTATATTAGTCGGATCCGCTTTAGCGATGTCAGGTGCGATTTTGCAAGGGTTATCACGAAATCCACTTGCTGATCCAGGTATTATCGGTATTAACGCTGGAGCGGGATTAACAGTTGTTATATTCGTCTACTTTTTCTTCGGGAAAGTTGGGACTGGTACATTTTTATCTGTATTTATCCTTCCATTCTTCGCGTTGGTTGGTGCGATATTAGCAGCAATTATTATTTATTTACTAGCGTGGAAAGACGGCGTTTCATCAACGAGATTAATACTAGTTGGTATCGCTGTTGCAGCCGGGTTTGGTGCTGTTAGTTTAATTTTTTCTATGAAGATGACATCTAACGATTTCCGTTTTGCTACGATTTGGTTAGCAGGAAGTCTGTGGGGCACAGATTGGAAGTTCGTGCTAAGTGTACTTCCATGGATGGTTATTTTCTTGCCACTTGCTATTAGTAAGGCGCACATATTAAATGTAATGAACCTAGGCGACTCGACAGCTGTTGGTCTTGGTTTAAATGTAGAAAAAGAAAGACGTAAATTATTATTTATTGCAGTGTGTTTAGCTGGCGCATCTGTCGCTGTTGCCGGAGGAATTGGTTTTATCGGTTTAATGGCTCCGCATTTAGCGAGGCGCCTTGTTGGTGGTAAACATCAAATTATGCTGCCTACTGCTGCACTAATAGGGACGTTTTTACTTTTATTCGCAGATGTAATTTCAAGAAGTGTGTTAACAACTTCAGAAATACCGGTCGGTCTTGTTATTTCTGTAATTGGTGCACCATATTTCATATACTTACTTATGAGGACAAAATAAAGGGAGGCTTTTTGTATGGCAACTTTAGCAGTTGATGCGGTATCTGTTGGATATAATGAAGGGTTAATTATTGATGGATTAACAGTTGAAATTCCGGAAGGGAAAATTACAACAATTATTGGACCAAATGGTTGTGGGAAGTCCACATTATTAAAAACGGCTTCTCGTATTTTGAAGGCGAAAAAAGGTACTGTTTATCTTGACGGAAAAGCAATCGAGAAACAACCAACGAAAGAAATCGCAAAGAAAATGGCGATTTTACCACAGACTGCAGAAGTGCCAACTGGCCTTACTGTGTTTGAACTTGTTTCATATGGACGTTTTCCTCATCAAAAAGGATTTGGAACGTTGAAAGAAGAGGATTATCGTTACATTCATTGGGCACTTGAAGTGACTGGAATGACAGAATTCGCAAATCGTTCAGCGGAGGCGTTATCAGGCGGGCAACGTCAACGTGTATGGATTGCGATGGCCCTTGCACAAGGAACAGAATTACTCGTATTAGATGAACCAACAACGTACTTAGATATGGCCCATCAATTAGAAATATTAAATTTATTGAAAAAGTTAAATGAAGAAGAAGGTAGAACGATTGTTATGGTTATCCATGACTTAAACCATGCTTCTCGTTTCTCAGATCATATGATTGCATTAAAAGCAGGTAAGTTAATGAAACAAGGAACGCCAGATGAAGTGATGACAAGTGAAACGCTTCGCAGTGTATTTGAGATTGAAGCTCAAATCGTTCCATGTCCAGTAAACTGTAAACCGATTTGTTTAACATACGATTTAATGATGATTAATAATCAATTACGTAAAAAAGCATAAGTAGAACCCCCTCTTTAGGAGGGGGACTTCTAATGGACGTTGAGCTTCTTATATACGAATGGGAGGTTGAACGCCCGTTAGAATGGGTTATTAGTAACAATTAATAAATATATATTGATTGATTGTTATCCTCGTTTCTTAGAGTTCATTGTAACTTATAAGATAAATACAGCTAGAAGGAGTGGGAACATGAAGAATTTTAAAATGGCACTATTAGCAATGGTACTAGTCGTTACTTCTGTACTATTTGCAGCTTGTTCTAACAAAGAAGAAGAGAAGAAAGCAGATGCGAAGGATGCGAAGACTGAAGAGCGCACTGTACAACACGCAAAAGGGGAAATTAAAATCCCTGCAAATCCAAAGAAAATTGCTGACCTTAGTGGTTCAACAGAAGAATTATTAATTTTTGGTATGAAACCAATTATTACTGCTAATACATCTCAAGAAAAAATTGATACACATATTGAAAAGAAATTAAAAGACGTAAAACCAGTTGGTTCTGCTTGGGGCGATAAAATTAACATCGAAGCAGTAGCTGCTGCAAAACCAGACTTAATTCTTGTAAACAATCGTCAAGAAAAGATTTATGATCAATTATCTAAAATTGCACCAACAGTTATGTTAAAAACTCCATTAGATCAATGGCGTCCAAAATTCGAAGAAGTAGGTCAAATCTTCGGTAAAGAGAAAGAAACAAAAGAATGGTTCAAACAGTATGATGAAAAAGCAAGCAAATTACATGATAAAATCGTTGCGAAAACTGGCGATGCTAAATTTATGAAAATGGCTGCATATCCAAATGCTTTCCGCGTATACGGTGACTACGGTTACGGTAGCGTAATCTTTAACGATTTAAAATTACCAGCAGTTAAAGGTACACCAACGGATAAACCACTAGTACAAGTACAAAAAGAAGCTTTAATCGATTACAACCCAGATTACTTATTCGTATTTACAACTGGTGACGGTTCTCAGCGTCTAAAAGAATTCCAAGAAGAATCAATTTGGAAAAATATGAACGCTGTTAAAAACAACCACGTATTTACAATTAAAAACGAAGACGTAAACAAAGGTTACTTCCCTCTAGGTAAAGAAATGATCTTAGATGAAGTTGCTGAATTCGTTTTAGGGAAATAATGTATAAACAGAAATCACTTTTACTTCGGTAAAAGTGATTTTTTCTTTATATAAGGGCAATTAATATAGTCTTTCATTTCTTTCTGTTTCCTATTTCGTTTATAATATATAGTAAGAATGCAGTAAAGAAAGGGGGATGTCGGAAGGTGGTATATTTAAACGACAAACTCAGCGAAACAAAAGTGTTTAAAGACCCGGTACATAAATATGTGCACGTACGCGATCGTGTTATTTGGGATTTAATCGGAACGAAAGAATTTCAACGCTTGCGCCGTATTAAGCAGCTTGGAACGACATTTTTTACATTTCACGGTGCAGAGCATAGTCGCTTTACTCATTCGTTAGGTGTATATGAAATTATTCGTCGTATGATTGATGATGTGTTTGATGGCAGACCGAACTGGAATGCTGAAGATAGATTGTTATGTTTATGTGCGTCATTACTTCATGATGTCGGTCACGGCCCATTTTCTCACTCGTTTGAAAAAGTATTTTCATTAGATCATGAGAAATTTACGCAAAAGATTATCGTTGGAGATACGGAAATTAATCGCATATTAAGTCGTGTGGATAAAGACTTTCCGCAAAAGGTAGCCGATGTAATCGCGAAAACATCTACTAATAAATTAGCGATTAGCATGATTTCCAGTCAAATTGATGCAGATCGTATGGACTATTTATTAAGAGATGCGTATTTCACTGGCGTAAAGTATGGAAACTTTGATATGGAACGTATACTACGTGTCATGCGTCCATATGGAAATCAAGTAGTCATTAAAAATAGTGGTATGCATGCTGTTGAGCATTATATTATGAGTCGTTATCAAATGTATTGGCAAGTATATTTCCATCCGGTAACGCGCAGTGCCGAAGTTATTTTAACGAAGATTTTACACCGTGCAAAATCATTGCATGAGAAGTATTATACATTTAAAAATCATCCGGTTCATTTCTATTCTTTATTTGAAGAAGAAGTAACAGTAGAGGATTATTTAAAGTTAGACGAGAACGTTATGTATTATTACTTCCAAGTATGGCAAGACGAAGAAGATCCAATTTTAAGTGATTTATGCCGTCGTTTTATGAATCGAAACCTATTTAAATATGTAGAGTTTACAGATAAGCACGGTTTAGATAATTGGATGGAATTAAGTAGCTTATTTAAAAAGATTGGACTTGATCCAGAATACTATTTAGTAGTTGATTCAACATCAGACTTGCCGTACGACTTTTACCGTGCTGGTGAAGAAGAAGAGCGTCTGCCAATCTTACTCCTTATGCCAAATGGAGAGCTTAGAGAGCTTTCGCGTGAATCGGATATTGTTGAGGCAATTACTGGTAAGAAGAGAAGGGATCAAAAACTATTCTATCCGCATGATTTAATCTATGAAGATGGAAGAAAAGGAAAATATAAAGAGAGAATCATCGAGTTACTAGAAGGAAAAAAATAAGAAGCAGCTAAGAGCTGCTTCTTATGAAAGAACTTGAAATTATTTGTCGCTTAAGCGTTTTCCGCCAACTGCATAATGGTTTTTAGACATTTCTTCGATGAAAACAACGATGTTTTCTTCAGGAGCACCAGTTGTTTCGCTTACTGCTGCTGTTACTTTCTCAGCAAGAGCTTTCTTTTGTTCCTCTGTGCGTCCTTCTAGCATTTTCACTGTTACGTATGGCATATATAATCGCTCCTTTTATGTAAGTTACACTCTTATTATAGCGGATTATGGGGAAGAACAATCGAAAAAACAAATATTTTCTTTTTTGACAGATTGAAGAGGAGATGAATCATGGATCAGTTATTTAGATACCCATTGCAACAAATTCCGTTGGTAGCAATGGCCATTATTATTGCGTTATCAGTGCATGAATTTGCGCATGCATATGTTGCATATAAATTTGGAGACGATACAGCAAAGAAGCAAGGCCGTTTAACATTATCACCGATGGCGCACTTAGACCCTATTGGGATGATCGCTGTATTAATTCTTGGTTTTGGTTGGGCAAGACCTGTTCCTGTTAACCCATATAACTTCAAACGGCCGCGTCTTGCAGGTATATTAGTTTCAATTGCAGGCCCAATTAGTAACTTAATTTTAAGTGCAATTGGTTTAATTATTTGGTATAGCCTATTAACATTTGGTGTATTAGACTCAATTCCATTTGCAGTAGCAGATACATTGGCTCAATTCTTCCGGATTTTTATTATGCTTAATATCGTATTACTTGTATTTAACTTATTGCCAATTCCGCCACTTGATGGGTATCGAGTTGTGGAAGATCTAGCACCAACAAATATTCGTGCGAAAATGACACAGTATGAAAAGTATGGAGCAATAGCGTTATTAATTCTTGTTATTACACCGCTTAGCAATTATACAATTCAACCTATTTTTAATGTTGTCATTCCATATGTATTTGTATTTTTAGACAGTATCATTGCGCCTATTTTTGGCCTTTTATAATCATTAAGTGAGGAGGAATTTTCATATGACAGAGAAAAAGAAAAAAATCGGTTTTAATATCGTGAAAAATGATTCAACAGATGGACATGGTGGTTTTGGTGTTGGAGCATTAAGTCTAGAAAACATTTCACCTGTATTTGTCGATGTACTAGAGAAAACAGCATTTGTCGATATCGGTGCAATGCATGCACGTAGTACAGTCGAAAAAGGTATTAAGTTTTTAACAAATAAAGATGAAGTTCCAAACGGAAAACCATTTTGGCTTGTGTGGGTAACGATTGAAAGAACGGCGACAGGTGCTTATTATGCAGGTGTAACAGCTTGTGAAATGACAGTTGACCGTGAAATTCGCCGCGGATATAAATCACTTCCAGAGCACGTAAACAAAATGGATAAATCAATGAAGCGTTACATTATGGTTGACCATATGGATGAAGTATCTAAAAAAGTACTTGGTACGTTCTTGAAAGAACATAATGAAGCGATTTGGAACGAATCTAGTGAAGAATTGCGCCGTGCATTATTAAGTGAATAAAAAATAGCTGACGGATGCCCGTCAGCTATTTTTTTTACCAAGGAAGATATTTTTTCCACCAACTTGTTTTTTTCTTTTCTTCAGTTGTCTTTTCAAATTCTTCTTTATCATCAACATGATCCATACAATATTCAGTCGGTTCTGTACCTTTTGCGAAATACATTTTCACTGAAATTGGACAATTTTTTGTAGCGATTTTTCCGTTTTCAGGGTTAATATCGACTGCAACGACGTCACTTGGTTGTTTAAACTCTTTTTTAGGCTGTCCATCTAATCCTTTTTCCATCGTATCGGTCCATATTCTTTTTGCATATCCTTGTTCTGCTACGTTTGAAATCGATTTAGGTTGATCGTATCCAACCCATACACCCGTTACGATTTGCGGGGTAAATCCAATCATCCAACTATCTGTTTCAGTAGAACCGGATTTTCCGGCATATGTTCTTGATAGTTTAGATAACATCGATTGACCAGTTACAGCAGCATAGCTGCTCAGTTTTTTATTAAACATGCCCGTCATCATTTCTTCCATCACAAACGCTTTGCTTTTATCGAGAACTTGTTTACTCTCCAGATGAGCATCGTATAACATGTTTCCTTCCTGGTCCATAATGCGGCGAATAAACATCGGTTTTACTTCTTTTCCACCGTTTGCGAACATGCTATAAGCATTCGCCATTTCAATTGGTTTTACAGGAGATGTGCCAAGAGCAAGAGATGGAACATCTTTTAATGCGCTCGTAATTCCGAATTGTTTCGCTGTTTTTGTAAGGATATCTTCACCTAAAAACAAATTCGTTTTCACAGCATATATGTTATCAGAAACTGCGAGAGCTTGTGCCATCGTTACGAAATCATCTGCATAATAATCTTTATAGTTTTTTGGTTTATACTTTGAAACACCGTCGCCTAAAGTAAATACCGTATATTCGCTTTTTAAGCGCGTAGCAGGGGTGAATCCTCGTTCTAGTGCCGCATAGTATAGAAATGGCTTAAATGTAGAACCAGGCTGACGAACGGCTTGTGTAGCCCTGTTAAATTGACTCTTATTATAATCGGTTCCTCCCACAAGGGCAGCCACTTCACCTGTTTTTGGATTCATAGAGACGAGTGCGGTTTGTATGTTTGTTGTGTCAGGTATGTGATCTTTTACAGCTTGCTCTGCAACAGATTGTAATTTAGGGTCTAGTGTTGTATAAATACGCAGGCCACCCTTTTGTAAGGCTTGTTCATCTAATCCGATATCACGAAGAAGAGAAGCTTGTACAGCATCTTGAAAATAAGGTGCAATCTCTGCCACTTTTTTTGTATCTAATGAGGCAAAAGTTAGTGGCTCTTTTTTTGCTGATATTGCTTGTTGCTTCGTAATATAACCTTGTTCTACCATTTCGTCTAATATGAGAGATTGTCGTCCTTTCGCACGATCCTCTTTTAAAAAGGGAGAGTAGACACTAGGTCCTTTCGGAATGCCTGCGAGCATACTAGCTTCCGCTAATGTTAATTCTTTTGCTGTTTTATCGAAATATAGACGGGACGCAGCTTCGATACCATAAGCACCATGTCCGTAATAAATTGTATTTAAATATCCTTCTAAAATATGATTTTTATTATAGTTCACTTCAAGGCGGATTGTGTACATCGCTTCTAATAGTTTACGTTTCCACGTTTTATCATGATCTAAGTATAGGTTACGAGCATACTGTTGTGTAATCGTACTAGCACCTTGGACTTTTGCCATCGCTTTTAAATCGGCAACAATAGCACCAGCAATACGTTTCATATCAAAGCCATGATGTTTGTAGAATCGTTGATCTTCTATAGATAGTGTCGCCTCTTTTACATAAGGAGAGATTTCATTGAGAGATACATTGTAACGTTTTTGCATTTCATTATTTTGTCCGATAACAGTGTCATCATTAGCGTAAAAGACACTCGTTTGCGGGACAGCAACAGGAGGAGGTCCCATAATTTTTGCAACTATAATAATAACAAAAAAGGAAAAAACGAAAAAAAGAACAGAAGAAAACATTACGGTGAAGAAAAGACGTTTATATTTTTTAAGTTTCGGATTCATAGTTTGATCCATCTTTTTCAGCCCCTCAATACTAATACAAACATTATTGTATTAGTATTGAGGGTTTTCGGTTATTTTAAACAATGAAATTTCGAAAACAAAAAGCTCCTTCAATTAAGAAAGGAGCTCAAAGGCACGTGCTGGCCAATCGGTAATAATAACATCTACGCCATAGTCAATCATAATTTGTAAATCTTTGTATTCGTTAATTGTATAAGGGCGGAAAGCGTACCCTTAATTTTGTGCAAATTGGACAAATTCTTTTGTTAATAATTGAAAGTTTGGGTGTAAACCAGTTGCGTTTCTATTTTTTGCTTCAGCAATCGGATCAGCAAGTGGTGTGTCATATAAAATTGCTCTTGGGATTTCAGGAGCTATTTCTGCTAATAATGAAATAGAGTCGTGGTTAAATGATGAGAATACAATTTGATTAGATAGATGATATTCACGAACGAGAGCGATAGCTTTTTCTTCAATAGTTGGATAGTGAATGACATCTGTTTTTAACTCAATGTTGAGCTGTAACTTTGTTGTAGATAGCCAAATGAATACTTCGCGTAACGTTGGGATTTTTGCTTCATGGAAAGAAGGGTCTTTATGGCTGCCAGCATCTAAAGCTTGTAATTCCGCTACCGTTTTTTCAGAAACAAGACCGATACCATTTGTTGTGCGATCTACTGTTTCATCGTGAATCACGACAAGTTCACCATCTTTTGATAGGTGGACATCAAGCTCGATGCCATGGGCTCCAATGCGTTCGGCTTCTTGGAAAGCAATCATCGTATTTTCAGGATGTGTTCCTTTTACCCCGCGGTGGGCGAAAATAAGTGGTTTATTCATAGGGAAATCTCCTTATCGTTTCTTTTCTTTCATTATGAAACTGCTTTTGGAAAAATACAATTGAATGGGAAAAACATTTACAAAAGTCTAACAGTTGCACAAAAGTTAACGTTAACGTAAAATGTAATAATTGAGTGAAGGGAGGAATAAACATGTATAAAATTGATGAAGTCACAAAGCAAGTTGGTTTAACAAAACGTACACTTCGTTATTATGAGGAAATTGGTTTAATTCATCCCCCTGAACGTAGTGAGGGGAACATTCGCCTGTATACAGACGAGGATATCGCCAGAATTAAAAGAATTGTGGAAGCGAAAGAAGTGTTAGGAATTACGCTTCAAGAAATGCAACATTTCTTATCGTTAAAAGAACGAATGGAGCAAAGAAGAAATAGTGAGAACCCTCGTGACCGCGAAGTGATTCAAGAAATTAAAGAGATGCTTGAAAAACAAGTGCAAACGCTAGACGAGAAAATGGAGCAAATGCAGCGCGTAAAGGCGGAACTCGAGGATAGTTTACATCGCGCAGCGACATTTTTAGAGAATACAAAAGGAGAGTAATCAAAATGGAGAGCAAACAAAAACTAGGGAGATTGATTACAGTGGTGGCTACCTTTCTTGCCTTTTCGGGTATAGGGGTAGTCGATCCAATCTTGCCAAGCATCGCTGAGCAAATTGGTGCATCGCATTGGCAAGTAGAGATGTTATTTACAGCATATATTTTCACGATGGCAATTATGATGTTACCAGCTGGAATATTCGCATCGAGATTTGGTGATAAACGAATGATGACGATCGGTCTTGCGATCGTGACTGTATTTGCGTTTATATGCGGTATATCGCAAACGATTGCTCAATTATCTCTTTTCCGCGCTGGATGGGGATTAGGAAATGCGATGTTCTTTGCAACGGCGATGACATTATTGATTGCATTAAGTAAAGAAGTTCATGAAGCGGTAGGGTTATATGAAGCAGCTATCGGTTTAGGGATGGCAGGCGGACCGTTATTAGGCGGTATATTAGGTGGACATTCTTGGCGTTATCCATTTTTTGCGACGAGTATTTTAATTTTCTTAGCATTTATTTTAGTTTTCTTTTTTGTAAAAGAACCGGAGCAAAAAGTGAAGCGTAAAGCGGCAGGCGTAGGAGAATTACTTAACCTAGTGAAATATAAACCGTTTATGCAAGGTGCGATTTCAGGAATGTTATACTACTACGGATTTTTCGTTGTATTGGCATATTCACCACTTATTATGCATTTATCTGCTATTCAATTAGGGTTTGTATTTTGCGGATGGGGATTAGCGTTAGCTTACGGTTCAGCAATTTTAGCTCATAAGCTGGAAGGTAAATATGAGCCGAAAGCATTGTTGAAAGGCAGTTTACTCGTATTTGCGCTTTTCTTAATCGCACTATTCTTCGTGAAAGTTATGTGGTTACAAATTGTATTAATTGTTCTATCAGGATTAGCATCTGGATTAAATAATGCATTATTTACAAGTTATGTAATGGATATTTCACCTTATGAAAGATCTGTTACATCAGGTGTTTATAACTTCGTTCGTTGGTTGGGTGGCGCAATTGCTCCAATCTTATCAGGAATCATCGGCCACACTGTTTCACCACAAAGTCCGTTTTTAGTCGGTGGAATTGTTGTGTTAGTCGGTTGTGTAATGATTTTAATTCCGGTTCGAAAACCGGTAGAAGTAGAGAGAAAAGCCCTTTCTTAAGAAAGGGTTTTCTTTCCTATTACAGGGCAATCCCTTTTCGCATATATGTTAGAACCCTCTGACTAAAATATATTTTCGGTATTTTTGTACTTTTAACTATACTTTTTGGATGTTTTGTTTTATTTTTGTTAGGGGACATTAATGATGTCCCTATTATAAATTTGCATTGAAAGGCGTGATTGTACGATGGAACTATGGTTCACTGAAAAACAAACAAAACATTTTGGGATTACGGCGCGTATTAACCGCACATTACATACGGAGCAAACAGAATTCCAAAAACTTGATATGGTTGAAACGGAAGAGTTCGGAAACATGCTTATTTTAGACGGCATGGTTATGACAACAGAAAAAGATGAGTTCGTTTATCATGAAATGGTAGCGCACGTACCTTTATTTACACATCCAAACCCTGAAAACGTATTAGTTGTAGGTGGTGGCGATGGTGGTGTTATTCGTGAAGTGTTAAAACACCCAAGCGTAAAGAAAGCAACTCTTGTTGAAATCGATGGAAAAGTAATTGAGTACTCTAAACAATACTTACCATCAATTGCAGGTGCATTAGATAATGAGCGTGTAGAAGTAAAAGTAGGAGACGGTTTCCTACACATCGCAGAAAGCGAAAATGAATATGACGTAATTATGGTAGATTCTACTGAGCCAGTAGGACCAGCAGTAAACCTATTTACAAAAGGCTTCTACGCTGGAATTTCAAAAGCGTTAAAAGAAGATGGTATTTTCGTTGCACAAACGGACAACCCTTGGTTCACACCAGAACTAATTACAACTGTGTTTAAAGACGTAAAAGAAATCTTCCCAATTACTCGTTTATACACAGCGAACATTCCAACTTACCCAAGTGGACTTTGGACATTCACAATCGGATCTAAACAACATGATCCACTAGAAGTAAGTGAAGAGCGTTTCCACGAAATCGAAACGAAATACTACACAAAAGAATTACACAATGCAGCATTCGCATTACCGAAATTTGTTGGCGATTTAATTAAGTAAGAAATCGAGTTTGAACAAATAAAGTGTAGGTAGCTCATTTAAGGTGTTTGTCCAGAAGACTTGAACATGCTAGCTACTTACACTCCTGTAAAGAAAATCGTCTTCTTATTGTTAAAAAAGAAGACACCGGTAAATCGAGAAAGAGGAGCAGCTCGCTCCAAATTTGAGAAATAATGAAAGGTTGGGATACCTTAAGTTCCACATAAGGAGGAAAAGAGTATGCGTTTTGATGAAGCTTATTCAGGTAAAGTATTTATTAAAAGTCATCCAAGTTTTGAAGAGTCAGAGGCAGTTATTTACGGGATGCCAATGGATTGGACAGTAAGCTACCGTCCAGGTTCTCGTTTTGGCCCTGCACGTATTCGTGAAGTATCAATTGGTCTTGAAGAATATAGCCCATATTTAGATCGTGAACTAGAAGAGGTAAAATATTTTGATGCGGGTGATATTCCATTACCATTTGGAAATCCACAGCGTAGCATAGACATGATTGAAGAGTATGTATCAAAACTTTTAGATGCCGATAAGTTTCCACTAGGTCTCGGCGGTGAGCACTTAGTGTCTTGGCCAATTTTTAAGGCAATGGCAAAAAAATATCCGGATTTAGCAATCATCCATATGGATGCTCATACTGATTTACGTGAATCGTATGAAGGGGAGCCTTTATCGCACTCTACACCTATTCGTAAAGTGTGCGATTTAATTGGTCCGGAAAACGTATATTCTTTCGGTATTCGTTCTGGAATGAAGGAAGAATTCGAATGGGCAAAAGAAGTAGGTATGAACTTATATAAATTTGACGTATTAGAACCGTTAAAAGAAGTATTACCGAAACTTGCAGGACGCCCAGTTTATGTCACAATCGACATTGACGTATTAGACCCAGCTCACGCTCCAGGAACAGGAACGTTAGAAGCTGGAGGTATCACATCTAAAGAATTATTAGATTCCATCGTGGCAATTGCAAATTCAAATATAAATGTAGTTGGAGCAGACTTAGTAGAAGTAGCTCCTGTCTACGACCATAGTGATCAAACACCAGTCGCAGCAAGCAAATTCGTGCGGGAAATGCTGCTCGGTTGGGTGAAGTAAAAGTGAAGCCGACTGTTTAGATCCGGTGAATAAGGTTCTTAGACGCAAGGGTCTAGGAGGCGTAACTGGATAAAAAAAGAGCTATTCTCATCGTTTGAGAATAGCTCTTTTTCTTATGCAACCTTCTCTTCCGAAGTAATGCCGCGAATTTCATCAGCAGAACGAATTGGATATTTGCGGAATACGATTGATCCGATGTATCCAACAATAGTGGTAACGATTCCACATAATACAGCAGCAATTGTTACTTTTACAACGTCATTAAATCCGAATAAGACAAGAAGTCCTGGGATTGGTGATGCTGTTCCTGGCGCATTATTAACGAGCTGGAACAGAGATGTAATAATACCAGCAAGCGCACCGCCAACGAAGTTTGTCGCATAAATTGGAATTGGATTTGCTGAAACAACATCGGCTTGTGTTAAAGGCTCGATTGCTACAGCAATTGTATCTTTCTTTGAACAAATCTTTAGTCGTTTAAAGAAAATAAAGTTCATTGGGGCTGAGGCTGCTACGGCAAGACTACCAATTGCCATTGGTAAACCTGTTAATCCAAGCATTGCAGTTAGTGCCATAGAACTTAATGGAGAGGTAGAAATAACTGTTATTAATCCACCAAGCATAATACCCATAATGATAGGACTTTCTGTAGTTGCAACTGAAATCATAGAACCGATTTTACCGAGTGTTGCGTTCACGAGCGGATCCATAAGCATGGCCATGCCGCGCGAGATTGGTGCAGCAATAAATAAAATTGCTAAGAATTCTACACCAGCCGGTAATTTCTTTTCGAGAAATTTCACGACGAAAGCGCAAATGTATCCAGCGAAAAATCCTGGTAAAATACCGAATCCACTAGTAGCGATACCGATTAAAACAGCATATACGGGTGAAACACCGATTGCTAATGCGACTAAAATTGCCGCTGCGACACCGCTCATACTACCAGAAGCTTCTCCTACTGATTGTAAAAAGTCATTATGAAACATTTCTCCACCGATATAACGGTGAAATGCTTCAATAAGAAAACTTGCGATTGCTGCATTAGCTAAAGCACCCATTGCTTTCATGCCGTAAGGAGCACGGTAACTAAAAAGTGTAAATAGACAAAGTACAACAAGTAATAGTGCTAAACCTTGCAAGATAGCCATTTGAAAACTGTCTCCTTTGATTTTTGTAATAAAAATTCGTATCATTCAATAATAATATAAAAGTTTGGTAAACGGAAAATTTTTTTGATGGGAATTTGCTATAAAGGGAAAAACTCTTACAATAATGTAAGGAAAGTGTAAGGCGTTTCGATAGAGTATAGTATGTTGTTTTTCGTATAATACATGTATAGACATAAGGTTAGTGAGAAAGAAGTGCAAACAGGAGGCGCATTTATGAAATTGGTAATTAAAGTTTTAGCTGTGTTCGCCATTATTTTAGGGGGAACAGCATATTATTTAAACACAAAAACAGAAGGTGTACATGCTTTTGTAGACAACTTCTTTTCAAATAAAGAAATACAAGATTATTATGCGGTTATAGATAAAGGTGAGAAAAAAGCCGGTGAATACTTGTATACATTTAAAGGGTATACAGAAGACGGAAAGTTACAAGTTGTGAAAAGAATGATGAACCGTGAATTGCATACGGGGGAATTTATAAAAATTTATGCAAAAGGTACGCAAGGAAAAGGATGGGCTGAAATCTCAAAAGAATCAATTCCGCAAAAAGCATTGGAGAAAATAGAAAAACCATAAAAGGAGCGACTCATTCGCTCCTTTTATGGTGCGTTAAAATGGTGATCGATGTCTTTTCTTTGTTAGAAATGATTTTTGCACGTCCACCAATTGGGAAAGTGAAAATCGGGGTTGTATGCCCGAAACTTGCGTTTGCAATGATAGGGGTATGTGCAAGTTCAGGTTTTGAAGCGATCATTTCTTGAATGTCTTCTATCGTACATTGTGCACCTTTTTGCATCTTTCCTATGACGATGCCTTTTATATGTTCAAAGTTAGGTTGCTGCATAAGAGAATGTAAATAACGATCAAAAGTGTTAAGGGTAGCTTTTCCAGTTAAACTATCCTCCTCAAGAAATAATATTTTATCCTGTAAGTTTGGCATATATGGTGTACCTTGTAGTAAATTCAATGTGCTCATATTACCACCGATAATCTCTCCAGTTGCTTCGCCTTCATGAATTGAAACATAACCTTCATTTTTAATAAATTCTCGATTTTCTTGATCGATGTACCAAGAATCATCGCTCCATGTTTCAGATGGCAGGACTTCAATAGGTTCATTAGAAGTTAAGCATTTTAAAAAATAATCAGTCGTATATTCGAGACCTTTCTCCATTCCAAATGAAGAGAAATGGGGGCCTGAATATGTAACAAGTCCTGTTTTTGTGTAAATTGCATTATTTAAAGCGGTAATATCAGAATAGCCACAGAAAAACTTCGGGTTTTCTCGAATTAAGTCATAATCGAGATGTTTCAATAAACCATTAGAGTTATATCCGCCAAGTGTCGTCAAAACGGCTTTTACATTAGGGTCTCTAAATGCATCATGAAGATCTTGAACACGTGAAGAAATAGAAGAGGAAGCAAATCGATCGATCTCATCAGCATATGTTGAGAATGTAACTTGAAAGCCCATGTCGGTTAATCTTTTTATTGCAAGCTCTTGGTTCGTATTTGAGACAATACTTAAACTACAAGAGGGTGAAATAACTCTAATTTCATCACCTTTTTTCAATTTTGTCGGTAGCACATAACTCACCTCTTTAAATAAAAGAATATTTAGATTTAAAAAACATTTTATCATATGAAATAAAGTGGAAGTGAATTATTTTTTGAAATAGAGTTTTCCTGATTTTTCAGCAGACAGACAGAGGTTTTTTTTGATATGATAGGAAAAGTGATTTATTATAAGTAGTATTTAATATCTATAACATTTGAAAGGTGTGCAAGACGTGGAGAAACAACTTGCAGGCTTGCCGGTACACGTTCATTTCGTAACAGAAATCCGTGAAGGGGCGAGGAAGGAAACCGTTGCTTTTGAAGCAAATGGTCAATACTATGTAAAAGGTCAAGGTACATATGTAACATTCCAAGAGCCGAACGAACAGGGCGAAGTGAAAACAATTATTAAAATTCAAGGTGAACAAGTTCTCATTATGCGTTCAGGTGCTGTTTCAATGCGTCAAACGCATGTGAAAGGTGAATGGACAACTGGTACGTATACGAGTGAACTTGGTACGTTTGCATTGCAAACGAAAACTGATAACGTTCTTTTTAAATGGTCGGATGAAAAGAAAAAAGGACAACTCTTCTTAACGTACGCATTGCTTCTAAGTGAACAAGAAGCTGGCAGATATACAATTACACTTAATTTGAAGGAGGCAAAATAATGAATTCTTTAGAACAAGTAAAAGGATTAATTAAAGAAGAAATTCAAGCTGCTGTATTAAAGGCAGAATTAGCGACAGAAGAACAGATTCCAAACGTTGTATTAGAATCTCCAAAAGATAAAACAAATGGTGACTTCTCTACAAATATGGCAATGCAACTTGCACGTGTTGCGAAAAAAGCACCTCGTATGATTGCAGAAGAATTAGTTGCAAACTTCGATAAAGCAAAAGCTTCTATTGAAAAAATTGAAATCGCAGGACCTGGTTTCATTAACTTCTACATGGATAATAGCTATTTAACAGACTTAATCCCAACAATCGTTAACGCTGGCGAAGCTTACGGTGAAACGAATACTGGTAAAGGTGAAAAAGTACAAATTGAGTTCGTATCTGCGAATCCAACAGGTGACCTTCACTTAGGACATGCACGTGGTGCGGCAGTAGGTGACACTTTATGTAACGTATTAGCAAAAGCAGGATACGATGTATCTCGTGAATACTACATTAATGACGCTGGTAACCAAATTCATAACTTAGCTCTTTCTGTTGAAGCTCGTTACATGCAAGCTTTAGGCCTAGAGAAAGAAATGCCAGAAGACGGATACCATGGTGCGGACATCATTGGAATCGGTAAGCGTTTAGCTGAAGAGTTTGGCGATTGTTATGCAAAAGCTGATGCTGAAGAAAGCTATGAGTTCTATCGTTCATACGGTTTAAAATATGAGTTAGCAAAACTTCAAAAAGACTTAGAAAGCTTCCGTGTTAAATTCGATGTATGGTTCTCAGAAACATCATTATATAAAAACGGAAAAATCGATGCTGCACTTGCAGTATTAAAAGAGCGTGACGAGATCTTTGAAGAAGGCGGTGCAACTTGGTTCCGTTCTATGACTTACGGTGACGACAAAAACCGTGTATTAATTAAAAACGACGGTTCTTACACATACTTAACGCCAGATATCGCTTACCACCGTGATAAATTAGAGCGTGGTTTCGATAAGTTAATCAACATTTGGGGTGCTGATCACCACGGTTACATTCCTCGTATGAAAGCTGCTATTCAAGCACTTGGTTACGATAAAGAAACACTTGAAGTAGAAATCATCCAAATGGTACAACTGTACCAAAATGGTGAAAAAATGAAGATGAGTAAGCGTACAGGTAAAGCAGTTACACTTCGTGAGCTTATGGAAGAAGTAGGCGTGGACGCAATGCGTTACTTCTTCGCAATGCGTAGCGGTGATTCTCATTTAGACTTTGATATGGACTTAGCCGTATCAAAATCTAATGAAAATCCAGTATACTATGCACAGTATGCTCATGCTCGCGTATGCAGTATCCTTCGTCAAGGTGAAGAGTTAGGATTAGCTGCAGGCGGAGACGTGAATTACAAGCTTGTTACTTCGGAGAAAGAAGTAGAGTTACTGAAAAAACTTGGTGAATTCCCAGCTGTAGTTGCGGATGCAGCACAAAAACGTCTGCCACACCGCATTACAAGCTATGCATTTGAATTAGCAGCAGCATTACACAGCTTCTACAATGCAGAAAAAGTATTAAACCAAGATAACTTAGAATTAAGTAAAGCTCGCTATGAGTTAATGAAAGCAGTACGCACTACACTTCAAAATGCATTAGCAATCGTAGGAGTATCTGCACCAGAAAAAATGTAATAAAGAAAAGCGGAAGCGACTCGTTCAGAATAGGAGGGGGATGGAGCTCCTGACAGAGAGGCGTACTTTACCTCGGAGGAAGGCGCGAAGCCACCGAGTATTCTAGCCGATTTTTCGTTTTCAGTAAAAGGCAATCACACGATGTTGTGATTGCCTTTTTGTATGGAGATAATAAAAAAATAAAATTTTATCAAACAAAGGGAGAAATTGCGTCGTCTTATATAAATGACAGGAGGTTTAAGATGGAAGAAAAGGTAGAAGAATTAATTGATATATATAAGCAGCAAATATATTCCTTATGCTATAAATTAGCGAAAACGAAAGAAGATGCAGAAGATATTTTTCAAGAGACTTGGATAAAAGTTTTTTCCTCTAGGCACCAACTTTCTTGTGTGGAAAATTATAAAAAATGGATTACTACAATTTGTGTTCGTACATTTTATGACTTTTATCGTAAGAAGAAAAGGTGGAAAGATCGCGTATTGGATTTATTTCATAAAGAGGATGGGAGAGAAATAGATTTCGCAGATGAAGTGAATATATCAGAAGAATTTATTCAAAAAGTGGGAGTGGAAATGATACGGGAAGTTATACAGCTATTGAATGAAAAATATAAAACCGTGCTCGTACTCTACTATTATGAACAATACTCTTATAAAGAAATGAGCGAAATATTAAATATACCGATTGGTACGGTGAAATACCGCCTTAATTATGCGAAGAAGCAAATGCGGGAACATTTGGAGGGGTTCGTTTATGACAGAAGATAAGTTTGATCAGAAGATAAGGAGCAGCTTAGCTGAAGACACGATTCCAAGCGAAGAGCTGATAAATAATACGAAACAGAGCGTACGAAATGCTCGAAAATTAGAGAAGAGATGGGTTATTTGTATTCATGTTATTTGGATTATTTTATTAACAGTTGTTATGGAGCAGTTTGTCACTCATTTGAATCATAAAGTCCCTATGTTGATAGCAAGTGTGATTATGATGCATCTATACGTTCCTATATATGTTGTCATACAGTCATTTTTAAAGAAGGAGTATAAATTACATGATAGAGTTCGCTAATCCATTTGTAGTATTTGAGATAGCTGGGATTACAATGCTTTTGACTTTTATAGCACTTTTAGTATGTGTAGCATCATGGGTGTATACAGATGCGAAAACGCGTGGAATAAGTAAGTGGTGGAGTGTTATAGCGATTGTATTGCCATTTTTTATTGGAGTTTTGTTATATATGATAAGAAGAAGTACCAAGAAAATAGAAGGACAACATACGATGAAGGCTATGAAAAAACAAAAGATAACATTAGTTGTCATATTTGCAAGTGCGATGTTTGTATTACTGAGCGGCTTTGCTTTCGTTCAAACGTTAGATGATATGTGGAGAGCTGGTGATATATATTTAGAAAATGAGAAGAAAGGGGAGACCAGTTACGAGGCAAAATTTTCATCATGGGATATCGCTGGGAAAGATATTGAACTTGAGTATGCAAAAGATACAGAAGTAACATTTTCTTATGAGACAGATGCAAAACGTGGGAGTTTATGTTTTAGCTTGTATGAAAGGCAAGGAGAAGGTATAAGAGAATTAAAAGAGATCTGTGAATCGAAAAAAGGTACTTTCAAAGCTACATTAAAAGCAAATGAAAAGTATGTATTTAATATAAGTGGTTTAATGGTGAAAGATGGTTTTGTAAAAGTGAATTGGGAAATAAAATAAAGGGCCTTGAGAAAGGCCCTTTATTTTATCCCGCTTTAATGGGCAGTAAGACCCCCACCTCAAAATTTAGCGAAAGCAAAGAATTTAGGTGGGGGATCAACTGCCCATAAAAGTCCGATTGGTTCAACTAATAATCAGTGGGGGATGAAGAAAACCCCCACTGATTAAAGTTTCACTTTATTGGATTGTATACGTAACGGAAAAGCTAACAGGACTATAGTAAACGAAAGGTGCATGAAATTGAACATACATATTTCCATCTGTTTTTGCAGTGAAAATTCGGCCGTAACCATCAGAATAGCGTCCAATAAGGTTATGATTTGAGTCATAAACACTGTAACTAGGAGTTTTACTGTTAGGTTGAATTGTTAGTTCCTGTCCTTTTTGAAGGAAAATAGGTTCTTGTTCAGAACTACTTCCAGTTTGCAAAGAATAAAATTTTGTAAAGCTTTGTTCTTGAGTGGCAGCAGCGACTTTTGTTTCAGGAATAAAAGCGGTAGCGCCAGTAATTCCTGCTAAAGTTAAAGCACTGGCTAAAATCATTTTTTTCATAGTAGAAAAGGCCTCCTTATTAGTTGTAATCATTTTTATTACACTTAATATTGTATAGGATAATGAGCAGGAGGAAATATGCTTTTATGCATATATATATTTTCTCAATAAAAGACCACTGATAAAAATCAGTGGTCTTTTAAATGATTAAGCAGCTTTCTGTTCAGTTTGAGCAACAGATTTTTGAAGTGTATTATAAACTCCTGTCCCGATAACTTCTAATGCCATTTTCATACGTTCAGGCGAAATGTTTTCTAACACATTATCTTGAGGCGTATGGTATACCTTCTCAATATGATAGATTAATGGATTCCAACTATCGACACCCATCCAAATAAATAGGGCGGCAGGAATACCAACTTCAGCAAATGGTACGTGATCACTAGAGCCGAATTTACCTTGTAGTATGAGGTCATTATTTAATTGTTTACCTGCTTGTAAGGCTGCGTCTGTTACAAGGTTTGGAGAACCGTTAGGGGTCATAGCATATAAATTCTTTGCTTTATCGTAATTTGTTGCAACCATGTCTGCGTTAAAGACACCTAAAATTCGATCGCGTTCTTTTTGGGATAGACTATTAACGTAATAATCGGAGCCAAGTAAGCCAGTCTCTTCAGAACCGAAAGCAATAAAACGAATTTCTTTATCAGTTTCTACATTTTGAAAAGCACGAGCCAGTTCTAATACTAACCCTGTACCAGAAGCATTATCGTTTGCTCCAGGTGCTCCAACGACACTATCATAGTGCGAACTTACAACGACAGCTTTTTCATTACCTGTGCTGTTTTTTGGTTTCTTTTTAGCGATGACATTAAGTGATGTTAAGCTAGATTCATGTCTCGCTTTTAGAGAAAGAAGAGTGGTCCCTTTTTTAGTGATTTCCTCTTTAAATGCATTTCCTTGCGCATAAGCAAGACCAAAGACAGGGATAGACTGCTTTTTCGTTAGGCGGGGATTGAAGGTTTGTCCATAATTTCCACGTCCGCCAATTAAACTGTATAAAAGGACACCTTTTGCTCCTTTGCTAACAGCATTTTCAACTTGTTTATTATAGTCTGCGACTGTTATTCCTCTTTCAAACAGAACAATTTTTCCGTTTACTTCATTTGGGATATCCTCTAATTTTGTTCCACCTTGAACAAAGATAAGAGGAGCTGTAACAGCTTCTGTAGAAATTAGTGCGTTAGGGGCAGCGCCGACTTGCCAATTACGTTTTGTGGATAATGGTGATTCAATAAATCCAACGTATTGATCCGGCACTTGAAATGGTTGATATTCTACTTCATAGCCCATTGATTTAAGCTGCATACCAACGTAGCGAGAAGCCCATTCTTCTGATTTCGTCCCACCAGGGCGAGGACCAATTGTTTCGGATAAGAAACGGATGTGTTCGATGGCGCGGCTTGCATCAACTTGTTTTGTGATAGGTGAAGTCTGTGTGATTTCTGACGTGGAATCAGCTTTGGCTTGTCCAATTGGAGCTAAGCTAACAGCGAGTGATACAGCAAGCAAAGAGCTTACTATTTTTTGTTTCAAAGATTTTTTCATTTTTTCCTCTCCTATTCTTCTATTCTCTCTGACTGACAAAAGAAGACGGATAATGACTTTATTTTATCTTTATCTTTATCTTCTTTATTTTTCAATATTCTGACATCGATAAATAAAAAACTCTATATGCATATTTGCATATTTTTGACGGAGATATGTATGCTATCATTTTAAATGAAGGTTCGCTTTCTGATTGGAAAGCTCCTACATTGCATGAATCTAGTGTACCCAAACTTTAGATTATGTAGAGAAAAGAATCCTATAGGGTTTCTTTTCTCATGTTTGAATCATGTGATGATAAATATGTTTCCGCATTTCATACTTATTATCAGTGATATATGTAAGGCATCCATATGAAAATACGAGGCTGTTCAAAGGTTTTCCGTACTTTTGGGCAGCCTCACCCCGTTAAAAGGACGATACTCTATGTATCGTCCTTTTTTGCATAAAAAAACACCTAATCAAATGTTCATTTGATTAGGTGTGAAAAACTATTAATAATATTTTTTTCGTTTTGTAGCTAAAATACTTAACAAACCAGCTAGTAGAAGTAAGATGCCTACTGTTTGAGTAGGATCATTTTTGTGACCTGTATTTGGAAGTTCTTTACCCTTATTTCGGTCATCTTGCTGTTTGTTTATTTGTGTTTCAGGGTTTTCTTTTTCTAGTTCTTCAGAAGTTCCTTTACCATGTGTGTCAGGATTTCCTTTTTCTAGTTCTTCGGAAGTTTCTTTACCATGTGTGTCAGGATTTCCTTTTTCTAGTTCTTCAGAAGTTTCTTTACCTGTTTCCTCTTCTTTATTAGGAGGAGTAATCGGTTTATCATCTCCACCTGATGAAGAATCGATTTTTTTATTTGAAACTGTAATTTGGAGTGGTGTAGCTTGAGCTTTTTCAATTGTAAAGTTTATTGGTGATGCATTTAATTGATAGCCTGTAGGAGCCTTTGTTTCCACTAATTGATAATTACCAGGTTTCAAATCATTTACGATTAATTTACCATGCCCGTCTGTTTGTAGACCTTCTCGTACTACTTTTCCGTCGTGATCTAAAATATTGAAAATGGCACCTTCAAGTGTTCCATGGTGATCAATATCAATTTTAGTTAACTCCATTGAACCTGTTGTTAAACTATTTAAAGTTGTAACAGAAGTAACTTGAGATTGTCCTTTCGTAATTGTGAAAGGAATTGGCTTAGCACTTAAATCGTATCCAGTAGGGGCTTTCGTTTCAATAAACTGATAGTCCCCAGGACGTAAATCAGAAACAGAAATTTTTCCATCTTTATCAGTAGTTAAATTAGAACGAACGTCGTGCCCGTTCATATCGACGATTTTAAATACTGCATCTTTAAGGACCGAACCGTCAACGTCATCCACTTTAGAAAGTTCAACCGCGCCTTTCGTTAAGCTATTCGTAGCAGTAACGGAAGCGATTTTTTCTTGTCCTTTTTTAACTGTGAACTTAATAGGTGTTTCGTTTAAGTCATAGTGATTAGGAGCCTTTGTTTCGATAAACTCATAGTCTCCTGGTGGTAATTCATCCACAACTAAACGGCCGTTTTTATCAGTAGTTAAATCAGTACGGACGTCGTGTCCATCCTTATTAACAATTTTAAATACTGCACCTTCAAGTGTTGTGTTTTCTTCAATGTCGTCAACTTTAATTAACTCCACACTACCTTTCGTTAAGCTGTTAGTAGCTGTAACGAAGACATGTTTTGTTTGACTTCTTTCAATTGTGAACTTAATTGGATCTTCATTTAATTCATAATGTTTCGGAGCTTTCGTTTCAATAAATTGATAGTCTCCAGGTTGTAAGTCTTTAGCGATGATTTTTCCGTCTTTATTGGTAACTAAATTCGTACGAATGTCGTTACCGTTCATATCAGTAATTTTAAATACCGCACCTTCCAGCGTTTCTTTCGCATCTAAAGAGTCAACTTTCGTTAATTCCACGCCACCCTTAGTTAAGCCATTTTTAGCAGTAACAGAAATATGAGTTGGCTGGCTTTTCTCGATAGTGAAAGGAATCGGCTTTTTATTTAAATCATAATCTTTTGGAGCTTTCGTTTCAACGAATTGATAATCTCCTGGACGTAAATTAAAAGCAGAAACTGTCCCGTCTTTATCAGTAGTTAAATCCGTGCGAACAACTTTACCTTTCGCATCAATGATGTTAAATACCGCATCAGAAAGTTTTGTGTCTGGATTTATATCATCAACTTTAATTAACTCTACCGCACCTTCAATTAAGCTGTTAGTGGCAGTGACTTGTAGCTTCTCTGCTTGGCTTTTATTAATTGTAAATTTAAGCGGTGTACTGTCTAATTTATAATGTTCAGGAGCTTTCGTTTCAATAAACTGATAGTCCCCTGGACGTAAATCAGGAACAGAGATTTTTCCATGTACATCTGTTGTAAGCTCAGTGCGAATGTCATTACCATTCATATCAGTAATTTTAAATATCGCATCTTTAAGAGCGGTACCATCAACATCATCCACTTTAGAAAGCTCCACAGTGCCTTTCGTTAAGCTATTTGTAGCTGTAACAGAGATAGGCTCAGCTTGGCTCTTTGTGATTGTGAATGGAATTGGCTCTTTGTTTAAATCGTAGTGTTTCGGAGCCGTTGTTTCGATGAATTGATAATCACCCGGACGTAAGTCAGAAACGTTAATTTTACCTCTTGAATTTGTAGTAAGCTTCTCGCGAATTACAGTACCCTTCATATCAACAATGTTAAATACTGCGCCTTCAAGAGTAGTACCATCGACGTCGTCCACTTTAGTAAGGTCCACGCCGCCTTTTGTTAAACTATTTTTCATAGTAATAGTAGCAATATCTTTCTGGCTTTTTTCAACTGTAACTACAATTGGCTTTTTGTCTAAATCATAATGTTTCGGAGCCGTTGTTTCGACAAATTGATACGTACCAGGACGTAAGTTTTCAACAATGATTTTTCCTTCACTGTTCGTTTTTAAATCCGTTTTAAGTACTTTCCCGTTTTGATCTAGTAAATTAAACACAGCATCGGCAAGTTTTGTTTGATCGTTTAAATCATCAACTTTAATTAATTCGATACTACCTTGTTTTAAACTATTTTTAGCAGTTAAAGAAATAGTTTTTTTCTGTCCTTTTTCAATAGTGAAATTGATTGGTGTTTCATCTAAAACGTAATGCTTAGGAGCTTTCGTTTCGATGAATTGGTAATCACCAGGACGTAGGTCGTTAATTTCGATCTTCCCTTTACCATTTGTAACAAGGCCTTTATGAATTACAGTACCCTTCATATCAACAATGTTAAATACTGCGCCTTCAAGTTTAGTGTCATCGATGTCATCTACTTTAGAAAGTTCCACTGCACCTTTTGTTAGAGCGTTTTTAGCCGTAACGTGAAGAGTTTCAGTTTGGCTTTTCTTAATTGTAAATTCAATCGGTGTTTTATCTAAATCGTAATGTTCAGGAGCAATTGTTTCAACGAATTGATACGTACCAGGACGTAGATTTTCAACAACAATTTTACCTTCATCATTTGTTTTTAAGCCTTCTTCAACTAGCTCTCCGTCTGCATCTAATAAATTAAATACGGCGTTAGCAAGTTTTGTATTTATATCAATATCGTCAATCTTTGTTAGTTCAACGCTACCTTTTTTCAAAGCATTTTTACCTGTAACATTGATCTCTTTCGTTTGACTTCTTTCAATTGTAAATGGAATTTGTGTTTCTTCTAATACATAGTGCTCAGGAGCTTTTGTTTCAATGAACTGATAGTCTCCAGGGCGTAAATCAGAAACGGAAATTTTTCCATTTTTATCTGTAACAAGATTCGTATGAACTTCCTTACCGTCCATATCAACAATCTTAAAGATTGCACCTTCGAGCATCGTACGATCGATGTCATCGATTTTTGTTAATGTTACTGCACCTTTCTTTAAACTGTTAGTAGCAGTAACAGTAATATTCTCTTTTTGACTTTTTTCGATAGTGAACGGAATAGGCTCTTTGCTTAAGGTATAGTCTTTTGGAGCTTTTACTTCAACAAATTGATAGTCTCCAGGACGTAAATCAGAAGCAGTAATTTTACCGTTTTTATCAGTCGTTAAACCTTTGCGAATTACCTTTTTAGTATCATGAGCGTCAACGATTATAAATTCTGCACCTTCAAGAGTAGTGCCATCAACATCATCAACTTTTGTTAAAGTGACGCCACCTGTAAGTAAACTGTTTTTTACAGTAACAGGGATAGGAAGATCTTCCTTACTACCTTTTTTAATTGTGAACTTAATAGGTGTTTGATCTAATTTATAATGTTCAGGAGCTTTCACTTCAATAAATTGATAATCACCTGGTGCTAAATCAGGGATGACTAATACTCCGTGTGCATCTGTTGTTAAATCTTTCATAATTTCTTTGCCAGTTGCGTCTTGTAATGTGAATACAGCGCCAGCAAGAGCTTTCGCGCTCTCCAGGTCATCTTCTTTAATTAATTTGACCTTTCCTTTCGTCAAACTATTTTTGAAAGTAATAGGGATGAGTTTTTGTTGACTCTTTTCAATCGTAAATTCGATTGGCTCTTCATTTACATCGTAATAAGTAGGAGCCTTCGTCTCGATTAGCTTATAATTACCCGGACGTAAGTCTTGTACTACTAATTTACCGTCTTTATCAGTAGTAAGTTCCGTACGAACATCCTCACCTTTGTCATTAACAATTTTAAATACTGCACCTTCAAGGGTTTCCTTAGCATTTACAGAATCAACTTTTGTTAATTCAATACCGCCTTTTATTAAGCTATTAGTAGCTGTAACGTTAATAGCAGTCGATTGGCTCTCCTTAATTGTAAATTCAATCGGTGTTTTATTTAAGGTATAATGCTCAGGAGCTTTCATTTCGATAAATTTATAGTTACCTGGACGTAAACCAGTAGCAATAATTTTACCTTCCTGATTCGTAACTAATTCTGTACGGACATCTTCATTTTTGTTATTAACAATTTTGAATACGGCACCTATAAGTGCAGTGCCATCAGTATCATCGAGTTTTGTTAGTTCAACATCGCCTGGTAATAGACCATTTTCAGCTGTAATAACAATCGGTGTTTTTTGACCTTTCTCAATTGTAAATTCAATTGGTGTTGATCGCAGTTCATAATGTTCAGGAGCTTTCGTTTCAATAAATTTGTATTTGCCTGGACGTAAGTCAGAAGCTTTAACAGTTCCGTTTGTATCGGTAGTTAATTCTGTACGAACGTCTTCGTTCTTATCATTCACGATTTTGAACATAGCTCCAGCAAGAAGAGTCTTTTTATCAAATTCGTCGACTTTTAATAGCTCAACAGCACCTGTTGTTAAACTGTTTTTTGCAGTAATTGAGATAATGCTTGTTTGACTTTTCTCAATTGTAAACGGAATTGGTTCTTTATTTAAGTCATAGTATTTAGGTGGTGTTGTTTCAATAAATTGATAATCACCAGGATCTAAATCTTTAACGGTCAAAGTTCCATCTTTTTCTGTTTTTAAGTTTGTACGGACATCTTCATTTTTGTCGTTAACAATTTTGAATACCGCACCTTCAAGGGTAGTGCCATCAATATCATCCACTTTTGTTAACGTAACGCCACCTTTAATTAAAGCGTTTTTTGCTGTAATAGAAGCGGCTGTAGTTTGGCTTTTTTCTATTTCAAATAGAATAGGCGTTTTGTCTAATTCATAATGCTCAGGAGCTTTTGTTTCGACAAACTGGTATTTACCCGGACGTAAATCTTTTGCTTCTATTTGTCCATGTTCATTTGTTGTTAATTTCTCATATCCAGGAATATTTTTTCCGTTGCGATCCTGAACAGTAAACTCTGCCCCTGCTAAAGTTTTATTATAATTATCCACTTTTGTTAAAAGAGCAGATCCTTTAGTTAAAATATTTGTCGCAGTTCGGTTTACTACTGTTGTTTGATCTTCAGAGATAGTAAACGTAATAAGTTTACTATCTAATTGATAATGCTCAGGAGCCTTCGTTTCTTGTAAGTAGTAAGTTCCTGGTTTTAGTTTATCTATAATAATTTGTCCGTTATTATTTGTTGTTAATTCTTCATGTTCTGGAATTACTTTTTTGTCTTTATCTAGTAGTGTGAAAACGGCGCCTTGTAGTGTTGCGTTTTTGTTCAGGTCATCAGATTTTGTTAAAACTACTTTCCCGACAAACTTCTTATTTGCAAGTTTATATGTTGTAGTCTCTTGTGTACCAAGTTCAACAATTTTCCCTTGTTTTAAATCCCAGCTAATTACATAGCCTTCAGGAGCCTTTGTTTCTTTTAATAAATATTTATCGCGTTTTAAATTATTAAATTTAGCGATACCGTCTTTGTCTGTTGTAATTTTACGGATAACAGTTTTACCTGTACGATCGTATAAAGTAAATTCTGTCCCAGCTAATAGTACGTTCTTATTGTCGTTATCTACCTTTATAATTTCAAGGTTTCCACGACCTTTGGTAGCAGATCCTCCGCCTGAACCAGAAGACATTCTCACTTCAATCGTTTCAGTAGTTTCTGTGTTTTTAACTGTCAACTTATTGCCTGTGATTTTCGCTTTATTACTTACTTTCTCTTTATCGTCTGCATTAATAAGTGAGCGATATTCTAAAATATAAGCTCGATCAATTTTTTTCAAGAAGGCAATTTCGAAATGTTGCTTTCCAGTATTATTGTCTGTTGTTATTTTGAGTTTATAGTCTGTTCCTTCTTTTAATTCGTTTACTGTATCTTTTGTTAAATTTCCATATGGATCAACAGTTGTAGGATATAAGTGGAATGAATCTTCTACAATTACCTGATTTTCGGTTGGGTCATCTGTTACAACCGCATCTGCAATGGTTGATTGGCTTTCGTTAATTGCGATACTCCAATTAATATAGTTGTCGTCTTGCACAGCTTTTTTAGTAACGAAGCTGCCACCTTTATTTACTTGAGTGTCACCTGTAAGGGTGTTAACAATTTTAGAGCCATCTTTTAAATCTGCCTCGTTTTTGTAGGTGCCTTGGATAAGTTCACCATCAAGGCTTGTTTTAAAGATAATATAGTAAGGTGAATTAATTGATTGTTTGAAATGAACCTTTAGGGTGTTTTTATTTTTCTCTGTAGGTTCTTCAAGTTCATATTTCTCAGTTGGTACAGCATTACCAGGTTGTGCATTATCAGGATTTCCATTTAAAATCATATCGCGCACTTCAATGGATCCAGGAACTAACTTTTGTTTATCTTGTATTACGTCTATAACATAAGGATCTTTAATCTCAACATTATTATAGTTAAAGCCTATTATCCAAGTAATTTCCTTCGTTTGGGCGTTATAAGAACCGTATTTATAACCATTTGCCTTTGTGAAAGTATCAGGATCGAAATTAGCTTCAACTTTATTTGATTGTGGCTTAGAATCCGTATCTATCCAAGATAGGTTACCTGTATTTTTAAATGAAGTTTTACCACTTTCTAGCTTTGTATAATCAAAGTCTGTCGTATATTTTACGACTAGTGTCTTTGTCATATTAGACTGATATGTACCTATAAGAGTAATTTTGAAGCCTTTATCTGTTGCATCTAAAACATAGTCAGTCCCAGCTTGAAGGGTATAATTTCCGTCTTTAATTTCTAGTTTTTTATCTTTTAATTGTAATCCACCATGATCAAAGGTGTCCGTAATGATCGCGTTGTTTAATGGATAGTTGTTATTATTTACTATAATTGTCCAAGTTGTTGTTTTGTCTTTATAATTTGTTTCAGCTTTATTATTAGATTTAATAATATTTTGCTGCTTGAAGCTAGCTTCATTTTCTTTACTTGAATCATTATCAGCTGTAACTTTATTTTTTACTTTTCCATCTTCTATAACTTTATTAGTTGGCTTGGTTTTATAGGTAATCACATAAGCACTATTAATATCATCATTAAACTGTAAATCGAATCCATTCTTCTTGTTACTTACAGTGTAATTATTAACAGCGTCTCCTGTTACAAGCGTTCCCTTTTCATTATATGAAGCGTTTTTCACAACAATAGAATTTGCATCTAGTTCGTGTGTATCGTCAAAAATATCTTTTAAAATCGCATCTGCTTTTTTGATTTCTCTTTGATCACCATTGTAAGTAATTGTCCACTCAATTGTTTGCGTTTTTGGATCATATTTACTTGTTTTATTTAAGTGTGTACCACGAGAAACCGTTACAGTAGAGCTTGCGTTTTGTTGCTTTTGATTATCACTCGTTATCGTAACGTTATTTCGGAAACTTTTAATATTTTCATCAGTAATTTTTGTGGCATATTCGATTTGATATGCTCTATTGATAGAATCTTTAAAAGCAATCTCCAATTTGGATCCATCTGATGAAATAATATTGTAATCTGTTGGCTCAGCTTCTGTACCACGCGTTACATTCCCATTAACATCAACTTCTAAATAATAAACTTTAATAGAATCTTTATTTAAGCTTGTACCTTGTGGGATGTTATCTTTAAAAACAGCATTTTTAAGGGTGTCTTTCGTTTTGTTCATCTCTACTTTCCAATTAATTTCATTTGTATTAATTGGTCTATCAGGTAACCCTTTTTTATTCGTAGCTGTTTGTACATTAGGCTTAAAGTCAACTGTAATAGAAACATCCTTATCTTTAATTGGGAAAGGAATTTCTTGTGTTGTTGTACCTTTAATTTCAGCTTTATTAAATTCTGTCTTTAATTGTAGGTTACCAGCAACATCTGGATGCTCTTCAACATAATCGTTGAATGTCATCGTGACTTTTCCGTCTTTTGTAACAGTAAAATTACCAATTTGATTGTTTTCACTATCATATAAAGGACTGTTAATTGTATTGTAAATCTTAAAATGTTTAGGAAGATCAAAGATATAGTAATCTCCGCTTTTCACATTCATTGATTTTAAAAGCTCCCATGTAAATTCAATATTGGCAGGGGAATCTGTACTTGGACGGTTATCCTCTGTAAATGGTTTTCCGTCTTTATCCGTCAACTTTACACCGGTTAAAATGTTTGTTGTTATTTGCTTTGGACCTGAATTTGTATTTTCAGCAGGGTCGCTTGCTAGCTTTCGTTCTGGATTGTCAGTAGCAATTTTAGCTGCTGGGTTTTGTTCTGGATTATCAGTAACAGGTTTAGTTGCTGTGCTTTGTTCCGGATTATCAGTAACAGGTTTAGTTGCTGTGTTTTGTTCCGGATTGTCAGTAACAGGTTTAGTTGCTGTGTTTTGTTCCGGATTATCAGTAACAGGCTTAGTTGCTGGATCTTGCTCCGGATTGTCAGTAACAGGTTTAGCTACTGGATCTTGCGTTTGTTTATTAGTATCCTGTTTGGTGCCATCTTCTTTAGAGTCTTCTACCTGAACAGGAACTGATATAGGCTGAACCATTGTTCCTAAAGGAAAAGCGATTTGAACTGATTTTTCTCCAGTTTTTAAAGTTGAGTTAAACACGGTATCAACTTTAATTTTTCCTTTAGCGTCTTTCAAATTTTCTACTTGATCATTAAATATTAATTTTAATTTATTATCTTTAGCTGTTATAAAATATTGACCAATATTTTTTTGATCTGTTACTAAATCCCCTTGCAAATCTTTAGATACTTTTAATGCAAGTGGTATTTGAACTACTGCTGTATCATTTGCATGTGCAACTTGTTGATCCTTTATTGACCAAGCGTATTCTAATTGAATGGTTGATCCTATCTTTATTAAGTTGGTAGGATTTTTTGCTTCGTCAATAATATGATTCGTTGCATCTTTCATTTCAACAGTGTCAAATAAGGAATCTCCTGTTAAGGTTTCCGCTTTTACTTGATTGTATGGAAAACTAGCAAGTTGCGAAAATAGTACGAATACAATTAAACATACATTGAAAAGTTTTTTCATTTTTCCTCCTCTGAACATTCATTTGTCCATTGGGGACTTATTCCACATGAACAAATGGAATATTAAAAGTATTTGTTATAAGCTATTTGTTTTTGCTATCCCTCCGTTTCTATACGCGTTCTCAGACAAACTGGATTATGTTCAAAGTAATATTATTTAACGTAAAACAAAATGTATATTTACACAGTTATTTGGAAATATACACAATTCGACAAAAAATGTCGAAAAAAATACTGATATAAAGAATGATATCAGACCTTTATATGTGAGATAGTTTTCATGTATATCTAGTAAAAAAGAATGGTTATAAAGGTAAGTTTTACGATACATACTAACCAAGGTAGTGTATCCCCTTGTGAAGGCTTATTTTTGCCTTAAAGTTATGTGGAAATAAAAATCTAGATAGGGTTGTTTTTGGTCAGAATGAAGACAATATGTACTTTGAAAATAGTCATCTATTTTGTCTAAAGAGAGTTGTACGATTAGTGGACCGAAGTTGAAAGACGATAGTTTCTTACATTGTTAGAGGAATATAAGAATTACAGAATATTCGACTAATCCGTTACTACGGTCATTTTTGATACTGTTTAAACAATAAAAAAGAAGGTGTTTTCCTCCTTAGCTACAATATCTTTTTAGTAAAGATAAGCTGAAGTAACCTTCGCTAAAGATTATATACTTAAATGTTAAAGAGTTCAACAGCAGTTTAACAAATATTTTCCAAAAATTAAAAATGACCGTTTTAGTAGAAAAATTCTAAAAAACGGTCATTTTTAATTTTATATTTCTGTTAAGATTATCGGCTCGCCGCGCGTTACGACAACTGTATGTTCACATTGTGCAACAAGGCTTTTATCAGGTGTAACGAATGTCCAACCATCATCGCCACGTTCGATAATGTGATCAGCTTTCATAGAAATGAATGGTTCTACAGCGATAACAAGACCGTCTTTTAGAAGCGCATTATCCATTGGGTCAAAGTAGCTTAAAATGTGGTTTGGTGCTTCGTGTAAGCTAAGACCAATACCGTGACCAGTTAAGTTTTGAATCACATTATATCCATTTTTATGTGCAAAGTTTGAAACAGCACGACCAATTTGGTTTTGTTTGGAACCAGCTTTCACCTTTTTCATTGCTGCCCAAAATGCATCAACCGCTGCTTGGCAAAGCTTTTCTTTTGCTTCATCTTCTCCAAGTACAAATGAAATACCTGTATCTGCATAATAGCCATCAAGTGCAGCAGATACGTCGACATTTACTAAATCGCCTTCTTTTAATACGCGATCTCCTGGAATACCGTGAGCAACTTCTTCGTTTACACTAATACAAGTTACACCTGGGAAATCATATTCTTTTTCAGGTGCAGAAATAGCACCATGCTCATCTAATACTTTTTTACCGATCAAATCAAGCTCTTTCGTTGTCATACCTGGCTTCGCTTCTTTTTTCATTTCTTCACGTGCAAGTGCAACGATGCGGCCGATTTTTCGTAAGCCTTCTAAATCTTGTTCATTACGAATAATCATGAAAACCACTGTCCTTCCTCGAATATATATCTTACCCGATTGTATCATGTTTATTTTCGTCCTGCTACTCGCTTGCGGTATGTAGGTTGATTCCTCTCATAAGGAATACATGACAATTGTCATATCGATGTCATGACGCATCATACTGTTTCCTAAGTTTTCCAACACATACAATGTAAATATAAGAAACAGCGGGGGTGGAGAGATGGAAAAGATTATAGAAGTAAATGGTGTTTCTAAAACATTTAAATATAAAAAGGCAGTAAATAACGTCTCATTTTATGTGAATAAAGGAGAAATTGTAGCACTACTTGGACCGAATGGTGCAGGGAAAACGACGACGATGTCGATGATGCTTGGATTAAAGGATCCGACGGAAGGAACTGTTTCTATATTTGGAAAGAGTCCCAAGCATAGAGATGTTCGTAATAGCCTCGGTGCGATGCTACAAGAAGTAAGTGTGATTGATAGTATTACAGTAGAAGAGGCAATTGAGTTATTCCGTAGTTATTATACGAATCCGGTAGCGAAAGAAACGTTGCTACAGTTATCAAATTTAAAATCGGAGCGAAAGCAAAGATGTGAGAAATTATCAGGTGGGCAAAAAAGAAGGTTAAACTTTGCACTTGCACTTGCAGGAAATCCTGATTTGTTATTTTTAGATGAGCCGACAGTTGGAATGGATATTACGTCTCGAAGAACGTTTTGGGAAACAATTCGAAAGTTAGCAAGTGAAGGAAAAACAATTATCTTAACAACGCACTATTTAGAAGAAGCGGATGCATTGGCGAATCGCATTTTATTATTTGCGAATGGAAAGATTATCGCAGATGGTACACCAGATGAGATGAAGGCGACGATTTCGCGAAAAACAATCAAGTTTTATTCCAAGGAAAGTATTCCTGCAAAATTACTAAAAGAATTACCAAACGTAACAGAAGTACAGTCAAACGCAGGGCACTTCACTTTAACAACTGAAGATACAGATGCAACTTTAAAAGCGATTTATCAAAAGAACTTACCTGTAACAGATGTTTCAGTTGAACGTGGAAGTCTTGATGAAGCATTTGAACAGTTTGTCGCAAATCAGGAGGAGGGAATCGCATGAGGGCTTTATGGATGCAATGCAAAATAGAAATTTTACGTACGTTTCGTAATAAATTGTTTATCTTTTTCTCATTACTAATGCCAGTTATGTTTTACTACATTTTCACAAATGTTATCCAAGTGCCACAAAACGGAGATGCTTGGAAAGCGCATTATTTAATCTCAATGGCGACATTTAGTATTGTAGGGACGGCACTTTTTAGTTTCGGTGTAAGGATTTCTCAGGAAAAGGGGCAAGGGTGGACACATTTGTTAAAAATTACACCACTTCCAGAGGGGGCATATATAACAGCCAAAATCATCGCTCAAACTGTAGTGAATGCTTTTTCAATCTTAGTTATCTTTATCGCAGGAATATTAATTAATCATGTCGAGTTAACAGTAGGACAATGGGTTGGCGCTGGATTATGGTTGTTGTTAGGTGTAACACCATTTTTAGCGTTAGGAACAGTAATAGGTTCTATTAAAAAGGCAGATGCAGCAGCGGGTTTAGCGAATATTTTAAATATGAGTCTAGCTGTGATTGGCGGGCTATGGATGCCAATTGAAGTATTCCCAAAAATATTAAGAACGATTGGTGAATGGACACCAACATATCACTTCGGGAGCGGTGCATGGGATATTGTAGCTGGGAAATCAGTTGGTTGGGAAAATATCGCGGTATTAGGAGGTTATTTCCTTATATTTGTTGTAGTATCAATATATATAAGAAAAAGACAGGAAGCGGTATAAATGATAGAGAAGAAGAGGATTGAGATTTTTCCGAAACATATGGGTTTCTTCCCGTATATGTGGCTTGTGTATCTAGCATTCCCAATTTATGCACTTGTACAAGAGGAAGGTTCGAGGTTAATGTTTGGGGCTGGTATGCTAATACTGTTTATACTAGCATATCGGCAGTTGTATTTTGTTACAAAAATGTTTGCAATGTGGGCTTGTATGCAAATGATTATTGCTTTAGTATTTAGTTTTTTCTATAGCCCGTATCTTATTTTTTTATGCTTCTTTACATCAAACGCCATAGCGTTCGCACCGACGAAAAAAATATTTCGTATATTATTGGGCCTATTAGTTGTAACGCTTATAACATTTGTATATGGTGCGGGTTTTTCATTTACAAGCTTTATAAATACTGTCCCGATGCTTATTTTGATGCTTGTTGCGCCTTTTGGTATGCGTAATTTTAATCAAAAAAAGATATTAAGAAATCAATTAAACGAAGCAAACGAGCAAATTAAAGACTTAGTAAAACGTGAAGAACGGCAGCGGATTGCAAGAGATCTTCATGATACGTTAGGGCATACGTTATCACTCATTACTTTAAAAAGTCAGCTCGTGGAAAAGTTAATTGTAAAAAATCCGGAGCGTGCAAGTGTGGAAGCAAAGGAAATTACACAAACATCTCGTACCGCTTTAAAGCAGTTAAGGGAATTAATTTCTGATATGCGTATGATTACAGTGGAAGAAGAGCTTGAGCAAATAAAAGCGATCTTACAAGCTGCTACTATTGAATTAGCAATAAAACAAGAAACGAATGCAAGTTCGTTATCACCCATTGAACAAAATATTTTAGGAATGTGTTTACGTGAGGCTGTGACAAATGTTGTAAAGCATAGTCAGGCGACGCGTTGTACAGTTTCTGTACTAGAATCACAAGGTGAATTAATTTTGACAGTAGAAGATAATGGAATTGGTTTAGCGGATCAAAACCATGATGGAAATGGCATTCGTGGTATGAAAGAGCGCATCGCTCTTATTGATGGGTTTGTTGAACTGGGCACAATCAATCCAGGGACACTATTAATAGTAAAAGTACCAGTTGTCATTAGAACAGGAAAAGATGAGGTGAGGGCATGATTCGAATTATTATTGCAGAAGATCAGCGGATGCTTCGTGGTGCATTAGGGGCCCTACTTGATCTAGAAGATGATATTGAAGTAATTGGACAAGCTGCCAATGGGGAAGAAGCGTTAAAACTAATTGAATCGCTACAACCTGATGTAAGCATTATGGATATTGAAATGCCAATTCAAACCGGATTAGATGTTGCGGAAACGTTACAGAAAGAAAAATCAGCATGCAAAGTAATGATTTTAACAACATTTGCACGCCCTGGATATTTTGAACGAGCAATGAAAGCTGGCGTGCACGGATATTTATTAAAAGATAGCCCAAGTGAAGATTTAGCTGCATCGATTCGTAATGTAATGAAAGGAAAGCGAGAGATCTCTCAAGATTTAATGTTCGGCTTATGGCAGGAGCAAAATCCGTTATCAGATCGTGAAAAAGAAGTATTGCTACTTGCGAAAGAAGGAAAGACGGCAAATGAAATTGCGAAGGCACTTTATCTTTCGCCTGGTACAGTACGTAATTATATTTCTGAAGTATTAACGAAGCTAGATGCGAAAAATAGAATTGAGGCAATTACAATTGCGGAAGAAAAGGGATGGATATGAAAAGAAGTTTACCTATGAGTGGTAAACTTCTTTTTTCTTATAAACAACGGTTTCGTTAGAGAATTCTGTCTCAGTCGCATCGCTCGGAATTTAAAGTATATCGCGTAATTTAGATTTTACTTCATTTTTCGACAAAAAATTTGTTATAGTAAGATTAGGTTGTTGGTCTAAACTTTGGACAACTTTACCACTAACAGTTGTAATTACTCCATTTTTATCTACTTTTACAATAAGATCTTGGCCATATACTTTATAATTTTTGTAAGTTTGTGCAAGGCGAACTTCGGTTTGATTTTCTTTTGTTTTTTTATTTGTAGGTTGAAAATCAATATTTTTTTCAGTTGTAACTTGCTCTTGTTGAGCTTTAGCCCCGTTTACCTCACCTTTTAAATATTTTTAGCAATATTCTCTTTCGAATCACTTTGAGGTTCTGTTAATTTTCCAATTGTTAAACCAGGCTGAGCAATTTCAACTTTTACTTCATTTCTGTCTAATTCTTGGGTGTGAATAGCTTCTGCAGATAAAGGATAAAGAAGACCGAATGTAAAGAAAAGCACGGGCAAGTTTTCTATAATTTATCTATAAAACTTTTAATCTATTATTGTATGTGAGATGAATTTTATGAAAAATTTGCCGAATTTTATATATATTATGCATTATTTCATATCAAAAATTGTCGAATTCACATTATTGTAGTGGTATGACAACTCAAAAAATTAGATTGTTATAATGGGATGGTGAGTAAGTATGCACGCAGAAAAACTAGGAAGTGAAATCAAAAAAATTAGGGTAATGAGGGGATTAACACAAAAACAGTTATCCGAGAACATATGTCATCAATCGGAAGTGAGCCGAATTGAATCGGGCGCAGTATACCCAAGTATGGATATATTGCAAGGTATTGCAGCAAAGTTACAAGTTCCCATTATTCATTTTTATGAGGTACTCATTTATTCTGATATTGAGAGGAATAAGCAGTTAAAAGATCGAATTATTATGCTTTGTAAGCAAAAGAAATATAAAGAAATTTATAATAAAGTATGGAATGAGTTGAAAAAGGAAGAATATCATCCCGAGCTTCAGCAATTTCTTCAATGGCAATATTATGTCGCTGCCTACATATTGAAAAAAATCGATTACGAATATTGTATTTTAGAATTAAAGAAATTGCTTAATCAACAATTGGCAGGGATAGATGTATATCAGAACCTTTATATTGAAAACGCAATTGCAAATATTTACGCTGAAAATGGCTATTTTAAGAAGAGTATTGAGTTATTTGAAAATATATTAAAACAATTAGAGGCATTACATGATAATAAAGAGTTTGATGTGAAGGTGAGACATAATCATGCAAAAGCATTATACTTAGACAATCAATACGAAGAAGCGCTTTGTCACGCAAATAAAGCCATTGAACTATCGTGCCAAATTAATAGTATGACATTGATTGGACAGTTATACTATCGAAAAGGTGAATGCCTAGAAAAGCTAGAGTGTGATAGAGCAGAAATTGAAGATGCTTACGAAAAAGCGTGCTTCTTTTTCGATATATTAGGAAACCATGCGTTAAAAGAATCAATTATAAAAAAAATGAAGAAATAAAAAATCCAAAAAATAAATATGCATAATTGCATAAAATGTGGATAAATTTTCATGATATATTTAAAGAAAAAATGTGGGTGATGGAATATGAAGAAACTACTTATTGGTAGTCTATTAACGTTAGCGATGGCATGGGGTATTTCATTAGGAGATACAGTTTTAGAGAAAAATCAAGTAATTTCTCATAATGATCAAGAGATACAATTAGCTTCAGATGTACCTTTTGAGTACTAAAAAACAACCGTCTTACTTAGACGGTTGTTTTTTTGTGGAGTAACATCCAAACGTCTTTACTAGAAACAGGCTTGCTAATAAGGAATCCTTGAATGTGGTCACAGTTTTGTTCATATAAAAACTTCCATTGTTCTTCCGTCTCTACACCTTCTGCAATAACTTCTAAATTTAGTTCTTTAGATAGTGTAATGATGGAGGAGATAATCGCTTCCTCTAAAGGACTATTTGTAATTCCACAAATAAACTCTCGAGCAATTTTTAATGTGTTGATTGGATATTTTGTTAAATAAGCTAAAGAACTATAACCAGTTCCAAAGTCATCGATTGAAATTTGAATACCGAGATTTTGAAGCTGTTCTAGTTTGGAAATGACAGACTGATTTTGATTAATTGCGATACTTTCTGTGATTTCGATATCTAGTGCTTCTGATTTTAGTTCGGTTTCTTCTAACACTTTTGAAATAGTAGGGATTAAATCTGCATGGTTAAATTGAACAACAGATAAATTCACACCAACTTTTAAGTGAGAAAACCCTTGATTATGCCATCTTTTTGCCTCTAAGCAAGCGGTACGTAAAATCCAATTTCCAAGTTCAATAATAAATCCGGTTTCCTCCGCTAGAGGAATGAATTGGGCAGGAGACACGATACCGAGTTTTGGGTGCTTCCAACGAATTAATGCTTCAAAACCGATAATTTGTTTTGTTTTTGTGCTTACTTGTGGCTGATATTCTAGGAAAAATTCATTTTGTTGTAATGCTTTTGTAAGTTCACCTTCTAAGAATTGGATTTCATTTTGGGCGATACTTATTTCTTTTGAGAAGAAAACAAATCTGTTTTTTCCATTTGCTTTCGCGCGATACATAGCCATATCAGCATTTTTCATTAATTCAGTAACATCGGTCCCGTAATCAGGATACATGGCAATTCCGATACTCGGTGTAATAGACAGTTCTTCGTCTTTAATGAAGAATGGTTTGTTTAAAACGGTTAAAATTTGTTCAGCTATAAAAGCCGCACTTTTTTCTGAGTACATATCTGGTAATAGAATTGTAAACTCATCTCCACCTTGGCGAGCAACGATATCTTTTGAACGCAAGCAACCACGTAATCTTTTTGCTACTTCAATTAATAATAGATCTCCGACATCGTGACCAAGTCTATCGTTAATTTTTTTGAATCGATCTAAATCAAGGAACATAACGGCAACATCATTCACGCTAGTTTGAGCTGTATTTAAAATGTTTTTTAAATCTTTTTCAAACTTTCGGCGATTTGGTAATCCAGTCAGTGCATCATGAAAGGCTAAATGTTCTACTTGTTTTTGTTTTTCATATAAAGTTGTAATATCACGTGCTATGCCGAACATCCCAACAACTTCTTTGTTTATGAAAGTAGGGATGAGTGTAACGTGAAGGTAATAGTAATAGCCTTCTTTTTCTTTTGTGCGAACTTCTAAAGTTTGTGGTCTACCTTCTTTTGTTATTTGTAAAGCTTTCTTTAGTAGATCATGGTCTTTTGAGTCAATAAAGTGTAGAAGAGAATAGCTTTCTACTTCACAATAGTAGGCAGTAAATAAGCTTTCACAAGCTGTATTAGATTGTTGGAAAATACCATCCATATTTAAAGAGAAAACGGCATCAGGATGATCTTCGAATAACGATTTATAGCGTTGTTCACTCTTTGATAACGCAGATGCACCCTCTTCTACTTTGCCTTCTAGTTGTGTAGTCAACTGTTCGTATGTATCGATTAGTGCTTGATTATCTTTCCACATGTAAAGTTGTCGTAGGAATAATAAGATGAGTGATAATACTAGACCGATTAGCATGAACTTATCATCCCAAGGTTGAATAAGAATAAAGGAAAAAGTAATGATTATACTGAAATAGGGTAATATAAAGCGCACATAATCAAATCGATAATACTTTGTTTTCGTTTCATGCTGCATTGGTTTGTCCAAAATGTATAGTATGGAAGATAAACCAATTAATAAAATTGAAGCAGTATGTACTAAATAAGAGACTTCAGAAGAAGTTTTCATCCCCATGTTTAGTTGGAACAGATGTATATACCCGTACACAAGTATGATAGTAAAACCGATAATTAATGAAATTCTGCTAGCAGAATATTGTTCTCGTCTATATAGGCTAATAACGGCGTAAATTACTAATGCTTGTGCAATAAAGTATCCAATTAAAACCCAGTGATCTGTTGTTAACATACGAAAGCTTGAGAGGTCCAAAATAAAAGTTAAGGTAAAATAAATATTCATAATAACAATAAAGATGCTATCGAATGAAAATTGAGCAAGGCCTCTAATAGAATAATGTTTTATGAATTTGATAGCAAACCCAGAAAAGAGCAAAATATATTGTATGATGAAAAAGGGCAATGCCTTATATGAGAATATGACTTGATCATATATAGAAAGTGAATGAAGGAATAAAGTTATTTCCATAGTTAGTCCGCATATGCAAGTGCAGAGTAATAAAACCCAAAATAATTTATCACTACGCTTCATTTTCTTAATAGCTTTATATAAGCAATAGCAAGAAAAGAGTGCAGCAAAACAAAATAAGAAGAGAATTCCAATTTCTTTTATATTCAAGTCCTTAGGGATAAGAAATATCCAAAGGGAAAATATAATTATATACATCGTGACAAAGTGTACATATTTTTTTTGATTAATCATATTATGGCTCCGTTTCAATAAAGTTGAATCGCAGGTGGAAAATGCTAATTCCAATCATAGCATATACAATAGGTTGTTTTTTACTATAAAAATTACTTTTTTTGAAAAAAATAGCTCAACATTACAATTTACCATTGTAATGTTGAGCCATTTATTCTTTTTATCCCTCTTATAGAGGATAATTCATGTATGAATTGCAGCATTGCTAAATCTTTTTGTTTACTTTCAATCATAATATCGAAATTATGGTTGATTTTTTTTGCAATGTGTAAGAAAGGCTTAATAAACTCTAAATCAATATATTCAGAGTGAGCCCTAAATTCTTTTTTTGATTTAGGGGAGGAAATGTGAACTTTAGGAGGGACATTTGTATGTGACCAAGTTTCAAAAATTGCAGGGAGTAATACTTCTAGCGGTTCTTCGCAAAGGTTTGCCATGTGATGATGATAATCAAATACGAATGGAATCTTTTCTTTTTGGCAAATCGATAAAGTTTCAGCAGTTGTATATGTTTTATCATCATTTTCAAGCGTCATTTGCTCCTTTATATGTGCAGGAAGTTTTTTTATGTTTTCATGGAAACGTCCAACCGCTTGTTCTTTATTTCCATAGGCACCACCTACATGGATGTTAATATAAGAAGAATCTGCAATTCCTATTGCATCTAATACTTTATAATGATAGGCCATATCTGTAATAGCGTTAGTTGTAATATGTGGCTTGTCGCTTGTAAATAGCGTAAATTGATTTGGATGAAAGCTTACTCGTAAATTGTGTTCTTTAATTAATGCCCCGATTTTACGCCAAAGCGGTGTAAATGCCCCGATATAATCAAACTCGACTTCGGGATGTGTTGCAAGTGGGACGATGGAAGAGGATAAACGATATAACGGAATTTCATGCGCTATATTGTAATGAAGAATACGTATTGTATGCTCAAGGTTTTGCCTCGTAACATCGTACAATTTATCTTCTCGTTCTTGTTTACTGAGCTTTTGAAAGCTTGTAAATGTCATCGTTTTGGCAGGAGAGCAGTCCCAGAGTGCCATTGCATGTGAAACATATCCGAATCGCATAATCATATGTGATACACCTCTTTTTACTCATTATCTTTCCTATAAGAAGAAAGAAAGTATCGTTCCTAGCCATTCTTTCCCTCTATCAATAAGAGAAAGGGGGCTAACATCTTTAAAGGAAAGTAAGGACGCGTTTTCTAAATCTTTATGGAATCTGTTTTTTACTGTTTGTATAAAATGTTTATCATATAAAAGGCAGTTGATTTCATGATTAATATATAAACTTCTCATATCAAAGTTTGCAGTTCCGATATCACAAATATAATCGTCCGCTATAATAACTTTAGCGTGAAAAAACCCTCGTTGAAATGCGTAAATATTACATCCGGCTTGTATTAACTTTCGGCAATATGGAAATTTTGCTTCTCGAACAAGGGAGTGATCAGCTTTTTCTGGAACGAGAATCGTTATTTGAACCCCACGTTTTCGTGCTTTTAATAATGCGTGCATAATTTTTTTCCCAGGAATGAAATATGGTGTACCGATAAAGAGTTCTTGTTTCGCGCTTTCGATTAAATATAAAAAAGTATGTTGCAAATAGGCACCATCAGTAGGGATAAATTGATGTAGAATGGTTCCTGGTTGTTGCTTAGGAAAATAAAGAGATGAATCTAATAAATTTTGATCCGTATCGTCGAGCCAATCATGTAAAAATTGCTTTTGTAAATCCTGTATTCCTTCCCCAGTAAGACGCAAATGATAGTCGCGCCATAATCCTAATTTTTGATTATGTCCTAAATATTCTTCTCCAATATTAAATCCACCAATATAACCAATTTCCCCATCAATAACTGTAATTTTCCTATGGTTTCTTTGATTTGCAGAAAAGAACGGAAAAGGAAATTTCACTTTATGACAAAATGAAAAAGAGACACCGTGTTTTTGTAGGGAACGAATTGCCTCGTTTGATAAATAATGGCTTCCCAATCGATCGAGTAAAAGTCTTACTTCAATTCCTTCCTGTGCCTTATCGATAAGTAACTTTAAAAATTCACGACTGATTTTATCGTTTTTTACAATGAAGAACAAAACGTGTACATGGTGCCTTGCTTGTTGTATATCAGTAAATAAAGCATCATATAAATCTTGCCCGTATGTATAAAGGTGAAAATTACTTTGACGTAAAGGGAAAGTACGAGAGCGCACACGCTTTAAGTGAAGAATCCTCCCATATAAAAGGTCAATTGTGATCCAAAGAGTAACGCATATTAACAAGAGAGATAAGAAGAACATAAGTGGATTCCCTCCTTTGCATTCTTTTCACCTTCATTTTGCTGGTTGCCTGGAAAAGCCCGATTGGTGAAGCTAATAATCAGTAGGGAATAAACAGCTCTCCACTGATTAAAATTTCACTTTATCCGATATTAATGGGAGGTAAGCCACCTACTTAAAAATTAGGCTTACTTAAAGGAATCAGGCGGGAGGAAACAATCCCCTACTGATTAAAGTTTCACTTTATAGTTTCACCGAAATAAACAGCTTTATTAAAAAATATGTTGTTGTATAACAAAAAACTGTTGACTGAATGCTCACTCATTATATAATGAAGATAGGGGAAAAAATTCAGAAAATTATATGTTTTTGAAGATTCTAAAAAAGAAAGAGGGCTTACAAAGAGAGGGGTAGCATAAAAATGAATAGCTTACTGATCATTAATTGGCTGGCTGCCATTGCTGTTATTGCTTATGCGGGATATTTGTTTGTGTATCTTATACGGACGAGGATGGCCTACATACAGTTAGGAAAAAAGATTGAATTTGACCGTCGTTTTAAAGAGCGTTGGGATCTCCTTAAGGTCAATGTTTTCGGTCAGAAAAAGCTGCTGAAAGATAAGAAGAGCGGCATTATTCACGTTATGTTCTTTTACGGATTTATTCTTGTCCAATTTGGAGCAATTGACTTCGTTTGGAAAGGACTCGCACCAGGATCACATCTTCCACTTGGACCACTATACCCTGCATTTACATTCTTCCAGGAAATTGTCACACTTGTTATTTTAATTGCAGTCTTTTGGGCTTTTCATAGACGTTATGTTGAGAAGCTAGTTCGTTTAAAACGTAATTTCAAATCAGGCCTTGTTCTTATCTTTATTGGTGGCTTAATGATTTCTGTGCTACTCGGTAATGGGATGGGAATTATATGGCACGGCGAGGAGCTTTCATGGAGTGAACCAATTGCTTCTGCAATCGCTTACGTTTTCTCGGGAATAAATGAAACCGCAGCCATTTCTGTGTTCTATTTCTCTTGGTGGGTGCATCTACTAATTTTGTTAACGTTTTTAGTGTATGTTCCACAATCAAAACACGCGCATTTAATTGCGGGACCAGTTAACGTTTTCTTCGGTCGTCTTTCAAATCCAGGGAAACTTGAAAAGATTGACTTTGAAGATGAAACGCAAGAAACATTTGGTGTTGGTAAAATCGAAGACTTTAGACAAAATCAGCTTATTGATTTATACGCTTGCGTAGAGTGTGGTCGCTGTACAAATATGTGCCCGGCAACAGGGACAGGGAAAATGTTATCGCCGATGGATTTAATTTTAAAACTTCGTGATCATTTAACTGATAAAGGAGCAGCAGTGACATCAAAAGCACCGTGGGTTCCAGTAGTTGCCTTTAATAATACACAAGGAAATCAGTTAGCGATGATGGCAGCTGGGAAAGGGCAACAAGAATCAGCAGCTACAACGCTTGCTTACGATCCGAGTTTAATCGGAGATGTTATTACAGAGGAAGAGATTTGGGCTTGTACAACGTGCCGTAACTGTGAAGATCAGTGTCCGGTTATGAATGAGCATGTTGACAAAATTATTGATTTACGCCGCTATCTCGTTTTAACAGAAGGAAAGATGGACGCGGAAGCGCAGCGTGCGATGACAAACATCGAGCGTCAAGGGAATCCGTGGGGACTGAACCGTAAAGAGCGTGAAACTTGGCGCCAAGGTGATGATGAAGTAACGGTTCCAACTGTAAAAGAAAAATCGAAAGCTGGCGAGGAGTTCGAATATTTATTCTGGGTTGGTTCAATGGGATCATATGATAATCGTAGTCAGAAGATTGCGATATCGTTTGCGAAGTTAATGAACGAAGCAGGCATTTCATTCGCGATACTTGGTAATAAAGAAAAGAATTCTGGAGATACACCGCGACGTCTTGGAAATGAATTTGTCTTCCAAGAGATGGCGACAAAGAATATCGAGGAATTTGAAAAAGCAGGAGTGAAGAAAATCGTTACGATTGATCCTCACGCTTATAACACATTTAAAAATGAGTATCCAGACTTTGGTTTGCAAGCAGAAGTCTATCATCATACAGAATTGTTAGCTCAGTGGGTGAAAGAAGGACGCTTAAAACCCGTTCACGCTATTGAGGAAACAGTTACGTACCATGATTCCTGTTACTTAGGAAGATACAACGAAGTATACGAAGCGCCACGCGATATTTTGAAAGCAATTCCTGGTGTGAATCTTGTAGAAATGGCACGTAACCGTGAAACCGGAATGTGCTGTGGCGCAGGTGGTGGCTTAATGTGGATGGAAGAGACAGCAGGTTCACGTATTAACGTTGCTCGTACAGAACAAGCACTAGCTGTAGAGCCATCTATTATCGGTACAGGTTGTCCATATTGCTTAACGATGATTAGCGATGGGACGAAAGCAAAAGAAGTAGAAGAGAAGGTTCAAACTCTTGATGTAACAGAGATTTTAGAACGCTCTGTTATCGGACAGAAGAAAGAAGCGATGTAATTTGTAGGAATGAATACAACTTTAGAGAGAGGTGCAATCATTGCACCTCTTCTCAACGTAAGAACACCGAGCGAGCGCTCGGTCCTAAAAAAAGAGATGGGGGAAATAAATATGAGTAAAACAGTTATTTTAAGTGCTGCAAGAACACCGGTTGGGAAATTTGGAGGATCTTTAAAAGACGTGAAGGCAACAGAACTTGGGGGAATTGCAATTAAAGCAGCGCTTGAGAGAGCAAATGTTTCTGCTAGTGATGTTGAGGAAGTTATATTTGGAACAGTTATTCAAGGTGGACAGGGACAAATTCCATCACGCCAAGCTGCGAGGGCTGCTGGAATCCCTTGGGAAGTACAGACGGAAACAGTGAATAAAGTTTGTGCATCAGGGCTTCGTGCGGTTACGTTAGCGGATCAAATTATTCGTACTGGCGATCAATCACTAATTGTAGCTGGCGGTATGGAGTCTATGAGTAACAGTCCTTACATTTTACGAGGTGCAAGATGGGGATACAGAATGGGTAACAACGAAATCATCGATTTAAACGTTGCTGACGGCTTGACATGCGCATTTTCAGGTATACACATGGGTGTTTATGGCGGAGAAGTTGCGAAGGAAGATGGAATCTCTCGCGAAGCGCAAGATGAATGGGCATATCGTAGCCATCAGCGTGCGGTTTCAGCGCATAAAGAAGGACGTTTTGAAGAGGAAATCGTGCCAGTAACGATTCCGCAAAGAAAAGGCGATCCTATCGTCGTTGCAAAAGATGAGGCACCGCGCGCGGATACAACGGTTGAAAAATTAGCGAAATTAAAACCTGTATTTGATAAGACGTCGGCAGTGACAGCGGGTAATGCTCCTGGACTAAATGATGGCGGTGCTGCGCTTGTATTAATGAGCGAAGACAGAGCGAAGCAAGAAGGAAGAAAGCCATTAGCGACAATTTTGGCACATACAGCAATTGCAGTGGAGTCTAAAGATTTCCCAAGAACGCCAGGTTATGCAATTAACGAATTGTTGAAAAAAACAGGCAAGACAATTGAAGATATCGATTTATTCGAGATTAATGAGGCATTTGCAGCGGTAGCAATTGCAAGTACAGAAATCGCGGGAATTGACCCAGACAAATTGAATGTAAATGGCGGCGCTGTAGCAATGGGGCATCCAATCGGAGCAAGTGGAGCGCGTATTATCGTTACACTTATCCACGCACTGAAGCAGCGCGGCGGCGGAATTGGAATTGCTTCTATTTGTAGCGGTGGCGGTCAAGGTGACGCAATTATGATTGAAGTTCGTTAATTTACGTGTAGGTGATTTTTGATTTATTAACAATTTATATTAAGGGGGAAGAAAGAATGGGTGTACAAAAAATAGTTGTAATTGGTGCAGGACAAATGGGTTCGGGAATCGCACAAGTATGTGCAATAGCAGGATATGATGTGAAGGTACAAGATTTAAAACAAGAGCAATTAGACAGAGTATTGGCTATTATTACAAAAAACTTAGCGCGCCAAGTAGAAAAAGGACGCATGAAGGAAGAAGAGAAGGAAGCGACGTTAAATCGCCTTACAGTAACGCTTGATTTAGATTGTGTGAAGGAAGCGGATCTTGTTATTGAAGCGGCTGTTGAGAAAATGGATATAAAAAAGAAAATCTTTGCGAATCTAGATGAAATTGCTCCAGATCACGCAATTTTAGCGACGAATACGTCATCTCTACCAATTACAGAAATTGCAGCGGTAACGAAACGCCCAGAAAAAGTAATCGGCATGCATTTTATGAATCCAGTTCCAGTTATGAAACTTGTTGAAATTATTCGTGGTTTAGCTACAGATGATGAGGTGTACGAAACAATTGAAGATATTACGAAAAAAATCGGGAAAGTGCCAGTTGAAGTAAATGATTTCCCAGGATTTGTATCGAACCGTATTTTATTACCGATGATTAACGAAGCGATCTATACGTTATATGAAGGTGTAGCGACGAAAGAAGCGATTGATGAAGTAATGAAACTAGGTATGAATCATCCGATGGGACCACTTACATTAGCTGATTTTATCGGTTTAGATACATGTTTATACATTATGGAAGTGTTGCATGAAGGATTAGGAGATAGTAAATATCGCCCATGTCCATTATTACGCAAGTATGTGAACGCAGGATGGTTAGGACGTAAAACAGGCCGTGGTTTCTACGTTTACGAATAAAGTCCTCCTTTTATTAAAATAGTGGTCTTACCAAATTATTAAAAAGATATATAGCAAACGGAGGCGGAGTACATGAATTTTCATTTTACCGAAGAGCAACAAATGATGAGGAAAATGGTTCGAGATTTTGCGCAGAAGGAAATTGCTCCCTTTGTTCCTAGTATGGAACAAGGGGTGTTCCCTAAAGAGATTTTGCAGAAGATGGGTGAGCTTGGACTAATGGGTATTCCAGCGCCTGCAAAATATGGCGGGGCAGAAATGGATTTTATTTCTTACATTTTAGCAATTGAGGAAATTTCAAAGGTAAGTGCAACGGTTGGTGTAATTTTGGCTGTACATACGTCAGTTGGAATGAACCCGATTTTATATTTTGGAACAGAAGAACAGAAGCAGAAATATGTTTCTAAACTTGCGACTGGTGAATATTTAGGTGCATTTGCATTAACAGAACCAAATGCAGGATCAGATGCAGGGAGTTTGAAATCAAGAGCTGTAAAGAAAGGCGATCACTACATTATTAATGGATCGAAAGTATTTATTACAAATGGCGGTGAAGCAAGTACATACATTGTATTCGCTTCTACAAATCCAGAGGCAGGAAAAAGTGGGATTTCTGCATTTATAGTAGAGAAAGATACACCGGGCTTAATTATCGGCAAAGATGAGCATAAAATGGGACTTCTTGGTTCTCGCACGGTACAACTTACGTTTGAAGATATGAAAGTGCCAGCCGAGAATTTACTTGGTGAAGAAGGACAAGGATTTAAGGTGGCAATGGCGAATTTAGATGTTGGACGAATTGGAATCGGAGCGCAGGCATTAGGAATCGCGGAAGCGGCGCTTGCATGTGCGATTGATTATGCGAAAGAGCGTGAGCAATTCGGCAAGCCAATTGCGGCGCAGCAAGGAATCGGATTCAAACTTGCAGATATGGCGACTAGCGTAGAAGCAGCACGACTACTTGTATACAGAGCAGCATCGCTAAGGGCGCAAGGATTACCATGCGGTAAAGAAGCTTCTATTGCGAAATTATTCGCTTCTAAGACGGCTGTTGAAGTTGCGATTGAAGCGGTGCAAGTATTTGGCGGTTACGGTTATACGAAAGACTATCCGGTAGAACGATTTTTCCGTGATGCGAAAATCACGCAAATATATGAAGGAACGAGTGAGATACAGAAACTTGTTATTAGTCGAGCTTTATAAAAGGACAAGGGGGAGACGGGAATGCATTTTAAACTATCAGAAGAACATGAAATGATAAGAAAAATGGTTCGGGATTTTGCTAAGAACGAAGTAGCACCGACGGCAGCTGAGCGTGATGAAGAAGAGAGATTTGATCGTGCACTATTTGATCAAATGGCAGAGCTTGGTTTAACCGGCATTCCGTGGCCTGAAGAATACGGCGGAATTGGAAGCGATTACTTAGCGTATGTAATTGCTATCGAAGAATTATCTCGTGTTTGTGCTTCAACAGGTGTAACGCTGTCTGCACACACTTCACTTGCTGGTTGGCCAATTTTTAAATTTGGAACGGAAGAACAAAAGCAAAAGTTTTTACGACCGATGGCAGAAGGAACGAAAATTGGCGCATACGGTTTAACGGAACCAAGTTCTGGTTCAGATGCGGGCGGAATGAGGACAACTGCGAAACGAGATGGAGACCATTACATTTTAAATGGATCGAAAATCTTTATTACAAATGGCGGTATTGCTGATATTTATGTTGTTTTTGCGTTAACTGATCCCGAATCGAAGCAGCGTGGTACGAGCGCGTTTATTGTGGAAAGTGATACACCAGGATTTTCAGTTGGGAAGAAGGAAAGCAAGTTAGGGATTCGCTCTTCACCAACAACTGAAATTATGTTCGAAGATTGCCGTATTCCTGTAGAGAACCTACTCGGGGAAGAGGGCCAAGGATTTAAAGTTGCGATGCAAACATTAGATGGCGGCCGTAATGGTATTGCCGCGCAAGCAGTCGGTATTGCGCAAGGGGCTTTAGATGCTTCTGTAGAATATGCAAGAGAGCGTCATCAGTTTGGGAAACCTATTGCGGCGCAGCAAGGAATTGGCTTTAAACTTGCAGATATGGCAACGGATGTGGAGGCGGCGCGTCTTCTAACATACCAAGCGGCTTGGCTTGAATCGGAAGGGCTTCCGTATGGGAAAGAGTCAGCGATGTCAAAAGTATTTGCAGGCGATACAGCGATGAAGGTGACGACTGAAGCGGTACAAGTATTTGGTGGTTACGGTTATACGAAAGATTATCCCGTAGAGCGTTATATGCGCGATGCAAAGATCACACAAATATATGAGGGAACACAAGAGATTCAAAGGCTTGTAATTTCTCGTATGTTAACGAAGTAGGAATGAAAGCGTAGGTATTTTCCTACGCTTTTTCCTTCCAAAAAATAATAGAGAGAGGTGAAGGGGATGGTTAAACATAATGTACATGCGTCCGTGAAAGATGAAAAATTAGTTGCGTTAAGACGTGAACAAATGATTAAAGGTGCGGTGCAATTGTTTAAGCAAAAAGGGTTCCCACGTACAACAACGAGAGAGATTGCGAAGGCGGCTGGGTTTAGTATTGGAACACTTTATGAGTACATTCGTACAAAAGATGATGTTTTATATTTAGTTTGTGATAGTATTTATGAACATGTAAAAGAAAGATTAGAGGAAGTAGTGTGTACAGAGAAGGGAAGTATAGAAAGCTTAAAGATAGCGATAACGAATTATTTTAAAGTGATGGATGAATTGCAAGAAGAAGTATTAATTATGTATCAAGAGGTACGTTTTTTACCGAAAGAATCACTCCCATATGTATTAGAAAAAGAGTTTCAAATGGTCGGGATGTTTGAGAATATTTTAGAGCAGTGTACAGAAAATGGGACATTTACATTAAATAAAAAAGAGATACAGCTTCTTGCACATAACATTTTCATACAAGGACAAATGTGGGGATTTAGACGTTGGGCCCTGCAAAAACTGTATACGCTTGAAGAATATACAGAAATGCAAATTAGGTATGTACTGCAAGGAGCGCATATGTTTCCGAAATAAGGAATAGACAAATTATAATTTTATTACCATATTAAAGTTTCCCGTTTTTTTTGTAGCATATTTGTGCGACTTTTGTTTATAATGAATAGTATGGATTTTTTTAAGCAGACCGTTATATATAAGGTTATATTTGAAGAAAGGAAGTGCCGCATAAGTGAATTTTAAGCAATATTCACCAGAAGAGCTAAAAGAATGTTCAATGATTGAAGTTGTACATAGCGTTTTAGGGGATAAAAGACAAGCAACGACATTCAACGAGTTGGTTCGAGAAATCGCTCAAGTGCTGGGACTATCTCAAGAGCAAGTTAATGCGAAACTCGCACAATTTTATACAGATTTAAACATCGATGGACGTTTCATTAATTTAGGAGAAAATCGTTGGGGGCTACGTAGCTGGTACCCATATGAGCAAATTGATGAAGAAATCTTACCTCAGCCAAAACCGAAGAAGAAACGTAAAGTTGAAGAGGACGGTTTTGACGACTACATCGAAGAAGATGAAGACTTCGAAGATGCAGACGCAAATGAAGAAGAGGTAGAAGATTTGGACAAGGTTCTTGAAGAAGAAGACGGAGATGACGATGATCTTGATGATTTAGATGAAGATGATGACGATGACTTCGCCGAAGAAGAACTTGAGTACGATGAAGCTGAAGCTGAAGAAGAAGAAGAGGAAGAACTGTAGTTCTTGACTTTTCATTATCGTCCATGTAGAATCATTTTTGGGCTCTTTAAAAAAGGACGATAATACTTTTAAAGTGTAAATATAAAAGAAAATTGCTCCCTACTTATTACTTTATGTGATGAGGGGAGCAATTTTCTTTTTTGTTTTTTGTTTAGAAAATAAAAAGAGTCTAACAATAAGATGGATACAGTGTTATCTACATACGTTGCGCTTTGCAACGGTGATTATATAACAGCAAAATAGGAGGGAGCTTTTTCATGACTAAGTATATTTTTGTAACAGGCGGTGTAGTATCGTCTTTAGGAAAAGGTATTACAGCAGCATCTCTTGGAAGACTTTTAAAAAATCGTGGTTTAAACGTAACGATTCAAAAGTTTGATCCATACATTAACGTAGACCCAGGGACTATGAGCCCATACCAACACGGTGAGGTATTCGTAACAGATGATGGTGCAGAAACTGATTTAGACCTTGGTCACTATGAGCGTTTCATCGACATCAACTTAAACAAATACAGCAACGTAACAACAGGTAAAATTTACTCTTCAGTTCTTCAAAAAGAGCGTCGTGGTGAATACCTAGGAGGAACAGTTCAAGTTATTCCTCACATTACTAACGAAATTAAAGAGCGTGTATACCGTTCTGGTCGCGAAACAAACGCGGACGTTGTTATTACAGAAATTGGTGGAACTGTTGGTGACATCGAGTCTCTACCATTCTTAGAAGCAATCCGTCAAATTAAGAGCGACATCGGTCGTGACAATGTAATGTACATTCACTGTACGTTAATCCCGTACTTAAAAGCAGCGGGTGAAATGAAAACAAAACCAACGCAACATAGCGTTAAAGAGCTTCGCAGCTTAGGTATTCAACCAAATATTATCGTTGTTCGTACAGAATTGCCTGTTTCTCAAGATATGAAAGACAAGCTTGCATTATTCTGTGACATTGATACAAAAGCAGTTATCGAAGCGCGCGATGCAGATACTTTATATGCGGTTCCATTATCTCTTCAAGAGCAAAATATGGACCAAATCGTTTGCGATCACTTGAAATTAGACAATCCAGCTGCAGATATGACAGAGTGGACTGCGCTAGTTAATAAAGTACGTAACCTTTCTAAGAAAACAAAAATTGCTCTTGTTGGTAAATACGTAGAGCTTCAAGATGCATACATTTCTGTTGTAGAAGCACTTCGTCATGCGGGTTATTCATTCGACACAGATGTAGAAGTGAAATGGGTAAACGCTGAGCACGTAACACCAGAGAACGTACAAGAATTAGTTGGTGACACAGATGGTATCCTTGTACCTGGTGGATTCGGTGATCGTGGTGTAGAAGGTAAAATCGTTGCAATTCAATATGCTCGTGAAAACAAAGTTCCATTCTTAGGAATTTGCCTAGGTATGCAACTTGCATCAATCGAATTTGCACGTAACGTATTAGGATTAGAAGGAGCTAACTCTTCTGAAATTAATCCTGACACACCTTATGCAATCATTGACTTATTACCAGAACAAAAAGATGTAGAAGACTTAGGTGGCACACTTCGTCTTGGTCTATATCCATGTAAGCTTGCTGAAGAAACAAATGCTTACAATGCTTACAACGAGCCGGTTGTATATGAGCGTCATCGTCATCGTTATGAGTTCAACAATCAATTCCGTCCGGATATGGAAAAAGCAGGATTTGTATTCTCTGGTACAAGCCCAGACGGTCGTCTAGTTGAAATCATTGAATTAAAAGACCACCCTTGGTTCGTGGCAGCACAGTTCCATCCAGAACTTGTATCTCGTCCAAACCGTCCACAACCATTGTTCCATGACTTCGTAAGTGCTTCTATTACGAATAAAGAGAGCAAGTAATAAAAAAAGCGCCTGAAATAGGGCGCTTTTTTTAATATTCATTTAACATTTCATCGATTGTAAATTTGATCCCGTGATATGCAAATAAAGCTACCATTAAACTTGGGAATCCGTAGCGATTGCCTTCATCGTCTGGAATAAGACCTTTTAACAGCTTTGTATCAATATGTACATCTGTATATTGTTCTAGTGATTCAGTACCTTCTTGAATAGCAGAGATGCCGACAATAGAGTGTCCATCAGCTTGAAGTTTTTTTGCCATTGCTACAACTTCTTCATCTGTTGAAAAACGGCTAATAAGAAGTACACGATCTGCAGAAGTTACTTCTACTTCTTTACCATTTTCAAATAATCGTTTTGCTTGCTTCATTGGTTCAGCACCGAATAATGCTTCAGCGACAACGCCCTCCATTTCATTTGTACCATGTAAATAAATGAAACCGTCGCCAACTAATGCTTGAGCAAGTAGACGGGCACTATCTTCTATATTCATTTCTTCTTTTTGAGAAACCCTGGAGAAATAACCACTTAATTGAGTTGAAAAAATTTTTAACATAATGTTACTCCCTTTCGTACGTGTTTATCGGCTTTCATTATAGTTTATTTTTTTAGAAAGGTGAAATCGAAGGGTAGCATAACAAAATAGGAAACGGTAAAATAAGAAAGAATAGGAAGGGATTTGCCAAAGAATAGCGAAAATTAATCGTTAAGATATAAGAAGCTTTAAATCTTGTATTTACACAGAAAGGTTGGGAGTTATGGAAGGTAAAATTTTAATTGTTGATGATCAATATGGCATTCGTGTGTTATTACATGAAGTGTTCCAAAAAGAAGGTTATCAGACATTCCAAGCAGCGAATGGATTTCAAGCTTTAGATATCGTGAAAAAAGATAATCCAGATTTAGTAGTGTTAGATATGAAAATTCCAGGTATGGATGGTATAGAGATTTTAAAACATGTAAAGGAAATTGATGAGAGTATTAAAGTAATTTTAATGACTGCTTATGGAGAGCTTGATATGATCCAAGAAGCGAAAGATTTAGGAGCTTTAATGCACTTTGCTAAACCGTTTGATATTGATGAGATTCGTCAAGCGGTGAGAGAACAGCTTGCTGTAGAGGCGTAAAAAATGAATTTTTTATAAAAAATATGGAAAAAAGCGTTTACATGGACTATTGAGCAGGTGAATACGGTTGAGTTTTTGAGTACAAGTTGTTATCCTATTGAGTGTAGAAAAAAGTCCGGTATGTAAATATACATATTTTACCTTATTCTGGTCATACTACCAGCGATAAGAACTTATCGGATACAAAAAACGTTTTTTAGGAGGATTCACCATGCCTTTAGTTTCTATGAAAGAAATGCTAAACACAGCACTAGAAGGAAAATACGCAGTTGGTCAATTCAACATGAACAACTTAGAGTGGACTCAAGCTATCTTAGCTGCTGCGGAAGAAGAAAAATCTCCTGTAATCCTAGGTGTATCTGAGGGTGCAGCTCGTCATATGACTGGTTTCAAAACAGTTGTAGCTATGGTTAAAGCTTTAATCGAAGAAATGAACATCACTGTTCCTGTAGCGATTCACCTTGACCATGGTTCAAGCTTCGAAAAATGTAAAGAAGCAATCGATGCAGGTTTCACATCTGTAATGATCGACGCTTCTCACCACCCATTCGAAGAAAACGTTGAAACTACTAAAAAAGTAGTAGAATACGCACACGCTCGTAACGTATCTGTTGAAGCTGAGCTTGGAACAGTTGGCGGACAAGAAGACGACATCATCGCTGAAGGCGTAATTTACGCTGATCCAGCAGAGTGTAAGCACCTTGTTGAAGCAACAGGTATCGATTGCCTAGCTCCAGCTTTAGGTTCTGTACACGGTCCTTACAAAGGTGAGCCTAACTTAGGATTCGCTGAAATGGAACAAGTTCGTGACTTCACTGGCGTACCTTTAGTATTACACGGTGGTACTGGTATCCCAACTGCTGATATTGTAAAAGCTATTTCTTTAGGTACTTCAAAAATTAACGTAAACACTGAGAACCAAATTGAGTTTACAAAAGCTGTTCGTGAAGCATTAAGCAAAGACCAAGAAGTTTACGATCCTCGTAAATATATTGGACCTGGCCGCGAAGCTATTAAAGCAACTGTTGCTGGTAAAATGCGTGAATTCGGTTCTAACGGTAAAGCGTAAGAATAAAATTCCGTTTTGGAAACCGTCTAGTCTTTTAGACGGTTTCCTTTCGTTGTATAATGAAAGCGTGAACAAGTCTAAAGATTTTTATCATTTTGCTTTTGAAATAGAAAATAATGTGCATAGTCCTATTAATAAATGTGATAATGTATCTAAATTGATAAAGTAAATTCGATAAATAGTTAATCTTTATCTATTCGTACTACTGGAGAAATGAGGATAATGGTTTCCTATTTATTGAGTTTTAGGGTGGAAAGAGTGATTGAGATTCTTAAGGGGAGCTTTCTATAAAGATATAGAAAGTAAATACATTCACAAGAAGGGAGCTCAATATGGAAAAATTGCTAATTGAAGGCGGAAGAGCTTTAAATGGAACAATTCGAGTGAGTGGTGCAAAGAACAGCGCCGTTGCACTAATTCCAGCGACAATTTTAGCAGATACTCCAGTAACTATTGGTGGTGTCCCTAATATTTCGGACGTGAAAATGTTAGGAGACTTGCTAGAGGAAATTGGAGGAAGAGTAACTTATGGACAGGAGGAAGAGATGGTAGTCGATCCTTCTAACATGGTTGCAATGCCTTTACCGAATGGAAAAGTGAAAAAATTGCGTGCTTCTTATTATTTAATGGGTGCGATGCTTGGCCGTTTTAAAAAAGCTGTTATTGGGCTTCCGGGTGGATGTCATTTAGGACCGAGGCCGATTGATCAGCATATTAAAGGGTTTGAAGCGTTAGGTGCACATGTTACGAATGAACAGGGTGCGATTTATTTAAGAGCAGATGAGCTACGCGGGGCACGTATTTATTTAGACGTTGTTAGTGTAGGAGCTACAATTAATATTATGCTAGCAGCTGTGCGAGCGAAAGGTAGAACTGTTATTGAAAACGCAGCGAAAGAACCAGAGATTATTGATGTAGCTACATTGTTAACGAGCATGGGTGCACGCATTAAAGGTGCTGGAACAGATGTAATCCGAATTGATGGTGTGGATTCACTGCACGGTTGTCACCATACGATCATTCCGGATCGTATTGAAGCGGGTACGTATATGATTTTAGGAGCTGCATCAGGAGGAGAAGTAACGGTTGATAATGTGATTCCTCAGCATTTAGAGTCAGTTACAGCGAAGTTAAGAGAAGCTGGTGTCCAAATTGAAACGAACGATGACCAAATTACAGTGAACGGTAATAGAAGGTTAAAAGTAGTTGATATAAAAACGCTTGTATATCCAGGATTCCCAACAGATTTACAACAACCATTTACGACGCTTTTAACAAAGGCACACGGAACGGGTGTTGTAACGGATACGATTTACGGCGCACGCTTTAAACACATTGATGAATTACGTCGTATGAATGCACAAATTAAAGTGGAAGGTCGTTCGGCAATTGTAACTGGTCCAGTTTTATTGCAAGGTGCAAAAGTGAAAGCGAGTGATTTACGAGCTGGAGCGGCTCTTGTTATTGCAGGGTTAATGGCGGATGGAATTACAGAAGTAACTGGACTTGAGCATATTGATCGAGGTTATGAAAATATAGTAGACAAGCTTAAAGGGCTTGGCGCAAACATTTGGCGAGAACAAATGACAAGTCAAGAAATTGAAGAGATGAAGAACGCATAAGTGATACTTCCGCAAGGGGGAAGCGAAGCATCACTACTTGCGGAAGTATACTTTGTAGAGAAACACGGTTCACAAAATACGGCAGAAATATAAAGACTTAAAGGAGAGGGATTATCGTGGAAAGAAGTTTATCTATGGAGTTAGTACGTGTAACAGAGGCTGCAGCATTATCATCAGCGCGTTGGATGGGGCGCGGGAAAAAGGATGAGGCAGATGGTGCAGCAACATCAGCTATGCGTGATGTATTTGATACAATCCCGATGAAAGGTACAGTTGTAATTGGTGAAGGTGAGATGGACGAAGCGCCAATGCTGTATATCGGAGAGAAATTAGGTACAGGATATGGACCACGTGTAGACGTTGCGGTTGATCCTTTAGAAGGGACAAACATCGTAGCAGCTGGTGGATGGAATGCTCTTGCTGTTATTGCAATTGCAGATCATGGTAATTTGTTACATGCTCCTGACATGTACATGGATAAAATCGCGGTTGGCCCAGAAGCGGTTGGGGCGGTCGATATTGATGCACCTATTATCGATAACTTACGTGCGGTTGCGAAAGCGAAAAATAAAGATATTGAAGATGTTGTAGCGACAGTTTTAAACCGTCCACGTCATCAAGCGATTATCGAAGAAATTCGTAAAGCTGGTGCTCGTATTAAATTAATTAACGATGGAGATGTGGCTGGAGCAATTAACACTGCATTTGATCGCACAGGTGTAGATATTTTATTCGGCTCTGGTGGAGCACCTGAGGGTGTATTAGCAGCAGTTGCATTAAAATGTTTAGGTGGAGAAATCCACGGAAAGCTTCTGCCTCAAAATGAAGCTGAATTAGCTCGTTGTAAAAAAATGGGTATTGAAGATATAAATCGTATTCTTCGCATGGAAGACTTAGTAAAAGGTGACGATGCAATCTTTGCGGCAACAGGCGTAACAGACGGAGAACTATTACGCGGCGTTCAATTTAAAGGTAGCGTAGGAACAACACAATCCCTTGTTATGCGTGCAAAATCAGGCACAGTACGCTTCGTAGACGGACGTCATAGCTTGAATAAAAAACCAAACTTGGTTATTAAATAAAAAGCGTAAGCAGCTCGTTCAGAATGGGAGGGGGATGGAGCTTCTGACGTAGAGGCGCTTTTTGCCTCGTAGGAAGAAGTGAAGCCACCGACCATTCTAGCTGCTGAAGCTGGATTGAATAAAAAGTGGAAGCAGCTCGTTCAGAATCGCAGGGCATTGGAGCTCCTGACCATTCTAGCTACTGGAACTAGGTTAAATAAAAGCGAAGACAAATTTTCTTGTCTTCGCTTCTTGTATTTGTGTTTCAACGTATTGATTAAAACTAGATAAAAGGGTTACAATAGTGAATATTACCCTACTTGAACTTATTGCCTTTCATTATTAATTATTTGCCTTCCGTATTTTTTCCCTTTACCCATGTGAAAAGAGAATAATGTTAAAGTGTGGTGTCTGAATGAATTTGTCAATTGCAGCATTAGAAAACATGAAATTAAAAGAGTTATACGAGCTTGCGAAAGAATTTAAGATTTCGTATTATAGCAAATTAACGAAAAAAGAGTTAATCTTCGCTATCCTAAAAGCTCGAGCAGAAAAAGAAGGTTTCTTCTTCATGGAAGGCGTATTAGAAATTATTCAATCAGAAGGATTTGGATTCCTACGTCCTATCAACTATTCTCCAAGCTCAGAAGATATTTATATCTCAGCTTCGCAAATTCGTCGTTTCGATTTACGTAATGGAGACAAGGTTTCTGGTAAAGTACGACCTCCGAAAGAAAATGAACGCTATTTTGGATTATTACAAGTTGAAGCTGTAAACGGAGATGATCCAGAGTCAGCAAAAGAGCGTGTGCATTTCCCTGCATTAACACCATTATACCCAGATCGCCAAATGAAATTGGAAACGGAACCGAAAAAGTTACCGACACGCATCATGGATTTAATCGCACCAGTTGGATTTGGACAACGTGGTTTAATTGTCGCGCCTCCAAAGGCTGGTAAAACAAGTCTATTAAAAGAAATCGCACACAGTGTTACAACAAATCACCCGGAAGCTGAATTAATTGTACTTTTAATTGATGAGCGTCCAGAGGAAGTAACAGACATTGAACGTTCTGTTAAAGGAGATGTTGTAAGCTCTACTTTTGATGAAGTGCCAGAAAATCATATTAAAGTAGCGGAACTTGTGTTAGAACGTGCAATGCGTCTTGTAGAGCACAAAAAAGATGTTATCATTTTAATGGATAGTATTACCCGTTTAGCGCGAGCTTACAACCTTGTTATTCCGCCAAGTGGTAGAACATTATCGGGTGGTATCGACCCAGCTGCCTTCCATAGACCGAAGCGTTTCTTTGGAGCTGCACGTAATATTGAAGAAGGCGGTAGCTTAACGATTTTAGCAACAGCGCTTGTTGATACAGGATCTCGTATGGACGATGTAATTTACGAAGAATTTAAAGGAACTGGAAATATGGAACTTCACTTAGATCGTTCATTAGCTGAGCGCCGTATCTTCCCGGCAATTGATATTCGCCGTTCTGGTACACGTAAAGAAGATCTATTAATTCCGAAAGAACATTTAGACAAGCTATGGGGTATTCGTAAAACAATGCGTGATACACCAGACTTTGTCGAAGGTTTCTTACGTAAACTTCGTCAAACAAAGACAAATGAAGAATTTTTACAAAACATTGTTGCAGACTCAAAAAGATATGTAACAACTAAGTAAAGGGAAAAGATTGGGACTCGCTTATTTTGTGGTAAGCGAGTTTTTTATGTTTTTTTAAGGGAATATTAGGGAGAGTAATATATGGGAAAAATTTTGTTTTTTGAGATGAAAATCATATTTGGGTCGAGAGTTTGAAGTGTCCCGGATTCTGAACGAGCCGCTTGCGCTTTTAATTATATCCAGCTCCAGCGGCTAGAATCTCCGGCCATTTCGCTCTCTCGGTCGAAGCAAAAAGCGCTTCTTGGTCGAGAGCTCCAATGTCCTGCGATTCTGAATGAGCCGCTTGCGCTTTTAAATTTTAAAAAGACAAAAACAGGTAGTTGCAAAATGGAGTTAGCCTTGTTATAATTTCATCATATGTGTTTCATCAATATAGTTGTGTAAGCAGCTGAAGATGAAAAACTCTGTTTCGAAAATGATTCAGGGCGGAAGGAGATGAAAAGAATGAAAGCAGGAATCCATCCAAATTACAATAAAGTTGTATTTATGGACACGAACACAGGCTTCAAATTCTTAAGCGGGTCTACTAAAGGCTCTAGCGAAACTGTTGAGTGGGAAGATGGTAACACTTATCCATTACTAAAAATTGAGATCAGTTCTGATTCTCACCCATTCTACACTGGACGTCAGAAGTTTGCTACTGCAGACGGACGTGTTGACCGCTTCAATAAGAAATACGGTATCAAGTAATAAAGAACATAAAACAGGCAAGTGTATGTATTCGCTTGTCTGTTTTTTTTGCAAAAATATTAAACCTTTACCCTACTTTGGATTAGGAAAGTAGATGAAAGGAGAGCTCAATGTACTTAATGAATCAAAATGGTTGGATTGAAGTGATTTGCGGGAGTATGTTTTCTGGAAAATCAGAAGAGCTCATCCGCCGTATACGCCGTACGCAATTTGCGAAACAACATGCGATTGTATTTAAACCATGTATTGATAATCGTTATAGTGAAGAAGATGTTGTATCACATAATGGATTAAAGGTTAAAGCAGTTCCTGTTTCAGCTTCAAAAGATATATTTAACCATGTAACAGAAGAAATGGATGTTATTGCAATCGATGAGGTACAATTTTTTGATGGGGACATTGTGGAAGTGGTGCAAGTATTGGCAAATCGTGGCTATCGTGTCATTGTAGCTGGATTAGACCAAGATTTCCGTGGTCTACCATTTGGACAAGTTCCTCAGCTGATGGCGATTGCTGAACATGTAACTAAGTTGCAGGCAGTTTGTTCTGCATGCGGATCTCCTGCAAGTCGTACGCAACGTTTAATCGATGGAGAACCAGCGGCATTTGATGATCCAATTATTTTAGTTGGGGCTTCGGAATCGTATGAACCACGTTGTCGTCATTGTCATGCAGTACCTACAAAACAAAGATAAATGAAACTCGCTATGTAGAGCGGGTTTTTTTCGAAAATAAATGAAGATTGGTGGCCGGCTCTTCAAACAGCTAAGAACTTTAGCAGTCAGAGCTGAGCAAGCCGCTTACGCTTTTAAATATTATCTAGCTCCAGCGGCTAGAATGGTCGGTGGTTTCGCTTCTTCCTGCGAGGCAAAGAGCACCTCTCTGTCAGAAGCTCCAACCTTCTCCCATTCTGAGCAAGCCGCTTGCGCTTTTAAATATTATCTAGCTTCAGCGGCTAGAATCTCCGGCCATTTCACTCTCTCGCTCGAAGCAAAGAGCGCTTCAAGGTCGAGAGTTCCAATGTCCTGCGATTCTGAGCGAGCCGCTTACGCTTTTAAATATAATTTGCGTTTTTTTGATTAAGTACCATATACTATTTGTATTAGATACTAGGATGTAGAGGTGAATGGTGTGTTAGATCGTTTGCAAGCTGTAGAAGATCGTTATGAGAAGTTAAATGAATTGTTAAGTGACCCAGAGGTTATTAGCGATACGAATAAGCTTCGTGAGTATTCAAAGGAACAATCTGATATGCAGGAAACGGTAGAGGTGTACCGTGAGTATAAAGATGTTCGTGAGCAATTAAGAGATGCAAAAGCAATGTTAGAAGATAAGTTAGACGCTGATATGCGTGACATGGTAAAAGAAGAGGTTTCTGAATTAGAAGGACAAGATAAAGAATTGTCAGAGCGTCTGAAAATTTTACTTGTTCCAAAAGACCCTAATGATGATAAAAACGTTATCGTAGAGGTTCGTGGTGCTGCTGGTGGTGACGAGGCGGCTTTATTTGCTGGTGATTTATATCGTATGTATAGCCGTTATGCTGAGGTACAAGGTTGGAAAACTGAAATTATCGAAGCGAGCTATACAGAGTTAGGTGGATATAAAGAGATTATCTTTATGATTAACGGTAAAGGTGCTTTCGCGAAGCTAAAATTCGAGAATGGTGCTCACCGTGTACAACGTGTTCCTGAAACGGAATCTGGTGGACGTATTCATACATCTACAGCAACTGTAGCTGTATTACCAGAGGCAGAAGAAGTAGAAATTAGTATTCATGAAAAAGATGTTCGTGTTGATACGTTTGCTTCTAGTGGTCCTGGTGGACAAAGTGTTAATACAACGATGTCAGCGGTACGTTTAACGCATTTACCGACTGGTGTAGTTGTATCGTGTCAGGATGAGAAATCACAAATCAAGAATAAAGAAAAAGCGATGAAAGTATTACGCGCACGTGTTTATGATAAGTTTAGACAAGAAGCGCAAGCTGAGTATGATCAAAACCGTAAACAAGCTGTTGGTACGGGTGATCGTTCAGAGCGTATTCGTACGTATAATTTCCCGCAAAACCGTGTTACAGACCATCGAATCGGTTTAACGATTCAAAAGCTAGATCAAATCTTACAAGGTAAGTTAGATGATTTCATCAATGCCTTAGTGATGGAAGATCAGGCTCAAAAGATGGAGGCAGCTGAGTAATGCGTGTCTATGAAGCCCTGAAATGGGCTTCTTCTTTTTTACAGGAAAATGGACGAGATGAAAATGCGGGAGAAATTGTCCTTTGTCATGTATTAAAGACGAACAGAACCGGAATGCTCATGAATATGCGTGAAGAAATAACTGTGGAACAAGAAACAAGTTTTACGGAGTTTATTCACAAGCATGTAGAAGGTATTCCTATTCAATATATGATTGGTTATGAAATGTTTTATGGACGGTCGTTCTTTGTGAATGAAGAAGTATTAATACCAAGACCGGAAACAGAAGAGCTTATAGTAGGAGTGTTAGAAAGAATCGAGCGTCATTTCGGTGATGAGAAACTGCATGTGGCGGATATCGGTACAGGTAGTGGAGCGATTTCTATTACGCTTGCTTTAGAAAATAAAAATCTTCATGTGTATACGGTAGATATTGCACAAGAGTCGATTGAAGTTGCAAAAGAAAATGCAAAAACTTTGGGCGCAGAAGTAACGTTCTATCATGGTGATTTATTGTCACCATTTTATAAAACAAGTCAAAAGTTAGATGTTGTTGTTTCAAACCCTCCATATATACCGGAAGAGGATTGGCGTGGCCTTTCTCCTGTGGTGAAAGAGCATGAGCCAAAGAGAGCACTTGTTGGTGGTGAAGACGGATTAGATTTCTATCGCCGTTTTATGGAAGAGTTGCCGAATGTGTTGCAGAAGAAAGCAATTGTGGCATTTGAAATTGGAGTAGGGCAAGGTGAGGATGTAAAAGGGTTGTTACAACAAGCTTTTCCACATGCTCATGTTGAGGTTGTTTTTGATATTAATGGAAAAGATCGTATGGTATTTGCAGAGATGGAGTAAGGTTCACACCTTACTCTATTTTTTTTGTGGAAAAATTCATATAGATTTTGAATTTAATAGTTTAGAAAGATGAAAGTCTGTCCACACTGTTTGTAGAAGGGACGGTGGAGGAAATGAAAAAACAAGTTATTGCTTATCTTCTTCTATTATTAATTGGTGCACAGTTACTTGTGCAGTTTGGATATATGAAAGCTGATGCAAAAGGGCCTTCAGTTATTCCGAAAGAGGCCGTTCGATTACGAATTTTAGCAAATAGTGATTCAGATAAAGATCAGGTGTTAAAGCGCAAAGTGCGTGATGAAGTAAAAGCACAAATTGATGGATGGGTAGCGGATTTAACTTCATTTGAAGAGGCGCGTAAAGTCATTCAAAGTCATATTCCAGAAATCGAAAAAACAGTGGCAAATACGTTGAAAAAAGAAGGAAGTAAAGATTCATTTCAAGTGAAATTTAGTAAGAATGTAAAGTTTCCTACAAAGGTATATGGGAATTTTATTTATCCAGCAGGGGAATATGAGGCGGTATTGATTACAATTGGGGAAGGGGAAGGGGCAAACTGGTGGTGTGTATTATTTCCACCGATGTGTTTCTTAGATTTTTCAAGTGGTACAGCTGTAAGGAAGGAAGAACATGTTGTGAAGGCTGAATCTCCTGAAGAGGGGGAAGTTAAGGAGCAAGATGAGGAAGTGGTGGATGTACCAGAGAAGAAAGAGGGTAAAGTGAAAGAAACGAAAGTTGTAAAGCAGGAAGCTGTAAAAAAAGTAACAGCTTCTGAAAAGAAAGTAGTAAAAAATGAAACAAAAGTAGAAGAACAACCTGTAAGTAAAGAGGAAACAAAAACTGTGGACAAAGTGGAGAAACCTGTGGAACAAAAGCAAGAAAAACAAAATGAGTATGTAAAAGTAGAGGAGGAAGAAGAAAAGCCAGAAGTTAAGTTATTTATTGTAGAGGCTTTTACATCTTTATTCTCTAAATAGTACTATTAGTAAATCCCTTCTCATATATAAAAAAGAGGAGGGATTTACTATGAAGAAAGTATATTTTGCGACGAAAGCAGATGTGGAAAGATTGCATTCTTTTTTCGGACAAGCTAATAAAAAAGATGATAAAATAAATGAGTTGTACGCGCAATTTATGATTTTGGAAGAGGCGGAAGAGATACGGGCTGTTATCGGATATGAACAAAGTGAAGAACATGCACTGATTCGTTCTTGTTTATTCACACCTAATGTGGATAAACAGACTTTCTTATATTTTTTTGAAATGTTTTTGCAGTATATGAAAGAAAAAAATATTCGACAATTGTACTTACTAACAAATCATCCACAATCTATAACAATCTTTCAGTTTTTTGACTTTGTTACTATAGAGAAAGAAAACGTACCAGAGGGAATTCGACAGTTAGAACACTTTTGTAAAAATATAAAAGAGCCAAATGCAATAATACTAAATTGTCAGCTATTCACAAAGTTATCCACGGATTAATTAGGTTTATCCACATTTTGTGGATAAACCTTGTTTGTCTTTTGGATAAATCTCATAGTAAACTAAAAATAGACAAGTATTTCAGGGTAGAAAAGGACGTGGGAAAAAATGCATACAAATATGTGGGTTGTGGATAATGTTGTGGAAAGAAAAAAATATTATCCACAGTTAGAAGAAGCAGCAAAATTATTAAGGGAAAACGAGGCGATTGCCTTCCCTACAGAAACGGTATATGGACTAGGCGCCAACGCGATGAATGATGAAGCAATCGCGAAAATTTTTGAAGCGAAAGGAAGACCGAGTGATAATCCACTGATTGTCCACATCGGTACAAAATCACAGTTGGACGGGATTGTGAAAGAAATCCCGCCAGTTGCAGAGAAGTTAATGGAGCACTTTTGGCCAGGTCCGTTAACAATTATTTTACCTAGAAAAGAAGGAATTTCAGAGAAGGTGACGGCAGGACTTAATACGGTTGGAGTAAGAATGCCTGATCATCCAGTAGCGCTTGCTCTTATTGAAGAGGCGAATGTACCTGTTGCAGCACCGAGTGCGAATCGTTCTGGTCGTCCAAGTCCGACGTTAGCGTCTCACGTATATGAAGATTTAAATGAGAAAATCGCAGGTATTGTAGATGGTGGTGCGACGGGAGTAGGTGTTGAATCGACTGTAATTGATTGTACGAGCGCTGTTCCAACGATATTACGCCCAGGTGGGATTACGAAAGAACAATTAGAAGAGGTGATTGGTACTGTTTCTTTAGATCCGGCTTTAAAGGACGAGAAAGAAAAACCGAAATCACCTGGAATGAAATATACACATTATGCACCAAAAGCGCCACTGAGTATTGTAGAAGGTTCACGTGAATTTATTCAACGCCTTGTGGATGAGAAGAAAGAAGAAGGGTTTAAAGTAGGTGTATTAACGACAGAAGAGTATCAGCATGTATATAGCGCGGATGTTGTATTGTCTTGTGGTGTTCGAAGTGATTTAGCTAGCGTTGCGACTAAATTATATGATGTACTTAGAACGTTTGATGCAAGTGAAGTGGATGTTATTTTTAGTGAATCATTCCCGAATGAAGGAATAGGGAATGCCATTATGAATCGCTTAACGAAAGCGGCAGGACATCAGGTTATTACGGAATCATAAGGTACGATTAGCAAACCGAATATTTCTCCTCGGATAAGCATATTTTGAAGTAGCACGTCCGAGGAGGGACATGAATGACGTTTGAACAGCTAATACCTTTAATAATTATGGCATTCGCCCTAGGGATGGATGCGTTCTCGGTGAGCCTTGGTATGGGAATGATGACCTTAAAGGGAAGACAGATCCTGTATATCGGTATGACGATAGGGATATTTCATATTATCATGCCATTTATAGGGATGGTATTAGGTCGCTTTTTATCAGAGCAGTATGGAGACATTGCACATTTTGCAGGTGCTATTTTATTAATTGGACTAGGATTCTATATTGTATATTCATCTGTTTTGGAGAATGAAGAGACTAGAACGGCCCCTATCGGAATTAGTTTATTCGTATTTGCATTTGGCGTTAGTATAGATAGTTTTTCAGTAGGTCTTAGTCTTGGAATTTACGGAGCGCAGACAATTATTACAATATTACTTTTTGGATTTGTTAGTATGTTATTAGCGTGGATTGGTTTATTAATTGGTAGACATGCGAAAGATATGCTCGGCACATATGGCGAGATAGTAGGTGGTATCATTCTCGTTGGATTTGGATTATATCTCCTTTTTCCTATATAATTTTAAATAGGAGGGAGTTATGAATAAATTATTGGAATGGTATATTCGATTTTTAACTTTTTTCCCTAAGTGGTTAAGACGGCTTGTTATTTGGGGTATTATTTTGCAAATTTCAATTTTAGGTTGGATGAAGTTAATTCGCGAATGGTAAGATAGTTCCTTTCTGTGCATAGTTTTATTTATACTATACTGATTGCGCTAAAAAATTATAGATATAGAAAGGATGAGATGAATGACGAGATTAAAGCAAGTTTTTGGTATTATTATTAGTTTTTTTGTTTTTTGGTTTAGTATGCTCGGTGTACAAATGTTTGCTGAGTTTTTAGATATTGAGTCATTGAAGTTTGTTGCGGGAAAAACGGAGGCGGCGCGTACTTTTTATTCTCCGTATCCGTTTTTAATTGTTTTCCTTATTACGTTACTTTCCTTATATTTTTTTGTAATAAAGCTTGGTAGATCTAAAAAAGAGAAATTCCCGGCATTAGAGGAGAAGAACGAAGAATTACGATAAAAAATCCCCCGCTTTCAGCGGGGGGTTATGTTTAGGTGATGGAAGTGAACGGGCCTCTTGCGCTTTTAGGGGATATATCCAGTTCCAGCGGTTAGAATGGTCGGTGGCTTCGCGCCTTCCTGCGAGGCAAAAAGCGCCTCTACGTCAGGAGCTCCATCCCCTTCTCATTCTGAACGAGCCGCTTCCGCCTTTAGGGTGTGATATCCAGTTCCGGCGACTAGCTCTTCGCATCTAAGAACCTTCCGCCCGAAAGGCAAAAAGCGCCTTTCGGGCGAAAGAACCTTAGCCGGTCAGAGCTGAACGAGTCGCCTCTGCCTTTAAATTGGCCTCACCAATTCAAATTGTTCTCCTAGTTTTGCGTAGTTGTGTCCTGCTAGGCGGCTTACTGGTTTTAGTCCTTCTGCATGAATGCGTCCGTTTTCGTATAGGTGTTCTGCGACGTGGAAACGAACGACGCGTCCGATTAGTAGATCGCAAGCTGGTGAGTCTTCTGTTCCGCCAAGAGGGATTGCGCGTTCTAGTACGCACTCCATTCGAATATTGGCTTCTTTTACACCTGGAACGGAGATAACATCACTTTCAATTGGTGTTAGTTTTGCTAGTTCAATTTCGCTCTCATTTGGCGGGAGGTTAGCCGCTGTTTCGTTAATTGCTTCTACGTAAGATTCATCAGAAATATGTACGACAAACTCACCCTTTTCGATTGCGTTTCGAGAAGTATCTTTCGGTGTTCCTGCTTTTCGTTGTACAGAAACTGAGATAAGTGGTGGATTAGCAGCGACAATATTGAAATAGCTATACGGTGCTCCGTTTAATACGCCATCTTTTGTTACAGAAGTAACGAATGCGACAGGGCGTGGAATGATACTTCCCGTTAATAATTTGTAATTCTCTTTTTCCGTTTGTTCATTTGGATTAATGGATAACATGCGTAAAATCCCCTTTCTAAATATGACGACTTATTGTTTGTTTACAAGATGTTAGTGGAAAACTCCTGCTGAAAATAATATTTTTATTACATAAAAAGAACTTACTTCATTGTGATTGAAGTAAGTTCCGTCTAAATAATCTCGAATTCAAGGTAAAAATTATAATAAAACGTATGCCCCAGGTCCGATTAAAGCTACTCCGACAGCGACAGCGATTAACATTAAATTATACTCAAATCCGTTTTGTGTGATCCAGTAACCATTTTTTCCGTGAACAGTGAAGATTGCCATTAACATTGTTCCAACGATAAATAATGAACCGATTGCAGTGAATATACCTGATGCGAATAAGAAACCACCTAATAATTCAGTTGCGCCAGCCATAAATGCCATGAATACACCAGGGCGTAAGCCAATTGACTCCATCCAGCCGCCAGTTCCCTTTAAACCGTAGCCGCCGAACCAACCAAATAGTTTTTGAGCACCATGACCCATGAATGTAATACCTATAATAAGACGAATAATAAGAAGACCGATATCCATCATTTTAAAAACCTCCTAAAAGTTATTAACTTACCTTATGTAAGTAATAATAAAATAGTTACTTACTTTAGTCAAGTGGATTTCGAAAAAAGTTTGAAAATAATTTTACAAATTAGCGACAAAAAGAAAAATGTAGTAAAGACCTCTAGACAAGTTGGGTAAAAAAAGAGAAAATATAAGTAGAAGTTAACTTCTTATTGTTATTCAGACAATCAGAATTGACTGGAATTTTGCAAAGAGCTACAATAAGAGTCTATTAGTAATGACGTAATTTATTTCGAAAGCGTTTTTACAGTATAATATTCGAAGTATGAAGTCTTACATGTATCCCGGGTTTTACTAGGGATTGCCCTATAAACTTTTAGGTAAATTATGAGGAGGACTATCCTATGTTTAAAAAATTATTCGGTTTTGGTTCAAAAACAAATGAAGAAACAATCGTAGCTCCATTAACTGGAGCAGTGAAAAATATTGAAGAAGTACCAGATCCAGTATTCGCTGGTCGTATGATGGGGGAAGGTGTTGCAATCGATCCTACTGAAGGTGTAGTTGTATCTCCAGTTGATGGTGAAATCGTACAGTTATTCCACACAAAACATGCTGTAGGAATTAAAGCGAAAAACGGTACAGAAATTTTAATCCACGTTGGATTAGAAACTGTAAAAATGGAAGGCGAAGGTTTCGAAGCTCACGTTTCTGAAGGCCAAGCTGTAAAAGCTGGAGATAAATTAATCTCATTCGACTTAGAATTAATCCGTGAAAAAGCGAAAAGTACAATTACTCCAATCGTTATTACAAACACAGATGCAGCTGAGTCTATTAAAACAACTGTAGGCGTAACAGCTACAAAAGGTTCAACAGAAGTAATGAAAGTTACAATGAAATAATTATTGTATAAGAGGAGTCCGTTTCATATGAAATGGATTCCTTATTTTGTTTTGTAGTACGCTTGCTATGTATGTTAAAATACTCTAGGCACTTGGAAATAGGGTTTCACATATATGTGGATAAGGCGCATTTTTCTTAGAAAAAATATAAGAGAAATGCGCCTTTCGTATATTCACATTTCTTTTGTTCTATTCTTATGTACGTTATGATGAAAGATAGGAAAAAGAAGAAAAGGGGTGGGTTTGGATGAAACGAGTGTTATTTATTTGCACTGGAAATACATGCCGTAGCCCGATGGCTGAGGCGTTACTTCGTCATCATGGAGAAGGTAATTTTGAAGTGCAATCTGCTGGTGTTTTCGCCTATCCTGGAAGTGATGCGTCGATATATGCAAAGGAAGCTTTAGCTGAAAAGGGAATTACAATCGATCATGCTTCGCAGCAGATAAATGAAGCTTTGATTGATTGGGCAGATATTGTAGTAACAATGACGGAAAACCATAAGCAAATTGTACTTGGGCATTATCCGAGTGTTGAAAAGAAAGTGGATACATTATATGGAGTAACTGAGGGGATAAGTAAGGATATTTCAGACCCATTTGGCGGGTCACTTTCTATTTATAAAGAAACGTTAGAAGAGATGGAAAAACTTGTACAAACTTTACTGAAAAAACATTCAGAAGGTTGATGTTTCGTGTATAATACGATATTGGAGATCACTTCGTTCCGTTAAGGTAACGAGTGAGAAATGAAGATAATTGATTGAAACTTTGGAGGGGTAAAAATGAAAGTAGTAGTAGCATCTGATCACGGCGGTATGAATATCCGTAAAGAACTTGTAAGTTTATTAGAAGAGTTAAATATTGAATATATTGATTTAGGTTGTGAATGTGAAGCTGGTTCTGTTGATTACCCTGATTTTGCGTTTCCAGCAGCGGAAATGGTAGCGAATGGCGAAGTAGATCGTGGTATTTTAGTTTGTGGGACAGGCATCGGTATGTCAATTGCAGCAAACAAAGTAAATGGTATTCGTTGTGCATTAGTTCATGATACTTTCAGTGCGAAAGCAACGAGAGAGCATAATGATACGAACATGTTAGCAATGGGCGAGCGTGTAATTGGTGCAGGTCTAGCACGTGACATCGCAAAAATTTGGTTAACAACTGACTATGAAGGTGGTCGTCATGAAAACCGCGTAGGAAAAATTAAAACATACGAAACAAAGTAATAGATTCTAACTAGAAGTAGTATGAAATATAATTTGGTGAACCAACCTGTGAAAGGAAGAGGCGTAATGACAGAAATCGTAAAGGTAAGAGAACAGTTACAAATTTCGCTTTCTGATTTCCAAGAACAAGCTTCATTACAAAGTGGTCAAATTTTTGTAGTGGGATGTAGCACGAGCGAAGTGCTAGGAGAAAGAATTGGGACATCAGGAACGATGGAAGTAGCAGAGGCGATTTTTTCTGAGTTAAAACAATTTCAAGAGCAAACAGGTATTGAGTTGGCGTTTCAATGTTGTGAGCATTTAAACCGTGCTTTAGTAGTTGAGAGAGAGTTAGCGATGAAATATCAATTTGAAATTGTAACAGTTACGCCTGTTAGATCAGCAGGTGGTGCATTAGCAACATATGCGTATCACAATTTGAAAGATCCGGTAGTAATTGAGTTTATTAAAGCAGATGCAGGAATGGATATTGGTGATACATTTATCGGTATGCATTTAAAGCATGTAGCTGTTCCGGTTCGTACAGGTGTGAAGGAAATTGGAAGTGCGCATGTAACGATGGCAACAACACGTGGAAAACTAATTGGTGGAGCACGTGCTGTTTATGCGGCGAAGGAAGAGACTATCACTTGCCGTTAGACATAAAAAATTATAAAGTCGCATAATGGCTTTATATCGAAAGATAAAAGGTATGTAGTCTGACTTTATAATAGAAGAAAGAAAAGACCGATTTTCGGTCTTTTTTTTCTTTTATGATATAGAAAGTCATGTTAGAATGTAGTTGAAAACATGAAGGTTCGAAAGAATTACAACCTGAATTTTCGTTTTTTCTGAATAAATGAGAAAAAACTATTGGGAATCGATGTAATTCGTTCAGAAAAGGGGGATTTTGGTGAATCATTTAAAACGTCAAGATGAAAAGGTATTTGCTGCAATTGAGGCAGAACTAGGAAGACAGCGTTCAAAGATTGAGTTAATTGCTTCGGAAAACTTCGTAAGTGAAGCAGTAATGGAGGCGCAAGGTTCTGTTTTAACGAATAAGTATGCTGAGGGATATCCTGGAAAACGTTACTATGGTGGCTGTGAGCACGTAGACGTAGTGGAAGATATCGCACGTGATCGCGCGAAAGAAATCTTTGGTGCAGAGCATGTAAATGTTCAACCACATTCTGGTGCACAAGCGAACATGGCAGTATACTTTACGATTTTAGAGCAAGGCGATACAGTACTTGGTATGAATTTATCTCATGGTGGTCACTTAACACACGGAAGCCCTGTTAACTTCAGTGGAGTACAATATAATTTCGTAGAATATGGCGTGGATGCTGAATCTCACCGTATTAATTACGATGATGTATTAGCAAAAGCGAAAGAACATAAACCAAAATTAATCGTTGCAGGTGCAAGTGCATATCCTCGTGTTATCGATTTCAAACGATTCCGTGAGATTGCAGATGAAGTGGGTGCATACTTTATGGTTGATATGGCACATATCGCTGGTTTAGTAGCTGCTGGTTTACATCCAAACCCAGTACCACACGCACATTTCGTTACAACGACAACACATAAAACATTACGTGGTCCACGTGGTGGTATGATTTTATGTGAAGAGCAATTTGCAAAACAAATTGATAAATCAATCTTCCCTGGTATTCAAGGTGGTCCACTTATGCACGTAATCGCTGCAAAAGCTGTTGCATTTGGTGAGACACTACAAGATGAGTTTAAAACATATGCACAAAATATCATTAATAATGCGAACCGCTTAGCTGAAGGTCTTCAAAAAGAAGGACTTACACTTGTTTCTGGTGGAACAGACAATCATTTAATCCTGATCGATGTTCGTAACTTAGAAATCACAGGTAAAGTAGCAGAGCACGTATTAGATGAAGTTGGTATTACAGTGAACAAAAATACAATTCCATTTGAAACAGCAAGCCCATTTGTAACAAGCGGTGTACGTATCGGTACGGCAGCTGTAACATCTCGTGGTTTCGGTTTAGAAGACATGGATGAAATTGCGTCACTTATTGCTTATACATTAAAAAATCATGAAAATGAAGCTGCATTAGAAGAAGCAAGTAAGCGTGTAGAAGCGTTAACGAGCAAATTCCCAATGTACACAGACCTATAATAGATGAAAGAAGGCTGCTGAGACGTAATTGTTTTGGCAGTTTTTTTTGGACATATATTGTTCTTTAAGTATGTATACAAATGATGAATAAATTTTGGCGATATAATGAAGGATACAGCTCCCATAATTGGTAAAGATACTAGATAGATTCATCGTAAAATCATGATTTTGCCAAATTTGCCCTTGAATATTAGTAGCGTTTTCTTTACAATCGTAAATAGTGTAAAAAAGCGTGCAAACGCATGAATATCATCTAAAGGAGAGATTCACATGGGAAAACTGTATGTATTTGATCACCCGTTAATTCAACATAAGATTACATATATTCGCGATAAGAATACAGGTACGAAAGATTTTCGTGAATTAGTGGACGAAGTAGCAAGTTTAATGGCTTTCGAAATTACTCGCGATCTTCCACTTAAAGACATTGAGATTGAAACACCTGTAAGCAAAGCGACAACAAAAGTGATCGCTGGTAAAAAGCTTGGTTTAATTCCGATTTTACGTGCAGGTTTAGGAATGGTTGATGGAATTCTGAAATTAATTCCAGCAGCAAAAGTAGGGCACGTTGGTTTATACCGCGACCCTAAAACATTGCAACCGGTAGAATACTATGTGAAACTTCCAACGGATGTAGAAGAGCGTGACTTCATCGTACTAGATCCGATGCTAGCAACAGGTGGTTCTGCAGCTGAAGCAATTAACTCTCTGAAAAAGCGCGGTGCAAAACAAATTAAATTAATGTGTATCGTTGCAGCTCCAGAAGGAGTAAAAGTAGTACAAGAAGAACATCCTGATGTTGATATTTATGTAGCAGCATTAGATGAGAAATTAAATGACCACGGATATGTAGTACCAGGTCTTGGTGATGCTGGTGACCGTTTATTCGGAACGAAGTAAGACAACTGACGAGAGGGGGTTCCCTCTCGTTTTTTTGTACCTTGATGAGGTAGGGGAGGGGGGATAAATATACATAGTATATACAACATAAGTTGCATACACATCACATATAATATAGAAGTCTTACGTCTAAAGAGCACTATATTATGGAAGGAAAGCGTTATATCTTAAAAATATAATAGTGACAAACTTGTGAACATTTCCTTCTATTATAAAGAGAAAACTGTTAGAAATTGCATATCTCTAACCAGTATTTAGAAGGGGAACGTTTTCATTTTTGGGAGGAAATGACTAATACTCAAATTTTTTGATTTTTTACGATTTCTCGTTGACACTGTTAATACCCTATTGTATGCTAACAACGGGGATAGATGGTAGGGCTTTCAGTGACAAAAATACATCTATTCCGTGACGAAAATGTAAACTTTTTATTTTGTATAGGATTTATGCAAAAAAATGAGTTATTATTAATACATCGTGAATGAGGGTTACATATTGGAGGGATGAATCCTTGCAAAAAAACGATCGCAGCCATATAAAAGCTTATGCTTTAATGTCAGGTATTCTTGCTCAGTTAGTCGGTTCTATTCTTATTGGAATCTTTGGTGGGCAGTGGATTGATAGTAAGGTTGGAACGTTTCCATTGTTTCTTATTATAGGGTTATTACTCGGATTAGGAACAGGGATATACGCAATGATTCGACTCATTCGACATTACTATTCGGGAGAGCAATGATGATAGACGTACATGGACTTGTCCAAAGACAAAAGAAATATATGTACTACTTGCTTGCGCTTCTAGTGCTAGGATGGGGATTCACCTCTTACAAGGATGTATTTCTTGGGCTGATTATCGGAACGATTTTCAGTTTTCTTAGTTTGCGCATCATTGCACGTAGAACAGACAAGCTGTTGGATCGCGTAACAAATGGAGAAAACGTAAAATTTAAGGCGACAGCAGTAAGTACATATTCGAGATTCGCCACGATTGGATTATTAATTTTATTTGCAGCCAAATATCAAGAGTTAATTGCGATGTGGGGCCTAGGTGTAGGATTGCTGACAGGATACCTTGTCATGATCATAGATTTTCTTTATTTAGAGTATAAGAGCAGGGAAGAGAGGTGAATTACTAGTGGAACACGGTAAATTAGTTGAATTTCTAGGTTTAACGTTCGATTTGTCATCAGTTATGATGGTTACTGTAGCAGCAGTTATTGTTTTCTTAATCGCTGTTATTGGAACTCGCAGTTTAGCCCTTCGCCCAACCGGGATGCAAAACTTCATGGAATGGGTGTTTGACTTCGTGAAAGGGATTATCAATAGTACGATGGACTGGAAAACAGGTGGACGTTTCTTAACGCTTGGCGTTACGCTTATCATGTTTATCATCGTATCGAACTTCCTTGGTTTACCATTCATGTATTCAACAGTTGAGGCTGGCGAACATATTGCATGGTGGAGATCACCAACGTCTGATCCAGCAGTTGCATTAACATTAGCCGTGATGGTAGTTACCCTCACCCATTATTATGGAATTAAGATGAAGGGTACGAAAGAATACGTAAAAGGTTATTTCCAACCTATGAAATTCTTATTCCCATTAAAGGTTATTGAGGAGTTTGCTAACACATTAACGTTAGGTCTTCGTTTATTCGGTAACATTTATGCAGGTGAGATCTTATTAGGATTACTTGCTAAGTTAGGCGGGGCATCGTTCCTCGGAGCATTAGGTGCGCTTGTACCAATGTTAGCATGGATGGGATTCAGTGTATTCGTTGGATCAATCCAGTCATTTATTTTCGTTATGTTAACGATGGTTTATATGGCTCATAAAGTAAGCCATGACCATTAATATAATTTAAGTAAGAAAAAAATTATTTTTTTATAATACAAAGGAGGACAAATTAAATGAGTTTAGGTGTAATCGCAGCTGCAATTGCAATTGGTTTATCAGCATTAGGTGCAGGTATTGGTAACGGTCTTATCGTATCACGTACAATCGAAGGTGTTGCTCGTCAACCAGAATTAAAAGGCGCGCTTCAAACAATTATGTTCATCGGGGTTGCTTTAGTTGAGGCACTTCCAATCATCGGTGTAGTTATTGCATTCATCGTAATGAACAAATAAGGGAGACTCCCCTTACATAGATGGCGAAGAGTGTTTTTCCGAACTTTCTTCGCCATTGCTTTATGAACGAAACGTATGTCTTTTTTTTTCATATGATCAATTTAGATATTTTGAAGGGAGTGAATCCTTGTGCCAACTTTATTATTAGGGGCTTCCATTCCATTTGGAACGATTGCTTATACATTGTTCATTTTCTTACTTCTATTAGTAATGCTACGCAAATTTGCGTGGGGTCCTTTAATGGGAATTATGAAAGAACGTGAAGAGCATGTTACTAATGAAATCGACGCTGCAGAAAGAAGTAACGCTGAAGCGAAGAAATTAGTAGAAGAACAACGTGAAATGTTAAAACAATCGCGTGTTGAAGCACAAGAGTTAATCGAAAGAGCGAAAAAACAAGCTGTAGATCAAAAAGATGTTATTGTTGCTGCTGCGAAAGAAGAAGCAGAATCAATTAAAGCATCTGCTGTACAAGAAATTCAACGCGAAAAAGAGCAAGCGATTGCTGCTTTACAAGAACAAGTCGCTTCTTTATCTGTTCAAATTGCTTCTAAAGTAATTGAAAAAGAATTAAAAGAAGAAGATCAAGTTAAGTTAATTCGCGATTATATTAAAGAAGTAGGAGAAGCGCGATGAGCAATGGGATTGTAGCAAAACGTTATGCTGTCGCTCTTTTTAAAATTGCAAAAGAAAAACACGTATTAGAAATGTTTGAAGAGGAATTACGCCTTGTACAAAACGTTTATGTAAAGAACGAAGAACTACATAGCTTTTTAACGCAACCGAACATTTCAAAGGAACAAAAGAAAACGTTTCTTGCAAACGTATTCGGATCTGTTTCTGAATCTATTTTAAATACGTTATATATTTTAATTGATAACAAACGCATTGATATCTTACCTGAAATTGCAGATGAATATGTTGTTCTTGCTAATGAAGAACGTAACGTAGCCGACGCAACTGTATATTCTACTCGTCTTCTATCAGAAGAAGAGAAGCTTAACATTGCAGAAGCATTTGCAAAGAGAACGGGAAAAGATGCAATTCGCGTAAAAAATGTTGTAGATGAAGATTTACTAGGCGGCATTAAAGTACGTATTGGAAATCGCATTTACGACGGAAGCTTACAAGGAAAATTAGCACGTATTCAGCGTGAATTAATGAAGAATAGATAGGGGTGAAGCACATGAGCATCAGAGCTGAAGAAATTAGCGCACTGATAAAGCAACAAATCGAGAACTATCAGTCTGAAATCGAAGTTAGTGATGTTGGTACAGTTATCCAAGTTGGTGACGGTATTGCGCGTGCTCATGGTCTTGATAACGTTATGGCTGGTGAACTTGTAGAGTTCTCTAACGGCGTTATGGGACTAGCACAAAACTTAGAGGAAAACAACGTAGGTATCATTATTTTAGGACCTTACACAGAAATTCGTGAAGGTGACGAAGTTCGTCGTACTGGTCGCATCATGCAAGTACCAGTAGGAAAAGAACTAATCGGTCGTGTTGTAAACCCATTAGGTCAACCAGTTGATGGTTTAGGCCCAATCAATACAACAAACACTCGTCCAATTGAAAGTCCAGCACCAGGTGTAATGGATCGTAAATCTGTTCATGAGCCACTTCAAACAGGTATTAAAGCGATCGATGCTCTTGTACCAATTGGCCGTGGTCAACGTGAGTTAATCATTGGTGACCGTCAAACAGGTAAAACAGCAGTTGCGCTTGATACAATCATTAACCAAAAAGATGAAGATATGATTTGTATCTATGTAGCTATCGGACAAAAAGAATCAACTGTACGTAACGTAGTAGAAACACTACGTAAGCACGGTGCATTAGATTACACAATCGTTGTAACTGCATCAGCTTCTCAACCAGCTCCATTATTATACTTAGCTGCTTATGCTGGTGTAACAATGGGTGAAGAGTTCATGTACAATGGTAAACACGTATTAGTAGTATATGATGACTTATCAAAACAAGCAGCGGCTTACCGCGAGCTTTCATTACTATTACGTCGTCCTCCAGGTCGTGAAGCATATCCAGGGGATGTGTTCTACTTACATTCTCGCTTATTAGAGCGTGCAGCAAAATTAAGTGATGCAAGAGGCGGCGGTTCTTTAACTGCACTACCTTTCATCGAAACACAAGCAGGGGACGTATCAGCTTACATCCCAACAAACGTAATTTCTATTACGGATGGACAAATCTTCTTACAATCTGACCTATTCTTCTCTGGCGTACGTCCAGCGATCGATGCGGGTACTTCTGTATCTCGTGTAGGTGGATCTGCTCAGATTAAAGCAATGAGTAAAGTATCAGGTACACTTCGTCTTGACCTTGCATCTTACCGTGAGTTAGAAGCGTTCGCTCAGTTCGGTTCTGACCTTGATAAAGCAACTCAAGCGAAACTAAACCGTGGTGCTCGTACTGTTGAGGTATTAAAACAAGGATTACACAAACCATTACGTGTAGAGAAACAAGTTATCATTCTTTACGCTTTAACACGTGGATTCCTAGATGATATCCCAGTAGTAGATATCACTCGTTTCGAAGAAGAATTCCATGCTTGGTTAGATTCTAATGCGACTGACTTATTAGAAGAAATCCGCACAACTAAGAAACTTGCGGATGACGACAAATTTGCAGCAGCTATTAATGGATTTAAAAAAGTATTCGTAGCTTCTGAATAATAAAAGCGGAAGCGGCTCGTCCTGAATGTGAGGGGGATGGAGCTTCTGACGAAGAGGCGGTCTTTGCCTCGTAGGAAGAAGTGAAGCCACCGAACATTCAAGCCGCTGGAGCTAGATAATAATATATATAAGGCATCTCAAGTTTTGAGATTGCTGACGGTTATGTAAAGGAAAAGAGTAGGTGCACCTATTCTTTTCCTTCAATCATGAGCAAGAATATCTTGCAACGTAGATTAGGAAGAGAATTCTTACTAATCGTGCCAACTTCCGGAAAAAAGGTGGTGAAAACCTGTGGCATCTTTACGCGATATAAAAGCGAAGATTAACTCGACAAAGAAAACGAGTCAAATTACGAAAGCGATGGAGATGGTATCTGCATCTAAGTTAAACCGTGCAGAGCAAAATGCTAAATCTTTCGTTCCGTATATGGAAAAGATTCAAGAAGTAGTAGCGAGCATTGCGCAAGGAAGTAAAGGAATTAATCATCCGATGCTAAATGCGCGTCCTGTAAAGCGTACAGGGTACATCGTTATTACATCTGATCGCGGACTAGCAGGTGGTTATAACAGTAACGTATTACGTACAGTAAGTAACGTAATTCGTGAACGTCATAATATGGATTCAAACCAATATTCAATTATTGTGCTTGGCCGACTAGGACGTGATTATTTAAAACGTCGCGGCTTTAACATCATTGATGAAGTAGTTGGACTATCTGACCACCCATCATTTACTGATATTAAAGATCTTGCTTCTCGAGCAATTGCGATGTTTGCAGATGGTGCTTATGATGAGCTGTATATTTACTACAACCATTACGTAAGTAAAATTTCACAAGAAGTAACGGAAAATAAAATTTTACCGCTTACTGATGTGGCGTCTGACAAACCGACGACAGCTTATGAATTCGAACCTTCTGAAGAAGAAATTTTAAAAGTACTATTGCCACAATACGCAGAAAGCTTAGTGTACGGTGCATTACTAGACGGTAAAGCAAGTGAACACGCAGCGCGTATGACAGCAATGAAGAGTGCTACAGACAACGCAATGGAAGTTATCGATTCACTTACACTTTCATTCAACCGTGCGCGTCAGGCAGCGATTACGCAAGAAATTACGGAAATCGTTGGTGGAGCAGCAGCGTTAGAGTAGTATTAAAAAGTGGAAGCGGCTCGTCCAGAACAAGAGGGCATTGGAGCTCCTGACGAAGAGGCGTAGTTTGCCTCGCAGGAAGGCACGAAATGACCGAATGTTCTAGTCGCTGGAACTAGATTCTATAAAAGCGTAGGCGGCTCTTTCAAAAGAGTCGCGTAAGCTATAAACCAATAAAAAATGAAAAGCTAACTGCTCGTAGCAAGTTGGCTAATTAAAAGAAAGCTAGGAGGGAACCCGATGAATAAAGGGCGCGTTACGCAAATCATGGGTCCGGTTGTAGACGTTAAGTTTGATGGCGGAAAGCTACCAGAAATCTACAACGCCCTTACGGTAAAACAAAGCAACGAAAACGGAGCAAGCATTAACTTAACATTTGAAGTTGCACTTCATTTAGGTGATGATACAGTTCGTACAGTTGCAATGTCTTCCACAGACGGACTTGTTCGTGGTACAGAAGTAGAAGATACTGGTAAAGCAATCTCTGTACCAGTTGGAGATGCAACACTTGGTCGCGTATTTAACGTATTAGGTGATGCAATTGACTTAGATGGTGAGGTTCCTGCCGATGTACGTCGTGATCCAATTCACCGTCAAGCACCTGCATTCGAAGAATTATCTACTAAAGTAGAAATTCTTGAAACTGGTATTAAAGTAGTAGACTTACTTGCTCCTTACATTAAGGGTGGTAAAATCGGTCTATTCGGTGGTGCCGGTGTAGGTAAAACGGTATTAATTCAGGAATTAATTAACAACATCGCACAAGAACACGGTGGTATCTCTGTATTCGCTGGTGTAGGTGAGCGTACTCGTGAGGGTAATGACTTATACCACGAAATGAGCGATTCTGGCGTAATTAAGAAAACTGCGATGGTATTCGGACAAATGAATGAGCCACCTGGAGCACGTCAACGTGTTGCATTAACAGGTTTAACAATGGCTGAGCATTTCCGTGATGAGCAAGGACAAGACGTACTTCTGTTCATCGATAACATCTTCCGTTTCACGCAAGCAGGTTCTGAAGTATCTGCCCTTCTTGGTCGTATGCCATCTGCGGTAGGTTACCAACCAACACTTGCAACAGAAATGGGTCAATTACAAGAGCGTATTACATCTACAAATAAAGGATCTATCACGTCTATCCAAGCGGTATATGTACCAGCCGATGACTATACGGATCCAGCACCAGCTACAACGTTCGCTCACTTAGATGCAACAACAAACTTAGAGCGTCGTTTAACACAAATGGGTATTTACCCAGCCGTAGATCCATTAGCATCTACATCTCGTGCACTTTCTCCAGAAATCGTAGGAGAAGAGCATTATGAAGTAGCTCGTCAAGTACAGCAAACTTTACAGCGTTATAAAGAGCTTCAAGATATCATCGCTATCTTAGGTATGGATGAGTTATCTGAAGAAGATAAGTTAGTTGTACATCGTGCTCGTCGTATTCAATTCTTCTTATCTCAAAACTTCCACGTAGCTGAGCAGTTTACAGGTCAAAAAGGTTCTTACGTACCTGTAAAAAATACAGTTAGCGGATTTAAAGAAATTCTAGAAGGAAAATATGATGACCTTCCAGAAGATGCATTCCGTCTTGTAGGTAGTATTGAAGAAGTTATTGAAAACGCGAAGAAAATGATGGCGTAAGGCCTTAGGAGGGACGAATTATGAAGACATTTCCAGTCAGTATTGTAACTCCTGATGGACCGGTTTACGAAAAAGAAGTAGAAATGGTAAGCGTAAAAGCAGAGAGTGGGGAAATGGGGATCTTACCAGGTCACATTCCAACTGTTGCACCATTAAAAATTAGTGCAGTTCGTCTGAAAAATGGTGGACACACTGATTATGTAGCAGTAAGCGGTGGCTTTATCGAAGTTCGTCCGGATAAAGTAACTGTATTATCATCATCTGCTGAAGAAGCAAACCATATCGATATCCATCGTGCAAATGAGGCGAAGCGTCGCGCTGAACAACGTATGCAAGATAAACAAGCACATGTTGACTTTAAACGTGCAGAAATGGCATTACAACGTGCCGTGAACCGTTTAAACGTTTCTGATATGAAATAAAAAATCCGTAAAGGCTTTGCCTTTACGGATTTTTTTATGGAGTTTATGGATAATTTTACAAAAATGGTATAATTATATTGATGCTTGTATAAGTAGAGAATGTACAACAATTTATAAAGGGGATGAATAAATGATCGGTGAAATGAAACGAGAAGCGTTGCACTCTTTAAAGGGAAAATGGGGACTAGGTGTTGGATCAACGATTTTATATTTTATTTTAAGTTATGTTGTTTCAATGGCTGCAATGCTTATACTTTTAATTCCAGGAGTTATTATATTTTTACTATTTGCTGGTTTCACAGGTTCACTTGAAGAGGAAACAATATCAATTGGAGCAGGTATTACATTTGGTATTTTTTATTGCATCATAATAATTTTGAGTAACGCATCGTATGGGATTACATCATACGGTTATACAAATGTGTTTTTACAGATTAGTAAACGAGAAAGTGCTAAAGTAGATCACTTATTCGAAGGATTTCGGGGCTTTAAAAGAATGATGAAAACAATGTGGGCAATGCTTGCGATTTTGTTATATACAGGTACATGGATCCCGATGTTGCTAGTAGCCTTATTTGTATTTTTGGGTGAAGAAGGAAATACGTCGTTTGCTATTGCTTTCTTTGTACTATTAGCTATTTCAATTGTTGGTATGATTGTGATGTACTTTTCTTATGCGATGACGTACTATGTTATGGTTGAAAATCCAGATTATAGTGTGTCACAGGCAATGAAAGAAAGTAAGCGTCTTATGAAGGGTCACAAATTAGATTTATTTTTGTTGTGGCTGAGTTTTATAGGTTGGGCAATTTTAGCGATTCTTACACTCGGAATAGGATTTCTTTGGCTTAGCCCGTATATGAGTACAACGACAGCACATTTTTATCGCTATCTTTCAAAAGATGAATTGTAGTAGGAACATGCTATACTAATAGAGTTATTACGTATAGGAGGAAGAATATGATTAGTGATTTAAAAGGAGAAGCGTTAGATTCATTAGAAGGGAAATGGGGATTAGCTGTCGGGGCAACATTATTGATTTCGATTTTTATTTCAGCTTTTAGTTTTAGTATTGATTTCATTTTCTCTCAATTTTGGGATTGGAAAGAAGTAAATAACTCACTTTCAATAGACGTTATTACAATGTTGATGGTAGGTCCGTTAACGCTAGGTGGTTATTATTTAGCTCTGCATATCATTCGTGAAAAAGAAGCGCGTATTGGGCATATATTCAGATGGTTTACAGAAGGAAGTAAGTTTATAAAGTCATTTTTATTATATATAGTAGTGAACATTTATATCTTCTTATGGTTTTTATTATTTATTATTCCAGGCATTATTAAATCATTTTCTTATGCGATGACGTACTTTATAATAAATGATCATCCTGAGTATTCCATAAATCAAGCTATTACAGAAAGCCGTCGTATGATGGATGGGCATAAGATGGAGTATTTCATCTTATGTTTAAGTTTTATTGGTTGGTTTATATTAAGTTGTATTACACTCGGGATTGGATTCTTATGGCTAATTCCATATTTTTATACGACGTCAGCAGCCTTTTATGAAGAAATTGCAGAGGAGTATTACGAGAAAATAATTCCCACACTATAAAAACACCCAGTATGAGCTATTGGTTCATACTGGGTGTTTTTTGTAGAAATTTTATAAATTGATGACTCGTAAGTGGTTTACTGAAATAGTAGCCTTGCATATATTTACAGTTGTTCTTTTGTAGAAACTTAAGTTGTTTTTCTGTTTCAATTCCTTCAGCAACGACAGAAAGGTTTAAAGTATTTGCAAGGGAAAGGATAGTGGAAACGATAGCTCTTTCCTCAGGTCGATGATCGGCTAGTTGTGTAAATTCTCTCGGTACTTTTAATGTATCGATAGGGAAAATTGATAAATAAGCGAGAGAAGAATAGCCGGTACCGAAGTCATCAATGGACGTTTGAATACCATATTCCTTTAATTGTTTTAGTCTTGATAATGTTTCTTTTTCATCAATCATTGCAATGCGTTCTGTTAACTCAAGTATTACATGCTTTGGATCGACTTTAATGTCTGTTAGTATTTGTGAAATGTTCTTGATTAAATTCTCTTGCTGGAACTCTTTTGCGGATAAGTTCACACTTATTTTTAAATCTGTGTAGCCGAAAGTATGCCATATTTTTAACTGGCGACAGGATTCTTTTAATACCCAATGACCGAGTGGAACGACTTGTGGCGTCTCTTCTACAATTGGAATGAACTCACATGGCGGAATGTCACCTAGGAGTGGGTGTTTCCAACGTATTAATGCTTCAGCACCAATAATCTTTTTCGTCGTAATATCAACTTGTGGTTGATAGACGAGATAAAACTCTTCGTTTACTAAAGCGAGTGGTAAATCTTTTTCAATTCGAGCTTTTCGTTCCATTTTTTTATACAATTCTTTCGTGTACAGAGAGCTACCGTTTTTTCCTTTGTTCTTTGCTTCGTACATGGCCATATCAGCATGCTGTAAAATAGACAATGGATCTTCACCTGCTTCAGGATATATTGCAATCCCGATGCTCGGTGAGATTTGTAAATGTTGATTTTCGATTTCGAATGGTTCGTTCATGGCTGCTACAATCGTATCAGCCATTTTTTTTACATCGGGTCTTTTTTTATAATTTTCGATAAGGATTGTGAACTCATCTCCAGCTAGCCGGGCAAGCTTCATACTTGGTGTCGATAGTCTTTCGAGTCTTTTTGCTACTGCAATTAATAGAAGGTCTCCTACCCTATGACCGAGGGTATCATTAATAACCTTAAAGCGGTCTAGGTCGAGAAACATAACAGCAAAAGGCCTTTTTGATATTTCGGATCGAGCAATTGCTTGTTCTACATATTGATGAAATGAACGGCGATTTGCAAGCTCTGTTAAAGTATCATGGTATGCCAGAAAATTAATTTGTTCTTGTTGTTGTTTGCTTTCCGTAATATCTTTAATCATTAAATAAACCCCAGAAATATGATTCTTTAAAAAGATAGGAACAGCTGTAACATGCAAGTAGTAAATATCTCTATTTTTATGATATGCCCGTATTTCTAAAGAAATAGATTTCCCCTTTTTTACGCTATGAAAGGCATTAATGATTTCTTCCAAATCTTCTTCATACGTAAGTGAATAGTAAGGTTGATTTAATAATTCATTCGTTTGATAACCGAGCAAAGTAGTACCAGCGTTATTCACTTTGAGAAAATTACCGTACAAATCTAAGGTGAAGATTGGATCTGGATGATGCTCATATAAAGATTTAAACATCTGTTGGTTATGATATAGTTCATTTTTTTGTTCTACTAAATCTTCTGTACGTAGTTCAATTTGTTTTTCGAGTTCCGAGTTGAATTGCATTTGGGCTAGTAATAATATTTTATTTTGTCTTCGAACTAAACTATGGCGTATGAGAACGAAGGAGAAAGTTATTATAAGCCCGATTACTACAATCGGTGCAAAAACATATTCAACTAATATAAAAACAATAAGCATTACTACAGAAATATAAGGTAATGATAATCTGATCGATTCCCCAAGTTTAGGGGTTAATAGTACTTGCTCTTGTTTTTCAGGTTCTTTTGTATGCAGAATACAGGCAATTGCTACTAGTACTAAAGTTACTTGATAGAGAGGAGTAACTGTAAACATAGAATACTCTGGTGTGAAGTATTTGATATAAGCATAAATCGCATCTGTAGTAGCATACAAAATTAAAGCAATGCCAAGAAGCGCACCAACTTTTTTTGATAATAAGGATAATGGCTTGAATAACAGATTGATTCCTATGAGAAAAAAGAGCAAATCGGCCATTGGATAGGTAAGTTGAACAAATATGTCGATATAGGATGTTGAAGAAATGTGAATGGTTCGTTCAATAAGTAAGTAGTAACTTAAAGTAAATTGGGCTGTAACAATAATACAAATATCACATATCATAAAAAGCTTTTCTAATAAATCGCGATTATAGATGATTTCATATAGAAAGGCAAATGCAAAGCTAATTAAAAAAAGTAGGTAAAAAAAGTCAGACGGATCAACGAATGTATAGTAATCCTTTAAAATTAAACGTTGATAGGCAACGACTAAATCACCAATGAAATAAGAGAGGGTTCCAACACATAATATGGTCCAAAATAAACGAGGTAACCCTTCTTTCCTATTTGAAAAATAAAGTATATAACTACAAGCGATAATATCAATGAATAAGGTACTCATTCCAATTAATATTTGAAAAGGAAATGAGTATTCATATAGAAAAGGCATTGCCACGTAATGAATCGCTATAGACAACAATATAATGCTTATAAGAATACTTACATGTGTTTGTTTTTTCATTTATCTCACCCACGGTATATACATATAAATTCCTCTTTTTATTTTTTATTGTTTCTTGAAAAACATATATAATTTCTATACTTATTTTGCACAGGTATAGCGAGTTATAAAAATAGATTTTAATAATTCTCGTTTCTGTCCCCAACATATCGACATAGGAATTTGAAGTTTGCTATAATGATTAAAATAGTTGCATTATTTAGAAAAATTTAAAAATAATAATTACTGCAACTAGGACATATTGTTTACTAAGTGAACTTGTTCTTAATTCAGGGGGGAGGGTTTCACAATGGCAAGTGTATATGAAAATAGTTATATGATCGTTTTGATTTTCTTGCTATTAGGTATATTGCTGCCGGTAGTGGCTCTTACATTAGGAAGGATGCTGCGTCCAAACAAACCAAGTGCAGCGAAAGCGACGACGTATGAGAGTGGGATTGAGCCTTTTCATGATGCAAATATTCGGTTTCATGCTCGTTATTATATTTTTGCTTTATTGTTTGTCATCTTTGATGTAGAAACTTTATTTTTATATCCATGGGCTGTTGCATATGACAAGCTCGGTTTATTTGCACTGATTGAAATGCTCATCTTTGTTGTAATGTTGCTAGTTGGATTAGCGTATGCTTGGAAAAAGAAGGTGTTACAATGGTTATAAATTTTGAGGAATTACATCCAAATGAACGAGCGGAATTAGAACGAAATATCTTTTTTTCTACATTGGAGCAGTTGAAAGGATGGGCACGGAGCAATTCTTTATGGCCGATGACATTCGGACTAGCATGCTGTGCAATTGAAATGATGGGAGTAGGTTCATCACATTACGATTTAGATCGATTTGGGTCATTTTTTCGGACTTCACCAAGGCAATCGGACGTTATGATTGTGTCGGGAACGGTAACGAAGAAGATGGCTCCTATTGTTCGGCGTTTATACGATCAAATGCCTGAACCAAAATGGGTGATTGCAATGGGATCTTGTGCGACAGCAGGTGGCCCATATGTAAATTCATATGCTGTTGTGAAAGGTGTGGATCAAATTGTACCAGTTGACGTGTATATTCCTGGCTGCCCACCAAATCCCGCCGCTTTAATTTATGGAATTAATAAATTGAAAGAAAAAATTCGTTACGAGGCAAAGACAGGAAAGCAGGTGACGAATAAATGAGTGATCCAAATAAAGACCTAGAGGATTTGAAAAGAGAAGCGGCTAGGCGTGCGAAAGAAGAGGCGAGAAAGCGTCTCGTTGTGAAACATGATGCGGAAATAAGGAAACTTGAGGAAGAAGATCAAGAAAAAGAGAAAGCGCTACCAAAAAATGATGGTATGACTGTGGAAGAAGCAAAACGACGTGCAGCCGCGGCAAAAGCAAAAGCGGCAGCATTAGCGAAGCAGAAAAGAGAAGGAACAGAAGAGGTAACGGGAGAGGAAAAGGCGAAAGCGAAGGCAGCAGCCGCGGCAAAAGCAAAAGCGGCAGCGTTAGCGAAGCAAAAAAGAGAAGGAATAGAAGAAATACCGGAAGAAGAAAAGGCGAAAGCGAAGGCAGCAGCCGCGGCAAAAGCAAAAGCGGCAGCGTTAGCGAAGCAAAAAAGAGAAGGAATAGAAGAAATACCGGAAGAAGAAAAGGCGAAAGCGAAGGCAGCAGCCGCGGCAAAAGCAAAAGCAGCGGCATTAGCGAAGCAGAAAAGAGAAGGAACCGAAGAAGTAACGGAAGAGGACAAGGCTAAGGCGAAAGCAAAGGCCGTGGCAGCAGCAAAGGCAAAGGCAGCGGCTCTAGCGAAGCAGAAGGCCTCGCAAGGTGATGGGGAATCGGGAGATGAAAAGGCGAAGGCAATTGCAGCAGCGAAGGCGAAAGCGGCTGCGGCAGCAAGGGCGAAGACAAAGGGCGCTGAAGGTAAAGCGGAAGAGGAGCCGAAGCAGGAAGAGTCATCCGTGAATCAGCCGTATTTAAATCAGTATGTTGAAGTTATTAAGGGGAGAATAGGAGAGGATACATTAGTAGATTCCTATATTAATAAACTTTCAAAAGATGTACCAACTCTTGTGGCGGAGCCCTCAAAATATTATGAAGTAATGGAGTTACTGCGATTCCATGAGGGACTTGCTTTTGATTATATGTCAGAGCTACATGCGACGGATTTTGTGACACATATGGAAGTATATGTTCATTTATTTTCATATGGAAAGAAACAGTCAGTAGCGGTGAAGGTAAAGCTGGATAGGGAAGAGCCGCAAGTAGAATCGGTGACAGCGCTTTGGAAAGGAGCGGACTGGCCAGAGCGAGAAGCATATGATTTGCTCGGCATTGTATTTAAGGGACATCCGAATTTATCACGTATTTTAATGCCGGATGATTGGATAGGGTATCCGCTTAGGAAAGATTATGAACCGTATGATGTGGAGGTGTAGCTTATGATCCGTACGGAAGAAATGCTTTTGAATGTAGGGCCTCAGCATCCGAGTACGCATGGTGTATTCAGGCTTGTTATTAAGATTGACGGGGAAATTATTAAAGAAGCTACACCAGTTATTGGATATTTGCATCGCGGGACCGAAAAGATTGCCGAGAGCTTACAGTATACACAAATTATCCCTTATACAGATCGAATGGACTATTTATCGGCCATGACGAATAATTACGTCATTTGCCATGCTGTAGAGACGATGATGGGGCTTGAAATCCCGGAGCGGGCCGAATACTTACGAGTGCTTGCAATGGAGCTTGGAAGGATTGCAAGCCACCTCGTTTGGTGGGGGACAAATCTTCTTGATATAGGAGCGGTCAGCCCGTTTTTGTACGCGTTTCGTGAACGAGAGATGATTATAAATTTATTAAACGAATTATGCGGTGCCCGGCTTACTTTTAACTATATGAGAGTCGGGGGTGTAAAGTGGGATGCGCCGGACGGTTGGATTGAAAAAGTGGAAGAGTTTGTTCCGTATATGAGAGAGCAATTAGCAGGTTATCATGATCTCGTTAGCGGTAATGAGATTTTCTTAAATCGTGTAAAAGGCGTTGGTATATATAACGCGGAAGAAGCGATTTCGTATTCTTTAAGCGGAGCGAATTTGCGGTGTACCGGAGTAAACTGGGATCTTCGCAAGGATGAACCGTACTCCATTTATGATCGTTTTGATTTCGATATTCCTGTTGGGAGTGTGGGAGATGCTTGGGATCGTTACGTTTGCCGCATGCAAGAGATTGAGGAGTCATTAAAAATTGTTGAGCAAGCTGTCCAGCAGTTTCCAAAAGACGGAGCTGTGCTAGCAAAAGTACCGAAAATCATTAAGGCGCCTAAAGGGGAAGCGTTCGTCCGTATAGAATCGCCGCGAGGAGAGATTGGTTGCTATATTGCTAGTGATGGAAAGAAAGAGCCGTACCGCTTGAAGTTTCGCAGGCCGTCTTTTTACAATTTGCAAATTTTACCGAAGTTATTGAAAGGTGAAAACATCGCCAATTTAATTACGATTTTAGGTGGAGTTGATATTGTACTTGGGGAGGTTGATGGCTAATGATTGAAACGCTCTTACAATCACCTTCAAGCTGGACGAATTTCTTCATTTTTTTCGGATTAGCGGTGCTTCTATTATTTGCAGTCCTTGGCTTCGTTACATATGGTATTTTGGCAGAACGGAAAGTGATGGGTTTTATGCAAGGGCGGATTGGCCCAAACCAAGTTGGGGGCCGGTTCGGCTTACTACAAACGGTAGCTGATGTTTTAAAACTATTACTGAAAGAAGATAGTATTCCGAAAGCGGCAGATAAACCGTTGTTTATATTAGCACCTGTTATTGCATTCGCACCGGCATTTATGGTGCTTGCAGTCATCCCGTTTACTGATAAATTTCAGTTCGCGGATATTGGCGTAGGCTTACTGTATTACATTGCTGTTTCTGGCATTACGACGATTGGTGTCGTAACTGGAGGATGGGCATCAAATAATAAATATTCCCTTTTAGGAGGGATGCGTGCGGCGGCGCAAATGATTTCTTATGAAATTCCGCTCGTAATGAGTGTAATTGGCGTCGTTTTGTTAGCTGGTAGCCTGAATTTAAATGAAATTGTAGCGGCGCAGGAGAATGTTTGGTACATTTTCGTGCAGCCAATCGGTTTCGTCGTTTTCTTAATCGCGGCGGTAGCAGAGTTAAATAGGACGCCGTTTGATTTACCAGAAGCAGAATCGGAACTTGTTTCTGGATATCATACGGAATACTCAGGGTTTCGATGGGCGTTTTTCATGCTTTCAGAGTACGTATATTTCTTCGGAATGGCATCTTTAATTACAGTGCTCTTTTTAGGCGGATGGAATCCAGTTATGTTCCTTGGATTTATCCCAGGAGCTGTATGGTTTGCTTTGAAATTTAGCAGTGTAGTCTTTCTATTAATTTGGTTCCGCGTTACGTTCCCGCGTATAAGAGGTGACCAGTTAATGGAGTTTGGCTGGAAAGTATTATTGCCAATTGCACTTGCAAATATTTTCTTAACGGCATTGATTAAGGAGTTGTTCTTCTAATCTATGAGGGGGGTGCCAGTAAGAGATGAAAGGACTATTTAAAGGATTAAAATATACATTAAGCAATTTGAGTAAGAAGAAGGTGACTTATGATTATCCGAATCAACCGTTGCCGCTGCCGGACCGCTTTCGAGGTATTCAAAAGTTTTATCCGGAAAAGTGTATTGTTTGTAATCAGTGCTCCAACATTTGTCCGACAGACTGTATTCAGTTAACGGGAAAAAAACATCCGGATCCTACGAAAAAAGGAAAAATTATCGACACGTACGACATTAATTTTGAAATTTGTATTCTGTGTGATTTATGTACAGAAGTTTGTCCGACAGAGGCGATTGTTATGACAAATAACTTTGAACTCGCGGAATATTCACGTGATGATTTATTTAAAAATTTGCAGTGGCTTGACGAAAACGACGAAAACGTCAGGAAGGAGAATAAAGCATGAATGGCGAGTTTGTAGCATTCTTCATACTATCCTTGTCTGCAATTATCGGCGGTATTCTTATGTTGAACTTAACGAAAGTCATGCATATGATGCTAGCTCTCGTTCTGACATTTCTTAGTATCGCAGGTTTGTACTTTCTTTTATCGGCCGAATTTATCGGAGTTGCACAAATTTTACTTTACTCCGGTGCGATCACAATTATTATGATTTTTGGCATTATGTTAACACAACATAACGCAGAAAATGAATCGCGTCTTACTCTTCGAAAATGGATTATCTTCTTTGCGGTTGTAGCATTTGGGGCAGTTATGTATTTCGCTGTTAACAATATTGATTTTGCAAATGAAAGCACACAAGGAAGTTTACCTCTCCATGAAAAAAACACACTTCAAATCGGTACACTTCTCTATTCGAAATATATTATTCCATTTGAGTTAACCTCAGTTATTTTACTTGTAGCACTTGTTGGCGCGATTATACTTGCGAAGAAGGATGAGAAAGAGGAGGATTCCAATGAGTAGCGTTCCAGCTTCTGCATATTTAACGCTTGCGATTATTTTGTTTTGCATCGGTTTGTTTGGAGCTTTAACGAAGCGAAATACAGTGATTGTATTAGTTTGTATTGAATTAATGCTTAACGCGGCCAATTTGAATTTAGTAGCGTTTAGTAAATTAGGTTTGTTCCCAAATTTAACAGGGCAAATTTTCTCTCTATTTACGATGGCTGTAGCAGCAGCGGAGGCGGCGGTAGGACTCGCCATTTTAATTGCTTTGTATCGTAATCGTACGACGGTTCATGTAGATGAAATGGATACGCTCAAAGGATAACATTGTGACCGAAAAGGGGGAAGGAAACAATGATCGATTATGCATGGCTCATACCGCTTTTCCCGCTTGTTTCGTTTTTTTTATTACTTATATTCGGGAAGAAAATTAGAGAAGGAAGCAGTGTACTTAGTATTTTCCTCGTCTTTCTCTCCTTTATATTTGCGGTACTTGTATTAATAGAAAGATTTTCAGAAGCAAGCGTGAAGCATAAGTGGGTATGGCTTAGAACGGGAGATATTGATATATCATTTGGCTTTGAAGTGACTGCATTAGGGGCTTTAATGCTGTTTATCGTTACACTTGTGAGTTTACTTGTACATGTGTATTCGAAAGGTTATATGAAAGGTGAGGAAAGATTACCAACCTTTTATGCCTATTTAGGGCTCTTTACATTTGCGATGCTCGGGCTCGTTATATCCCCGAATTTATTACAGCTTTATATATTTTGGGAGTTAGTCGGCCTTGGTTCATTTTTACTCATCGGTTTTTATTTCTTTAAAGAAGAAGCGAAGGCTGCTGCGAAAAAGGCTTTTATTATGACTCGTATTGGAGATGTCGGTTTATTTATTGGGATGATCTTAATTTTCTGGCATGCAGGTAGTTTTGAATATGACGCAATATTTAGGGCGATTCATACGGGGGATCTTACCCCTACGATGATTACAATAACAGCGATATTAATTTTTATCGGTGCGATGGGGAAGTCAGGTCAGTTCCCGCTTCATACGTGGTTACCAGATGCGATGGAAGGGCCGACGCCTGTTTCGGCACTTATTCATGCGGCGACGATGGTCGCAGCTGGCGTATATTTAGTGGCGACGATGTTCCCGCTATTTTCAGCAAGTGCGGTGGCGATGCAGACGGTGGCAATTGTTGGAGCCTTCACTGCAATCTTTGCGGCTTCCATAGGTCTTGTACAAACGGATATAAAGAGAGTGCTTGCTTATTCTACAGTGAGCCAGCTTGGGTATATGATGCTTGCGTTAGGATCTGCCGGTTATGTAGCTGGTGTTTTCCATTTAACGACACACGCCTTTTTTAAAGCGCTACTATTTTTGGCGGCAGGAAGTGTCATTCATGCAGTGCATACGCAAGACATTAATAAAATGGGTGGTTTACAGAAGAAGATGAAAGTAACGGGTGCACTATTTTTAATCGGTACACTTGCAATTAGTGGGGTTCCGCTCCTTTCAGGTTTCTTTAGTAAAGATGAAATTTTAGCGGTGACTTGGATGAATGGCAATTACGTTTTATTCATATTAGCAGTAATTGCAGCGTTCTTAACAGCATTCTACATGTTCCGGCTATACTTCCTTGTCTTTACTGGGGAAGCCAAGACGAAGGGAGATGTGCAGGAATCGCCCCGCATTATGACGTATCCGATGATCGTCCTTGGCGTTCTCGCGGTAGTGGCGGGTTATATGAATACACCATGGTTTGGGACATTCCTCGGGGATTGGCTTACGAAAGATGTAGCATTTAAAGCGCGAGAGGCACACGGACCAGTTTGGATTATGATCGTAGCGACTATCGTTTCATTTGCTGGGATTGCTCTTGCATATTTCATATATGGCAAGAAATCTATTTCTAGAGATTGGGCTGGTGGTGATGGAACACCTCTTTATAACCTTTTGAAAGAAAAATATTATGTGGATGAACTATACAATATGACGGTGCTCCCTATTACGAAGGGAGTCGCCCATGTGCTTCGCTTATTTGAGGTGTATGTAGTCGAAGGAATTGCCATTTTAATAGGGAGTCTAATTAAAGGGATAAGCGGACTCGGTTCTAGACTCCAAAACGGAAATGTACAAGTGTACGGCACTGTAACAGCTGTTTCGCTTGCAGTACTCGTCATTATTTTGCTCTATACGGGAGGGGATTTACGATGAATGATTTGTTATTAACGTTCTTCATTTTTTCCCCGCTTTTAGGAATTCTCTTACTTGTATTAACACCGAAAAAAGAATCGCGTACAGTGCGAGCGCTTGGTTTATTTGGAACGGCGCTTCCATTTGGAATCGCTATCGTTCTCGCTTGTACATACGCTTCTGGAAAGAGTTTATCGCTATTTGATGAAAAAGTGAAATGGATTAAATTTGGGGATCTTGCAGCGGTGGATAAAAGATTGTTTTCCATTTATTACGAGCTCGGCATTGATGGTTTATCGCTCGTTATGATGGTGCTGACAGCCCTTCTAGCGATGCTTGCAGCAATTGCGGCATTTACTATTAAAAGAAACTTGAAAGCCTTTTATATGCTGCTACTCATGTTAGAAATAGGGATGCTCGGCGTCTTCGCTGCTCAAAATTTAATGTTGTTCTTTATCTTCTTTGAAATTACGTTGCCACCAATGTTTTTATTAATTGGGAAGTGGGGGAAATTGTCGAGTGAAAAAGCTGCTTATAGTTATTTAATATATAACGGTATTGGCTCCGCTATTTTGCTCATCGTTTTCTCGGTTTTATTTGCGAAAACAGGTACAACAAATATTACAGAGCTTAAAGAAATATTAACGAGTGTAGGTGCTGGGGGAGGAATGGCTGTCTCAAGTAGTTTACAGTTCGGCTTGTTTCTTGCCATAATGATTGCTTTTGCGATTAAACTACCCGTTTTCCCGTTACATCGCTGGATGGTCAATGTGCATATTGAAGCGCATCCGGCTGTAGTTATGCTTCATGCGGGCGTTTTACTGAAGATTGGGGCATACGGTATGATTCGTTTCGGAAAGGGGCTATTCCCGGAATACTTTCGCGAGTTTGCAACGCTCATTGCGATTTTAGGAGTCATTAATTTATTGTACGGAGCCTTCTTAGCGCTCATCCAAACGGACTTCCGGAAGGTACTTGCTTACTCTAGTATTTCGCATATGGGCATTGTATTAATGGGCCTTGCGGCGTTAAATGCACCAGGTACACAAGGGGCACTATTCCAAGTTGTCTCTCACGGTTTAATTGCAGCCTTACTTTTCTTCTTACTGGGCGTTATAGAACAGCGCTTTGGAACGTCGGATATTACAGCGCTTGGCGGACTCGCAAAAAGTGTCCCGGTACTTAGCGGATTCTTCTTAGCAGGAGGAATGGCATCGCTTGGATTACCAGGAATGTCTGGATTTGTTAGCGAGTTTCTTGCCTTTCTCGGTTTATTCCAAGGGGAGCCAATCATTGCTACAGTCGGTGTACTTGGCATCATTTTAACCGCTGTATACGTATTGAGAGCGACACTTCAAGTAACATTTGGTAAGAAAGAGTGGGAGGCGAAAGCTGATATACACGGATGGGAGTATGTCCCTATATTGCTACTTATCTTCTGCATTATTGCAATTGGAGTAATGCCAGAAATACTAGGGGATCCGCTTCAAAATACATTGAAAACATTGGGGGTGAAGTAGGATGGATATGAATACGTTACTTAGCTTATCATGGCATCTCATGGTGCCAGAATTCATTATTCTTGGAGCTGCCATCCTTCTTTCCATATGTGATTTGTTTTTTAAGTTGAACCATAGATATGTAGCGCTTAGTGCAATCGCAGCCGTCATATTAGCAATTGTCTCATTAATTACGCTATATGGTGAACCGACAGGAGATATTTTAAACGGATCGTTTGTGTTAGATGGGTTTTCAAAAGGGTTCAAAACGTTGTTGTTAGGCGGAGCGGCCCTCATCTTATGCACCGCAATGAGCGATGATAAGAAGAATCCAATTGAAGATAAGGGAGAATATTATTACTTATTTTTAATGGCACTTCTTGGGGCTATGTTTATGGCTTCTAGTGTCGACTTCATTACACTTTTCATCGGTTTAGAATTGCTTTCACTTTCTTCATATATTTTAGTAGGAATACGAAAAAAGAACCGTGCATCAAACGAGGCGGCCATGAAATATGTCATTAATGGAGGAATTGGAACGGCAATTACGCTCTTTGGAATGAGTTATTTATACGGTATTACAGGATCAACTAATATCGTGGATATGCAAAAAGTATTCACAGGGGAGCTTGCTGGTGGTATTCAGTTATTGTTAGCTCTCGCATTTCTACTCCTGCTCGTTGGACTCTCATTTAAAATTGCGACAGTACCGTTTCATATGTGGGCACCAGATGTGTATGAGGGAGCGGCTACGCCTGTTACTGCTTTTCTCGGGACGATTTCTAAAATTGCAGGGTTCTTACTAATTACTCGTCTGTTTCTCATGGTTTTTGCAAGTGTATCGGTGCAAGGAGACATGCAATCTTTATACGGACGTATGAGCATATACATTGTAGTACTAGCGAGTATTACGATGATTATTGGAAACGTAGTAGCGTTAAAGCAATATAACGTAAAACGTCTATTTGCCTATTCGGGAATCGCACATGCGGGGTATTTACTCGTTCCGCTTGTAGCATTATCACCATTTACGATGGATAGCATGTGGTTTTACATGCTTGCGTATATGCTTATGAATATAGGCGCGTTTGCAATTATCCACGGCTTAATCTTACAAAGCGACAAAGAAAACATTACCATTTTCACCGGATTATATAAGCGGTCGCCATTTACAGCGATAGTGATGACGATTTTTATATTATCGTTGGCCGGGATACCAGGAACAGCTGGTTTCATCGGGAAAATTAACATCTTTTTAGGTGCACTGCATGTAGAGCCAGCTCATTACGTACTAGCTTCTATTATGATGGGGACGACAGTCATCTCATTCGTATATTATTTCCGTATTTTACAGCAAATGTTTTTCCGGACGGGAGAAGTGGAAGAGAAAATTCGTTTGCCATTGAATATAAAGGTTGTTATGAGCCTTTGTGCAATTGCGATTGTAATACTAGGGATTATGCCGATGATTGGATACAATTTCTTTTATGAATATTTTCCATTAATGAAGGATTTCTTCTTCTTAGGGAACGTGGTACAATAGTGAAAATAAAAGGTGTGGAGTTGTTACTCTGCGCTTTTTATTTTGTGTGAATTACAATTGAAAATGCATGTAGGTATATGTTTTTTGAGAGCAAATTATGATGTGAAATGTAAGATGCTTATTTGTATTTGAAAAAGTGTGGCTCCTACTTATTATGGTATCGTTTTTATAGTATTTCGTAAGTAGTAGCTGGGTAAAAAGGGGTCGATTTTTTGGCACATCTTTTAGGGCAACAAGCACTGATTGCCATTGTTTCGCATTTATTGTTTATTACCATTACATGGTGGGCCTTACAAGGTGTTCACATTGAGCGTTTAATGAAGTCTGGAAAGGTGATGCAGACGCGAGTGTTACTCATCCTAATTACAATTGCAATTGGGACATCTGTAAGTAACTTTTTCCTTGATTATTTAGGCTATTCAAAGAGTTTAACGTATTTAGTAAAGTAAGTGTATAGAACCTCATATCTCCGTTAACAATGGGGATAGGAGGGGATGAAATTGAAGCTTAAAGCCATTCTTATTGTTGTGATAAGTGTTGTTTTATTTTTGGTTGGATATAGAGAGATGAAACCGATCAGCGATGAACAGAAAATGGAGAGCATGATTGCAACTTTAGAGAAAAATGATGCTAAAGTAGAGAAGTGGTCATGGTTAGCGCGAGAAACAAAAACAATTTCTAATATACATACGTTTCAAAAGTTGTTAAACGATGTGAAGGACAAGGCGAATGTTCAAAAGTGGGAATTAGAGCAATCTCCAGATGGATATAAAGCTACATCCTATAAAAAATTTTCTTCTTATGAAGAACGAGTAGTAGTAACATGGAGTAAGGAAAATACTAAAGAAAACACTTTCATTATTTTTGAAGTAAGCGGGGCGAAATGGGACCCGAAGTACATTCAGAAAACAAATAAAATTTTTAGTGAAAAACCTATAATTTACACTTGTGTTCAAGGTGTACTGAATGATAAGATTGAAGGTGTTTTGCAAAATAAAACCAATCAGGTTTTGAAAGATCTTTCAGCAAGAGCGATCGAACAGATAGAAGAAAGAGCATTTGTGTCAGTCTCCGCATACAATAAAAAGTGGGATGACGCTCTTTCAACAAATAGAGAGAAAATAAATGTGCAAATAGCAATACGTTCTACAGACAACAAAGATACAATTGTGGTTGGCACACCGATCATAACTTCTGAGTATTGAGTGAATAGATACTGAAAAAAGGACACGGAGGGGAATAATTTGGAAAAGATCATCGTCCGTGGCGGAAAGCGGTTAAACGGCACAGTGCGTGTTGAGGGCGCAAAAAATGCTGTATTACCTATAATCGCTGCAGCCCTATTAGCGAGTGATGGAAAGAATGTACTATCTGAAGTACCAGTTTTGTCTGATGTATACACAATTAATGAGGTATTACGTCATTTAAATGCTGAAGTCGTATTTGAAAATAACCAAGTAACAATCGATGCTTCTAAAGAACTAAACATTGAAGCACCATTTGAATATGTACGTAAAATGCGTGCATCTGTTCAAGTAATGGGACCATTACTTGCACGTAACGGTCGTGCTCGTATTGCACTTCCTGGTGGATGTGCAATTGGTTCACGTCCAATTGACCAACATTTAAAAGGCTTCGAAGCAATGGGAGCAAAAGTACAGGTTGGTAATGGTTTTGTTGAGGCATACGTTGAGGGAGAACTAAAAGGAGCTAAAATTTATTTAGACTTCCCAAGCGTGGGCGCGACAGAAAACATTATGTCTGCAGCTACATTAGCAAAAGGGACAACAATCCTTGAAAACGCAGCGAAAGAACCAGAAATCGTTGACTTAGCTAACTTCTTAAATGCAATGGGAGCGAAAGTACGCGGAGCTGGAACTGGAACGATTCGTATCGAAGGCGTTGATAAATTATATGGTGGAAACCACTCTATTATTCCTGACCGTATTGAAGCGGGAACATTCATGGTTGCAGCGGCAATTACTGGTGGAGACATCTTAATTGAAAATGCTGTACCTGAACATTTACGCTCAATTACAGCGAAAATGGAAGAAATGGGTGTTAAAGTTATTGAGGAAAATGAAGGTGTACGTGTTATCGGCCCAGATAAGTTAAAAGCGGTTGATATTAAAACTATGCCTCACCCAGGTTTCCCAACAGACATGCAATCACAAATGATGGCATTATTACTACAAGCTGATGGAACAAGTATGATTACAGAAACGGTATTCGAAAACCGCTTTATGCACGTTGAAGAATTCCGTCGTATGAATGCTGATATTAAAATTGAAGGTCGTTCTGTTATTATGAACGGTCCAAACAGCTTACAAGGTGCTGAAGTAGGTGCAACTGACTTACGTGCTGCTGCTGCATTAATCTTAGCTGGTTTAGTATCTGAAGGTTACACTCGTGTAACTGAGTTAAAGCATCTTGACCGTGGTTATGTAGATTTCCATAAGAAATTAGCTGCATTAGGTGCAACTATTGAACGTGTAAACGAAAAAGTAGAAGAAGTGAAAGAACAAGAAGTTTCTGATCTTCACGCTTAATTGAAATAGTCTCTACGTCTTTTGACGTAGGGGCTATTTTTTTGGGTTATTACTGTTATAGTCAATAAATTCTATACTTATGCACGTACCAGTAAAAATATTTAGAAAATTTTTGTTTTATCCTGCGTTAACTGCCCGTAAACATTCGATTGGTGCGGCTAATTAAAGTTCCACTTTATATGGTTCCCCTTCAGTATGTTCTAAAAGAAAGAGTTGTTCCATAAGAATGAATGGAGTAAAGCTTTTGGATATTGGGGGAAATAAGATGAAATTTTCAAAGCCACTTTTTATCACAGTAGCGCTTCTAATAGCGCTCGTTATCATTGTACCTGCTGCTCTTGTTATTCCGTTTGCGAAAGCAAAAGTAGGGGAAGAAGCAGCTTCTAAAACTCCTCCAGCGATAGATAGTATACCAGCTCCAGGGAAAGTGGATACAGCGATTCAAGTTGCTGTATATCGTGATCAGCAAAAGAAGGTAGAAACATTACCTATGGAGGAGTATGTGACCGGTGTAGTAGCTTCTGAGATGAATGCCAGTTTTGAAATAGAGGCGCTAAAGGCGCAGGCATTAGCAGCGAGAACATTTGCGGTGCAGCGTATGCTAAGCGGAGGAAAGAAAAATAATGCGGACGTGACAGATACGGTGAAAGATCAAGTGTACAAAAGTAAAGAAGAATTGAAGAAACAATGGGGTAATAACTACGAAAATAACTTGAAAAAAATCGAAGAAGCCGTTTCGAAAACCGCAGGACAAGTTTTAACATACGATGGAAAACCAATCTCAGCATCCTTCTTCTCAACGAGTAATGGCCGGACAGAAAATGCGGCTGATTATTGGGGAAATGATTATCCGTACTTAAAGAGCGTAGATAGTCCGTGGGATCAAGCCTCTCCAAAATTTACGAGCGAGCAAACTTTTACAGTAGCTGACTTTCAAAAACGTCTTGGTGTGAAGGTGTTGGCAGACGGGAAGGTTGGAAATATTAAAGATCTTACGGAAGGAAAGCGAGTAAAAGATGTAGAATTTCAAGGGAAAACATTAACAGGAAAGCAAGTTCGTGAAAAGCTAGATTTACGCTCTTCTGACTTCACGTGGAAACAAGAGAGGGATAAAATCGTCGTTACAACGAAGGGATTCGGTCACGGCGTTGGCATGAGCCAATACGGAGCAAATGGCATGGCAGCGGAAGGTAAGAAATATACAGATATCGTTGCTCATTATTATAAGGGTGTCGAAATAAAGTCGATGAATGATTATGAAGGAAAGTTAATGGTGAAGAAGTAGGGGGAAAAGAGACCGTTCCAAGAGATATATTGGGACGGTTTTCTTCTGTTAGTGGATAGGTTCCTTGTCGAATCGTTGATATATTAAAAAAATCGTCAATGTTCAGTGGTGACAGAACTCTGTTTAAGGGGCCCATGGATCGCTGGAAGCTATTATAAGGGTGAACGTACAGAAGAATCAATGAAAGACGGTTGACTCTATACAGGAGACATTGTCACGGTTGATTCGGAAGGATGTATTAAGATTGCTGATCGTACGAAAGACTGAATTAAAAGTGGAGGCGAATGGATTTCTTCCGTAGATTTGGAAAATGCCTTAATGTCGCACGATAAAGTGTTAAAAGCACCTGTTGTGGCGGTGCCGCATGAAAAATGGCAAGAACGTCCCGTTGCTTGCGTCGTATTAAAAAAGGGACAAGCAGTAGAAAGAGAAGAACTGTACGCTTTACTAGAAGTAGAATTTCCGAAATGGTGGATGCCAGATGATATTTTATTTGTAAATCAAATTCCGAAAACATCTGTAGGGAAGTTTTTAAAGAGAGCACTACGTGATCAGCTCGAGACTTATATGGTAGAACAAAACTAGAGAAGAAGGCTATCCTTTCATTTGGATAGTCTTCTTTTTATGGTGCTTCATAAAATATCAAAAATTTCCATTAATTGTTTGGTATAATGTGATAAAAAGCATTTGGGGGAGACAAAATGGCGTTATTGGAGTTGAGACAATTAGGGAAGACGAACCAGTTACCAGCAGTTGAACTGAAGGTTGAGCAAGGACAATGTGTTGTTTTGCAATGTAATAACCATACAGCTAAAGTGTTGCACCGCATTATTATTGGTGAGGAAGAAGCTTCAACTGGCAACGTGCTATTTGAGGGAGAAGCGATTGGAAAGAAAAATTATTCACGCATCGGTTTTTGTTTTTTGAAAGATGAAGCATACGACCGTTTGAAGGTAAAGGAATACTTCAAGTTTTTAATAGGACTTTATGAATCAAATATGAGCACGGAAGAAGTAGTACAATATGTCGGGCTCTTAGATAAATTAAACGTTAAAATAGAAAAACTATCATTTTCAGAGAAACGTCGCCTTCATATTGGGCGAGTTATGGTTCATAATCCAGATTTAGTTATTTTGGAAGAGCCAGAACAAAATGTAGATACAGAGAGTACGATTATTATTCGAAAAGCAATTATGAAAATGAAAGAGCAAGGAAAGGCCATTTTTATTACGTCATCGTTTCTATCGGACGCTCTTTCGTTAACAGAAGATGTATACATATTAAACAATGCTGGTGTGAAAAAAGTAGAAATCGAAAAAGAGGAAGTAGAAGAAGTTGATGAAGAAAAAGTCGTTCAAATGATTCCGCAAATGAAGTTAGAAAGAATACCAGCGAAAGTGAACGATAAAATCATTTTATTAGACCCGATGGAAATCCATTTCATTGAAACGCAAAACGGAGTGACACATATTCATGTGCGCGAAGGTGATTTCGTATGTGCATTAACATTAAGTGAACTAGAAGCGAGATTAACAGGATTCGGGTTCTTTAGATGTCATCGCTCGTACCTTGTGAATTTACAAAGAGTACGAGAAGTGATTACGTGGACTCGTAATAGTTTTAGTTTAATTTTGGATGACGAAAGAAAAAGTTCAATTCCGCTTTCAAAAGGACGAATGGATGAATTAAAAGGTGTGATTGGGCTATAAAAATTGCTCCAATAAGCTTAAAATACGATTCATTCACTGGTAAAAATACTCCTTTTACTGGTATTTTACTGCGTAACCCCGTTGTTTTTCATATGATTGAGTCAAGAAAAGCGAAACAAACAAACGAAAAGCGCTAAAGCGACTTTCATCTATAAAAAGAAAAACAAAGGGGATGACGGGATGACATTGGCAATTGAAATGAAAGATGTAATGAAAAGTTTCAACGAAAAAACGGCACTTCGAAATGTAAATATTGAGGTGAAGCAAGGAGAGATTTTCGGATTCCTTGGACCAAGTGGATCTGGAAAAACGACAACAGTAAAGATTTTAACTTCTCAATTACTCCATAGTGTTGGAACGGTAAAGGTATTAGGAAAAGATATTACAGGCCCAAGCAGCATCGATTATAAACGAATTGGTATTTTAACAGACAACAGCGGTTTATATGAAAGACTTAGCATTTATGATAACTTACTATTATTTTGTGACTTATACGATTGTAAAAAAGAACGAATTGATGAAGTGCTAGCGCAAGTGAATTTATTAGATGATAAAAAAACACCAGTAAAGAAACTATCAAAAGGAATGAAGCAGCGCGTTACATTAGCTAGAGCAATCCTTCATAAACCAGATATCCTCTTCTTAGATGAACCAACATCCGCACTCGATCCAGTAAACGTACAAAACATTCATAAAATCTTAAAAGACTTAAATAAAGAAGGAACGACGATTTTCTTAACGACTCACAATATGAACGAAGCAGAGACGCTTTGTAACCGCATCGCCTTTCTATGCGGCGGAGAAATTGTAGCGCTTGATACACCAGAAAACCTTCGTCTACAATACGCGAAAGATCAAATACAAGTTGTATTAAAAGATAAGCAAAAAGAAGTCGTGCAAAAAGATGAATTAGGTGCAAAACGTATTTCAGAATGGATGAAAAAAGGTGAATTACTATCCATTCATTCACACGAACCAACGCTAGGCGATATCTTTATTGAAGTTACTGGGAGGGGACTATAATGACATTTTCAATGAGACGTGTATCAGCTATTTTTAGAAAAGAAGTACAGGATTTTAAGACAAATTCACAAGTTTTGTTAATGGCATCTTTACCAATTATATTTGCATTTATATTTAGCCGATTTGGAGAAGGACAGGCAGGAGTTGGCATTATTACTTTAATGTCCTTTCTATTTGTAGCAGGGTTTGTTCAATCAATGGTAATTGCAGAAGAGAAAGAAAAACATACGTTACGTGTGTTAATGCTATCACCAGCTTCTTCTGTTGAAGTTCTTCTTGGGAAAAGTATATTAACAGCATGTTTAACGTTGGGCATTTCCATTGTAAACTTATTCATTTTAGATCAATTAAGTGGCAATCTCTTATTGTTAGCATTTATTTTCTTATGTGGAACAATTCTATTCATTTTAATTGGAACAGTGATTGGATTATTAGCTGAGTCTGTCCCGCAAACATCACTAATTGGAATGCCAATATTAATGACGATGTATTTAGCTGTACAATTTGAGCCAATGGTTGAAAATAAAGTAATTAAGACGATGATTAGTTATCTTCCAACATCTCATCTTGAAAAAGCGATTAAAAGCTTAGTGGATGGTGCTGGGTTTAGTAGTATTAGTGGGCATATGCTAAATGTTGGAGTGTGGCTCGTTATTTCACTTATTGCATGTTTAATCGTATATAAAAAGAAACAATTGGACTAAAAACTGAGCGGAAAGTGCTCAGTTTTTTCTTTTTTCTATCATTTCCTCGGAAATTTTACAATTCCTATACATATTTTTACATATTTTGTCGAAAAGTAATTAGTTATACGTTGTATAGGATACGTGAATATTGTTCAAAATGATTGCTGAGGTGATGATGGAATGCGAGGAAGAAATAATAAAAAGTCGCAAAAGGTAGTACATTTATTTCAAAAAAGATGGGTGTTTCCGGCACTATACATTGCATGTGCAGCGGTAATTTTAATGGTTGCGCTATGGTTCCAAGGAGCTAATCCGAAGAAGACTCCGAACCAAGATCAAGCAACACCGTATACACAATCGGAAGATCCAGCAGTACCAGTAACGAAATCTTCAGAAGTAGTGAAAATGCCAGCTGCCGCTAATGCGGAAGTAGTCGTGCAGAAGAAATTCTATGAAGATGCAGCAACTGAGGCGGAACAAGAAAAAGCACTTGTCTTTTATAACAACACATATTCCCCAAATAAAGGAATCGACATTGCTGCGAAGAATGGAAAAGAATTCAATGTAGCTGCTGCTTTAAGCGGTACAGTAACGAAAGCTGAAAAAGATTCACTTCTTGGTTATGTTGTAACAGTTGATAGTGGAAATGGTGTAGCAGCTTCTTATCAAAGCTTAGGTAGTGTGAAAGTAGAAAAAGGTGCACGAGTTGTACAAGGTGAAGTATTAGGAACATCCGGTCTAAGTGCAATGAATAAAGAAGCAGGTTCTCACGTTCACTTTGAAGTACGTAAAGACAATGTGGCTGTGAACCCTGAGCGCTACTTAAATAAGTCAGTAGCAGAAATTAAAGCTGATGCAGGTGCTGCAAAAGCAACGAATGCTTCTGGTAAAAAGGCTGATGACAAATCTCAAAAAGAAGAGAAGTCAACGAGCACGAAACCAGAAAGTAAAACAGAAGATAAGTCTCAAAAAGAAGAAAAATCAACAAGCGGTTCGACTAGTGACAAAAAAGAAGAGCCGAAGAAAGAAGAAAAATCAACAAATGATTCTACAGAATCATCTAACAGTTCTTCTTCACAAGAATAAGAAAGTGAAAAAATCAGTTCTCACTAGGAGAGCTGATTTTTTTACTTTTACCCCGCATTAACGGGCAGTAAGACCTCTACTTCAAAATTCAGTGAAAGCTAAGAAGTTAGGCCTGGGGTCAACTGCCCGTAAAAGCCCGATTGGTTCAACTAATAATCAGTGGGAAATGGCGCCCACTGATTAAAGTTTCACTTTATATAAAAATACTCAATTTCGAGAAAAAAGTTGCAATAACAAGGAAAAATGACGAGATTCTCGAATATATATTAAAAAAAGGAGGGGATACTGTGTCATTTTTATTTGTTCTGTCGACTGCTATTATTTTATTGTTTGTTTTATTCACTTTATATTATTATATTGCCGGTAAGAAAGAGGTTCCCCACCATCAATTGTTAGAAGAAGAGTTGGAACGAGAAGAATGACACTCTAAGAAAGAGTGTCTTTTTCTTTTTGTACACCTATTGGAATTTTTAAAGCTAGGCCGTATAATACTAATTGTGATTTTTTTACATAGGAAAACGATATTTGAATACAGTAGGAATCTAAAATACTGTGTTTTTTTGTTGTGGTTGAGGGGGAAGTTTTAAATTGAAAGCTAGAGAGAGTAAAAGTTCGAAAAAATTAATTATTTTAATGGCGGTTGTAGTAGCGCTAATCGCTGGGATTGGATTTTTTATTTTTAATAAAATGAGCACTGCAGGTAAGCAGGAGAAAGTGCCTGTTTTATTATATCATCATTTACTAAAGGGAACTGAAAAAGAAAATAGTGAAGCTTTTAAAAATAAAGGAACAGTTTTAGCGGTGGAGCAATTTGAGAAACAAATAAAATATTTAGCGGATAATAATTATAGAGCAATTACTGCAAAAGAATTAGAGGAATTTATAAAAAATAAAAAGAATCTTCCAGAAAAAAGTGTTTTAATTACTTTTGATGATGCATCAAAGTCAAATTATATTTATGCATATCCTATTTTAAAAAAATATAAAATGCATGCCATTTCCTTTGTTGTTACATCAAGAATTAACAATCAAGAAGAGAAATTTGATCCTAAGAAAATCCAAGCTCTAAGTAAATCTGAAATGGATAAAATGCGAGATGTTTTTGAATTTGGTAGCCATACTGATTCTCTGCATAAATTAGAAAAAGGAGAAGCTGTGGTATTTAATAAGAATAATGCGGAAATTAAAAATGACATTTTAAAGAGTAAAGATGCTTTAAAGACGGATTACCTTTCTTATCCGTTTGGAAAATACAATGATAAGATTGTTAAAGAATTAAAGGATTCTAAATTCCAGATGGCATTTGTAAACACATCTGATTATGCTACTAAAGAAAGTGATATATTAAAAGTTAATCGTTTTGTTATTAAGGCAGATTTAGATATAAAAACATTCTCTGAAATAGTAAAAGGGAATTATGGTAAACAAGATAAATAATCGAGATAAAGAGTATGTGGTATTTGATTTCAATTAAATACCACATACTCTTATTTTTTTATCATAAGGTGTTTTATAGATAAAATACTAAATTTGTAGCATCTTCTCTGTAAAAATATTGAACATGTAGCATATATCAGTAGTGCGGGCAATACAATGGTATAAACCAAAGCAAAGAGAGTGTTTGAGGTGAGAAATCGTGAATCATTTCATTATAAATCCAAGAATGTTTAACGCTTACAAACAGCACTCACACTTACTTCTTAGTCGTATGCAGCGAGGCTCATTTCACACTTCTCACATCCAATTTAGGGAGGCGAGTGGTGTGCACGATTACATCAAAGAGAGAACTATCAAGATTGGTAAGTATATCGTGGAGACAAGAAAGACAGTGCGTGTCATTGCAAAAGAATTTGGGGTATCAAAGAGTACAGTCCATAAAGATTTAACGGAACGTCTACCAGAAATTAATCCAGAGCTCGCAAATGAAGTAAAAGAAATTCTTGATTATCATAAGTCTATTCGTCATTTAAGAGGCGGAGAAGCAACAAAGCAAAAGTATAGAAAAGAAGATGTAGAAAAGCCGGTCCGTCAATAAATATGCGATCGCAAACATTCCGTTTCAATTCGGTAATATTTTTCAGAAGAATTCTTTTTGCGAATATTACGTTTCTGTTAAATTTATGATAAAATCAGAAATTAGGTGTAAAAGAATTCGGGTGTAACCTGATTTTGAATATCGAGGAGGAAATGACGGGAATGTTTGCGCGAGATATCGGAATTGACCTAGGTACGGCTAATGTATTAATTCATGTTAAAGGCAAAGGTATTGTATTAAATGAGCCATCTGTTGTGGCAATTGATCGTAACACAGGTAAAGTATTAGCAGTAGGTGAAGAAGCAAGAAGTATGGTGGGACGTACACCTGGTAATATTGTAGCAATTCGTCCGCTTAAAGATGGTGTAATCGCAGATTTCGAAATTACAGAAGCAATGTTAAAGTATTTCATTAACAAATTGGACGTAAAGAGCTTCTTTTCAAAACCTCGCATTTTAATTTGCTGTCCAACAAATATCACATCTGTAGAACAAAAAGCAATTCGTGAGGCTGCTGAACGTTCAGGTGGTAAAACAGTATTTTTAGAAGAAGAACCAAAAGTAGCCGCAGTTGGTGCTGGTATGGAAATCTTCCAACCAAGCGGTAACATGGTTGTTGATATTGGTGGAGGTACAACAGATATCGCTGTACTATCTATGGGTGATATTGTTACCTCTTCCTCTATCAAAATGGCTGGCGATAAGTTTGACATGGAGATCTTAAACTACGTTAAACGTAAGTATAAGCTATTAATTGGAGAACGTACTTCAGAAAATATTAAAATTAAAGTTGGTACAGTATTCCCAGGTGCGCGTAGCGAAGAGCTTGAAATTCGCGGACGTGACATGGTAACGGGCTTACCACGTACAATTACAGTATGCTCTGAAGAAATTACAGAAGCACTAAAAGAAGACGCGGCTATCATTGTACAAGCTGCAAAAGGCGTACTAGAGCGCACGCCACCAGAACTATCTGCGGACATTATCGACCGCGGTGTTATTCTAACAGGTGGTGGAGCTTTACTACACGGTATCGACATGCTTCTAGCAGAAGAACTAAAAGTACCAGTATTAATTGCTGAAAACCCAATGCAATGTGTTGCGGTTGGTACAGGTATTATGTTAGAGAATATCGATAAATTACCACGTCGTGCTTTGCGATAAATATTGAATTAATATTATTTGAAATACTGTAAACCTTGAACAGTTAGCTTTTTTATCTACTGTTCAAGGTTTATTTGTATTAAGGCACTTATTAGTAAATATCAAGAATGTAACACTTTTTATTTATATTTATATATATCGTTGTATTTATATTAGTTATAAAAAGCTAAATTATTAATTAGAAAGGTTCAATTTTGTCAGATTTAGTGATATCCTTGTATTTGTAAATTTAAAGCGAACTTTGTAAATTTAAAGCGAACTTTGTTAAAAAATAGTAAAAATAGGCAGTGATTAGGTAAAATAGAATGGGGTATTATTTGATATGGGAGGAAGAAGGGACATAGAGAAATGAAGAAAGTGTTAGTAATAGCACAAAATTTTTATCCGGAAATTGGAAGTGCGGCCAATAGAATAAAGAATATTTATTTGGAATTAAGTGAAAGAGGATACGATGTTACAATCTTGACTACTGATCCAAGATATCCAAATGAGAATTTATATAAGAAAAAGGAATTTTGGGATGAAGAATCGATAAATAGCGAAGATGTTATAAGAGTAAAGCCAAGAGTAAAAAAATACACAAATAATATGCTAAGGAGATTATTTTTGTATTTAGAAATCACAATGCTTTTTATTATGGCTATATTCCGTATGGATAAAAAATATGATTATGTATTCGTTTCAACTCCGCCTATTTTTATTGGTATAGCAGGTTTTTTTGCTAAAAAAAAGTTGAAAGCTGAATTGTTATTAGATGTCCGAGATTTATGGCCGGAATCATTGTTGGGAGTTGGAGTCTTTGCAAATCGGTTTGTATTATCGATAGCATATGCTTTAGAAAAGATATTATATCGTGTAGCTGATCAAATTATTGTAAATAGCGCTGGGTTTATTCCATACCTGGAGTTAAAAGATGTTAGACGTGAAAAAGTATCATTTATGCCAAACTCTTTAACAGAAGAAGAATTACATATGATAGAAACTAAACAACCTATAACTGATTCGAGTACTGAGGTAGTTGAAGTAATTTATACAGGAAATATCGGGTTAGCTCAAGATGTACTAAAGTTGATTGAGGTGGCTGAATATCTACGAGAAAAGGAAAATATTAAATTTAAAATAATTGGCTATGGGTTTAAAAGTTATCAGGTGGCTGAAGTTATTAAAGAAAAAAAACTTTCTAATATAGAAATTATTAAAGCAAAAAGTCGTAATAAAACCCTAAAAGAAGTTGCAAAGGCACATATTGCATATGTTAGTTTAGTAGATGAAAAAGTATTTCAAACCGTTTTACCAGGAAAGGTTATTGATTATATGTGTATGAAAAAGCCTATTATTGGAGATGTGTCTGGATATGCTGAAAAAGTTATTAATGAAGCTCAATGTGGTTTGATTTCAAGTGATCGAACAGCTAAAGAATTAGGAGAGCACGTTATCAAACTAGCTGAAAATGAGATATTACGTAGAAAATTAGGAAATAATGGTCATGAATTTGCTTTCCAATATTTGAGATGGAAAAATAATATTAAAGTATTAACAAGTTTAATGGAGGAAAATGATGCAACAGAAGAAAGTGTGTATGTTCGTATGGAATCACTTCACAAATGATGCTCGTGTATTAAGGGAATGCACGGCTTTAGCTGAAGAGGATTATGAAGTAGACCTGATATGTATTCATGATTGGAAACAAAATGATTTACCTAAGTGGGAGATGCGAAAAGAAGGATTTACAGTAACACGTGTAAATAATCGACTATCTCTTTTACAAAAAGGCTTGGGTGCAGCAAAACGAGTAAAGCAGTTGATAACGAAAAATATAGTTACAATGTTTTTATTTGGAGTAATTGCAGCACTTTGTTTGTGGAAATTCCCAATGATAACATGTTTGATATTGTTATTTGGTGCAATATTTTCTATGAGAAAGCTACGTACATTAATTGTACGCTCTTACATACTGATTCAAATGGTTAAGGTTGGTTTGAAAAAAGAATATGATTTCTATCATTCCAATGATTTAAATACACTACCACAAGGATGGCTTTGTGCAAAAGTATTTAGAAAAAAGAAATTAATCTATGATTCACATGAGGTACAGACCAGCCGTACCGGATACAATAGTAAAATTTATGGGATTATGGAAAAATTCTTTCTGAAATATACAGATGTAATGATTATGGAAAATCATACTCGTGCAAAATATGCGGAAGATTTATATGGCTTTTACCCTAAGGTCATTCATAATTATCCTTTTGTAACACAACCAGAGGACAGTAATTCGATTAATTTGCATGAAGTGTTAGAAATTTCACAGGAAGAGCCTATCTTATTATATCAAGGCGGAGTTCAAGTGGGGAGAGGTCTAGACAAGCTAGTACAAGCAGCTCCAATGTTTAAAAAGGGCACACTTGTATTTATTGGTGATGGACGTATTAAACCTGAGTTACAGAAGATGGTATTGGATTTAGGTTTGGAAAATAAAGTGAAATTCATTCCGAAAGTACCTGTGAATGAATTATTACACTATACAAAGAACGCTTATTTAGGTTTTCAAGTTTTAAATAACGTTTGTTTTAATCATTATTCAGCTTCATCTAATAAACTATTTGAATATATGATGAGCGGGGTTCCTGTTGTTGCTTGTAGTTTTCCAGAGATACAACGTGTGGTGGAAAATGAATATGTTGGGGTTTGTATAGATTCTCACAATCCTGCTTCCATTGCTGAAGGAGTAAACTATATACTAGAACATCCAGAAGAAAGAGAAAAAATGAGAGAAAATAGCTTCATTGCCCGTAATAATTATAATTGGGAAAATGAAAAAAAACTCTTTATAAATATATATAATAATTTGGAATAATATACGAGAAAATATTTTCGATTTCTAAGTTACCATATGAACTAAAAGATGGGAATGAGGGTTTCTTGAAGGAAGTAAAGCTAAGTGTAGTAATTACAAATTATAACAAAGAACAATATTTAGCTCAGTGTTTACAGTCTGTTGTTGAGCAGACATTAAAGGGGATCGAAATAATTCTTGTTGATGATGGCTCAACCGATAATAGTATGAGAGTATTGGGGCAGTATGAAAAGCAACATAATAATTTGAAAGTTTATAGACAACAGAATGCTGGTGTGAGTGCTGCTCGTAATGCTGGATTACAAAAAGCAAAAGGGGAATATGTTACATTTTTAGATGCGGATGATTATGTACATTTAGCTGCATACGAGAAAATGTATGAGGTTGCGAGTGGAAATAATGCAGATATGGTTATTGCCAATATTATTTGTTTTAATGAATATAAAAATTGGCCACTTTCATATATGAAAAAATTATTCAATAAGGAATTCCCATTAATTAGAAACGTTGCGGAGAACTTAGAATTACATTTCACTCCATCCGCGAGCAATAAGATATTTAAAAGAGAAATGTGTGTCCTTAATGGTATTCATTTTGATGAAGATCTTTGGGTAGGGGAAGACTTGCTATTTACACAACAATGTTTGTTGGTTGCAGAAAGGATAATCGTAAGTGAAATACCGTTGCTGTATTATAGGATAGTAGATAACGTTAATAATAACCTATCTAAAAATACAACGATTACATTTTTTAATCAGTTAGTTATATTACAAATGAAATTAACGGCCATGTATAGAGAGAGAGAAAGGCTTGCATTAATCCATACTATAGAGGCAAGGCAGTGGAAATTCTTTGTGGATTCCATTGTTTTAAAGGGAAAAGATTTTTCAAATGAAAAGCTTTTAGAAGTCATTCAACTTGGAAATAAGTTTCTATCAAGCCTAATTAGTTTTAAACATGTAGAAGATTTTAATGTGCGGGATCAATTAATAACTGAAATGATAAAAGAAAATGATTATATAGGTTTAGAGAAATTATTAAAAATCCTTCAGGATGAATTGATTTCTAAAGAACATGTATATGATAATGAGAAATATTATTATTTTTATTATCGATTTTTCCCTCGATATAAAGAATTATTACAAGTTAATAATTTAACCGTAGTTCATAAAATTGAAGGAATAAAACTTCGTAAAGAGATTCTTGCAATTAGTGGATATGCATTTGTTGAAAATTTATCAACTAAAAAAATAAAAAAAGAATTAGTATTTTATAAAGATGAAACCACTAAAACAATTCAACTAAAAAACTCCTTACGTACTGATATATCATACCTATTTTCTAATAATACCATTGACTATAATGATGCGGGTTTTAAAACAATAGAAGTCAATGTAAGAGATTTGTTAGAAGAGGGAGAATGGAAAATATCGATACGCCTCAGCATAGGGAAAACTGTTATTGAAGAACCGCTAAGGGTTCTGTTAGCGCAGTTACGCAATAATACAAAGTATCAAAATGAAAATTCATTGGATATTAAGATGCTATATAAAAATGGTGAAGCTACAATTCAAATTTATAAGTCTAACTATATGAAGAGAATGATGAATACATATAGTGAAGTTAAGCGATCAATTCGCTATGATTTAGGATTATTTAAAAGAAAAAATTATAAAGCATTACTTGCAATTATATTCTATAAATTATTTGGATCATATTTTCGTAGAAAGAATATATGGTTAATTGGTGAAAGAGAAGATACAGCACAAGATAATTCCTATCACTTATTTACGTATATTCGAAAGAAACATCCTGATGTTCCAGCTTTTTATATTATTAATAAGGAAAGTAATGATTATAAGAATATCGAAGGATTAGGTAATATAATCCAATATGGAAGTTTTAAACATACATTCTATTTATTAATTTGTAATAAAACAATTAATAGTTATTCAGAAACAGCCAATATGTATACAGATGATTATAAACACATTTTAAAGTATTATCCCGAATGGCAGCAAAATAAGAAGATTTTTATTCAACATGGGGTTATAGGTGTAAGTCGTGTAAATCATGTGTTAAATAAAAATCGAATGGGCTATTCTCTATTTGTTGTGTCCTCACAGTTTGAAAAGGAGCATATCGTCAAAGAATTTGGATATGAGGAAGATGAAGTAATCGTAACGGGGCTTGCACGTTGGGATGCATTAAAGGATGAAAGTAAAGGAAATGAAATTTTACTCATGCCAACTTGGAGAAGTTGGATTAAAACGAAAGACCAATTAATGAAATCTAAGTACTGGCAGACATATATGTCATTTTTAAAAAGTAAAGAGCTCCATCAGATGTTAGAAGAGCAAGATATGACATTGACTTTCTTTCCTCATTATCAGACTCAAAAATTAGATGCAGAAACACCTGTATTTCATGAACGAATCAAGGTCATGAAACAAGGTGAAGAAACAGTACAAAGTCTATTAAAACGACATTGTTTACTAATTACAGATTATTCTACAGTTTCATTTGATTTTGCTTATATGAATAAGCCAGTTATTTTTTTTCAGTTTGATTATGATGAATTTTATTCTAAACACTATAATGAAGGCCCGATTAATCATAGGACAGAGTTGTTTGGAAAAAGAGTAGAAAGTGAAAAAGATATATATCTTTTACTAAATGATTTTGAAAGTTCATTGAAAAGTCTTAATTTGGAGCAAGTAAATAAGTACGTTATTAAGCCAAAAGAGCTACATTGTCAAATGTTATTCGAAAATATAAAGGGAGTGTAGAGATTTGAAAAAGCCACTAATTTCGGTGATTTTGCCTATATACAATGTAGAGATGTATATAGAGGAGTGTTTAAATTCTTTAGTAAATCAAACAATTGGTGTAGAGAATTTGGAAGTTATTATGGTGAATGATTGTTCTACAGATAATACGGGAAAAGTTTTAGATCAATATGCTGAGAACTATAATAATTTTAAAGCTATACACTTGGAAAAAAATTGTGGCGCACCTGGTAAACCAAGAAATATTGGTATTGATATTGCGAAAGGAAAATATCTAATATTTATGGATCCAGACGATTATATACCAGCGGATGCATATGAAACTTTACTTAATATTGCCGAGGAGTATAAATCAGACTTTGTTATGGGGAAAATGGAAAGTTTTAATGATAGTGATGGATCAACATTCCAACATTCAACTTTTAAACACTATCTTTTACAAAAACCATATATGAATACTAACATAGAGGTATCACCATTCTTTTTACAGGTGAAAACAGCTATTACTTTAAAGTTAGTAAGGACGGCATTTGTTAGACAACATAAAATTTCTTTCATCGAGGGAATGAGGAATGGGGAAGATAAATTTTATGATGTTCAATTATTTACAAAAGCTAAAAAGTTTAGTTATATTCCCAAAAATGTTTATAGGTATAGGGCACGTGATGATGATCGCAATCTATCGTTGACACAGCAAGATATTCTTTCTTCTGTTGAGAATGATGTACAGTCTGTAGATGCAATTAAACCAAAATTAAACGATAAGGAATATAGTTATTTTCAGGTAAATGCGTTAAGGTCAATTCTTTGGAAAATTTGTGATCCAGATTTTAATAAACTACCAATTGAAGAGAAGAAGAGATTAATTAATTTAGTGAACAGAGTAGTAGATGGTTATGATATTGAAATAGTGAAGAAATATTTAGTTTGGGAAGAACCCTTCTTAAGTCTAATCGAAAAAAATTATATAAATGAAGCATTGGCATATAATAGCATGTTAATTTCAAGAAGATGGTGGTTAAAACAAGGAACCGAATTACAGCAAAGATATAGGAAACAAACGGCTATCCGTAATAGCTTTTCTTGGAGGATTACTAAATTTCTTAGAAATAGGAATTTTAAATTAAAAGATATTATCAAAGGGAGATTTTTGAATGAAACTAAGCGTAGTAACACAATTACGGGCTCATGATGAAGGTGTAATTAAACAGGCCTTTGAATTGTTACAAAAACAGACTATCGGTGCTAATGAGTTTGAATTGCTTATTTTTTATAATTATGAAAATGTTACTTTGGATATGGTTAGATTTGTAGAAAAATTAAAAGAGAGCTGTAAGCTGAATATAATATTAAAAGAAGGAAAGATTGATGTAGAAGGATTAAGAGGGAAGTATATTACTTTCTTTGATTTTTATACAAAGTTTAGGCCAAATGTATACGAAAGTTTATATAATGCTGCACAAAAGAAGGATTTAGATTTTATATCTGCTTGTTTAGAAGAAAAAAATGAGAAAAAAATTATAAATAAAAAAAATATAATACAGAGTAACTTTGCTACAATTACAGCATTAAAAATAATAAAGAAAGAAGTTTTGTTAGCGAAGGAATTTAATTTTATCTCTCAATTAAATGAATCGAAAATTAAATATTTAGATGTTAAGTTATATTTGGCAGGTCTAAATTATGATTTTGCAACTAATATAAAATATAAAAACAAAACACCATTTAATGAAAAGTATATAATAAATTCAATAAAAGATATTCAGTATATTTTTGATTCTTTGATAAGTGATTATGGAGAAGAGTTTAATCAAGATTTGAAAATTATACTTTTTAAACAAATATTAAATTTAGTGGATAAAAACACCTTTTTAAATGAAGTAGAAAAAGATCATCAAGAGACATTATTGAATGTGTTGAAGGGCCTCTTATCTATCTCGGATGAACGTATTTATAAGGGGAATGAAGGATATAAGGAATTTTTAAATCTTATAATTTTGGGTTTATATGATGAAGCGATGAAATACATGGTGATATTTAGGAGTAAGAGGTACTGGTATAATCAATCACAAAAGTATGAAACGTATTTTGAAAAAAATCCACATCTCTTAGAAGAATCTTTATCTTGGAAAATTACAAAACCTATCCGAGGAATTCAAAGGGTATTTGGATATGTTAAAAATTCATTGTATAAAGTACTTATTCTTGTATTGAGTTTATTTGTAAAGATACGCTTTGCAGGAAAAGAGATTTGGTTAGTTGGGGAGCGTGAGGATCAGGCTGAAGATAATGGATTCTTCTTCTTCAAGTATTGTCGCGAAAAATATCCATCAGAAAAAATATATTATGTAATTAATGAAGATTCACCTCATTTAGATAAAGTTGAGCAATATGGTAATGTTATATATCATTCTTCTTTTAAGCATAAGGTTTATATGCTGGCTGCAAGTACATATATAAGTGCTTGGGTATTCGAAGAATGTTCATATCCTAGGCCGAAACAACAATTTATTAAATGGTTTGGAAATATAGTTTCTAAAAAAAATAATATTTGTTTGCAACATGGTGTAATCATTCATAATATTGCTCCGTATTTAAGTAAGGAGAGATATAAGCAAGATTTAATTATTTCAAGTTCAGAGTATGAAAAGCGGATTATTACGAAGACATTAGGGTATCCTGATGAGGATGTAGTTGTAACTGGATTAGCTAGGTTTGATAATCTTCACGAGAGAAAAACGAAAAAACAAATGCTCATCATGCCGACATGGCGTAGACACTTATTAAATGTAAATAAAGCACAGTTTTTACAGTCCGATTATTATAACGTGTATAAAAGTTTAATTGAGAACAAAAACTTTCTAAATTTAATAGAAAAGAAAAATATAGAAGTTAAATTTTATATACATAGTCAAATGCAAAAGTTTATGGATGAATTTGTTGTAGAGCATCCTAAAATAGAGTTTCTTGTAAAAAGTAATGCGACTGTATCAGAATTATTAAAAGAAAGCGCACTATTAATCACTGATTATTCATCAGTGTCATCTGATTTCTTATATATGGAAAAACCGGTTATAATGTATCAGTTTGATCCGCATAATAATCATCATGCTCCTTGTGAAGAAATTAGATATAGTGACTTAGGTTATATTGTGTCTGAAGAACAAGAGTTAATTAAGCAAATAAATAAAGTTATGGATGATAATTTAAAGATTAGTAAAAGATATTTAGCGAATTCTAAAAGGATTTTTAAATATAAAGATACTAAGAATGCGGAGAGAATATATAAGATAATTAAAGAAAAGACTTCTTAAAAACAATAAATGTGTAGAGAAATAATTTAATGTATTTGGGAATATTTTTATTTATTGGTGTGAAAGAAATCTAAAATAGCAGATTTATATAATGTATGTAAATGAAATAATTATTAGATAATCCGCATTTTGCATTGAGGGATTAAATTGTTTTTATATGAATTTATTTTGGAGAAATAGATTTCTTTATTAATAAAATACGTGGAGATGAGAAATTTAGTGAAAGTTTGTGTAGTAGGTTTAGGATATATTGGTCTCCCTACGGCTGCCATGTTTGCGAAACACGGGGCTGAAGTAGTAGGGGTAGATATCAATCAACAGGTTGTAGAGAAGTTAAATCAGGGAGAAGTTCATATTGAAGAACCGGGGCTTGGAGAAGTTGTTCAGGAGACAGTAAGGCAAAAAAAACTAACTGCTTCCCTTGAAGTGGTCGAAGCAGATGTTTTTATTATTGCCGTTCCTACGCCAAATAAAGATGATGAATATAAATCATGTGATTTAACAGGCGTTTTAACAGCTGTTAAAGAGGTTATTCCTAATATTAGGGAAGGAAATATAATAATTATAGAATCAACAATTGCACCTCGGAGTGTGGAGGATTTTGTTAAACCTCTAATAGAAGATGCTGGTTTTGTAGTTGGGAAAGATGTTTTTTTAGTACATTGCCCAGAGCGAGTTTTACCAGGAAAGATTATGGATGAAATTATTTTTAATAATAGGATTGTAGGAGGGGTAACCCCAACATGTTCTAAAATGGCAGCCCAAGTGTATAGCTTATTTGTGAAGGGTGAAATAATTCAAACTGACGCTAAAACAGCAGAAATGTCCAAGTTGATGGAGAATACATTCCGGGATGTAAATATTGCACTATCAAACGAATTAGCAAAAATATGTAAAAAATTAAAAATAAATGCCTTAGATGTTATTGAAATGGCTAATAAGCATCCACGTGTAAACTTACATCAACCAGGTCCTGGTGTAGGAGGACATTGCTTAGCAGTCGATCCGTATTTTATTGTAGCCAAAACGCCGGAAATAGCGAATATTATTCAGATGTCTCGTGATGTGAATGTTTCTATGCCATTGTACGTTTGCGAGAATGTTGAACAATTGCTTAAAGGAATTGGTTCGCCTAAAATTGCTGTATTTGGAATTACATATAAGGGAAATACAGATGATATGAGAGAAAGTCCAGCTTTAGAGATCATTGATGAGTTATATCAAAAAGGATATAATGTGACGATTCATGATCCTTATGTTAAGAGTGAGTTATTTAATTTGAAGACTGTAGAAGAAGCTGTAGAAGGTGCAGATTTAATATTAGTATTGGCTGATCATAACGAGTTTAAAACTATAGATTACAGCCAATTTGTTTCAAAAATGCGCCAACCAATTTTATTCGATGCTCGAAATTGTATACCTTTAAATAAAATAGGTAAAATGAAAGTCGTTAATTTCGGGAATATTCATGAAATGTTGGAATCAGATGAGGTTTTTGTATGAAAGCTGTAAAAAGTGTTATTAAGGAACAATTAGATAACTTATATTTAATGGGTAGGCTTTCTATATATGAAATTAAGCAGCAATACGCTGCTAGTACATTAGGGATTATATGGGTGTTTTTAAACCCTTTAATTCAAATTTTTGTATATTGGCTGGTATTTGGTTTAGGAATTCGAGGTGGGGCTCCTGTAGAAGCGGTTCCGTTCTTCGTTTGGATGATTTGTGGTATTATTCCATGGTTTTTTATAAATGGCTCAATTATTCAAGGATCAAATTCTATTTATGCTAAACTAAATACAGTTTCTAAAATGAATTTCCCGTTGAGTGTAATACCTACTTATATTATCTTATCGCAATTATATACACATTTAGTGTTACTGGCTGTTTTAATACTTATTGTTATATGTATTAAAGGTATAAGTATTCTTAGTATAGTTGGATTGATTTATTGTATATTTTCTACATTTAGTTTTTTAATTGCTTTAGCTTTTATTACCTCTACTATCTCTACAATTTCAAGAGATGTACATTTATTTATTCAATCGATTACAAGAATGTTATTTTATTTGACACCAGTTTTGTGGAAACCAAGTGAGCATATGAATAGTATATTTGCATTTTTAATGAAGATAAATCCGTTTTACTATGTAGTTGAGGGATACAGATTTTCATTATTACACGGAAGTATTAGTTTTATAGGTTCATTGTATACATTATATTTTTGGGGAGTAACAATTATTTTGTTTGTGATTGGGGCAATGTTCCACATTAGATTCCGTAAGCAGTTTGTTGATTACTTATAAAAGGTGAATAATCCAATGAGTTATAAAGTGAAGTTTGAACATGTTACAAAAAAGTATAAAATGTATAGTAAATCTTCAGATAAACTAAAGGATTTATTTTTTAGAAATGATAATGGTGATTATCATTATGCTTTAAATAATGTTAGTTTTGAAGTGCCAGAAGGAGAAATTGTTGGGATTGTTGGTTTAAATGGTTCAGGGAAGAGCACGTTATCAAATTTAATTGCAGGTGTTACTATTCCAAATAAGGGGAAAGTTACAATTAATGGTTCTGCATCGTTGATTGCAATTTCCTCTGGGCTAAATAACCAATTAACTGGAATTGAAAACATTGAGTTAAAAGCCTTAATGATGGGGCTTACAAAGGATCAAATTCGAGAGATTACACCAAAGGTTATTGAGTTTGCTGATATAGGGAAATTTATATATCAACCTGTAAAAACTTATTCAAGTGGAATGAAGTCAAGAATTGGATTTGCGATTTCGGTTCATATTAATCCTGATATTTTAGTAATTGATGAGGCTCTTTCTGTTGGAGATCAAACTTTTACTAAAAAATGTTTAGATAAAATGAATGAGTTTAAGGATCAGGGAAAGACGATATTTTTCATTAGTCATTCTCTTACACAAGTAAAGAATTTTTGTACTAAAGTAATTTGGTTACATTACGGGAAAATAAAAGACTATGGTAATGTAAATGAGGTATTAGACTACTATAATGATTTTTTAAAAAATTATAACCAGATGAGTGTTGAAGAAAAAAACAAGTTACGTGAAGAACAAGCATTACAATTTCAACATGGTTTATTGCAGGAACATCCAGTGGTGCCCCCTAGAGGCGAAATACGGAAGTCTAAATCAAAAAAGAAAGGTATTATATTATTTGGAACCATATTTATCATTTTAGTATCTGCAATAGTAATGGGTTTAAATTACAAAGGAATTCTTTCAATAATGAATGGAACTAAAAATAAGGAAGGTTTCGTTCAAGGTGAAAATGCTACTAAAGAGAAAAAGGTTAAGGCAGAGCTTCCAATTGATAAGAAATATATGGTGAATAGTAATGATATTAGTATCCGAAAAGAGCCAAGTATGAGTAGCGAACGTTTAGTGTTGGCTCAATTTGGAGAAATATATAAAGTACCGAATAATCATGAAACTAATAATGGATGGATACAAATAGTTTTGCCAAATGGGGAAAAGGGTTGGATAAATGGAGAATATATTAAACCATTTTTATCCAATAATAAGATGATAGAAGATGCTAAATTAGATAATATAATAACATTAATAAATCGTGTGTATGGATTACCTGTAAAATCAGTGAATACATATGTTGGGAAAAGTTTAAGTGAACTTGAAGCCTTATATCCTAATAACCTAATTTCATCAAAAACGATAGTAGGTAAAACAGAATATAGAGATGGAAAAGTCAAGTTTGTTATTTCAGGGTCTAAGGTAGTAGAAATGAGCTTTCAGGATATCTCAATGTCTATTAGTAAGTTACAAGAAATTCTGGGCAAGGAAAGTATAAATAATGATTTTGAAAAAAATTATTTATTTGAAACAAAACGTTTTTATGTTATAGCACGCTCCGATAAAAGCCATCAAGAGATTCAAACGCTAACAATTATGTCAAAAGAATAAGGAAAATAATTTTGAGATTTACCTAGAGTGTTTAGGTAAATCTCATTTTAGAAATCAATAGACCTTTAAAGGCTCTTGCATACAGCTTGAAAATAAATAGTTGCAATTTTTATTGTTTATAAAATGTGTACTAATAATTAATGAGAAAGAGTGAGGTTTATAAATGGGTGTTAGGATAGAGAAGTTGGGATATAACCTTAAAAAAGGAGATATGAAGATTATAGGAACTTCTACTGCCGGGAGCGGGAGACTGATTTTACGTAAGAAAAGTAATCATCGTGATTTTGAGTTCCCTTTGGAAGTAAAACTGGGGGAAGTACTACAGGGGGAAAAATTTCAAATTGATATTAATTTGAAATCTATTTTAGAAAAGCAAGGATTAAACAATGATACTGTATGGTTAATATATATGATTTCTGGGGAAAATGAATATGTGGTTAAGGTTAAAGAAAACATTGAGGAACAGTTTGAATATTATTATGGTGAAAATAGTATTTTTAAATTAATTCCATATATAGCGAAAGATGGAGTTTTAGCATTTTATACAAGAGGGCTAGAATTAGCACCATTTGTTAAAAAAATGGAGTATTTGAATGGTAAGCTTTTATTAAATATTTTGTTAACTGGAAAGGATAATAAATATCTAAAGGAAGAAAAAATAAAGCTTATTTTTAAAAGAAGAAATCAAGTTAATATGGCTTTTCATGGTACGAGTATAAGTACTACATACATACCGATAATAAAGGAATCTATGGATATAACGATGGATATAGCAGGGGAGATTCCATATATTAACCAGGATAAAGAAACATGTTGGGATGTTTTTGTGAATATATGTAGTAAGGACGGAAATGAATGTTATAATTTACCTTTAGAAACTGATAGTGTAGTAAAAGAACAAGCATTTAGATATACGCAACTTAAGGTAAATAATCTTTCCTATATTAAACCTTATATTACAGGGGATAATCGATTAGCTATTTATCAATCAAATATCCTTCATAAAGTTCGAGCTATAGATATTATAGAGGATAATGAATCTATAAAAATTGATATAGGGCTAGAAATTTTTAATAATCAAAAAATAGATGAGTTAAATTTGGTTATTAAGAGAAGAGAGAAAACTGGAAATGGATATGAATATTATGAAGAATTTATATATGATGTAGAGGAAAGTGGAGATAAATATATAGCTCGAATTAATAAAAAAAGTTTATCTCATAAACATATTTTAAGAGATAAAGAAGTATGGGATTTTTTTATAAGATTAAAGTCAGGTAATAATAAAAGTGATTTGCAACTGAATATTTCCAAACAATATAAGAAGAAGTTTTCATATTTTGATATATGCTATAAAGATAAAAATATGGAGGGTAAATTATTTATAAATGGATCTTACCAGCTCTCTTTATATACTATAGATGGGAAGAATAGATGTGCCATCAGAGTAGCTGTATTGGGAACCTGCTTTAGTCGAAATGCATTTAATTCAAGCCAATATTTTAATCCAGATTATAAAAAAATATATGAATGTGTTTATACACAATTTCATTCGTCACTAATTAGCCTTGTCTCAAAACCAGTTTCATTAGATATTAAAGAATTAGAGAACATTAAAGAAAGTGATAGAAAATTTGTTGAAGTTGACTTTGATAAAAGTTTCTTTAATAAGTTAAAAGAATCAGAGGCTGAATATTTAATTTTGGATCTTTATTCTGATGCATCTAAATCTATATTAAAAATTGATAGTGATAGATATATTAGCTGTAGTTATATATTAGAGGATAGCAAATATATAAAAAAATTAGAGAATAGTAAAATAATAGATCATACAAATAATGATGAGTATTTTGAGATTTGGAAAGGTGCTGTTGGGGATTTTATCCAAAAATTAAAAAGTATATTACCAGAGGATAAGATTATTTTAAATAAAGGTAGATTCACGCCCATTTATTTTGATGAAAATAGAGAAGTTAAATCATTCTCAGATCCACAATTGATTTCTAGGAATAATCATTTTTGGGATAGACTAGATAATTATGTTATGCATCTTATACCAAAAGCGAAGGTTATTGACTTAACAAATACAAGTTATATTGGAGATGCAACATATCCATTTGGTAAATCATTTTCGCACTACGAATCGGGGTATTATAAGGAATTTTTAAACCGCTTAAATAGCTTAGTTATTTCAGACCGTTTAAGTAGGTGATAAGGATAAAATAAAATTTCTTTAAATTATATAAGTTAAGGTGGTTTATTGATGAAAACAGTAAAAAAAGCTATTATCCCAGCAGCTGGTTTAGGAACTCGTTTTCTACCAGCAACTAAAGCAATGCCGAAGGAAATGTTACCAATTGTTGATAAACCAACAATTCAATACATTGTAGAAGAAGCGATTGAATCCGGAATTGAAGATATTATTATTGTAACTGGAAAAGGAAAGCGTGCTATCGAGGACCACTTTGATCATTCGTTTGAGTTGGAGCAAAACTTATTAGAAAAGGGTAAGCATGAAATCCTTAAGAAGGTGCAAGAGTCTTCCAAAATTAATATCCACTATATTCGTCAAAAAGAACCGAAAGGCTTAGGTCATGCTGTATGGTGTGCTCGTAAGTTTATTGGTAATGAGCCATTCGCTGTTTTACTTGGTGATGATATTGTACAAGCTGAAACACCATGCTTACGTCAATTAATGGATCAATATGAGGCAACACAATCATCGGTAATCGGTGTTCAAACTGTTCCGGAGACGGAAACGCATCGCTATGGTATTATTGATCCGCTAGTACAAAAGGGTCGTAGTTATCAAGTCAGTAAGTTTGTAGAAAAGCCAGATAAAGGAACAGCACCATCCAACTTAGCAATTATGGGGCGCTATGTATTAACACCTGAGATTTTCACGTTCTTAGAGAATCAACAAACAGGAGCAGGTGGCGAGATTCAGTTGACGGATGCTATTCAGCGCTTAAATGAGATACAAAGAGTATTTGCTTATGATTTCGAAGGAAAGCGATACGACGTTGGAGAGAAGCTTGGATTCATTCAAACAACACTTGAAATGGCATTACAGCATGATGAGTTAAAGAATGCATTATTAAGCTATATGGAGAAATTATTAAAAAAAGAAATGGTTAATAATTAACTTTCATAAAAAAACATCTCGGAAAGTTATTGTAAAATAAATTTCTGAGATGTTTTTTTATAACTGTTTCATTAATTTATCTGCCACTTTTTTAGAAAGCTGCTTTGTCATTTTAGGAACAAATGGTTTAATTGCGCCGTTAAAAACAAAGGCTCCTTTACCAGTTGTTCGCAATTCTAACTGACTTGTTATTTTTGTAGTAGAAGAAGAGGTTGATTCAGCAAGAAAAAAGCCGCTACCAACTAATTTTTTTGTTGGAGAAGTCATCGTAAAGCTAATTTTATCAGGCATTTGCCATTCAATAATTTCAACATTTAGATTAACGTCTCGTTTAATAAATCCTAAATCACCGTGCAAACGCCAAGTTGAATGTTTGTCATCAATAATTTTATGTTTAACATAGCCTGTGACTAGTGGAGCCCAATTGTTTATATCGCTAATAAATTTCCAAATTTGATTTGGTGAAGCATTTAACTCGATAGTATGTATACCTTTTGCCATTTTGGGATTCCCTTCTAAAAATAAAGATATTTGAACGATCAGGTTAAAATTCTATATTCATTTTATTATAATGTAAGTATGTAAATTCTATTATAAGCGTTTTTTTCTTTTATTTTAATGATTTTTTACTAAAATTCATATTTCTAAATATCACATTTAAGAGAATGTAAGGAAAATAGAGAAATCCTGAGCAATATTAGGAAATTAATGCGAAAAAGGTCGAAAATTAGGTTTTAATTTCTTATTTTTGTCATATATAATGAATCTTGAATACGACATTAAGGCTTAATATATTTAATATAATTTGCCTTTCCCTAACTTGGGTATACACTCTTTTCAACCTCCGTGTCAGAGATAATATATATTGAAAAGAGTGTATACATTTTTTTATTTTAGAAGTGAAATTCTAAAATCTTTTTTATAATGACAAATGAGAGTTAAAATGGGATAATGATAGTATAACTTCTGGTGGTATGACCAATCTTGTTTAAGGAGAGAAGTGTATGCTAGATATTCAACAAATTAAAGAAATAATTCCTCATCGCTATCCATTCCTACTAGTGGATAAAGTTTTAGAAGTAGAAGAAGGAAAGCGGGCTATTGGAATAAAGAATGTTACAGCTAATGAAGAATTTTTTAATGGACATTTTCCAGATTATCCTGTAATGCCAGGTGTTTTAATTGTAGAGGCTTTAGCACAGGTTGGCGCTGTTGCTATGCTGAAAAAAGAAGAGAATCGTGGTCGTTTAGCATTTTTTGCAGGCATTGATAATTGCCGTTTTAAACGACAAGTCCGTCCAGGTGACCAGCTTCGTTTAGAAGTTGAAATGACGCGTGTACGTGGAGCAATTGGAAAAGGAAAAGCAATTGCTACTGTAGATGGTGAAATTGCTTGTGAGACAGAAATAACGTTCGCTCTTGGAGAGAAAAAAGAATAGTAAACGTAAAATGTTTTTTTATACAGATAGGTGGATACCGGGCTGAGTTTGCAGCCTTGTGTCCACCTATTTTATTTGTGTAGTAATATGTGATTTGTTTAGCAAAGAAGTTTAGTAGTAGTAACACTTTAGAATATTAGTAAGAGTTTTTATTAAATAAGTTAGGGGGGGAAATTGGAATAATAAGAAGGGAATTTATATAAATTTGCAGGTATTTATAGCATGATGAAAGAATAAAGCAAAGGTAGGAATTTATAAATTAAATTGTTAAGTGTATAAGGGTAGGATTTTTAAAAAATTACAAAAGTTCGCAGCGATTTCATAAGAAAAACACAACTTTTTAGTAAAAGGAATATAAAATGATTTTATCAAAATAGAGAAAAAGAGATGATGAATGTGAAGCTATACGAGGTTTTACATGATTATGAGAATGGAAAGTTTAAAGATGGCGATATGTTTTTATATCAAAATAACCCAAGGATGATTGCAATTTTTAAATCAGGTAATTTTGTTTGGAGCGATGACTATGTAGCTGTTAGTTGCAAAGATATTTCAAAAGATATTTGGTATATCAGAGAAAAGTAGTGAAGGTTTAAAGGTACGATGTATAGGGGTCATTAGGGTTAATTATCCGAATATTAAGTCATTTATGTTTGGTATGCATGGAGCAAGGAATTTCTATAATTATAGGAGAAACCCATCTTAATGCGAGAGGATGGCCGAACTGCAAAATAATTAGAAATAAGAAGATTGAATCTTATTATTTTATATGATAACATGCCCTATAGCAAAAATAGAGTCCATCTAGCATGATGAACTCTATTTTTGCTATAGGGCATAATTTTATAAAGAAGTTACACTCATATGAATATAGAAGATAATAAAAGACTTCATCATTCAGTTAATAAGAATAGATGGAAGTTTCCCTTGTTTTGATGGCAAATACTGTTTGCTCTTTTTAATTTATCTTTTATTTTTAATCAAGAATAATGTAATATAGTGGGGAGTATAAAAATAGATATATTATTTTTAAATTTTGATAAAGAGGGTAAAGGTATGAAAAAGAAAATTTTATTTTGGGTACTCGGTATTATCGGGGTACTAATAATAGGCGGAGGAATTTATGCCTATAATGTATATTCTTCTGTATCTAATACATTAAAGGAAGTTCATCAACCTTTAAAACGTGATCAGAACAACAGTAACGTTGGAGAAAAAGTTAGCAAGAGTGAACCAGTGTCAATTTTATTGCTAGGAGCAGATGAGCGCAATGATGATAAAGGGCGTTCAGACTCTTTGATGGTAATTACATTAAATCCTAAAAATAACTCTATGAAAACAGTAAGTATTCCTCGTGATACTTATACAGAAATTGTTGGAAAAGGTAAAAGCGATAAAATCAATCATGCTTATGCATTCGGCGGAGTAGATATGTCTGTAGCGACAGTAGAAAACTTCTTGAATGTTCCTATTAATTATTATATTGAAGTGAACATGGAAGGATTTAAAGATATTGTTGATGCAGTTGGTGGGGTAGATGTAAATAATGATTTAGAATTTACGCAGGATGGACATCATTTTGCGAAAGGAAATATTCATTTAACAGGTGACCAAGCTCTAGCCTTCACACGTATGCGTAAACAAGATCCACGTGGTGACTTTGGTCGTCAGATGCGCCAACGCCAAGTGATGCAAGGTGTTATCAAAAAAGGTGCAAGCTTCTCTTCTTTAACAGGTTATGGAGATGTATTAGCGGCAATTCAAAAGAATGTGAAGACAAACTTAACGCAAGATCAAATGTTTGATATGCAAAAGAACTATAAAGATTGCTTAAAAAATAGTGAGGATATCCAAATCCCGGGTGACGGTCACAAGGCTGCTAATGGCATTTGGTACTACTATGTTCCAGATGCAGCAAAACAAGATTTAACGAATAAATTAAGAGCGCATCTTGAAGTAACTAAGTAATAACCCAACTTCTTTAGACAGAATTCGGTTTCCCAAGTGCTAAAGGACATGAAGTCTGGGCACAATATGTAACGGATTATTTCGTTGCTAAGTAATAAGGGTACACAAAAGGTATACGAGCAATCGTATACCTTTTATAATAAGAGAGTGAATAAGAAATCCTAATATATGTAGGAGGAAGACAATGAATTCAATCTTAATCTGCGGCGGAGCTGGTTATATCGGTTCTCACGCTGTGAAAAAATTAGTAGACGAAGGTTTATCTGTAGTAGTAGTAGATAACTTACAAACGGGTCATGAAGATGCAATTACGGAAGGTGCGAAGTTTTATAATGGCGACCTTCGTGATAAAGCATTTTTAAGAGATGTTTTTAAACAAGAAAATATTGAGGCAGTTATGCATTTCGCAGCTGATTCTTTAGTTGGAGTTAGTATGGAGAAGCCTCTGCAATATTATAATAACAATGTGTATGGTGCACTTTGCTTATTAGAGGTAATGGATGAGTTTAAGGTAGATAAGTTTATTTTCTCTTCTACTGCGGCGACGTATGGTGAGGTAGATGTAGACCTTATTACTGAGGAAACGATGACAAATCCAACGAATACATATGGAGAAACGAAGTTAGCGATCGAGAAGATGCTTCATTGGTATAGCCAAGCTTCTAATTTACGTTATAAGATTTTCAGATACTTTAACGTGGCTGGTGCAACTCCAAATGGTATTATTGGGGAAGATCACCGCCCAGAGACGCATTTAATTCCTCTTGTGCTGCAAGTGGCGTTAGGTCAACGTGAGAAGATTATGATGTTTGGTGAGGATTATAATACACCAGATGGTACTTGTATCCGTGACTATATTCATGTTGAAGATTTAGTGGCAGCTCACTTCTTAGGGCTTAAAGACCTACAGAACGGCGGAGAGAGTGATTTCTATAACTTAGGAAATGGTAATGGTTTCAGTGTAAAAGAAATCGTTGATGCAGTTCGTGAAGTTACAAATCATGAAATTCCAGCTGAAGTAGCGCCACGTCGTGCGGGAGATCCAGCACGTTTAGTTGCTTCTTCTCAGAAAGCGAAAGAGAAGTTAGGTTGGAATCCTAAGTATGTAAATGTGAAGACAATCATTGAGCATGCTTGGAATTGGCATCAGAAGCAACCTAATGGGTATGCTAAATAAATATAATAAGTGAAAGAGAGGGTATTGTCGTTCAACATATGTTCGACAATACCCTCTCTTTTTTTGTATGATTTTTGCTATACTAAACTGTACTATAATACGGGATGAAAGGAGGAGAATAATGAAAATACTTGTAGTTGATGATGAATCGAGTATTCGTAATTTGATTCGGATGCAGTTGGAGATGGAAGGGTATGAAGTGCTCACGGCGGCTGATGGAAGAGAAGCTTTAGAGAAATGGAATGAAGGGCCGGATGTATTGATTTTGGATGTTATGCTACCAGATACAGATGGGTATGAGTTGCTTCGCTTGTTCCGTGAGAAGAATAGGGATATTCCAGTGCTCATGTTAACTGCAAAGAGTCAGATGAATGATAAATTGCTTGGTCTGCAGCTTGGTGCGGATGATTATGTGACGAAGCCATTTAATTATGCTGAGCTTATTCTTCGGGTCAAGAATATGACGCGGCGTGTGAAGAAGGCAGAGGTAACGGTAAGTCATGAAGTAATTGGGGCAGGAGAGATAACGATTTGTCCTAAGGAAAGAAAAGTGCATGTTAGTGGACAAGAAATTCAGTTAACGTACCGAGAGTTTAATTTATGTCAGTTGTTTGCTTCAAATCCGCAGCGTGTATTTATGAGAGATGAGTTACTTGAGAAAGTATGGGGGTTTGAGTATATCGGAAATACGAGAGCGGTTGATATTATGGTGCAAAGACTGCGGAAGAAGCTAGGGAATAGCGGGGAATATATTAAGACAATTTATGGCGTTGGCTATAAACTGGATTGTTAAGTGGTGATGGTATGTCTTTAAAAAGAAATATGGTGTTTGGAATAGTGGGACTGTTAATCCCGATTTTTGTTCTTTTGTACGCAGTTGTTTATATTACGTTAGAAAAGAATATGTATCATAACGCGGCAAATTCTTTAGAGAAATTAAGTGTAGAAGCACAAATTTATACGATGAATTATTTAGAGAAGGAAGCAGAGGTAGAGACGCTCGGTCCGAATTCACTTTTAATTGCTTCGTATTTAGCGAAGCGTATGGATGTCCGTGTACAGATGATTGGAAAGAATGGAGATGTTGTTGCGGATACGCAAAAGGGAGCACTTCTTCATCGGAACATTGATATTGAGAGCTCTTTGAAGGGGAAGAAGTCTTATGTTTTTGAAGAGGGAGACCCAGCTCCAATTCTTTTGTTTTCAAGCCCAGTTTATTATGGAAACGATGTCATCGGAAGTGTTCGTTTTATAAATGAGTTAACGGGTGAGAAGGAAGTTTTAACAAATGTTGGCTGGACGTTTTTAATGACGTCTCTTTGTCTAGTAGCTGCGGGTATTTTCTTTGCAATTCGTTTGGCAAAGTCTCTTCATAAGCCAATCGATCAGTTAAGACAAATGGCAAAGCGGCTTGCGAATGGGGATTATAAAAGCAAGATTGAGCTAAATGAATATGTGGAAATTGCTCAGCTTTCAGCGTCTTTTAATGCGATGGCGGATGGAATTGAACTACATATTAAGCAATTGAAAGAGGAGAAAGAGAAGCAGAAAGATTTCTTAGACCGTATTACACATGAGTTGAAAACACCGCTAACGGCGATTATTGGCTATGTGGATTTAATTCCAAAGTTGAAGGCAAAGGAAGATGTACAGGAGAGCCTGCGTTATGTGGCTGTAGAAAGTGAGCGTCTATTATCACTTGTAGAGGAATTACTTAAGTCTTCAAAGTACGGGACGAGTACGTTTGAAGTGTCACCTACAGTTGTGAATATAAAGGAATTAGCAGAAGAAGCAGTTTCAATTGTGAAACCTCGCCTGCAGAAATTTGAGATTGAAGTGATAAATGAGTTAACAGATGTACATGTTGTTGCGGATTTCGATAAGACGAAACAGATTTTCTTAAACGTGCTTGATAATGCGATAAAATATAGCGATGCTACGCAAATTCGTATGAATGTAATTGTAAATGAACGTGAGGCAAAGGTTTTTGTTCATGATGATGGCATTGGTATAGATGAAGGTGTGCTTGCAGAGTGGAATGAATCGCCAGAAGGGAAGGTACTGCCTTCTAGTTACGGGAATGGTTACGGTTTGTATATTTGTCAGGAGATTATGAATAAGCAGGGCGGAAGTATGCGAATTGAGAGCAGTGAAGAAATAGGCACTACAATATTTATTACATTCTTGCTTCCGAGACGAATGGAAGACATAAAAAACCTGAAAGCGGTTAAATGATACATTTATGAAACAATTATGCGGTATTTTCGAAACAACGTTTTTTTATCTTGGAGGTAGGCAGAAATGAAAAGGCTATCATTTCAAATTCTTATGTTTGTCCTTTGTATAATTGTTTCTCTTATTTTGTTTTATGTGATGGAGAAGCAAATATACAATCGAATCACAATAGTGAATGACAAACAAACTGTTTTACAAAGGGTGAATGAATCCCTGCCTACTGAAATGAAGGTTAGGCATGAAAAGTGGGGAGAAATTGTTATAACGGATGAAGTTCGTTTGCATACGATTGTTTCATTCTTTGACCGAATTCAAATAGAACCGAGAGAAGCTAAGAATCAAGAACAAGTATTTACTGGAGAAGTAACGTACTTGAATGGACATAAACGTACTTTTGCAGTAGGTGACTTGTTCCAGTACGGGGCTGATATGTACGGAAAGAATGGTACGGATCCAATGATTTCAGCATTTCAAACGTATTTGTTAAGCCTGTATTACACACCAGAACGTATTAGTGATTTTTTTGCGTCAGCGCAGGATGTCATAGTACGTCAAGGTGATGTAGAACGTGCGATGAATCTTACGCACATACTTGATTCGATTCGGTACGCAAAGCAAATTACAGATTACGGAGAAATACAGAAATTATTACAATCACAGAATGAACCGATTGCTTATATTACCGCTTATAAAACAGGGAAGCGTATAAAGAATGAGCGAGAAGATATTCTTACTATTTCTGTATATCCATCGTACTTTGTTGTGCAATATCTCGGTGATAATAACGGGAATGTTATGTATATGAAAAGCTCCCTCGCAAATTTATTTGTAAAGGAGAATGTGTCATGAGAAAGATAGCCTTTTTCTTCTTTTTGCTAGTAATTGGAGGAGCGATGTCTAGTTGCTCTCGAGATACAACCTCTATTAAATATAATAAAAGTGGTCTCCCTATTTTGGATGATCGTCATCTTGTTGCGTATGTAGCAGCTCGTGAGGAAGTTGGTGAAGCTTTGCTGTCATCATTTTGTAAACCACGCGGCTGTACGTATGAATTTATTCGTCTTTCGACAGAAGAGCTTCTTCGGAGGGTAGAAGAGGAAGCGGGAAATCCGAAAGCGGATATTATTATTGGCGGTACGGTAGACGCGCATCAAATGATGAAGCAAAAAAATCTATCTATTCCTGTTACGAGTCAGCATGCGAACCGTATTTCAAAAACTGTTAAAGATAAAGACGGTTATTGGTACGGTTATGAAGTGGAGAAGCTGGCAATTGCGATCAATAAAGAGCGGTGGAATGAAGAAATAGCACCGCTCGGACTTCCTTATCCATCAAGGTGGCAAGATTTATTAAATCCAGTATATAAGGGGAAAATTGTTATGCCAGATCCAAATGTCTCAGGAACAGCATATACGTTTTTTCAATCACTTATTGATACTTTAGGTGAAGGGAAAGCGAAGGAATATGTTAAGAACTTGGCAGGACAAGTTGGAGAAGTAACAGTGAATGGTTACATACCGGCAGAACTTGTTGCAAGCGGTGAATATATGATAGGCATCAATTTCATGGGAGATCAGAGAATGCTTCAAAAACGAGGCTTTCCTATTTTAAGTAACGAACCTGAGCAAACAGGATTATCTGTTAATGCGATTTCGAAACTAAAACGTGCACCGAATGGTATTATTTCGGATTTATTTATTGATTATTGTTTATCAGAAGAAGCGGGTCATATTTTAGAAAAGGTTTCGTTTGGCGTACCAACGATGTTTGCGAAGAATGAGAAAGAAATAGAAGGACAGCCGGTTAGAAGAACAAACAAAAATATATCAAATAGCGGAATAATCGAGATATGGAATAGACAGCGTCTCTCTCAGAAGTGAGAAAAGGAGACGAAAGAATATGTTTAAATGGCTTAAGCCAGCACCTGCAATTGAACGTTTGCCAGCAGATATGATTGATCGAGTATACAAATTACTACGTATTCGTGTATTAATGGGAATTTCAGTTGGGTATGCTGCTTATTATTTAGTTCGTAGTAACTTTACGTTATCAAGTACGTATTTAGTACAAGAATATGGATTTAGTACAGCTGAAATTGGACTACTAGGTTCAATCATGGCAATTGTTTATGGATTTAGTAAGTTCTTTATGGGGAATTTGTCAGATAAAGCTTTCGCCCAGCGCTTTATCGCAGTCGGTTTATTCTTATCAGGGCTTGTAAATATTTGTTTCGGTTTTGCATCGTCATTTGGAATGATTGTTACACTACTTGTTCTAAACGGTATTGTACAAGGTATGGGAGCACCCCCTTGTAGTATCGTTATGACGAAATGGTTCTCGAAGAAAGAACGCGGTACGAAAACGGGTATTTGGAATATTTCACATAACGTTGGCGGAATGCTCGTACCACCACTTGTCGGAATTGGTGTAGCTATTTTTGGTGAAAATCATTGGCAAGGCGGCGTGTTTATTTTCCCTGCGATTATCGCAATGGTAATTTCAGTTCTTGTTTGGATTAATGCGAAGGATACACCAGAATCAGAAGGTCTTCCTCCAATTGATGAGTATCGTAATGACTATGAAAATCTTGAAAAAGCAGATAATGCTAACAAGATGTCACCAAAAGAAATTTTAATGAAGTATGTAGTGAAAAATAAATTTGTATGGTTCTTATGTATTGCAAATGCATTTGTGTATTTAATTCGTTTCGGCGTTATTAACTGGGTTCCACTTTATTTAACGACAGTTAAAGGCTTCTCAAAAAATGAAGCACACGCGGCGTACGCAATCTTTGAAGGTATGGCAATTCCAAGTTCATTAATCGTTGGTCTTTTAAGTGATAAATTATTTAAAGGAAAACGTATGCCATTATGTATCATTAGTATGGTCGGAGTTGTTATTGGTACGTTTGTATATTGGCAAGCAACTAGCATACTTGTTGTAAGTATTGCAGTTTCTATCATCGGTTGTTTAATTTATGTACCACAGTTCTTAATCGGTTTAAGTGCGATGGAATTAGTACCGAAATTTGCAGTAGGTACGACAGTTGGTATGTGTGGTCTGTTCGGTTATGTGGGCGGAAGTCTTGTAGCTAATGCAGCGATTGGTATTATTGTTGATCGTTCTGGCTGGGACGGTTGCTTCATCTTACTATTAACAGGTGCAATTTTATCAACAATCTTCTTGTTCATCGTTCAACGTGGACATGAGGGGAAAAAAACTAAAGTAGCATAATATTTTGCCTGAAAAGCTATCCAATTGTTATATTGGATAGCTTTTCTTATATTAATATAACCTTTCCTTAAATCTATCTTAAAAGACAATATGTCATATTTCTAATCATTGGAATTTTTGTTACAATATAAATGGATGTGTAAAACTTTGTAAAAAGAATGTAATAATATGTAATTCGTTTTCAGAAAGTTTTATACAATTTTTATATTAAACTATTAAGTTATAAAGGGAGAGAGAATATGGTACCAAATACGGTTCGTACTCCAAGCAAGAAGAAGAAATGGATTATTATCGGGGTTATTGCACTAATTGTTATTGTAGCGGCGGTTAATATTTTTATTATGCAAGGCAAGAAGAAGGGGGCATCAACATCTGCTGATGCTGTGAGCTTTGAGAAGGTAACGGAGCGAAAGCTTAATAATACGAAATTAATTTCTGGCCAGGTGAAACCAGGGAATATTGAAAGTTTCTATGCGGATCCGACTAAAGGGAAAGTGAAAGATATTGCAGTGAAAGAAGGACAAGAGATAGAGAAAGGTACGAAGTTATTCTCTTATGATAATGAAGAGATTAACTTGCAAATGAAGCAAGCTGAGCTTGATCAGAAGATGGCGGATATGCGTTATGATCAAGGGAAGAAGAAGATTGATTCGTTGAAGAAAGAAATTAAGAAGGCAAAGGATAGCGGAGCTGGGAAAGAAGTAACGGATCCGATGGACGAGCAAGTAAGTGAGTTAGAGATGGCACAAAAGACAACTGATCTTGAGAAAGAAAAAGGGAAGTTGCAGAAAGAAGAGTTAAGTAAAAAGCAGAAAGAGCTTACGATTTATAGTAATTTTACTGGTGTCGTTCAAAAGTTAGATAAAGATGCGGCGCAAAGTTCATCTCAAGCGTTAGGTGGTCAAGGGAAAGCATTTTTACAAGTGGCGTCTAAAGATCCATTCCAAGTGCAAGGGACGTTAACTGAGCTTCAGAAGTCACAAATTCAACCAGATCAAACATTTACTGTAACTGCTAAAGCAAATAATAAGAAGAAGTGGACAGGTAAAATTACAGAGGTAAGTGAATTCCCAACGAGTGCAGAGATGGCTCAAGCTGGTGGTATGGGTGAAGCGACTCAAAATATGTCTCAATATACATATAAAGCAAGTCTTGATAGTCAAGATGGTTTATCTCCAGGTTATCATGTTTCATTGCAAGTAAATTTAGAGAATAAGACGATGATTGCTGTTCCAACTAAGAGCATTGTAGAAAAAGATGGTGATGCATTTGTTTATGTTGAGGATAAAGGAAAGCTTCGTAAACAAAATGTGAAAAAAGGTTCTACTGATGGAGACTGGACAGAGATTGTTGAAGGCGCAAAAGTGGGGCAAAAGGTGGTTAAAAATCCTTCCGACGACGTGTATGACGGAATGGAAGTGAAAGAGAAATGATTACGTTAAATAATATTGCTAAAACGTATTATCAAGGAAAATTGGCAGTGCCAATCTTACATGATATTAGTGTAACAATTCAAAGCGGTGAGTTCGTTTCGATTATGGGACCGTCTGGTTCTGGTAAATCAACGCTTATGAATATTATCGGTTGTTTAGATCGTCCGACAGAAGGCGAATATATGCTGAATGATGTGAATATCTTAACAGCAGACGAGTCAAAGCTTGCTTTAATTCGTAATGAATATATTGGCTTTGTGTTTCAGCACTTTAATTTGCTTCCACGTCTTTCGGCAGTAGAAAATGTTGAACTTCCGCTCGTATACGGTGGTGTGAAGAAAGCAGAGCGTCGTCAAAGGGCTCTGGACGCGCTTGGTAAAGTCGGTTTGTCAGATAGGGTTCACCATTTGCCGAATGAATTATCAGGTGGACAGAAGCAGCGTGTAGCGATTGCAAGGTCGATTGCGAATAATCCAACGTTCATTATGGCTGATGAGCCTACTGGCGCGCTTGATACGAAGTCTGGTGAGCAAGTGATGAATATTTTCACGAAGCTTAATGCAGAAGGTACAACGATTGTTATGGTTACGCATGAAGAGGAAGTAGCAGCGTATTCTTCCCGCCGTATTGTACTGCGAGATGGGAAAATTACAGAAGATAGAAGGTGTGCGGTATGAGTTTACTAGATAGTATAAAAATTGCCCTATCTTCTATTTTAGCTCATAAACTGCGTTCGGCATTAACGATGCTCGGTATTATTATCGGCGTTGGTTCTATTATTACTGTCGTTGCGATTGGGCAAGGCGGGGAAGCAATGCTGAAGTCGAAATTCGCAGGTTCTGGTGGTAATAACCTTATGCCAATTCAATTTAAACCAGATATGAATGATGAGTTTGCTATAGGCGGATTTGAAATACCGAAGTTAACGGAAGAGGATATTTTAGAAGTAAAACAAGTGAAAGATGTTTCACATGTTATTACGACAAATTCGACGACAGAGATACTAGATGTAAATGATAAAAAAGCAAATCTGAATGTTATTGGTCTTGATAATGAATATTTTGCGGTTAATAAAGTAAAGGTCGTAAAGGGACGTACTTTAAATGAATCAGATATTTCTCATGCAAATAACGTTGTGATGATTAGTACAAAAACAGAAAAGACGTTATTTAAGGATGTAAACCCAGTTGGGCAAATTATTGAGATGAAAGGACAACCGATGCAGATTGTCGGTGTGTATACATCTGATAATGAGTTTATGGGATTTGAAATGGAAGAAGCGTTAATCCCCCTTACATTATGGCCTGTTTTATTCGGAACAGATGATATTCAAAATATCGCAATTCAAGCTAAAAATGTAGACGATTTAGAAGCAGCTGGTAAACAAGCTGTTGATGTATTAAATAGTCGTAAGCCAAGTGAAATTCCAGGTAAATATGAACTAGTGAATTTAAAAGAATTCCAAGAAAATGTTTCTAAAGTAACTGGTATTATGACGATGATTATCGGTGGTATTGCGGGTATTTCATTAGTCGTTGGTGGTATTGGTGTTATGAACATTATGCTCGTATCTGTAACGGAGCGTACGCGCGAAATCGGGATACGTAAAGCACTTGGGGCAACACGTAGTAAAATTTTATTACAGTTTTTAATTGAAGCAGTTATGTTAACACTTCTAGGTGGTTTAATCGGAATTGGTCTTGGATATGGCGGGGCCTATATCGTTTCCACATTTGCGAAATGGCCACCACTCGTTTCATGGGAAGTTGTCGTTGGAGGCGTACTATTCTCTATGACACTTGGTATTATTTTCGGATTAATTCCAGCGAACAAAGCTGCGAAATTAGATCCAATTGAAGCATTACGTTATGAATAAGTTAGTAGTGTAATAGAGAGGGAGCTCTCTACTACACATTACCGTTCTAGTGGGCGGTTCGTAGCCTCTATGTTGAGGAAGTGAACCGCCCGTTAGAACGGGTTATATAAATAGAAGGAGGCGTTATAATGGAAGCGAATTTGAATACGCAAAAAGCTGGTGGAGAGAAGCCATCATTGTTCGGAATGATTACTTCTCCTGGTTTACAGTTTGAGAGAATGAAGACGACTGAGAAAGTTTGGGGTATGTTCTTCATAGTTGCGCTATTACAAGGACTTGTAGGTGGTTTAAATTCGTATATTACGTATACATCACCTGAGATGATTGAAATGCAAAAGAAATTAGGTGGTGCACTTGCAGAGCAGGGCTCGCTTGTATCAAATTTAATTTCTAGTACGATATGGGGAATAGTAGGTGTTATGATTGCAACATTCGTTGTTGCAGCTATTTATAAAGTGTTTATGATGTTTTACGGGAATGATACTTCTTATAAAAAAATAGTAATGATTATTGTATACACGGATATTATTGTTATTATTGGTGGACTCATTAATGGTATTATAGCTTTAATTTTAGGTGCTGCACCAACTGCGTATACAAGTTTAGGTCCGTTATTTGAGAAAGGCTCACTTGCATATGGAATCGCTAATTCAATTGAAGTGTTCTATTTATGGAATTTAGTTTTAATTTGGTTAGGATTACAAGTTACAGCAGGATTAAGTAAAGTGAAAGCAGCTATTCCAATTATCGTTTTATTCATTATTAAGGCGGTATTCTTAGCTGCGATTGTTGTATTGATGGCAAAGTTTTTACCTGGTTTGCCGGTATAATATGATTGGACTAAAAGGTGACTCTCCCAAGAGTCACCTTTTTTATTTTTACCCTTATTTCAAATAAGACAAGCAGAATTTCAAATTCTACTTCATGTAATTTCAAATTTCGGCGGTAGTATTTAAAATTACTCACAGTGAAATCGCTTCTTTATTTTTATATTGTGGAGGTACCGGCGGAATAACAAAGAGGTATACCTTTTAGAAACAGGTACTGTGTGAAGCCAGCGATTTTTACAGAGACAGTTGTTTTATATGAAGGAATGATCGTAAATCAAATAAAGAAGCTAGGTATTTATCAAGATCATGAAGAGTATTATCAATGTGGTTTAATTGGTCTTTGGCATGCGTATGAAAGATTTGATGCGGAGAAAGGAAGTTTTCCTGCATATGCAGTTGTAACGGTGCGTGGTTATATATTGGAAAGATTGAAGAAAGAGTCTGCCTTGCAAGAAAGGAATGTTTATGTAGGTGAATATGAGGAGATTTTTTCATTTGAAGATGTTGGATTGAGAGTACAGGATTTTATGAGTGTATTAGATGAGAAGGAGAAGTATATTATTTTCGAACGTTTTTTTGTAGGGAAGACGATGGGGGAAATCGCTAGCGAGATGGAAATGACCTATTATCAAGTGAGGTGGGTGTATCGGCAAGCACTTGAGAAAATGCGAAATAGCTTAAGAGGATAAATAGGATTATAAGAATGGAAGGCAAAGGATATTGCTTTCCATTCTACTTATTCTGTTAAGGTAGTAAATGTAATAAGAGGTTTTTAAATTGTAGTGAATCTTGCATGTTCATACGTGATAATACGTATCCAGCTTTTAATAATTGCTGTTTTAACTTATGGGGACTGATATGTATTGTTGTAGTAGTGCCATTTGAAAACTGAATGTTAGATTTTTTACTCTTTTTGAAAAATTCTATGTCATCTATATGGTTATAAAATAGCCATATACAGTTTGGAGAAGAAGGAGATTCTGTTGGAAAAGCACAAATATATTCTCGATGATTAATCGGAATTGGGACATTTTGTTTAAATTTAAAGTTTGTTTGGACTGCATTACGTCTGCCTTGATAAGTAGAATGAACATTGGTTAGACAAGATTGCTTGATGAGTTGGAGAGCGGTTTGACAGGAGTAAAGATGGTTCCCGCTACTGTCAATAATTTTGGTGCGATAATAAGGGTGCTTGTAAGGTTCCAGCATCATTGTAGAATTAGAAATAATAATATCATTTTCGTCATTCATAATTTTGATTCCTCCTTTATAAATAATTTTAATTCCAAATATAATTATATACGAATTAAGTAAATTGATTGTTAATATTCCGTTTCATATTGTAAATTTTGGTTATTCGTTTACAATCAATAGATGATAGTCTTTCTAATTTGCATCGCTTGTACATATATATGAAAATAGAAAAGAGTAGGCGGTGAGATAGTATGAAGAAAAGGTATATTATTATGGCTCTAGTTGTTGTTCTTCTAGTATATTTAGCAAATAGTAATCCGAGTAAAGGAGAATATACGGACTGGGCAGCAAAGCAGTTTATGAAACGTAACGATGTAAGTAAGAAGCTAGACGAAGTTCAAAAAGAAAATGAAGAGGGCCTCCTTGGCGATTTAGCATCGGCTGGTAAGAAGTTGGCGAAAAAATATGTTGAGCCACAAGTTGGATTATTAATCGAGAATTATACAAAGCGAAATGATTATATTTTCTTCTCAACATATACGACCGAGTTTGATATAGGCGGAGAGCACTATAAATATGTATGCGTCGGTTTTTCAAAAATCTTTATTCCGATTGAAATGCCGAAGAAAAAAGACGAATCTGCAAAATGATGCAGATTCGTCTTTTTGTTTATAAGGTAATAGGAACTTCAGATACATTCTTTTCTACGAGACGAGCTCCTTTTTTTCGGGTATTATCATTAATTGTTGAAAATACAGATGAGGCAAGGATGGTATCCATTACTTGATTTACGACTTGTGCATCGACAGGTGTGATAGGTTTCTCGATAGAAAAAACAACTGTTTTTCCATCTTCTTTCGCGAAAATTAATTCTAGTACTTGCATACGTTATTTCCTCCTTTTTATTTATCCCGCTATATTGCGAGTAGGGTGTTGGTTCATACTTAGGGGGGATGAACACCCCCACTGAGTACAGTTTAACCTTATAGGGTAGAAAGATCTGATGTGCTAACAAGCTGTATAGCGTGAAGCGGTGCTGCTTGTAAAGAAGCAAGAGCACGTGCTACGTTGTGTACTTGCTCTAAGTTTGCGTTTGTTTTAACACGCTTAAATTGTTTTTGCTTAAAAGCTGTTTTTCCGTTCTTATCTAATCCATTGTTTAAGACAAGACGTAAAGTTAAGTCCGTTACGATTGTTTCGACTGCCATGTTTATCACCCCCTTTCACTTTATAAATAGGTTGCAAATGTCATGTTTTGGCGTGAAATTTATTCTTTTTTTTGGTACTCTTAAAAGATTAAGAGAGGGGCTTCGGAAGAATGAAACGTAAATGGTTATTTTGGATTCCTGTTTTACTATGGATGGGGTTGATTTTCTATTCCTCGGCACAACCATATAAAAAGCAGGATATGCGCTCGGATATTGAACAATATGTAAATGTGGAGTTTGTGAAAGATCATTTTTCATGGGTATCTATTGATTATGGCGGTGGTACACCTGTTAGCATTGCAAATAAAGGTGTAGGCGGATTTATTGAGTTTTTCCTTCGTAAAGGTGCTCATTTTATGGTGTTCTTTATGCTAGGTTCATTGACGTATTATGCTTTTCATCGATCGGGTCATTCGAGAAAACGGTGCTTTATATACGCTCTTCTTTTCGTTGCGGGATATGCAACATTTGATGAAATTCATCAATGGACTACGGGAGATCGTACACCGATGTGGCAAGATTCATTACTGGATACGTGCGGCGGATTAACAGGGATTATAATAAGTAATTGGTTTTGGAATAGAAAAAGAAGCTAATCTTTTGAGATTAGCTTCTTTTGTTTATACACCAAGTAATTCTTTTAGTTCATCTGTAGATAGTTCGGTCATCCAACTATCGGTTGTAATGACAGCGTTGTTTAATGATTGTTTTCTTTCTAACATTTCATCAATTTTCTCTTCGAGTGTCCCCGTTGTAATCAGTTTATGAACGTGAACGAAGCGTTTTTGACCAATACGATATGCGCGGTCTGTTGCTTGGTTTTCTACAGCTGGATTCCACCAACGGTCGTAGTGAATGACATGGTTGGCAGCGGTTAAGTTTAAGCCAGTTCCACCTGCTTTTAACGATAAGATGAAAATGTCATACGTTCCGTTTTGGAATTGCTCGATCATTTTGTCACGTTCTTTCTTCGGTACACTACCGTTTAAGAAGAGGACGCGCTGACCGAAATGTTCTTCTAACACATTTTTTAGCATGTTCCCCATACCGATGTATTGTGTGAAGATTAAACAACTTTCATTTTGATCTTTTATATTTTCAATTAGTTCCATTAGGGTGCTTGTTTTCATGGAACGTTCGATTATGTCTTTTGGTTCTGTTTCTTTTAAATAAAGAGCGGGGTGATTACAAATTTGTTTAAGTTTGTTCAGCATGAGTAATATAAATCCGCGTCTTTCAATCCCGCTTAATCCTTCTACATTTTGCAATGTATCTTGAACAAGTTGTTCATATAAGGAAGCTTGTTCACCAGTAAGTGGACAGTAAGCTTTCTGTTCTTGTTTATCTGGTAAGTTTAATGCGACGGTTTGATCTTTTTTCGTACGACGCAGTAAAAACGGCGAGATAAAACGTTGAACTTGTTGGATTTTTCCTTCGTCACGGTCCTTTTCAATCGGTGAGACGAAGCGGCGCTGGAATTGTCCTAAGCTGCCGAGATATCCATGATTAATGAAGTCGAAAATAGACCAAAGCTCGGCAAGTCGGTTTTCCATCGGTGTACCGGTTAAAGCGATTTTGTGATTTGCTGGCAAGTTTCGTACTGCTTTCGATTGTTTCGTATGTGGGTTTTTAATATTTTGTGCTTCATCCAAAATAACAGCATCCCAGCATAACGTACTAAGTTCCTCTTCATCAAGCTGAGCTAATGCATAAGATGTTAATACAACATCTGCTGATTGAAGGAAGTCTTTAAATAATTCGCCTTTCGCTCGGTTACTTCCATAATGTAACTGAACGCGTAAATTTGGTGCGAAACGCTCAAATTCTTTTTGCCAATTTCCAAGAACAGATGTCGGTGCCACGATTAAAGCAGGGCCTGTTTGGAGATTGTTCTCTTTTATATATAGTAAGTAAGTGATCGTTTGAATGCTTTTTCCAAGTCCCATGTCGTCAGCTAATAATGCTCCGAATCCAAGCGTTCTTAAATATAATAACCACTCAATGCCATGTTGTTGATACGGACGGAGTGTTGCGTTTAGTGCAGAAGGAACATCTACTTTTGGAATATCTCCAATGTGCAATAGTTTTTGGAATAGCTCTTCATAATATCCATCTAGCTCGATTTCAATATCGGTAAATGGACTATCTTCTTCTACAATTTCTGTTTCAGCAGTGTTTGATAAATGTTGCTGAAGGACATCTTTCATTTCTAGTCCATATTTATCGGCACGGTTCATAAGCTTTCGTACTTCTTCAATAAAGGCTGGATCCAGTCTCATCCATTGACCATTTATATTGAATAACCGTTTGTTTTGTTCAACGAGTTCGAAAAATTCGCTTTCGGATAAATCAATGCCGTTCGTTGAAATGCGCCAGTCAAAGTTAACGAGTGTATTCATGCCGAAGAAAGATTGCGTTTGCGTGGCATTTTGCTTCAACTGCACACGTAATTTTGGTTTTGTCGCTTTTAAATTTTGCCACCAGGATGGCAGTAAAATCGTAATACCTGCAGCGAGTAATTCGTTACTTGCTTCTGTTAAGAAGTTCCACGCTTCTGTTTCAAAGAGCTCACTTCGGAATGTATCGCCTTCTTTTAACCACGGTACGAGCTTACTGAATCCTTCTTGTGTTTCAAGAATACGTTCTTCATAATCGTGCCATCGTTTTGGCAAAGAATCGATACTTTCATATACATATATGCGATGTGCCCCGCGCTTTGGTGTAACAATTGTCTCAAGCTTCCACATTTCAAATTCTTCTTGCGGCTCTTGTAGCCGTAGTCCGATTGTAAAGGGAAGGTCATCTTCAATGTAACCAATTTTTCGAAGCCAATCTTCTTCATGTAGTGCTGCATCCAATTGTCTTTTCGTAAAGTCGTAATGTTCATAAAGTCTCTTGGCATCTTCCCATCCATCGTTTGAACGGTTATCTTGTAATATGCTTTCATTTACCGCGGCGGAGAAAAGAGATGCCAATGTGTCATCTTCAATTGGGCTATTTTGCACTTTCCAAGATGGTTGCTGAGACCAACGCTCCATATCAGGTACGAAGCTACCGCTTGTGAAGGCATCCCATAATTCATTCGCATCTTTCGTAAGTGCTGTAATAGGGCCATTCATTTGAATATGGGCAAAGGAGTTCATCGGTTTATTAGCGATGTATTCAAATGCTTGTGCGTTTGTTAGCATAACACCTTGTTTTCCTTCAAAGGTCGCTTCTTTTAGAAACGTGCCGTAGAAGGAGGTAGAGTGCCATGTAAATGCATTTCGTTTCCAACTTGTTACGGATAATGGAGTACCGCTGTCATCTTCTCCCCAAAGGAACCAACCTTGACTAACGTGCTGGAGCCTAATTGTTACTTCAGTTTGATTGATCATCAATTAATTTTCCTTTCCGTAATTCCTCTTGTAGTGCACGCAGACGTGAATGTAAGTTTGCGATGTGAATAATGAAAGCATCCCATTCATCAGTACGCTTTAATCGTTTATATAATGTACGTAATTTCTTTAAGTAACGAACTGCACGTCTATATGATTTGCGGTTTCGCTCTTCAATGGCCTCGGTAGCAGCAAGGTGATAAAGAGGAAGGGCTGCTTCTGGTGCTTCCTTTTCAATATCTTTCAGTGGCTCTTTCAAAAGTTCAATTGCTTCAAACCCATGTAAGAGCTGAAGTTCTGCCCATGTACGATATTGCTTTTTCGCGAGTACGTATTGCTCATAGTTTGCGAAACTATATGGTAATAGTTCTTGCAAAATCATTTCGAGTCCGGCTTGTTCATTTGTATGGTTTGCATACGTTTCATACATGATGACAAATAAGCGAACGATATCTTTTATGAAAATCGTATTTTCGTGCTCATGTATCGTTTTCTTCACTTGTTTATACGTAAAGGAAAGCCAGTTTTTCGCACGATCCCACTGCATTGTATTTAATAGCTCTTCTAACCAATAGAAGTACAGACTTACAACAGAAGCAGGCTGTTTCTTTAGTAAGTCCATAGCTATTAGGTCTTCGTCATTTAAAAAGAGTAGATGAGAAGATGCTAATGCTTTGGAAAGTGGATTGATTTTCGTATCGATTCGCTTTTCTTCTTCTTGCAGTTTCTCTTTATTGTGTAAGAGTTCACTCCATATGTGACGATAAATAAAAAATCTTTCTTGCGTATAGGCGTCGGTGGAGAAGAATACTTCGTGAACGAGACGAGCTGTTTCTTGCAAAATTGCTTCAGACTCTGAAGGAATCGCTTCTGATTGTAAGTCCCGAACGATGGATTCCACTTTATCTACAAATAAGCGAACGACGTTAACAGGCTGGTGATAAGAATACGTTTTATTTGCTTCGAAGTCCTGAATTTCTTCTAATAATTTTTGAAAGCAATAAAGCGCTGCATGTAGCCTGAACAACTCATGTATCACAACGATACGCGGAGCTTTCCGCTCCAGTTTCGTATAGAAGTCTGTAAAAATACTCATAAGAAAATACATTTGTTTATAAGTAAGCCGAGCTTGTTCTTTTTTAAATGATTCATATTCGTTGTCAAAATACGATTGCCAACTTTTATAATCCGTTTCTTCAAACGCTGATGATTGCAATACTTGTCTTGCAGTTCGAATAGGAGGAAGGGAAGGTTTCGTATTATTTTTAAATAAAGTTAATACATCTCCTACTTGCCCGAAACTAGATGCTGCAGATAGTAAAACAGCGAGCATATGCTCACATTGCGTTGGTGCAAAGCAATCGCAATAGCTTTCAGCGACGTTACGAATCGGGATATGGACGCTATATACGCTGCCTCCAGCATCTACAGTTCCTGATAGCGTATAACCATCAAAGTCAACGTTGTAGACAACACCACTACGATATAGGTGCCGAGCTGTAGCGACATGTTCCTGATCAGCTGTTTGCTGTGGATCTAGTCCTTGAACGAACTCATTCGCAATCATCATAATTTCATCTTTCGTAATTGAGTGTTGCAGCATAATATTCCTCCGTACACATATTTCTTTCCTTTACCATTATAAACAAAAAATGCTCAAAACAGAAAAAATGAAATTTGGATTACATAAATTGAAAATCATGGTAATATATATAATGTTAATTTCGCATATTACTATATATGTATAGGGGGGGGAAATGATTTGTCAGATTTACAGACGAAGTTAGGCAGTGGAATGAATAAGTTACAAGAAGGAATTGAGCAAGGGAAGATGAAGTTACAAGTTGCGCAAGAAATCGCTCAACTGAAAAAAGAAATGCAAGTGCAAATGCAGAAAAAGGCAGAGGTTCTATTAGAGATTGGACAACGAGTCTATGTTCAATTAAGAGGAAATGGAGTAGATGAAGCGAGCTTAAAAGAAATGATTGCTCCAGTTCAAGAATTTGATGTAGCTATTTATCAAGCAAGAAAACGCATTGTTGAACTGCAAAAGCAACAAGGCGAGAAAGCTACATGTGAATGTGGTGGACCTTTATCAATAAATGATAAGTTTTGTGGTTCGTGTGGAAAGCCTAATCCAATGTTAGCGATAGAAAATGAAGGTGAAACGACAAATTGTATTTCATGTAATGAACATATCGATCAAAACTCTACTTACTGTCCGGTTTGTGGAATTAAGCAAAGTGGGGAGTGAATTAGATGTATTGTCGCACATGTGGAAATCAACATGGTGAAGAGGTAAACTATTGCCCTAATGAAGGAAGTATGGAGATTGCAGGAGCTATAGATGCAGTAACGTTAGAACAAGATACTGCAAAATACTGCAAAGGTTGTGGCGGTGAAAATGCTCAGCAAAATTTATATTGCCAAAAGTGTGGGCATTCCTTATTTATTGTGAAGAAAAAAGAACAATCTATTAAATTGCCTACAATGGACGGTACTCCTGAAGTTAAATTTACAGCAGATAAAGCCGTTTTAAAAACAGGTTTTATTGGTGGGATTGTTGCAAGTATTCTCATGTTAATTGCTGGTTGGATTGGTAGTGTATTATTTGCTTCTATATTAAGTGAGATGTTTAGTAAATTTGCGAAAGAATTAGAAATGTTGCCAAGCTTTTATTCAAGTGCAACTTCTACGATGTTAAGTTATCATTTACTTGGTTTTACAGCTAGCGACGAGAGTGGATTGATATTTTCTTTATCTTGGCATACTCCATTTACATTACTATTAATCATTCCATTTATGATTTTCGCTGGTACAGGAATTTGGTTAGGAAAGCAGCGTGTTGCAAAAACGATTAAGGATCAAATCTTTATAGCAGCAACAGTTGGTATTATTTATGGTGTCTTTTTATTCATTATAAGTTTTATAGCATCACAATCTTTCGCCATTCTATTCTCAGAAGCAGGTAAGATTACGGTTGGCTATTCAGCGATTAAGAGTTTATTGAGTGGTTTTGCATGTGGGACATTATTTACCTTAATAGGATTTATTGCTCATACAAGCAAAAATAATATGGCAGCAGCATTTCAAGAGTTAATGCCATATGGAGCGTCTGTTTATTACGGTATTTCAGCCATGATAAAAGGACTTTTAATAACAGCAGTAGTGGTTTGTATTATGGCGTTAGTAAATAAGGAAGACAGTATTGAACCGTTAAAAGAAATAACAACTTTAAAATCTGAAAGTACATTATTAGCATTAGAGTTAACACCTCAATTATGGAGTATGGCTCATTTTGCTCCGTTAGAAGTATCAAGTCCAGCACTTAGTAAGGAGTTTACTGGAATTGGTAAGAAATCAAAATCATCTGAGAGCACATTATCATTTTCATTTATATCAGGCATCTCTGTAAATGGCGTAGTGGTTAGAGATATAATGATTTCAAAAGGAGCAAGTCAGGAAAGCCTTGCTGAATTTGATGAAGTGAATAACGTATTCCATTACGGTTTATTAATGCTTATTATTCCATTGTTCCTTATGTTTAGAGCGGGAAGAAAGTTAGCTGAATTATCGACTGCCAATATATATATTACATTAGCAGTATGCAGTGGTTCTTACACGATTATGATGATTGTAATGAATATGATTTCTAAGTTCCAAATTGATGTTTCAGGGACTGTAACAAGTTTGTTTGGAACAAGTGGAACGGTATTATCTATGCAAAATTCATTTGTATATTTAACTATATGTAGTTTTATTGTGACATATGTAGCAGCATTTGTTGGAATGAAGTTAGCTAAAAAATAGGAGGAGAGCACGTTGAAGTTTTGTGGAACATGTAAAAAGAACGTTGCAGACCATTTGAACTTTTGTCCCGAGTGTGGGAGTAAAGTAGAAGTAATCGTCGATAACACCGTCGCTTCATATACAGAAGTGCAAAGCGAGACAAAACCAGCCAAAAGTAAGAAAAATTTATTTTTAATCATTGGTTTCGCCATCATTGCCATTTTATTATTTGGGGCATATAAATTTGGAGCATACAAGTTTTCAAAAGAAAAGCAAATAAATGTAATGATTGAAGCATTCCAAAAGAAAGATATTACTGCAATTGATGAGTTTGTGAAAGCGAATGATTCAAGCTTAAAGATTAAGACAGAGGATATTAAAGCGTACATGCGTTACTTAAAAGAGAACCCTTCTTACAATAAACAATTATTGTCTTATTTACAGAAAGAGACAGTAGATCAAAAGTTAACAAAGGATAAAAATTCGTTTAAAGATGGGGAAATTATAGAAGAGGGAAAAGAGTGGTTCTTATATCCAAAGTATAAGTTTAGCATGAAATCTTATTATATGAGTGTTAGTACAACTGCAAAGAATGCGGAAATATATGTGAATGATAAAAAAGAAACAGAACTTTCTAGTGATAAAACTTCGAAAGAGTTGGGACCATACTTCCCAGGTACGTATGTTGTCAAGGCAACAGCGAAGACAGAACTTACTGAATTAGAAACAGAGAAAGAAGTAGATTTAGCAGATGAACAGGGCGAGAAAGTGAATGTAGATTTATCACTTGAAGGAAAGTATGTAAGCATTTCTTCTGATGAAAATGATGCAACCGTATTTGTAAATGGTAAAAAACGTGGGAAATTAAGTTATGGTAATTATAAACTGGGTCCTGTATCCACAGATGAAACAGTAGAAGTACATTTAGAGAAAACTACTGATTTTGGTGTAATAAAATCTGAAAGTATTAAAATTGGAGACCAAAGCACGTATTACTTAAAATTCCCGAAAGAAACATCAAGCTCAGCAGTGGGTGATTTTGTACGAAATCACATTTATAATAACGTACGTGCGATTTCGTTAAATGATTTTAGTTTAATTGAAAATGATTATGATAAGAGCGGGAAATCGTACAAGGAAGACCGTGATTACATACAGTATCTACACAAAAAAGGAATTACAGAAGACTTATTAACGATGGATGTTCGTAATGTAGAACGTCAAAGTGCTACGAAATATAAAGTAACGACATATGAAGAGTACCATATTCGTTACGGTGATGGGTCTGTAAAGTTCAAAAGCTTTAATAATGACCATATCGTTACTGTTAATGGAAATGGAAAGGTGCTATATCATTCTCTGGGTGCCAATGATACGTTGAAATCAGAGGAAGTATCTGGTCCGACTCGTTAATAAAAGAGAGAGGTTGTTCAATATTGTTGAACAACCTCTTTTTTATAGTTTACTTCTTTTGTGAATTTTTGCCGGTAAAATGATATCCCTTTTTTACAATTATGAGCGCGTTTCCTTTAATATCGCTTGCACATATGGATCATGTAATATTTGTTCTATAATTGGTAACATGTTTTGTTTGAATGGAATATCAATAGGGAATGGCTTTTGAGAGCCGGGTTTGATTCCATATTGGACAATTTTGTAATGTGTATTTTCTTCAGAGCTGAGCACAACTAATTTATATCTATTGTCATCGCCAGCGAGTGAAAAGTCGATGGAAGTAGCGTCGTATGTTACTTCATCTTTATATATATACGGTTTTGGGGTACCGATCCAGTCTATTTTTGCTTGTACATTCATGAACATAACCTCCTTATAGTTATTATAAAAAAATAAAAGCCAGCTCTCAACAAAGAGAACCGGCTTTAGCAGTCATTGGTTATTTTAAAATTTTCACTTTAACAGTTTTGCGTCCCCATTTTTGAGCAGCGCTATCTGATCCAAGTAGGATGTCGATACGGTTACCTTTAATTGCACCGCCAGTATCTCCAGCGATAGCTTCTCCGTAACCTTCTACCCATACTTTAGATCCTAATGGGATTACTTTCGGATCAACAGCGATCATTTTCATGTTTGGGTTCGCTGTTAAGTCATGACCCATTGCAGTTAATACACGGCCACCGTATGTGCCACCGTTTTCGCTCGGATGAGCTGTATATGCTGTAGCTACAACTGTTAACTCACGACCACCAGAAGGTGTGCTAGTTTCAGCAGCTTTCACAGCAGGCTTAGCAGCTGGTTTTGCTTGTGCTGCAGGTGCTTGTGCTTTAGCTGGTGCTACAGTTTTAGCAGGAGCAGGTTGTTCTTGTTTCTCAATAACAGGCGCTGTGCCTGTTAAGAAAGGAACGTGAACATAAGCTGTTTTCCCGTTATATTCAAATTGTAACCACTCATTTTGTACTTGGTTCGTTGTTTCGATCATATCGTCTTTCTTCAACGTTCCAAGAATTTCTGAGTTTGTGTTCGCTTCAGCACGTACATTTAATACGTTAGCTGTTACATAGTAAGAGTTCTTTGTAAACTCTGCACTTACGAATGCGTCTTTACCATCTAATTTGATTTGTGACCATCCGTTTTCTGTATTTAGAACATCTAATTTATGACCATTCTGTAATTTACCGACAACTTTTGATTCAGTAGTAGGGTTTTCTCGTACGTTTAGTACGTCTGTTGTTACAACAGTTTCTGCATTAGCAGATGCGGTGAAAATCCCAAGACCAAAAACTGCTGCTGTTGCTATTCCAATTAATTTTTTCATGATAGCCTCCATTGCGTTTGTTTTCGTGTCCTCATTATAGCAACAGATTTTTTCGGATTTCGGGAAAACACACAATTACAAACCATTCGTAATCAGTCGTTAACATCCTGTAATATAACAAAAGATATAGGAAAGCGTTTTTCATTCTATGTGATTAGTAGGTTTCTACTTATATTCAAAATATTTAATACAACATATATTTTTCGGCGTAAATAAAAATGTTACAGGAGTGTTACATAATATTTACTAAACGATTACATTCCTTGAGTATTTTGCCGTTTTATGGGTAATATAGTTATATAAACATAAACATTTCGTTTGTGAAACTATAAACACGTGCTATATACTAGCAAAAAAACCGCATAATTGTTACAAAAAGAAAGGGTTGCAAGGAAGAAAAATGCCCTTTTTTACATCTGTAACACATCCTTTTTTGGGAAAATACATTCCCATCCGCATTTTTCTCACACAATTTGACAGCAGTATTTCGATCTTGTAGCTCTTGCAGAGTGAAAAGGTTATACGGAAGGTAAGGCTGTCCATAAGAATTCGAATTGGTGAAGGTGAAAGTAAGAAAATCACCGTAAAATTATAGTTTTCTATCCGATTTTACATATCGGAATTTATGTTATTTACAAAAGTGAAACCTACGAAGGGGGATTTGATGAGGAAACTGACAAAAACATTCATCGTATCATTAACATTATGTATTGCATTTACACTTTGGGGGATTATTCCCGAATCTATTATTGGAAAAGGTAGCTTAGGAAATGTAACAACCGCAATTCAAACTGCATTAGTTAGTAAGTTTGGATGGTTCTATATTATTTCTGTTTCTATTATATTAGGTGTGTCTATCTTTTTAATTGTTTCGAAATACGGTTCTATTCGTTTAGGTAAAGATGATGATGAACCTGATTATAGTTATATGACATGGTTTGCTATGCTATTTAGCGCTGGTATGGGTATTGGTTTAGTTTTCTGGGGCGTTGCCGAACCATTAAACCATTTGTACGCACCTCCGTTTGGAGAAGGTGCAACTGAGGAAAGTGCGCGTCTTGCACTACGTTTTTCATTTTTCCATTGGGGATTACATCCGTGGGGACTATATGCATTTGTAGCGCTGTGTATTGCTTACTTTACTTTTAGAAAAGGAAAAGCAAGTACGATTAGTGCGACAGTAGGTCCGTTATTTAAAGGCGGAGAGCATGGACGTATTGCTCATTCATTTGATGTGTTAGCTGTTTTCGCAACTGTGTTTGGTGTTGCAACATCATTAGGTCTTGGTGCGAAGCAAATTGCAGGTGGTGTTAGTTATTTAACATCTATCCCGAATTCATTGCCGACACAGTTAGTTATTATTGCAATCGTAACAGTTCTTTTCATGTTATCTGCGCAAACAGGTCTTGATAAAGGAATTAAATATTTAAGTAATGCGAATATTATTTTGGCGTTTGCACTTATGATTATTGTATTATTTGCAGGTCCAACAAACTTTATTATGAATTACTTCACTTCAACAATCGGTTCTTATATTCAGGAATTGCCAAGCATGAGCTTCCGTTTAAGTCCATTAGATGAAGGCGGAAATCAATGGATTCAGTCATGGACAATTTTCTATTGGGCATGGTGGATTGCATGGTCACCATTCGTAGGTACGTTTATTGCCCGTGTTTCACGAGGACGTACGATTCGTGAGTTTGTTATCGGTGTGTTACTCGTACCGACTGTAATCGGTGCGCTTTGGTTCTCTGTTTTCGGCGGGACTGGTATTCATATGGAGCTGTTTGGTGATGCTCATATCTTCGACAAAGTGAAAGAGATGGGAACAGAAGTAGGGTTATTCGCTATGTTTGATCAGATGGGAAGCTTTGGATCAGCTTTATCGGTATTAGGTATTCTGCTTATTGCAACATTCTTTATTACATCTGCAGACTCTGCGACATTCGTTTTAGGGATGTTAACGACACATGGTAGTTTAAATCCACCAAACCGCATTAAAATGGTTTGGGGTATCGTTTTAGCATCGATAGCTTCTACCTTATTATATGTTGGTGGATTAGAAGCACTGCAAACAGCAGCTATTATTGCGGCATTCCCATTCGTCTTCGTTATTTTCTTTATGATGGCAGCATTATTTAAAGAGTTACAAAAAGAGGGGCGTATGAAGCGTCATTAATAATAGAAGGAAAAAGAGCTGATTATGTATCAGCTCTTTTTTATATAGAAGGAATTTTAAACACAAGTAAGGGAAATAAAATACTTTACTATATAAGTAGTATGCCTTTTATATAAAGAAAAATCGATACGTTTCGACAAAATACGATAATTTGTAAATTCTATTCATATTTTTGACAAAAAATTGTCGGAAATGTGTTGTCACGTTTATGTATATGTGCTATATTATTTCCTGTAAGCGATTTCAAATAGTTTTAAAGCGCATTCAAGGGGGACATCTAGAATAATGAAACGTTACGAAAGAAAGTGGAAGCATATTTGTTTGAAACGTGTGGCACATCGTAGTGTCCAAGAAAGCACGGAACCTAAGACTGAAACGCGCAAAGAACAGCAAGAGAAGCAATTGGTTCTACAAAAATAGCAATCACTTTTTCGTATATAAATGAAGGTCAATCGTTCGTTGGGGGATGGACGTGAAATTACTTTCAGCTAAGGGGTATTGTCTGATATATAATTTATACGGCAATAAATCAGCACAGAGCATACGGCGCTCTGTGCTGATTTTTATTTTGTAAATAAAAATCAGTGGGAGAACCCCACTGATTAAAGTTTTACTTTTCTTTTTTGAATCGAACTGTTTTATCCCAGCCAATGACTTGTTTCTTGCTCTTTGCACGTAAGTATAAAATTAAGCTGCGAATGAATAAGTACGTAAAGAGCTGTGCGTACGTAAAGTACATGATAACACTAATAAAAATATTAGTTGGTGTAAAGGTTCGTTCCACACTCTGGGCACTAAATAATTGAGAAACGTATGTAATATATGCGACATACCACATAAATAGTAGCGGAATGCTATATTGAATTTGGAATATCCCGAGTAACCCAATTACAAACCAAACGTTCGAAATGATTAAGAATAGCCAAAATACAACATACACTAAAACTTGTTGTAAGGAATGGACGAGAAGTTTTCCTTTAAAGAAACTTAAGGAAGAAAACATTTTTTCTAAAATGTACAAGTTCCCTTGGAGCCAACGTGTACGCTGCTTAATAAGGATCCTTAAATGCTCGGGTTCTTGTTCCCATGTAATCGATTCTGGAACGATTGGTAAGAGATAGCCTTTTTGTGTAATTCGTAATGTTAATTCAGCGTCTTCTGCAATTGCATACGGGTCATAGCCGCCAAGTTCTTCTAATGCAGAGCGACGAAGAAGCATATTTGTTCCTGTTAGTGAACCTGTTTGGAATAGTAACCAGCGTCCGGATTGCATAAGGAGCTGGAAGATTTGAAATTCTAATGAAATCATTCGTGTTAGCCAGTTTCTATTTTCATTTACAGTACGAACGTGACCAACAGCTCCAACGGCATCCTCGGTTGTTTCAGCGTGTTCTACAAGCATTCGCAGAGCATGTGGTTCAGGCTGGTTATCTGCATCATACACACAGAAGTATTCACCATCTGAAATACTAAGACCATAGTTTAATACACGTGATTTCCCTTTTGGTTCACCCGCCGGAACACGAATGTGACGAATATGAGCATAAGCTTTGTCAAAATCGTCACCAATTTCAGGTGTCTCATCTTGCGAATTATCGTTTAATAAATAAACAGTTAGTTTACCTGGATATTCAATCTTCGCCATCGCCTCTAAAGTATCTTTAATAACGACACCTTCATTGTGGGCAGGTATTAAAATGTCGACGCTTGGATAATGTTCTAGCGTACGATCTTTTCGTTTACTATTTCGGTGAACTAAACCTGCGAGTGTTAAGAAAGAATAGTAAACAAGTAAGGCAGAGAATAGAAAGGCTGTAAAAATAAGTATATACTTAATCGAAAATGTGATGCTAATCCAAAACACGAGTACGCAAAATAGAAGGAATAAAAGAAGTATAACGAGTGTCATCATAATAACGTCTGTCCTTTGTTCCCAATTTGCTCGCGTGAAATTTTTATATCTTGGATCGCTTCAGCAGCAAGCCATTGCTCCATTTTTGGCTTTAGGCGATTCATTACAATGTCAGCACCGGCTTCATTTGTGTTTTGTAATAAAATAACGAGCTTATTATTATCATATTCAGCAGCAAGGTCAAAGTCAGCTCTTATTGTTTCAACTAATAATGAAGCTACACGGTCCATAACACTTTCCTTCGTATATTTACTAAAGGAAGTAAAGTCAAAATAAATAATAACGCCTGTTTCATTACGGCGATTCATTGCATTTATTAATAATGCTTGTCGTCTTTCGAATTCTTGTCTTGTTAATAATTTTGATTCTCCAATGTATTGTTCTAACGTTCTCACACGTTCGGTTAATTCTTTATTTTCATGAATAACCTTCTTTAATAAATGAGTTGAGATATATACGATGAAGAAGTTTGCTGCCATTAGGAAGTGAGTAATAATGTATTCCCATTGTTCTGATGTACTCCATAAGTAAAGCCATGCTTGGTAGAACAGGTAGAATACCGAAATAATGGTTCCTAATATAAAGAGAACAAATGCGGTTTTATCAGTCAATAATAGAAATAGTACATTAACAATTACATATATAATTGTAAAAATGAGAGCATGCTCATATTGCGTTACATGTACAGTTGTAAAATAAAATAAAATTTGTAAAATCCACATAGAGAGGACTTTATAGAAGTTATCTTTCACAAAATTTTCCTCCTTAAAGGTAATTCATGCAAGGATACTTGTAGTATGCGCAATTATTAAGAAATAGACCGGATGACTAGGTTATTTTGGAGAGCAACCACAAGTAGTGTCTCTCTTTTGTAAGAAAAAATAAACAGACTTACTAATTATTGTATCATAATATTCTTATATTTAAGCATAAAGTATTTAATATATACCGAAAAAATATACAACATATAATAAAAAGCCCCCTCTTTAGAAAGAGGAGACTTTGCATCATTTTATAGGAACATCATACCTGCAACTGCTGCATTTAAGAAGTTTGCTAATGTACCAGCGATAACTGCTTTAATCCCTAACTGTGCAATTTGTTTACGGCGAGTAGGAGCTAACGTTCCTGTTACACCTAATTGAATTGCGATAGAAGAGAAGTTTGCGAATCCACAGATTGCGAATGTTAAAATTAAGTTTGTTTTTGCAGAGAACTCTGCCATGTGTGGTCCTAAGTTTGCGTATGCAACGAATTCGTTGATTGCAAGTTTTTGACCGATAAAGCTTGCTGCTTGTACAGCTTCACCAGGAGAAACCCCGATTAAGATTGCAAATGGTGATAGTAAGTAACCGAAGATTAAATCAAGGCTAAGTTTAATATGGAACAGAGAGCCAATTAATCCTAATAGACCATTTAATAAAGCGATTAATGCGATGAAAGCCATTAACATTGCTGCTACGTTAATAACAAGTTGCATACCTTCAGATGCACCACGTGCAGCTGCATCAATAACGTTTGCATCTTCACGTTCTGTAGAAAGTTCAACGTTATTATCTACTTTTTCTGTTTCTGGCATAATTAATTTCGCAATTAATAAACTTGATGGAGCTGCCATAATTGCTGCTGCTAATAAGTGTTCTAACGGAATACCCATTGCTGCATAGCCGACAAGAACCGATCCGGCAACAGCTGTCATACCGCTTACCATAATAGTGAAGAATTCACTATTTGTTAAACGTGCTAAGTAAGGTTTGATTAAGATTGGAGCTTCAGTTTGTCCTAAAAATACAGTTGTTACTGAGTTTAAACTTTCTGCTTTAGATGTTCCAAGAAGTTTACTTAATGCGCCACCAACGACACTAACAAATTTCTGCATAATACCGAAATGATATAAGATTGCTACTAATGAACTAATAAATACGATTGGAAGTAGTGCTTGAATAAAGAAGACAAATCCCCAAGGGCCTTTTGCGTTGACTAAATCCCCAGCAACGAACTTAATTCCCTCGTAAGAAAAATTAATTAATCCTTGAACACCATCAGCAGCGTATTTTAAACCTGCTTTTCCGGCATCCCATCGTAATACGATAAATGAAAATGACATTTGTAATGCTAGCGCGATTAAAATTGTGCGCCAATTAATAGCTTTGCGGTTGGAAGATAGTAAAAAAGCAATTGCTAATACTCCAATCACGCCGCCAATTCCCCATAAAAGATTCATGCAGTGTATGCTCCTTCCTCATAGTAAAAAAGTGTATAAACCAGTTGTCTATACTTTTGCGAATATAACATCTTAAGTAACTTATCATAATGGACATCGGAGGTCAAACGTCTAACAAAAAGTTTAAATAAAAAGAAAATTCTTCAAAAAAACACATATAAAATGATTAGACATGAAATAGGTTATGTTTTTTATGTGAAAATATACATTATGATAACGTTATGGATTGTTTTTGTAGAATATAGTGTATGAAATAGGGAAATAGATACACTATTTTTTCGGGGATATAGGTGACATATACTAAAAAGAGCCTTCTAGTAATCTAGAAGGCTCTAAAATATGACTTAAGGTGCTTTCGTATAACCTAAGAAGTGCTTACTCCAATAAGAATTGCTTAATGAAGCGATTGCGACACCTTTATCTCCAGATTGGATAAATGATCCGCCGCCAAGGTAAATACCCATATGAGAAGGACCTGCTTTATAAGTGTCTTTGAAATAAATTAAGTCACCTGGTTGTGGACTTGAAGTTTGTGGTAAGCTGCTCCAATATCCTGCAACACTTTGACGACTAATGTTATGACCAAATTTCTTAAATACGTGGTAGATGTAACCACTGCAGTCAACACCAGTAGCAGAAGTACCGCCCCAAACGTATGGTACACCTTGCATTGATTTTGCATATGCAAGTATGGAAGAACTATCACCACTATTATTGCCTGTATTATTGTTGTTATTGTTTTGATTGTTATTTTGGTTGTTGTTAGGCTTATTATCTACTGCGCCCCCAACCGGTGTTTTAGAAAGGTAACGTGTTCCGATGTAACCAGTTTGACCGTTGTAGTTAATTTTGCTCCATCCAGAGTTTTCAGAGATTACTTGAACCTTCTGTCCTTGTGGAAGTGCCCCTATGATTCTATAATTTGTACCTTCGCCGCTACGTACGTTTAGTGCAGAAGCATTAATGTAGTAGTCACCAATTGCACCATGATTCGGTTGTTCAGGCTGTTTCGGTTGTTCAGGAGTAGCAGTGCCACCTTTAACGAATTTTACAAATTCGCTACTAACGAAGCCTGTTTTCCCTTGATAGTTTACTTTAAACCAACCGTTTTCAGATCCAACTACGTTTAATGTAGTACCATTTAACACGCCACCAATTACACTATGGTAAGCAGCAGGGCCTGTACGAACGCGTAGAGATGTTGCGTTAACAACGTAAGTACCACCAGTTTGAACAGTTACATTATTGTTTTGTTCTTGTTTGTTATCTTGATTGTTACCTTGTGTAACGTTGTCGCTAGAACCGCCTTTTGTTACGTAGTCTTTGCTTACGTATGCAGTTTGTCCAGCGTAATTGATTTTGAACCAATCTTGAACTTCGCCAACTACTTGTACAACTTGTCCTTTTGTAACAGAAGCTACAGTTGTGTGAGAAGTGCTAGGACCTGTACGAACACGAAGGGAAGATACATTTACTGTATAGTTTCCGCTTGCTGGTTTTACAGATTCTTGGTTGTTATTATTCGTATTGTTGTTTGAAGAACCTGCATTAGAAGAAACACCAGATACGAATTCGCCACTTACATAGCCAACTTGTCCATTATGGTTGATTTTCACCCAACCATTTTCTTGACCAATTACGTTTAATGTTTGTCCTGCATATACACGTCCTGAAACAGAACTAGAAGTGTTCGGAGCAGTACGTACACGTAATACATCAGCAGTAACTTTATTGTTTCCACCTGTTGTACTTACATTGGAATTGCTTGCTCCATTTTTTGATACAAATTCGCCACTAACAAATCCTGTTTTCCCATTAATGTTAATTTTGAACCAACCATTTTCTTCGCCAATCACATTTAATGATTGACCGTTATAAACACGCGAGATGATATCGTGAGAAGTACTTGATCCTGCACGAACATGTAATACGCTAGTGTTTACCGTATAAGATGAGCTGTTTGATGCAGAAGCTTGGACAGTTGTAGCAGCTTTTTGTGTATTTTGTTCAGGGGCAGCTTGAACACTATCAAGTGTAGGTGCTGCTCCTCCTGCTACAGACACTGCCGCAAGACCGGCAAGGTATTTTTTCATAATTTGTCGATTCCTTTCTGTCTGTAATGTAGTGAAGAAATATTTACCAACTGTTAAAAATTCTAAAGAGCATGTCGATTACTGTCAAGACTTATGCGGTAATCTGAATATGACAAAAAGATTACAAAAAAAAATCAAGGCATAAATCTATACCTTGATTTCCATTTAAATACATATATTGAATGTAGAAAGGTTAGAAATTATACGTGTTTAAGAAGATGACATATTGGATTGTAACAAGCTTTGAGAAAATGATCTTTGCAGAATTTTTGTGATAGGGCCAACTTGACCATCTTGAATTGCAGTTCCATCAAGGTGAGTCATCGGCAAAATTTCAATCGTCGTTCCTGTAAAGAAGCATTCATCTGCTTGATAAACATCACGAATGCTGAAAAGTTCTTCTTGTACCGGAATGCGAAGGGTTTTCGCTAAAGAAAGGACATATTGACGAATGATTCCATTTAAAATAAGGTGATTGGCTGGATGTGTATAGAGAGTTCCGTTTTTTATGAGAAAGAAATTAGAACAGCTGCCCTCAGTTACGGTACCATTTCGTACGAAAAGGGCCTCTTTACAACCTTTGCGTTCAGCTTTCGTAGCAGCTAATACATTTGGTAATAAATTTAATGATTTGATATCACAGCGTAGCCAGCGTGTATCTGGTTCTGATATAGCACGTACACCATATTCAATCCATAACGCTGGTCTTTCTTTCTTTGTAATATAGGCATAGATTGTCGGAGGGACGTCATATGAGAATGTATGGGTACGAGCTTGTACACCACGAGATACTTGTAAATAAATCGTTCCATCCTCGTGGAAATTATTATTTTCGATTAGTTTATAGAGTAGGATAATCAGTTCTGCTTTTGAGAAAGGGAGTGTTAATTCTATTTCTTCCATGGAGCGATATAATCTTGTGATATGCGGATCTAATAAGTGAAAGTTCCCTTTATATAAGCGAATAACTTCGTAGACACCATCTCCAAACTGCAAGCCTCTTTCTTCAAAATCTATGTACGCGTGATGTTTTGTTGTATCAATAACTGCATCATTCCAGAGTACAAATTTTTCGTATGCCAATTTTCGTCCCATCCTTTCGTAAGTGCATAAGTAAAATGAAGCTTTAATTCGTTTGGTCTGTGTACAAATAGCGGAATAAAGTCCTTATAGTAATTTTTATGTGAGTAATTCTTTACATATGACGTATATGTATTTGTAAATGGTAGAGAAGTAGTAATGATTTACCCCGCTATTTGTGGGCAGTAAAACTCCTGTTAAAAATTCGGCTGGAGCAAAGAAGTGAAGTGGGCGAATAACGGCCCGTAAATGCCCGATTGGTGAGGGCTGATTAAAGTTTCACTTTTACAGCATTTTGTATATACAAATTCGAAAATGAGAAATAAGAATCCTGCTTTTGAATAAAAAAAAGCAACATTCTTATGGAATGCTGCACAAGGAGGGTAGCTATCTTTCATAGGGACATCGTCTTATTGAATGTTTTGTGTATGGAAACAAAACACATTGAAAGACAATTATAAGAAAGTAGAAATAAACGATTCAAATATTTCTTTAAGGGATCTTATTACAGATGAGAGATAAGAAATATAGAGAACCTCGTTTACATATTTTATTATAGAGATGCTTCATTAATTCTATGTGAATATTTGGTAAAGGTTATGTAATGTTAAAGTTAATGAATATAAGTGATTGTATGGAGAAATATAAAAAAAGAGGCTGAGATTACTCAGCGCTCTTCTTTTCTTCTTTTATAGCCGTCTTTACTTCACCAGTTTTGGTCTTGTTACTTTCAGAGAAGCGAAGTAAGTCACCTTCAATGATTTTGTCAGACATGTTCAATTCATTTTGGGCACGATCAATGAGTGGTTGAGATTCTTCTTTTGGTAATTGTACAACTTCGCCAGTATTACGGTCGTAGAATGTACTGTTCGTGTACATGTACTTATCTGTAACGAAGCTACCGTCACGAAGAACAACGAATCCTTTATTGTCTGGTGAGAATACATCATGACCGAATTGAACTTGATTCGTAGAATCTACACCAAGTAAGTTTAGAATTGTTGGTTTAATGTCAATTTCACCAGTTGGTTTTGAAATTGTTTTACCTTCTTTTTGACCTGGAACGTGAATAAACATCGGTGTTTTTTGTAAGTTCATATGGTCAAATGTAGTGATTTCTTCTTTTCCTAAGAACTGTGCCATTGCACGGTTATGGTTTTCAGAAATACCGTAGTGATCACCGTAGAATACGATAACTGAGTTGTCGTAAATACCTTCTGCTTTTAGACGCTCAATAAAGTGTTTCATTGCTTCGTCTAAATAGCGAGCAGTTACCATGTAACGGTCAAATACGCCATCACCAGAATTGTATTCATCGATTAATTTCGTACTGTCATCATAAGTGAATGGGTAATGGTTTGTTAAAGTAAGGAAGCGAGTATAGAACGGTTGCTTCACTTCTTTTAACATATCGATAGATTGATCGAAGTATTCGATATCTTTTAATCCCCAATTTAATTTCGTTTCTGGCGTAATCTTGTAGTCAAGCTCGTTGTAATAACGATCATAACCAAGTGCCGGATACATAATGTTACGGTTCCAGAATGTTGCGTTGTTCGCGTGGAATACTGATGTGTGGTATCCTTGCTCACGTAAAATTTCTGGAGTTGCTGTATATTCGTTATTACCGTGTGTGAAGAATACAGCACCACGGTCTAGTGGATACATTGAAGTATCTACTAAGAATTCAGCATCAGATGTTTTTCCTTGCCCAGTTTGATGGAAGAAGTTATCAAAGTAATAACTTTCTTTCGTAAATTGGTTTAAGAATGGTGTAACTTCTTGTCCGTTAACTGTTGCACCAATTAAGAATGTTTGTAATGACTCAAGAGAGACAACAATTACGTTTTTCCCTTTTGCAGTACCAAACATATTTGGATCTGGTTTGCTTTGCGTTGTTTTTACGTAGTTTTCTGTTTCCTGTAATTTACTACCGTCAGCAAAAGCTTTTTGTGAACTTGATTTTGCTTGTAAGCCAAGATCATATACTTGGTGTACATATAAACCTAAGTTTTTAACAAGCATAACGCGGTCGAATGAGCGTGTTAATAGTTCAGGACGCTCAGCTTCTGCAAGTCCTAAGTTTGCGAAGAAAATAGCAACTGTTGACACGAAGTATAGGGAACGCATTGGGCGTGCTACACGCTCTGTCGGTGCAAAATTCTTCATCTTCTTCAATAAAATGAAGAATACAATAATATCAGCAAATGCAAGGATAATTTTGTAGTTAAACAATTCTTTCACACTAGAACCTAAACTTCCAAAGTTAGATGTTTGTCCTAGTACTGGTAAAGTAACGAAGTCATTGTAGAATCCGTAGAACATTACGTTACCAACAAGAACGATTGTTAAAACAAAATTAATTCCAAGTGCTATATAGTTACGTTTTTTCCCTTTTGCAAATAATGCAAGACCAACAAGCAGTAATGATGCTGCTAATGGGCTAAGGAATAAAATGAATTCTTGCATGAAAGATTCAAGTTTTAAATCAAAGCTTGTGCGTGTAATAAGGTACGTCTTTAGCCATAAAGCTAAAGCTACGAATACAGTGAAACGCACATTTTGAAATTGTGATTTCAAGGTTTCTTTCATTCATTTCCACCCTTTCTCTATCAGGCTTGGTCGATTTTGGAGCGAAAAATGCTAAAATAAAAAATACATAGTTTTCTTGGCCATAATTAGAGGTTCTATATTCACCCATATACGACTATAACTATGCATACCCTTTTGGTTTCTTGTGTTGCTCATAAGCATAACGTCATTTCTGTATTATACAACAAAATTCATTTCTGAGAAACACTATAACATTTTACATTTTTTGTATAAGATTTGTCACTACCAGAGAAAACTTTAACATTCGTTTTTATGTCCGTCAACTAGAAAATATAACAAAGGTAGAGCAGAATGTTAAGTGAAAGTGAAAATTTTCTTTGTTGAGAAATAAGAAATGACAATGGGTAAGCGGCTATCTAGAAACCTATTATATGATGAGAAATATGTAAAAATTAACGAACACTTGTTCTTTTTTCGTTTGTTTGTTACAATGAAAGTTCATTGATAGATTATGTGTAATTTTGATGAACTTTTACTGATAACATATTGTAGCTTATTTCTTTTAAAAAATAGGGAGGCTTTTACATGGAACAAAAATTTTCAGTTGAAGCGTTTTGGAAGAAAGCAAAACATGTTGCAAAGCAAGCAGGACAGTCGGTTATTTATGCAAGTTTATTATTGTTTTACGTTTTGCAAAGACCTGATGTTCCAAAGCGAGTGAAAATTATTGTGATTGGAGCACTTGCTTATTTTATTGCACCAATTGATGCCATCCCAGATTTTATTGCTGGAGTTGGTTATACAGATGATTTAGGGGCGTTAATGGCTGCTCTATTACAAACGTCGTTATACGTCAATGAAGAGGTGAAAGATAAGGCACGAGTGAAGTTGGCAGAATGGTTTGGTTCGGATATAGACACATCCTTTATCGATCAGAAATTAGATCAATAGGTGAGAACTGTCATATGGTGACAGGGCGAACGTAAGCGAGGAAGTGCATTATGCCATCAGGAAGAACGCATACGAAAATAAACTTAATATCCCTTCCGGTTGTTTTGTTTATGCTCTTTTCGTATGGATTAACAAACTTGGATTTTTTATTAACTTTTGCAATTGGCTTTTTAGTAGGTACTTCATTTTTAACGCCGGATTTAGATACATATAGTAATGCGTATAATAAATGGGGATTCCTACGTATATTTTGGTATCCGTATAAGAAGGTCATGCCGCATCGCTCCTTCTTTACACATACAATTATACTTGGTGATGTGATTCGTATTGCATACATGTTAATTGTGTTTTCTCCGTTTTTATTCCTATTAAATGTAATCGCGCTTGATGGGAATTTAATAGAAATTGCGAAGGAACATGAGGTTGAAATTGTAACGTTCTTAATGGGAATTGTTGTGGCAAGCACGCTTCACATTATAGCGGATAAAGTGAATACGCGCCGCAAAAAAATGATGAGAAAAAAGAAGAAACGCAGAAGATAAAAAAACCGTCCCAAAAGGTATTTTGGGACGGTTTTTTTCTTATTAAAAGATTGTCGTATCGCCGATAAAATTTCATTTATTATGATGCGTGCTGTTTTAATCAAACGTTTGTTTAAACTTAAGCTTTCAGCACTTTAATACCTTTTACGATGTTCCAAATGAAGTAGTATAAGCTAATAATGCCGCAAATACATAAGACAATTATTGCTCCAATTCCAAGTGTTACGTCTGGTTGATCCGATCCGATACCCATAATTCCTAAAATAGTTACGCCAATGAATGTAGCGATACTTGGAATAATGTGTGTCCATAGAGCACGTTTTGCATGTGGTTTTGTTTCAGCATCGCCTACAATCCACACAATAATAGGGAATAAGATAGGGGCAAATAATACACTAAAGTAAGATAAAGCTGCTAATATTTTGTTTCCGTTCATATATATCACCTCATAAATAATGTCCGTTGCTATACTATTATTATGCAATAGTTTTGGCAAGCTTACTATCGATGAACATTACAAGAACGTGACGATTTTGTAAGATTTTCTAGTGAAATAATAAAATTTTCAAAAAAATCTTTTTAAATGAAAATTGTTGTGATAGAATTAATGAAAACGTTTTCTTGGGCGTTTTTTTATTTTAGGTTTAAAGATATGATGACCTGATAGTCTATTGATGAGGTTATTCTATTTAAAAGGGGATTCTTTAGGGGGAGAGAACAATGAACACATGGACACAAGTTTATGATCCGTTCGGAAACATTTGGATTTCGGCAGCGGTCGCACTTATTCCGATTATCTTTTTTTTCTTAGCTTTAGCAGTTTTCCGCATGAAGGGGTATGTGGCAGGATTTATTACAGTTGTACTTACAATTTTAGTGGCGTTATTCGCTTATAAGATGCCGTTCACGATGGCGATGGCAGCGACGGGATATGGTTTCTTATACGGACTATGGCCAATTGCTTGGATTATCATTATGTCGGTATTTTTATATAAAATATCTGTGAAAACAGGTCAATTCGATGTGATTCGTGCATCTGTATTATCAATTACAAATGACCATCGTTTACTCGTTATTTTAATCGGTTTTTCATTTGGAGCATTTTTGGAAGGGGCAGCAGGATTTGGTGCACCAGTAGCGATTACCGCAGCGCTTCTTGCAGGTCTTGGGTTAAATCCTTTATATGCAGCGGGTCTTTGTTTAATCGCAAATACGGCACCAGTAGCGTTCGGAGCGATGGGAATTCCGATTACAGTTGCTGGACAAGTAACAGGTATTGATCCACATAAAATTGGACAAATGGCTGGACATCAATTACCGTTTCTATCATTATTTGTTCCGTTCTTTATCGTATTTTTAATGGATGGATTTAAAGGAGTAAGACAAACATGGCCAGCTCTATTTGTAGCCGGTAGCTCATTTGCAATTACGCAATTCATTACAGCGACGTTCTTAGGGCCAGAACTTCCGGATATTACGTCAGCACTTGTAAGTTTAGTGAGTTTATCGCTATTCTTAAAAGTTTGGCAGCCGAAAGAAATCTATCAGTCTAAAGAAGCAAATAGTGAAGTAGCAGCAACGGCGATATCTATGCCGAAACTAACGGTAGGAAAAGTAGTAAAAGCATGGTCTCCATTCATTATTTTAACTGTGATGGTAGTCATTTGGAGCCAAAGTTTCTTTAAAGCGTTATTTGCTTCAGGTGGTGCTTTGGAAAGCCTTGTGTTTAAGTTTGAAGTTCCAGGCTTACACAATTTAGTAATGAAAGCAGAGCCAATTGTAAATATACCGACGCCTTATGAAGCAATCTTGAAATTAGATATTTTATCAGCGACGGGAACAGCCATTTTAATTGCTTGTATCATTTCTATCTTTATTTTGAAAATGAGTGCAAAAGATGCAGTAGTAACATTTAAAGAAACGTTACATGAGCTTAAGATGCCAATTCTGTCTATCGGATTCGTATTAGGATTCGCGTTTATCGCAAACTATTCTGGTCTATCTTCTACATTAGCATTAGCACTTGCAGGCACTGGAGGACTATTCCCGTTCTTCTCACCATTCCTAGGCTGGATCGGTGTATTTTTAACAGGATCCGATACGTCAGCAAATGCACTGTTCTCGAATTTACAAGCGATTACAGCGCAGCAAGTCGGTGTATCTGAAGTACTTCTCGTTGCAGCAAATACAACGGGCGGTGTAACAGGAAAAATGATTTCTCCGCAATCAATTGCGATTGCTTGTGCGGCAGTTGGACTTGCTGGAAAAGAATCAGATTTATTCCGCTTTACAGTGAAGCATAGTTTATTCTTCGTAATTATTGTTGGTATTATGACGTATGTACAGGCATATTATTTAACGTGGATGATTCCATAAACAACAAAAGAAATAAACTTTGCATTTTTCAGATTATCGTGTATGATGGGAAAGTATTGAAAATTAAATCAGTGATAAACTAGGGGTGCCTAACGTATGCGTAGGCTGAGAGAGAAGCGTGTGAACTTCTTAACCCTTTGGACCTGATCTGGCTCGTACCAGCGTAGGGAAGTTAACGGCTTTACATAATGATGTCTTTATGAGCCAGGTCCTTATTTTTTTATGGACCTGGCTCTTTTTATTTTGGCATACGCTGGCCATATCTCGTCCTTGTCACGTACAGGGGGGCAACAAAGGTTATGAAACAGTCTGTTTCAGCTGAGAAAATTGAATTGAAATCGAGTTTACCAGGAAGTAAGAAAGTGTATGTGGATGGACCACGCGCGGGTATGAAAGTGCCGATGCGCGAGATTGAACAAAGCGAAACGAACGGTATTCCGAATTCGCCAATTCGTGTATATGATACGAGCGGTCCTTATACAGATCCTGCTTATAAAGTGGAACTGGAAAAGGGGCTGCAGGCGCCGCGCCACTCTTGGATCCTGGAGCGCGGAGATGTAGAAGCATACGAAGGGCGCGAAGTAAAACCAGAGGATGACGGTGTGAAAGTGGCTTTGAAACATACGCCTGTTTTCCCGCAAATGGATCGTCAGCCGCTTAGAGCAAAGCATGGTGCAAATGTTACGCAAATGCATTATGCACGTAATGGTATCATTACGTCTGAGATGGAATATGTTGCGATTCGTGAAGGAGTAGAGCCTGAGTTTGTTCGTAAGGAAATCGCGGAAGGTCGTGCCATTTTACCAGCGAATATTAACCATCCGGAAGCAGAACCGATGATTATCGGCCGTAACTTTCACGTGAAGGTCAATGCAAATATCGGAAACTCTGCTGTATCTTCTTCAATTGCAGAAGAAGTAGAGAAGATGACGTGGGCAACGCGTTGGGGTGCGGATACGATTATGGATTTATCTACAGGTAAAAATATTCATACGACGCGTGAGTGGATTATTCGTAACGCGCCTGTACCAGTTGGGACTGTACCGATCTATCAAGCGCTTGAAAAGGTAAACGGAATTGCAGAAGATTTAACGTGGGAAGTGTATCGTGATACGTTAATTGAGCAAGCTGAGCAAGGTGTTGATTACTTTACGATTCACGCGGGCGTATTACTTCGTTACATTCCGATTACTGCAAAGCGTACGACAGGTATCGTTTCACGTGGTGGTTCAATTATGGCACAGTGGTGTTTATTCCATCATAAAGAAAACTTCTTATACACTCATTTTGAAGAGATATGTGAAATTATGAAGCAGTACGACGTTTCGTTCTCTCTTGGAGATGGATTACGTCCAGGTTCGATTGCAGATGCAAATGACGAAGCACAGTTTTCTGAGCTTGAAACACTTGGTGAATTAACGAAGATTGCTTGGAAACATGATGTGCAAGTGATGATTGAAGGGCCTGGGCATGTACCGATGCATTTAATTAAAGAGAATATGGAGAAAGAGCTTGATATTTGTCAGGGCGCGCCGTTCTATACACTTGGGCCGTTAACGACAGATATTGCACCAGGTTATGACCATATTACATCGGCAATTGGAGCGGCGATGATTGGCTGGTTTGGAACGGCGATGCTTTGTTATGTAACGCCGAAAGAACATTTAGGTTTACCGAATAAAGATGATGTTCGCACGGGGGTTATTACGTACAAAATCGCTGCACATGCAGCTGATCTTGCGAAAGGGCACAAAACGGCTCATCAGCGTGATGATGCACTTTCAAAAGCTCGCTTTGAATTCCGTTGGCGCGATCAATTTAATTTATCTTTAGACCCTGAACGTGCGATGGAATATCACGATGAAACATTGCCAGCAGAAGGCGCGAAAACGGCTCATTTCTGTTCAATGTGTGGACCGAAGTTTTGTAGTATGAGAATTTCACATGATATTCGTGAATATGCAAAAGACAATGATTTAGAAACGACAGAAGCAATTGAAAAAGGGATGAAAGAGAAAGCGAAAGAATTTAAAGACACTGGTAGTCATTTATACCAATAATACGTTACACCTCTTTACTTGATTGATCACACTGTAGTACCTAACTTAAATATAGAAGAAGCCCCCTTTGCTAAGACGGTAGCAAAGGGGGCTTCTGTTGTTTATCCCGCTTTAATGGGCAGTAAGACCCCCAACTCAAAATTCAGCGAAAGCAAAGAAGTTAGGTGGGGGATCAACTGCCCATAAAAGTCCGATTGGTTCAACTAATAATCAGTGGGGGATGAAGAAAACCCCCACTGATTAAAGTTTCACTTTATAAGGCGAAGAAAAGGTGTACCCAGTAGTATAAGAGGAATAATGTGACGACTGTTGTGAGAGGAATAACGATAAGGGATACACTTAAATAGTCTTTCCATTTTACTTTAATTTTGTTTTGTTTCAGGATATACATCCAAATGAGGGAAGCTAACGTACCGATTGGTAATAATAGTGAACCGATGTCACTACCAATAATGTTTGCCAGGTAGATAGTTTTTAATGTGACTGGGTCTAGTCCCATTTCTGTTAATGTGATTGTACCAATCATAAGTGCAGGATGGTTATTGAAGACGTTAGAGAGGAGAGAAACGAGTCCTCCCATTGCAAAGCTAGCATAGAGTAGATGTTGACTTACAACTGGTTCAAGCCAATTTACAAGCACCGTTGTTAACCCTGCGTTGTGAAGCCCGTAAATAATTACATACATAGAGAATGCGAAAATTAAAATGTGCCACGGTGTCTTTTTTAAAATGTCGACAGGGTTTGTTCGTAAGTAGTACCATCTCCAGATGAGAAGAACGAGTGAACCGAGTACGGCAACAATTTCGATTGGGATGGATAAGAAGGATGCAACGAAAAGTAGACAGCGCATAAGGAAGACGAAACCTAATACTTTTAGCATGAATTTTGTCCGTTTTTGTTTCGTATCAACAGAATTTTTTCCTTTTAACGGATGGAAGTTTTTCGTGAAGAACATTTCTTCGATATCATATGAAGAAACAGGTAATTTCTCTGGTAGTTTTTTCTTTAAAACTGTGTACATAAGCCATGACATAAATAATAATCCTAATGTTGCAGGTACAAACATCATAGCAGTATGCATATAAAGAGTCATATTCACAATATTTAATGCGATTAAGTTTACGATATTACTTACACCAATGGGGGCACTAGAGGCAGTGGCGATTAAAGCACCACTTAATAAATAAGGGATTTGTTGATGAGGTTTTAATTTAAGGTTTCTCAGTAGTAAAATTAGGATTGGAGTTGTAATTAAAATACTACCGTCGTTATTAAATAAAAGAGTCATAAGAAAACATAATAATTGAATATACCAGTATAAACGGCGACCGGAGCCTTTTGCTAAGTTTGCAAGTTTTGCTGCGGACCAGTGGAAGAAGCCGAAGCTTTCTAATATAACCGCCATAACGATGGTCGCTAATATTGTTATGGAGGCACCGCCAATTTTACTGATAATGTCCATGACGTCTGGCTTTGATACAAGTCCAGTAATCAGGATAATGCCAGCACCAATTGCTGCTGGCCACGCCTCATTTAAGCCACGAGGCCGCCAAAAGACAACAATCATTGTTAAGAAGAATACAATAATAGTAATCCATATTTCAATGCTCATATTTTGCCTACCTTTCTATTTTCCCTTGAACAAATGTAGCTTGTCTCAAGTTTGTATTGATAGTATATTCAGCAAAAAATAAGAAGAACTAGACATATAATGGAATAAAGCCAATATGTGTTTTTCAAGCTAAAGGACAAGTGTCACGAATAGTGAAATAACTATTGTGAGAGGAGTCTATAAATTGTTGGGGGCAGTAAGATAGTAAATGAAATTTTCATCAGTGATTTTTGAAATATATCAACTTATCGACAAAACATGAAAAAAGGAGTCCATCCCAAAATGCCTTTTGGAACAGACTCCCCCGAATATATTATTTTTCCTTCAAAAAAGTTCGATCCTTCAAGAATAAATTCCAGAAGAAAATAAATCCTGGTAGTAAAATTGCGATTCCAATTGCGTATAGGATAAGCAATGCATAGAATGTTTCTGGCGTTGTAAAACTTGTAAATACAGTTACATCAGGATAAATAATATAAGGTAAATGCGCGACACCGTAAGCGTAACTTGCAAATGCATATTGAGCGACGACTGCTAAAACGGCAATGCGAGGGTATCCTAGTGTGCCATACTTCTTGTTTGTCCACCAAAGAGAAGAGTATCCGATAACGAATAAAACGATAGAAACTGTAAACCATGGGAATTGCTTTATGAGTCCTTGCATAAGCCAGTGTGTTTCCGGATCCATTACAACGAGGGCGATAATTGCCGTAACGAGTGTTGCAGGACCGAGGATGATGGCGTTTCTTCTATAAACTCTATACGAATCTTCTGAACCTTGCTCTCTCGCAAAATCTGCGAGAAAGAGAGAGGAGAGAAATAGTTCCGAAGTTAGCCCAAAGAGCATATAGCAGTAGATAACTGGGCTAGAAAGAAGTTTTCCATACAGGAGTACTTCTTTTCCTTCAGTCATTGTAATATAAGCCCCCTCTGTAACGGGTAAAACGGTAATTAATAAGGCTGGAATTAAGAGCCCAGTAATACCTGAAATAACCCGAAGGAGGAATTGATACTTTGGCAGAGAGTAAGCAAATACCATGAATGTACTGCGAATTGCAATGAGTATTAAAATTAACATAACTGGCACGAACATCACTGTCGCAAGGGTGAAAGCAGCTTTCGGAAAGAAACCGAGAAAAGCAACAACGACAAAGACGAGAAATGTATTTGTTACTTCCCAAGTGGGTGATAAGTATCGATTGGCAAGCTTGGCAGCAAGCGTTGGATGTTTTGCGTATACCATGCCCCAAAAACCTGCTCCAAAATCAATGGACCCTAATATACTATATACGAAAATAAGAGCCCATAAGATGATGATTGCAATACTTTCCTCATGCACGAGAATCGCCTCCTTCGTGATGTAAATCATTTGTAAGCGGATGTTTCTTAAAGAATGTCCGTAGTACAAAAACTGTTAAAATGCCGAGTCCAATATATAAAATGATGAATAGAATAAATAAAGGACCGACAAAATCAGCGCGTGTAGAAGCGTCGACTGTCCGTTGCATACCATAAATGGTCCACGGTTGACGACCACTACAGCTGAAAATCCATCCGAATTCAATACCGAGCATCATAATTGGTCCACATGCGGCAGCTCCCCAAAGAAGCCACTTCGGTAATTCTGCACCTTTTTTTCGGTAAACAAAGTACCAATATAAGAGGGCGATTGCTGCAACTGCAAAAGTAAAGGCAGCAGTGCCGACCATTAAGTTGAATAGTGTATGTGTGTAAAATGGTGGCCATGTTTCTTGTGGGAATTCCTTTAGTCCTTTTACGACGGTGCTAGGGTCGAGTCCCACTAATAGGCTAAGCATGTTCGGAATTTCTAGTGCATAGTTTAGTTCAAGTGTGTTAGGATCTACAACTCCGCCAATTGATAACGGTGCATGTGATGTCGTTTCAAATAAAGCTTCAGCAGATGCAAGTTTTTCAGGGGAATGCTTATGTAAGGCAATCGCCGATTCGTGTCCCGAAAGCCACATCGTAGCACCTGTAATAAATGTCACGACGAGTCCTAACAGTAGTCCTTTTTTATGATACGCTACTTCACGTTCACTTAAATTCTTCTTTAATAATTTAAATCCAGCGATAGAGGCAATGACGGCAGCTCCAGTTGCGTAGGCTGTAATCACAACATGGAATGCGCTTGTGCCAAAACTCGGATTAAAGAAAGCTTTCCATGGATCAACGTTAAAAACTGATCCATCTGGTCCCATTGAAAAGCCTGCGGGTGTATTCATCCATGTATTTGCTGATGTAATAAGCACGGCAGATGCCGTGGCACCAATCATGACGAAGAATAGAGAGATTAATCTCATGAATGGAGGTAGTTTGTCCGCTGCATATACATAAATAGACATGAACAAAGCCTCTAAAAAGAAGGCGAAAATCTCAATTTGAAAGGGAACAGAAATAACCTGTCCAACAATTTTGGCAAAACCAGGCCAAAGAAGTGAGATTTGCACACCAACAATTGTTCCAGTTGGAATTGCTACACCGAGAAGGATGGCAAAAGCCTTCGTCCATCTTTTCGCCATAATGGCGTAATCGGAATCCTTCTTCCAGTGATAGAGTATTTCACTTATAAAAATCATTAATGAAAGTCCGACACCAAGTGTTGCAAAGATAATGTGGAATGCTAATGAAGAACCAAAAAATGCTCTTGCTAATGTTACCGTATCCATATGTAAACTCCTCTTCTTTTTGCCATTATTTTCTGATTGAATTGGAAGATTTATTCAAAAAAACTACCAAAAATATATATGTATTTAAAAAGTGGATATGGCAATATAATGTTTGAATATTCTAAATAGAAAGAAGTTAATTTTTAATAATATTTTGTTTGTTTTTTAGTAAGGAATATTTTATAATCTTTTATGCGAACATAAGTTCTGTTTTTCGGGATGAAGAAGTTTATGTGAAATGGAGAGGATGTTTTATGTATCCTGAAGTCATTAAAAAGATGGCATTTTCAAAAGAGCATAGAGATTTATTATTGAAGCTGTATAATAAAGAGATTACGCGTCGTGAATATGATCGACTTGTGGCATCGCTATATAGACCTTCTAAAGAGGCTTGTGAGGGATAGAGGCACGGGAGACAATCTAATAGATTGTCTTTTTTAATTTTACGTATGTTCTGGTAAAATTAAGGCTAGCCTTATTAGGGAGGTGAAAAGATTGCGGAAACGTTTATATATAGGGATTGGAGTTATTCTCTTAATCGCTTTAGGTGGCATTGTATTTTGGTCAGCTATACAAGGAAACCGTACAGAACATTTTATTTTAAGACATATGGTGAATGAAAATGGGACGCTTGCCACATATCGTTTAGCGGATACAAAGGCAGGTACGGGTGAAGCGAAAGGCCGTGAAGCTTTATCGGAATCAGCAGGACTATGGCTACAATATACATTGGATAAAGACGATCAAGCGTTATTCGATGAACAAGTTAAGGTTATTCAAAATAGCTTTGTACATAAGGATCATATTGTTATATGGAAAATCTCTGAAAAGGGAGAAATGCAGTCAGCTACAAATGCACTTATAGATGATCTTCGTATTATAGAACAATTATATCGTGCTTATGAAATGTACAAGGAAGAGCGTTATAAAAACTTGGCAGATCAATTGAGTGACGCTGTAATTCGTTATAATAAGAAAGATAATTATTACGTTGATTATTATGATGCAGATGCAAGGAAACAAAATAATTTTGCAACTACATCATACTTAAATCCACACGCATTCTCGTATATGAAAAAGTACGGCAAAGTTTCTGCACAACAATATCAGGAAGTCGTTCAATTTTTAGCGGATTATCCAAGGCATGGCTGGGCATTCCCAAAAGAGTATAAAGAAGATGGTACATTTACGTACGATAAAGAAGTAAATCTTATTGACCAATCATACGTTGCATATCATCGAAGTTTAGGTGGCCTTTCATCAGCTGCTTATTTGGAATTTATCAAGAAGAAGTTCCAGGAGGATGGAAAGCTATACGGTCGTTACAATTTAGAAACGGGAAAACAAACTGTAAATTATGAATCACCAGCCGCATACGGACTAACGATCTTGTACGTACTACAAACAGGTGATACAAAGTTTGCAAAGGAATTATATGATCATATGGCCACATTCCGAAATCACAATATATTTAGTAGATATTACGGTGGATACGTAACAGGTGAAAATAATAATACGCATATTTTCGATAACGTATTGCCGCTTTTAGCGGAAATGGAATTGGAGAAGAGTAAGAAATAGAAGGTGCTATCCTCTGAAGGTGGCACCTTTTATTTTTTACTAAGTCGATATAATTTTACGTTCTAATATTGGAGAAGTAGTCAATTACGAATTTACGGAATTGCTGAGCGGTTTTTGATAAGTAGCGTTTCTTCGACCAACTTAATCCAATAGTTCGCTCGCAATTGGGTTCAATAATACGTAACTTATTTAATGCTAAAGTAGAGTTTTTTAATAAAGTTAAACTTGGGACAAAGGCGATGCCGAGACCTTGCTTAATAAGGTCGCTAATCACGGTTGGTTCATCTACTTCAAAAGCGATATGTGGAGTGAAGCCAGCTTCTTTACAAAATTCATCCGTTAAGTGCCGAAATCCGTAACCAGTGTTCATACTAATAAACGGTTCGTCTTTTACTTCATGCAGGTAGATACTTTCACGTCCTGATAAACGATGACCTGAAGGGACGACTAAGAAAATTTCTTCTGTAATAAGTGGTTCCCACATAATTTCCTCGCCTTCAATTGGCACAGAAGAAATGCAAAAGTCGATTTCTATATTATCTAGTTGTCGTTTCATAGAAGGAGTAGATGCGAGAAACTGTTGGAATCGAACGTTAGGATGTTCTAGTAAAAAAGAACCGAGTAGTTCTGGTAATATTCTCGGGATAGAAACTGCCAGTGTAATAGAGCGTTGTTGTAATTCAGCTAAGTCTTTAATTTCTCGTTCGCCTTCACTTAATTCATGAAAAATACGCTCTACTCGTTTTAAAAATACTTTCCCAAAAGAGTTTAATGTAATCTGTCGACCTTGGCGATCAAATAAAGGGACGCCTAAGTCCTTTTCTAATCTAGCGATTGTTTTGCTGAGCGAAGGTTGCGCGATATGCAATTCTTCAGCAGCTTTTGTCATATGCTCTAATCGTGCAACTGTCTGAAAGTATTTTAATTGAAGAAGTTCCATTTTGAATCTCCTTTCTATAGACCAGAAGGAATGAATTGATAATTAAAGATGTATTATACAGTATGAAAAGTGACGTGTATAGTAAATCTGTTAAACCATTCTAATGGTGTTAAATTAGGAGAAGGAGTATGTTTCATGAAGGGAATTCAACTTATATTTAAAGATTGGAAAGCGATGTGGCACCATAAACATGGACGTATCGCTTTAATTTTTTTGTTAATCGTTCCTTTAATTTATTCAGGATTCTTTTTAGCGGGATATTGGGATCCATACGGACGATTAGATAAATTACCGGTTGCGGTTGTGAATTTAGATAAGGGCGCTGCGATGGATGAAAAAACAATTCATGCAGGAGACGATTTTGTCAAAAATTTAAAAGAGAATAAGGAACTAGCTTTTCATTTCGTGTCAGAAAAAAATGCTGATGAAGGGTTAAAAGAAGATAAGTATTATATGGTCGTTACGATTCCAGAGGATTTCTCTAAGAAGGTAAGTACACTTATGGATGAGAAACCAGAGCCAGCGCAGCTTCAGTACAAAGTAAATCCGGGTAAAAACTTTGTAGCAGCTCAAATTGGAACGACAGCTGTTGAAAATATGAAAACAAAAATTTCAAATAGTATTACGAAATCTTATACAGAAGGTGTCTTTTCAAAGTTTCAAGATTTGGCACAAGGATTGAGTGATGCAAGTAATGGTGCTGAGAAGCTGCATGAAGGAACGACAGATGCAAAAAATGGGGCGAATCAGCTTGCAGATGGTATTCATCGTTTAAGTGACGGGGCATCAAAAGTGAAAGAGGGAAGTGAAAAACTTGCTTCTAGCCAATCTGCCTTAAGTGGCGGCGCAAATGAGCTGAGTGAAGGGGCAACCTCACTTCATAGTGGTATGGTGTTATTAGCTCAAGGTGAAAAAACTTTACAATCAGGGGTTAGTGAATTAAGTGCTGGTACAAATGAATGGGTGAACGGAAGTGAGAAACTTGCTGAAGGGCAAGTGAAAGCGGACAATGCAGCAAATAGTGTAAAACAACAATTAGAAGAGTACGTGAAAAGTCATCCGGAAGTGCAACAAGATCCTGCTTTTCAAAAGATGATTGCTACTTCTAACGGATTAGCTAAAGCAGTAAACACTTTAAATAATAGCCAACAACAATTGACACAAGGAGCGAAGAAGCTCGCTGAAGGTCAGAATAAGATTGAAGAAGGTATGAATACATTCGGAGTTAAGTTAAATGAAGCTACTGAAGGAACGAAAAAGATAGCAGATGGTGCAGCAAATGTAGCAGATGGATTTACGAAGTGGGGAAATGGATTTACATCCCTGCAAGAAGGTGTAAATCATCTTGCAAGTGGCGGAACAGAGCTGAATCACGGGGCTGATCAGTTAACGAACGGACTTGTTAAACTTGACGATGGTGCGAAAGAACTTTCTACGGAATTAGGAGAGGGCGCAGAGAAGATAGCGGATGTTCGCAATGATGATGCCCGTAATACGATGTTCTCAGAGCCGGTTCAGTTAGTGAAGTCGACAGTTTCTGATGTGCCTAACTACGGTTCAGGCATTGCACCATACTTTTTATCACTGGCATTTTATGTTGGCGGAATTATGGCATCGAATATTTTACCTCTTGGCCGTAGACAGAATATGAAGGTAAGCGGAACAGTACATTTTATTAATAAACTAGGATTAGTATATTTAATTGGACTTATTCAAGCATTACTTGTGGATGTGGCTGTGCTAGGAGTTATGAAATTAGAAGTTGCAAGTGTGCCACTCTTTGTTTTATCAAGTATCGTTATTTCCTTTACGTTCATGACATTTATTCTTATGCTAGTAACGGTATTTGGTCTCGTTGGAAAGTTCTTAGCAGTAACGCTTCTCGTCCTGCAATTAGCGACGAGCGGGGGGACTTTCCCAGGAGAATTAAATATAGCTGTTCTTAGCAAAATTGGACAGTTTCTCCCAATGTCCCATTCTCTTAGAGGATTACAAGATGTTATCTCTTTAGGAGATTGGTCACAATTACAAATGCAAATTTTAATATTGTTATGCTATCTCGTTGTTGCCGGCGGAATTGCTTGGATCACGAGTCATATACAACATAGGGAAACGAATGCGGAACAAGTTTCTTAAAATGAAAAAAGCTATCCGATTTTTCCGGATAGCTTTTTCTTATTTCTTTTCCATTACCGCAAAGTAATTGTTTTCATTATCAGCAAAGTTGAATGCTCTACCTGTAGGTAAATCTACAACTTGTCCAACGGTAACATTTTTCTCAGAAAGATCTTTATACAGTTGATCTAAGTTATTAGAGAAGAACATAAGTGAAGGCGTATGTAAGTTTAATTCAGGTTGCATCTTCGCAATTAACGCTTTATCGTGAAGGACGATGCTTGTGCCTGCTTCTTTCGTTGGTGCAATTTCAATCCAGCGAAATCCTTGTCCGTTATTTTCTTCCGCAATAATTTGGAATCCTACTGTCTCAGTCCAAAATTGTACTGCTTCATCTTGATTATTTACATATAACATAATTTGTCCAATTTGATTAATCATAGGTGTGTCCTACTTTCTTTTCTTGTATGGAATTCTATTATATCAAAGATATGGTTTGAATACCTTTTCGTGATTTTTCCGAAGTACAACCTTCGCCCATTTCACATTTGTTGTAGGGGAAGGTCCTGTAATCCACGTATGAAGTGGTAGTGTACTGCAAATGACCATTGCTGAAATCGAGATTGTGGCCGTTATTGTAAATAATAATAGGCTATATAATATTGTGTTTTCTTGCAGTGTAAATAAAGAAAGAAATTTTGTACATAGTTGTAAGAAGAAAAAGTGAGCTAAATAAGCACCATATGTGTAATTCCCGATAAATCGTAAAGCTTTATACAAGAAACCGCGTCGCTGTACGATTGTAATAGACAGAACGTAAAGTATGATAATTTCGCATACAATATATAAAAACATAGACGGTTTTAAATAAGTCGAAACGGTTAAATGAATAGAGTTTGCTCCGTAAAAACTAAATAACTCATAATTGATGAATAGAAATAAGACGAAAAATAACATTGTTATAAGCGGGATATGTTTCATGACAAATAAACGCCAAGTTTTTAGTGCGACAGCAGCGATTCCTCCCATGACGAAATAGAATGAGTAGAAGAAGAAGGAACGATCTGTATAATGTAAAATGGTTGAGCTAGTCAATTTCTCTCCATTAAAAATGTAGTGAGAAGAATACCACATTAAGAGGAAATATAGAGAAGCAAAGATGGTCATATATTTATATATGTCTTTTTTATTTTCTGTTCGTTTTTGAAACCAATAAAATAGTGTGCAAAGCAAAGGGAACAATAAATGAATTTGGAACATCATAATCACGTACCAAAGATGGGGCGCGGCTGTTCCGAGTAATAAACTTTTTATTCCGCTTTGTAGTGTAATCATATCGTTTGTTGTTAATAAGTAAAGAATAGACCAGAAGAAATAAGGAATGAGTAAATGTGCGGCTTTTTCATAAATATATTCTGTATAGGCTAGTTGCTTTGTATATTGCCGAATTAAGTGAAAGCCAACGATAAATATGAATGCAGGTGCTGAAAATTTTGCAAGGTTGAATAGCATGCCCATAATGAGGGATTGCTCAAGTAAGACATTTCCTTGATGCATTGTGTATAATAAGGAACTTTGCAAAACGACAGCAAGGAATGCAATGCTTTGCAAAATTTTAAATTCTGGTGCGCTTTGAGTCATTATGTCCATCTCCTTTTCCATACATGATTATAGTACGGAGAATGGATAATAGGTGTGGAATATTTGTGAAGATTATAACAAATTTGTGGCGGAATGGATTATTTCGATATATTTATCACAACAAAAAAGAGGATGCTCGTTTGGAGCATCCTCTTTCCATTTTATTAAGCAAATTTATTTTTGATCCAGTTTTTACCTTCTACAAGGCGAGCTGTCATTACGGCACAAGCGTTATCTGCTGTTACGTTTAACATCGTTGCAGGAGGATCAATGATTGTACTAATTGCTGCGATAATTGGCAATGCTTCTGGCGGGAAGCCGTATAGAGAAACGATTAACATTTCACCAATCATACCACCACCTGGAATGGCGCCCATTACTGTTCCTACTAATAGAGAGACAACAAGTGCAATTGCTAATGTTTTCGGTCCTTCGAATTCCATGTTGAAAATACCGAATAAGAAAGCAATTTTTAATACGCCACCTAAAACAGATCCGTCTTTATGAAGTGTAGATCCAAGAAGGACAACTGTTTCACGAACGTCAGAAGAGATACCCATTTTCTTCGTTGCTTCTAAGTTCGCTGGAATACTTGCGGCACTACTACAAGTTGCAAGAGATGTAACTGTAGGAGAGACCATGTTCTTCCAAAATAATTGTACACCTTGCTTGCGACCCGCAAGGTATGCATAGAACGTGAAGAATACAAAGAAGTAAATTAGAGAAGCTGGATAGTATACCATTGCTGCTCGGAAATAAGTTCCAAGAAGTTGTGGTCCGAATTCACCAACTAATGCCGCGAAGTAAGCAGCAAGTCCGATTGGAGCGTAGTACATAATGAAAGATACAACTTTCATTGAAATTTCTGCACCAGCTTGTAAGAATGTAGCGAATGGTTTTCCTTTTTCACCAACTGCTGAAGTTGCAACCCCCATTAAAATAGAGAAGAAAATAAGAGCTAACATATTTTCACGAGATAGTAACTTCGAGAAATCAGATACTGTTATAATACCAACAATTTGATCCGCAACACTAACAGCTTTTTCAGCTTTATCGGGCTGCGTTAGTTCTAATACAACACCTTGTGCTGGCGGAAATACTTTCACGACAATAATCATAAAAATAGCAGCTAAAATACTTGTAAATAAGAAAGTTCCAGCCATACTAGACATAATTTTACCGAAACGTTTTAATCCATCCATATTAGCAATAGATGACGCGATGCTAAAGAACACTAAAGGTACAACAATCGTAAACATTAAGTTTAAGAAAATGTCACCAAGCGGCTTTAAAGCAACGGCATCGGCACCCATGAAATAACCAATGAAACCACCAATTAGGATAGAAGATAATAAAATAAGCGGAAAGCGATATGCCTTCATAAATATATCCTCCTATCAATTAAAAAAATCATACTGAATTATTATAGCGAGTTAGAGTCCTCTTTACTAGGAGAATAATGATAGATGGAATAGCGTGAAAACCGAGAAATTTTTGTTTTTAAGCTCGGCATACAGCAGGAAATCTAGACATATATATTTGTAACCTAGTGGTGGCAAAGGATGCGCCGTAACTTAGGTTTGGAAAAAGGGGGAGGGGAAAAGGGATGAATATTTTACTTTGCTGTGCAGCGGGAATGTCTTCCAGTTTGATTGTTACTAAAATGGAGAAAGCAGCAGAGGCAAAAGGGATAGAGGTAAAGATTTGGGCAGTATCAGGTTCTGAAGTAAATAGTCACATAGATGAAGCTGACGTACTTTTACTTGGACCACAAGTACGTTATTTATTACCGAAAATGAAAGAGTTATGTAAGGAGAAGGGAGTACCTGTTGATGTCATTCAATCTGTCCATTACGGGCTTTGTAATGGAGAAGCTATCTTACAAGCAGCTTTGTCAATGAAACCATGAGGAGAGTGGGATAGATGATACGGTTTTTAGAGAAATATGTAATGCCAGTAGCGGGAAAGGTTGCAGAACAGAGGCATTTGCTAGCAATTCGTGATGGACTTGTATTGACGATGCCTTTCTTAATTATAGGATCATTTTTCCTCATCATTAGTGCTTTACCAATACCAGGTTATAATGATTTTATGGCAGGTTTGTTTGGGGAGAATTGGCAGAGGGCTTTGGGGTATCCAGTTAGTGCAACTTTTAATATAATGGCTTTAATAGCTGTTTTTGGAATCGCTTACAGACTTGGAGAATATTATAAAGTGGACGCTTTAGCATCCGGGGCATTGTCGCTTGTGACGTTTTTACTTGCGACGCCATTTCAAGTTGCATATATTATACCAAGTACAAAAGAGAGTGTACTTGTAGAAGGTGCTATCCCAGCTGCGTTAATGGGAAGCCAAGGGTTATTTGTAGCAATGATTATTGCACTTATATCTACTGAACTTTATCGGTTTATTGTACAAAAAAAGATAATTATAAAGATGCCAGAGACAGTTCCGCCAGCTGTGACACGTTCATTTGCCGCGCTTGTTCCAGGATTTATTGTTGTAACGGTTATTTGGATTTTACGCTTAATTATAGAAAATACTTCTTTTGGCAGTATCCATAATATTGTGGGGCAAATTTTACAGGAACCACTTAGTGTACTTGGTGCTAGTCTTTGGGGCGCAATAATAGCTGTTATTCTCGTTCATGTTCTTTGGTCATGTGGAATTCATGGAGCTACTATTGTTGGTGGTGTAATGAGTCCGGTTTGGTTGTCGTTAATGGATCAAAACCGAGTTGCTTACCAAGCAGGGCAAGATATACCAAATACGATTACTGCACAGTTTTTTGATTTATGGATTTATATGGGCGGATCTGGTGCGACACTTGCTTTAGTTATTGGAATGTTATTGTTTGCACGAAGTCAGCAATTAAAAAGTTTAGGTAGATTGTCAATTGCACCTGGTATATTTAACATTAATGAGATGGTAACTTTTGGTATGCCGATTGTCATGAACCCAATTTTACTAATTCCATTTATATTGGTTCCAGTTGTGTTAACAATTGTTTCTTACTTTGCAATGGAATGGGGATTAGTTGCTCGTCCGAGCGGGGCTGCTGTTCCTTGGACGACACCGATTCTGTTTAGCGGATATTTAGGATCGGGTGGGAAAATTTCAGGTGTTGTGTTACAACTTGTTAATTTTGCGCTTGCATTCTTCATTTATTTACCGTTCTTAAAAATATGGGATAAACAAAAGTTGGCGGAAGAAAAGGGGGAGTAAAGAACTAAAATGGATACGATAGAAACGAAGGCTTTTCATTTAATTTTGCATGGGGGAAATGCACGAAGTTGTTCAATGGAAGCAATTGATTGTGCAAAGCGTGGAGAATTTACAGAAGCAGAAGCGAAATTACAAGAAGCGTTAGAGGAATTAAAAGAGGCGCACCGTGTACAAACGGAGCTCATACAGAAAGAAGCTGGTGGTGAAAAGACCGAAGTTACCCTTCTGATGGTGCACGCGCAAGATCATTTAATGAATGCAATTACGGTGAAGGAATTAGCGAGTGAATTTGTAGAATTATATAGGAAGATGTCGATGTCTGAATGAACCTTGCGTATGCAAGGTTTTTTTATGTTGTATTAAGAGACAGTTATGACGAAACAAAAACCACTTACGCAGGATTATATTTATTATTTCCAGGTTTATGTAAAAATGAATAGGAACATTTTTGCCTACAGCCATTTGGATTGGATGGGTTTCAAATCGTTTCGGTCCGATTCTTGTTTGTATAGGAAGTTTTATTGTTATTTACTTCATTATATGGTTTATGATGATGTTATACTGGAAGCGAAAAATCGAGAGATTAAACCATCAATTAAGGTGAAAAAATATGTATGTTTCTGTACCATCAGTGGAATGGTCGTTCCACTGACGGTATTTACAATCCTCCTTTTTCACAAATGAGTAAGAGTGATAATTAATCGGTTGTAACAATCTCTCCTATACCACGAATTAGTTTTTTTATATTCATCTCATTTGGTTTTAATATACTTACGATATAATCAATTGCTATTTGCGGTTCAACGGTCGTACCACACGTATAACAGTCAACGGCTGCAAAGTTTTTTTCTGGATAAGTGTGAATAGAAAGGTGGCTTTCTGATAGTAAAACTAAGACAGTAACACCGTACGGTTCGAATTCTTTTGCACTTACGTTTAAAACATGGGCACCTGAGTGATCAGCAGCGGTAACTAAATGATATTCTAAAAAGTGAACATCATCTAATAGGGAAAAGTCCACTCCCCATAAATCTACTATTATATGCTTACCGAAAGTAGAGTATTCCATAAGATAGCACTCCTCACTATAATATCGTTAAAACTCCATTTCTTTTTTATAACACTGATGTAGGATAAGGTTTGATTTTGAATTTAAAAGGGCAAGGTTACGCTGTTCGAGATGTTCTTCTTTAAATTGAAATAAGGGAGAAAGAAGAGAAGGTAATGTTTGAGGAGTTGGTACAACATATAATTGCTCAATTTGATCAAGTACATAGTCAGAATTAGCCGCAATATGAAATCCCCAGTCAGTTCCAAAAGAAGGAACGATTGTATGATAACTTTTCACAGTTAATCCAGCATGTTCAATTGTGTTACCGATACTCCAATATACAAGGGGTGCATCAGCAGGTGAATTAGATTGACAGACGAACGCGCCATCTTCTGTTAAAAACGTAGCGATACGAGCAAAAAGTTCACTTGTATATAAAGTACTTAACAACTCTGTCGCTGGGTCTGGAAAATCAATAATGATTACATCGTATAAAGAGGAAGGAGAATTCAGAAATTTCTTTGCATCGCATACGTGTGCATTCACACGATTATCAAAAAATGCGCTTTTGTTCAAAGAAACTAATTCAGGAACATTACGAGCCATATCAATCATCGATCCATCTAAGTCAACAAGGTCTACATGTAGCACAGTTTCATACTTCAAAACTTCTCGTAAGGCAAGGCCATCGCCACCACCTAATATGAGAACACGTTTTGGATCAATTACTTTTGACATAATCGGATGCACAAGGGCTTCATGATAAATTTGTTCGTCAACGGAACTGAATTGTAGTTGTTTGTCTAAATATAAACGGACATCGCTTACTTGTAACAAAGTAATATTTTGATAATTACTTTGTTCTGCAAATAAACTCGTATGCTCGCCATTTTGTATCTGTTGTAGAGAAATTGTATCCCATACATCTAAGTTGTGTGAACTTGTTTCTATTATAGGTTCCAATTGTTCTTGTTTGTCCTGTTTGTCCTGTTTATCTTGTTTATTTTGCTTGTCCTGCTTGTCTTGTTTATTTTGCTTGTCCTGTTTGTCCTGTTTATTTTGCTTGTCCTGTTTGTCCTGTTTATTTTGCTTGTCCTGTTTGTCCTGTTTATTTTGCTTGTCCTGTTTGTCTTGTTTGTTTTGCTTGTCTTGTTTGTCCTGTTTGTTTTGCTTATCCTGCTTATTTTCTATTTCCTGTTGTTCTAGTTCAAATTTGTCAGAGTCTAATTCAGAACGCTTGTCTTTTTTATAGCTTGTTATTCTATAAATCTTTATTTTGTTCTGTTTTCTATGTTTTGGCATAGGAATCCCCTTTCGAATTTTGTTATTTTATTCTATTCTATGTAATTTAGTAGAGGTGGCTTGGACAATAGATAGAAGAATGTGTTTAAGAGAGGTTTATTTTTTCACTAGATTTTCACGCTAAAAAAATTTTAGTGTTTTTTTGTTTTGAATACAACTAGACAACTAAACACTAATCTATTTTCATACAGTTATGTGTTAAAAGCGTGTTGTTTTATAACACACTGTGTGTTTTTTGATGACACACTAATTGAAAGCGTTAACACACAAAGAAAACAGTCGAAAAAGTGCTGATTTTAGTGGTTTTAAAAAGTTGGCACGCTAATTGCATTAATAAATAGCGTAAAGAAAAATAAATAAACATAAATTTTTTATACTACACAAGGGGGATTTTCAAATGAATATTTTATTATGTTGCTCAGCAGGGATGTCTACAAGTTTACTAGTTACAAAAATGGAAGCGGCTGCAAAAGCTCGCGGTCTAGAAGGAAAGATTTGGGCTGTATCTGGGGATGCAGTAAAAACAAATATCGATCAAGCAGATGTATTATTACTAGGACCACAAGTTCGTTACATGCTTTCTTCAATGAAAACGCTTGCTGATGAGAGAAACGTTGGAATCGACGTTATTAATCCAATGCACTACGGCATGATGAATGGAGAAGCAGTTTTAGATCACGCATTAACACTTAAAAAATAATTAGGGGGGAAGCGAAATGCAAAAGTTTATTGCATTCATGGAGAAATATATTGTTCCTGTCGCTGGTAAAATCGGATCGCAACGTCACTTAGCTGCGATCCGTGATGGATTTATTGCAGTTATGCCACTTATTTTAGTTGGTGCACTGGCATCACTAATTAATGGTTTTCCGTCTGAAGCTTTCCAAGAGTTCATGAAAGGTTTGTTTGGTGAAACGTGGAAACAAGTTGGCGGTGGAATGTGGACTGGTTCTTTCGCAATTTTAGCACTAATCATAGCATTTACAACAAGTTATAACTTAGCAAAATCTTACGGCGTTGATGGTTTGTCAGCAGGTATTATTTCATTTGGTGCGTTAATTATTCTTACGCCAACAACACCGAAAGAAGGCGGATTGAACTTAGCTTGGACAGGGGCACAAGGGCTATTCGTAGCAATTATCGTGGCACTCCTTGTTACTGAAGTATTCCGTTTCTTTGTACAAAGAAACATTACTTTTAAAATGCCTGATGGAGTACCGCCAGCAGTTTTAAGATCTTTCGCAGCTATAGTTCCAGCATTTGTTATCTTAACAGTAGTTGCAGGTATTCAATTAGCAGTGAAATTAGCTGGTACAAGTGTTCATGAATTTATCTTTAATACGATTCAATCACCACTGCAAAGTTTAGCAGGGACATTACCAAGTGCAATTATCATTGTACTCCTTGTTCATCTTCTTTGGTTCTTCGGTTTACATGGGCCAAATATCGTTGGTGGTATTATTGAGCCATTATACTTACCGGCATTAGAGAAAAATATGAAGTTATTCCAAGGTGGTACATCTGCATTTGATGTTCCAAACATTATTACAAAACCATTCTTTGATACTTTCGTATATCTTGGTGGTTCTGGTGCAACATTAGCGTTCTTAGTGGTCGTATTAATTGTAGCAAAAAGTGCACAATTACGCGGTGTATCTCGCTTATCAATTGGACCAGGTGCATTCAATATTAACGAACCAGTAATCTTTGGTACACCAATTATTTTAAATCCAATTTTATTCTTACCGTTTATCCTAACACCAATTGTATTAGTAATTACTTCTTATACAGCAATATCTATTGGTTGGGTACCAAAAACAGTTGTGATGATTCCATGGGCAACACCACCAATTATTAGTGGTTATCTTGTAACAGGTGGACATCTTTCAGGTGCAATTCTACAGTTATTCAACTTTGTAATTGCGATGGTAATCTACTATCCATTCGTTGTATTATCTGACCGTTCTGTTGTTCGTACTGAAAAAGCAGCAGCACAAGGAAATAACAACTCTGTACCTATGTAACATAGTAATTGTTCTCACGGGTAACATTATCTGTGAGAACAATCACCTTTATATCATGTTCAGAAAGATGAGACCCATCTACAAGAACACCAAACTATCATTCATAAAATAATAATTTAATAGAAATGTTCAAACTGAAGGGGTATTTCAATCGGTTGAACCATAATAGAGAGGGCGGTAATTATGATGACTACAGCAGAACAAATTCCATTCCAATTAATTTTAAATAGTGGTAATGCACGAAGCTTTGCGATGGAGGCACTTCAATTTGCCAAACAGGGGAAAATGGCAGAGGCTGATGAAGCGATGGTAAAGGCGAAAGAAGCGATTAATGAAGCGCATCATTTCCAAACAGAGCTCATACAATCAGAAGCAAGAGGAGAAAAAACAGAGATTAGTGTTCTTTTAATTCATGCACAGGATCATTTAATGAATGCGATTACAGTAAAAGAATTAGCAGCTGAATTTATTGACCTTTATAAAAAGTTAGAAGCGAAAGGGGAATAAAGCATGACTGGAATTAAAATTGCTACAATCGGCGGTGGATCTAGTTATACACCAGAGTTAATTGAAGGATTTATTAAGCGTTATGATGAGCTTCCTGTTCGTGAAATTTGGTTAGTAGATATTGAGGCAGGAAAAGAAAAGTTAGAAATCGTTGGTAACTTAGCGAAACGTATGGTGAAAAAATCTGGTTTACCAATCGAGGTACATTTAACACTTGATCGCCGTGAAGCATTAAAAGATGCTGACTTCGTAACAACGCAGCTTCGCGTAGGTTTATTAGAAGCTCGTGCAAAAGATGAAGCAATCCCATTAAAATATGATGTAATCGGTCAGGAAACGAATGGTCCTGGTGGTTTATTCAAAGCACTGAGAACGATTCCTGTTATTTTAGATATTTGTAAGGATATGGAGGAGCTTTGTCCGAATGCATGGTTAATTAACTTCGCGAACCCAGCTGGTATGGTAACGGAAGCTGTGCTTCGTTATACAAATATTCAAAGAGTAGTTGGTCTATGTAACGTTCCAATCGGAATCCGTATGGGTCTTGCAAGATTACTTGAAGTAGATGCAAGTCGTGTCCACGTTGATTTCGCAGGTTTAAATCATATGGTATACGGACTAGATGTATATTTAGATGGCGTAAGTGTAATGGATCGTGTGTTAGAGCTTGTAACAGATCCAGAAAAGCAAATTACGATGGAAAATATTGCAGCGCTTAACTGGGAGCCAGACTTTATTCGCGGCCTTCGTGCAATTCCATGCCCATACCACCGTTATTACTACAAAACACGTGAAATGTTAGAAGAAGAGAAAGAAGCTTCTGTTGAAAAAGGTACACGTGCAGAAGTAGTAAAACAATTAGAAGATGATTTATTCGAGTTATATAAAGATCCGAACTTAGATATTAAACCACCACAATTAGAAAAACGTGGCGGCGCTTATTATAGTGACGCAGCATGTAGCTTAATTACGTCTATTTACAATAATAAAGGTGATATTCAGCCTGTTAATACACGAAACAACGGAACAATTGCAAGCTTACCACATGATTCGGCTGTTGAAGTGAACTGTATTATTACGAAAGAAGGTCCAAAACCAATTGCAGTTGGAGATCTTCCCGTACCAGTTCGCGGTTTAGTACAACAAATTAAATCATTTGAGCGCACAACAATTGAAGCTGCTGTTACAGGGGATTATCATAAAGCGCTGCTTGCTATGACAATTAATCCACTTGTACCATCAGATAAAGTTGCAAAACAAATTTTAGATGAAATGTTGGAAGCACATAAAGAATATCTTCCACAGTTCTTCAAAAAGGTAGAGAAATAAAGCGGCGCTATTTAGCCCGCTTTTTTTATTCTATTAGGAGGTATTACGATGATTAAGTTAATTGTAAATGCAGATGATTTCGGTCTTACAGAAGGTACAAATTACGGCATTATTGATGGACATATAAATGGACTTGTAAATTCAACGACAATGATGATGAATATGCCAGGAACAGAGCATGCGGTACGCTTAGCAAAAGAGTATAACCTACTCGGAGTAGGCGTACATCTCGTATTAACAGCAGGGAAACCACTTCTTAGAGACGTACCATCACTTGTAAGTAGTGATGGATTGTTTCATAAACAAAGCGTCGTATGGAAAGGGAATGTAAATCCAGAAGAAGTAGAGAGAGAGTGGACTGCTCAAATTGAGAAATTCCTATCTTACGGATTAACGCCAACTCATTTAGATAGTCATCATCATGTGCATGGATTACCAATCTTGCACGATGTTCTTGAGAGGTTAGCGGCTACATATAATGTTCCAATTCGTCGTTGTGAGGAAGAGCGAGCAGTACGCCCGTTTTCTGACGTGTTTTACAGTGATTTTTACGCGGATGGTGTGACGGAAGATTACTTTGTGAAGTTAAAAGAAAGAGTAAAAGGTGAACAAACGGTAGAAATTATGGTTCATCCAGCTTATATTGATCCAGAGCTTGTGAAGCGTTCTTCTTACGTAATGGATCGTGTGAAAGAATTGCGTATTTTAACAGAGAGCGAGTTGCCTGAAGGAATAGAACTTGTGAAGTTTTAATAGAGAAACGACGGCTATATAATGCCGTCGTTTTTTGCTTACAAGATGGATAGAACATACCCGCCAAAGGCTCCGAGTATAACGATAACCCAAGGTGGTGTTTTCCAAAAAGCGAGCAAGCAAAATAGAAGAGACGCAAAAACAAAATCTACAGCGTTTATAATTGTGCTTGTCCAAATAGGATCATAAAAAGCTGCTAATAAAATACCGACAACGGCTGCATTGACTCCAAGTAGTGCACCTTGTATGTAAGAGATTTTTCTCACACTGTCCCAAAATGGTAAAACACCAATAACGAGCAAGAAAGCAGGAAGAAAGATCGCAATTGTTGCGAGTATGGCTCCAAGCGTCCCGTTTAAAACTGCTCCTATATAAGAGGCGAATGTAAATAGTGGACCTGGTACCGCTTGTGTTAATCCGTATCCAGCTAGGAACTGTTCTTTCGTCATCATTCCGTTTTGTACGAACTCACCTTCAAGAAGGGGTAGAACGACGTGTCCGCCTCCAAATACAAGTGCACCAGAGCGATAGAAACTATCAAATAAAGCGATGTAATAAGAGAACGGTCTTACTATTGGTAGCAGTATTAATAGTCCGAAGAATAAGATGAGACAAGAAACTGCTATCTTTTTTGAAATAGGTACTTTTATATTTTGAGATTGGCTAATTGGTTGGTTGCGATATAAAAACCAGCCTATAAAGCCCGATATTATAATAAGGGTGACTTGTGTCCAACTGCTTGGCCATAATAAGGCGATTGCGGCAGTTACAATCGCAATCGTCGCACGATTTCGGTCTGGCGTTAATTTTTGTGCCATTCCCCATATGGCATGAGCAACAATGGCGACTGCTACAAGTTTTAGTCCGTGAATCCAGCCAGCACTTCCAAGATCGAACTGATTAAGGAATGAGGCGAAGAAAACTAAAACAAGCACAGACGGTAAAGTGAATCCAATCCATGAAATAATAGCACCTAATACCCCGCCTCTTAATAATCCAACCCCCATACCGACTTGGCTGCTAGCAGGACCAGGGAGGAATTGGCATAGTGCTACTAAATCACCATAGCTTCGTTCATCCATCCATTTTCTTTTTTGTACATATTCGTGGTGGAAATAGCCGAGATGGGCGACGGGGCCACCAAATGAAGTAATTCCTAATTTAAATGAAACGAGAAAAATCTCTAATAATGTGTGAAAAGTGTATTTGTTATTTTTCAAAACGACCTCCGAGAATGTTTTTCTATGTGCATTATACAAAAGATAGTGAAGCAAAAGGAACGATTCTAATGTAAAGATTGTGTGAATCTTTTCTTCGTAATTAAAATTTGAAAAAGTCATAAATGATTATGTATAAACCATAAAGTAGTAGAAGTAGTGCTGGGAAATTTATATGAGGAGAATGCCCGTATGACAACACATTTCTTTGCGAGGTTAACAGGAAAGAGGGAAATACCTCCTGTAAATACAGAAGCTTATGGTGTAACAGAGTTTATATTTAGTGATGATTTAAAGAAATTACAATATCGGATCATATTGAAAAACATCGAAAAAGTTACATCATGCCAAATTCATTTAGGAAAAGCGGATCAAATAGGTCCAGTGATTTTAAATTTGTTTGGTCCAATAAAGCAAGGTATTAGTGTAAATGAAGGAGTCGTGACCGGTGTAGTCAATGTGGAAGATTTTGAAGGCCCTTTACAGGGAAGAGCGTTTGATAGCCTACTTCAAGAAATCATTCAGGCAAATGTATATGTAAATGTTTATACAAAGTCCAATAAGAAGGGCGAAATCAGGGGGAGAATCAGAAAAGTAAAGAAGTAGAAAAAAGGCTGTCCATATTTTGGAACAGCCTTTTTTTCTATAAGGTGCAAATTTTAGTGGTTATTATCGTTAAATCGATATATTTAAAAAACTACTTCGATTAATTTTTTACAGGCTGATTTTTAATGAAGAAGTCCATGATATAAAACACTTCATCATCAGGTATTTGTATTTCAAATGTATTTTCAATTGGTTGTAATGCTTTTTTCACTTTCATATACATCCAGTACTCATCTTGTCTTCGTTTCTCTTTATCTGGATGAGGGAGGAGGCTTTCTCCTTTTTGAAGACGGTCAACCATACAGCTCATATGCAGAATCACACCCATTAAGCTGTCAGGAGTTAGCTGTAAGGAAATTAATTCTTGAATTGTATTTAATGCGTAACGAATTGTTTTAATAAGTAATGCTCCGTCGTTCCGCTGCATTTGTTGTTCCAGAATATCAGCCATTTTTGCATATGTTTCTTCATACGTAATTAATTCTTGAATTGGCTGAATCGCTGTGTAGTTTACAATGTCTTGGAAATGGTATGTTAAGCATGGCACCTGCACATCGAAATTTGTGACGATACAAATGATATTCCGTTCTTTTTTTATATTCTCAATCATTTTCGTTAAATCTTTTTCATGGACGATACTAATCGGAATAATTTCAATTAAGTCTTTGTCAAATCGCAAATAGTTCTCTAACATTTTTTGAATAGCTAAAGCACTGCCTTCCCCAGTTAAACAAGCTGTTAAAATAACAGACTTCATTGGTGATAGTGGCTTTTTCTTTTCTTCTTGTACGTTTAAGTAAAACGGTGTTAAGTTCTTCACTGTTTCATATAATGCATCTAATGAGTAGCCAAGTTGAGCTTTTCGAGCTGCTTCTAGTGCATGTGGAGTGCTTGTCATGGAAAGAACACGTACCGGAATTTTGAACTCAGTTTCTAATATATCACCAATATAAGCGAGCGAGCCCATATCGACGAGTAAGAGAAGTCCATTTACATTTTGGAGTGTTTTCATATACACTTTCACACGCTCTAAGAAATCTTTCGGCGATTCATGTAACGGCATATCGATACCGGTTACTTCCTCAATGCCGAGCAGTTCGTTTGCGACGTTTGCCATTTCTGTTGCGATGCCGTTGCCGTGCGCTAATATTAATACCTTTACTTCTGTTTGTGAGGCAGGAATTGGATCAACAACGAAGAACATTGTTAAAAAGCCTGCTTCATCAATAGGCATTGTTATGTGTAATTCGTCCTCCAGTAGTTGAATGCATTGCATGGCTACGGAAAAAGCGTCTTTATATTTCGTACGAATTTGATTTAATTGTGGGTGATGAATTTGTTTCCCAGCTTGTAAACGTTGTAGAGTTGTCTGTACATGTAAGCTTAAAGCGAGAAATACTTTTTCATCAAACGTCTTAGATAAATGCTTTTCAGCAAGTTCCGCAATTCTTTCACATACGGAAACGATATTACGATCCACAATTTTAAAAACATTTTCATGACTTGTTTTTTTGGAAATTTGGTTAAAATATTGTACGAAAAAGCTTTGAATATCATTTTCTATTAGTAATTCTAATTCGTCTTCTTCAATACCGCGAGCTTGAAGTTCTTCGTATTTATAATCAATATAATCGTAAATAGAAGACCGTTTTTCATTCTCTATTTTATGATTACTCCAACCTTCATCACTTGTAAATATAAATGTTTCATTTGGTATTTGGTATAGATGACGGCTCTTTCTTTCAATGAATAGTCCTTCTTTCATATACCAAGGTAAATCTGTACTTGAAACATAGACAGAATCACGTTTCTTTGTCACAAATTCAGAGTAGGCTTTCGCACAGGCAATTTGTACATCCGTTTTTAATTGCCCGATGTTATTGGGGCAATTGTAAAAGACGAAAGCGCGCATTGCATTCGGACTAACGTGAATTTCTTTTCGCAGACGGATTGCTTCATTTGTGAAAAATAGTTGCAGTAAAGCAAATCGTTCTTTATGTGTACGCTCACGAAGTGGTGGTAGCGTAACAGTCATTGGTATACGTCTTGTAAATGTTTTTAATAAAAATGAATTTGGTTCTTCTGTTGTTGCAGTAATGATTAATACTTGTGCTGTACGCTCGTTTTCTGTTTCTCCAAGGCGGCGGTATACCCCGCGGTCAATAAAGGTGAAAAGCATTTCTTGTCCCTCGGGAGGAAGGCGATGTACTTCATCTAAGAAAAGGATCCCTTCATGTGCTTTTTCAATTAACCCTTTTTGATCACTTGCCCCTGTATAAGCTCCTTTTTTAATCCCAAATAATTGCCCCAGTAGTAGCTGTGGATTATTTGCGTAATCGGCACAGTTAAAGACGATAAATGGTGCATTTTTAGGAAGCTGTTCAACTTCAATTGCATATTCGTGCATTAAAGAAGCGAACATAGATTTTCCGACCCCTGTTTCTCCTAGCAGTAAAGTATGCATACCGTTTGGAGGATAGAGAATAGAAGCTTTCGCTTTTTCGATTGCGATTTTAAGGCTTGTATTTTCAATTGCAAATGTATCTAATGAAGTCATTTCCTTTGAATGCGTTTCCAACGAAGCGTTCGTTTCTATATAAAAACGAACAGGACGCGTATTTGTTTTTAATAAACGTTTATCTTTTACAAGTTTGTTTAAGTCGCTACTTACATTGGCGCGATCTAGTTGTAGAAGGCTAGCGAGTTCTGATGCGGTTACACCTTCTATATAATTACCTTCTTGTATTGCGTTAAAAATGAGATCTATTCGTTTCATTTCTATTCACCTCGAAAATTCATCGCTATTTAAAATTTTACACAAAAATGGGAAGGGTGGGAAGAGAAAAATAAAACAGCTTTAGCACATAGGCACTAAAGCTGTTACAATCTTGTGTCTTTCCAAAAGTTCACTTCGAGGTGAGAAGATGGATTATAGGGAAGAAGTTTGTATCCTTGTGACTGTAAGTAATCAATTAATTTGGGCAGTATTTGTACGGTTACACTCGAGTCATGCATTAAAATCACTTCGACTTGTTCATCGCTCTGATTACGTACTCTTTCTAGTATGGCAGAAGGATTGTCATAGCTTTTCCAGTCATATGTATCGATTGTCCAATCCCACATTTTATACCGGGCGGATACAAGTGCATCACGGTAATTCTTTTTTAAGTAAGGCATGCTACCGTACGGGACACGAACGAGATGTGTATTTAATTTTGTAACTTGCTGAACAATATTTTGTGTTTGTTCCATTTCTGTAATTAAAGCGGATGGATCACCAGTGTAAAGGCGTTTTACATCGTGTGACATACTGTGAAGTCCGATATAATGCCCCTCTTTAATTAATCGTTGCATTGTTTTTTTATAATGTGGCACTTTTCCACCAATAACAAAGAAAGTTGCTTTTCCGTTCTTTTCTTTTAAGATGTTTAAAATTTGCGTAGTATATTTGTTTGGTCCGTCATCAAATGTTAAGTACGCGATTTTTTGGATAGGAGAGGTAGTTTCAGTATTTGGATGATGTTCAGCAGGGGGCATTGTAGTTGCTCCTGCATGAGATGACGCGTACATAGTAATCGTTAAAAATAAAATAATGTATTGAGATACTCGCTTGATCATAACATTCACCCTCAGTTTGACAATCAAGATGTAAAAAAGAAAATATAATCCTTTTCTTATTATGTATATCTTTCTCCAATAGTGGGACTCTCAAACAAACTATATTTTGGAAATATGAAATGAGGAGTAAAAAATAAAAAATAGCACCCTCTTATAAGAAAGAGGGTGCTATTTGAATATTTCATAATTGTAAAGGCTATACTACAATTAGTCTTCGCGTTTTTTCACTTTTTTATAGAAGGAAATAAGTGGTTTGTAACGTTCATGTACAAGCCCAATTACTTCAGCAATGATTTCTGTAAAGAAGATTAAAACGAAAAGAAGAATAATGGATAACCATAATGTCGCACTAGAGAAAATGATTGCATTTACACTAAAGAAAATACCGAATGCGTATATAATTAGTACCGTTTTACGATGAGAGAAGCCCATTGCAAGTAAACGGTGATGTAAATGCGATTTATCTGGTGCTGAAATAGGTTTTTTATTTACGATACGGCGGATAATTGCAAATGTCGTATCAAATACAGGTACGCCTAAAATGATAACTGGAACGATAAAGCTGAATAACGTTACACTTTTGTATAATCCAAGTAACGATATAACAGAAATACAGTATCCTAAAAATAGTGCGCCTGTATCTCCCATGAAAATTTTTGCTGGATGGAAGTTGTAGAATAAAAATCCAATTGTACTTGCTAATGTAATTAATGCTAGCGGTAAGATAATAGCGGCTCCAGTGCCCCATGGGCTAGTGAAGGCCATATATGCTAGCGTTGCAAGTACGATAGATGAAATACCAGCAGATAACCCATCTAAGCCATCAATTAAGTTGATTGCATTTGTAATACCTACAATCCAAAATACTGTAATTGGATAAGCAAGCCATCCGAGTTCAGTATCCCCGAGGATTGGAATATATAATACTTGCACTAATAATCCACTTTTTACAATCATTATGGCAACTAATAGTTGTCCACCGAATTTTACCTTCGCAGATAACTCGTACATATCATCTAAAATACCGATGATTACAATGATAATCGCACCTAGCGTTATCGATAACATTCTTTGTTCATATAAGCCGCCGACAACAAATCCTACAGCTACACCAATAAATATCGCTAATCCGCCAAGACGAGGCATAATCTTTTGGTGTACTTTACGAGCGTTTGGCTTATCTGTTGCTCCTATTTTAAAAGCTAACTTAATAACTAAAGGAGTAACGACGAGTACAGTGATGAAAGATGCCAAAATGGCATAAATCACTTGTGAGTCCATTAATACCCCACCCTTTTATAGTCTAACGTAAATTTTTTAATACATTTATCTGAAAATTATGATGTTTATTTACAGGCTCATAACATATGGTATCACAAAAAGATTAGAATTCAATCTTTTTTTCTGTTTACGGTAAATGGAAGCAGATAGAATATATGACAATTGTATACAGAATGTTGAATCATTTGAGAAGGTTAATCGTATTGGGCTTTGGAATATGACATTTTCTCTTTTTCTTCGATAGTGAATACTTTTATTTCAGTATTATAAGTGTTACACGTAGAAATGAGTAAGTTCCGTGTTAAAATGTGGGAATTTATCTGCATGAACGGGCAGTAAGGTTCGCACCTCAAAATTCAGTTGGAGAAAAGAAGTTAGGTGGCAATCTTAATTCCTGTAAAAGGCCGATTGGTTTAACTAATAATTAGTCGATGATGGATGCCCCTCACTGAATAAAGTTTCATTTTATATTCTTACATGTAATTTTACAAAAACTTAAAAAAGAATGGAAAAAGTAATTCATATAATAAAGAAGTAAAAGAGTTTTCTCATTTTTAATGTGAGAGGGGGAAGCACAGGGAGAATTCTATGTATTCGTATATTTTATATTTTATATTCCTGTGCGAAAAGGAAATGAAAATTACGATAATAGGTACCGGATACGTTGGATTAATTACAGGAGTAGGATTGGCAATGTTAGGCCATTCAGTCACATGTTTTGATATAAATGATGAGAAAATTGAACGGATAAAGCAAGGAGATCTGCCAATTTATGAAGCGGGTTTATATGAATTAATAAATGATGCATGTGAGAATGATTGTTTAACTTTTACAACATGTAGAGTAAAAGCATTTTACGATGCAGAATTTATATTTATTGCAGTTGGAACGCCATCTTTATTAGATGGGACAGCGGATTTAACATATATTCGAAGAGCTTGTGACGATATTGGAACATATGCGACGAACGACATTATTGTCGTTACGAAAAGTACGGTTCCTGTAGGTACAAATGATGTTATGAGGGGATGGATTGAGGAGAAATTACAAAATAGATATGAATTACATATTGTATCGAATCCGGAATTTTTACGGGAAGGTTCAGGGATTTACGATTTTTTTCAGGGAGATCGTATTGTAATTGGAGCAGATAATGAGGAAGCGGCACGAAAAGTAGAGAATTTGTATAGTGAATTACGCTTGAAAACGTATGTTACAGATATAAAAAGTGCAGAGATGATTAAATATGCATCGAATGCTTTTTTAGCGACAAAAATTAGTTTTATCAATGAAATCTCAAATATATGTGAGAAGGTAGGAGCCAATGTATTAGACGTTGCACAAGGGATGGGAATGGATAAGAGAATTGGGGCGTCTTTTTTAAATGCTGGCATTGGTTATGGGGGTTCGTGTTTTCCGAAAGATACGAAAGCCCTTGTGCAAATTGCAGGGAATGTGGCGCATGATTTTCGCTTGTTAAAAGCAGTCATTGAAGTGAATAATAAACAACAGTTGTTATTGATTGAGAAAGCGAAGAAAGTATTAAATATGAACAAGAAGCGGATTGCGGTGCTGGGAGCGGCATTTAAACCGAATACTGATGATATAAGAGACGCACCGTCCCTTATTATGATACAAGAATTAATTCATATAGGTGCGGATGTAGTTCTATATGACCCAAAAGCGATTCCAAATATGAAAAATATCTTTGGAGAGACTATACAATATAGCGAATGTATAGATGAATCGATTAGAGGAGCGAGTGCGGCTTTTATCATGACAGAATGGGAGGCTATCCGAGCTTATCCGTTAGAAAAGTACGCACAACTTATGAGAGAGCCTATTTTATTAGATGGAAGAAATTGTTATACTATTGAGGATGTCAAGAAGCAAGAAATAGATTATTATTCGGTTGGAAGAGAAAGTATTTGTAAAAGGGACTTTTCCGTTATTCGTTAAAAAGGCATGTATTCATGTATATTCTTATATGTCATAATAGAATTTGTAACTAGTGAAAGAAAAGAGGCAATGAAATGACTGAACGTTTAAAAGTAATGACAATTTTCGGGACACGTCCAGAAGCAATTAAAATGGCACCTCTTGTGTTAGAGTTGCAAAAGCATCCAGACAAAATTGAATCGATTGTGACTGTAACAGCACAACATCGTCAAATGTTAGACCAAGTATTAAGTATCTTTGGAATTACGCCAGATTTCGATTTGAATATTATGAAAGACCGCCAAACTTTAATTGATATTACAACGCGTGGTTTAGAAGGTTTGGATAAAGTAATGAAAGAAGCAAAGCCGGATATTGTACTTGTACATGGTGATACAACGACAACATTTATTGCAAGTTTAGCTGCTTTCTACAATCAAATTCCAGTAGGGCATGTTGAAGCAGGACTTCGTACATGGGATAAATATTCTCCATACCCAGAAGAGATGAATCGCCAATTAACAGGCGTCATGGCAGATCTTCATTTCTCACCTACAACAAAATCAGCAACGAACTTACAGAAAGAAAATAAAGATGAGTCACGCATTTTCATAACAGGAAATACAGCGATTGACGCACTAAAAACGACTGTAAAAGAAACATATAGTCATCCTGTACTAGAGAAACTTGGAAACGATCGTCTTGTACTTATGACAGCTCACCGTCGTGAAAACTTAGGAGAGCCAATGCGTAACATGTTCCGTGCAATTAAACGTCTTGTTGATAAGCATGAAGACGTACAAGTTGTGTATCCTGTTCATATGAACCCTGTTGTTCGTGAAACAGCGAATGATATTTTAGGCGATCATAGCCGCATTCATTTAATTGAGCCGCTAGATGTAATTGATTTCCACAATGTTGCAGCTCGTTCATACTTAATGTTAACTGATTCTGGTGGTGTACAAGAAGAAGCGCCTTCATTAGGTGTACCGGTTCTTGTTCTTCGTGATACAACAGAACGCCCAGAAGGTATTGACGCAGGTACATTGAAATTAGCAGGAACAGACGAAGAGACAATCTTTGGTCTTGCTGATGAGTTGTTATCAGATAAAGCAGCTCATGATAAGATGTCAAAAGCATCTAATCCTTACGGTGATGGCCGTGCATCAGAGCGTATTGTAGAAGCAATTTTGCAACACTTTAATAAGTAAATAAAAAAGAGCCAAATCATATGCGATTTGGCTCTTTTTGTTATTGCTGATTTCTCATAATCCACTCTGCATGAGCATTTGTGGATGGAGGAGGTTCAGTTGGTGTTTGGTTCTGATTCTGATTCTGATTCGTTTCTTTCTTCGCTTTTTCGTTAGAGTTAGCATTTGAAGAAGGATTTGATTGGGTTTTTGTAGTTTGATTTTCTTGAGTGTTTGCTGTTTCTCCTAATTCTTTTTTAATTTCGTTACGTACTGTCTCTACACCGATTGGGTCTGGAAGGAAGTAATAAATCCCACCTATTTTTTTGTCTTCTCCTTCAAGTTTGAACGTTTGTATTGTAGAAGGATCAAACCCAGATAGTTTATTGTAAAGTGCAAGTCCGTCAGAAATAGGAATGTCAGTTTTTATATATTTTCCAACGACGGCCGTTAAATCTTTAATTTTAAATACGGTAGAGGCTGAATTTAGTTTTTGAGCAACAGCGGCTAGTAATTGTCTTTGTCTAGCGGCCCGACCATAATCGCCGTTTGGATCCTGCTTTCGCATACGTACATATGCGAGTGCTTCTTCCCCATTTAAGTCTTGTTGTCCTTGCTTAAATTCGATTTTTTTGTAGTAATCCACGTCCGAACGCTCCCAAAAATCGAATGGGACATCAACAGTAACACCGCCAACAGCATCAACAATACCTTTAAAGCCTTGGAAATCAATTTTAAGATAATGGTCTACAGGCACTTTTAGAAAACCTTCGACAGTTTTGATTGCCATTTCTTCTCCACCGTAAGCGTGCGCAGCGTTAATTTTGTCCTCTTTGTTCTTACCAACAATTGGAACGCGACTATCACGAGGGATACTCATAAGCGAAATCTTTTTAGTTTTAGGGTTGACGGTCGCAAACATTAATGAATCTGTACGACCGTTTTGACCGTCCGTTGCGTAATCTTCTATACCCATAATGAGGAGTGTAAAAGGCTCCTTTGTAATTTCTACATCTTCGGTTCTCAAGTCCGATTTTTCACGAGTAAAACCACTATACATCCCCATGAGAGAAGAGTAGGAATTTAATATATAAAGTCCTACACCACCAAATAAAAATACGAAAATAAGGAAGTAGAAAAACTTTCTTCTTCGTTTCTTTTTTATTCTGCTATTTTGGAGATGATAATAACGTTCTTCCATATATAATCTCCTTAGTTCATTTGTAGGAAAGTAATTCACTACATTAATCTTTAAAGGTGAGGATGTAGTTATTCTTAGATAACATCTTGTTCTAAGTACAACATATCTCCTTCTGTAATTGTACATTTCCCATTTGTTAACTCAATCATCCAATCTGTGAATGCTTGTTTTCCGTCTTCTTCTACATACGTATCAAATGTGACATTTTCGAGATAATGTATATCTTTAATGGCATATTTCGAATTACGTAATTCATTTTCAATTTTGCCAAGTAATGTGTAATCAATTTCGGTCTGCATAACACGCATTAGTTTTCGCTGAACAACACCGACATGATTAATGCCTTCGCTTGTACATTTTCCATATGCGCGAATTAATCCACCTGCGCCAAGTTTGATGCCACCAAAATAGCGTGTAACGACAACGACGGTATCTTTTAAACCGCGTTTTTTTAGTACCTCTAACATAGGTACGCCAGCTGTGCCGCTAGGTTCTCCATCATCATTTGCTTTTTGGATTTGATCTTGTTCGCCAATCAAATACGCAGAACAATTATGTGTGGCATTCCAATTTTGTTTTTTTATTTTTTGTATAAATTCTTGAGCTTCTGCTTCGGTTGTAGCTCTGCTAACGTAACAAATAAATCTTGATTTTTGAATGACAATTTCGTGCTCACCGTAGTCTTTGATTGTTAAATATTGTAATAACACTCGTATACGCCCCTATCTACCAAAATGACTAGTACTTTACATTTTAAAAGCGAGCGTTTTTATATTCAAACATTTTTTATAAATAAGTTGAAATTTTTGGTGAGTATTTCACCTTCTTGTTGTAATTTGTCGAGATGGTAAGTATGATTTCAAATCGGCATTTTCATGTATGGATGCACCATTTTTAGTTTTCGTGTAAACTTAGGGAATAAAAACTTTTTTATAAGGCAGGTACGCAAATGAAAACAGCTATTGTTACTGATAGTACAGCATATATACCGAAGCATATTCGTGATGAACTCAATATATATATGATTCCATTAAACGTTGTGTTTGGAACGGAATCTTATCAAGAAGAAGCTGAAATTTCAGTAGATGATTTCTATGTAAAAGTACGTGAGCAAGAAGAACTTCCGAAAACTTCTCAGCCAGCAATCGGAAAGTTTGTTGAGTTATTTGAAGAACTATCTAAGGATTATGATGCGGTTATTAGCATTCATCTTTCAAGTGGGATTAGTGGTACATATCAAACAGCAACGACAGCCGGGCAAATGGTAGAGGGTATTGATGTATATACGTACGACTCTGAAATTAGTTGTGAAGTACAAGGATTCTATGTACGTGAAGGTGCAAAGCTAGCAAGCGAAGGAAAGGATCCGAAAGAGATCGTTGCCCGTTTTGATGAAATGAAGAAAACGATGGACGCTTATTTTGTAGTGGATGATTTACATCATTTACAACGTGGAGGACGATTAAATAGTGCACAAGCTTTCATTGGTAGTTTGTTACAAGTGAAGCCTGTTTTATATTTTAGAGATAAAATCATTATTCCATTTGAAAAGATTCGTACACGTAAAAAAGCGTTAAAACGAATTGTTGAAATTTTTGATGAGCAAGCAAGTCAAGGTGTACCTATGGAAGCAGTTATCATTCATGCACAACGTGAAGAGGAAGCGAATGAATGGAAGGCAGAATTAGAAGCAAAATATCCTCATGTTACAATCCGCACAGGCTATTTCGGTGCTGTAATTGGTACGCATTTAGGTGAAGGTGCACTAGGTCTTGGATGGTATACGAAGTAATAAGATATAAAAAGCTCTCTTTTTGAAGAGGGTTTTTTTACGGATATTTTACGTGTAGTTGACAAGTTAATATTTGGAAATGGTAAAATGTACGTAAAATAAAATAATGAGGAAAGTTTTATAACTTACTTTTTACAAGAAACTATATTATAATGGAAGAGAGGTGAAACATATGGAGCATAATTCTTGTTTATGTCCAAAGTTTGAGTCAGCTTTTACTTTGCTTAGTAAAAAATGGACTGGCTTAATTATTAAATCTTTGCTTGAAGAGTCAAAACGTTTTAGAGAAATCGCAGATATTATACCGAATATGAGCGATCGTATGTTATCAGAGCGTTTAAAGGAATTGGAAAGCGAAGGCATTGTAGTGCGTAATGTTTATCCAGAAGTACCAGTTCGAATCGAGTACGGCTTAACTGAAAAAGGGAAAGCATTAGAAAGTGTTATGGATGAAGTCCAAAATTGGGCTGAGAAATGGATGAAATAACGTTTTGATTTCATTCGTATTAGTGTATGTAACAAAACGTAAGGGAAACCTTGCGTTTTTTCTTTGCTTATAAAAAGCTTTTAGAATTCTACACATATATACAAAAATATGCATATTTTGCGATAGAGTTACATATAATATTACATTTGTTTTACAATAGCGTAACATTAGCAAAAAAAATCCCGAATTATGGTATAAATTTTATAGGTTATATACGGAAAAAGACAAAAGAAAGCGGTGTAAAAAATAAAATGAAAAAGCTAAAAATGGCATCTTGCGCATTAGTTGCAGGGTTAATGTTTTCAGGACTAACACCAAATGTATTTGCAGAAGATAAAATTTCTGACGTGAAATCACAAATTAATACACAAAATGACACTTTACATAAACAACAACAAGAACGTGATGAATTACAAAAACAAATGAATGACTTAAACAAAACAATTCAAGGTTTGGATAAATCTGTTCAAGCGAATGCTTCTAAACTTGATGAAACAACGAAAAAAGTTGCGGATACTGAGCAATTAATCGAAAATAAAAATAAAGATATTGCAGAACTACAAACGAAAATTGCAAAACGTGAAGAGTTATTAAGAAAACGTTTAGTTGCACTTCAAGAACAACCAAATACAAACGTTGTAACAGAAGTTCTTGTAAACTCTAAAAACGTTGCAGATTTAGTTGATCGTTTAACTTCTGTTTCTAAAATTCTTGAGTCTGATGAAGATATCATGAAAACACAACAAGAAGATCAAGCGAACGTGAAAAAAGATGTTGAAACGGTAAAAACAAAGCAAAAAGAATTAAAAGAAGCACAAGCTCAAATTGAAACTGCTAAGAAAGAACTTGACGCTGAAAAAGCGAAAAAATCAACAGCAGTAAATGATTTAAGCGGTAAAATGGATACAGTTGTAACTTCAATGACAAGTACGGAAAGTCAATTGAAAGATCTTGAAAAACAAGCACTACAATTACAACGTATTGCTGAACAAGAAGCACAAGAAAAAGCTGCACAAGAAGCTGCTGCTCAAAAACAAGCAGAACAAGCTGCTAAAGCTGCGCAAGCTCAGCCAGCACCTGCAGAGCAAGCTGCACCAGCAAATAATGGTGGACAAGCTCAAAAAGAAGAGCCTAAAAAGGAAGAACCTAAAAAAGAAGAACCTAAAAAAGAAGAGAAAAAACCAGCACCAACACCAGGCCCAGCTCCAGCTCCTGGCGTAATTGGTAAAGCACAACAATATTTAGGCATGCCATATGTTTGGGGAAGTGCATCTCCATCAAACGGTGGTTTTGACTGTAGTGGATTTATTTCTTACATCTATGGTGTAGGACGTCAAGACGTTGCAGGTTACTGGAATTCAGTTTCTAAAGTAAGTAGCCCACAACCTGGAGATTTAGTATTCTTCCAAGGTACTTATAAACCAGGTCCATCTCACATCGGTATTTACGTTGGGAATGGCCAAATGATTCATGCTGGTGATAAAGGGATTGCTTACGCTAGCTTAAGCAGTAGTTATAACCAAAAACACTTCTTAGGTTACGGAAGATTATAGGATTACAATTCAATAAAAAAATGTATATAAAGTCGATAGCTTACTATTTTATAAGTAGGTTATCGGCTTTTTTGAGTTTTTACGAGATTATGAGAAGGGTTTATAGTAGTGCTGGAGGTGCTTGCTGATGTTGGCAGGGAAACAGTTACTATTAGAGGAACTCTCTTCAGATTTACGGGATACATTACATGATTTGAAAAAGAAGGGGGAGGTCGTATGTGTACAAGGTGTAATAAAGAAGGCTTCTAAATATATATGTCAGCGCTGCGGAAATATAGAGCAGCGACTATTTGCATCATTTTTATGTAAAAGGTGCAGTAAAGTATGTACGTATTGCCGGAAGTGTATAACGATGGGGAGGGTAAGTGAATGTGCTGTACTTGTTCGTGGGATTGCTGAAAGAAAAGGAGAAAAAGGTGTAAATTCGTTACAGTGGAACGGGGCCTTGTCTACTGGTCAGGAGTTGGCGGCGCAAGGTGTTATAGAAGCTATTAAGAAGAAAGACTCTTTTTTTATTTGGGCTGTGTGCGGGGCTGGAAAGACAGAAATGTTATTTTACGGTATGGAAGAGGCATTGCGAAAAGGAGAAAGGGTTTGTATCGCAACGCCAAGAACAGACGTTGTACTAGAATTAGCGCCGAGATTACAAAAAGTGTTTCCAAATGTAAATGTAGCGTCCTTATACGGAGGAAGTGAAGATAGGGACAAAGATGCAGCTTTAGTCGTTGCAACTACGCATCAACTGTTACGTTACTATAGAACGTTTCATGTCATGATTGTAGATGAGATAGATGCCTTCCCGTATCATGCAGATCAAATGCTACAGTATGCAGTAAAACAAGCGATGAAAGAGAAAGCGGCGCGTATTTATTTAACGGCAACTCCCGATGAAAAGTGGAAGCGCAATTTCAGAAGGGGTAAACAAAAAGGTGTCATTGTCTCTGGGCGATATCACCGGCACCCGTTACCAGTTCCTCTATTTTGCTGGTGCGGAAATTGGAAGAAAAGTCTCCACCATAAAAGAATTCCTCGAGTGTTACTACAATGGTTAAAAATGTACGTAAGCAAAAAGTATCCCATTTTTTTATTTGTTCCCCATGTGCGATATATAGAAGAATTGAGCCTGATATTGAAAACGTTGTATCCTAGAATCGATGGTGTACATGCAGAAGATCCGATGAGAAAAGAAAAAGTAGCAGCTTTCAGAAAGGGAGAAATTCCGTTATTAGTTACAACGACAATTTTAGAGAGAGGAGTAACTGTGAAGAATTTACAAGTTGCGGTGTTAGGGGCAGAAGAAGCAATCTTTTCAGAAAGTGCGCTCGTACAAATTGCAGGCCGAGCAGGTCGTAGTTTTGAAGAACCTTATGGTGAGGTCGTTTATTTTCATTATGGTAAGACAGAGGCGATGGTACGCGCGAAAAGGCATATTCAAAGTATGAACAAAAAGGCGAAAGAACAAGGGTTAATCGATTAATGTATTGTCTACTTTGCGATGAGTATATGTTGGAAACAGTTAGTTGGTACACCTTCTTTGTAAAGCCTCTTAAAAAATATATATGTGATAGGTGTGAGCGGAAACTTTCCTATATTATAGGAGAGATTTGCATAGAGTGTGGGCGACCTTTAGAGGACTTGCCTTCCGAATATAAAGAAAATGATATTTGTATGGATTGCGTAAGGTGGATAAATGTGGAGAAGTATCGTCCTTTTAAAAATCGTTCTTTGCACGTGTACGATGATGAGATGAAAGAAATATTAGCACAGTTTAAGTTCCGGGGGGATGCGGAGTTGGTTCGTATTTTTCATCGATCCTTTCGGGAACTATTTCAAAAGTATTTTACGGATGTTTCAAGTGTTATTGCTGTTCCGCTTAGTAGGGAACGGGAATATGAACGTGGTTTTAATCAAGCAGAGTTATTAGCAGCTTGTTTGCCTGTCAAAATTTCTTATCCCTCATTAAGAAGAAGGGAAACAGAAAAGCAAAGTAAGAAGACACGTAAAGAAAGGCTTTCGGGAAGTAATCCTTTTTATTTTCAGGGAGAAGAGATGTTTCAGGGCCAACATATCTTACTCGTTGATGATGTATATACGACAGGAATTACAGTTAGACAAATTGGAAGTCTTTTATACGATAGAGGAGCAAGGGAAGTTTCTAGTTTGACGCTCTGTAGAAGTTGATCTGTAACTGTCGAAAGGGATAATAAAAAGACGATAAGTCTTCTTTGACTTCGTAAGTTGTCATTCGTTATAGTCAAAGTATGGGGCGAATGCCCTGATTTTAAGAGTGAAGGGAATGGAATGAACATGCAAGGAAGAGTGAAATGGTTCAATGCAGAAAAGGGATTTGGGTTTATTGAGCGTGAAGATGGTGATGATGTGTTTGTTCATTTTTCTGCGATTCAACAAGATGGATATAAGTCATTAGAAGAAGGGCAACAAGTTGAGTTTGACATTGTAGATGGAGCACGTGGACCACAAGCAGCTAATGTTGTAAAACTGTAGGAATATTGTTTTTGGGAAGAGAAAGCTGCGTTTGTGGCAACGTTATATATATGGTAGAACCTCTTGTTTTTGCAAGGGGTTTTTGTTACGAATCAAGTTGTCAAAAAGTTGTTTCTTTTCTGTAACGAATTGTCCACAGTTATATTCGTTATTCACGATGTTAATAGGATAAAATAAAGATAGAAACGATGCATCTTTTCATTTCAACAAAAAACGATAAAAAAATCGCAATTCCACTAATTTTTTTAAAAAAGTTAGAAGGAGTTTTTAAGCCAATGTCGAAATTATAGTACATAGGCTTGAAAGGAGGAATTCATCTATGAAATTCAACATTCGTGGTGAAAATATTGAAGTAACTCCAGCATTAAAGGAATATGTAGAGAAAAAACTAAGTAAGTTAGAGCGTTATTTTGATACATTCCCAGAGATTAAAGTTAATTTAAAAGTATACTCTGACAAGCAACGTGTCGAGGTAACAATTCCATTTACTGATTTATTACTTCGTGCAGAAGAAACTAATAGCGATATGTACGCTGCTATCGATTTAGTAGTTGATAAACTTGAGCGACAAATTCGTAAACATAAAACAAAGGTAAATCGTAAGTTACGTGAGAAAGGTTCTGTGAAAACGAACTTTATCCTTCCAGAAGCAGTAGCTGTTCTGGATGCGGTAGAAGAGGATGAATTAGAACTTGTACGTACAAAGCGATTTGATTTAAAACCGATGGACGTTGAAGAAGCGATCCTACAAATGGATATGCTAGGACATAATTTCTTCGTCTTCACAAATGCTGATACAAATGAAACTAATGTTGTATATGGCCGTAAAGACGGGAAATATGGTTTAATCGAAACTAAATAATAATTCAAAAGCGCAGCCGAAATGGCTGCGCTTTTTTTGCTGAAAATAGATTTTTTTAAAAAGTTTCCTTAATTTAGAACGAGACATTCGGCCGATTGTTGTCATAGTTATAAGACAAGTGTTACAATTATCATTAGGTATATACATTTTAGTTTTTTTAATTAGGAGAAAAATTGGCATAACATACATTTGATTTTTACAACGACTGATTGTAATAGAGAAAAAGAAAAACAATCGGAAGTTTTATTTTAATAAAAAAGAGGAGCGTATTTCCTATGATCGGTATTTTAAAAAAGGTATTTGATGTAAATCAACGCCAAATTAAACGTATGCAGAAGACAGTTGAGCAAATTGATGCATTAGAATCATCTATTAAGCCATTAACAGATGAGCAATTAAAAGGAAAGACGCTTGAATTTAAAGAACGTTTAACAAAAGGTGAGACAGTAGATGATCTACTTCCTGAAGCTTTTGCAGTTGTTCGCGAAGCTGCGACTCGTGTTCTTGGAATGCGTCCGTATGGTGTGCAGTTAATGGGTGGTATTGCCTTACATGAAGGGAATATCTCTGAGATGAAAACGGGTGAAGGTAAAACGTTAACATCTACATTACCTGTATATTTAAATGCTTTAACAGGAAAAGGTGTTCACGTTGTTACGGTCAATGAATACTTAGCACAACGTGATGCGAGCGAAATGGGACAACTTCATGAGTTCCTTGGCTTAACAGTAGGAATTAACTTAAACAGTATGTCACGCGAAGAGAAACAAGAGGCTTATGCTGCTGATATTACGTATAGCACAAATAATGAGCTTGGATTCGATTACTTACGTGACAACATGGTTTTATATAGAGAACAGTGCGTTCAGCGTCCACTTCATTTTGCTATTATCGATGAAGTCGATTCTATTTTAGTCGATGAAGCACGTACGCCGCTTATTATTTCGGGACAAGCTCAAAAATCAACAGAGCTATACATGTTTGCAAATGCATTCGTTCGTACATTAGAAAATGAAAAAGAGTATTCATTTGATGTGAAAACGAAAAATGTAATGTTAACTGAAGATGGTATTACGAAAGCAGAGAAAGCTTTCCATATTGAAAACTTATTCGATTTAAAACATGTCGCACTTCTTCACCATATTAATCAGGCGCTTCGTGCACACGTTGTCATGCACCTTGATACAGATTATGTTGTACAAGAAGGCGAAATCGTAATTGTAGACCAATTCACTGGTCGTCTTATGAAAGGTCGTCGTTATAGCGAAGGTTTGCACCAAGCTATTGAAGCAAAAGAAGGCGTAGAAATTCAAAATGAAAGTATGACACTCGCAACAATTACGTTCCAGAACTATTTCCGTATGTATGAAAAGTTATCTGGTATGACTGGTACAGCGAAAACGGAAGAAGAAGAATTCCGTAGTATTTACAATATGAATGTTATCGTAATTCCAACGAACAAAGATATTATTCGTGATGACCGTGCTGATTTAATCTTCAAATCAATGGAAGGCAAATTCAATGCAGTTGTTGAGGATATTGTAAATCGTCATAAACAAGGGCAACCTATTCTTGTTGGTACAGTTGCAATTGAAACGTCAGAGCTTATTTCAAAAATGTTAACACGTAAAGGTGTACGCCATAACATTTTAAATGCGAAAAACCATGCGCGAGAAGCAGATATCATTGCAGAAGCTGGTATGAAAGGTGCTGTAACGATTGCGACGAATATGGCTGGTCGTGGTACGGATATTAAGCTTGGAGACGATATTAAAAACGTTGGTCTAGCAGTTATCGGTACAGAGCGTCACGAAAGCCGTCGTATTGATAATCAGTTACGTGGTCGTGCTGGTCGTCAAGGGGACCCTGGTGTAACGCAGTTCTACTTGTCTATGGAAGATGAACTAATGCGCCGCTTCGGTTCTGACAATATGAAAGCGATGATGGATCGTCTTGGTATGGATGATTCACAGCCGATTGAAAGTAAAATGGTTTCTCGTGCGGTAGAATCTGCGCAAAAACGTGTAGAAGGAAATAACTATGATGCACGTAAGCAGTTACTGCAGTACGATGATGTACTTCGTCAGCAACGTGAAGTTATTTACAAACAGCGTCAAGAAGTAATGGATTCTGAGAACTTACGCAGTATTATTGAAGGTATGATGAAATCTACAGTAGAACGTGCTGTTGCGCTTCATACACAAGAGGAAATTGAAGAAGATTGGAACATTAAAGGTCTTGTTGACTACTTAAATACAAACCTTCTGCAAGAAGGCGATATAAAAGAAGAAGAGTTACGTCGTCTTGCTCCAGAGGAAATGAGCGAGCCAATTATCGCGAAATTAATAGAGCGTTACAATGACAAAGAAAAGCTTCTGCCAGAAGAGCAAATGCGTGAGTTTGAAAAAGTTGTTGTATTCCGTGTAGTAGATACGAAATGGACAGAGCATATTGATGCGATGGATCACCTTCGTGAAGGTATTCATTTACGTGCTTACGGTCAAATTGATCCACTTCGTGAGTATCAAATGGAAGGATTCGCAATGTTCGAGTCAATGATTGCTTCTATTGAAGAGGAAATCTCTCGTTACATTATGAAAGCTGAAATTGAACAAAACTTAGAGCGTCAAGAAGTTGTTCAAGGTGAAGCTGTTCATCCATCTAGTGATGGCGAAGAGGCGAAGAAAAAACCAGTTGTAAAAGGTGACCAAGTAGGCCGCAACGATTTATGTAAATGTGGTAGCGGCAAAAAATATAAAAACTGCTGTGGTATCGGGAAGTAATACAGGGCGATAGCCCAGATTGCTTTGCAAAATTTTACATCAAAAATGTATAATTAAGAAAGATTAAACTCTCTCCGTCATAAGTGGAGAGAGTTTCCCTTGTTTTCATAAGAAAGTAACAGCAATTACATAGAGGTGAAGGAAATGGAATTAGTAGAAATTAGACAAGAATTAGAGAAAATGGCTAAGAGATTAGCGGCTTTTAGGGGGTCTCTTTGACCTTCCTACTAAGGAGAAACAAATTGCAGAGTTAGAAGAGACAATGATGGGTGCAGGATTTTGGGATGACCAACAAGGCGCACAAGCTGTAATTAACGAAGCTAATGCACTGAAAGAGATGGTTGGAAAGTTCCGTCAGTTAGATGAGACATTCGAAAATTTAGAAATCACGCATGAGCTTTTAAAAGAAGAGTATGATGAAGATTTACATGAGGAACTTGAATCTGAAGTGAAAGGCTTAATTCAAGAAATGAATGAGTATGAGCTTCAGTTACTACTAAGCGATCCTTATGATAAAAATAACGCTATTTTAGAATTACACCCAGGTGCTGGTGGAACAGAGTCACAAGACTGGGGTTCTATGTTATTACGTATGTACACACGTTGGGCTGAAAAACGTGGGTTTAAAGTAGAAACGGTTGACTATTTACCAGGTGATGAAGCTGGTATTAAGAGTGTTACTTTATTAATTAAAGGTCATAACGCTTACGGTTATTTAAAGGCAGAGAAAGGTGTACATCGTCTTGTACGTATTTCGCCATTCGATTCTTCAGGCCGTCGTCATACATCGTTCGTATCTTGTGAAGTTGTACCTGAGTTCAATGATGAAGTTGAAATCGAAATACGTTCAGAAGACTTAAAAGTTGATACGTACCGTGCAAGTGGTGCAGGTGGACAGCATATTAATACGACAGACTCAGCAGTTCGTATTACACATACACCAACAAACACAGTTGTAACATGTCAGTCAGAGCGTTCACAAATTAAAAACCGTGAGCACGCGATGAAAATGTTAAAAGCGAAATTGTATCAAAAGAAACTAGAAGAGCAACAAGCGGAGTTAGATGAAATTCGCGGTGAACAAAAAGAAATCGGATGGGGTAGCCAAATTCGTTCTTACGTATTCCACCCGTATTCTCTTGTGAAAGACCACCGTACAAATACAGAGGTTGGTAACGTACAAGCGGTTATGGATGGAGAAATTGATCCATTTATTGATGCTTACTTACGTTCTCGCATCTAATAAGCGAAAAAAAGCCAACAAAGTTGTTGGCGTATGCTGAGGATAGTCGAGGAGATAAAGAATTTGATTTTATTTCTATAGATGAAGTAAAGAGGAAGAGAAGTTGGAAACGACAACTTCTCTTTTTGATGGGATTATATGTAGCATACAATGTTGTATATTGTATTGTAAAAAGTAGAGAATAGTAAAACAGAGCGGCAATAGAGTAAGACTTGAACAGAACTTTTCTGATTTTCTGTTCAACAAGAATTCTTTATAGAAGTTTTTACGTTGTTCACAGAATTGAAACAACTTATGAAAGCTTTATATTATCAGGGTTCTTACTGTGTTTTTGAAAAATATGAAATATACCTTAGTTTTTCTATATAAAGATAATGCTTATAATGAAAATGAGTGTGTTAGGAATGAAAAGAATATCAACAATGGGGAGCGATAGAAGTGAAAAAGAAATTGTTGGCTATTGCGTTAGGAACATCAGTCGTTTTTGCTTTAGGAGCATGTGGAAATAAAGAAGAGAGTAAGCCTTCGAAACAATCTGCAAGCACAGATAGCGCAGAGCAAATTTACCAAAAAAGTTGTATAGGCTGTCACGCGAAAGATTTATCGGGAGCAACTGGACCGGATTTACGAAAAGTGGGACAGAAATATGATGCAGCAGAGATTGAAAAGATTATTGAAAAAGGTCGCGGTTCTATGTCACCAGGAATCATTCAAGGTGAAGATGCGAAAAAAGTAGCTGATTGGTTAGCTGAACATAAATAAAAAAGGATAAAATGGACGAGTTGGTTATATAATCTTATCCCAAAATGATTTTGGGTAAGAACTATGACGACTCGTTTCCTTTTTCTGGAGTGTAACATAACTGTAACAAAAATGTATCCGAACTGGAAACCGTTTGATGTTACAATGGGGTTTGTAGAATTTTGCTGAAATATATTACATAGAGTAGCGCTGCTAATAAAAAGCATGAATGGAAGCTACCTTCAACAAGAGTGGTTAAGTGAGAATAAAGTTTTTATTTTCAGATGTACAGAAAAGTATTTCGAAAAAAATCATTAAGTATTGGGTGATAAATAATGATAAAAATGACGAATGTTTATAAGGAGTACCCGAATGGTATGAAAGCCATTGCTGGTCTCACAGTTAACATTAAACAAGGTGAGTTTGTATACGTAGTTGGACCGAGTGGAGCCGGGAAATCTACATTTATTAAAATGATGTATCGTGAAGAGAAGCCATCTACAGGGTCAATTAATGTAAATGGACTTGTTATTGAAACATTAGCAGAAAGAGATGTTCCATATTTCCGTCGTCAATTAGGCGTAATTTTCCAAGATTTTAAATTACTACCTAAGTTAACGGTATATGAGAATGTTGCGTTTGCCTTAGAAGTAATTGAAGAAGAAAAAGAAGCCATTCGTGAGCGTGTAACAGAAGTTTTAGGTCTTGTAGGTCTTGAGGATCGTGCAGACGCACTACCAAGTGAACTTTCGGGCGGAGAGCAGCAACGTGTTGCGATTGCGAGAGCAATTGTTAATAGACCAAAGGTTGTAATTGCCGATGAGCCAACAGGTAACTTAGATATTGAAACAGCTCTTGATATTATGAAGATTTTTACGCGTATTAACGAGCGTGGTACAACGATTGTTATGGCGACACATAACTCAGATATCGTAAATACAATTCGTCATCGTGTAATCGCGATTGAAGGCGGAAAAATTGTTCGAGATGAGATTGAGGGAGGATACGGATATGAAGGCTAAGACCCTTAGTCGACATTTGCGAGAAGGTGTAAAGAATCTATCACGTAACGGATGGATGACATTTGCTTCTGTTAGTGCAGTAACAGTTACATTATTACTTGTAGGTGTCTTTTTAACAGCGATAATGAATATGAACCATTTTGCGACGAAAGTAGAGCAAGATGTAGAAATTCGTGTACACATTGATCCAGCAGCAAAAGAAGCTGATCAAAAGAAATTAGAAGATGATATGAGTAAGATTGCGAAAGTAGAATCTATTAAATATTCTTCTAAAGAAGAAGAGCTAAAACGCTTAATTAAAAGCTTAGGTGATAGCGGAAAAACGTTTGAGTTATTTGAACAAGATAACCCACTTAAAAACGTATTCATTGTAAAAGCAAAAGAACCAACAGATACAGCGACAATCGCGAAAAAGATTGAGAAAATGCAGTTTGTAAGTAATGTTCAATACGGTAAAGGCCAAGTTGAAAAATTATTTGATACTGTAAAAACAGGACGTAATATCGGGATTGCGTTAATTGCTGGTCTTTTATTCACAGCAATGTTCTTAATCTCTAATACAATTAAAATTACAATTTATGCTCGTAGTACAGAAATCGAAATTATGAAACTGGTAGGTGCAACAAACTGGTTTATTCGTTGGCCGTTCTTATTAGAGGGATTATTCCTAGGAGTATTAGGATCAATTATTCCAATTGGCTTAATTCTAGTTACGTATAATTCACTACAAAGTGTGTTTAACGAAAAACTTGGCGGAACAATTTTCGAACTTCTACCATACAGTCCTTTCGTATTCCAATTAGCTGGTTTACTAGTGTTAATCGGGGCTTTAATCGGTATGTGGGGAAGTGTAATGTCAATTCGTCGCTTCTTAAAAGTATAAAAAGTTGCAAACATAATTCGTACAAGCTTATCATATAGTAGAAATAGGTAAAGGCATCACACACTGTGTGATGCCTTTTGCTACACCACCTGTGTGTTTTGGAAAGGGGAATTCCGCATTGAAACGTAGAGTTGCAATTATTGGAATGGTTGTTGCATTTTTAATTGGTGCTGGCGGAATGTTTGCAGGTATGTCTTTATTTGGGGTTAACCCAGCAGAAGTAACGCAAACAATTTCGAGTGGAAACGCTAGCACCGCGCAAGGGAATTTGGCAAAAATTAATGAGGCGTATGCACTAATTGATTCACGTTATGTGGAAGACGTGAAGGATGACAAGTTAGTCGAAGGTGCAATACAAGGCATGTTGTCTACGCTGAAGGACCCTTATTCCACGTATATGGATAAAGAAACGGCTAAACAGTTTAGTGAATCACTTGATCCTGAGTTAGAGGGGATCGGGGCTGAGGTGAACAAAACGGACGGTAAGCTTATTATCGTATCTCCAATTAAAGGCTCACCGGCAGAAAAGATTGGAATTAAACCGAATGACCAAATTTTATCTGTAGATGGAAATAGTGTGAAAGATTTATCACGTGAAGAAGCAGTATTAAAGATTCGTGGTAAAAAAGGAACGACTGTCGCGATTGAAATTAAGCGTGCAGGAGTAGCTGATCCGATTGTATTTAAAATTAAGCGTGAAAAAATTCCAATCTTCACAGTGTTTAGTTCTGTGAAACAAGAGAGTGGAAAAGATATCGGTTATATGCAAATTACTTCTTTTGCTGAAAATACGGCGAAAGAATTTAAGGATCAGTTAAAAGAGTTAGAGAAGAAAAATATAAAAGGCTTAGTTATTGATGTGCGTGGTAATCCTGGTGGCTACTTAAATAGTGTAGAAGAGATACTAGGGGAAATTATGACGGATAAAAAGCCGATGCTACAAGTAGAGCAACGAAATGGTGAGAAAAAGAAATTCTCTACGGAACTGAAAGAGAAAAAGCCATATCCAATTTCAGTATTAATTGATAACGGAAGTGCTTCTGCTTCAGAGATTTTAGCGGGTGCGCTAAAAGAGGGAGAAGGATACGATTTAATTGGTGAAAAAACGTTTGGTAAAGGTACTGTTCAGCAAGCCGTTCCATTTAAAGATGGTAGCAATATTAAATTAACGATGTTTAAATGGTTAACACCGGATGGAAACTGGATTCATAAAAAAGGAATCGCGCCAACAGTAGAAGTGAAGCAACCAGATTATTATCATGCGACACCAATTCAAATTGAAAAAACACTTTCATACAATTCAAATGATGTGCAAGTAAAACACGCGCAAGAAATGCTTAAGAGTTTAGGATATGTACCGGGGCGTGAAGATGGATACTTTAGTAAAGAGACAGAATCAGCGCTGAAAGCATTCCAAAATGCGAATGAGATGGAAGCGACGGGACAGCTGGATAAAAAGACAGCTGAGGCGATTCAAACTAAAATTATTGAAAAAATCCGTTCTGGAGAAAATGATTTACAATTACAGTCCGCATTAAAATTAATAGCGAAATAAAGTGAAACTTTAATCAGTGGGGGTTTTCTTCATCCCCCACTGATTATTAGTTGAACCAATCGGACTTTTATGGGCAGTTGATCCCCCACCTAAATTCTTTGCTTTCGCTGAATTTTGAGGTGGGGGTCTTACTGCCCATTAAAGCGGGATAAAAAGAAATACAGGCAGTTTGCTGCCTGTATTTTTTTGTGTTAAACAAACGTTTGTCCAGTTATGATAATATAAAAAGAAAGAATGATATAAATGGTGGTGAATGGGTTCGTGGAGGCATGGATTTTTGAAATAATGCGGGCAGTTGGACGTTTTTTCTTACACCCTGCTGTCTATGTATTTTTAATAAGTAGTATCTTCGTTGGATACTTACGTATGTTACGAGAACGAAAGGATTTTTCCTTTAAAGTTTATGATATTTGGTTTGAACTGCGAACATCTCTATTTGCGGGAGTTGGATACGGATTAATCGTATCTATTATTACAATTGGACTTGGCCTTGTCGTTTCCAAAGCGAGCTTATGGGTCATCTTACTTTGGACGTTATTATTTGGATTAACTGCTATGTATCGATATTTATCAGCAGCTTATACATTTAGTATCGCAATTGTATGCGTTCTATTATCTTCTAAGCTACCAGTTTCCTTCTTACAGCTTGGAGAAGGTGAAGAGAGTACGATTGTATCTCTTGCTATTTTACTAGGCGTCATGCTTGTTGTAGAGGGCTTGTTGATTTCTAAAAATGCAGTAGGATATTCTACGCCGAAGATTAAGAAGGGTAAGCGTGGGCTAAAGATTGGTTTACACGAATCAAAGCGTTTATGGATCGTGCCTATTTTTATTCTTGTACCAGGTGATGCAGTAACGCAGTTTATTTCATGGTGGCCTGTCGTTTCAATCGGTTCAGATACCTATTCTTTATTCCTCGTTCCATTTTTAATTGGATTTATGAGAAAGATTAGAAGTTATGAGCCAACGGAAGCTTTATTATTTACAGGAAGACGGGTCTACGGATTAGCAGGAATTGTACTTGTTTTAGGAATCGCAAGTTATTGGTGGCACGTACTTGCCATTATCGCAATGGGAGTCGCAATGCTTGGGCGTTTCACAATTTCCATGCGAGAAAAAATTGCGGATGAGACAAGACCGGCTTACTTCGCTGCACGTAATGATGGGCTTGTTGTATTAGATACAATCCCGAATACAATTGGGGCAGAGCTGAATTTACTGCCTGGAGAAGTAATTACGAAAGTAAATGGAGTCATTCCAGGAAGCGCTGAGGAATTTTATGATGCGCTTCAAACGAAGACGACAGGAGCATTTTGTAAGTTAGAAGTATTAGATACAAATGGAGAGCTTCGTCTTGCTCAAACGGCATTATACGCCGGAGGACATCACGAATTAGGAATTGTGTTTGTTCAGCAGGAGCATGAGTGGGATTCGGAAGCGATGTAATAGAAGAAAGGGTATCACCTTGTGGTGATACCTTTTTTTGTTGTGGGGGGCGGAATGGGTAGTAAATAGGATTTGTATCGGCGATTATTCAAATATATCGACTTTCCGGAAAAAAACGACAACTATCGCAAACATTCTTTTTAGTTTCATAGACGGATAACTTGAATAATTATTTGATAATGGTTATCATTTAGAGGGTGTTTTAATTTTGGAAAATGGAGGTAAGATATGCTACGTAAATTTTTTTCTTACTATAAACCGTATAAAGGTTTATTTATACTCGACTTTTCTTGCGCGGTTGTCGCAGGGTTACTAGAACTTGGCTTCCCGCTTATCGTAAATCAATTTATTGATAAGTTATTGCCAGGACAAAACTGGACGCTTATTTTATGGGCTTGTTTCGGTTTACTTGCAGTGTATATATTAAATGCAGGCTTACAATATGTCGTTACATATTGGGGACATATGCTTGGTGTTAACATTGAAACGGATATGAGGCAGAAATTATTTGATCACATTCAAAAGCTATCATTCAGATTTTTTGACAATAATAAAACAGGTCATTTAATTTCACGTCTTACAAACGACTTAATGGAAATTGGGGAAATTGCTCACCATGGACCAGAAGATTTATTTATCGCTGTTATGACTTTAGTTGGGGCATTCTCATTTATGATGATGATCAACTGGAAGTTAGCGCTATTAACGTTCTTCGTTATTCCATTCCTATTATGGTTGGCACTTTACTTCAATAAAAAAATGACAGGTACGTTTAGACGTTTATTCTCAGACGTTGCTGATTTTAATGCATGTATTGAGAATAACGTTGGTGGTATCCGTGTTGTACAAGCATTCGGAAATGAAAGGTTTGAGAAAGATCAATTTGCTGTAAACAATGCTCGTTTCCGTACAACGAAATTAATGGCATATAAAATTATGGCGTTAAATTCATCGATTAGTTATATGCTCATGCGTCTCGTAACGCTCTTCGTCTTAATATGCGGTACATGGTTTGTTCTGCAAGGTGAATTAACGTACGGTGGATTTATCGGATTCGTTCTATTAACGAATATTTTCTTCCGCCCAATTGAAAAAATTAATGCGGTAATCGAAAGCTATCCGAAAGGGATCGCTGGTTTTAAGAGATATGTAGAGCTTCTTGAAACAGAGCCAGATATTGTAGACTCTAAAGATGCAATGGAAGTTAAACATGTACATGGTGATATTCAATATAGCAACATTACATTCGGATATGAAAATAAAGAACCGATTTTAAATGATATTAGTTTGAAAATACATGCAGGTGAAACTGTTGCTTTCGTAGGACCATCAGGAGCTGGAAAAACGACGTTATGTAGTCTATTACCACGTTTTTATGAACAAGCGTCAGGATCGATTCAAATTGATGGTATTGATACGAAAGATATGACGTTATCTTCACTTCGTAAGCAAATTGGAATTGTGCAGCAAGATGTGTTCTTATTCTCAGGAACAATTCGTGAAAATATCGCTTACGGAAACTTAAAGGCGTCAGAAGCTGAAATTTGGCAGGCAGTAAAACGTGCACAGTTAGAAGACTTAATTTACTCACAACCAGACGGTTTAGATACGGTTATTGGTGAGCGTGGTGTGAAACTTTCTGGTGGACAGAAGCAGCGTCTAGCGATTGCTCGTATGTTCTTGAAAAACCCGCCAATTTTAATATTAGATGAAGCGACTTCCGCATTAGATACAGAGACGGAACTTGCGATTCAAAAATCACTTGCTGAACTATCTGTTGGCCGTACAACATTAGTTATCGCTCACAGACTTGCAACGATTAAAAATGCAGATCGTATCGTCGTTGTAAATAAAGATGGTATTGCAGAACAAGGTTCACATGAGGAACTAATTGAGCAAGGCGGAGGATATAGCCGTTTATACGAAGCTCAGTTCAGTTCGTAAATATAATTTCTGCTGAATTAGTGCACCATAAGTAAGTGAAAATCTTATATGGGAGGCTATGAAGCATGATTGTAACAACAACGTCTACGATTCAAGGAAAAGAAATTATTGAGTATATCGATATCGTCAATGGAGAAGCGATTATGGGCGCGAATATCGTTCGTGACCTTTTCGCCTCTGTCCGTGATGTTGTCGGGGGTCGTGCGGGCGCTTATGAAAGTAAATTAAAAGAAGCGCGCGACATTGCAATGGAAGAGATGAAAACTTTCGCAAGACAAAAAAATGCAAATGCAATTGTTGGTATCGACGTGGATTACGAAGTAGTTCGCGAAGGAATGCTAATGGTTGCAGTGAGCGGGACTGCCGTCCGTATTTAAAGTGAAAAAGCCGTGCTGATGCACGGCTTTTTCACTTTTATTAATGCTATTCTATGTCGAAGTTTCAATATTTCTTGGGAAATGCGGAAGGCCTTGTCGATATATAGGGAAGACATTAGAGCGCTTCTTTACATTTTCGGATTTGAACTAATAATGTTTCGTATTCTTGTTCGAGAGATGTGATGTCATCGTTTTTGTCAAACTAATTTCTATTTACTATTTTTGAATTTATCATTATACAATTGTGCTTTTGCCAGCGCCTCAGCATCGTTTTTAATTTCATCCAGTCCATTTGCATCCCCAATAACATAACCTTCAAATGAAGAACCAACAAAATCAAAGATATATTGGAATTGAGCAATAAGCGGTAATGCTTTCAGTTTCGGGTTGTCTCCGCCAACGATGACAACATACATTTTTTTGCCTTTCATTTTCTCTTTGAAATGAAGAGATGTATCACGCAAGCTTTGTGACCAGCGATCGACGAAGTTTTTCATATGACCGCTCATTCCGTACCAGTATAGTGGTGTAGAGAAGATAATTGTGTCGTGCTCTAGCATGCGTTCAATTAAATGTTGATAGTCATCGTTTACAGCTTGGAATCCTTCTGCATCATGACGTTGGTCTGTAATAGGATGGACTGTATGGTCTCGTAAGTAAATTTGTTCTGTTTCAATGCCCTCTATCATCATATGTGTTAAAGCCTCTGTATTTCCGTTTTGTCTTGAACTGCCATGTATAACAAACATGTAATCATCCCTTTTCATTTGCTTGTTTTAGGAGTGAAACGTGTTTTTGCAAATTCGTTTGAATGCTAGAAAGTAATGAGATTTGCTTCGTTACTTCATTAAATTTATCTTCATAAAGCGTAAGGATACTGCTGCAAGGATTTTCGTACAGGTGCGGCTCTATTTCGAGGCAGCGCAGCATCCTTGCCGTCTCTTCTAAATTTAAGCCAATTTGTAAGTACATTTGAATAAGCTCCACTTTTTCGATGGCACCTTCATCAAAATCACGGTAGCCATTTGCGAGGCGCTTAGAAGGGAGTAATCCTTTTTCTTCATAATGTCTTAGTGATCTTTCGCTAACCCCGGTTTCTTTTGATAACTCTCCAATTCGCAATGTGTTTCACTCCTTTTACATGTATTGTAAACCTTCACACTAATGTGAAGGTCAATGCTGTTTTTTCGCAAAAGAGTCTACATGATTTAAAAACACCTGAATGGCTTTAGACAGGATGAAGTATTTGCCGCGCACGATGGAGAATGGACGAATTAGTTGTTCATTTGGAACTTCGACGTGGAATAGCTCTTTTGCCAGTAGCTCTTTTCGTACAGTCCAATCAGAAAGTATAGCGATGCCAAGCCCGGCACTAACTGCTTCCTTTACGCTTTGGATACTACTAAATGTAAAGAATCGTTTCATTTTCAAATGGTGTTGATGAATAAAGCGGTCACTATAAGCGCGTGTACCAGAACCACTTTCTCTTAATACCCATACTTGATCTTGGAGTGTACTTTCATTTATTTCATTTGTGCAGAGCAGTGGATGATTTGGAGGGACGACGAGCTTCATTTCATCTTGCATAAACGTTTCAACGTCAACGTCGGCGTATACCACTTGCCCTTCCACTAAGCCGATATCGATTTGATTAGAGCGAAGGCTTTGTAAAACGTCTTCTGTATTTGAGATAAAGGTATGAACTTCGACGTGTGGATTTTCATTCGCATAGTTAGCCAGTATTTTTGGAAGTAAGTATTCGCCAATTGTGAAACTAGCACCGATGCGAAGAGTTCCTGTTACAACGTTATGTAGTTCGTTAATTTCTTGTTTGGCTTCTTCGTAAAGAGAGAGCATTTGCTTTGCATGTATATATAGTATGTTTCCAGCCTCCGTCACTTGGACGTGCTTTGGGGAGCGCTGAATAAGAGTGGTGCCAAATTCGTTTTCTAAGTTGCGTATATGCATACTTACGCCAGGTTGTGAAAGGTTTAATAATTCTGCTGCACGGGAGAAGTGCTTCTGTTCAACGACAGTAACAAATATTTTTAAAATGTCTACGTTCATGTAATGGGCTCCTTTCTTTTTCTATCATCTTATCATAAGTATTTCTGATGATAGAGATTTAATATTGATATTAAACTTATTATAGAAACTCTCTTATAATGTAAGTAGAAAGAACATGCATGTTCCAATACGATTATTGGAGTGGTTCAAAGTGGAACAAACACTTGTTATACAAAAGAAGAAGGGCTTTGGATTTTCGCAAGGAATTGGGATTACACTATTAATCGCAATTGCTGCGAAATATTTAGCAGAGCTTCCATTTTTAAATATTATGGGACAATTAGTAATTGCTATTCTAATTGGGATGGTTTGGCGTGCAGCAATTGGAGTTCCTCATGATGCGATTGCCGGGACGAACTTTGCGAGTAAGAAGTTGCTGCGCTTTGGGATCATCTTACTTGGAATGCGGTTAAATCTTGTTGATATTGCGAAGGCAGGGCCGAAAGTATTGGTCATCGCTGCGGTTGTTATTGCATTTACGATTTTCGTTGTATATGGACTAACGAAAGTATTTAAAGTAGAAAAGAAACTCGGAATTTTAACAGCGTGCGGAACAGCAATTTGCGGTGCGGCAGCGGTCGTGGCAATTGCACCGCAAGTGAAAGCGAAGGATGAAGAAACGGCAGTTGGGGCAGCGATTATTGCAATTTTAGGTACAATATTTACACTTATTTATACGCTATTATACCCAGTGCTTGGCTTCTCACAGTACGGTTACGGTGTATTCTCAGGTGCCACGCTGCATGAGATCGCCCATGTCATCGCAGCTGCGGCACCAGGAGGAAGTACGGCTGTAGACATCGCAGTTATCGTGAAATTAACGCGCGTTGCAATGCTTGTGCCAGTAGCGATTTTAATTGGATTATGGTTTGGTAAGAGTGAAGGTAGCGAGGAAAAAAAATCGTGGCGCGATCTTCCAATTCCGTGGTTCATCTTCGGATTTTTAGCGATGAGTGCAGTGCATTCGCTCGGGGTTATACCAGAAGTTGTTGCCGGCTATATTGTTGTCATTGCTTACATGCTGATTGCAATGGCGATGGCGGGGCTTGGTTTAAATGTAGAGTTTAAAACGTTCCGTAAGTTAGGAAGTAAGGCATTCGTGGCGGGGCTGATCGGCTCGGTTTGCCTTTCTATTCTTGGATACGTTCTTGTATATGCATTAGGATTTATGTAGTAGGACGAAGAAGCTGTTCCAAAAGATATTTTGGGACAGCTTTTTTCTTATGATTATAGTGCTACGGATGTCGATATATTTAAAAAATCGCTGATATAAATTGAATTACTCTTGTACTTGGTTAGAGAAGGTGTTCAGTGAAATGTTTTACTAAAATTTGTAAAGATATCTTTACTTGAAATTGGAAAATATTTATAATTAAAGTAAAGATATCTTTACTTTCGAAGGTGGAGCCTATGGGTGTGAAAAATAAAATAAAAGAGTTAAGAAAGCAAAATCATATAACGCAAGTTGAAATGGCAAAGGCGATGCAGGTGACACGGCAGACGATTGTGGCGATTGAAAACCATCATTATAACCCGAGTCTAGAGTTATCCCTAAAAATCGCCAAATATTTTGGGGTGAAGGTGGAGGAAATATTTACGCTAGAGTAAGGGGAGAAAAAATGGAAGATACTAAAAAGTTATTGATTGGTGCGACTATTGGGTTGTTTTTGGGAGACATTGTAGTTCATATTATGAATCCGGCTATACCAATTTTACCGCTCGTAGTGAGTAACGTTTTAGCAATTGTATTTTTGATAGTGTATGCGTATTACAAAAAGCGTAAGTATAAAAAAGAAGAACTTCCAGATATAGATGAGCGAGTAAATGAAAATATAAAAAAATATGTAAATGTCTCATTTGTATTCGCGTTTCTATTGCTTATTGTTTATATTGTTGCGAGTAAATCAATAGGCAGAGCTGTTATACCAGTGCAAGAAATATTTATGATATGTAGTTCCTTATTTGCGGGTAGTCTCATCATAGGAGTCATGATAGGGAAACGAGCATAGAGATAGGAGGAATGAAAAATGCAAGATGAGTTTGAGAGATTCCAGTCAGATAAAGCGTTTAAATATGTAGGGTTATTTTTTACGATTAGTTTAGCGATATGGAGTTTATATAATTTAATTGTTGATGGAAATGCTGGTATGCCGTTTGTTTTATTTGTACTAGGGCAGTTTGTTTATTTCTTTGTGAACTATTGGCCGAAGTGGAAATATAGAAATCAAAAAGAGGTTGATCATGTATGAGTAAGCAAGATGTTATACGGTTTATAGGAAGTTTATTTTTAGCGGGTCTTATTTTAAATGCGAGTTTAATGATTTTAAGTATTTCGTGGGGAACGATCTTCATATCGAATGTAGCACTAGTCATTTTATATAGTATTTCGGAATATAGAGAACAGAAGCGTTTGAAAGAAGAGGGAGTTCCGTCGATTGATGAGCGAGTTGTGAATAAGATGAAGTCGTATTTTACGATTTGTATTACAAGCTTCATTTTCCTGTTCATTGTGTATCTTTGTGTAAATAAGCATTTAGATAGGCAAGCAGTACATGTAAATGAGTTATTATATATTGCTATTTTTGGTTTATTAATAAGTATGGCATCGACGAGTGTGTTAGCAACAAGGAATAGATAGAAAAAGGGGAACTGGGATGGGATTACCGGTATTATGTGTCGCTACGGCTATTTTTGCTTTGTTTTGGGGAATGCAGAACTTCTCTCGTAATCCAGTGCCAAGCGTTTGTATTATGATTGGTACTGTCGGTTTATCATATTATTTATTAGTTTCAGCTCATTATCATAAAACAGCAACGAGTGTTGTTGTTGGAGCACTTATTTTATTTTGTGGGCGTGCTGTACAAAAAGGATTATTCCCGTAAAAGCTGTTTATACGAAGAGTATAAACAGCTTTTTGTATTTTTTTTACAAAAGACTTGAAAGTGACGTAACGTCATCTTTTATAATGAAGGGGAAGAGGTGATGGTAGTGATTTCCATACAACAATTGACGAGAGAGACAGGGGTAACAGTACGTACATTACGTTATTATGATCAAATAGATTTATTAAAGCCGAGCGGGAAAACAGAAGGCGGGCATCGTTTATATAGTGAAGCTGACGTAATACGGCTGCAACAAATTTTATTTTTAAAGGAAATGGGATTTTCGTTAAAAGAATCTGCGAATATGTTAGTAAAAGATGAGCTTAATTTAAAGGATTCACTTGAAAAACAACTTCGATTTGTACAGGAAGAACAAAAGAAATTCAATCGAATGGAGCGTGTTTTACAAGCAGTTGTTTATTCGGTGGATGTGGAGGGAGAGCTCGATTGGAAAGTTATGTTTGAACTTATCCAGCTTTCGAAGCAGTCGTCTCGCATACGTGAAATATTTCAAAATGAAGTATTTTCAAGGGAAGAACAAAAATTGCTTCATAACTTGCCAAATATGAGTGAAGAAGATCCGAATGTTTTAGAATGGGTAGATTTATTAAAGCAATTACGTATTTTTATGAAAGACGGCAAAGAAGCCGCGAGTGATGAGGTACAAGAGGCAACGAAGAGATTAATGCAGAAGTGTTTAGAAATGGCTAATGGTGATGAAGCATTTTTAGATAAGTTATGGGAAGTTAGAAAATCGAAGGAAGATTCGCAGAAAATGAGCATGTATCCAATTGAAGAAGAACTTTTATTATATATGGATGAAGCTTTTCGTATATATGATGAAAAGGAGATGGATAAATGAGTATACTTGCAGAATATCGTTGGTATTTTTTAATTGGGGCAGAGATTGTATTTTGGTTATCGGCTATCGGCTTCTTTTTACTCCGTTACGGATTCCGTTTGAAGAAAGCGAGCTTTATTATGGGGATTGTACTCCTCGTAAATGAAGTATTTATTTTAACATTAGGGGTAGTGGACTATTATCAAACAGGGAAGTTCTCTAATTTTCAAATCATTACTGTAATTATTTTATTGTATGCAGTTTTCTACGGGAAAAAGGATTTGAAGAAGCTTGATATATTTGCGCAAAAGCTAGTTGCGAAATGGCGGAATGAACCAGCGCCTATTATTGAAGAACATATAGAATTAACAGGTATGGCCTATGCGAAGCAGGAAATAAAAAATTTGGTATTGCATCTTGTTTTATTCATTGTTGTGCATATTTTCTTTTTCTTTCTGTACGGTTTTGTCCCGTTTGACCAATGGCATAATTGGTTAGAAACTGGGATTGTTTTAAATGAACCAGCTAGTCGCGTTAGTCAAGTTTGGGCGATTATACTTTTAGTGGATACAGTTATTTCATTTTCATATGTGATTTTTCCGAAGAAAGAGAAAGGAAAAGAGAAGCTACTTTCGTAGAGGAAAGTAGCTTTTGCGGTATACAAAGAATTTTTATAGGAGAGGATGACAATAGGAAAAAGAAGTGGTTTTATATGTCTATTTCTCTTTTTCTTTAGCTTAGTAGCATGCTCACAACCTAACATTGAAATTGATAGGAAGAATGATGTCATTGTAAAGAGAGCGGGAATTTCCAATCTAGATAAATTTGAAAAATTCATTTTGAATGTTGACCAAGGGAAGGTTGATAAAATAAGGATTGTACAGTATACCCATGAAGGTGACCCGATCTTTCAAACGCTAGAGCATAGTGAGAACGATATACTTTATGTGTCAGATAATAGAAAAGACCAATTTGCTGGTGAGGATAAAGGGTTACATAAAGATAGCTGTAAAAGGATTGTTAAAGAGCAGCGTGAATTACAAACGGCTTATAGGTTAATAGACTGTGTGAATGAAAATGGGCGCAATGGATATGATTTATTATATGTACCTAAAAAATAGAGTTAGTAGAGGAAGGAAGTTTTGGCTCCTTCCTTTTTCTATGTATATATTGTCGAAAGTTTTACCGAATATCTGTTCGTTTTCTTGGTTTTTTTATGAGCATTCGTGGTAAAATGGGAATACAGATTTTTTACGAGGAGGTCGGTTTTGTTTGGAACATCAATTTGAAATTATCTCAGCGTATTCCCCGCAAGGTGATCAGCCGGTAGCTATAGAGAAGCTTGTAGAGGGAATTAATAGTGGAAAGAAAAAGCAAGTGTTGCTTGGGGCGACAGGAACGGGTAAGACATTTACGATTTCAAATGTCATTAAAGAAGTGCAGAAGCCAACACTTGTCATGGCTCATAATAAAACGTTAGCAGGACAGTTATATAGTGAGCTGAAAGATTTTTTTCCTAACAATTCAGTGGAGTATTTTGTTAGTTATTACGATTATTATCAGCCAGAAGCGTATGTGCCGCAAACAGATACTTTTATTGAAAAAGATGCGCAGATTAATGATGAAATCGATAAATTGCGTCACTCAGCAACGTCTTCCTTATTTGAAAGAGACGATGTTATTATCGTTGCGAGTGTTTCGTGTATATATGGTTTAGGTTCTCCAGAAGAATACCGCGAGTTAGTTGTTTCGCTTCGAGTTGGTATGGAAAAGGACCGCAATCAATTGCTTCGTGAACTTGTTGATGTGCAGTATGGGCGTAATGACATTGATTTCAAGCGTGGTACATTCCGTGTGCGCGGAGATGTAGTTGAAATCTTCCCGGCATCACTTGATGAGCATTGTATTCGAATTGAATTTTTCGGCGATGAAATAGATCGTATTCGCGAAGTAAATGCGTTAACAGGTGAAGTATTAGCAGAACGTGATCATGTAGCAATCTTCCCAGCATCTCACTTCGTTACACGTGAAGAAAAGATGAAGGTCGCTATTGAAAATATCGAAAAAGAATTAGAAGAGCGTTTAAAGGAATTAAATGATAATGGCAAGTTGTTAGAAGCGCAGCGTATAGAGCAACGTACACGTTATGATTTAGAAATGATGCGTGAGATGGGCTTTTGCTCAGGTATTGAAAATTATTCCCGTCATTTAACACTTCGTCCAGCGGGTGCAACACCGTATACGTTATTAGACTATTTCCCGGAAGATTTCTTAATTGTTATGGATGAGTCACACGTATCAGTACCGCAAGTAAGAGCGATGTATAACGGGGACCAAGCACGTAAGCAAGTACTTGTGGATCATGGGTTCCGTTTGCCATCAGCTTTAGATAATAGACCGCTTACGTTTGATGAGTTTGAAGGGAAAACGAATCAAGTTATTTACGTTTCGGCAACGCCAGGACCGTACGAGTTAGAGCAGGCACCGGAGGTAATAGAACAAATTATTCGTCCAACAGGGCTTTTAGATCCACCAATTGATATACGACCAATTGAAGGGCAAATTGATGATTTATTAGGAGAAATTCAAGATCGCATTGCAAAAAATGAACGTGTATTAATTACGACTTTAACGAAGAAAATGTCAGAGGATTTAACAGACTACTTAAAAGATGTAGGAATTAAAGTAAACTATCTTCACTCTGAAATTAAAACGTTAGAACGTATTGAAATTATCCGTGACCTTCGCCTTGGTAAGTTTGATGTACTGGTCGGTATTAACTTATTACGAGAAGGATTAGATATTCCAGAAGTATCACTTGTAGCTATTTTAGATGCTGATAAGGAAGGATTCTTGCGTTCGGAGCGTTCATTAATTCAAACAATTGGTCGTGCGGCACGTAATGAAAACGGCCGCGTTATTATGTACGCAGATCGTATAACGAGATCGATGGGAATTGCGATTGAAGAAACGCAACGTCGTCGTACTATACAAGAAGCTTACAATAAAGAGCATGGTATTACGCCGAAAACGATTCAAAAAGGCGTGCGTGATGTTATCCGTGCAACGACAGCTGCTGAAGAGCCGGAAACATATGAAGCAGTACCAGCCAAGAAGATGACGAAAAAAGAGCGTGAAAAGACAATTACGAAGATGGAAGCAGAGATGAAAGAAGCAGCAAAAGCGTTAGATTTCGAGCGTGCAGCTGAATTAAGAGATTTACTATTAGAATTAAAAGCGGAAGGGTGAACAGAGTGAGCATAAGCAAGGATTTTATTGTCGTAAAAGGTGCTAGAGCACATAACTTAAAAAATATTGATGTAACCATTCCGAGAAATCAGCTTGTTGTTGTGACGGGATTGTCTGGTTCAGGGAAATCATCATTAGCGTTTGATACGATTTATGCAGAAGGGCAACGCAGATACGTAGAATCGTTATCTGCGTATGCGCGCCAGTTTTTAGGACAAATGGATAAACCTGACGTGGATACAATTGAAGGCTTATCTCCAGCGATTTCAATCGATCAAAAAACAACGAGTCGTAATCCACGTTCAACTGTCGGAACGGTAACGGAGATTTATGATTATTTACGTTTACTATTCGCACGAATTGGTACGCCGATTTGCCCGAATCATGGTATTGAAATTACATCACAAACAGTAGAGCAGATGGTAGACCGTGTACTTGAATATCCTGAACGTACGAAATTACAAGTGTTAGCTCCTATCGTTTCTGGGCGTAAAGGTGCACATGTGAAAGTGCTTGAAGACATTAAGAAGCAAGGATATGTTCGTGTACGTGTTGATGGTGAAATGCTTGATGTATCTGAAGATATTGCGTTAGATAAAAATAAGAAGCATTCCATTGAAGTTGTAATTGACCGTATTGTTGTAAAAGAAGGGATTGCAAGCCGTCTTGCGGATTCACTTGAAAGTGCATTAAAGCTTGGCGGGGGCCGAGTGTTAATTGATGTAATGGGAGAAGAGGAACTTCTATTTAGTGAACATCATGCTTGTCCGCATTGTGGCTTTTCAATCGGAGAATTAGAGCCGCGCATGTTCTCATTCAATAGTCCATTCGGGGCGTGTCCTTCTTGTGATGGACTTGGTTCAAAGTTAGAGGTAGATTTAGAACTTGTCATTCCGAATTGGGATTTATCATTAAATGAACATGCGATTGCGCCTTGGGAACCGACAAGCTCACAATATTACCCACAGCTTTTACAATCTGTATGTAATCATTACGGCGTTGATATGGATGTGCCTGTGAAAGATATACCGAAAGATTTATTTGATAAAGTGTTGTACGGAAGCGGTGAAGAGAAAGTTTATTTCCGCTATGTAAATGAATTTGGTCAAGTAAAGGAAAATGAGATTTTATTTGAAGGTGTTATTCCAAATATCGAACGTCGTTATCGTGAAACGAGTTCTGATTATGTCCGTGAGCAAATGGAAAAGTATATGGCAGAGCAAGCTTGTCCGAAGTGTAAAGGTGGACGCTTAAAGCCTGAGAGTTTAGCTGTTTTCGTTGGTGATAAAACGATTGCTGATGTAACGAAGTATTCTGTTCAAGAAGTACAGGAATTCTTCTCGAATGTAGAGCTAACGGAGAAGCAACAAAAAATTGCTCATTTAATTTTAAGAGAAATCCAGGAGCGCGTTGGATTCTTAGTGAACGTCGGGTTAGATTATTTAACGTTAAGTCGTGCTGCAGGAACTTTATCAGGTGGTGAGGCGCAGCGTATTCGTTTAGCGACGCAAATCGGTTCTCGTCTGACTGGCGTACTTTACATTCTTGATGAGCCTTCTATCGGTTTACATCAGCGCGATAACGATCGTCTTATTCGTACGTTGCAAGAGATGCGTGATTTAGGTAATACGTTAATTGTCGTTGAACATGATGAAGATACGATGATGGCTGCTGATTATTTACTTGATATCGGACCTGGTGCAGGTATTCATGGTGGTCAAGTTGTATCAGCGGGGACGCCAGCTGAAGTGATGCAAGATGATAATTCGCTAACAGGGAGGTATTTAAGCGGTAAAGAGTTTATTCCGGTTCCACTTGAAAGACGTAAAGGTGACGGACGTAAAGTGGAAATTATCGGTGCAAAAGAGAATAACTTAAAGAATGCAAAGATGTCATTCCCGCTTGGTACGTTTGTAGCGATAACGGGTGTATCTGGTTCCGGTAAAAGTACGATGATTAATGAAGTACTATATAAATCATTAGCGCAAAAGTTATATAAAGCGAAAGCGAAGCCAGGTACTCATAAAGAAATTAAAGGTCTTGAGCATTTGGATAAAGTAATCGATATTGATCAATCGCCAATCGGGCGTACACCACGTTCTAATCCAGCGACGTATACAGGTGTATTCGATGATATTCGTGATGTGTTTGCACAAACGAATGAAGCGAAAGTGCGTGGATATCAAAAAGGACGTTTCAGCTTTAATGTAAAAGGTGGACGTTGTGAAGCGTGCCGTGGTGATGGAATTATTAAAATCGAAATGCACTTCTTACCAGACGTATACGTTCCGTGTGAAGTTTGTCATGGTAAACGTTATAACCGCGAAACGTTAGAAGTGAAGTATAAAGATAAGAACATTTCTGAAGTGTTAGGGATGACAATTGAAGATGGAGTAGAGTTCTTCGCTAATATCCCGAAAATTAAGCGTAAACTTCAAACGCTTGTAGATGTAGGGCTTGGTTATATGAAATTAGGGCAGCCAGCTACTACGTTATCTGGAGGAGAAGCACAGCGCGTGAAATTAGCTTCTGAATTACACCGTCGTTCTACAGGGCGTACGTTATATATTTTAGATGAGCCAACGACTGGTTTGCATGCACATGATATCGCGCGTCTTCTAGAAGTTCTGCAACGCCTTGTTGAAAGTGGCGAGACAGTTCTTGTTATTGAACATAATTTAGATGTAATTAAAACAGCTGATTATATCGTTGACCTTGGACCAGAAGGTGGAGACAAAGGTGGACAAATCGTTGCTTCCGGAACGCCAGAGCAAGTAGTGAAAGAAGAGCGCTCGTATACAGGTAAGTATTTAAAAGATATTTTAGTTCGTGATAAAGCAAGAATGAAAGAGAAAATAAAAGAAGTAGAATTATCGCAATAAGTGTATTACTAAAAAACCGAGTGGAAATGACACTCGGTTTTTCGTTCATAGGGGGAGAAAATGGAGTTTGTAGATATTTTAAGAAAGAAAAATATGAAGGTAAGAGAGTTTCAAAATTGGGGTGTTTATTTTCGCAAACGCTGGGAGGGTCATTTTGCAAACCATTTAAGTGATGAGGAAAAAGAAGACATTTTTCTGTATGGAGATAAGTATGCATGTGGGTATCTTTGGCACATATTTAGTTATGAGAAAAAGAAGTGTTTAGAGGGTGAAGAAGCGGAGAACGCGTTTCATAATGAAGTGAAAAAGAATTGTTACATATTCTATCAACATTGTGATGATGTACTGCTAATAAAAGATACGAGTTTATTACATATGGAGGATATATTGTGTGAGAGGGGCGATATGTATAAAGGCGATATTTATATTGTAGATAAAGAGTTCACTTGGACTTTTGTAAAAACTCATGAACATAGATGGTGTGGTCCTTATTTTGCGAGGGAATGTTAGTAGGTATACAAGCATGGAGAATAGAATAAGTTGATATAAGTGTTTGTATGATACTTGCGTTTCTTATCTATTAGCGTATGATGAAATATATATGTCAAAAGGATGTGTAAGGAAATGAGATGGATTGTATCACTTCTTGTAAATAGCGTTGTGTTAATCGCTGTATCGGGACTTTTAAAAGGGATTGCGCCAGACGCGTTTTACGTAGCAAATATACAAACTGCAATTATTGCGAGTATTATCTTGGCTGTTTTAAATGTGTTCGTAAAACCGTTTTTAATTTTAATTACGCTACCAATTACTCTTGTAACTTTCGGGTTCTTCTTAATTGTTATTAATGCGATTACGTTAAAAATAGCAGATTCATTATTAGGAGATGCATTTAATATATCAGGATTCGGTGTAGCGATTGTAGCGGCAATTTGTATTTCAATTTTTAATATGATTATTGAAAAGGCAATTGTGGAGCCACTGTATGAAAAAAAGAGAAAATGACAAAAAGAAAAACATTTCATGATGTATATGAAATGTTTTTTTCTATTTATTAGAAACCGTATTTCTTGTTTCCAGAAAAAAATGGTACAATATCCGGTAGAATGGAATTTTACATCAAATGAGACTGAACCCGCAGCGGAGTGGAGGTTTATACATATGCCGAAAGTAAGGACAAAAGATTTAATTGAACAATTTCAATTGGAGTTAATAAGTGGTGAAGAAGGAATTAATCGTCCGATTGATACAAGTGATTTATCACGACCTGGAATTGAAATGGCAGGATTTTTCACATATTATCCAGCTGATCGTGTGCAGCTTCTTGGAAAGACGGAGCTTACGTTCTTTGACACATTAACGTCAGAGCAAAAGCAAGAGAGAATGAAAGCGCTTTGTACTGAGGAGACGCCATGTATTATTATAACTCGTAATCAAGATGTACCAGATGAGTTACTGCATGCATCGCGTGAATCAGGTATGCCTTTATTACGTTCTTCTCAAACGACAACAAGATTATCAAGTCGTTTAACTAATTATTTAGAAGGTAAGTTAGCACCAACAACAGCTGTACATGGTGTGTTAGTAGATATTTACGGTGTTGGTGTTTTAATTACAGGTCAAAGTGGTGTCGGTAAAAGTGAGACAGCTCTTGAGCTTGTAAAACGTGGTCATCGCCTTGTTGCGGATGATAGTGTAGAAATTCGCCAAGAAGATGAAGACATGTTAGTCGGAAGCTCACCAGATTTAATTGAGCATTTATTAGAAATTCGTGGTCTAGGTATCATTAACGTGATGACGTTATTCGGTGCAGGGGCAGTGCGAAATTATAAGCGTATTACACTTGTTATTAATCTTGAAATTTGGGATCAAAAGAAAAATTACGATCGCTTAGGTCTTGATGAAGAGAAGATGAAGATTATTGATACAGAGCTTACAAAGATTACACTTCCAGTTCGTCCTGGTCGAAACTTGGCTGTTATTATTGAAGTAGCAGCGATGAACTTCCGTTTAAAACGTATGGGAGTCAATGCAGCACAACAGTTCTCTGAACGATTAATGAGTGCGATTGAGTTAGGAAATCAGGAGTAAACTTTGGAGAGGGAGGTCATACATATGCTGTTAGGTTCTGTACCACAGCTTGACCGCGTAGCTGTCCAACTTGGGCCGTTTCCTGTTTATTGGTACGGGATTATTATCGGTACGGGTGTGCTATTAGGTCTTTGGCTAGCAACTCGCGAGGGAGAAAGGCTAGGTATTCCAAAAGATACATTTGTTGACCTTGTATTAATTGCAGTACCGATCGCTATTCTATTTGCGAGAATGTACTATGTTATTTTTGAATGGGAATATTACGCGCAAAACCCGAGTCAAATTATTAATATTCGTCAAGGTGGCTTGGCGATTCATGGTGGTTTAATCGGGGCTGTTATTACAGGAATTCTTTTTGCAAAACGACGCGGGGTTTCATTCTGGAAGTTGGCTGATATTGCTGCGCCAAGTATTTTACTAGGACAAGCAATTGGTCGATGGGGAAACTTTATGAACCAAGAGGCGCATGGTGATGAAGTAACGAGACAGTTTTTAGAAGGACTTCATTTACCGGATTTCATTATTAATCAAATGTATATTGAGGGTGTGTACTATCACCCAACGTTTTTATATGAATCATTATGGAATTTTGCAGGTGTCATTTTATTACTTTCATTACGAAAAGTGAATTTACGACGCGGGGAATTATTCTTCACATATTTAATTTGGTATTCAATAGGGCGCTTCTTCGTAGAAGGCTTACGTACAGATAGTTTAATGTTAGGACCACTTCGTATCGCACAAGTAATGTCAATTGGACTTGTTGTTATTTCTATTGTTTTCATTATTGTGAGACGGAAAATGGGACAAGCTGATAAAAGATATTCGGAAAATTAGAGAAAAGTAGCATCTTATTATAAGGTGCTGCTTCTTTCATATTCAGGAAAGAGAAGGGACTAAGGCAATGAGAATAAATACAGTGTTATTTGATTTAGATGGAACTTTAATTAATACAAACGAACTTATTATTTCTTCTTTTTTACATACGTTACATACATATTATCCAAATCAATATAAGCGTGAAGATGTATTGCCATTTATCGGCCCTTCTTTACATGATACTTTCAGCAAGATTGATGACAACAAGGTTGAAGAGATGATTACATGTTATCGTCAATTTAACCATGATCATCACGATGAATTAGTGGAAGAATATGAAACTGTATATGAAACAGTTCAAGAGTTGAAGAAGCAAGGCTATAAAGTTGGTATTGTTACAACGAAAGCGAGACAAACAGTTGAGATGGGATTAAGGTTATCAAAGCTTGATGAATTTTTTGATGTTGTCGTGACAATTGATGATGTAGAGCATGTGAAACCACATCCAGAACCACTTCAAAAAGCGCTTGAGTTATTAGATGCGAAACCGGAAGAAGCATTGATGGTTGGGGATAACCATCATGATATTGTTGGTGGACAAAATGCGGGTACGAAAACAGCTGCTGTCTCATGGACGTTGAAAGGTAGAGCGTATTTAGAGGCTTACAAGCCGGACTTTATGCTAGATAAAATGAGTGATTTGCTACCAATTTTGTCTAATATGAACCGTTTATAAAGGTCCAAGTAAGTTAGTGGGGGTGTATTTCCCTATTAACTTACAGTTTCACTTTTTAGTAGAGGAGCGAGTTAAGTGCGACGGACAACGCGCTATCCTGTTTCGGGAGAAAATTCATTATGGAATGTGTATAAAACAGTGTCTTTTTGGAAGGTAATGAAGAACTTTATTATTATCCAAATTGCGCGTTATACACCATTTTTATCCGTCAAGAATTGGTTGTACCGTACATTTTTACGGATGAAAGTCGGAAAGAAAACATCATTTGCGCTTATGGTAATGCCGGATATTATGTTCCCAGAAAAGATAACTGTGGGAGAGAATTCGATTATCGGCTATAATACAACGCTTTTAGCACATGAATATTTAATTCGCGAATATCGACTTGGAGAGGTCATCATAGGAAATGAAGTGATGATTGGAGCAAATACGACTATATTACCAGGTGTGAAAATTGGGGATGGCGCGATTATTTCAGCTGGCACACTTGTTCATAGAGATGTCCAAAGTGGTGCTTTCGTGGGTGGAAATCCAATGCGTGTTATTTATACGAAAGAAGAAATGGATGCTAGAGAAGGTTGATGCTAAAAATGTAACATTTCTCTTCTTTTTTAATGAATAAAAAGGAAATAATTGAGTATAATATACTGTTTTGTTTTTTACGGAATCGTTTATACTTATAGATAGAAGAATGTGTGAACGAAGAAAACAAAAAACTGGAGGATATATGGGGAAAAATCAAGGAATATATAAGGAGAACGGACAAGTTATCTCTTTTAATCAATTAGCGGAATTCTTTTATAAAAAAGGGATGAGGGCTTACAAAGGGCAGAAATTGCAAGATGCAATTAAATATTTTCGAAGAGCGGCACAAAGTGAGAAGGAGCCGTTTATTTTATGTCAATTAGCAACAGTATTATCTGAGGCTGGTGAATATCAAGAGTCGAATCAAATCTTCTTTAAGCTTGTTAGATCTAATCCAGAACTTGAACAATGCTATTATTTTATTGCAAATAATTATGCATATATGGGGCTATTTCAGCAGGCGAAAAAGTATGCGGATCGCTATTTAGAAGTTGCAGAAGAGAAGGAATTTGTAGAAGATACATTAGAATTACTTGAAATTATGGAAGAAGAAGCGATGGGCGAGGAAGAGATTGAGGATGAAGATGATCTAATTGTTATGCAGGAAGAAGCGAATCGTTATATTCGTAACGGACAATTGGAAGAAGCAATTGCTACATTAGAAATTGTTACAAAAGATTATCCGGAATTTTGGTCGGGTCATAATAATTTAGCCATTGCACATTTTCAATCTGGTAATGTAGATAAAGCTCTGAAGTTAACGGAAATGATTTTAGAGAAAAATCCTGGTAATATACATGCGCTTTGTAATACGCTTATTTTCCTATATTCAATTGGAGAGCATAAACAAGTAGAAGCGTTAGCGGAGCAGTTAGTTTCAGTATATCCGATTTCGTTCGAGCATCGTTTGAAACTAGGAACGACACTTGCAACAATTGGTCATTTTGAGCCTGCATATAAATGGTTCAAAGTATTAAAGCGTCAAGGATACGAGGGAGACGTTAGTTTTTATTATTGGTTTGCATATTCTGCTTATATGGTGAAAAATCAGCAAGTAGCTGAAAAAATGTGGCAGCATGTTGTAGAATTGCACCCTGATAAAAAGGGAAAAGAACCGTGGAATGCGCTGAATTTAGCAGATGAAGGACAAAACGTATTATTTGAAGAATTACGAAAATCATTTCAACAAAGTGCGACGCTAGAGGAACAAATGCTAGCTTTATATTTAATGAATGAATTGTCAACGCCAGAGAAGGTGGGATTCTTCTTTGATGTAACGCAGGCGAAAAACGGTGTTCCAATCGTATCGCAACTTGCAAAGTATTTCTTTTTACTTAATAGCCATAAGAGCATTCCAGCGGATTTACAGCAATTTGAACAGTGCGCGCAAATTGCGGATGCTTTATATAATTATACGAAAAAAGATGATGAATTAATCGAAGAGTGTTTACAATTTTGGTTTTGTACGTTCATACGTTTATATACATCTGGGGCAGTTTTTACAAATGTATACGGCTGGTCAGCTGCGGTTGAATATATTGTGCGCGGCGAACAAGGAAATAAGATGACACAGTCGGAGCTTGGAGATGTATATAATGTATCTGTAGCGACTGTTCGAAAGTATGTGCAGGCTGTTAAGCGTACGCACACATAGGGTAAGCAAATCATTGGGAAAAAAATGATGCTAACAGTATAATGAGGGTAACTTAATTGTGTAGGAATGAATAGGAGTGAATGATGTGTCAGAAGAAAAAATTTATGATGTCATTATTATTGGTGCAGGACCAGCTGGTATGACAGCTGCAGTATATACATCTCGTGCGAATTTAAGCACATTAATGCTTGAGCGTGGTATTCCAGGTGGCCAAATGGCAAACACAGAAGATGTAGAAAACTACCCAGGTTATGAGTCCATTTTAGGACCAGACTTATCAAATAAAATGTTTGAGCATGCGAAGAAATTTGGTGCTGAATATGCATACGGTGATGTGAAAGCAGTCATCGATGGTAAAGAATACAAAACAATTATTGCTGGTAAAAAAGAATATAAAGCACGTGCAATTATCGTTGCAAGCGGTGCAGAATATAAAAAAATTGGTGTGCCAGGCGAAACAGAGCTTGGCGGCCGTGGTGTATCATATTGTGCAGTATGTGATGGGGCTTTCTTTAAAGGAAAAGAACTTGTAGTTATTGGTGGTGGAGATTCTGCTGTTGAAGAGGGTGTGTTCTTAACACGCTTCGCATCAAAGGTAACAATCGTTCACCGTCGTGACACTCTTCGTGCACAGAAAATTTTACAAGATCGTGCTTTCCAAAACGAGAAAGTAGATTTCATTTGGAATCACACTATTAAAGAAATTAACGATGCAAATGGTAAAGTAGGAAGCGTGACACTTGTAGACGTAAACAGTGGAGAAGAGAAAGAAGTCAAAACTGACGGCGTATTCATATACATCGGTATGTTACCACTTTCAAAACCATTTGTTGAACTAAGTATTACAAATGAAAATGGTTACCTTGAAACAAATGAGCGTATGGAAACGAAAGTTCCTGGTATTTTCGCAGCTGGAGATGTTCGTGAAAAAATGCTACGTCAAATTGTAACGGCAACAGGTGATGGTAGTATCGCAGCACAAAGTGCTCAACATTATGTAGAAGAATTATTAGAAGAACTAAAAACTGTATCAGAAAAATAAGGGATAATATGCCTTTTGAGAAGAAAGCTACCAATAGGAGCTTTCTTCTTTTTTTATGAAAATGTCAAAGTTTTGTCAAAAAATATTAAGATTATAAGCTTTCTTATTGATATACTGGACTTTACGGAAAAATCACTATAAGAAATGAGGAATTTATTCAGTATGGAATGGCGTAATATATATCGTGGATTTTGTATGGGCGTTAGTGATTTAATTCCTGGTGTGAGCGGCGGTACAATCGCTGTTGTGTTAGGGATTTATGAACAATTGCTTGCGGCAATTAATGGATTCTTTAGTCGCGAATGGAAAAAACATTTAGGCTTTTTAATTCCCCTTGCAGCTGGTGTGGCAGCAGCGTTTTTAACGTTAAGTCACGTTATTAAATATTTACTTGCAAATCATTATGAACCGACTCAATTTTTCTTCCTCGGTTTAATTATTAGTATATTACCGATGTTAATGAGAGAAGCTGATGCAAAGTCGTCGTTTAAAGGTAAGCACATTGTTTTATTAATAGTTGCAGCAATTCTTGTTGCGATCACAGCTTTCTTTAAACCAGATAAGGCAGCAGATCCAATTACGACGTTAACAATTTTAAATGCAATTGGTTTATTTTTCGCGGGCTGGATGGCTAGTATGGCTATGTTGCTTCCTGGAATTAGCGGATCATTTATTTTATTAATTATTGGTGTGTATCCGACAGCAATTAATGCTTTAACTACACTGAACTTACCTTTAATCGTAGTTATCGGTGCTGGTGTTATGGCGGGGTTTGTTGTAAGTAGTAAAGGAATTAGTTTCTTGTTAGATCGTTATAAAAGTATGACATTTGCGGCAATTATTGGACTTGTTATCGGCTCGATTGTAATTGTGTTCCCTGGTATTCCAACTGGAGGATTTTCAATTATAAGTTCAATTATTACCTTTATTTTAGGATTTGCGATTGTTACTTATTTCGGTAAGAAATAAGGACTTTAATCCCCTTGGCGATAAAAATCGTTAAGGGGATTTTTTATGCTATTCATTGAAAGTCTAGGCATTTACATTGCTTGTTCTAGAAAGCTTTTTTAAAATTGTTGAGTAGCATGTGCTTAGCGAAAGAGGACTGGCTCCTTCGTTGTAGCAAACTGTTTTTGATAGTATAATGAAATGAGTATGCAGTGAGAAATTTACTGCAAGTAGCTGAGGTGAAGAAACATGCAAAGAGTGACAAACTGTGTGTTAATTAGAGATAATGAAGTACTCTTACTCCAAAAACCTCGCCGAAATTGGTGGGTTGCACCAGGCGGGAAAATGGAGCGTGGTGAGACAGTAAGAGATTCCGTTGTTCGCGAGTATCGTGAAGAAACAGGTATTTATTTAAAGAACCCAGCGTTAAAAGGGGTCTTCACCTTTGTCATCCAAGAAGGTGATAAAGTTGTTTCTGAATGGATGATGTTCTCCTTTTTAGCGACAGATTTTGCAGGAGAAAACAAACTAGAGAGCGAAGAAGGCATCATTGGTTGGCATACATTTGACAAAATTGATGATTTAGCAATGGCACCAGGAGATTATCACATTATTGATTATTTAATTAAAGGAAATGGCATAATCTACGGTACATTTGTATATACCCCAGATTTTGAGTTGCTTTCATATCGATTAGATCCGAGTTAAACCGTCAAGGAGAGGATACGATGACAGAGAATAATGATATAAAAATGGTAATTATTACAGGAATGTCTGGAGCTGGAAAGACAGTAGCTTTACAAAGTTTTGAAGATTTAGGATATTTCTGTGTAGATAATTTACCACCGATGTTATTGCCGAAGTTTATTGAGCTTATGGCGGATTCAAAAGGGAAAATGAATAAAGTGGCACTTGGCGTTGATTTACGTGGCCGAGAGTTTTTCGAACATTTATGGGGAGCACTTGATGATTTATCAGAACGTACATGGATTATTCCTCATATTTTATTCTTAGATGCGAAAGATGGCACGCTTGTAACTCGTTATAAAGAAACGAGACGTTCGCATCCACTTGCACCAACTGGTTTGCCGTTAAAGGGAATCGAGATGGAGCGTGGCTTATTAACTGATATGAAGGCACGAGCGAATATTGTGCTGGATACATCGGATTTAAAACCGAAAGAATTACGTGAAAAAATTGTTCATCTGTTTTCAACTGAAACTGAGCAAGCATTTCGTGTAAATGTTATGTCATTTGGATTTAAGTACGGTATTCCAATTGATGCCGATTTAGTATTTGATGTTCGTTTTTTACCAAATCCATATTACATTCCACATATGAAGCCATTAACAGGACTAGATGAAGAAGTTTCATCGTATGTACTGAAATTTAATGAGACACATAAGTTTTTAGAAAAATTGATGGATCTTATTACTTTCATGCTGCCTCATTATAAAAGAGAAGGCAAGAGTCAACTTGTAATTGCAATTGGATGTACAGGTGGACAGCATCGTTCTGTTACGCTTACAGAATACCTTGGGAAACATTTGAAACCAGAGTATAGCGTTCATGTATCTCATCGTGATGTGGAGAAGAGAAAGGGCCATTAAGGGATGAAAAAAGAGAGAAAACCTAAAATTGTTATCATGGGAGGCGGTACTGGACTCTCTGTTTTATTACGAGGATTAAAACAATATCCGGTTGATATTACAGCAGTTGTTACAATCGCTGATGATGGTGGCAGTTCAGGTAGATTACGTGATGAGCTCGAAATTCCACCCCCAGGTGACATTCGTAACGTACTTGTTGCGTTATCAGATGTAGAGCCGCTGGTGGAAGCTTTATTTCAGCATCGTTTCACAACGGGAGACGGGCTGAAAGGTCATGCGTTAGGAAATTTATTATTAGCGGGTATGACCTCGATTACAGGAGACTTCTTCCATGCGATTACGGAAACGAGTAAAGTGTTAAATGTCAGAGGACGTGTGTTACCGGCAGCGAACCAAAGTGCGGTACTTCATGCGGAACTAGAAGATGGAGAAATTGTAACAGGTGAATCAAAGATTCCTTATTCCGGGAAGAAGATTAACCGCGTCTTTTTAACTCCAGAAGATGTAGAGCCGTTACATGAAACGTTGGCTGAAATTAAACGAGCTGATTTACTTGTTTTTGGTCCAGGAAGTTTGTATACGAGTATATTACCGAATTTAGTTGTTAACAAAATCGGGGACGCTGTTCTTGCTGCAAAAGCGAAGAAGGTATATGTGTGTAATGTTATGACGCAAGCTGGTGAAACGATGGGATATACTGCGTTTGACCATGTGCAGGCGTTACATGATCATTTAGGTAAACCATTTATCGATACTGCAATTGTAAATAACCGTGATATTCCTTGTGAATTACGTCAGTTATATGAGGAAGAAATGTCGGCACCAGTTGTAGTAGATGAAGAGCGTTTTACAGAGAGCAATATTGATGTCATTCAAGATCAATTAGCGAAGTATGATGATCGTGTTGTAAGGCACGATACATTAAAACTAGCTTCTATTTTATATTCACTCTTGTAGATGTGCGTTGCCTCGTTTGAGGTAACGCTCATCATTTCATATAGGACAAGATTTTTGTTCCAAAGTAATCGTATAAGGAGGTGTTGACTGTGTCATTTGCATCAGAAACAAAGAAAGAGCTAACGAATCTTGAGATGAAGGAATGCTGTGAGAAAGCAGAATTATCAGCGTTACTTCGAATGAACGGATCGCTTTCTTTTTCAAATCGTCGTCTATCTATCGATATTCAAACGGAGAATGCGGCAATTGCAAGAAGGATTTATACGCTTTTGAAAAAAGGATATGACGTGACGGTAGAATTACTTGTTCGTAAAAAAATGCGATTGAAGAAAAATAATGTATATATTGTGCGGCTTGTTGAGAAGTCTCGCGAAATATTAGCTGATCTTCATATTGTTCGAGACGACTTTTCGTTGATTCGAAATATATCACAAGAATTGATTGAGAAGAAATGTTGTAAACGATCGTATTTACGCGGTGCATTTTTAGCAGGTGGTTCAGTAAATAACCCAGAAACATCATCTTATCATTTAGAGGTCTTTTCGTTATATAAGGAACATAATGATGCTATATGTGAATTGATGAACGGATTTGATTTAAATAGTAAGACGTTGGAAAGAAGAAAAGGGTACATTACGTATTTGAAAGAAGCAGAAAAGATTACGGAGTTTTTAAATATTATAGGCGCTCATAATGCACTTTTAAGATTTGAAGACATTCGAATTGTTCGTGATATGCGTAATTCAGTAAATCGTTTAGTGAACTGCGAAACAGCCAATTTAAATAAAACAATTGGTGCAGCGCTAAGGCAGATTGAAAATATCCGTTATATTGATGAGACGGTTGGTCTTGATATATTACCAGATAAACTGCGAGAAATTGCACAATTACGAAGAGATTATCAAGATGTAACATTGAAAGAGTTAGGCGAGATGGTATCCGGGGGGAAAATTAGTAAATCGGGTATTAATCATCGTTTGCGTAAAATCGATGAGATTGCAGAGAAATTACGCGCGGGGGAAACGGTAGCAAAAAAATAAGAGGTTAAAGGGGAAATGGAGCTGTGGTTCAAAAACGAGTTAAGGTTTCATTAAAAAACGGTTTACAAGCACGTCCGGCTGCGTTGTTTGTACAAGAGGCTAATCGCTTTCATGCGGATATCTTCATCGAGAAAGATGGAAAGACAGTGAATGCAAAGAGCATAATGGGGATTATGAGCTTAGCAATTGGAACTGGTAGCATGATAACAATTACAACAGAAGGTTCAGATGCAGAAGAAGCTTTAGAAGCATTAGCTGCATATATACAATAAGAAGCTATCGCGCATGTGCGATAGCTTTTTTGTTTTGTTGTTTGTTGTTGGGGGGCGGGTATGTAGGGCGCACGTGCGGAGGTTTAATTATAAAAAAGCGCCCTGTAAGAGGGCGCTTTCGTTTTAGATCTATCTAGCTCCAGCGGCTAGAATCTCCGGTTGTTTCGCTTTTACATTCGAGGCAAAAAGCGTCTCGGATATAAAAGCTCCAACACCCTGCGATTCTGAACGAGCCGCTTCCACTTTTAGTTATTAACGATTTGTAAAGATCTTATCGATTAAGCCGTATTCTAGAGCTCTTTCAGCTGTCATGAAGTTGTCGCGGTCTGTGTCGCGTTGTAGTACTTCAAGTGGTTGACCTGTGCGGTCAGCAAGAATTTGGTTTAGTTTTTCACGTAAGAATAGGATACGTTTTGCAGCGATTTCGATTTCAGTCGCTTGACCTTGTGCTCCGCCAAGTGGTTGGTGAATCATTACTTCACTGTTTGGAAGTGCATAACGTTTTCCTTTTTCACCTGCTGCAAGTAAGAATGCACCCATAGATGCAGCCATACCGATACAGATTGTTGATACTTGTGGTTTAATAAATTGCATTGTATCGTAAATTGCCATACCTGCTGTGATAGAACCACCAGGGCTATTGATGTAGATGTGAATATCTTTTTCTGGATCTTGAGATTCCAAGAATAAAAGCTGGGAAACGATTGAGTTAGCTACGTTGTCATCAATTGCACTACCAAGCATAATGATGCGGTCTTTTAATAGTCGAGAGTAAATATCGTAAGCGCGTTCTCCACGATTTGTTTGTTCAATTACTGTAGGAATTAAATTCATCTGTTATTTCCTCCTTCTAAAGCTTTCTTAGTCTTATAATACAATTATGGTCAATAAAGGTCAAACGAAACCACTTTAAATCAAAAAAATATGTAGTTGTACCATGAATTATTCGCTATGTTTTTGAAATTCCCTGCTTATGTATCTTCAACATCATAACCGAATTACATAAATTTAAACGTCATGAAAGTTGTAGAAAAAAGAAAAGAACGCCTTTTTACTGAAGCGTTCTTTCGATATCTATTCTTTTAAAAGATAGGTTACTTTATTTAAAATCTTTTCGATGTGTTTCGCGTTTTTACTATACATTTCGCTTGCTGATTTCGACTTTGTTTCTAGGGAAAATAGTTCAAGATCAGCATGACATTTTTTTAAAGATGCTAATAATAAAGGCTTGTTTTGAGGAGAAGGCATTTGTAGTTTGTCATTATAAATGTCGATAGTAAGTTGTCCGTATGAATCCACTTGACCTAGAAAGACATTTTCAATAACAACACCGAGCTTTTCTAGTTCAGAATGTAACCAAGCACGGTTATGTCCACTAGAGGATAGAGGTTCATCTAAGACATTGCCATCCATAATAACAGTTTGCGGTTCTTTTTCATTAGGTACTTTTAACCCGATGTCTTTTGCTGTAAGTGGCTGAGAATCTTTCTTTAATAATACATTTAATTCTCCGCTCGGTTCTAAGACAGCAAATTCGACTTCAGCTATACTGAATGCACCATTTCCTCTAAGAAGTTCAAGTAATTCATCACTTGTATATTTCTCTTTCTTTAAATTATCCTCAAGTACTTTGCCGTCCTTTATTAAAACGGTAGACTTTCCTTCAAAAAAGTCTCTAGCAGTTTTGTTTTTTAAGGAAAGAATTCCAACGAAAAAAGGTACCGAGGCGAAAATAAGTATGGCAAAGACACCATGGAAAAACTTTTGATCAAGCCCTGTAGATATTTGAGCAGCGATATCACCGATTGTCATTCCCGCTATGTATTCAAAAAAGGAAAGTTGAGAGATTTGTCTTTTTCCTAAGCATTTTGTAATAGTGAATAAAATAATTAATATGAATACAGAGCGAAGGATGACAAGTGTCCATTCAGGCAGGTGAGACATAGTCATTTCCTCCAGTCTACTTAAAACCCTTTATATTGAGGTTCTTCGCGTTCTAATACTGAAACTCTATTCTGTAAATCAGCGATGATGCTGTCCATTTCTAACATACATTCATGAAATAAGCGTTTTGATTCCGCGTCCTGTGAATTTAGTGAAAGGGAGCTTAAACTTGCTTGAGCGCCCCTTACACTAGCAAGGCAGGTTTTAACGCTAGCGATAACTGTCATACAAACACCTCTTATCCTTTCGGTTTGAACAGCAATGCGCCAATAAAGCCGAAAATAATAGCTGCGGATACACCCGCGCTCGTTACTTTAAACATTCCCGTAATGACACCGACGATGCCGTGTTTTGCAGCTTCTTCCATTGCGCCGTGAACGAGGGCATTACCGAAACTTGTAATAGGTACAGTTGCCCCGGCTCCAGCAAAGTCGATTAATGGTTCATACAGGTTGAATCCGTCCAGTATAGCACCGGCAACAACGAGTGTTGCCATTGTATGAGCGGGTGTTAGCTTGCCAACATCAAACATAAGTTGGCCGATTACACATATGAGTCCGCCAATGACGAAAGCCCAGAAAAAAATCATTGCGTTACACCTCCAAATTCAATCGAAACGGCGTGAGCGATACATGGAATCGTTTCTTCTTGTTGGAATGTAAGTGGAGATAGTAAAGCGCCTGTCGCAACGACAAGTATTTTTTTGAACTCTCCTCTTTTCATTCGGTTTAATAAATGACCGTATACAACTGTTGCAGAACATCCTGGTCCGCTAGCACCAGCTATGACAGGTTGTCCTTCTCTATAGATGAGTAGCCCGCAATCTTGAAACTGTTCGCTTGTCACTTTTGTTCCGTGTTTATGTAGTAAGTCATAAGCAATTTCGCGTCCGACATGTCCTAGGTCGCCTGTTACGATTAAATCGTAGTAAGAGGCATCAATTTGGCGTTCGCGCAAGTGGGCTTCAATTGTATCGACGGCAGCTGGAGCCATCGCACCGCCCATATTAAACGGATCCGTTAGTCCCATATCAACCACTCGTCCGATTGTTGCAGATGTTACCCTAGGACCATGTCCAGTGTCACTTAAAATAGCCGCGCCTGCCCCGGTTACTGTCCATTGTGCGGTAGGAGGCTTTTGACCGCCGTATTCAGTTGGATAGCGGAATTGTTTTTCTACCGCGGTGTTATGGCTTGATGCCCCAGTTAATAAATATTTTGCACCTTTTGCATTTACGATACTTGCCCCAAGTGCTAAACCTTCCATAGAAGTAGAACAAGCACCGAATAATCCAAGATAAGGAGTGCCGAGTGTACGACAAGCAAAGCTTGTAGGAGTAATTTGATTAATTAAATCTCCTGCAAGTACGAATTGGATATCATCTTTACGAAGTTCTGCTTTTTCAGTAGCTCGGCTACAAGCTTCTTCGAATAAAATTTTATGTGCTTTTTCATAGGAATCCTGTCCGAGCCATAAATCTTCATGAAGGATATCGAAGTCTTCTGGGATTTTCCCTTTCGCTTCAAATGGTCCGCCAACGACTCCTGTCGAAATAATAACTGGTTTGTTTTCAAATACCCACGTTCGGTGTCCTTGTAACATTTATAGCCCTCCCCATTGAACGAGAATCGTTTTAATAAGTGCGATGACGAAAGCCGAAAATACACCAAACAAAATAACGGATCCAGCTAATTTAAACATGTTACCACCAACACCAAGGACGAACCCTTCCGTTCGGTGTTCGATACATGCGGCAATAACAGAGTTACCAAATCCAGTGACAGGTACAGCTGTGCCTGCTCCGGCAAACTGTCCAAACCGATCGTATATACCGAATCCAGTTAGTAACATGGAAATGAAAATGAGAGTTGCGACTGTCGGATTTCCTGCTGAACGCTCAGTGAAATCAAAATATGTGATATAAAACGTAGAAATGAGTTGTCCGATGAAGCAAATAAAACCACCGACGAAAAAGGCTTTAATACAATTTTTCAAGACAGGGCGCTTCGGTTCGCGTTCTTGCTCGAATTTTTTATACTCTTGTTGCACAGGGGTTAAGTTCTTATCTTTACTAGACATTGCGATCCTTCCTTTTCTATTAAAAAGCGTTAAGTGTTAGACTCCATTTTTTTCCCAATGAGTTTTAATTGCTTATTGATCTCGTCTTTAGATACTTCTTTTTTCTTAATTTTGCTCTCAAGCTTTTCGAGTAACATAAAGATTTTTTTATCAGTACTTACACGAACATCGAAAGTAGGATGCTCATCACTTAGCTGCTTTTGAAGCTTCTTACGCAAAGCTTTTAGCCCAAACCTTTCGTGATGCTCAGGTGTAACTGCTATGTAGAGATCTAAATTTGAATTCACTGCTGTGCTTTTTATAATTTCATCCATAGCGAGAGCACTTTTCTTGGCTCCTTGTGATATAGATTGATTAAAGGATTCCGTACTCGTCTTTGTTAGTTTGGGACCTTTTTCTTTCTCCGTTCGTTTTGCTTCTTCTTTCACTTTTTTATCTAAGGGACTATTATCACATCCGGAAAAAGAGCTACATAGAAGGGCAAATAACGCGGTTATGAGGCCGAGTTTTCGCATGATTATCATTCCATTTCTATTGCAATATGTAATGTGATAGAAAAAGGATGACTGCATATCATCCTTTTTCTATTTCACAGCATGACGAATCTGTTATTGCTGTGAGTATTGTGGTTCTTCTTGTTGGACTTCTTCAACGCGTGGGTTTAAAGAATCGATAATCGTTTGCGTTTGCTCTGCAGCTGTTTGGAAAAGTTGCTTTGCTTGTTGGTTATCCGTATCAAGAGCGAATCCCTCTAAGCTAGCTTGTGCACTTTTTAATCCAGAAACAGTTTGCTTTAGTTTTGTAATTACAGTCATTGAATGAAGCCCCCTTTGGAATATCAATTCAAAGATTATAATTTGTGAGTTGGGGTGAATTTATGATTGGAAAATTTAGGAGAGAGTGCTTAGTTAATATACTACTAACTAAGGTGCATAAAGGATTACGGGGATATTTTTATTGATTTAGATGGATTTTATTGCTATTATTATGGAAAGAAAATGAAGTGTCTTTATAATCATGCGCCCATAGCTCAGTCGGATAGAGCGGTGGTTTCCGGTACCACGTCTGCCGGGGGTTCGAATCCCTCTGGGCGCGTTTTTTATTGTTGGTGTTCCGTGTTGAAAATGAATAATAAATTTAAAACAACCTCTTGTATGTGATTAGAAATAATCGTGTATAGGGGGTTTTTGTTATGGGCTTACAAGGTACTTCTGTTAATTCTGCAATGAGTTTATACTAAAATTATTTAAAACTTATAGTATGAGGGGATTGCAGGTGCGTAAAATTAGTGGGAATTTAAGCGTTTTAGGGGATAACGAACGTAGAACCGTTGCTGTATCTGATTCTGGTGAAATTACAGGCGATGAAATGTTGAAATTCATGTTAAATATGGAATTGCACTATAAAGAAATTGATAGGGATTGTTTTGGACCTAGTCACTATTTGCCTAGCGGAGACTACCATAAGGATTTAATAGCGATTGTCTTTACGGCTGAAATGATGTTAGACGACATGGAATTAGAAGGTGAATGGCCTGCTGAAGAAGGGGATGTTATATTTAACGAAGCATAATGAATCTATCTGCATAAAAAGGTCTGCACTTACAAATATAAGTGCAGACCTTTTTATTAATACTTGTTATATCTAGTAATAAGATTTACTATTAGTATGTGGTAATAATTTTTATCACGCTATTATTTTCTTTCAATATTATTCAAATTTCGGTTGTAAGTTGTAAATCTCATTAATACATATAAATTAATAATATTTTGGAATGGGTGTCTGTGATAGCATTCTCCTTTTACCAAACTTATTGTACAATAGAAACAAGGGGGAGATTAGTTTGAAGGCAAGTCTTTTACAAGAACAAAGCTTACGTTTGGCAATGACACAAGAGTTAAGGCAAGCGATTACAATGCTCCAGTATAATGTACAAGAATTATCGGAGTTTTTGTATGAGCAATCGTTAGAGAATCCCCTTATTGAGTTAGGTGGTTTTGAGAGGGAGAAGAAAAAGAGCTCTAACACAAGTAAAAGTACCAGCAAACAAGTCGAGAATCAGATGGAAATCTACAGTGTGGATTCAACAACGATTCAGCAACATTTATTAAATCAAATACAGTATTATAAAATAGAAGAAGAAGAGCGAAAAATAGCTTCTTTCATTATTATGAACATGGATGGAAATGGGTATTTACAAGAAACGAACGAAGAGTTAGCGGATCTCCTTTCCGCACCAATTCATGTAGTCGACCGCTCTGTAGAGCTTGTCCAATCGCTCGAGCCAGCAGGGGTAGGAGCGCGTAATATTCAGGAATGTCTAACTTTGCAATTGAAGCGCTTACAAAGACGGAATGGATTAGCGGAAGAGGTTATAGAGGATCAATTTGCTTATTTCGTGAAGAAAGATTGGCGAAAGCTCGTCCAAGTGTTGAAGTGTAGTAATGAGGAATTGCAATCGGCGGTGAACTGTATTACGTCATTACAGCCGAAACCAGGTCTTGCGTTTTCTTCTGATAAACCACTTTATATTGTGCCTGATATGGCGGTGAAAAAAGATGGTGATCGTCTCGTTTTACAAATGAACGAGAGAAATATGCCGAGAATTGAAATTCATTCTGAGTATAGTGCGCTTCTGAATAATAGTGAAAGTGAAGTAGCATCTTACGTCTCAGAAAAGTATCAGCATGTGCAGTGGATTATGCGCAGTTTAAAACAGAGAAAACAAACGCTTCTGCAAGTGATGACTATTATTATGGAAAAACAACGTGATTTCTTCTGGGAAGGTCCAGAACATTTAAAGCCACTTGCTTTAAAAGAGGTAGCGGAAGAGTTAAGTGTGCATGAATCTACAATTAGTCGTGCAACGCGAAATAAATATGTGCAAACACCACATGGTTTATTTGAGATGAAATCGTTCTTTAGTAATGCTGTTTCGACTACTGAAGATGAAGTAGTTTCTACAAAGCGTGTGAAACGATTTATCCAAACGCTTGTTGAGGCGGAGAATAAGAAAAAGCCACTTTCAGATCAAAAGATTTCAAAATTATTAGAAGAAGAGCATGAAATCGTTATTTCTCGAAGAACAGTGGCGAAGTATAGAGAACAAATGCACATTCCAGCTTCATCATTACGAAAAACGATCGGATAGGTGAAGAATATGAAAGTTGTACTGTATACAAAAAAAGATTGTGGCCTTTGCGTGCAGGCGAAACAAGTTTTACAGGAAGTACAATGTGAATATTCTTTTCAAATCGAGGAAATAGATATATATGAAGATAATGACCTTTTGGAGAAGTATCATTTAATGATTCCGGTTGTAGAAATAGGCGGGAAACAGGTAGAATATGGTAACATTCACAAAGGTGTCATAATAAACTATATAAACAATGCAGTTAAGAGTTGAATAAGTTTCTATCTCCTGTTACAATAATACACGTAGCAGGGATTATTTTTTTAACCTACGTGGGACATAAAATGTCACTACGGGACACAAAGTGACCACTAGGGAAAATGAACCAATGTAGTGAGGAGAAAAGATATGCGCTCATGGATTCAGAACACAAAAAAATTATTACCTGATCTGCTACCTGTTATGCAAACGAGAATGCAAATTCTTCAATACATTAGGCTCATGCAGCCTATTGGAAGAAGAAACTTGTCAGCAAGTCTCGGTATGACAGAACGAGTATTGCGAAGTGAAGTCCAAGTTTTGAAAGAACAAAACTTAGTTCACGTCGCTTCTTCTGGAATGACTTTGACAGAAGAAGGAACAGCTTTAGTTCTTGCTTTGGAAGACTTTATGAAAGAAATTTCCGGGTTAAAGGTTTTAGAAAAGCAACTTAAGGAAACATTAGACTTGGATGAAGTTTTCGTTGTCCCTGGTGATAGTGATGAATCGCCGTGGGTCAAACTGGAGATGGGCCGTGCTTGTGTGACTTGTATAAAAGACCGTCTGACAGCGAATAATATCGTTGCTGTGGCTGGAGGAACTACGCTAGCTGCTGCTGCGGACATGATGCAGCTTGATTGCAAAGATTTACATATGCTATTTGTCCCAGCGCGTGGTGGAATTGGAGAGGGCGTCGAATTAGAAGCCAATACCATTTGTGCCAAGATGGCGCAAAATACGATGAGTAATTATCGCTTATTGTATGTTCCAGACCATGTTAGTAGCGAAGCATATGCGTCTATTGTGACAGAGCCTTCCGTGAAAGAAGTTCTTGAGTTGATTCGATCTTCCAATATCGTCATTCATGGAATAGGTGATGCGTTAACAATGGCACGTCGCAGAAATACTTCAGAAGCAGATTGGTTAAAGATTCAAGCAAGCGAAGCAGTAGGCGAAGCTTTCGGTTACTACTTTAATGAACAAGGAAATGTTGTTCATAAAGTAAGAACAGTTGGTATGCAACTTGAGGATTTACAACATGTATCTCACGTTGTTGCAGTCGCTGGAGGTTCTTCAAAGGCAAAGGCAATACAGGCTGTAATTAAACAAGGGCACACTTCAATTCTAATTACAGATGAAGGTGCAGCAAAACAGTTAACAAAGGGTATTACCCTTTAATATAATCCCCCAAGGAGGAAATTCAAATGACTAAAATTGGTATTAATGGATTTGGACGTATCGGACGTAACGTATTCCGCGCAGCTCTTAACAACTCTGAGGTAGAAGTAGTAGCAATCAACGACTTAACAGATGCTAAAACATTAGCTCACCTTTTAAAATATGACACAGTTCACGGAACTTTAAATGCAGAAGTATCTGCTAACGAAAACAGCATCGTTGTTAACGGTAAAGAAATTAAAGTTATCGCTGAGCGTGACCCAGCTCAATTACCATGGAGCGACTACGGAGTAGAAGTAGTAGTAGAATCTACTGGCCGTTTCACTAAAAAATCAGACGCTGAAAAACACTTAGGTGGATCAGTTAAGAAAGTTATCATCTCAGCTCCAGCTTCTGACGAAGATATCACTGTAGTTATGGGTGTTAACCACGAACAATACGATGCAGCTAACCACAACGTAGTATCTAACGCTTCTTGTACTACAAACTGTCTAGCTCCATTCGCTAAAGTATTAAACGAAAAATTCGGCGTAAAACGCGGAATGATGACAACAATTCACTCTTACACTAACGACCAACAAATCTTAGACTTACCACACAAAGATTTACGTCGTGCTCGTGCAGCAGCTGAAAACATGATCCCAACATCTACTGGTGCAGCTAAAGCTGTAGCATTAGTATTACCAGAACTTAAAGGTAAATTAAACGGTGGCGCTGTACGTGTTCCAACTGCTAACGTTTCTCTTGTTGACTTAGTTGTTGAACTTGACAAAGAAGTAACAGTTGAAGATGTAAACGCAGCATTCAAAGCAGCAGCTGAAGGCGAATTAAAAGGTATCCTTGGATACAGCGAAGAGCCATTAGTATCTATCGACTATAACGGATGTACAGCTTCTTCTACAATCGATGCATTATCTACAATGGTAATGGAAGGTAACATGGTTAAAGTACTTTCTTGGTACGATAACGAAACTGGTTACTCTAACCGTGTAGTAGACCTAGCAGCATACATGACTTCTAAAGGTCTTTAATTCTTAATTATATAAGTAATCAATGACAAAACGAGGGAGAGGGTTTGTTCCCTCTCTCTCTTCTTTCGTTTTAAAAGCAAATGTGTTAAGCTTTTGAGTGGGTTTTGTCAATCCTAACTAGTAGTCGGAGGGAAATCCAATGAACAAAAAATCAATTCGTGACGTAGATTTAAAAGGTAAGCGTGTATTTTGCCGCGTTGATTTCAACGTACCTATGAAAGAAGGCAAAATTACAGATGAAACTCGTATCCGTGCAGCTCTTCCTACAATTCAATATTTAGTAGAGCAAGGTGCGAAAGTTATTTTAGCAAGTCATTTAGGCCGTCCAAAAGGTCAAGCAGTAGAAGAATTACGTCTTACTCCAGTAGCAGCACGTTTAGGCGAGCTTCTTGGTAAAGATGTTAAAAAAGCAGACGAAGCATTCGGACCAGTTGCACAAGAAATGGTTGCAGCAATGAACGAAGGCGACGTATTAGTTCTTGAAAACGTACGTTTCTATGCGGGCGAAGAAAAGAACGATGCAGAACTTGCGAAAGAATTTGCAGCTCTTGCTGATATCTTCGTAAATGATGCATTCGGTGCAGCTCACCGTGCTCACGCTTCTACAGCAGGTATCGCAGACTACCTACCAGCAGTATCTGGTCTATTAATGGAAAAAGAGTTAGATGTACTTGGAAAAGCACTTTCTAACCCAGAACGTCCATTCACAGCTATCATTGGTGGTGCGAAAGTAAAAGATAAAATCGGTGTAATTCGTCATCTATTAGACAAAGTAGATAACTTAATCATCGGTGGCGGACTTGCTTACACATTCGTTAAAGCTTTAGGTCATGAAATTGGTCTATCTCTATGTGAAAACGACAAAATTGAACTAGCTAAAGAATTTATGCAACTTGCAAAAGAAAAAGGCGTAAACTTCTACATGCCAGTTGATGTTGTAATCACAGAGGAATTCTCTGAAACTGCAACAACTCAAATCGTAGGTATCGACTCTATTCCTTCTACATGGGAAGGCGTGGACATCGGTCCTAAAACACGTGAAATTTATGCAGATGTAATTAAAAATTCTAAGCTTGTTGTATGGAATGGACCAATGGGTGTATTCGAAATGACTCCATTCGCAGAAGGTACAAAAGCAGTAGGACAAGCATTAGCAGATGCAGAAGATACATACTCTGTTATCGGCGGTGGTGACTCTGCAGCAGCTGTTGAAAAATTCGGTATGGCTGATAAAATGAGCCACATTTCTACTGGCGGCGGTGCGTCATTAGAATTCATGGAAGGTAAAGAGCTTCCAGGTGTAGTTTGTCTTAACGACAAATAAGTAGCAGCCAAAGAAAAAGGACGGTGCAAAGCATGCGTAAACCAATTATCGCAGGTAACTGGAAAATGAATAAAACTCTATCTGAAGCAGTTAGCTTCGTAGAGGAAGTTAAAGGTCAAATCCCAGCAGCTTCAGCTGTTGATGCAGTAGTTTGCTCTCCAGCTCTATTCTTAGAGCGTTTAGTAGCAGCAACTGAAGGAACTGATTTACAAGTAGGTGCACAAAACATGCACTTCGAAAAAAATGGTGCATTCACTGGCGAAATTAGCCCAGTAGCACTTAGCGACTTAAAAGTAGGCTACGTAGTACTTGGCCACTCTGAGCGTCGTGAAATGTTTGCTGAAACAGACGAGTCAGTAAACAAAAAGACTCTTGCAGCATTTGAACATGGTTTAACACCAATTGTATGTTGTGGTGAGACTTTAGAAGAGCGCGAAAGCGGAAAAACATTTGATCTAGTAGCAGGTCAAGTGACAAAAGCACTTGCAGGTTTAACAGAAGAGCAAGTTAAAGCAACTGTTATCGCTTATGAGCCAATCTGGGCTATCGGTACAGGTAAATCTTCTTCTTCTGCAGATGCAAACGAAGTATGTGCGCACATCCGTAAAGTTGTTGCAGAAGCTGTTTCTCCAGAAGCTGCAGAAGCTGTTCGTATTCAATACGGCGGTAGCGTAAAACCAGAAAACATTAAAGAGTATATGGCACAATCTGACATCGACGGCGCTTTAGTTGGCGGTGCTAGCTTAGAGCCTGCTTCGTTCTTAGGTCTTCTGGGGGCGGTAAAATGAGAAAGCCAACAGCTTTAATCATTCTTGATGGTTTCGGACTACGTGAAGAAACTCACGGGAATGCTGTAGCACAAGCTAAGAAACCTAATTTTGATGGTTACTGGAACAAATTCCCTCACACAACGCTTACAGCTTGTGGTGAGGAAGTAGGTCTTCCAGAAGGTCAAATGGGTAACTCTGAGGTTGGTCACTTAAATATCGGTGCAGGCCGCATCGTATATCAAAGCTTAACACGCGTAAACGTTGCAATTCGTGAAGGTGAGTTCGATCAGAACGAAACTTTCCAAAATGCAATTAAAAGCGTAAAAGAAAAAGGTACTGCTCTTCATTTATTCGGCTTACTTTCTGATGGTGGTGTGCACAGTCACATGAACCATATGTTTGCTCTTCTTCGCTTAGCAGCAAAAGAAGGCGTGGAGAAAGTTTATATCCATGCATTCTTAGACGGCCGCGATGTTGGACCACAAACAGCAAAAGGTTATATCGATGCAACAAATGAAGTAATTAAAGAAACAGGAGTAGGACAATTCGCGACTATCTCTGGTCGTTATTACTCCATGGACCGTGACAAGCGTTGGGATCGCGTAGAAAAATGTTACAGTGCTATGGTGAATGGTGAAGGCCCTACTTATAAATCAGCAGAAGAGTGTGTAGAAGACTCTTATGCAAATGGTATCTACGATGAATTCGTATTGCCGTCTGTAATTGTTAACGAAGATAACACGCCAGTTGCAACAATCAATGATGATGATGCAGTTATCTTCTATAACTTCCGTCCAGACCGTGCAATTCAAATTGCTCGTGTATTTACAAACGAAGACTTCCGTGAGTTCGATCGTGGTGAAAAAGTACCTCACATTCCTGAATTCGTTTGTATGACACATTTCAGTGAAACTGTAGATGGTTACGTGGCATTCAAGCCAATGAACCTTGATAACACATTAGGTGAAGTTGTTGCGCAAGCGGGATTAAAGCAACTTCGCATCGCGGAAACTGAAAAGTATCCGCACGTTACATTCTTCTTTAGCGGTGGTCGTGAGGCTGAATTCCCAGGAGAAGAGCGTATTTTAATTAACTCACCGAAGGTTGCAACGTATGACTTGAAACCTGAAATGAGCATTTACGAAGTAACGGACGCTTTAGTAAATGAAATCGAAAATGATAAACATGATGTTATCATTCTTAACTTTGCAAACTGTGATATGGTTGGCCATTCTGGGATGATGGAACCAACAATTAAAGCAGTAGAAGCAACTGACGAATGTTTAGGAAAAGTTGTAGAAGCGATTCTTGCAAAAGATGGTGTAGCACTTATTACTGCTGACCATGGTAATGCTGATCAGGAGTTAACTGCTGATGGAGGACCAATGACAGCTCATACAACTAACCCGGTTCCTTTCATCGTTACAAAAAATGATGTAGAGCTTCGTGAAGGTGGTATTTTAGGAGATATCGCTCCAACAATGCTTACGCTTTTAAATGTGGAACAACCGAAAGAAATGACAGGTAAAACAATTATTAAATAATTTGCTTATATAAAAAGGAGAGAATTTATTATGTCAACAATTATTGATGTTTATGCTCGCGAAGTCCTTGACTCTCGTGGTAACCCAACTGTAGAAGTAGAAGTTTACACAGAAAGCGGCGCTTTCGGACGCGCTATCGTACCAAGTGGTGCATCTACTGGTGAGCACGAAGCAGTAGAATTACGTGACGGTGACAAATCTCGTTACCTTGGTAAAGGTGTTCTAAATGCAGTAAACAACGTTAACGAAGCAATCGCTCCAGAAATCGTTGGTTTCGACGTAACTGACCAAGCTGGTATCGACCGTGCTATGATCGAATTAGATGGCACTCCAAACAAAGGTAAACTAGGCGCTAACGCTATCCTTGGTGTATCTATGGCAGTAGCTCACGCAGCAGCTGACTTCGTAGGTCTTCCATTATACCGTTACCTTGGTGGATTCAATGCAAAACAATTACCAACTCCAATGATGAACATCATCAACGGTGGTTCTCACGCTGATAACAACGTAGACTTCCAAGAGTTCATGATCTTACCAGTTGGTGCTCCAACATTCAAAGAATCAATCCGTATGGGTGCTGAAGTATTCCATGCACTTAAAGCTGTATTACATGACAAAGGTCTTAACACTGCAGTAGGTGACGAAGGTGGATTCGCTCCAAACCTTGGTTCTAACCGTGAAGCATTAGAAGTAATCATCGAAGCTATCGAAAAAGCTGGTTACAAAGCTGGCGAGAACGTATTCTTAGGAATGGACGTTGCTTCTTCTGAGTTCTACAACAAAGAAACTGGTAAATATGACCTTGCAGGCGAAGGCCGTACTGGCTTAACTTCTGCAGAAATGGTTGATTTCTACGAAGAGCTTTGCAAAGACTTCCCAATCATCTCTATTGAAGATGGTTTAGACGAAAACGACTGGGATGGTCACAAATTATTAACTGAGCGTATCGGTGATAAAGTACAATTAGTTGGTGACGACTTATTCGTAACTAACACTCAAAAACTTGCTGAAGGTATCGAAAAAGGTATCTCTAACTCAATCTTAATTAAAGTTAACCAAATCGGTACTTTAACTGAGACTTTCGAAGCTATCGAAATGGCTAAACGTGCTGGTTACACAGCAGTTGTATCTCACCGTTCTGGTGAAACTGAAGATGCTACAATCGCTGACATCGCAGTTGCAACTAACGCTGGCCAAATCAAAACTGGTTCTATGAGCCGTACTGACCGTATTGCTAAGTACAACCAATTATTACGCATCGAAGACGAACTAGGCGAAATCGCTGTTTACGATGGTATCAAATCTTTCTACAACATTAAACGATAATTGTAGAAAATAACGACAGACCGTGAGAAATCACGGTCTGTTTTTTTATGCTAAAATTGCTCACCCGTCATAAGTGACATGAAATATTTAAAGAAGCGGTTATAATCAAAATCAATTGCGATTTGATGACTCGGCCAATCAATAAATGGCTTAGATTCTCCTAAAGAACGAAATTCTCCTATGCTTGCTCCTTGTGCATAAGATTCTGTCATGACAACGATAGGTGACTTGTGATACGTAAACATAGAGTTATCAAGTAAAGCGAGTATTGGCATTGTGTTATGGAAGGGGCTCCCCTTTAAATGCGGTAAGGCGTCTTTATAATAGCCGTAGTAATAATGATCGAATAACGGTTTGACGAGTGGGGCTTTTCCTTTTGCTTCAATGTATTCAGCCATTTCTGGTGTAATGATGGAATACTGAGTGATGTTTAATGGATAGATGTACATGTTAGGTGAGGATTGAAGGACTATATTAGCGGCAGTAGGATCGCCATAAAAGTTCGCTTCGGAAATAGGGGTCACATTACCAGGATGTAAAAAGGCGCCGCCCATTACGTAGTAAGATGTAATTTGCTTCATGAGCTGTTTACATACAATGAATAAAATTGCTAGGGAGGTAAGTCTTCCTAAACTTACAATGATTAATTCATCTTTATACTGTTCAATAAGAGGAATAACTTCGAAAAAATTCTCCATCTCCCCGTTAGTCACATGTCCCTTTGGAATAATTGGCCCGAGCCCTTGTTTCCCGTGTACTTCCGTAAAGAAAGCTGGAGGGGCACCAGTAAGTGGACGTTCTGAACCACCAAATATCTTGATATTTCTATCCTTTGCTTCGCTCTTAAGAAAATGAGCGTTTTGTACGGCCATTTTTTTTGGGACATTGCCGTAATCAGCAACAATACCGACGATTTCTATTTCATCGATAAAGAATGCTAAGAGGAGAGCCATCGTATCATCAATCCCAGGATCACAAAAAATAAGAACTTTTTTTGGCATATGCTCACCACCTATCTTGTTTATCCCGTAAAAGTCCGATTGTGGGGAGGAAGAAAACCGCCACTAATGAAAGTTTCACTTTATATATATGTAAGCTTAAGGATAAAAAGATTATTTTATTGAAATAACAACGTTACAAATTCAGAAAATAAAAACTTTTTATATTAGGTCAAGGTTTTTGACTTAATTTTTGTTTAGAAATGCAGTCATATCAAGGGTGTAAGCGTATAACATAGGCTGTTTTTGCTGTCAAGTTGATAAATTGCAGCTTTTTACAATTTATACTATGATAAAGATATTAAGAGAAGATCGTATAAACATGAGGGATGATGAACATGAAATTTACAAAGATTCTTGTCCAAATTGCAGCTCTTTACGTTTTTTATATGGTTGGAAATTGGGTACAAGAAGTGTTAAATATTCCGATTCCAGGAAGTTTGATTGGAATGTTCCTCTTACTTGTTTTACTTAGCCTAAAAGTCCTTCCAGTGAAATGGTTCGATTTAGGAGCAGAAACACTCGTTGCTATTATGCCGTTTTTATTAATTCCGCCAACGCTTGGCCTAATGAATTACGGTGCTTTTTTTATGAGTAAAGGAATTTCTCTTTTCATTACAATTGTAGCGAGTACATTTTTAATTATTATTGTCGCAGGACATACAGGACAATATCTTGCGAATAGAAAGGAAAGAGAGTCGAGATGAGCCAAATATTAATCGGAATCGGTTGGGTTCTTTTTACGGTGCTATTATACCAATTATCTAAAAAAATCTATAAATTATTTCCAACACCATTCACCATTCCAATGCTTGTAGCAACAGGATTAATGGCTTTCTTATTTATCATGCTTGATATACCATATCAACATTATATGGAAAGCGGTGGTGGCTGGATTGCAAAACTGCTGGGGCCCGGTGTTGTAGCATTTGCAATTCCTCTTTATAAACAACGTCACGTTCTGCAAAAATATGTTGTACCGATTGCCGGCGGGGTATTAGTAGGAACAACAGTTGCAATCGCCAGTGATTTTGCCATTGCATCACTTATGGGAACAGATAAAAGCTTAATTTTATCTTCTTTACCAAAATCGGTGACAATGCCAGTTGCGATGAGTGTTTCAGAGCAAGTTGGTGGTGTACCTTCATTAACAGCAGCTTTCGTTGTTATCGCAGGTATTACTGGAACGATTACTGGCCCACTTTTATTAAAATGGAGCCGTGTTACAAACTCAGTTGGTAAAGGTATCGGATTTGGATGTGCTTCTCATATTATGGGTGTAATGAGAGCGATGAAAAATAATGAACATGAAGGTGTTATTGGATCGGTAACAATGACATTAACAGCAATTTTGACATGTTTGCTCGGGCCGTTATTTGCAATGATGTTTATGTAATAGAAGAAAAGCGAGAGCGACTCTATAGCTCTCGCTTTTCTATAGGATTTATGCTACAGTTAAAATAACTGAATCTTTGTAGGAGGTACGCCAAGTGCATACGTTATTATCCGTTTTACTTATTATTGTATCGATTTTAATGATTGTTATGGTACTTATGCAGTCTAGTAATAGCTCAGGCCTTTCAGGTGCAATTTCAGGCGGTGCAGAGCAATTATTTGGTAAGCAAAAAGCACGTGGAATTGAAGCAGTATTAAACCGTATTACAATTGTTTTAGCTGTTCTATTCTTCGTATTAACAATTGCTGTTACGTACTTAAATTTATAGAATTGAAAGAAGAAGCGTTAGTAAGATGTACTAATGGTTCTTCTTTTTTTATTTTGCTATTTGAAAGATGTTTCTAATTAGATTATAGAAATATAAATATGGTACACTAGATATAGAAAGAATACGACTAGATTACAGAAGAGAAAGAGGAGAAGTACATGATGAAATTAGCATCTCCGAAACCATTTACATTTGAGGGTGGAGACCGCGCTGTTTTATTACTACATGGTTTCACAGGAAACTCAGCTGATGTACGTATGTTAGGGCGTTTCTTAGAGAAGAAAGGCTACACTTGTCATGCGCCAATTTATAAAGGGCACGGTGTACCACCAGAAGAGCTTGTTCATACAGGTCCTGAAGATTGGTGGCAAGACGTAATGGAGGCATATCAGCTTTTAAAAGATAAAGGCTTTGAGAAAATTGCTGTTGTTGGATTATCACTTGGCGGCGTATTTTCTTTAAAATTAGGTTATACAGTACCTGTTTTAGGTGTAGTACCAATGTGTGCACCAATGTATATTAAGAGTGAAGAAACGATGTACCAAGGTATATTGGCATATGCCCGCGAATATAAAAACCGTGAGCAAAAATCACCAGAGCAAATCGAACAAGAAATGTTGGAATTCCAAAAGACACCGATGAATACATTAAAAGCATTACAACAATTAATTGCTGACGTACGTAACAATGTGGATATGATTTATGCACCGACATTTGTTGTACAAGCACGTCATGATGAAATGATTAATACAGATAGTGCTAACATTATTTATAACGGTGTAGAATCTACGTTAAAAGACATTAAATGGTATGAAGACTCTACGCATGTCATTACACTTGATAAGCAACGTGACGAGCTACATGAGGATGTATATAACTTCTTGGAGCAACTAGATTGGTAAGATCTAGTTGCCTCTTTTTTTCATAAGGAATTTTTTGTGAAAACTGTAAAAATCATTAGGGGAGTATTAAAGTTTCGCTTTATACATCCCCAGTCTTTCGGATACACTAAATAATATAAGGGTTTAAAGGAGGTATTTCTGCTTGGAAGAAATCATACAAGAAAATATTGATAAGTTGTTATTATTTATGAGAGAAGAAGCGTATAAACCGTTAACAATACAAGAGTTAGAAGAGGCATTTGGAATTGAAGGGTCTGAGGGCTTTAAAGATTTTGTAAAGGCACTTGTAATGATGGAAGAGAAGGGGCTTGTTATTCGCACACGTAGTAACCGTTACGGTCTTCCTGAAAAGATGAATTTAGTACGCGGTAAATTAATTGGACATGCACGTGGCTTTGCATTCGTTGTACCAGAAGAGAAGAAAACGGGAGATGATGATCTTTTCATCCCGCCTACAGAGTTAAACGGTGCACTTCATGGTGATACAGTATTAGCGCGTGTTAGCGCACAATCAAGTGGATCACGCCAAGAAGGTTCAATTGTACGTATTTTAGAGCGCGGCACAAAAGAACTAGTTGGTACATATACAGAATCGAAAAACTTTGGATTTGTTATACCTGACAATAAGCGCTGGACGAGTGATATCTTTATCTTGAAAAGTGCATCAATGGGTGCTGTAGAAGGCCATAAAGTAGTTGTGAAAATTACGAGTTACCCAGAGAATCGTTTAAGTGCAGAAGGTGAAGTTATTCAAATTCTAGGTCATAAAAATGATCCAGGAGTAGATATTTTATCAGTTATTCATAAACATCATCTACCTTTAGCATTCCCTGAAGAAGTGATGGAGCATGCAAACAGTGTACCAGAAACGATTTCAGAAGAAGATTTAAAAGATCGCCGTGACCTGCGTGACCAAATGATCGTAACGATTGACGGTGCAGATGCGAAAGATTTAGATGACGCTGTTACAGTAACGAAGCTCGAGAACGGTAACTACAAGCTTGGCGTTCATATTGCGGATGTAAGTCATTACGTTCAAGAAGGTTCTCCAATTGATGTAGAAGCAGCGGAAAGAGCAACGAGTGTATATCTTGTTGACCGTGTAATTCCGATGATTCCGCATCGTCTATCTAACGGTATTTGTTCGTTAAACCCGAAAGTAGACCGTCTGACGTTATCTTGTGAAATGGAAATCAACAACTTAGGTGATGTTGTAAAGCATGAGATTTTCCAAAGTGTGATTAAAACGACAGAGCGTATGACGTATGCTGACGTAAGAAGCATTTTAGAAGATGAGGACGAAGAGTTAATCAAACGCTATGAGCCGCTAGTACCGATGTTTAAAGAGATGGGTCAATTGGCACAGATTTTACGTGAAAAACGTATGCGTCGTGGTGCAATTGACTTTGACTTTAAAGAAGCGAAAGTATTAGTAGACGAAGAAGGTAAACCGACAGATGTTGTCATGCGTGATCGTTCTGTATCAGAGAAGTTAATTGAAGAATTTATGCTTGTTGCGAACGAAACAGTAGCAGAGCATTTCCACTGGATGAACGTACCATTCATGTACCGTGTCCATGAAGATCCGAAAGAAGATAAGCTGGAACGTTTCTTCGAGTTTGTAACAAACTTCGGATATGCAGTAAAAGGACGTGCGAATGAAATACATCCTCGTGCGCTGCAACAAATTCTTGAAATGGTTCAAGGACAGCCTGAAGAAGTAGTTATTTCAACAGTAATGCTTCGTTCAATGAAGCAAGCGCGTTACGATGCGGATAGCTTAGGACATTTCGGTTTATCAACTGAGTTCTACACACATTTCACATCACCAATTCGTCGTTACCCAGATACAATCGTTCATAGATTAATTCGTGAATACATTATTAACGGTAAAGTCGACAACGAAACACAAGCAAAATGGCGTGAAAACTTACCTGAAATTGCAGAGCATTCTTCTAATATGGAACGTCGTGCTGTTGAAGCAGAACGTGAAACAGACGAAATGAAAAAAGCAGAGTATATGGTTGATAAGATTGGTGAAGAGTATGACGGTATGATTAGCTCTGTAACAAACTTCGGTTTATTCGTAGAGCTTCCAAATACAATTGAAGGTCTTGTACACGTTAGCTACTTAACGGATGATTACTACCGTTATGACGAGAAACATTTCGCAATGATCGGAGAACGTACAGGTAACGTATTCCGCATCGGAGACGAAATTACAATTCGCGTTATTAACGTAAACAAAGACGAGCGTGCAATCGACTTTGAAATCGTTGGCATGAAAGGGACGCCTCGTCGTAAGTTCAAAGATCGTCCAGTCGTTATCGAACAGCCAAGAACAGGCAGAAAGAAACGCGGTGGACGTAGCGAACGCAGTGATGAGCGCGGCGGAGAACGTGGTACAGGTAGAAAATTCGACCGTGGTGGCAAAGGAAAAGGAAGAGGATCAGCTTCTGCTTCCACTTCCACGTCCGCTAGTCAGCCAGGGAAAAAAGATGGTAACGGTAAGAAGAAAAAAGCATTCTTCGAAAATGTACCAGGGTTCAAGAAGAAAAAGAAAAAGCGTAAGTAAGAAAAGGAGGGCTTCGCTTTGATGAAAAGCGGGGCTTTTTCTTTTTTATTGGTGGCTTGAGAGCGAGCCACTTTCGCTTTTTGTTGGAATCCAGCTACAGTGGCTAGAATGTTCGGCGGCTTCGCTTCTTCCCGAGAGGCAAAGAGCGCCTCAAGGTCAGAAGCTCCATCCACCTTACATTCTGAGCGAGCCACTTTCGCTTTTTAATGGAATCCAGCTACAGTGGCTAGAATCTATTGGCCATTTCACTCCCTCGGACGAAGCAAAACGCGCTTCTCTGTCGGGAGTTCCAATGTCCAACGATTCTGAGCGAGCCACTTTCGCTTTTTATTAACATTTGTTACAATAGTAAAAATAGAGGAGGGACGTTATATGCCAAAGGGTACAGGTAAGGTTATTGCACAAAATAAAAAAGCATTTCATGATTATTTCATCGAAGAAACATACGAGGCAGGGCTTGTCCTTCAAGGAACTGAAATTAAGTCGATTCGCGCTGGACGCGTGAACTTGAAAGATGCGTTTGCACGTGTACATAATGGTGAAGTATGGGTACATAATATGCATATTAGTACATATGAGCAAGGGAATCGTTTCAACCATGATCCGCTTCGCACGAGAAAGTTACTTCTTCATAAAAAAGAAATTGAGAAGTTAACGGGTGCTTCAAAAGAAACAGGCTATGCATTAGTTCCAGTTAGAATTTATTTAAAAAATGGATTCGCGAAAATGGCACTTGGTTTAGCAAAAGGTAAAAAGCAATATGATAAGCGTAACGATTTAAAAGAGAAAGAAGCAAAACGTGAAATTGCACGCGCGTTCCGTGATCGTCAAAAGATGTAATACAGATATTTACATTTGTAAAACGACGCGCGTATGTTATAATAACTTATGTAAGATTGTTGCACATTGAAAAACAGCTCTTAGTAGCTATCACGATATTTCTTCGTATGCTCCATTTTTATCATGGGGACGTTACGGATTCGACAGGGATAGTTCGAGCTTAGGTTGCGAGTCGAGGGGATCGGCCTCGTTAAAACGTCAAAGCCTATAATTGGCAAACAAAACAATCTTTCTTTAGCTGCTTAATTGCACTAAAGGTTCCTCCCTCCATCGTCCATGTGGTAGGGTAAGGGACTCAAACTAAGTGGACTACGCCGGAGTTCGCCGTCTGAGGGCGAAGGAAGAGAACAATCAGACTAGCAACTTGGAAGCCTGTCGATAGGCCGAAGAGTTCGCGAAATGCTAATATATCGACTACACTCGTAGAAGCTTAAGTGCCGATATTTTTGGACGTGGGTTCGACTCCCACCGTCTCCACCAATACATATTTGGTGGTTTTTTTATTTTGTATGATATGAACCATAACTTTGCCAGATTGGCGAGGTTATGGTTCTTTTTGTTTGCGGCAAAGATATGCTTTCTCTATACAAATAGATACATCGACTATTCCTAACAGCAAGAAATATCTATTTTAACAGTAATTATTTGATAGCAGACTCAATTTACACTCATTTTTTTCAATAAAGAGTGAATCGTATCATCAAGACAGGTATATTAAAAAGCCCCTTCAAATTCTGAAGGGACTTTTTAGTATATAGGAATTGGTTTAAACCCGATATAACATTTCTTAGAAGGGGGCATTGTTATGTTATTCAGGTTCATTGAGGAGCTTTCGTTTGAAGCAACTTTAACCCCATACCAATAAAAATCATTCCTGTTACCTTATTTAGAATCATTCCTACCTTTTGGTTTCCTCTTAGTTTTTTTGTAACATATGAAGAGAAATAAGCCACAAATAAACACCACAATAATCCAGTGGCTGTAAAAGTAAGTCCTAAAATGATAAAGGGAATAGGACCTGAAGCCTTTGTATCTATAAATTGCGGAAGAAACGCAATAAAGAATAAAGAGACTTTTGGATTCGTAAGACTTGTTAAAAGCCCTTGTATATATATCTTTCTAATGTTTAATTTATTGGATGAAGCTTGGAAATCTACATTCGTCTTATCAAGTACCATTTTAATCCCTAGATATACGAGATAGATAACACCAATAATCTTAATGATGTTAAATAATACAACGGATTTTGTAAGTATAATAGATAAACCAAAAGCAACAAATAACGTATGAACTAAAGAGGCAGTAATAATACCAAAAACAGAATACACACCTGCTTTTCTGCCTTGTGAAATACTTCTTCCCACAATATACATGGTGTCCGCACCAGGAATTAAATTTAATAAAATCCCTGTTAGTAAAAACACTTCATAATTAATAATTCCGTACATTTTAGCACCTCTATCTATTTTTTTGGTGCCCTTATTGATATTAAAGTAAATAAAAGAAAAACAAAAGTATTTTTTATTTAATCAAAAAGATTAATACCTTTTCAGCTTACAACCATTTTTTAATGGTCTAATACTTTATTCTATAGTCTAAAACAACAAGATATTCCCAATGAAAAATATTTGATTTTAAATGTTGGAGATGGACCACTACTATTTTTTGTGGCAAGCTTATGGTTCTTTTTGTTTTGTAGTTTTATAAAATGTTTAAGTTGATGAGGGAAGGGTGGTACCCCTGAAAAAGAAAATGAAGAAATAGTTATTGACGATAAACAGGTAGATACTATAGCTACCTTTAATGATTACATAATATGTATTTAAATCTTCATATCCTTTGTGTTTCTATTCATATTTATTGTAAGATTATATAGAGTTCTCCTAATAAGCTGTTACAATGGCCTTTTTTAGGGGGTTCATATTTATAAATTTTAAAATGTTTTTTTGAGATAATTTTTTATCTAACTAAGTTATATTGAAGTAGAGGTGAACCATCGGTGAAGCAGGTGTTAGTAATTAAGAATGAACGGTCTTTTGCGAAGAAAATCGTAAGCGGTCTAAAGCAAGAGGGCTATTTCATTTTAAAACTTCACAATGAAAACCAAGGTTTAAATATAGTATATGAACAAGATTGGGATATTATCATATTGGATTGGGATTCATTAAGTATATCGGGGCCAGAAATTTGTAGACAAATACGAATTGTTAAAACGACACCGATCATTATTGTGACCGACAATATTTCTAGTAAGGATTGCATAGCAGGGCTACAAGCAGGAGCAGATGATTATATTAGAAAACCATTTGCGAAAGAAGAATTAGTAGCAAGGGTTCAAGCTATTTTAAGGAGAACTGACTATACTCAGCAAAATGAGACAAACTTTTTTCAGTTTAAAGATCTCTTTGTTGATGCATCTAGCAATATTGTGAAAAAAGGTAGCGAAAATCTCTCGCTTACGAAGCGCGAGTACGATTTACTTGTATTTTTAATCAAGAATAAAAATACAATATTGAGCCGTGAAATGCTTTTGAATCAGGTTTGGGGATATAACGTAGTAGTAAATCCAAATGTAGTAGACTTATATATTGGGTATGTAAGAAAAAAGTTAAAGTGCGAGAAGAAAGACAGATATATTCAAACGATACATGGCAGAGGCTATTCAATGGTTGAATGATAAAAATAAGATAATAAAATAGTTTCTGTGAAATATTAAAAGACGGAACTAGAATATTTCTATCAGGCAATGGATCATGGTTTATAAGGTGCTCATATATTTGGTTAGTGTGGAGGGGAAGATTCTAGCGCGACCGTATCTAATGCAAGTACCTACTTGAAAAGAAAATCAAGATTTTCTCATGTATTCTCTGTAAAATAAAGGTTAATCAACACGCCTGACTGCACATATTACTTTTCGTATACAAAGTATGCTTAATTCTATTAACTCACACCATTCACAAGATTTTCACAGAATTAATGACTATACTAATTAACAGGATATTCAAATGAAAATGATTATCAATATTGGTTTAGGTGAATAGCAGTTACTATCTAATTCAATCTATGGACGTCATCATTTTCGAACTAAATTACATAATAAGGAGTATACGTATGAAAAAAACTATGCTTTTAAAATTAGTAAGTATTCTAGCGATTTTCACTTTAATGTTAGTAGCTTGCTCAGATTCAGGTAAGGAAACTTCGAAAGCTAATAAAGGTGATAGTAGTGATAAGCCAAAAACGGTTGAAATTACTGATGCACATGGAACTGTTAAAGTCCCTGTAAATCCAAAGAATGTAGTTGCTTTAGATAATAGAACTTTTGAAACTTTAGCTGATTGGGGAATTAAATTAGCGGCTGCTCCAAAGGATGTAATGCCTGCAGATTCAGCATATAAAAAAGATGATTCAGTTAAAAATATTGGGAATCACCGCGAACCAAATCTTGAAATTATAGCGGCGGCAAACCCTGACCTTGTAATCGTTGGTCAAAGATTTGCTGGCCATTACGAAGAAATCAAAAAATTAGTGCCAAATGCAGCTGTTATTGATCTTAATGTTGATGTTTCTGAGAAAGCTACTAAGCCTGGAGAAAATTTAGTAAAAGGACTTAAAGATTCTACAATTTCTTTAGGAAAAATCTTTGATAAAGATAAAGAGGCTAAAAAATTAGTAGCTGATTTTGATAAATCTATTGAAAATGCAAAATCTGCTTATAATGGAAAAGATAAAGTTATGAGTGTTATCGTTACTGGTGGGAATATTGGTTTTGCTGCGCCTCACTCTGGTCGCGTTTGGGGACCAATGTATGAAATTTTCGGTTGGACTCCAGCACTAGAAGTGTCTAATTCTACTGCCGGTCATAAAGGTGATGACGTTTCTGTTGAAGCTATTGCACAAACAAATCCTGATTGGCTTTTCGTATTAGATCGTGATGCTGCAACATCTGATGCTGCTACTTCAGCTCCTGCTCAAGATGTTATTTCTAAATCACCTGCTCTTCAAAACACAACTGCTGTTTCTAAAAAACAAGTTATTTATGCACCAGCAGATACTTACACAAATGAATCAATTGAGACTTATATAGAGTTATTTGGAAATATCGCAAAAACTTTAGCTAAGTAGTGTAAAGGAGTACGAAACAGTGTCAAAAAATATGATTTCTAGGGTTGAGAATATTTCTCAACCCCAGTTTTATAATCACAATAAAATATGGACAAAACCTTTTATAATAGCGATTATAGTTGTTATAATTTTAGGGATTATATCACTGTTTACTGGAGTTTATGATATACGTGGACAAGAGGACGGAATGGAGATGTTTTTCATCACTCGTGTTCCGAGAACAGTTGCATTAATGCTTACTGGAGCTGCAATGGCGATGGCAGGGCTCGTAATGCAATTAATTACACAGAATCGTTTTGTTGAACCTACTACAACGGGGACTATTGAATGGTCAGGCTTAGGCCTGCTTTTTGTATATTTATTATTTCCTGCCCCGACTTTAGTTCAAAGAATGACTGGTGCAATCATTTTTTCTTTTATAGGAACTATGATTTTCTTTCTGTTTTTAAGAAGAGTTAAACTTCGTTCGTCTTTAATTGTCCCTATTATTGGATTGATGCTTGGAGCAGTTATTTCTGCAGTGTCTACTTTTTTGGGACTCCTTTTTCAAATGACGCAAAGTATTGAAACTTGGTTCGTAGGTTCATTTGCTACCGTTCAGGTGGGAAGATATGAATATTTATGGCTAATTGTTATCGTTACTTTGCTTATTTTTATGTATGCAAATAGATTGACTTTAGCTGGGCTAGGAGAAGATGTCGCAACAAGCCTTGGAGTTAATTACAATAGAATTGTTCTTTTTGGGACTGGCCTTATCTCTGTTGCAGTTGGAATTGTTGCAGCTGTTATTGGAAACTTACCTTTCTTGGGATTAATTGTTCCAAACATTGTTTCCATGTTTAGAGGGGATGATCTTAGGAGTAATTTACCTTGGGTATGTGTGATCGGAATGGGGACAATAACTACCTGTGACATCATTTCTCGAACAATTATAAAGCCTTTTGAAGTACCTGTTTCTTTAATACTTGCAACAGTGGGAGCAGTCGTGTTTATTACTATTTTATTGAGACGAAGAAAACCAAGGAGGCTACGATGATCACATTAGACTATAAAAATAAAGAAAATGTCGAAATCGATTCTAGCCTTCATAATGAAAGTAGATCAGCTAGTGCTTTTCGTTCTAAGAAGGAAGCAAGACGTTATTGGATTGTACTGATAACATTGATTGCTTTAGGTCTCCTTTCTTCATATGGACTTTTAGTTTATAACAATCCAGTTCCGATAGATTCACCTTCTTTTATCCCAGTTGTTAAGAGAAGGATAATAGCTATTGTTGCGATGATTATTGCTGCAGTTTGCCATAGCTTGTCGACAGTTGCTTTCCAATCTATTACGAACAATAAGATTATTACTCCTTCGCTTTTAGGTTTCGAATCACTTTATTCAGCAATTCATACGAGTACAATATTCTTCTTTGGTGCTAGTGCATTAATAAACTTTAATGGAATTGGATCATTTTTATTCCAAGTTGTTGCTATGGTCTTGATGAGTTTGATACTTTATGGATGGTTACTTTCCGGTAAATACGGGAATTTACAACTTATGCTTTTAGTTGGAATTATTATTGGTACTGGACTGAATTCCGTATCAACTTTTATGAGAAAGCTACTTGCGCCTTCAGAGTTTGATATTTTACAAGCGAAATTATTTGGTTCTGTTAATCATGCAGATCCTGCATATTTTCCTGTTGTAATTCCTATGATTATAATTGTAGCGGTATTAATTTTTGTTCATTCTAAGAAGTTGAATATTTTATCACTTGGAAAGGATGTTGCTACTTCCTTTGGGGTTAAATATCAACCTAGTGTAATTTATACGCTTGTATTAGTTGCTATTTTGATGTCCATTTCAACAGCTCTAATTGGGCCACTTACTTTCTACGGCTTTTTAGTAGCAACTTTGAGTTATCAGGCGGCGTCAACTTATGATCATAGATATATTTTTCCAATGGCTTTTGCAATAGGATTTTTGATAATGACGAGTGCATACTTTTTAATGTATCATGTATTCAATGCTCAAGGTGTAGTTTCAGTTATTATTGAATTATTTGGTGGAATCATATTCTTAACTATTGTTTTAAGGAAGAGGGCTTTATGATAAAAATTGATAATGTTAAAAAGTTCTATACTGATAAGGTAAAAATAGGACCTTTGGATATTGAAATACCAAAAGCGGGCTTTACTTCTTTAATTGGACCAAATGGTGCTGGAAAGTCTACGACACTATTGATGATTGGAAGACTCTTAGATATGGATGAAGGCCAAATTCAAGTAGCGAATATGGATGTTTCTGAATCCAAATCAAAAGACTTAGCAAAAATTTTGACTATATTGCGACAAGAAAATCATTTTGTAACGAGGCTTACTATTAGACAACTAGTTGGATTTGGGCGCTTTCCTTATTCAAAGGGAAGATTAACTAAAGAAGATGAGGTTATCATTTCTAAATATATCGATTTCTTAGATTTAACTAGTTTAGAGAATAGATATTTAGATGAGCTTTCTGGTGGTCAAAGACAAAGGGCATATGTAGCGATGGTATTGTGCCAAGAGACTGAATATGTGCTTTTGGACGAGCCTCTGAACAACCTTGATGTTGCTCGTTCTGTTCAAATGATGGAGCATTTGAGACGTGCAGCTAATGAATTCGGAAGAACAATTTTGACTGTTATGCATGACATAAATTTTGCAGCTAAATACTCTGATAAAATTTGTGCTATGAAAGATGGACAAATTGCTGCTTTTGGAACAGTAGAAGAGGTTATGGACCCAACACTTTTGACAGATATTTTTGAAACAAAAATAGAAATTATCAAAGGTCCTTATGGGCCCATCGCTGTTTATTAGTTACAAAATGAGTATGTAAAAAAGCTGCTGTCTATATTTTATAGGCAGCAGCTTTTTTTATGCAATTGCCGATGATAGCTCTGTCCCACAGGTATTTCATTACTTCCGGTCCTGCGATGCTTCAAACAATAAACTTGTAAATTACTCATAAAATGCAAAGGAATGCTTCACCTATTCAAGTATGTACCAAACGAAAAAATATCTCTGTATAACTTTTTAAAAGAATTCAGCTTGGTTTTTTATATGTAATATTGCATATCAGAGTGTATTGATAAAAGTGTAAGGGGTCACTATAATGAGGGCATAAAGATAAATCACATTATCGTAGCAAGAAAAAGGAGGAAATAATATGGAAATCGCAATGGCAGTTTTGAAATTTGTAGGTGGCGTAATCCCGTTAATTCAAGAACTTTTAAAAGCATTTATGTAAGTTTATTAGTTAGCTATCATTTATCAATCATTATCATATCTTACTAAAAAAAGAACGGGGTGATTTTTCTGAATATTAAGAAAAACACTAAAAGAAGAAAATTCCTTACATGTTTATTAGTTAGTTTATGCACTATTAATTATTCATCTATTTCCTTCGCAGAAACACAAGTAGGTAATGCAACTGATGTAATCAAAAATGCTAGTGGCATTGATACTGGCATAGCAAATCTTAAATATAATAATCAAGAAGTTTTAGCTGTAAATGGTGATAAGGTAGAGAGTTTTGTTCCGAAAGAAAGTATCAATTCAAATGGTAAATTTGTAGTAGTGGAACGCGAGAAAAAATCACTTACAACTTCACCAGTCGATATTTCGATTATTGATTCTGTGGTGAATCGTACGTATCCAGGAGCGGTACAACTTGCAAATAAAGCTTTTGCAGACAATCAACCGAGTTTATTAGTGGCTAAGAGAAAGCCTTTGAATATTAGTATAGACTTACCTGGCATGAGAAAAGAAAATACAATTACTGTCCAAAATCCGACATATGGTAATGTGGCTGGAGCAGTAGATGATTTAGTATCTACTTGGAATGAAAAGTATTCTAAAACACATACGTTACCTGCAAGAATGCAGTATACAGAATCTATGGTTTATAGTAAATCACAAATCGCAAGTGCCCTTAACGTTAACGCTAAATATCTCGATAACAGTCTAAACATCGATTTTAATGCGGTTGCAAATGGAGAGAAGAAAGTGATGGTAGCGGCATATAAGCAAATATTTTATACCGTAAGTGCTGAACTACCTAACAATCCATCCGATCTTTTTGATAATAGTGTTACTTTTGGTGAGTTAACTCGTAAAGGTGTAAGTAATTCGGCTCCACCTGTTATGGTTTCAAATGTAGCTTATGGTAGAACTGTTTATGTAAAATTAGAAACAACATCTAAGAGTAAAGATGTACAAGCTGCTTTTAAAGCCTTACTTAAGAATAACAGCGTCGAAACGAGTGGACAGTATAAAGATATTTTTGAAGAAAGTACCTTTACTGCTGTAGTATTAGGCGGAGATGCGAAAGAGCATAACAAGGTTGTTACTAAAGATTTCAATGAAATCCGAAATATCATTAAAGATAATGCTGAATTAAGTCTTAAAAATCCAGCATATCCAATTTCATATACAAGCACTTTCTTAAAAGATAATGCAACTGCTGCTGTTCATAACAATACAGATTATATTGAGACGACAACTACAGAATATTCAAGTGCTAAAATGACACTTGATCATTACGGTGCTTACGTTGCTCAATTTGATGTATCTTGGGATGAATTCACATTTGATCAAAATGGGAAAGAAGTACTAACACATAAAACATGGGATGGTAGCGGCAGAGACAAAACAGCTCATTACTCTACAGTTATCCCTCTTCCACCAAATTCAAAAAATATAAAAATCGTAGCTAGAGAATGTACTGGTCTTGCATGGGAATGGTGGAGAACAATTATTAATGAACAAAATGTTCCATTAACAAATGAAATAAAAGTTTCAATTGGAGGAACAACATTATACCCAACGGCTAGTATTAGTCATTAGGTATAAAAAAGCGCCCTGTAATCAGGGCGCTTTTTTACTTAGTCACAAATTTTACTCTTTCCAAAACTGCTCTAGCAAAATAACGATCATAGTACCTACGAGTAATCCGTTACTTAAAACATATTGTAAGGAAGAAGGAACTCCGCTAAATGCACTTTCTGGAAGAAACATTATTCCCAAACTGATTAATAATGAAATTCCTAATATAGTTAATCGGCGTTGCTTTAATTCTTCACGTAAAATGGATTGAAATGAAATGCCTATTACTTGGACAAATGTAGCTAAAAGTGCAGAATTAGCAATAGGACCTGGTAGCAAGGATATAAAGTTTACAATTGAGGGGATAAAAGAAATACCTGCTAATATAAGACTTGCTATAAGAAACGACTTCACCTTTTTTTGACCTGTTAGTTGAATAAATCCTGCTGATGCAGGTAATGGTACAATTCCAATTGTAGAGAACAATGATGAAATAATATGTGATATACCTCCGACCCATACACCACGGTTCAGTGTTTGCTTTTCATTTTCTTTAGATAGGGGAGCCACTTGTTTTACAGCCGAAATAGCAGCAATTGTATTTGCAACTAAAAGAAAGGTAAATAAAGTTGCAGTTAGAGTCATTCCAATATCGAATCTAGGTGTGCCCCAAGCAAATACCTCTGGTAACTTAACTAGCGTTGTATGTGAAGGCATATGAGATGATTTTCCTAATACTGCATACAAAAGCCAACCACATGAAATTCCAAGTAACACAGCGTAACTTTTCATCCATCCTTTCCCTTTAATTGATAAGAAAGTAATAAGGGCAAAAACAAAGAGCGCAATAGTAGCTGTTGTATAGTCAGGATGAGTTGCAGGTCCTTGTAATCCCATCATTCCTTTTAGTAACACACCACTAAGCTGAAGAGATAATATTAAAAGAAAGGTTCCTGTAACCAAGGGTGTAAATAAACGTAAGATTCGATGAACAAGCCCTGTTATACCAAGAACGAAGAGTAATATACCTGCAATAATTAATCCGCCTTCTAAAAGTTGCAACACGTCTTTTGCGCTTTGTCCCTGATGCATAGCAACTTGTCCCAATATGACAAATATACTTACCCATGAACCGGCTGGCCCGTCCGCAATGGGGTAGCGATGCCCAAACCACGCTTGTAGAAACGAGCTTACTCCCACGACTAAAAAAGTCCGCTGCATTAATGTTGAGATATCTTCTATTGGTAAATGGAATATGCCACCAATAATGATAGGTAATGCAATTGCATTTGCTAATAGAAACACAAACCATTGTAGAATACTAAAACTCGTATCAAAGTGTTTTTTATTCATATTATTCTCCTTTGCCGAAAAAGAATATCATAGTAAAAATCCATCCTTTCTACACAGTTAGATTAAAAAGGATGGATTTATTAAATCTATAAAATTATTTTAATTATATAGATAGATTTTTAATTAATTACCATGTACGGAATGGCAAGAATTTCCCATTAAGTGTAATCACGATACGAGGATCGCCACCTTTTGGATCTTCTTGTGTATCCACACCTAGGTTGAAGTTAATCGCACTCATTACACCTTCGCCCGCTTTTTCTAAGATTAACTCTCTAATAGTTGGTGCATATTGTAACATCATTTCATATAAACGATATGCAATCGGGTCAGTAGGAGGCATTTCCATTACTTGGCCGCGAAGTGGAACTACTGTTAATGCTTGAACTACTTCTTCATCTAATTCTAATAGTTTACCGATTTTTTCTGCTTCTGGACGTGTCATTGTAGCTTGTCCTAATAACGCTGTTACAACCCAAGTCTCAGAGTTTTCACTTACTTTTGCAATTTCTTCCCATGTTAAACCTTTTGCAATTTTTGCTTCTAAAATTTTTTTTGTAGCTTCCGGTCGATTCATATCTAATACTTGTCTTTTCATATCTAATAACTTCCCTTCGTATAAGTAATATTAATTATTTTGTTTCACCATGTAATGCTTTATATCCATCTACCACTACATCTAATTTCCCTGTATGTGGATCAATAACTAAACCGTGTACAGGAACATCTTTTGGAATAAGTGGGTGATTTCTTACTAAATCAACATTAGCTTGTGTTGAATCGCAAACATCATCGAATCCGAATAACCATTTTTTAAGGTCAACACCAGCATATTCAATCGCTGATAAAATTTCTGGTGAAGCTACTCCACGATCTAATATTTTTTGAAGTGTTCCTTTTGGATTCGTTTGGCTCGCACCACATCTATGGTGTCCAATAAGGAAGATTTCATCTGCATTTAAATCGTATACTGATGCGACAACACTTTGCATAACACTATCGAAAGCAGAAGCAATTTTACCACCTGCATTTCTGATGACTTTTGCATCACCATCGTGTATATCTAAAGCTTTTGGAAGTAGCTCAATTAAACGAGCATCCATGCAAGAAACAACAACCATACGTTTTTTAGGCATTTTTGTCGCTTCACGAGGAGCGTATTCCTTATTTTCTACAAATTGTTCATTGAACGATAGAATTTCTTGTAATAACATATTTGTAACCTCCTTTAAATCTAGATGTATTTTTTTGTTGCGTCCTCTGTGTTATAAGTAAATATAACTGATAAATAATGTGATGTAAGAGGATAAACTAAGTATAGTGAATTGTATCGATAAGCAGAATAAGTTGGCGAAACACTTTCGGGCTTTCTACTTTCACGGTGAAAGGATTGGTTTATATCATTGATCAAACAGATTTTGAGATACTGAAATTATTAGGAGAAAACTCAAGAATACAATGGAAAGAGCTTGGCCAAAAAATACATATGACGGGGCAGGCCGTAGGAAATCGAATTCGAAGATTAGAGGATTTAGGGATTATTGAACAGTATACAATTGCAATAAACCGAATCAAATTAGGACAAGTAGTGACTGCATTTGTTACTTTGTTCGTAACAACAGCTAATCACCAAGAGTTTATGAATTTCTTTCAAGGAGAAGAAGGGATTTCTGAAGTACACCGTATAAGTGGTGAGGGGTGTTATTTATTAAAAACACATTTTGCGTCCAATGAAGACTTAGATAACTTTCTAGGACGACTATTAAAATACGGGAATTATCGTGTTAACTTATCAATAGGAAAGTTGAAATAAGGTTTCTTTTCCTTGGAGGGGATGGCAACATTATTTGCTAAACTTTATTTGTATAGAGATAATGAAGTCGTTTCATGTTTATCTTAAATAGTCAGAGCCTTACTACAATTTATGTGTAGTAAGGCTTTTTAAAGTTGTTAAAAAAATACATTGTAAGGAAGAAGGAAAGCCGTTAACAATAATGTAATTTCTAATAGAGTTAATTGATTGTATTGTAAAATTTTTTGAGATGAATTGTAGGGGAAATGAAGATCTTATAGAAGGGATTCTTATAGGAAGGGGATGTCCATGTTCGATTCAACAGATTTTAAAATTATAAAGTTACTACAAGAAAACGCTAGAATGAACTGGAAGGAAATTGGAGAGAGAGTACATTTGACTGGCCAGGCTGTTGGGAAACGAATTAATAAATTAGAAGAGGCAGGTGTCATTCAAAAATATACGATAGATATCGATAGGGCTAAGTTAGAAGGGTCTATTATGACGTTTGTTACACTATTTCTGCATGCACCACATTATCATAATCAAATTCAAACCTTTTTTGAAAAAACGGACGTAATTACTGAAATGTATCGTATAAGTGGCGATGGCTGTTATATCATGATTCTTCACACATCTTCACATCAACAATTAGAAGAGACTCTTGCAGATGTTTTACATTATGGTGATTATCGTATAAATACTGTCATTAAGACAATTGAAAAAAAGAAAGAATAAGATATTTATCCTTTCTTTTTTTATATGGAAATGGAATTCTTTATTTGTTTTTGTTTATAAAACTGTTTGCTGACATGACTTTTGCATAAATATCACCAAACTCTAATGCGCTCATGAATGACTGATGAGCGTGTACTGCGGGGATTAGATTTCCTTGAAATTCTAAATCTTTTGTTGTACAAGCATCTTCAATTACAACACATTGAAATCCTAAATCACTGGCAGCACGTACTGTTGCATCAATACATACGTGAGTCATCATACCGCAAATGACTAGTTGATCTATTTTTTCTTTTTTTAATGTTTCAAATAAATTGGTTCTTAAAAAACTATTAGGATGATGTTTTTGTATGACTCTTTCGTTAGCAATCGGTTGTACATCATCATGAATTTGAACACCTACTGTTTCAGGTAAGAAGAAAGTAGCTCCTTCATTGTTCGCAATATGTTGTACGTGAATAACTGTGTTATATTTTTCACGAAATACTTTCAAGACTTCTTTCGCTTTTTGTGCGGCTTTTTCAGGTTGATGCAATTCCATATTGCCGCCTTCAAAGTAATCATTTTGCATGTCGATTAATAGTAACGCTTCGTTCATAGTTAATCACCCCACATATATTTGTACAGTACGTTGTTTGTACTGTACCGTTATTATATAAAGTGTAGGTATGTGCAGGTAATAATGTCATGAAACGATTTTAACGCATACAGTTTCATTGTGAAAAAGCTAAAAGATACAAAGTAAAGATTGGGGAAACGGCTATATTAAACGTAAATATCAGGATGGTGAAGTGTTAGTGAAAGAGGACGATCATATTTGATTTAACACTTTTGTAAGTATAATTTTGCTATAATAAATACGTACTTACACGAAGGGGAGTTTAAAGATAAAATGAAGTCGTTTAATATCGATCATCTTATAGCTAGTGTTTTACAATGGATATTAAATATAGCTTTAATTATATTATCCATTGTGTTATCGATTTTCTTAGTGAATGAGACAATTACATTTGTGCAGTATATCTTTTCGGAAAAGGAGTATACATCGTATAAATTGGTTGAAAGTATTATCGTCTACTTCTTATACTTCGAGTTCATCGCATTGATTATTAAGTATTTTAAGTCGAATTATCATTTTCCGTTACGTTATTTTATTTATATCGGAATTACGGCTTTAATTCGATTAATTATTGTATCTCATGAGGAACCGATGGAGACGTTGTTATATGCGGGATCCATTCTTGTTTTAGTTATTGCTTTATACATATCGAATATGAGAGATTTGAGAAAAGAGTAGTGCAGACATAAGTTTGCGCTATTTTTCATTTTTTCGTTAATAAGTTGTAAATTTCGACATGAAATTTTTATATTAGTTTATCATGTTTTTGTAATAAATAAATCTAAAAAGGAGTGATGTGATTCATGTTTAACAAATTTTTGGGGAATTCAAGAGCAAAAAAGATTTGTGGAATTGGGGAATTAGCAACTTTAATAGGTTTTTCGTCGTTAGGGTCAGTTAGTGCAGGCGTAGCTTGCACTACCTTTTTATGTCTTGACCTTCAAGTTGCTTGAAAGTTTACAATGTAAATAGGGCGTTTGAAATTGAAAAAAATTGAGAAATTAAGTGAAGAGGTTTCTTTTAATTGGAGGTTATAACAATGAGTCAGGAATTGAAGTTACGTCCTTTAGAACGGGAAGATTTAAAGTTTGTACACGAACTTAATAATAATGCCCATATTATGTCGTATTGGTTTGAAGAGCCGTATGAGGCATTTGTGGAGCTGCAGGATTTATACGATAAACATATACATGATCAAAGTGAACGCCGGTTTATCGTTGAGAAAAATAATGAGATGGTTGGATTGGTCGAATTAGTGGAAATCGATTATATTCACCGAAGAACTGAATTCCAAATTATTATTGATCCTAATTATCAAGGGCATTGCTACGCAGCAGAAGCGACGCGTTTAGCGATGGATTACGCTTTTTCTGTATTAAATATGCATAAGATTTATTTAGTTGTGGATAAAGAAAATGAGAAAGCAGTCCATGTGTATAAAAAGGTTGGATTTATAGTGGAAGGCGAGCTTTTAGACGAGTTTTTCGTTGATGGTAACTATCATAATGCGATAAGAATGTGTATGTTCCAGAAGGAATATTTTAAAAATAAGTAGTTGAATGATTTGGAGGTAATGTTGACGCTTCGTAAAACTGTATGCTAAAATCCCTTTTAAGTATTAAGGAAGGTGCAGAACATGCTTTATATAAAATTTGTAAAACTCATTAGAAAACTTTGCTCCGCACAAATGTATACGGTGAAGCGTTGTACGGAGCTTAATCAAGGGGCATAAATCCCTATATTCATCGACTGAATAACTTTTCTAAAAAAGTATAGTTTATCTATGCTTATTTGGTTATGGTTTTTCAGTTGATGTATAAAATAGATTAAGGGGCCATAGACAATGCTTTGTCTATGGCCCTTTGTGTATATTATTCCAATGAGCTTTTACTGTAAATTGGAGTAGTATGGGAAAACCACGAAGCAGAGGGCTAGTGTCGAATGACGCTATCTCTCTGCTTTTTTTAATTTCAGGAAAAGAGGAATAAAAATGAGTTTACTTAAAGTTGAACGTTTATCACATAGTTTTATAGATAAAGTATTATACGAAAATGCTTCTTTTGATTTGTATAAAGGGGAACATATGGGGATTGTTGGACAGAATGGTGCAGGGAAAAGCACATTAATGAAAATATTGGTGGGGGAAATTATTTCTGATAAGGGGAGCATTAAGTGGCAACCTAATATTCAAATTGGACATCTTGATCAATATGCAGAAATTGATGGGAGCTATACCATTTCACAATATGCAAAGCGAGCCTTTTATGATTTGTTTGAAATGGAAAAGAGAATGAATAAGTTATATGAAGAAAGTGCGATGACTGGAGATGAGAATCAACTATTGAAAGCAGCTGAAATACAAGAACAGCTTGAGGCTCGTGATTTTTATTCAGTAGACAGCTTAATAAATAAGGTGGCAGCCGGTTTAGGTATTGATGCGATTGGGATGGATCGTGTTATTGATGAATTAAGCGGAGGACAACGGGCAAAGGTAATTTTAGCAAAGCTTTTATTAGAAGAGCCTACTATTTTATTACTAGATGAACCGACAAACTTTCTTGATAAAGAGCATGTTGAATGGCTTGCTAATTATTTAGTGAATTTTGAAGGGGCGTTTATTGTCGTGTCACATGATTTTGACTTTCTAGAAAAAGTGACTTCTTGCATATGTGATATAGAGTTTGGAACGGTGAAGAAGTATTACGGCAAATACTCAGATTTTGTAAGACAAAAGGAGCATTTGCGAAAAGATTATATGCGCCAATACTATGCACAGCAAAAGAAAATTGAAAAAACGGAAGAGTATATTCGTAGAAATATTGCTGGAGTGAATTCAAAAATAGCGCAAGGGCGTAGGAAGCAGTTGCAACGTATGGAAAGAATTGCGCCACCAAGTTTTACTCATAAACCGTCTATTCATTTTCAGAAACTTCCTATTTCGGTTCAGACAGTTCTGGAAGTAAATAATCTTGAAGTGGGTTACGATTTTGCTCTCTTACCAAAATTGAATTTTTCAGTGATGGGTGGGCAAAAACTTGTTATTACAGGGTTCAACGGAGTAGGGAAATCTACTTTATTAAAAACAATCGTGGGAACTATTTCTAGTATTGCCGGAGAATTTCACTTCTCAGAGCAAATAAAGATTGGATATTATGAGCAAGATCTGAATTGGAGCAACGATTCTTTAACGCCACTGCAAATTATTTCAGAACAGTTTCCTAAACTAAACGTGAAGGAGATACGTCATCATTTATCTGCATGTGGTGTGAAGGATACTCATGTTTCACAAGAAATTCGTACGTTGAGTGGTGGTGAACAATCAAAGGTTAAATTATGCGGATTATTATTATCACCTTGTAATTTCTTAATTTTAGATGAGCCGACAAATCATTTAGATGCAGAAGCGAAGGGAGCTTTGCAAAAGGCACTCATTCAGTTTAAAGGTAGCATTATACTCGTATCTCACGAAGCAAGTTTTTATCTTGATTGGGCAGATAGTATTTTTAATATAGAGACAGGATTAGTTAAGGGGGTGTGAAACATATGAGTAGAAATGATTGGAAAAAGAAAATTATTTTATTTTTGACCGCTCAAACGATCTCTTTGTTCGGTTCCTCTCTCGTGCAATACGCGATTATATGGTATATCACCTTAACAACATCGTCAGGGTTAATGTTGACCATTTCAACTGTTTGCGGATTCCTACCGCAAATTGCAATATCTTTATTTGCAGGTGTTTGGATTGATCGTTACGACCGTAAAAAGATGATTATGTTATCGGACGGGAGTATAGCAATTACTACGTTAGTTTTAGCAGTTTTATTTTTAACAGGATATAAAAGTATTTGGTTACTTTTTATAGTACTACTCATTCGTTCAGCTGGGACAGGGGTACAAACGCCAGCTGTGAATGCGTTAATCCCACAAATCGTTCCGAAAGATTATCTTATGAAAATAAATGGGATAAATAGCGGTATTACATCTTTAATTATGTTTCTTTCTCCAGCAGCAAGTGCTGCAATTCTTTCTATTGCTAGCATTGAAACGACATTTTTTATTGATGTTATTACGGCTATGATTGGAATTAGTATTATGTTTATCATTCAAGTGGAGAGACATGTGAATACAGAGAGTAAGCAAAAATCTAATTTACAAGGTATAAAAGAAGGCTTTGCTTACTTAAAAGAAAATGTATTTATTAAGAGGCTACTCTTTTTATTAATCATTGTCATGATTTTAATAAGTCCAGCCGCCTTTTTAACACCTTTAATGGTAACTCGTTCTTTCGGTGCAGAAATGTGGAGACTTACTGCTAGTGAGATGACTTTTAGTGCGGGGGCGGCAGCTGGTGGCGTATTGATTGCGGCATGGGGTGGTTTCCGTAATCGTATGCATACAACAGCGCTAGCTTGTGCGTTGTATGGACTGCTTATGATTGGACTAGGGATTGCTCCGGTATTTATTGTGTATTTAGTATTTAACTTTTTAATTGGTATAACAATGCCGTGCTTCAATACACCGGTTACCGTGTTATTGCAGGAAAAAGTAGAACCTTCTATGCACGGACGAATGTTTAGTCTTGTACAAATCGCTAATTCATGCGCGTTTCCTTTAGGAATGATAATATTTGGTCCATTGGCTGATATGTTTAGTGTAGAAATTTTGTTAATTTATGCTGGGATATTCGTGCTATTGTGTGCGATTTATGTTGTAGTAAGCAAGAGGTTTGAAGTGTAAATATTTATGTTTGAAAAGGTTTGTGAGGCAATTTAAGGTGCTTCATAAACCTTTTTCTATTTATAATAATCAATAATTTTTTATTGTAAAACAATAAAAAATTATTGACGAATGATTTTGTTTTAGGTAATATGATGTTAATAATCTAAGGGTAATTATATGAATAGAGGAGAATGTGAAATGATAAATAAATACGTCGTAGCTATTTCTTTCATGATTTTAGCGATCATTTCTTTAGCTATACATGCTTCAAACAGTAAAGTGGGAGCGAATGGATTCCTTGAAGAACCTTTCTTTTTCTTAGTACCGATAAGTTATGTATTGTTCTTGAGTGGTATTGGTGTATTACTATTTGGATTTATTACTTCAAAGCTGAAAAAAAGTAATAGATAAAATGAAGTTTAAGTAGTGAGGGATTCATTAATCGGGACAAAACACTCACCATGAAATAGAAACATACTATATGGAAGAAAAATAATAAGTGAGCTGAATCATGATGAATCATTATTTTTATAGTGGTAGACAAGTGGGAGCAGCTATTACACTGGCAGGAGCACAGGGGACAATTCATGCTGTGAATCAAGCGATTCAAATGCAGCAGCAAGCATATTTTGCACAAATGATGCAAGGGCAGTATATGTCGTACTCACAGCCTCCGATGCAAATTGTACATTACGATGTGCATCCAGCGGGTTTATTCTCCATTCCATATGGCGGGACATACTTCTTATGAAAGAAAGCGACTGATAAGAGTCGCTTTCTTTTTTTATATTCCGCCTAGCTTCATTCCAAGGAATGCAAAAAGGATACCGATTATATAAGTAGCACTTAAATATAGAAATAGTATGCAAAAGTTTTTACGATTGAAGAGCTGAATGGACTCTAGTTTAAATGTTGAAAATGTCGTGAAGGCACCCATAAATCCAGTACCTAATAATAATTGCCAACCTGTAGTGACGCCATTGCCAATTATATATCCGAGTAAAAACGCCCCTGTTATATTAATGAGAAATGTAGCAATTGGAAAGGAAGTTTTATTTCTTTTTTTAAACCAATTGCTAATTGCAAATCGTGTAATAGCACCGAAGAAACCTCCAGTTGCCACTAATAAAGCTTCCATCATAAGTGATCACCTTTCGTAAGATGTTTCTTAAGTAAGAAATCACCTAATGTATAGCCAAGACCAGACATAATGAGTCCACCAAGTATGCTGCATGATACATATAAGAAAGCCGTATTCCATTCAGAATGATTGATTAATTGCACAGTTTCTACACTAAATGTCGAAAACGTCGTAAAGGAACCGATGAATCCAGTTCCAACGCCTGTGATAATTTCTGAAGGCAAGATATTTCTTCGAGCGATATACGTAGTTAGCCACGCTAATAAGAAGCAGCCGGCTAAGTTAATAAGTAACGTAGCTAATGGAAATGAATGATGCCATGAAGTATGAATAGTAAGACCTAAATAATAACGAGAGAGGGCTCCTAATATACCGGCTATGCCAACGATAATATAAATCAATTTCTTCACCTCTTTAAATAGCTTGCTCAAAAAAATAGACTCCTACCAGTAGTTATACTGGTAGGAGTCATTAGCTAAGCAGCAGTTATGGCGAACTCCATCGCCTATAATTATTACATATAGTGTACTAAAAATTGCGTAGAATTTCCAGTGAAGAAGTGGAGCTGTTTTGTATGTATGTGATGCTTTAAGATAGGGAACTTCTGTTTATAAACTAAATATAGTGATATAAGGTTTTTGATGTGATAAAATGTTTCTTATGTCTGTCATTTGTTTTTAGTTGACTGAAAATAAAGAAAAGTAAAATTGGTAGTTTTAGAAAAGGAGTCGTTCGTTTGAAAAAATTATTAAAAATAGTACTTATATGTATTTTAGTAGGATTGGGAGTTGTAGGTGGTTTTTTAGCGTATATGACACTTACAAAAGAACAGCCGGCTAATGTTATAAGTTTGAAGGTGGAGAATAATAAGGAACGCGTGTTAGCGCTTGGAAATGAATTTAAAGTTACAACATTTAATATTGGCTATGCTGGATTAGATAAGGATCAAGACTTCTTTATGGATGGTGGAAAGAGATCTGGTTCAAGTAGTAAAGAGCAAACGGAAACGAATTTAAAGAATATGCTTTCGTTTTTACAAAATGAGAATAGTGATTTTACGTTATTACAAGAGGTTGATATAAAATCACTGCGATCTTTTGATGTAAATGGACATGAATTTTTGAAAAAAGGATTACCTGATTATGCTTCGTCGTTCGGAAAGAACTATGATACAAAATGGGTCCCTGTACCAATTACAAGTCCAATGGGATATGCGGAGGCTGGACTAAGTACGTTTTCTAAATATACAGTCCAAACAGCGCAGAGGTTCCAACTTCCTGGAATGGAGCCTTGGCCAAAGCGTTTGTTTGATTTAGATCGAGCGATTGTTGAGCATAAAATACCTGTTAATAATGGGAAGTTTGTGAGACTCGTAAATTTACATTTGTCTGCGTATGATGAAGGCGGGAAAATTAGAAAACAGCAAGTAGAGTTTTTAAAAGAATATATGAACAAGCATTATGAAAATGGTGATTACGTAATAATGGGCGGAGATTGGAATCAATTACTTTCGAACGCTCAGTTAAGTGATCCGAAGTTTGTGAAAGAGCGCCCAGAGTGGTTAGTAGAGTTACCAAAGGACTTTACTGATGGTGGCTTTAAGTGGGCTGTAGATCCGTCTGTTATGACGGTGAGAGATGATGTGAAGAAATATGTGGAGGGTGAAAACTTCGTCACGATTATTGATGGTTTTATCGTTTCACCGAATGTGGAAATTGTAAATGTACAAGGGAAAGATTTAAAGTTTGAAAATAGCGATCATAACCCAGTAAGTGCGGTATTTAAGCTGAAGTAATCGATATGTATAAGTAGAAGGTGGGGCTTCATATATGGAGTGGTTAAAGAGAACTTGTTTTTCTAACCTTGAGAAAGAATCACAGAAAAATCATTTATTGCTGTTCATTACGATTTGTAGTTTCTTTCTTGGAATAATCGCGATTGGGTATTACGGATATATTTTTACAGAGAGAGCAATAGCATTTTGGGTTTGTGGCATTTCAGTTGTTGTATTTGGAACGCTTCTTACTTTTATAGAAAGCATGGAAGCGATGTATAAATATATCATGACATTTATGTTGCTTATTATGTCTTTCATTATGGTACAAGCTTTTAACGAAAGTCCGGCTGTGTTTCAAATGATCTACTTTACACTAGCAGTTTCACTTATTTATTTAAGTGAACGTCTCGTTATCATTCTCGGCGGAGTGGCGGTTGTTATCACATTTATTCTTTGTAGTTATTGGCCGGAGCAATTTTTTGCTTATACAGCGGCATCTGAAGCTGCAAACTTCGCAAGCTTGTTAGCAATCGTAACGATCGCTATGTGGGGCGTAACGAAGATTGGCTCTAATCTGCTAGCTCGTTTAAGTGATGAGAAGCAAGAAGTGATGAGGAAAGCTCAGGAGCTAGAAGAGACTCAAAGACTTATTGAGGAAACTGTTGTGAAACTAGATAGTAATTTCAATCATTTAAGACAAAATATGAATACATCGATGGAGTCGATGAGTGAAATTAATTTTGCTTTTGAAGAGGTGGCAGTTGGTACTCAATCACAATCAGAGATGATGCATCGTTCAGTAGAAGTATTGAATGATATGGAAGGAAATATTGAACAAATCATTTCTCAAGTAAGAGGTGCATCGATTCGTGTTGATGAAAGTTTAGAGATTTCAAAGGGTAGTGTACATACTTTACGAAATTTTGAAGCGAATATGAGAAGTTTAAATGATGTTGTTTCACAATCAGGAATTATATTTAGAGATTTAATGATGCAGTCGAAGCAAATTAACGAAATTGTAGATGTAATAACGAATATTTCAAGTCAGACGAGTTTGCTAGCTTTAAATGCAAATATAGAAGCTGCAAGAGCAGGAGAGCATGGAAAAGGATTTGCTATTGTAGCGAATGAAGTATTAAAGCTTGCCGAAGAATCGAATCGTTCTGCGGGGAGAATTCAAGGTATTTTGAAGGAGTTTAGTAATCAAGCAAGTAAAGTGGAAGTGCAGGTAGAGAAATCAGAAAAAGTACAAGAAGAATGTAATGAAATGCTAGCAAGTGTTTTAACAAATGTAACGGATTTAGGGAAGTTTATTGATGCAATTAATGATGTAATGAGAGAGATTGTTGGTCATCAAGAAAACTTGCAGGTTAAAACGACGAATATCGTAAAGGATGTTACACATGCTTCTAATGTAATTCAGCAAACTTCTGCGGCTACGGAAGAAGTGTTAGCAAGTGTGGAAGAAGAAAAACATCGAAATGATATATCGGTGAAGACGTTACATACTGTTAGCGAGCAAGTGAAGTTACTAGAAGATATTTTAGAAAAGTAATATCTCTTGAAAAGGGCACACCATATGTGCTCTTTTTTCATTTAAACGAATACTTAATAGTAATTTAATTGCTTTTCTGCGCGTTTTCTGCCAAGCTTAAGGAGATAAACTGAGACTTTAATTAGTGGGGCTATACGCTACTGATTATTAGTTGAACCCCGCAAATAGCGGAATAAAATACTTCAAAGAAAGAATTATATAGGTGACGCATATGATCGAAGTTAAGACTTCTGAACTTAGTGATGGAGAATTTAATAGAGGGGTATTTGCAACTCGTGATATTAAAAAGGGTGAGTTGATTCACTCAGCACCAGTTATCTCTTATCCGAATGAACAGCATGAACACATTGAGAAAACGTTACTTGCTGACTACGCATTTGAGTATGGGGTAAATCATACGGCATTCCTTTTAGGATACGGCATGTTATTTAATCATGCATATAATCCGAATGCAACGTATGATATTGTCTTCGAGAATCATACGTTTAACTTCTTTGCTTACAAAGATATAAAAGCGGGAGAAGAGATTCTAATCAATTATAATGGTGAAGTTGATGACGATGAGCTATTATGGTTTGATCAGGAAAAAGAAGAGAACGAAAAGTAAATTATAATAAGTAATAAAAAAGATGCTTTTACCTATGTAAAAGCATCTTTTTTATTGATGAAAATAAAGTAAAGGTTACAAAAAAATACCACTTTATTTTCGTATGGTATAGTAAGATACTGAAGGATAGTGTTTTGAAAAAGTAATATATTTTACAAATTGTTGTCTTTCTGATGACATGTCAAGTTTAGTAGCCCATTTGGGTTGCTTTATTATGCAATATATATTTTAATATGAGTGGCACCTCTTATAAATTAAGAGGTTTATAGGTGTCTCGAATTGATTTTGGGTACACTGTATCCACCACTTTAGGTTCGTTCATGTATGTGGGGATATTATGGGCCCGTATAACGGGATAAAAAGAATATAGAAATAGAGGAATCGTAAAATGAATATGCAAGAGGTTTATGAATATTTAAGTACGGTATTGCCTGAAGGTCATGTGAAACAAGATGAAATGTTAAAGAATCATACACATATTAAAGTTGGTGGAAAAGCAGATGTGTTCGTTGCGCCGACGAATTATGATGAAATTCAAGAAGTTATCAAATATGCTAACGAATATAATATTCCAGTTACGTTTTTAGGAAATGGATCGAATGTCATTATTAAAGACGGTGGAATTCGCGGGATTATAGTAAGTTTAATTCACATTACAGGTGTGACTGTAACAGGAACGACGATTGTAGCACAGTGTGGTGCAGCAATTATTGATGTATCACGTATTGCATTAGATCATAATTTAACGGGTCTTGAGTTTGCTTGTGGTATTCCAGGTTCAGTTGGCGGAGCATTATATATGAATGCTGGTGCTTACGGCGGTGAAGTATCGTTTGTATTAACAGAAGCTGTCGTAATGACAGGTGATGGAGAGCTACGTACTTTAACGAAAGAAGCATTTGAATTTGGATATCGTAAGAGTGTATTTGCAAACAACCATTACATTATTCTTGAAGCGAGATTTGAGCTTCAAGAAGGTGTGCGTGAAGAAATTAAAGAAAAAATGGATGATTTAACGTTTAAACGTGAATCAAAACAGCCTTTAGAATACCCTTCATGTGGTAGTGTATTTAAGCGCCCACCAAATAACTTTGCTGGTAAATTGATTCAAGAATCAGGTCTACAAGGTAAGCGAATTGGCGGAGTGGAAGTTTCTTTAAAACACGCTGGATTTATGGTGAATGTTGATAACGGAACAGCACAAGATTACATTGATTTAATCCATTTTGTACAAAAGACCGTTGAAGAGAAATTTGGCGTGAAGTTAGAGCGAGAAGTAAGGATTATTGGAGAAGATAAAGAGTAACGAAATCCGTATGAAAATGTGAATTATTTTAAAATAACATTTGGGTATTGTTGACAATTTGTTTTTAATTCAATATAATGGCTAATAATTTAACAAATAATATACGTTGAAAGAGCCCAGTAGCAGTTTGTCACTGTTAACGAGAGAGCTAGGGGTTGCTGGAACCTAGCACAAACAAACTTGCGAATTACACTCTGGAGTATCTTAGGTAATGCTAAGCGGATTGGCAATCGATATTATTGCTAAGAGTGGTATGAGTAGCTATGCTATTTATACAAACTGGGTGGTAACACGGTGAATAATCGTCCCTATGTCATAGACATAGGGACTTTTTGTTTTCAAAAAAATAGAAGGGATGAAAAAGATGAATATTATTGATGAATTAGAATGGCGCGGTGCCATTAATCAACAGACGGACGAAGAAGGTTTACGTAAGCTAGTAGAAGAGAAAAAGATTTCACTATACTGCGGAGTTGATCCGACTGGTGATAGTATGCATATTGGACATTTGATTCCGTTTATGATGATGAAGAGATTCCAGTTAGCTGGCCATCATCCAGTTATTTTAATTGGTGGGGCAACAGGAACAATTGGTGATCCGAGCGGACGTCAATCAGAACGTCAACTTCAAACGTTAGAAGTAGTTCAGCATAATGTGGATGCGTTAACAGCGCAAATGAAAAAGCTATTTGATTTTGGCGGAAATAGCGAAGTGAAGATGGTAAATAACTACGACTGGACACATGAAATAAACATTATTGAGTTTTTACGTGATTACGGGAAGAACTTTAGCATTAATAGCATGTTAGCGAAGGACATTGTAGCCAGTCGTTTAGATACAGGTATTTCTTTCACAGAATTTACGTACCAAATTTTGCAAGCGATGGACTTCCATCATTTATACACGAAAGAAGATGTTCAACTGCAAATTGGTGGTAGTGACCAATGGGGAAATATTACGAGTGGTTTAGATTTAATTCGTAAGTTAGAAGGGCACGAAGCGAAGGTATTCGGATTAACGATTCCATTATTATTGAAATCAGATGGTACGAAGTTTGGTAAATCTGCAGGTGGTGCGGTTTGGCTTGATCCTGAAAAAACAACACCATTTGAATTTTACCAGTTCTGGGTGAATACAGATGACCGTGATGTAGTGAAATACTTGAAATACTTTACGTTCTTAACGAAAGAGCGCATTGATGAATTGGCAGTGAAGGTAGAAACAGAGCCTCATAAACGTGAAGCGCAAAAAGTATTAGCGGAAGAAATGACGAAATTCGTTCATGGAGCAGAGGCACTACTGCAAGCTGAGAAGATTACAGCAGCGTTATTTAGCGGAGATATTAAATCGTTAACAGCTGATGAAATTGAGCAAGGTTTTAAAGAGATGCCAACATTCCAGTCTTCAAAAGAGACGAAAAACATCGTAGAATGGCTAGTTGATTTAGGGATTGAACCATCTAGACGACAAGCACGCGAAGATATTAATAATGGAGCTATTTCTATGAATGGTGAAAAAGTAACGGATGTGGGGACAGATGTTACTGTAGAAAATTCATTTGATGGACGATTTATTATTATTCGTAAAGGGAAGAAGAACTACAGCCTTGTGAAGTTAGGAGAGTAGTTTGTGTGAAAGGATGGGGGTAGGAAGAATACTTCCATCTTTTCGTATACACAATTTGGACATAAAATTATCAGTAAATTTAGATAATTGAAAGGGTTATATGATTCTGCTGCCGAATATATAAGCTAGAGAAAATTACGGATAAAAATAGCCCGAACCATGCAGGGCATGATTCGGGCTTATATTCAGATTAGTAAGCTAAGCTGAATAGACCTTTAATGTGTGATAAGTAACGAACGTTACTTGCTTCTTTCATTAATGATGCTGGTAAGCCTTTAAGTGGAGTATTGCTTGCTCCAATTGTAGCAACAGCATCTTTACGTCCTAGACTAGCAAGTGTTCCAGAGTTTACAGGTGCGAACTCTTCGAATGCTTTGCCTTCTAGTGCTGCGTATAAGTTGTATCCAATTAACTCACCCATTTGCCAAGCGATTTGTGCAGTTGGTGGGTATGGACGTCCGTCTGGAGCGAAGACAACAGCGCTGTCTCCAGCAACGAATACGTCTTTGTGAGAAGTAGATTGTAGGTATGCATCAACTGTTGCACGTCCACGGTTTACTTCAAGACCTGATTCACCGATTAATGGGTTACCTTGTACGCCGCCTGTCCAAACGAATGTGTTAGCAACAAGTTTTTGACCGTCTTTTAAGTCAATTTCATTGCCAGCAACGTTTGTTACAGGAAGACCTGTTAAGAATGTAACACCGCGTGCTTCTAGGCTAGTAGTTGCACGTTCGATTAAGTGGTCTGGTAATACTGGAAGGATTTTTGGACCTGCTTCAACAAGAAGAAGTTTAACTTCTTTTGGATTTACGCCGTGGCTTTTTGCAAGTTTAGGCATAATGTCAGCAAGCTCACCAACTAGCTCAACGCCAGTTAATCCGCCACCACCGATTACGATTGTAGCATCAGCTTCGTTTTTCGTTTTTGCGTATTCACGAATACGGTCTTCAACGTGTTTGTAGATTTTGTTTGCATCAGCAGCAGATTTTAATACCATGCTGTTTTCTTCTAGTCCTGGAATACCGAAGTAAGCAGTTTTACTTCCTAAAGCAACTACAAGTGCATCGTAAGATAAAGTAGTGCCACCAGCTAGTTTAATTTCTTTCCTATCAACTGAGAATGACTCAACTGTTGCGATTTTAAGATCGATGTCTTTACCTTTGAAAAGCTTTGTAAGTGGCATTGCAATTGCTTGCTCAGCAACGTTACCAGCTGCAAGGCGGTGTAGTTCAGTGATGATTTGGTGTGTTGAGTATTGGTTAATCACTGTAACTTGTGCTTCTGATTTGCTGTAATATTTACGTACGTTTAAAGCGGCAAGAAGACCGCCATAACCAGCGCCTAAGATGACAATTTGTTTTGACATAGTATGATATCCCCCGTCTTTACTAATTGTTGTTATAAGTTAAATTATTTATTGTTACGTTCTGCACTAATTTGAAGGTATGCGTTCACAAAGCGGAACATTTTTTGTGCTTGTGGGTCTTTTAGTAATTTTAATAGACCGAACAGGCCGATAACTTCGTTGCTTTCGTCAGCACGATCTTTCGCTTCGATAGCAGTTGCAGCCATGCCTTTCACTGTATCTTTTACAGGTTCTACAAGCTCTGTGATTGCACTAACAGTGTCGCTTTTTAATACTTCATCAGTAGCAACAGTTTGAGCGAAGTCATAAGACTTAGTTAAAATATTAACAAGCTCAGTTAATTTTGGAAGCTGTTCTACTAGTGTTGTTAATGATTCTTGTACCTCAGGTTTTAACAACTGATCAAGTACATCAAGTTGTCCTTGGCTAGCAGAAATTTGTACAGTTTCTTGTTCTGGCTTTGTTTGAGTCATAGTTTCTGGCATCTCCAATTCTCCTTTACGATAGCAATACTCTTATTTTTGATAGGTAAGATAGTAAACGTTTGCGAAACTTTATACAAAGTTTCACAAAGCACAATAAAATGCCTTTAAATTTATGCCAGCAAGTAAGCTGAAATCATAAATCCAAAACCATAATGTCCTACCTATTATTTATGAACTGTCCGATACATGGCTTGTCCGCATAATGAAAAGTTCCTTTATCGGAAAGTGTATATAATATATATCCTATATTATATACTATATACACCTATGTTAACATAAAAATGATTCCTAATTATTTGATATTAAGCGTATAACGTAGTACTGACAAGGCGTGAAAGCGCATAAATTATTTTGATAAGGTAGGAAATGTACGTATATATAAATAAAAAAAGGAAAAAATGGACAAATTTATGTTCATTTTTTCCTTTTTTTATTGTTCACCTTCTGTAATTAGCATCGATGTGTTACCGCTTTTTTCAAGGTGGCATTCGCCCCAAGTACAAAGAGAATCGAGAATGGATTCTAAAGACCAACCGTAGTCTGTAAGAGAATATTCTACTTTCGGTGGTACTTGATTGTATACCTTTCTTTGAATAACTCCGTCTTCTTCTAATTCGCGTAATTGCTGTGTTAACATCTTTTGTGTAATACCAGGCATGAGACGTTTTAATTCACTCGTTCTCTTTGTACCTTTCGTTAAGTGGCAAAGAATAACGACTTTCCATTTTCCGCCGATAACCTCTAAAGTCGCTTCAACGGGAATATTATATTTCTTCATATAAAAAATCTCCTTTGATGAATATAGATTTCAGTTCTCCAACAAAAGAAGCTAAATAATTTAAATGTTACTAAAAAGTACCTATAGCACTTTAAAGTACGTACTTTTTATCATGTTGAATATGTTCCATAATAGCATATGTAAGAGGGAAATGAGTAGTACGGTACTAAAAAGTGCCTATGTTACTTTTTGGTACCTATCGTACTTTAAAGTGCGTTCTTCAAAAAAAGAGTGAAGCCATTCATAATAGCATATATCAGCAGTAAAGTTATGTTTGTAGAAGATAAAAAGGCCTTTTTATCACACTATTATGATTGGATTTCTCGCATTAAGGAGGAGTTCAATTGAATTCATATACAGTATCTTCTTCAGCGGTACAGACGAATCGAAGAAGTATGTTTGCTTTATTAGCACTAGCAATTAGTGCGTTTGGAATTGGTACAACCGAATTTATTAGTGTCGGTTTATTACCATCTATTTCAGAGGATTTACATGTTTCTGTTACAACAGCGGGTTTAACCGTTTCTTTATATGCATTAGGAGTAGCGTTTGGTGCCCCAGTATTAACGTCGTTAACAGCTAGTATGTCGCGAAAGACGTTATTAATGTGGATTATGATTATTTTCATTATTGGTAATGGAATTGCGGCAGTGGCAACAAGTTTTACTGTGTTACTTATCGCGAGGGTTGTATCTGCGTTTGCGCATGGTGTTTTTATGTCGATAGGATCCACAATTGCGGCTGCGCTTGTACCAGAGAATAAACGTGCAAGTGCAATTGCATTTATGTTTACTGGTTTAACTGTTGCGACCATTACAGGTGTACCGATTGGAACATTTATCGGTCAACAATTTGGTTGGAGAGCATCGTTTATGGTAATTGTGGCAATTGGAATCGTTGCCTTAATCGCTAACAGTATGCTGATTCCGTCTAACTTGAAAAAAGGTACATCCGTATCATTTCGTGATCAATTCAAACTGATTACGAATGGAAGACTATTACTTGTATTTACTATTACTGCATTAGGGTACGGGGGGACATTCGTAACATTTACGTATTTATCTCCGCTATTACAAGAAGTAACAGGATTTAAATCAAGTACCGTTACAATTATTTTGTTAGTGTACGGAATTGTAATTGCGATTGGGAATATGGTTGGCGGGAAATTATCAAATCATAATCCGATTCGAGCATTATTTTACATGTTCTTTATTCAAGCAATTGTATTATTTGTTTTAACATTTACAGCGCCATTTAAAGTCGCTGGACTCATCACAATTATTTTTATGGGACTATTTGCGTTTATGAATGTTCCAGGGCTACAAGTGTATGTCGTTATCTTGGCTGAGAGATTTGTTCCAAGTGCTGTTGATGTGGCATCAGCGATTAACATTGCAGCATTTAACGCAGGAATTGCTCTTGGTGCTTACTTGGGCGGTATTGTAACGAACTCGTTAGGGTTAATTCATACGGCCTGGGTAGGAGGCATTATGGTAGTAGGTGCTGTTATTTTAACAGCGTGGAGTATGACATTAGAAAAAAGAGATCAAGTGAAATAAGGGAGAGAAAATATAATGAAAAATTTACAAAGTACAACAACATTGCATAACGGTGTAGAAATGCCTTGGTTCGGTTTAGGTGTATTTAAAGTAGAAGATGGACCAGAACTTGTAGAAGCTGTAAAATCGGCGATTAAAGCAGGATACCGCAGTATCGATACAGCTGCGATTTATGGAAACGAGAAAGCTGTAGGAGAAGGAATTCGTGCTGGTATAAAAGAAGCAGGGATTTCTCGAGAAGATTTATTTATTACTTCAAAAGTGTGGAATGCAGATCAAGGATATGAAACGACACTTGCTGCATATGAAGAGAGCTTAAAAAAATTAGAGCTAGATTATTTAGACTTATATCTTGTTCATTGGCCTGTAGAAGGGAAATACAAAGATACGTGGAGAGCATTAGAAACACTTTATAAAGAAGAACGCGTACGTGCAATTGGCGTAAGTAACTTCCAAGTTCATCACTTACAAGATGTAATGAAAGATGCGGAAATCAAGCCAATGATTAACCAAGTAGAATACCACCCTCGTTTGACACAAAAAGAATTACAAGCTTTCTGTAAAGAACAAGGTATTCAAATGGAAGCATGGTCACCATTAATGCAAGGTCAATTGTTAGATAACGAAACATTACAAGCAATTGCTGAGAAACACGGTAAAACGACAGCTCAAGTTATTTTACGTTGGGATCTTCAAAATGGAGTAATCACAATTCCGAAATCAACGAAAGAACACCGTATCATTGCAAACGCTGATGTGTTTAACTTTGAATTAACGAAAGAAGATATGGAGAAAATCGATGCGTTAAATGAAAATCATCGTATTGGTCCAGATCCTGATAACTTTGATTTCTAAACTTATAGTGGAGAGAAAGAGTGCAAACAGTTTGCACTCTTTTTTTGTTTTGTTTATGCATAAAAAAAGTTTCTAACTAAATAATAAACAGAAGAAAATTTGTTATTTCATAAGGGGTTGTAAACATGAATATAAAAAGATCTTTCAAGCTAATGGCCGCTTTTTTGAGTGTTTTATTTGTTTTTGCGAACTTATTATTTCCACTTCAACAAGCATTCGCGGAAGTTATGGATCATACAAAGTATGAAATGGATTGGAGTTATAGTAAGTCAAAGAAGAAACCAATTCGAACAGAGCTTATTAAAACAGCAGATGGTAAAATTGCCTTTTGCTTAAATGTAGATTTGAAATCTCCAAGCGGTCAAGATTTACCGGAAATGGGGAAAGTGGATATTAATGTGTATCGTGTACTATTAAATGGATATCCACAAAAGAGCCCACAAGAATTAGGTGTTTCTGATTGGAGAGAAGCGCATTATGCAACGCAGCTTGCAGTATGGAATGCGTTAAAACAAATTGATATTAATGATTTAGATTTTCGAAATAAAAATGTAGAAAAGGTAACGAAAGATATTGTTGCAAAGGCAAGCGCTAGTGAAGAATTACAAGAAATTACGATGAGTGTCGTGCCGTCAGAAGAGCAACAAGCAGTGTTGAAAAATGATTTCTTTGAAACAGGTTTATATACAGTAGAAACAAATGCGAAAAGCGGAACATATAAAGTGCAAGCAACAGGTGCACCAGAAGGCGCGAAATTTGTAAATGAAAAGGGCGAAGCAAAAACGGAATTTAATGTAGGAGAAAAGTTCCGCATCTTAATTCCGAAACAAACACCAGCTGGTGGGTTTAGCTTTAAAGTATTAGGGAATTTAACAAAGTTACAAGGGATTGCACATAAAGGGACACCGACTATTCAAAATGCAGTTGTATTACTTGAGCGTAGTGAAGAAAAAACAAGTCCGGAGTTATCGGTAAGTTGGAAAACAACAAATGGTCATGATAATAATAAACCACATACTCCAAATGAACCACATACTCCAAATGAACCACATAAACCGAATCAAAAGAGATAATGAAAAAGCATTGGCTTGTGCCAGTGCTTTTTTATATGACTGATAAAATTATATTAAAAAAATTAAATGCGGGATAAAATTACTGTTTATACAGTTTGAACTCTATTTAGAAATAATATAAATATACCAAAATTCAAACATTACAATTAATAGATTGTATTCACAAAATCGTAACATTATTCTGATTGGAAAGGCTATCAAACAAAGTAGAAAGCGTGTAAAATTCAGTTGGAAAAACTACCTATTGATGGTCATATATGAAGAAAATGTAAGATTCTATTATTATTCACAATTTTAGATGTATAGATGACAATACTGAAATATATCTTTTACTATTCTCTTTTTATGTAGAGAGAACTCGTCACAAGTAGAGAGAAGTGAGGGGGATACAGTACATAAAAATTTTATAATGTAAGAAAGCGAATACATTGAGAGGAATGCGGTAGTAATTGATACAGGTGTGCGAGGTGTTAGTCTATTCGTTAAATGTTTTTATAAAAATAATAGGATGTCTTATTAAATGAATATATAGGATAGTTTCTCTAAATAAAGGAATAGGGGACACAGATTATGTCGAAGAAAAAGACGAGTAGGGTATTAGTAGCTGGAATATGTATATCTACATTATTATCGCCAGTAGCTTTCGAAGCATCGAAAGGATATGCAGCACCTTTAGAAGAGGTTAAAGGTGGGAATTTGGAAGAGAACAAATTTGAGCAAAGGACGTTCCAGGTACCTGGAAAAGGGGATATAGACAAGGAAACAGAACGATTAAAAGTAACTTTTGATCTTTCTGTTAATGAACCGACTGGAATTTATGCAGCGGCAAATGAAAAAATTACAGTTGAAATAAAAGGAACACAGTCTATTCAAGCTTTCATAGGAACGAGATCTTATGATGAAGAGGCACCTGAAAAATTTGATTTAAAACCTGGAAAAAACGTTATTTCATCGCCAAGAGGTGGTATTTTATATTTTTACAATATGAATAACGAAGGTGAGGTAACTGCTTCAGTTACGAAGGGTGGTAGCCATTTTCCTTTGTTTATTTTAGGTAAGCATACGAAAAAAGATTGGGATGAAATGTTAAAGAAATATAAAGATCCTTATGCGGTTGAATTAAAAGGTGAGCGGAGTTTAGTTACTGCTAGTCCGAGCTCTATACAAAAGTTTATGAAAAACACAAGCCCGATAGAGTTAATGAAATTGCATGATAAGATTATTCGAATAGAAAATGCAGTAGCTGGTTTATCAGAGGATGGAATTGGACTCGCGAAATCTCCAATTCATTATGTTCAGTTTGTTGAAAAACGGAAGCCTGCTGAAGATGATTTTATGTTTGCAACAAATTATCATACAGGATATATTCCAAGCGCAATGAATAGAGTTTTAGATATAGAAGTGCTTGAAAAGGATGGCTGGGGACCATGGCATGAAGTTGGACATCTACATCAGCAAAGTCCTTGGGATTGGGATGCTATTGGAGAAGTAACAGTCAATATTTATTCTTTAATGGTGCAAAAAGCATTAGGAAATGAATTAGAAATGGATGGGCACTATAAAAAGTCATTTGAGTACTTAGAGAAACCTATAGAAGAAAGAATAATTGATGAATTTGATCCTCTTACAATGTTTTGGCAATTAAATGTTGTTTACGGAGAACATTTTTATCCGAGACTGCATCAAGCTTATCGTATGTTACCTAAGGAGGAATTGCCTACTTCTGATGAAGAGAAAAAGCAAATGTTTGTTTATATGACATCAAAAGTGGCAGGACAAAATTTAGTTCCTTTCTTTAAAGAATGGGGATTAACTCCAAGTGATGAGACTAGAGAAAAAATAGAAAAATTAAATTTACCTAAATTAGAAAAAGAAATATGGAAAGCTACAGATAGTAATGATATTCGCGAGAAGCAAGTTGAACCGTATAAAGTTCCGTATGGTGAACCTGCTAATGAGGTACAAAACCTTGTAGTTGGTACCAATTTTGATGAAGAGCAAGCGGGTAAACTTGTTCAAAATTTAGGTGAGAATGTAAAAGTAACAGGTAAGATTATATGGTCTAAATTAGAGAGTGGAAAACAGGAAGTGTTAGTAGAAATTGAGGATGAAAAAGGGAATGAAAATTTAATTACTGTTCCAGTCAATGCTGTTTATGGTGACAGTATGATTTTTCAAGGAATTTCAAATGATGTAATGTCGACAGTGGAGCTTCGTCACAATGAAAAAAAATTACATGTCGCTTTTATTAGTAATGAAATACATTACCTTTTTGATAAAGAAAAATATATAGGTTTAACAGCATATGATCAAAATGGGATTGAAAAGAAAAGTGTATCAGCAGAAGGGCAAGAAAGTGGAAAACGATTTGCGATGGAACTAAATGGATTGAATTTTGAATATGGTGATGTAGTAAAAGTATTCCATGCAGAACCGAGTCGTTTAAAATGGTACCGAAATAACGAACTTGTAGATCAAGGGAAAGCTAAAAATAAAAAAGAGAAATTCTTTAAAATTACTCCGCAAGGCTTTGAATTAAAAGATGGTTTGCAAGAAGTAACGGCACGATCACAAATGGTAGTAGTCGGAACGGACATTGCCCAGTTAGATGTGAAAAACTTTGTTGAGGTAAAAGAAGGAGAAGTAGTCGGGTTTGTGGAGAATCCTGATACAACGAAGATCGGAAAGCAAACAGTAAAAGTAGAAACGAAAGATCGTTTTGGGAATAAGCAAGTGACAGAGGTACCTGTAGAAGTGGTTTATGGAGATAGTATTGTATACGCAGGATATGGCGATGATATTGCTTCAATTGTAACTTTAAAGCACGAAGAGAAGAAATTCCATGTGACTGATATGGATAGCGAGATTCATGAGTATTTTAATAAAGAGTTATACATGGGTATCACGTTATACGATCGAGATGGAAAAGAGAAAAAACATGTAACAGCAGAGGGACAAGAAACATCAGAGAACTTTGCGAAGCAAGTGAATGGTATGCAATTCGAGTATGGAGATGTAGTAAAAGTATTCCACGCAGAACCGGATCGTTTGAAATGGTATCAAAATAATACCCTTACTGGTCAAGGTGAGAAAAAAGGGGCAAAAGAACTATTCTTCAAAGTGACAGAAAAAGGCTTTGAGAGAATGGATATGTTGCAAGAAGTAACAGCGAAACCGCAACAAGTAGTAGTAGGAACAGATATTGAGAAGTTAGACGCAAAAAACTTTGTTGACGTGAAAGATGGAGAAGTAGTTGGATTTGTAGAAAAACCAAATACAACAAAAATCGGTGAACAACAAGTGAAAGTAGAAACGAAAGATATGTTTGGAAATAAGCAAGTGACAGAAGTTCCTCTAACAGTAACATATGGAGATAGCCTACTTGTATATGGATTAAGTTATGGTGCCGACGATATGAAATCAATTGTAACTTTGCATCATGATACGAAAAAACTGAGTGCGACACATACAAAGAACCTGATTCATGATTACTTTAAAGATGAAAAGTATTTTGAATTCACATTGTACGATAAAGAAGGAACAGTGAAGAAACATATAGCGGTAAAAGGTTTAGAGAATACGCAAGCATTTGCTAAGGAAGTGAATGGGCTTGCATTTGAGTATGGAGATGTAGTGAAAGTATATCATGCGGAATCTTCTCGTTTACATTGGTATCAAAAAGATGTATATGTGGGCGAAGGAAAAAGTAAAGAGATAAAGGAATTAGTCTTCAAAATCACTGAAAATGGATTTGAAAGATTAGACGGCGAGCAGACAGTAAAAGCAAATCCACAAAAAGTAGTAATTGGAACAAACAGCGAAACGCTAGACGCGAAGAAGTTTGTTGAAGTGAAAGATGGAGAAGTGGTAGGTTTTGTAGGGAAACCAGATACGACAAAAATTGGTCAGCAAACAGTGAAAGTAGAAACGAAAGATCGTTTTGGAAATAAGCAAGTAACAGAAGTAGCATTAGAAGTAAAGTATGGAGACAGTTTTGTATACCAAGGGCTTAGTGACGTTATCCGTTCTATTGTAACGGTAAATCATGACGATAAGAAACTACATGTGACGTATACAAATGAACAAATTCATAGCTACTTTAAGAATGAATTATATATGGGAATTACGCTATATGATCAAAACGGAATGGGGAAAAAACATGTAACAGCAGAAGGACAAGAAACTTCAAAGAATTTTGCTGAGCAAGTAAATGGAACTTCATTCCAGTATGGAGATGTAGTGAAAGTGTATCATGCCGAATCAGGTCGTTTAATTTGGTATAAAAATAGTGAGTTAGTAGGAAAAGGAGATAAGAAAAAGTTTAAAGAAATTTCCTTCAAGATTACTCCAAATGGCTTAGAACAAGTGCAATAATAAGAAAAAGCTCGTAAAACATTATGTTTTACGAGCTTTTTTTATTACTCAGTTTCAGAAACTACTGTGAAGCGTTCGTTTACGTGTTTTGGATTTTCGATTTCATCAAGTGCTGCAACTGCGAAGTCTTCGTAACTTACGTAGCTATCACCTTTTGCGTTAACAAGAAGATTGTCTTGTCCAGCTGTATAAGAACCAGTACGTTTTCCTAATGCGAATAGTGCAGAAGGACTGATGAATGTCCAAGTAATATCGTTTGTTTGTTGCAGAATTTCTAAGTTTTTACCTTGGTTTTGAGCTGTTGCAAGGTATTCATTTGGGAAACCTGGCGTATCAAATACACGCGTTGTTTTCTCTTCGTCTACAAATAAGCTTCCAGCGCCGCCAACTACAAGTAATTTTGTGTTAGGTGCACCTTTCATAGCTTCAATTAGTACGTTTCCTGCATCTACGTGAAGATGTTCTTCTCCTGCTGGAGCGCCGAATGCATTTACAACTACATCAAATGCTTGTAGGTCATTAGATGTAAGAGCGAATACATCTTTCTCTAAAACTTTTATATTTTCTTCTGTAATTTTTGCAGCGTTTCTTACGATTGCAGTTACTTCATGTCCGCGATCTAATGCTTCTTTTAAAATACGACTTCCTGCTTTACCAGTTGCTCCGATGATTCCGATTTTCATAATAAATCCCTCCAAAGTGTTTTGTTAAAGTGTATATCTGAAAGTAAATGAATTTGTTGTAATAAGGTTTGTTACAACCTGATGTAATCATTATAGTTACAGGTTGGTGTTTTTGTCAATGGGATAGTTTGTAGATTTACTTTTTATTTTAGTATGCACAGTTAGAGGGAGGAGAGTCATAAAGATATTGTTACTTCGTGTCTGGCTAATATTTGGAAATTGCAAATTGTCGAAAAATGTTGATTTTTAAATGTTTTTTAAATATAATTCGTTTTATGGAGAAAAGGAGGGGTTAATTGTATGAATATTTTAGAGCAATTTGTTTCATCAACGAATACAATTCTTTGGTCATATATTCTTATTGCAATGTTAATTGGTTTAGGTCTTTATTTTTCTATTAAATTGAAATTCGTACAAATTACTCATTTAGGAGAAATGGTTCGACTAATGAGTGATGGATTAACTGGAAAGACGCGTAAAAAAGGTAGTGTATCTTCTTTCCAAGCGTTCTGTATGAGTTCAGCAGCTCGTATTGGAATCGGGAACTTAGCCGGTGTAGCGTTAGCTATTTCTATGGGAGGACCTGGAGCGGTATTTTGGATGTGGGTTATTGCGATTGTCGGAGCGTCTTCAAGTTTCGTGGAAAGTACGCTTGCGCAAATTTATAAAATAAAAGATGGCAGTGGCTTCCGTGGTGGTCCTGCTTATTATATGGAAAAAGGTTTAAATAAACGCTGGATGGGGATTTGGTTCTCTATTCTAATTACAATTAGTTACGGTTTAATTTTTAACTCCGTACAAGCGAATACAGTTACTTTAGCATTTAAAAATGCATTTGGTATTGAGCGTTACATTGTTGGGATTGCATTAGCTGCATTAGTGGCAGTTATTATTTTTGGCGGTGTGAAAAGTATTGCGCGTATGTCGGAAATGATCGTTCCACCAATGGCACTTATTTATATTGCAGTAGCAGTTTTCGTTGTTATTAAAAATTATTATTTAATACCGGACATGTTTACAGAAATCTTTAAAGGTGCATTTGGTTTAGATTCAGCTGTAGGTGGCGGTATTGGTGCTGCGATGAAATATGGTATTCAGCGCGGATTATTTGCGAATGAAGCAGGTATGGGTAGTGCGCCGAATGCGGCAGCAACAGCGGATGTAACACATCCAGCGAAACAAGGATTTATTCAAACAATTGGAGTATTAGTAGATACATTTTTAGTATGTACATCAACAGCATTTATCGTACTATGTTCTGGTGCATATAAGGCAACGAATTTAGAAGGTATTGAATTAACGCAAGTGGCGTTAAGTTCACAAATCGGTTCGTGGGCAAGTAGCTTCTTAGCGATTATTATTTTCTTATTTGCATTTAGTTCACTTCTAGGAAACTACTATTATGGTGAAACGAATATTGAATTCATTAAACAAAGTAAAACTTGGTTAACAATTTACCGTATTGCGGTGGTTGCAATGGTATTATTCGGTTCTGTTGCTACACTTCAAGTTGTATGGAATATGGCGGATTTATTTATGGGACTAATGGTAATCACAAACTTAATTGCGATTACGCTTCTTGGCCGATTTGCATATGCTGCTTTGGCAGACTATGTAAGGCAAAAGAAACAAGGGAAAGATCCAGTCTTCAGTGCAGATTCTATTCCTGGTTTAACGAATACAGAGTGTTGGGATAAGCCAACGGTAACGGATAAAGAAAAAGCAGTGTAATGAAAAGGCGAGCGTCGAGATAAAATCGATGCTCGTCTTTTTTGTTGTAGTAAATGATAAAAAGAGTGAGAGGGAATTGTTAATATAATTTTTTTTGTTCATTATTCTCGTTATTTGTAGAGAACGCACTGTCTTAAAAGTATGAACGGTCAAATGTGAGGAGTGATTGAGTATTGGATAAATGCACGTACTGGTTATATTTTCACGTAAAAAAAACATATATGTTAAGAAGTTTAACGTGCTCATGTCATAAAACCTAACATAAAGTTCTTGATTACTAAAAGTTTTTAGAATATAATTTTCTTATTGTTAGGAAGAGGGGGCAATGCAATTATGGATTTTTTAGCTAAGGTAATTGGGGATGTAAATAATGTCCTTTGGTCATATATCATTATTGCGATGTTAATTGGGTTAGGGCTTTACTTTTCATTTCGTGTGAAATTTGTCCAAGTTCGTTACTTCGGTGAAATGATTCGATTGCTTGGGGACGGGGCAAGTTCGAAAACGAGGAAAGAACAAAAAGAGAAGAGTGGTGTATCGTCGTTCCAGGCTTTTTGTATGAGTACAGCTTCTCGTGTAGGTACTGGTAACTTAGCTGGTGTAGCTATCGCAATCTCAGCAGGTGGACCAGGAGCAGTATTTTGGATGTGGTTAATTGCGGTAATTGGGGGTGCTTCTGCATTTGTAGAGAGCACATTAGCGCAAATTTATAAAGTAAAAGATGGGAATGCATTCCGTGGTGGTCCAGCTTATTATATGGAAAAGGGTTTAAAGAAACGCTGGCTAGGAGTTGTCTTCTCTGTTCTAATAACAGTTAGTTTCGGATTAATTTTCAACGCTGTGCAGTCAAACACAGTAGCAGCGGCTTTTGATGGAGCATTTAACACAGATGGTAAGTTTGTAGGTCTGTTTATGGCTGGTTTACTTGCAATCATTATCTTCGGCGGAGTAAAACGTATTGCACGTGCGGTTGAAATGATTGTTCCAGTAATGGCAATTATATATGTAGCAGTGGCATTATTCGTTGTTGTAACAAACATTACGGCAATTCCGTATGTATTTAAAGAAATTTTCTTACATGCTTTCGGAATTAAAGAAGTAGTAGGTGGGGGATTAGGAGCTGCGATTTTACTAGGGGTAAAACGTGGATTATTCTCAAATGAAGCAGGTATGGGTAGTGCGCCGAACGCAGCTGCGACTGCAAACGTAACGCACCCAGTTAAACAAGGTTTCATTCAAACTTTAGGGGTATTTACAGATACATTATTAATTTGTAGTTGTACAGCATTTATCATTTTATTATCAGATGTGCCTGGAGCGGCTGATTTAAACGGAATTCAATTAACGCAACAAGCATTAAGTCAACATATCGGACCGTGGGCTTCTATATTTGTAGCAGTTGCAATCTTCTTGTTTGCATTTAGTTCATTAGTAGGTAACTACTACTATGGTGAAACGAATATTGAATTCTTAAATGGAAGTAAAGTGTTATTAAATGCATACCGCATTGCTGTACTTGGTATGGTTGTTTTAGGATCTGTAGCAACAATTCAAATCGTTTGGGATTTAGCAGATTTATTTATGGGGATTATGGCTGTTATTAACTTAGTGGCGATCGTATTCCTTTCTAAGTACGCTTTTGCAGCGTTATCGGATTATATTAAGCAAAAGAAACAAGGAAAAGATCCAGTGTTCTATGCGGAGTCTATTCCAGGTTTGAGCAATACAGAGTGCTGGGATAAGCCAACAGTAGCTGATAAAGAAAAAGCAGTATAATGAGGTGAGCATCAAGTGAAACTTGATGCTCATTTTTTTGTTTTATCCCGCTATTTGTGAACAGTAAAACTTTCGATTGATGCGGGCTGATAATCAGTGGAGATGACACTGATTAAAGTTTCGCTATATAATGTAAAAGACGAACATTCATGAATGCTTTATAATAAAATGTATTTTTTTTAAGAAAAGTGCGGATATGAGTTGTGATTTGTGTTAGAATGGAAAATGCCTTTGAAATAAGAGGTTTTATGATCTTTCCTATCCGATTGAAGGTTTTAGAGGAGAAATGGAAAGTTCGGATTATTTCTTATTTCAAGTGGTCAGACGTTCAACGTTAATGAAGAGTTAAATGGAGGATTTTATTAATGAAGTTTGTTATGTTTCTTGTAGGATTGCTCGTTGTATTCGTACTCGGTTTTCTTATAAGTGCCGATCGAAAGAAGATTAAGTATAAACCAATCGCAATTATGCTTGTTATTCAGCTAGCGTTAAGTTATTTCTTATTAAATACGCAAGTTGGTTATATTTTAGTAAAAGGAATTTCAGATGGATTTGGCGCGCTTCTTGGATATGCGGAAGCTGGAATCGTTTTCGTATTTGGCGGTCTTGTTAATAAAGGAGAGGTTTCATTCTTCTTAACAGCGTTATTACCAATCGTATTCTTTGCCGTTTTAATCGGAATTCTGCAACACTTTAAAATTTTACCGATATTTATTCGTGCTATTGGTACTGCGCTAAGTAAAGTAAATGGTCTAGGAAAACTAGAATCATATAACGCAGTAGCGGCTGCCATTGTTGGGCAAGCGGAAGTATTTATTACAGTAAAAGATCAATTAAGTAAAATCCCAAAACATCGTTTATATACATTATGTGCATCTTCCATGTCGACAGTATCAATGTCAATCGTAGGTTCTTATATGAAAATGATCGAACCGAAATATGTAGTAACAGCACTTGTATTAAATTTATTTAGTGGTTTCATTATTATTCATATTATTAACCCGTACGATATTACAGAAGAAGAAGATACACTGAAATTAGAAAATAAGAAAAAACAGTCATTCTTTGAAATGCTAAGTGAATATATTATGCTTGGTTTCACGATTGCAATCACAGTAGCGGCAATGTTACTTGGTTTCGTAGCATTAATTACAGCAATTAATAGCTTGTTTGATTCCATGTTCGGTATTACATTCCAAGCTATTTTAGGATACATTTTCTCACCATTAGCATTCGTAATGGGTATCCCGCAAGCAGAGATGGTAACAGCGGGACAAATTATGGCAACAAAATTAGTATCAAACGAATTTGTTGCGATGCTGGATCTTGGAAAAGTAGCTGGTGATTTATCAGCTCGTACAGTTGGTATTCTTTCTGTATTTCTTGTATCATTTGCGAACTTCTCATCAATCGGAATTATCGCAGGTGCAACGAAAGGTATCGATGAAAACCAATCAAATGTTGTATCATCATTCGGTCTACGCCTTGTGTACGGTGCGACATTAGTAAGTATTCTATCAGCGATTATCGTTGGTGTTATGTTATAAACAAAGATGGCCCTAGCTCATAGCTAGGGCTATTTTTTTATGGTAAATCTGCATGAAAAAACCAATTATTTAGGAATATATTAACATATAAAAATCTTTTTAAATTTATATTGCATTTCGACTAGATAACGCTTACAATTTGATTTGTAGGTGGTATCAATTTCAGACTTTCAAGTATGGTAGGAGAGAAGAGGCTACCTTTTATAAATTGCAATTTATGTAAACGCTTACTGATTTTAGATAAAAGTTGAATAGTATTTAGGGGTTTTAAATTTTTTTAACACAAATGGTCAGACGTCATTCGTTATACGTTATACGACCGATAACTCGTGGGAGAAGTGGAGGATTCACATATGAAGATCGTAATGTTTCTAGTCGGTTTACTTGTAGTATTTGTACTAGGGTTCCTTATCAGTTCAGATCGTAAGAAAATTAAATATAAACCAATTGCACTTATGCTTGTCATCCAATTGGTACTTGCGTATTTCTTACTAAATACAAAGGTCGGATTTGTATTAGTAAAAGGGATTGCAGATGGGTTTGGCGCTATTTTAAAATTTGCGGAAGCAGGGGTTAATTTCGTATTTGGTGGTTTAGCAAATGATGGACAAGCACCATTCTTCTTAACAGTATTATTACCAATTATTTTCTTAGCAGTATTAATCGGGATCTTACAACATATTAAAGTTTTACCGATTATCATCCGTGCAGTCGGTTTCGTATTAAGTAAAATTAACGGCTTAGGAAAACTAGAATCATATAATGCAGTAGCAGCCGCAATTGTTGGTCAAGGTGAAGTATTCATTACAGTAAAAGATCAACTAAGCAAATTACCGAAAAATCGTTTATACACACTTTGTGCATCTTCAATGTCAACAGTATCGATGTCAATCGTCGGTTCTTACATGAAAATGATTGATCCAAAATATGTAGTAACAGCACTTGTATTAAACTTATTCAGTGGATTCATTATCGTTCATATTATTAATCCATATGAAGTGAAAGAAGAAGACGATATTTTAGAATTACAAGAAAATAAAAAACAAACATTCTTTGAAATGTTAGGCGAATATATTATGCTTGGTTTCTCTATCGCTGTAACAGTAGCGGCGATGTTAATCGGTTTCGTAGCATTAATTACAGCAATTAACGGTGTGTTCGATTCAATTTTCGGAATCACATTCCAAAGCATTTTAGGATATGTCTTCTCACCATTAGCATTCGTAATGGGTATTCCAACATCAGAGATGCTAACGGCAGGACAAATTATGGCAACGAAATTAGTAACGAACGAATTCGTTGCAATGCTTGACCTTGGTAAAGTAGCTGGAGATTTATCAGCTCGTACAGTAGGCATTTTATCTATCTTCCTTGTATCATTTGCGAACTTCTCATCAATCGGAATTATCGCAGGTGCAACGAAGAGTATCGATGGCAAACAAGCAAACGTTGTATCTTCATTCGGATTAAAACTTGTATACGGTGCAACGTTAGTAAGTATATTATCAGCGATTATCGTTGGGGTTATGCTTTAATAAAAACAAACGAAGTCGTTTATCTCTCGCCTAGAGGGATGAACGACTTTTTTATTTTGATATGATAAATAATATAGAGAGGGGGATTAAGTTGAAAGAACGGGATAGTTTAAGGGAGTCTGATGAGATTATGGAGAACATTAATCAATTAACTGGTGAAGATGCTAGAACCGTTTTGAAATTCATACATGGGTATTTAAGCATAGTAGAAGAAGGGGATGGGACTTTTACTCATAGTGATTTTGTTGAAAAGGTTTCAGCGCTTTATAAGAAGGATATGGCTAAGGTTATTAAGCTTAGAGAAGAAATAAAAAAATCACCTTAATACATTCATTAAGGTGATTGAAATACTATTCAGTAGGAGGCGTAAATGTACGTTTCTCTAATTCAGCATCTAGCATAAATAGTGCGTTTGAATCGCTTGTAATACGTTTTAATTTTTGGATGATGCTATCGAATGAAGCTTCTTCTTCTACTTGCTCATCGACGAACCATTTTAAGAAGGTAATTGTTGCGTGCTCACGCTCATCCCAAGCGATATCAGATAAGTTGTAAATACGCTTCGTTACTTCACGCTCGTGCTCAAGTGCCACTTCAAAAGCGTTCAGTACAGATTCATATTCGTTATTCGGATTATCAAATCCAGTAACAATAGCGCGCTCACCGCGGTCGTTAATGTAGTTATAAAGCTTCATTGCGTGGAAACGTTCTTCCTCAGCTTGTACAAGGAAAAAGTTAGCGAATCCATCATAGCTCTCAGATGTACAGTAAGCAGCCATTGCCATATAAGCGTGGGCAGAGTAAAATTCAAAGTTCATTTGATCGTTTAATGCGTCGTGCAATTTTTTAGATAACATAAAATCCCCCTTAGTATTGTGACAAGAATATTATACCATAATTGATAATATTCTCATTTTGATGTCTCGAACCTTTTCGAAAGCTTTGTGACGTGAGCCTCCATAATGTCTTGTAAATCTAAATCATATTTTTTTGAAAGAATAATAAGGTTAGATAGTACATCACCAAGTTCTTCTTTTAGTTCCTGTTTTAGCTCTTCTTCTGTTTTCACTTTTTCGTCAGGACGATCACGACCAATTTCAATGGCGCGAACAACGCGTGAAACTTCTCCAACTTCCTCTGTTAAGAAATTTAAGCGAATAAAGGAATTATACTGTGACCAGCTTCGTTTTTCGTAAAATTCCTCCACCCATCTTTGAAATGCGACGATATCCATTTCTTCCTCATCCCTTCAATATGTTGTACAATGTTCATTGTATCATAACAATATATAGTTTCGGGGTGTAGGAATGAGAAAGATTTGTGTGTTTGCAGGTTCCAACTTAGGGGAGAGACCAGAATTTAAAGAGCAGGCAATAGCGTTAGGAAAAATGTTTGTTGAGAACGATTATGAGCTTGTATACGGTGGTTCTTGCGTTGGATTAATGGGAGAAGTGGCAAATGAAGTTCTTCGCTTAGGCGGACGTGTAACAGGTGTTATGCCACGCGGTCTATTCCGAGGAGAAATTGTTCATACAGGGCTAACAGAATTAATTGAAGTAGAAACGATGCACGAGCGCAAAGCGAAAATGGCAGAGCTTGCGGATGCTTTTATTGCATTACCAGGCGGATACGGAACGTTTGAAGAGCTATTTGAAGTAGTATGTTGGTCACAAATTGGTATACATAATAAGCCGGTTGGTTTATTGAACATAAAAGGCTTTTATGGGCCAATTTTGCAAATGGTTGAACGTGCAGCAGAAGAAGGATTTATGAATCCATCAAATAAAGAGTTGATCGTTTCAGCTGAGACGGCAGATAAACTAATTCATGCAATCCAAAATTATGAGCGTCCTGTTTTAGGAACGAAGTGGAAGCAGCTATCATAATACAATTTTATAGATGTTTGTGGAAACACATGTCATTTTATCTTGAAAAGGCATGTGTTTTTAATTTGGTTAAATATATTAATGTTAAGATGTAATGTTTTTGGAAAAGGAGAAATAGATGGAGGAGTTTGTGTATTTACGTCCTGTTTTTAAAAATATTTTAGCAGCATCTATTCTTGTTATGCTAATTGTTTCAACACAGAAGAAAGAGCTAATTAATGAATTTTCGCTTTGGCTTATTTCGATATTGTGTATCGGTGTTGCCGCGATAACGTTGTTTATGTCTGGGTTTATCGTTGATGAGTATAGTCTAGCTGGAGATGTACAGAGTTTTAGCATGTTTATTGCAATTGGTTGTATTAGCGGTTTGAATTTTATTATTTATTATAGACGGCAATAAAAAGAAGGCATTCCATATTACTTCGGAATGCCTTTATCATTTTGATTTTTATATAGATTTTTGGAAACACATGTCTTTTTTATCGTAAAAAGGTATGTGTTTTTAATCTGGTTAAATATATTGATAGTGAGATGTGAAATCGTTGGAAGAGTGGAAGTATAGATGGAGGTATGTTTTGCTGACTAAAAAAAGAACATCTGAATAAAAGGTAAGTAAGGAATTATTGAGTGACATAGAACTGTTCCGTTAAAGGGGTAGATTGTGGAAGATAGGGAATGTTTTTTATGAAGTTAATAGAGGTTTTTTTAATCGAAATCAGAATAAATTTTATAGATGTAATCCTTTATGAATTTTTAATCAGCTATGTATCATAATCTAATCATTAAAATGAAAATTGGAGGAGAAATGAGCATGGGTCGTTCTGTATTAAAAATGTATAACTACCACTTATGGGCAAATGAAGTTATTTTAAATCGCTTAAAAGAACTACCGCAAGACATTTTCCATAAGGAAGTTAATAGTGGTTTTTCTTCGGTGGCAAAAGTAATGTCTCACATATACCTTACAGATTTAGCCTGGCTCGAGATTATTTCTGGTAAAAGCATGAGTGATGCAATGGTACACACAGATCAATTGAAAGAACAGCTGGAAACAAAAAATATTGAGGAAATGGAAACTAGTTTTTATGAATTATCTAAAAGATATAAAGAACTTTTAAGTAGTCAACAAGATTATGAAAAAGTGTTTGAGGTTGATAATCCATATGCTGGGTACCTGGATACGACGGTTTCTGAAACAATACTACACGTCGTCACCCACGGAGCATATCACCGTGGGAATATAGCCACAATGTTGCGGCAAATGGGTCATACCTCTGTTATGCAGGATTTTGGACTATTTCTATATTCAAAATGAATTTTTTTATTTACCATAGAGTATGGGTTTATATGATGTTTTTTGTGGACGGCTTTTATTAGTGATTTAAGCTTAATTGTGTATTATACAAAAAAGGCATTCCATATTACTTCGGAATGCCTTTATCACTTTTATTATTTTGTTTCTTATACAGGTACCAGCCACCCCAGCCGCCACCAATTGCTACAACAACGAGGAAAGCATAGTCTTTCACCTCGACACGTATATTGAAAATATTAGCTATAAGTAAGACAATCCCAACTGTTATTAACGCAAAAAATGCTCTAATTAAGTAGTCTTTCAACTGAACCACTCCCGCCATTTAAGTAGTAAATGATGAATATGGAAAAGCTTTTTTGGATCTATTTTACTAAAGGGTGTTACCTGTATATTAACATAAAAGAGATTGTAATATATTGATAAAAGTAGAGGAGAGAGGTGCTAATATTGTCGTGATTTGTCGGTAAGTCGATATATTGGGAAAATCGCTGATATAAATTTCATGTACTGATATGTGCGACCACTCCATAGAAAAAAAGCGACTCTGAACGAGCCGCTTCCGCTTTTAGGTGATATCCAGCTCCAGCAGCTAGAATCTCCGGTCATTTCGCTCTCTCGCTCGAAGCAAAAAGCGCTTCAAGGTCGAGAGCTCCAATGCCCTGCGATTCTGAGCAAGCCGCTTCCGCTTTTAGTTCTATTATTGATTCAAGAACGCACGTAGCATCCAAGCGTGTTTTTCTAGTTCTGTGTAGATGCCTAGTAGTAGGTCAGATGTCATTTCGTCATCAGAGTTTTGAGCGATTTCCATGCCTTTTTTCAGTTCGACTAGCATCATTTCGTAGTCTTTCATGATTGCTTCAACCATTCCTTCTGCAGTTTCGCCGTATGCTGCTTCTTGAATAGAAGATAGTTCTAAGTATTCTTTCATTGTTGCTACTGGTTTGCCACCAATTGCTAAAATGCGTTCTGCAATTTCGTCGATGTGAGTAGCTGATTCTGTGTAAAGTTCTTCGAATTTCTCGTGTAATGTGAAGAATTGAGGCCCTTTTACGTACCAATGGAAGTTGTGTAATTTTGTGAATAAAACGCTCCAGTCTGCTACTTGTTTGTTTAATACTTCGATTACTTGTTTGTTCATTATGATCAATCTCCTTTTGAATTGTTATGTTATATCAATTACTAATTTATAATTATTATAATCTAGTAATTGATATAAATCAACCCTTTTGCTGGAATTAATTTGAACAAATTATGAACTGTTATAAATAAAAATCCCTATTACTGTGGAGTAATAGGGATTTTGTTTGATATATAGCTCTTGTTCTAAAAGAGCCGCTTTGGCTTTTAGATGTTATCCAGCTCTGGTGACCGATTGTTCTGAGCAAGTCATCTCCGCTTTTAATTGTTATACAGCCTTTTGCTTCTCTTCTATATCCTGTCCATCCCAGCACTCTGTATTCTGTAAACCAGGGATAGAACTTGCAATGAAGACAGGATCTTTTCCTTGTTTCTTTTGCTTTATATAGTCTACTAAGGCTGCGTATGCAAACTTGCTAAGGAATGAGATGGCAATTAAGTTTGTGAATACCATTAGTCCCATAAAGAAATCAGCTAAACTCCAAACCGTTTGAAGGGCAGCGATAGATCCGAAGAACACCATTCCGACAACTGCAACACGATAAATCAGTAACCATGTTTTGCTTTCTTTAATGAATGCGATGTTTGTTTCACCATAATAGTAGTTTCCTAGTAAAGAACTGAAAGCGAATAGGAAAATAATAATCGCTAAGAAAGTGCTTGCCCACGGTCCAATTTGTGAACTTAATGCTCGTTGTGTTAATTCAATACCTTCTAAAGTCGATCCTTTGTAAAGTCCAGAACATAATACGATAAACGCTGTTGATGTACATACTAAGAATGTATCTACGAAAACACCTAATGCTTGAACAAGTCCTTGTTTTACAGGGTGAGATACATCTGATGTTGCTGCTGCGTTAGGGGAGCTACCCATACCTGCTTCTGTCGCGAATAAACCGCGCTGAATTCCGAATTTGATTGCTGCTCCAATACCACCAGCGATAGCTTGGTCTAAACCGAATGCGCTGTTAAATATTTCTGTAAAAATGCTTGGTAACATATTGAAGTTGTTAATTACGACAAAAATAGCCACACCGATATAAATGATCGCCATTGGAGGGACAATCATTTCTGTAATACGTGAAATGCTCTTGATACCACCAAAAATAATAACTGCAACTAATAAAGCTAATAGAGCTCCTACGATCGTTCGCTCTAGTCCAAAAGCATTTTCAAACGCTATTGTTACTGTATTTGCTTGTACAGAATTGAAAATTAATCCGTACGCAACTGTAATAAGAAGTGAAAACCAAACACCCATCCAGCGTTTGTTTAATCCTTTTTCCATGTAATATGCTGGTCCACCACGGAACCTGCTTCCATCTTTTACTTTATAAATTTGCGCGAGCGTACATTCTACGAAACTAGTAGCTGCTCCAAGGATAGCGATAAACCACATCCAAAATATTGCGCCGGGTCCACCCATTGAAATGGCTAATGCTACACCAGCTAAGTTTCCGATACCGATACGTGCCGCTGCACTTAAGCAAAATGCTTGGAATGGAGAGATGCTATCTTTCTTTTTTTCTTTTCGATTAAACCCTTTACTAATTAAACTGACCATCTCACCGAAATGAGTAATTTGGACGAATTTTAATTTGAAAGAGAAATAAAGACCGAAGCCGATTAGCATTGCAATAAGAATATATGACCATAAAATATTATTCGTTACCTCAAGGAATCTGCTAAAGATATCAACCATATAATACACTTCCTTTTTTCCGTAATAAGAAAATTATATGCAAAAAATATACGAGAATCAATTTTTCTAAAAAATTATGTTACATAAACGTATTTTGTGTTATGATTATGTTACATCGTAATATTTTTAGAATTATTTACATTTTAAAAAACTAAATTTAAAACGAGAAAGAGGGGATAATTTGAAAGAAGAATCTTTATTGAATATAAGCCTTAAGAGTTTGAAAATGAGAAGTAATATATTTTTTATCATTACATCTTTAAGTATCTTTTTAGGAGCCACTTATTATTACAATAAAAGATTTCCAAGTCATAGGTATCCTGAATGGTTAGAATTTCTAAAATTGATTGGATGAACAAAAGACAGAAAAACAGAAAATTAAAATAAAGAAGTTATGGAGGAGCTAAATATGAATATTAGAGAAAGTGAACTTCCGGGTATTGGTTATAAGTTTCAAATCGTTACGAAAGGTAACGAAAAGATGGTGATTGTCATTCATGATGATGGGCGTAGAGAAATGTATCATTTTGATTCAGATCATGAAGAAAGTATCTCAAGTATTTCATTACGTGACTCAGAGGCGAGACAAATTGCAGCAATATTAGGTGGAATGGTATACAAACCTAGAGCATTAGAAAATGTTGAGATGGTCTTTGAAGGTTTAGCAATTGAGTGGTTTAAAGTGGAGAATGCAGCTCCGGCAATCGGAAAAACAATTGGCGACCTTGAAATAAGAAAAACATATAGCGTAACGATTATTGCAGTTATGAAAAAGAATATGAAAAAGCTGTTCAATCCAGGACCAGAAACGGTAATTGAAGAAGGCGATATGCTTGTAGTTTCAGGTGAGAGAGAAGAAATTAAAAAAATTATTAATGAGTTACTTTCGAATAGGGGGACTGACTAGATGGATACGTTAATTTTTGAAGTTGGTACAGCTTTAGTTTTAGTAGCAATTGCGGCGGTAATTGCTGGAAAGTTTAAATTCTCAGTAATTCCTTTTCTAATTGTTCTTGGAATGTTAGTAGGACCGCATGCACCGACAATAGGTGTTATTGATCTCAAATTTATTGAAAGTGCGAGTGTAATTTCCTTCCTTGGACGGATTGGCGTTCTGTTCCTTCTGTTCTACCTAGGACTAGAGTTTTCGATGAAAAAACTAATTAAATCTGGACGTTCCATTGCGATTGGCGGAACAATCTATATTTTAATTAACTTTTCACTTGGATTATTATACGGGTTTATAATGGGATTCCCTTTACTAGAAATCTTAATTATTGCGGGTATTATTACGATTTCTTCTAGTGCTATCGTTGCTAAAGTGTTAGTGGATTTAAGAAGAACTGGTAATAATGAAACCGAATTAATTTTAGGAATTATTATGTTTGAAGATATATTCCTTGCTGTATATTTATCAGTTGTCTCTGGTTTAGTTCTAGGGGATCATGCTTCCTTCCTAGGTGCTCTTACTTCAATTGGGATTGCTTTAGGATACATGCTTCTATTCTTTATTGTAGCTAGAAAAGCGACGCCGTTATTAAATAAATTGCTCAATATTAGTTCGGATGAAATTTTCATTATTGTAGTATTTGCTTCTTTATTCTTTATTGCAGGTTTCTCGGAAACAATTCACGTTGCTGAAGCAATTGGAGCACTTCTCTTAGGATTAGTTTTCTCTGAGACAGAGCATAGTGACAGAATTGAGCATCTCGTTGTTCCATTTAGAGACTTTTTCGGAGCTATTTTCTTCTTCAGTTTCGGATTAAGCATTGATCCGTTTTCATTAGGCGGAGCGATATGGTTAACGTTAGGTGCTGTCCTTCTTACAATCATCGGAAACTTTGTTGCAGGAATGATTGCAGGGCGACAAGCTGGATTATCTCATAAAGCGTCAACAAATATTGGATTAACAATCGTTTCAAGAGGAGAATTCTCCATCATTATGGCCAATATCGGCATCGCCGGTGGTTTAATGTCAGTCTTGAAACCATTCTCGGCACTATACGTGCTTATACTATCCATCTTAGGTCCACTTCTGACGAAAGAGTCAAAGAATGTATATAAATTTTTAAATAGAATCTTTAAGTGGGATACGAAGACTAACTAATTTTTAAAAATAAAAGTACAAGATATTTACTGCTTGTACTTTTATTTTTTGCAATGAAAACAGTAAAGAGAGGTACATGATGTTAGGAGAGTTGATTCAATCCGTTTTAGTTTTTCTAGAAGGACTTGGTTATTGGGGAATTATGCTTGGATTGATGTTAGAGGTTATTCCGAGTGAAATCGTATTGTCTTATGCAGGTTATTTAGTATCAACAGGAAGCATTACGTTTTGGGGCGCTGTCGCGTTCGGTACAATTGGTGGTGTAATCGCACAACTATTCATTTATTGGATCGGTCGGTACGGAGGAAGACCCGTCCTTGAGCGATATGGAAAATATATTTTAATTCAAAAGAAACATATTGATTATGCTGAAGATTGGTTTAATCGTTACGGAACTGGTGTTATTTTTACAGCGCGTTTTATTCCTGTTGTGCGTCATGCTATTTCGATACCAGCGGGTATTGCGAAAATGTCACATGCTAAGTTTATTACGCTAACTACATTAGCTGTTATTCCATGGTCAATTGTATTTGTATATTTAGGTTTTAAATTAGGAACAGAGTGGGAAAGTATTAATAAAGTAGCTGGGCCATATGTGAAATACTTTGCACTTGCAGCTATTGTTTGTGCAATTGGTTACTTTGTATTAAAAAAAATGATGAAAAAAAAGTGATTACGTAAAAAGAATCTATGCTGACATAGATTCTTTTTTTATTGTCATTTTTCGAAAGGGGAAAGAGTAGGTTTAATATTTTACATATTGTGGCATACATATAAGAAAAGGGAGTTTGGAAAGGGGATTATAGAGAAATGGAACTCCAGTTTCAAAATGTATATCAACAAGTTGAGAATTGGTATGTGTTGGATTCGGAGCTTCCTTGGGATGTCAAAAGGCTTAGAGATGATTTGTTTTCACTGATTGAAGTATGTAAAACACCAGTTGTTTTTTGTGATACGTGTGATGCGAATCATGTGCTTCTATCATTAGGAGAAGAAGAAGAGGAATTCTTATTCCCAGTAGGTGGTTTTTATCATAAAGAAAAACAATTAATTTTTGTTTGTATGTGGGAAGAGTACGAGCAGGTGCTCAAAACACTACTGCATGAGTTTCGTCATGCGATGCAGCATAAGAGAGAAGTATTGTATGTTGGAAGTGAAGTGTACGAAGATAGATGGATTGAGAAAGATGCGAGAAAGTTCGCGGAGAGGAAGTTAGATGAATATAAAAATAGAAAGTTAATGTAAAGCATAGTGGAGAAATGGCACTGTGCTTTCTTTATTGATTACTAAAAGTAAGTGATTGACTTTTATGAAGTTTAGTTCTAAACTAATGGTATGAAATGAGCGAGGTGATAGAATGAAGACAGAAGATAGACTCGGATTACTATTATGGTTTCGTTTATCACGTTTTTATAACAAAAGTATTCGTGAGACGAATCAGCATTTGAAAGAATGGAATGTATCTGCCGCTCAGTTTGATGTGCTAGCTCAAGTTGGAGGACATAATCGTCTAACGCAGCAAGAGCTCGGAAATAAACTATTTGTTACGAAGGGAAATATCACGCAGCTATTAAATAAAATGGAGCAGCTGGAGTGGATTCATCGTGAACAAGAAGGTACTACAAAATATATTTCGTTAACAGAAAAGGGAAAAGCTTTATATGAAGAAATCGTCCCGCCTCAAGAAACGTTCCAAGCGGAGCAGTTTCAAAATTTAAATGTAGAAGAACAACATCAATTATTACAATTACTAAAAAAATTACAGTGAGAAAAATTTTTAAAATAAATCTTGAATTCGAGATAATATGAGGTGAAGGATATGTTTAGAAAAGTTGATCATAAAAATATGGGAAGAGCAAATCACGGTTGGTTAAATACACATTTTCATTTTTCCTTTGCGAATTACTATAACCCGAATAACATGAACTTTGGAGTATTGCGTGTAATTAATGATGACCTAGTAGCGGCACAAACTGGTTTTGATATGCATCCGCACCGCGATATGGAAATCATTTCGTACGTTGTAGATGGTGCTTTAACACATGAGGATAGCATGGGGAATCGCGGAACAATTGAGCGAGGACATGTTCAATATATGAGTGCTGGCACAGGTGTATTTCATAGCGAGCATAATTTAGGAAATGAAACACTACGTTTATTACAAATTTGGATTTTACCAGATCGTGCGGATCATAAACCAAACTATGGTGAGTTTACATTTGATTGGAGCAAGCGTGAAAATGAATGGTTCCATATGGTATCTCCAGTAGAAGGAGAGGCACCAATTCGTATTCACCAAGATGCGAATTTATATTCTTTATCGTTAGATGCTGGAAAAGAAATTCATTTCCCGGTGCAAGAAGGCCGTCAATTGTACCTTGTACAAATTGAAGGGAGTAGTGTAATAAATGGTGAAAATCTTGTTATGCGTGATGCAGCAGAAGCAGTAGAAGATATTCATATTGAAGCGAAAGAGCAATCACACTATTTAGCAATCGAATTGAAAAGACAATAGAACGTTTATGGAAAAGAGGACATCGAATTGATGTCCTCTTTTTTTGAGTGGAATTGTCAGAAAAAATTTTCTCAATATTTAGAAAAAAGGTATTAGCCCGGAAAATAAGAATTGTATAAAAGTGTCAAAAATCTTTATGGGAATGGGGAATGTTATAGTGAAAAAGCAAGTCATTTCATCAGCATTAGCGTTAACTGTTATAGCCGGGGGATTTGGAACATTTGGAGCAACGACAACGAAAGCAGAAGAACAAAAAATTCAATATCATCAAGAATTTAAAACACCTGCATACATAGGTGAAGAATGGAAAGCACCAGAAGGACTAGATAAAAAAGAGACGGTCTTTCAATATTTAGAGAGTAAGAAAGATATGTTTAAATTAGCAGGAAATATTGATAAACACTTCAATGTCGTTGGGGAGGAAAAAGATGCTGAATCTGGTACGACACATGTGAAGTTAGTTGAAAAACATAATAATATTCCTGTGTATGGTTCAGATCAGACTGTTACACTAGATAAAGAAAATAATGTAAAAGCATTCTTCGGACAAGTTATTCCGAATTTAGAGGATAAAAATATTCCTGCGTTTGCAAATATTAGTGCAGAGCAAGCTGAAACGATTGCAAAGGCAGATATTGAAAAAGAAGTTGGTAAAGTAAAGAATTATGACGGTGTGAAAAAAGATTTATTTGTGTATGAAAAAGATGGGAAGTACTATCTTGCATACTTAGTTAAAGCATCGATTTCAAAACCAGCTCCAGGATACTGGCATTATTTTGTTGATGCAACGAATGGAAATGTGATTGAGAAATATAACGCTGTAGATCACATTACAGGATTTGGTTACGGAGTATTAGGCGATAGACAATCATTTGAAATTGCTCAAGATGAGAAAACAGGAGCGTTCAACTTGTTTGATGGTAAACGAGGACAAGGTGTTCATACATTTGATGCAGAAAATATGGATGAAAACTTGTTTAACTTATTCTCACAATGGCTTGGATACACAGGAGAAGAAGTTGAGAGTAAATCTAAGTTCTTCGAAGATAAAGCAGCGGTTGATGCGCATGTAAATGCAGGAAAAGTATATGATTACTACAAAAAGACATTTAATCGTAACTCTTTCGATGATAAAGGTGCGAAGCTTATTTCTACTGTTCACGTCGGAGAAAGCTGGAATAACGCAGCTTGGAACGGTGTACAAATGATGTATGGTGATGGAGACGGTACGACGTTTATTCCATTATCTGCTGGATTAGATGTTATCGGTCATGAATTAACGCATGCTGTAACTGAACATACAGCAAACCTTGTTTATAAAAATGAGTCAGGTGCGTTAAATGAATCGTTATCTGATATTATGGGTGTCATGGTTGAGAAGAAGAGCTGGGATTTAGGTGCTGACATTTATACACCTGGAAAACCTGGTGATGCACTTCGTTCTCTGAAAGATCCAGCATCTATTCCAAATCCATTAAAACCAGGTGAAGGTTACCCAGATCATTACAATAAACGCTACACTGGAACAGCTGATAATGGCGGCGTTCATATTAACAGTAGTATTAACAATAAAGCTGCATATTTAGTATCTGATGGCGGAGAGCATTACGGTGTGAAAGTAACTGGAGTAGGCCGTGAAGCGACAGAAAAAATTTATTACCGTGCTCTTACGAAATACTTAACTGCAAACTCTGACTTTAAGATGATGCGTCAAGCTGCTCTGCAGTCAGCTGAAGATTTATATGGTAAAAACTCTAAAGCTGTACAAGCTGTAACGAAAGCTTATGATGCAGTAGGCGTAAAATAATAAGAGAAAAAGACCTGACTAGGATGTCAGGTCTTTCTTTATTTAATCGCGAATACCTAATGCGATTTTCGCCATACGTGACATGCGTTCTTTAGACCAGGGCGGATTCCAAACGACATTTACTTCTATTTCATTGACTTCAGGTACGTTCGTTGATAATACTTTTTTTACGTCTGATACAATTTGCCCAGCCATTGGACAACCAATAGAAGTCATCGTCATCGTAATGACAGCATTATTATTTTCATCTGCTGTAACGTCATAAACTAATCCAAGATTAACAATATCAACACCTAGTTCAGGATCAATAACAGCTTCTAAGTTTGCATATAACTTTTCTTCAAATGCTTGTTGTGACATGTGTAGCACCCCCTACATATTAATGATATCGGTTCTCATTATAACGGATATATATATATAATGCAGGGAATGAGCTCAAAAAAATATTCCTCTTGAAAGAGGAATATTTTTTGAAAGCTATTCAGTTTTGAAATGAGATACGAGTTGATCTAATTCTTCAACTGTTTGTTTCATTTGTTTAGCAGTTTGTGTCATCTCATTCATTGTAGTGACTTTTTTCTCAGCAGATTGTGCTGTTGCCGCTGTTTCACTAGACACTTCAGTCGAAATAGAAGCGATGTTATTCAGTGAAGCGTTCATTTCTTCAGCGCTTGCAGCCATTTCTTCAGCAGTTGCTGAGATGTCTTGCATTTGAGTAGATACTTTATTTACTTGTTCCACAATCGTTGTGAAAGAATTGCCAGCTTCACGAATGACATGAATGCCTTCAAATGCTTCAGAACGGCCTTGTGACATCATCGAACTAGCAGTTTCAGTGTCTTGTTGAATTTGATGTAGTAATTGGTTAATATCCGTTGCCGCTGTTTTAGATTGTTCAGCAAGTTTTCGAACTTCGTCAGCTACGACAGCGAAACCTTTTCCTTGTTCGCCAGCACGAGCTGCTTCGATAGATGCATTTAAAGCAAGTAAGTTTGTTTGTTCTGCGATATTAGAAATAGATTGTACAGCTGTATCAATATATTTCGTGTGGGTGATTAGACGTTCGACCACTTCTGACGTAGCATTTACCGCGTCGTGTATCGTTGTCATTTGTGAAACGGATTTTTGAATAACAGTACTTCCATCATTAGCTTGTTCCGATGTAGTTACAGCAAGTTCAGTTACAGATGAAGCTGATTCAGCAATACGCTGAACGCTTACTGCCATATCATCCATTGCAGTTGAGCTTTCTTCCATGCTAGCAGTTTGCGATTGAATACTTGCATTTAAGCTAGACATCGTGCTTTGAACTTTTATTGTTGCCTCACGTGATATATTCGTCTTTTCTAGCATATTTTCAGAAGCATTTTGTACTTCCACGGATGTTTTTTGAACACGATTGATGATATGTTGTAGGTTTTCTAACATTTTATTAAATGATGTTGCAATCGTACCAATTTCATCGTTACTATTTACTTGTAGGCGGGCTGTTAAGTCACCTTCTTGAGATGATAATTCTTTTAGTTTACTATCGATTTGTTGAATTGGTTTTACAAGTTTACCAGAGAACCACCATGCAAGAATCATAGCTACGATAATACAAATAACAAGTGATAAGAAGACAACATATTCAATTTGTAGTGAAGATTGATCAATTTTTTTGATAGATTGATCACGTAACTTAGCTTGTTCATTACTGTAATTTGTGAAGTCACCAATTACTTTATAAACAGTACCATTTTCTGCATAAGCTACTTGTAAAGCCTCTTCCCACTTTTGTTCTTTTGCAAGAGTGAAAACTTTTTCTTCAATAAATTTTCTCCAAGTCGATCCTGATTCCATTGTATTTTTCATGGACTGAGAAACATTTGGATTAGAAAGAAGTTTATCTTTTGAATCCTCCAGACGTTTACTCATCTCATTAAACTTGTCTAATTCGACTTGATCATGTTGTAATAAATAACCTCTTAAAGCAGAAAGTTGTACTTGATAAGCATCTCCACGTTCTTTCAATTCTGTTGCCAAAGGGGAAATTTCTTTTTGTAATGCTTGAGCTTGACGAGATTGATCAATAGTAAAAAATAAAATAAAAGCTAAGGCAATGCCAAATAAAGCGCAAATCGTTCCCATCATAAACATTAGTTTTTTTCGAATGCTAATAAAATTCATATGATAAAAAGCCTCCTCTGTGAAATCTTAGTATTAGAATTAATTGATGTAAAAAATTGAAAGAAAGCTTTACTCCTTCTGGAATAAAGCTTTCTTCTTTCCTTTAGGAATTATAGCAGACGGAATGAGAGATAGAAAGAGATATTTTAAAGTAAAAAAAGAGAGATTGTAAATCCCTCTTTTTAATAGTTTGTAGGTCCTAGAAGTATAAATGAAAGTTTCGCTTTAAACGTTTGTTTTGAAATGAGAAACGAGAACTTCAAGTTCTTGTACAGTCGTTTTCATTTCAGAAGCTTTTTTAGCAACGACACTCATTTTGTTTACTTGGTCACCAGCCGAAGTTGCTGTTTGTGATGTTTCGGCGGCAACTTCATTTGAAATAGAAGCGATGTTATTTAAAGCTGCATTCATTTCTTCTGAACTTGCGGCCATTTCTTCAGCAGTTGCAGACATTTCTTGTATTTGTGTAGAGACTTTGTTAATGTGGTTAACAATTTCCGAGAATGAAGATCCAGCGGTACGAATGACTGTAATTCCTTCCGAAGCCTCTGACTGACCTTGTGTCATCATTTCATTTGCTATTTTTGTGTCAGCTTGAATTTGATGAAGTAAATGGTTAATGTCAGTTGCTGCTAGCTGAGATTGTTCAGCAAGTTTTCGTACTTCATCGGCAACAACGGCGAATCCTTTTCCATGTTCGCCAGCACGAGCTGCTTCAATTGAAGCATTTAAAGCGAGTAAATTCGTTTGTTCCGCGATATTAGAAATGGATTGAAGTGCAGTATCAATATGATTCGTATGTGTAATGAGTCGCTCTACTACTTGTGATGTAGCGTTAACAGCTTCGTTAATTGTATGCATTTGTGTAATAGATTTCTCAATGACTTTATTCCCACTATCTGCTTTTTCTGAAGTTGTAACAGCTAGGCTAGCAACAGAGGAGGCAGATTCTGCAATACGCTGAACACTCGTTGTTATATCGTCCATTGCAGTTGAACTTTCTTCGATACTTGAAACTTGTGAACGAATATTATACGCAAGAGCATTCATAGTTTCTTCGGTTTTTGCTGTATTCTCCATAGAAGCAGTGGTTTCGATAAACACATTTTCAGACGCTTCTTTTACACTTGTTGATGTTTGTTGCACTTGTTTTATGATACGTTGTAAGTTAGCGAGCATTTGATTAAAGGAATTGGCGATATCACCAATTTCATCTTTACTCGTTACGTGTAATCTAGCAGTTAAATCGCCATCTTGAGAGGCTAATTCTTTTAATTTCTCATCAATTTGTCGTATCGGTTTAACGAGTTTACCAGAGAACCACCATGCTAATAAAATAGATGTTAACGTACATGTAATAAGAGAGAAGAAAATAATATATTGAATAAGAGATGAAGAAGACTCTACGTCAGCAATTAATGCGTCACGTTTATCATTTTCTTCATTTGCATATTTAGTAAAACGGCTTAAAAGATCGTTTACATAATCGGTTTGAGCTAAAGCGATTTTGGATGCTTCGTCCCATTTTCCTTCGCGAGCGAGAGGGAGGGCTTCATTATCTATGACGCTTCGCCATTTTGCTCCCATTAAAATCGCTTCTTTCATTCCTTCTGGGAGTTTTTTATCACTTGTTACTTTCTCTCTAGTATCAGCAAGTTTTTTTCCTTCTCGGTTGAATTTATCCAATCCTTTTTGATCATGTGACAGTAAATATTCTTGTAAACCGGCAACTTGTGCTTGGAACCAATCACCACGTTCTTTTAAAATTGTTGCTCGTTTAGATACATCATTTTTTAACGTTTCAATTTCGCTTGCTTGGTTCATAGCGAATGAAAGAATAACAATAAGAGCAATACTAAATAAAGAAGAAATGCTTAAGAGTGTGAACAGTAGTTTTTTGCGAATACTAACATATTTCATCGTTATCCCTACCTTTAAAAACTATTTATTATGATTTATAAATATTAAGAACGACATTAATAAAAACACCATTATGAAGTTATTAATCTGTTCAATGAAAATTATAGCAGATAATGGAAGATGGCAGATTGATAAGAGGAAATGTTCTTAAAATGTATACATTTGTATATCAAAAAATTCATAAATAAAAATGAGAAATGCTATTGTAATTTGAAATAACATCATGTATACTTCTAATTAGTTGATAACGATTATCAGTATCAACTACGAACATTATTCTTCGTTATGTTGGTCATACCCCTTTTTGACGACGTAAGTCAGAGACGAAATGTTGAAATATCTTGTGTCCTATTCTACAGAATTATGGTAATCTCCAACCTCAACTTATATGCGTGAGCATGCAAAAAGGATCCTATCCGTGAAGGGATCCTTTTTTGCATGCTGTCGCAATTAATGTATATAGACCTGGTATATGTTCTTCAATTCCTTCCGGTGCAGTAGGAGGGAAGACCCACCTTTGATGAGACCCGTGTTCTTCAATTAGTTTTTCAACTTTAAAATGTTCTTGTGCAAGTGTTGTAATAATTTCTCCTAGCGTCCAGCGACGGATGGTTGTTTTAGGCAATGATTCTTTCTGCGCTTCTGTAAGAAGGATGCTATAAGCCACATCATCTTCAATCAATTCTTCATCGAAATAATTTCCATTGGCCCGAAATGATGGGTGGTCTACTCCTAATAATTTCGTGTAAACAGGATGATAGTCACGAAGGATAAGCGTTCCATCTCCTTTAAGCATGGTAGCAATTTTTTGAAAGAGCGGTTTTAAATCTAGAAAGTAATGGAGTACACCAAGTTCCAGTAATACGATATCAAATGATTCGGAGAGCTGCACATTTAGTACATCAGAAACGACATACTGGATAGAGACACCTGCTGCTTCCGCAAGTTCATTTGCATATTTTGCATTACTTGCTGAAATATCAACAACTGTTACATCAGCGCCTAAAAGAGCGAGAGCAACGGCTTTATTTCCTTTTGACCCGAGTAAGTTAATAATACGTTTTCCTTTTGGAGATTGTATGTAAGGTAAATAGTGTTCTACTTCGCGCACGGGATCTTTCATAAGCTTTTTTGCATAATCGGCTGGTGCCCCGTGGCGATTCGTCCAAGCTTCATAAGCAGCTGCATTCCAGCTTTTTTCATTACGCGTGCTTAGTTGTTTTTGATTCAATCGTATCACTCCTTTTGTGAACGTATATTTATTCTGCGGGAGAAGGGAATTTCCTTTTTTTTGAATTTAAGTTTGATTTTTCTGCAATTAAGTCGTAAAATACGTGTTATATATAAAAGCGTTGAAAAGGAAAAGTAGAATGAAATCATTCTGTCCAGAGAGCTTCGGTAGCTGAGAAGAAGCAAGAATATTCATTTGAACAATGGCCTTTGAGCTTCGTCCTGAACTTATCAAATGATAATAGTAGGCGGCGACGAGAGTTGGTACTCGTTATCAAAACCACAGTATAAGAGCATATAGCTCCGTACTTGTTAAGGCTAATTATGTGAGTAATTGGCGAAATAAGGTGGTACCGCGACTGTTTATAAAGCCCCGCCCTTATCTTTTTAAGATAAGGGCGGGGCTTTTTTATATTTAAAAGGAGGAATGTAAGATGAGTATTTTTATTGGAGGCGCTTGGCCGTATGCAAATGGTTCGTTACATCTTGGACATATTGCGAGTTTGTTACCTGGAGATATTTTAGCACGTTATTACCGGGCAAAAGGTGAGAATGTGTTGTATGTTTCGGGAAGTGACTGTAATGGAACACCGATTGCAATTAGGGCAAAACAAGAAGGTGTGACGGCGAAGGAAATTGCTGATAAGTATCATGAAGAGTTCCAGCGATGTTTTCGTAGCCTTGGTTTTACGTATGATTGCTATACACGTACAGATAGTGAGCACCATCATGAAACTGTGCAAAATGTCTTTTTACGTTTATTGGAAGAAGGCTATATTTATAAAAAAACAGTGGAACAAGCGTATTGTGAAACGTGTACGCAGTTTTTACCTGATCGTTATGTAGAAGGCATTTGTCCACATTGCCATGAAGCAGCAAGAGGAGATCAATGTGATGCGTGTTCAGCTATTTTAGATCCACTCGATTTGTTAGAAAAGAAATGTAAGTTATGCGGTAGTACGCCATCCGTACAGGAAACAGAGCATTTTTATTTTGCATTGCATACATTTCAGCAGCAAATTAAAGAGGCAGTAGAAATCGCAAAACAAGAAGGAACATGGCGTGACAATGCGATTCAGCTAACAGAGAGATATGTAAAGGAAGGATTACTAGATAGGGCCGTATCACGTGATTTACCAATCGGGGTACCAATTCCAGTAGAAGGGTATGAAGATAAGAAAATTTATGTATGGATTGAAGCAGTGACAGGATATTATTCGGCGAGTAAACATTGGGCTGAAGAAACAGGGAAAGATGATCAAGAGTTTTGGGATAAAGAAGCGAAAACATATTATGTGCACGGAAAGGATAATATTCCGTTTCATTCCATCATTTGGCCAGCAGTATTGCTTGGAATAGGAGAAGGAGCAATTCCTCGTCATATCGTTTCAAATGAATATTTAACAGTTGAAAAAAGAAAGTTATCTACAAGTAAAAACTGGGCAGTATGGGTGCCTGACATATTAGAACGCTACAATCCAGATTCTATTCGTTACTTTTTAACAGTAAATGCACCAGAAAATCGTGATACTGATTTTTCATGGCGTGAATTCATTTACAGTCATAATAGTGAATTGTTAGGTGCATACGGGAACTTTGTGAACCGGACATTAAAGTTTATTGAAAAATATTATGATGGCATTGTGCCGCAGGGAAGTATTGATGTAGAACTGAAAGATAAAGTAGAAGGATTATATAAAAATGTAGGAGAGTTGATTGAGCAAACTACATTTAAGGTGGCGCTAGAAACAATATTCGATGCCGTACGTTTTGCAAATAAATACTTTGATGAGAGGCAGCCTTGGAAACAAAGGGAAGATGATCCAGTTTCATGCGAAGAAACGATTTATAACTGTGTGTATCTTATCGCTAATTTTGCAAATCTCCTTGAACCGTTTTTACCATTTTCAAGTGAAAGAGTTAGAAACACGTTATCGATTGTGAACCGAAATTGGGAGCCTCAAAATACGTTGCCGAATAGAATTGATAGTGTGCAACCACTATTTGAACGAATTGATGTAAAACAAATCGAGCATGAGATAGAAAAGCTATATGGAGCAGTAAAGTGAGATAGAGAAAAAGACCTTTCAAATCAATGAAAGGTCTTTTGTTACGCACTATGCACGCTACTATGTTTCTTTTCTTTCCTAGCCGTAAGCATCTGAGGAATAAAAATGCCAAGTAGTATAAAGAGTATCCCAATCCACTGCATGAAGGTTACGACTTCATGTACAAGTGTAATAGAAGCGATAATGGCCGTTGGTAATTCAGCTGCTCCTAGTATTGTACTAAGTCCTGTTCCTACTTTCGGTACACCAATTGAAAAACAAATGACAGGTACGACAACGCCGAACAATCCGAGGAAGAAAGCGTATTTCCAAAGACCGGCTTGCAGGGCACCATCCGTTAAAAAGGTTGGCGGGAAGAATAGGCATACGATAAGAGTAGCACTTGTTGTCATAAGAAAGCTTTTCGTATAAGGCGGAACTTCTGTAGCAACACGCCCGCTTGCAAAAACATAGAATGAAAAAGAGACAGCGGCTAATAGACCAAAGATAATACCTTTCGTGGAAAAGTTTTGTCCGAGACCTTCAAAGACACCGCCTGCAAACAATGTTCCAGTAAATAAAATAATGATAGATATAACTTTCTCACGGCTTGGTAATGTTCGATTAGCGATTGCTTCTATAACTACACCAATCCATGTGAACTGGAAGAGTAGGACAACAGCGATAGATGCTGGTAGTTCTTCTACAGAAATAGCGTAGAAGATACCAGTCATACTCATTGTTGTGCCAACTGTTAGTAAGGAAAAGAATTGCTTTTTTGTTACTTTATGACGTGAAACGAAAAGAACGAGCAGAAGAAGTCCAATCCATCCGAAGACATATTGTCCTCCTAATAGTTGATGTGCTGAAAATCCATCAATGAATCCGAGTTTGAAAATCGTTGAAAGTACGCCGTAGCTACAAGCTCCGAATAAAACAAGTAATGAATACTTAAATTTCTCCATGAAAATCCTCCTTTTAAATAATAAAAAACGCCCGCTATCCAAATAAGGACAACGGGCGAACGAAACAGAGTAAGACACTCTACAAAATTCCGCCACTCATACGAAGTATGAATTTGGGGTATGAAATTGTAGTAGGTTTTTACATTGCTTTTGGAAATACAATGGAGCATTTTACACCTTGAGGTGTGTTTTGTATCCCATAAGGAAACTGATGCTTATCTAGTATTTGTTTTACAATGTATAACCCAAGACCACTACCTTGTACTAAGCCGTGTTTGTCAGGGTTTGCGCGATAGAATGGTTCAAATAAATGGGCGAGTTTATCTTCATCTATTTGTGAACCTGTATTTAGTACTTCTAATGCGTAACCGTTTGGCTTTTCATAAAGCTTTATATATACATGCTGATGGTCAATTGTGTAATGAATTGCATTTGAAATAATGTTAAAAATAGCAGTTTGAATAAATTTAGGGTCAGCTAAAATTTGTACATCTTGCTTAATGTTAGATTGAACATTTAATTGCTTTACAGATACAAAGTAATCTACTTTCTTCATAACATCCTCAATAATAGTAGTTAATGAGATAACTTTTAAATCAGGTTTAAATTGAGGGTTTTGTATTTTGGATAATTCCGACATTTTTTCCGTTAATATGTTAATATCTTGCATCATTTCATAGGAACGTTTTAAATATTTATCTCTATCTTTATAAGCTCCAATTCCGTGAATCATGCCATCTAGTTGTCCCATAACGGCTGCGATTGGTGTTTTTAATTCATGGGATACCATAGACATAAATTCTTTACGAGATTGTTCTAATTGTTGTTCTCTCTTGAGCTCGTTTCTTAAATCTTGATTGCTTGCATGTAAATTCTTCACGATATTTGGGACCTGTGAAGCAGCTACTTGTAAATTAAAATCAGTTTGGTCTGTATTTTTGTTAAGTAGCTTTTTATCTGAGAAATCAAGATTCATAATATCTTTTAAAGCATCGCTCATAAATTGAAAAGGTTTGGCAATTAGTTTTGTATAAATTAAAGATCCGAGTAAAGATAATGCAAGCATTGTCGCGCCAATATGTGGAGCTAATTGCTGCAGTACATCTGTTAATTTTGGATTATCTTGTGCATCATTTGTTTTACTTGCTGCATTTTGTTTATGTAAGGCATCATTAGTAGCGACTTGCTTTTCCATCTCTGTAAGTGGAGCAGAAGTGCTATTTTTCCCCGTACTACTTTGTGTATGTTCTTTTGCTTTTGCAGTTTGGCTAGGCTGCAAAAGATGATTGATAGCTGTAGAGAGTGATTTATAATCTATAATAGAAGATTGGAAATTAAAAATGTCTCCCTGTGATACAGCTTTATTTTGATTCGTTTTACTTTGGTCGTTTTGTTTGTCTGAATCCGCTTGTTCTGTAGACAGCGCTCCATTTTCTTTTGCAAAACGTTCTTTATCGTAGTTTGAAGCTAGGAAGTAAATAATTTGATAAAGACAAAGTGATAAAAGAATACAAAATAATAAGGTTTTGATGAAAATATTTTTGGTGATGTTGTCTGTGCTACGATTCGATTTTGTAGCCAATGCCTTTCACCGTTTTAATATAAGGAATCCCTAATTTTTTTCTTAAGTTTTTAATATGTGTATCTATAACTCTTACATCACCATAATGTTCATAGCCCCATACCTTATTCAGCAAATCACTTCTTGATAATACTTTTCCCCGATTTTGCAGTAAAGTATAAATAATTTCAAATTCCTTTGTTGTTAATTCAATTTGATTACCATGAACATAAGCGGCATATGCTGTAGAATTTAACATCAATTCACGGAATTGTAGTATAGTTGCGGTTTCTGCTTCCTTCGTTGCTGCCCTTCTTAATACAGCTTCTACACGTTTAATAAATACGGTGTAATGAAACGGTTTCGTAATATAGTCATCAATACCTAATTCAAATCCTTTAATTTCACTTTCTTCATTATGTAAGCCTGTTAACATAATAATCGGTACATCAGATTGTCCTCGCATAATTTTACAAATACTATAGCCATCTATATCTGGTAACATCACATCAAGGAGGACAAGATCGTATGAATTTTTTTGGAAAAGAAGTATACCTTCTGTTCCAGCGCCAACGACATCAACGGTAAAGTTTTGTGCCATTAGAAATTCACGAATTAGTTCTTGTATATCTGGGTTGTCTTCAATCACCAGTATATGCGTCATAGTAACACCTCCTAAATAACGCTTTTTACTGCAATATTCGAATTCATCATTTTTCCGATGACTCAGATTGTTTATACATATAATAAGCCCCCGCCATAAAATAATCATGAAAGTAGCAAGGGGAGTTGTTTTAGTGAAACTGAATATTTAAGAATTACAGTAATTCTATTATAGTATGTATTGTAAAATTTATAAAATATTATAACTGTATAATTTTAATATCCATGTTTATCAATGTTTAGATGTTACTTAATACAATCTATCCCTATTATATATGTAAATACAGTTGTTTTGCTACTGTAAATGAAGAAATAAAATAAGCCAAGATATAAAATTCTTGGCTACACGTAAATCGTGTTGTTAGGTTATTTTACAGTGACAGTAGCCTGCTGGGGAATACGCTCAAATAACCAGTGTATATCATTATTATACATACGAATGCAACCTAGTGTTGTCCATTTGCCAATTGCCTGATTATTGTTCGTACCATGAATCGCATAAGTTGTTCCGTAAGTTCCTGCCATGTTTAGTCCGAGCCAACGGTCACCCAGTGGATTACGTGGATCGCCGCCTTTAATTTTGCCTGTATAATAAGGACGATTTTTAATTTTATTTACGATTTGAAAAGTACCTTTAGGTGTAGGAGTAGCTGCTTTTCCAGTAGCGACAGTAAAACTCTTTATAAATTTTCCATTTTGATAATAATCCATTTTATTTAACTGCGTGTTTACAATCAGTTGATCGTTCGTTGTAGCTGCCTCAGCATTTGTGAATGGAATAGTTAAAAATCCTAATGATAATAGTGCGCTTAATAATAGTTTTTTCATTATATTCTCCTTTTTACTATTGTAATAGTCTTACATACAATGAATTTGCAATCCTCGTAATACTTTATTTACATTTTCATCTAATGTTTCAAAGAAGGTAGTAATCTTTGGATTTTGTTTGTTGTTTTTATCAATAAGTAATCTTTCATTTAGTAAAAGTTCACCATGCAGTCCAAAACTTTGAACTTGAATATTTAGCTCATCTTCAGTTTCAGAAATAATTGGTAAGAAGTAGTGGAAAGCTTTCGTTGGAATGATGTAACTTTTACCAATCATGCTTTCTTGATTTGAATTAATCCATTTTTTCGTAACAATCTTAATGTTCTTTTTTGAAACGATAAAAGACAGTGTTGTAGATTTTGTTAAACTTACGTCAAATTCACTTGTTTCACATATGTGTAAATTAAAAACGGTTTCATTTTGGTGAGATTCAACATTTGTATTAATAAAATCGTGCATTTTATAAGCTTCCATTTCTTATTCACCCTTTTTTTAATTTCGAAAAGCGACTTATATTTATTCAATTTAATGATTAGTAATATATTAGTTAAATTTTTCAACAAATTCCGCTATAATCTTACAATACGTATATGAAGCTAATATGAAGTTAGTATGAGTTTGTAGTGGTTTTTTATTGAGAACGAAATAAGGTGATTTTTAAGTGTTAAAAAATGGATGAAAAATGTATATTAAGGCCAGGTTTCTCACGGTATATATTTGTTAAGTTGTTTTTAAATGAACGTACATAGAAGTAAATAAAGAACAGAAAACTTTAGTGTGAGCCTTACAAAAATGTAATAAAAATGTAAGCTATTGTGATAGTTATTTCGACAATTTTTTTATACAATAATAGTAAGAAGTTGTACGTGATTGAAAGGAGAGATGACATGGAGTGGGTTCATGAATTATTTCAGCAGTACGGGTACTATGTTGTACTTGTTGGTTTGCTGTTAGAATATATTGCACTTCCGTTTCCGGGAGAGCCAACGTTAGCATATGCGGGGTTTTTAGCACAGAAGGGCGATTTAAGTTTACCGATTTTAATTATCTTATCCTTTATTGGGACAAGTGTAGGAATGACAATTCAATACTTTTTAGGAAATAAATTAGGTATGCCCTTTATTCAAAAGTATGGGAAATACGTATTTTTAACACAAAGAAAAATCGACTTAACAAGAATGTGGTTTGATAAGTATGGATACTTCCTTATTTTTATCGGCTTCTTTATTCCTGGTGTACGTCATTTTACAGGATATTTTGCAGGAATTATTAACTTACCATTCCGTCGTTTTGCAATTACAATTTACTCAGGTGCTCTATTTTGGGTATCATTCTTCTTAATCGGTGGTTATTGGTTAGGTGGAAACTTACATGACATCTTTGGAGTGCTAGAAGATCATATCGGTAAAATCATTGTTGGAGTTATCGTTATCGTAGCAATTACGTTAGGTGTTCGTTTCCGCAAACAGTTAAAACGAGTATTGTTACAAAACGCAAGTTAATATGGAATCCATTCTATGTCAGAATTTAGGAAGGCAGTGCAAAAAGCACTGCCTTTTTATTTTATATTCCAATCTATTCTCAACTTTCCTTTTAACTTATTGCCATTAACTATAATGTAATACGTTCCCGTCTTAATTGCTGCAAATTGGTATGTATTAGGACCGTTTGAAGCTAAATAATTTTCTTCCTCTTGAAACTCACTAGCCATTTTTACGGCTCCCATGTAGCCATCTGGATTTTCAGCTCGTGATTCAATGGTAAATTCTAATATGTCACCTCGTTTTAGTTCAATGGGGACTTTATGTTCACCACTAAAATGTTGAAAAGATGCTTCGAAAGAGTTTTCTGTTTTTGTTTCGACCCATTGTTCTTTTGATGTTCCAATCTTTCCTAGATCGATTAAGTTGATTGTAATAAATATAATAAGCATAATACCTGGCACGACATATTGTATCCACTTAAATTTTGTTGCTATAACTGCACATAAGTAGAAAAAAAGAGAACACACTGCTCCAATTGATCCGAGAAACAAGAACTGTATTAGACTAGCTTCTTTAAATATTAGGAATGGAAGAGAAAATAAATAGCCGCAAAAAATATAAAGGCATAATGTCTTCAGTCTTGTATATGTTTTTAATTTCAATTTATCGATGCAAATAGAACAAAAAATTGCATATGCCGCAAGAATAGGAACGAAGGGAACATATAGTAGTTCTCGTAATCCAGCTAAGAAACTATATAATGTTTGTTGACTAGTTGTTAAGAGAAGCGTGCTAATAAGTAATAATAATAATAAAGCTGCTGTAAGCTTAGTAAGAATGTAAGAAAAGGTAGATGTTTTCTTCATATGGAACCTCCTTTGTTTAATATTTCACATTCATTATATAAGTTATTTTCATCATAATACATCTTTATTTTTGTCAATTATTATAGTCGTAATGACAATTATAATTGACAAAGATAAGGATATTATTTACAATTTTAATTAAATAAATGAAAAAGAGGGAAGACATGAAGCTTCAAAATCGAGTGAGGGAATTGCGAGCAAAGCATCGTTTATCACAAGGGGATTTAGGGAAAGCGATAGGATCATCACGGCAAACGATTAGTTTAATTGAGCGCGGGGATTATGCACCATCTATCGTATTATCGTTAAAAATCGCACAAATTTTCAATGTACCGGTGGAGGAAATATTTACGTTAGTGGAGGGGGAAGAGGATGATGAAGAGTAAACGAAAAAAACAATTTGATTTTGTGGGGAAAATAGCATTAAGTATGATGGGTGGCTTTTTAACATCTTATATAGCTTTAAATTTACTCTCGGATGAACCGAGAAAATTATCATCTAATACATTTATAGGTGTATGTACTATTTTTGGAATCTTAATGATGTACTACACTTGGAAGAATACACGTATGTTAGCGGAGGCACGCGATGAAGAAGAGAGCGTACAAGGCAGAAAGTTAGGTATTATAAGTATATATTTACGTGTAGGTGATATAGTTACCCAGGCATGGTTTGTATATGCAGTTATTACATGTAGACGTGCACTGTTGCAGGATACAAATGTGTCATTTGCAGTGTGGAATTTAGTAGCTGCTATTGTCTGTTTGACTATTGTAGTGGTTATCGGGCTCATAACAAAAAATCGTTATAATAAGTTATATCCTGAACAAGGTGTAACATATATGGAATCTATGAAAATGTGGACGAAAAACGCAGATGAAGGATTAAAGCACATTGTGCATGAAGCTGGATATAAAGCGTATGAATTTACGAATACAATATTAGCATATGTATGGTGGGCTGCCGTTATATATACAGCGGCTAGTGATATCGATTTTGTATTAATTGGCTTAATCTCATTTATTTGGATATTGCATCTCGGAAAATTCATGTACGAGATGCAGAGAAAAATGATTTATTAAGGGGAGAAAAAGGTGGATATTTTAAGAAGGCCAGCTGGTTCTATGACGGTGGCGTTAGTTTTGTCCATTTTATACGGAGTAATCCGAACTGGAAAATTAGAAACAATGCTGAACATATGGGCATTATTGGCTATTTTTCTGTTAGTGGTAATCATTCATGAGTTAGGACATGTCATATTCGGCGTAATGGGTGGTTTGACATTTAAATTTATGACAGTAGGGCCTATTACTGTTCAAAAAGAGAAGGGGAAAGTACGTATTCGAGAAAATAAATTATGGGCGTACTTCGGAGGCGTGGCAATGTTAATACCGCCTTCTATAGTAACACCGAACCTTTCGAAAAAATGGGCATGGATGACTTTAGGTGGACCGATAACAAGTTTACTATTTGGTATTACTTTTGGTTACATATACATGGTAAGTTATTATCAATATCTGTTATATTTTTCTGTTTTCCATTTTATCATTTTTGCGGTTACAATCGTACCGATAAAAGGAACGCTTATGAGCGATGGTATGCAATTTCTTATTTTAATTAAAGATGATGAAAAGGCGAAGCAGCATGTATATAACATTCAAGTATCGAGTGAGTTATTTAGTTATAAGAGGCCGAAAGATTGGGACGAGAGATTAGTAAAACTTACCGAAGATAAAATAAAAGAACATAAAAGTATAAGAGAGATCATGAGCGGACTTATGCTTGTCTTCCTTGCCCGGTCGGATCAAAAGGGAATGGAAAGAGCGATACCATATATAGAACAAGTTGCCCAGCTCCCTGTAACGAAAGAAAATAAATATTTCGTTAGCAGTTTTCACAGTTGGTATCTTTTATATAAAGCTCTTTATGAGATGGATCGTCTTTCTCTGCAAGAAGCGAAGGTGCATGGGAAGGCCATTACAAAAATAGACCTACATGGGTATTATCGAGCACAAGCAATTGTTACATATGCAGAGAATGATTTAGAAGCTTCCCGTATGTATATGAAGAAAGCCGATAAAGAATTACAGAATGCTGAAAAGAATGAACTGGGATATTTACAATTAGAGAGAGAATGGTTTGAGCAGTTGAAAGAGAGGGTATCTTACGATGGGTAAGGTATCCTCTTTTTTCTATGTCGTCTTCTGCCGTTCCATAAAAAGTCTGGGGCGAGTAAAATAAGATTAGAAGAGCAAAGCTTGGAGGAATTCTAGATGGAAATTTTAACGATTATTTTAATAGTCTTGCTCATTTATGCTGTTTTTAAAGTAGCATATGTAGCATTAAAGATACTCGCGATCCTATTAGTTATCTTTTTAATCGTAGAGTTCGGCAGTAAATTGCTTGGGGGATAGGGTATATTGTACGCTTTGAATGTCGGTAAGTCGATATGTTGTGTCGAAGCGTCGATATAATGAAAAAATCGCCGATATAAGTGGAGAAATGATCGATATATTTGAAAAATCGTTGATATATTTTAGTGAATACTAAGTGGGGTATGTGGAAAAGAAGTTGCCATGAGGGTAGCTTCTTTTTATTTTGATAATGGGTATGAACAAGAAAGAATAACAAACAAAAAAGCTGGAAGATATTCTTCCAGCTTACGAGTTACTTTCAATTTGGCGACCGTTTTCTTCTTCATTGTCTTGTAAAAGGTTGAATACGTCTGCTAGGCAGAATGCAATGAACCAAGTCCATAGACCGTGGAAGAAAGCTGAGCTTAATTGAAGTGGTAATGTATAGTTAGTCATTGAGTAGGAAATACATCCGCCAACGATTCCGATCATTGTTAATAACATTGTTTTTTGTGCATTTTCTTCTGGATTGAAGAGGAAGTAAATGTATCCACCTAAAATTGAAGCGCTTACAAGCGTTTCGATTCCATTAAAAATGATATTCTCTCCAAGCTGAGTGTTTGTCCAGAAGCAGATTGTTCCGCCGATAATAGCAAACAGGACAGCTATTGTATATCTTATATATTGATTCATATGTTCATCTCCTTATGTAATAAGATGATTTGGAAGTCAAAAAGGTAGGTATAGTATATTGAAGTGAATTTTAGTTGTACGTATCTTTTTATAAAAAGATCATGGAAGAATAACTAAGATGATCGGTTTTTTAAACCGTTACGTGTATGGTGTTTGAAATATACCTGACTGCTCGTTTCTTTTTGCTTGTAAAAATAAGAGAAACTTCCAAGTCTATATACTCTTTTTTTGTGAGTCTGCTTTCATTATAACACATTTAGGGCCACAATAATAGAATTATCTGATTTTGTAATAAGTGTAAAAAATAAAAATCGCAAGGAAATACCACTAACAATGCAGTTTAGTGGAAGAAGGATTTTAATTTATTATGATGAAATATGTAATCAAGGTGAGATTTAAGAAGGAAGCTTACATACTATAAAAAATGTTTTGTAGCATGAATGTAAGGGAGGAGAGCTAACTTGGAGATCACAACAGAAAGATTAATAATTAGACCTTTTAAGAGTACTGATTTACAGGATGTATTTGCTATTTATAATAATGATGATACATGTAAGTTCCTATTACATAATAAGTGGACTCATGAAGACATGCAGAAAAAATTTAATAAGAAGCTAGCAAACAGTGTACTTACTGAAGAATCAATATTAAGTTTGGCAGTTATATACAAGGCTAAAGTAGTTGGTGATTTATCCGTATGGTACACAAATATGAAAGATACTGTTGAGATTGGTTATAGTTTTTCAAATGAAGTAGCTGGGAGAGGTTTGGCAACAGAAGCAGTAAGTAGTTTGGTATTTAAATTATTTAATGAATTTAATGTACACCGTATACAAGCTAACCTTGATGCACGTAATACTGCTTCAAAAAAATTGTGTGAACGAATAGGTATGAGAAAGGAAGCCCATTTCATACAAGATTTTTGGAATAAAAATGAATGGACAGATAGTTTTGTATATGGAATGCTATTCTCCGATTTGTAGTAATAAACTTCGTGATTTTATTATGCTAAAGGGTGCGTTAGTTGCATAACAAAGGGCATAACATATTATATATGACTAATATGTTATGCCCTTTCATGTATTAACCTTTTTTATATGCGTTTGAAACGGCCGACAATTTCAACTGTTTCAGTAATGTTCATGAATGCTTTGTTATCCACTTGACGGATAATACGTTTCATTTCGCCTAACTCATAGCGAGTCACGACAGTGTAAATCATTTTTTTCTTATGGTTTGTATAGCCGCCGACAGCATCTACCATTGTCACCCCGCGTATGCCGTGATGCAATAGTGCGCTTTTTATTTCCTCGCCTTTTTCTGTAACTGTCATTATCGTTAATTTAATATGTTTCGTATGCACAGCATCGATAACTTTGCTGACTACAAACCGGCTAATTAACGTATAAAGCGTAATATCCCATCCGAAAATAAATCCTGCTGCAACAAGTAAGATTAAGTTGAATCCAAAGATGATTGCTCCAATTGAAATATCTCGATGTTTCGCTACAATCAATCCAACAACATCAAAGCCACCTGTTGAAGAAGCAAATCGGAATATGATCCCTGAAGCTGCTCCACAGATTACACCACCGAATACAGAAGATAGTAAAATATCGTCTGAAACTTGGTGTACAGGGATAATGTTCATCGCTAACGATGATACAGCTACAAAGTACGCTGTTAAAAAGGTTGTCTTCTTGCCTAAGTAAAAGTGACTTAAAATAAGAAGAGGAATGTTTAGTAAAAAGATAAGTGCACCGATATTGTAGTGCATTAAATAACCGATAATCATCCCTACACCAGCGAATCCACCGCTAATCATGTTATGCGGGATAAAGAACATATTCATAGAAATTGCATACAAAATAGAGGCTACGAAAATAACAACCAACTGTATGATAAATTCTAAGTGGAATGTTTTAGCTGCTGGGAAGGATAAAAAGGCGGTGTCGGGAACGTAATCGGCGTCTCCTAGTTGACCCATAGTATGTTTCATCTCCATATTCATTTTTGATTACAAGAAGAGAATAAAGGTTTTTTCAAAAACTGGCAATAGTTTTATTATAATGCAAAAATTTTATAAATTTCTAACAAATTAAACCTATACAAGGATGCGTGTGAATATACTAAAGAAAGCGAATACATTAGTTTTTTAGCATAGTTTTCTTGAGAAAATATGCAAAATACTTTTTTGACGATAAAAGGAAATAGAGAATGTTTGTGGAATGTGCTAAAATGACCTTATTAAGGATGTGAAGCGATGGAATTTTTATTGCAGGATGCAATTCTATATATATCGTTTGTAACGACAGCACTTTGTTTATTAGAAGTTTTCTTCCTTGCTAATGTTTCTCGCTTTGTGCGTCAGCAAGCATCAAGCGGTAGACAAAGAGCTTTTAAACTAGTTAATACGTGTGAAGAGGGTACTGGTAATGTATCGCTTTTCTCTATTTTTTATAAATATGGAATGATTCGTTCTGTGCGCAGACAAGAATCCAGTGAAGAGAATGACGAGGTCGGTCCGTATACACCAATGTTTCGCTAAATAATTACGAAACATTGGAGGAATGAACATGTTAAAATCATACCGAGCTGTGCTCGTTAGTTTATCATTATTACTTGTTTTTGTTTTATCTGGTTGCAGTAATGCAGCCCCAATTGATGCACATAGTACGGGAATTTGGGATCATTATTTCGTATATCCAATCTCGTATATGATTCAATTTGTTGCTCATCATATACCAGGAGCTAGCTTCGGGATTGCTATCATTATTATGACGCTCTTTATTCGTTCAGCCATGATTCCATTAGCTGTTTCGCAATATCGTAGTCAAGCGAAAATGAAGAAAATGCAACCTGAACTGCAGAAGCTGAAACAAAAATACGGTGATGTGGGTAAAGATCTTGAAAAACAAAAGCAGTATCAAAAGGAAATGTCGGAACTAATGAAATCAGGCGGTTGGAATCCACTTGCTGGTTGCTGGCCAATCTTTATACAAATGCCGATTTTCTCTGCTTTGTATTATGCGATTAGCCGAACAGAAGAGATTCGCACATCTTCATTTTTATGGGTGAACTTAGGACATGCAGATCCTTATCATATATTACCGATTATCGCAGCGTTAACGACATTTATTCAGATGAAAGTTTTCCAATCTAATATTACACCTGGAGAACAAGTACAGATGCTGAAAATGCAGCAAATTATGATGCCGGCAATGATTCTATTTATGGGATTTGCGGCGCCATCAGGACTTGTGTTGTACTGGATAACGGGTAATTTATTTACAATGACACAAACAATTGTATTAAGAAGAATAATGGAACGTGAAGAATTACAATTACAAAAAGCTTAGAACAACACCGCTCGGGATGAGCGGTGTTTTTTGGTTAAGTCGTTAAGGAAATGTTAAGAAACCAACATTACTATAGGCATTGTATACGATAGTGTACATGCTTTAGAAATATGAAGGAGGAAATTTCCTATGAAGAAGAAAACAGTTGGGTATTTAGCGATTGCAGGTGCTTTATCATTCGGAATCATTGGAGGAGTCGGTATTCCGGCATTCGCGGCAACGAATACTCCAGCAGCTGAGCAGTCTACAAAAACGGCGAAAAAAGATTTGGATGACGCTACAAAACAAAAAGTAAAAACGATTATGGACGATACAAAGAAACAGTTGAAGGAGTTAGGTGTAAACCTTCCAGAGAAAGAAAAACGGAAAGATATGTTCGCTAACTTAGACGAAGCAACAAAAGAAAAAGCGAAATCAATCTTAGAACAAGAGAAATCCGGCAAACTAACACGTGAACAAGCGCAAGAAGAATTAACAAAACTAGGCGTGAAGTTTCCGGAAAAGGGTAAGCATGGAGATATGTTTGCTAACTTAGATGAAGCAACAAAAGAAAAAGCGAAATCAATCTTAGAACAAGAGAAATCCGGCAAACTAACACGTGAACAAGCAAAAGAAGAATTAACAAAGCTAGGTGTGAAATTCCCTGAGAAAGGTAAGCATAAAGACATGCTTGCTGACTTAGATGAAGCAACAAAAGAAAAAGCAAAGTCTATTTTCGAACAAGAAAAATCCGGGAAATTAACTCATGAGCAAGTAAAAGAAGAATTAACAAAGCTAGGTGTGAAACTTCCAGAGAAAGAGAAGCATGAAAACATGTTTGCGGGATTAGATGAGGCAACGAAAACAAAAGCAAAAGCGATTTTAGAAAATGAGAAGAAACAATTAGAGGCGTTGAATGTGGATCTTCCGCATCATAAGATTTTTATGAAAAAAGATGAGAAATAATTGAGTGAAGTCGTATCTTTCGTGTGGGCAACCGGAAGGTACGTGCGAGGACCGATTTCTGTTAGCAGAAATCGGTCCCTTTTAATGATTCAATAAAATTTTTTTCATTGTTAGTATGTATCCAAAGACGCAGTAGAAGATTGCAAAACCGATAAACACTTCTGTGTATTGGTATTTACCTAATACGTAGAAGGCAGCAGCTGGTATAATAGCTACCGCTAAAATGCTATAACCAGGATACTTGTGCCTGTACATGATAGCGAATAGAACAGAAAGAAACGTAGCGATGATACAAAAAACAGCAATCATTATTGGTGCACCTCCTATATAGATTGTACCATTTTTAGGGAATTAGAGAAGTGTCGTAACTTCTGTTATAATATAAGAAGAGAAACATTTCTTATGTTATATAAAAAAATATATTGATTTTTTCTAACAATTCAATATAATGAACAATAACTACAAAATTCGACATCAAGAAGTGATGATGAGGACATGATCAATTTTTTACGATTCTCAGAGAGGGAAGCCTTTGGCTGTGAGCTTCCTAATACGGAAAACTGGATTACCACCTCTGAACTGCAGCAGTGAACGGATACCTAGTAATTGCTTGCCGGAAAAAACCGTTATTTAGACTTGAGAAATTGGTGAAGTGTGTTACTTTGCGAATTGAAACAAGGGTGGAACCACGAATACAACACTCGTCCCTTTTTTAGGGAGGAGTGTTTTTTTATTTCATTTTTGCATCACACTAGAATTGGAAGGAGGATACGCAGCATGCATCATGATGAGAAGAACAAAATTGGTTTAACAGTAGCACTTTCTATCGTAGTAGGAACGATTATTGGATCTGGTGTGTTTATGAAACCAGGGAGCGTATTAGATTACTCAGGGAGTTCTAATATGGCTATTCTTGCTTGGGTAATTGGTGGACTATTGACGCTAGCCAGTGGTTTAACAGTAGCTGAAATTGGAGCGCAAATCCCGAAAAATGGTGGGTTGTATACGTATTTAGAGGAGATTTACGGAAGCTTTTGGGGATATTTATCAGGCTGGATGCAAACGATTGTTTATGGACCAGCTATTATTGGAACATTAGGATTGTACTTTAGTTCTTTAATGATTAATTTTTTCTATTTAGATAAAGTATGGAATTTACCAATTGCTATTGGAACAGTTGTGTTCCTTGGCGTTGTAAATAGTCTGGGAACAAAATACGGAGGTATCGTTCAAACAATCACGACAATTGGGAAAATGATTCCGATCGTATTAATTGTTGTACTAGGTTTTTGGAAAGGGAATAGCGATATCTTTAATGTAGTAGTGCCGATATCAGAAAATCAAAGTATCGGTATGGCAATTTTAGCAACATTATTTGCTTATGACGGCTGGATTCTACTTGCTTCGATTGGCGGAGAAATGAAGAATCCAACAAAGTTATTACCGAAAGCGATGACAGTTGGGATTTTAATTGTAACGGCTGCTTACGTACTAATTAACTTAGCGTTATTAAATGTATTACCAGCAGCGAAAATTGTAGACCTTGGAGAGAATGCAACAGCGACAGCTGCGGGCATGTTACTTGGAGAATATGGCGGAAAAATCATTAGTATCGGTATTATCGTTTCTATTTTCGGTTGTTTAAATGGAAAGATTTTAACGTTCCCACGTATTCCGATGTCGATGGCAGAGCGTGGACACCTTCCGTTTTCTAAGTTTATCGCAAAGGAAAGTCCAAGATTTAAAACACCAGCAAATGCGATTACTGTTGAAATCATTTTAGGAATTATTTTAATGATTATTAGTGATCCGAATAAGCTATCTGAGATTTCCGTATTCATTATTTATATTTTCTATGTAATGACGTTTATTGGTGTCTTCATTTTAAGAAAACGTAACAAGAATAAAGAGCGTGCATACAGTGTACCGTTATTCCCGATTGTACCAATCGTTGCGATTTTAGGATCATTGTTTGTACTTGGAAGTGCGATTATTAATGATCCGGTAAGTTGTTTCTTATCAATTGGAATTGTCTTTACTGGACTGCCGGTGTATTGGTATTTAAATAAGAAGAACAAAAATAGTGTTTCATAATTAGAAGGCAGGCGTATGATACGCCTGTTTTTTTACTGTAAAAAAATTGTACTTGTTTTCAATTTCTATTTTGGTTACTATAGTCGTAGTAACCAAAAAAGAAAGCGTGGGGAAAAACTTGAATTTTCGTGTGTATATTTTAGCTATCGCGGCTTTCGTAGTCGGAACGGTTGAGCTAATTATAGGAGGAACGCTCGATCTAGTTGCCAATGATTTAGGAGTATCTATTAGTGCAGCTGGTCAGCTTATAACAATATTTTCAGTAGTGTTTGCTTTATCAGGTCCGGTTTTATTAGCGGTAACTGGAAAATTTGAAAGAAAAAGATTATACATTGGGGCATTATCAATTTTTTTAATCGGAAATATTATTTCAGCATTTAGTGTGAATTACGGGATGTTAATGTTTTCAAGGGTTGTTTGTGCAGCGAGTGGTTCGCTTATTATTGCACTATCAGTAACACTTGCTTCTAGTGTTGTAGAACCGCATTTTCGTGCGCGTGCAATTGGAATTATTTTCATGGGGATTAGTGGATCGCTCGTACTTGGAGTACCACTTGGACTTGTACTCGGAAATGCATATGGATGGCGTGCACCATTTGTATTAATTTCGGTATTAACAGTTATAGCAATCGCTTGTATTTCATTATTCTTAACGAAAGTACCACCGACATCAGTGTTATCAATAAGAGAACAAATTGCTACGTTAAAAGATAAGAAAATCGTAAGTGCACAGTTAACATCATTTTTATTTTTAACGGGGCATTTAACACTATATGCATATTTAACACCATTTTTAAAAGATGTGATGCACGTGGAAGCGGATTGGATTAGTGTATTTTACTTCATTTTCGGAATTGCAGCGGTACTTGGAGGCGGTCTTGGGGGCTTGCTTGCTGATAAATGGGGATCGAAGAAAAGTATTATTTCCATCATTATTGTATTTGCATGTGCAATCTTTATATTACCAATGATGACATTCTCATTCCCGCTGTTCATTATTATGATGGGACTTTGGAGTATGCTGAGCTGGGCTATTTCGCCAGCGCAACAAAATTATTTAATTGAAATTGCGCCAGAATCAGCTGGTATTCAGCAAAGTTTAAATAATTCTGCCCTTCACTTAGGAATTGCACTCGGTTCAACAGTAGGCGGAGTTGTTATTGAAAAATCATCTGTTATATATAACGCTTGGGTAGGAGGCGGCTTTATTATATTAGCGCTGCTTTGTGCGATTTTCTCTATTACGAGAGGACGTTCTGCTCAGTTTGCGAAGGAAGAATCTATCGTTTGATAGGTTCTTTTTTTATTTGTAAAAAATTGCAGGTTTTAGTAGGTATATGGAGAAAGTTGTATGCAGCGAGGTGATAGAAAAATGATGTTTAATTTCTCGATATTCGGTATAATACTTGCACTATTGCCGATAGTTGTAGTTGTTTTTGTATTAGGGTGGATTCGTTGCATCTATCAAAATTCAGAGAAACAAGTGGAGCAAAATGAGAAAATTATTGAGCTGTTGATGGAGATAAAAGAGGAAAATAAAAAGGAGTCTAGGTGAAGAACTAGACTCCTTTTTTGTATGCAATTAATACCGCAACTTCCGCAACAAACTTTTAATTTCCTCATCTTGCATGAAGAGATCCAGATGCTTCTCTGTAATTTTTGCAAGTGCAACGTCGTGATAGAAGAATTCTGTAAAGAACTTTACGAAAGGTTGTGACATTGTTTTCATCGCTTGCCATGACTCTTGCTCTACACCAGCAAATAAAATTTCGCGGTCGTCAACGATTAGCAGCAAGTAGCGTTCTAATGCATTAGGTTCTTCAGTTGGGATTAGAAAATGCATGTTTTCTAAGTCTGTTTCTACTTGTCCAACTATAAGGGACTCGAGTTTGACGCCTTGTTTTGCTTTTTCTTCTAATGAAGAAAGGTATTCTAAAAGAGTATCATTCCAAGCTGAAATGCGAATCGATTCTTTTGCACTTTCGATGAGTTCCTTACTTTGCACTCGAATAGAAGATTGCATTTTTAAGCTCCACACACGGTCATCTGTAAATGATTTTTTCGATATATTTGTTTCCAATTCTTTAATATTTGATTGGAATTCTGTCGTTAATTTTTCAATTGCTAGCTTGAGTGGTAAAGCTGTATACAGCTTTTTCTTTTCTGAAACAGAATCCATTACCATCCCTTTATCGATCAGGCGTGCTAGCACTTCATATATTTTTGCTTTTGGAACACCAGAGTGCTTCACAATCGTTGTAGCATCTAGTGGTTCGTTGCTTGATACGACAACTTCATAAGCTTGGCTTTCATATTGTGAGAAACCGAATTTTTGTAACATAGTTCCCTCCGAACGAATGAGATTATATAGCTTAAGGATAATGAACTATTTGTTTTTGCACAAGTGGTAGTAGGTTGTCTACTCAAATTGAGATGAGAATTAATTTCAATTTTTTAATTTTATCCATTATACTTAATATAGTGATTAATATGATTACAATACAACGAGAAGGGGATGCTTGGGGGAAGATGTTAAGAAGTTTACGTTTAAAAATTGCGGTAGTATTTTCGGTGCTTATTTCTATGATGTTTGTAATATTAGGTACAGCAATGTATCAATTACAGAAAGAGAAGGAAGTGCGCTCCTTAGACCAGTATTCTCAAAATACGATGGATCTTGTGACAGAGCAACTTACGACATTTGTTCAAAGAACGGATGAAGATATGGGATATTATGCGAACAGTGAGATGGTTCGTAATATACTTCAAGACGGTGTTACTCCAGAAGAAGAAGCCTTTTTGACGAAAGAGTTTTCGGAGTACAAAAAGAATCATCCTGGCATTTTAGACTTATATATTGGTACGAAAGATAAAAAAACATTAAGTGCCAATCTTGCTGAAGGTGGACAAGTGCCAGAAGGATATGATCCAACGACAAGATCATGGTATAAAGACTCAGAAGCTGATGTGAAAAAGGTTCACTGGGGACAACCTATGTATGAAATTGCAACAGGTAAGCTAAGCGTGGGAGTTTCTAAAGCAATTACAGCTCAAGATGGATCTGTATTAGGTGTTGTTGCGATGGATGTATCACTTGGAACAATTCAGAAATTACTTCATAATATTCAATACAATAATGGCGGAGAAATGTTTATTATAAATGATAAAAGTATGGCTCTTGTTTACCCAGAGAAAATAGGGAAAGATGTTTCGAAAGAGCCACTTGTGAAGAGTTTAAATAAAGAGGTAACAAAATATGCTGTCACTACATTAAAAGGTGAAGATGTAGTTGTTTATAGCCAGTCATTTGATTTGATGAAATGGAAAATAGGAATTTTTTATCCGAAAGAAACGATTGATGGGCTATTAAATAGTACGAGAAATACAGTCATTATAATGGCTTGTATTAGCTTATTAGTTGGAATCGCAGCTTCATACTTGTTCTCAAGAAGATTAGCAAGACCATTGCAACTATTAACGAATCACGTTCAAAAAGTAGCAGAAGGTGATTTAACGTTGCAAATGAAAGTGACAAGTAAGGATGAAGTTGGAGAACTGACGAACCACTTTAATCATATGGTTGAGCAAATGAATGAAATGGTAAGTAAAATTAAAAATAGTGTATCAACAGTGCAACAATCAACGAATAATCTACATTATTTAACGAATGAAACTGTAGCAGCTAGTAGAGAAGTATCAGGTGCAATGGATGATGTGAGCGGAGGAGCGTCCACTCTTGCTAATAGTGTAGATGAAGTTTCAGAACAGCTCGAGAATATGGCGCAGTCAGTGGAACAAATGAATCACTCCGTTGGTGAAATAAAAGGTGTGGCTGGCAAAGCTGAAGAGGCATCTAAGCAAGGATTAAATACGATGCGTAATTTAGTTCGTACGAGGGGCCAATCATCATCGATTGTTGTTCATACAGAGGAAGCATCCGGAAAGTTAGAGCAAAGAGTTGGATCGATTCAAAATGTTGTAGAGCTTATAAAAGGTATTTCGGATCAAACGAATTTACTTGCTTTAAATGCTTCAATTGAGGCGGCACGTGCAGGGGAACAAGGTAAAGGCTTTGCTGTTGTGGCCGAAGAAGTTCGAAAGTTAGCGGAACAATCTAAAGAGGCGACAGGAGAAATCGCAACGATGATTGGCGATGTACAAGTAGAGGTAAGACGGGTTGTAGAAGTTGTAAGTAAATTAAAAGATATTGCAGATATACAAAATAAAGTTACGACAGAGGCAGAAACGGAATTCCGCACAATTATGTCAGTTGTAAATACGATTAGTACTTCAGTCGAACAAATTGTAGAAGAGGTACATAACATCGGTTATGAGCAAGGAGAAATTACAACGGTAATGCATACAATTGCTAGTACGAGTCAAGAAAGCGCAGCTGTTTCGGAAGAAGTAAATGCTGCAACTGAATCTCAAGTGAGTCATCTAGAAAAGGTAGCTCATACGATGGAAAGTTTGACGGAGCATATGAGAGACTTAGAAAGATTGGTTGAGCAGTTTAAAATAGAGGAATAACAAATTAGTAAAATGATGAGTATTTCGGTAAAATAGACAATGGATATATAAGAAGCAATTATAGGAGGAAGACTACTATGGCAATTGTTGACGTATCGATTATTCCAGTAGGAACGGGTAATCCAAGTGTTAGTGAATATGTAGCAGAAGTACAAAAGGTGCTAGAGAAAAATGCAGATCGCGTGAAGTATCAATTAACACCAATGAATACAGTAATTGAAGGAGATCTTCCTGTCATTCTAGAAGTAATTCAACAAATGCATGAAGTTCCATATACGAAAGGTGCACAGCGCGTTGCAACAACAATTCGTATCGATGATCGTCGTGATAAAGTAAGCACAATGGAGAAGAAATTAAACTCTGTTCGATCAAAATTATAAGAAAAAGCAGCGATTTTCGCTGCTTTTTTCATATAGGAGGTAAATAAAATGAGTGAAAAGTTTAACGAGCAATTTGACGGATTACTAGAGAAATACACGGAGTTATTACTGGGAGAGAGCAATGAAGAGAGAAAAGAACAGGTACAGAAGTGGGCCCTGTATTCTTATATTGCAAAGACGATGCCAGCTTTAGTGAAGCACTGGAATGAGACATATCCCGATGCAAAAGAAGAGATGGTACAGTTAATTACAGATATTAAAAAGCTGAATGAAGAGAAGAGAAATGAGCAATAAAAAACTTGAGGTAAATATAATCTCAAGTTTTCAGTATTAATATCCTTATATAATTTACATGGAATATAAAGGGTTTTATAAGCATGTCGAATATTTTCGACATGCTTATTTTGTGCCTAGTAAATTCGTTTTTTCTAAATGTCGAAAAATATTCCCTGCATATTTATAAGCGGAAATATAGGGTTTTAAATGTTTTTATAGTATTTTATAAATTATCTAAATAATTATTTGTATCCAATAATTTTAAACAGTGATATAATTTTGAAGAGGGGTAAAAAACAGATAAATCACAGTCATAGGGGTGAATTACATGGAACAATTAATGCGAAATTCGTTTCTTTTCTTGTCAAAAAATAAAGCGCTAACAAAACTGGCTAAAAAGTATGGTTTGCGCTTTGGTGCAGGTCGCTTCGTCGCAGGGGAGACGATTGAATTAGCGACAGCTGCAATTAAAGCATTAAATAAGCAAGGTCTTTGTGTAACAATCGATTATTTAGGTGAATTCGTTGATAACGAAGCGGAAGCAAATGAAATGGCTAGCGAATCGATTGAAGCGATTCGTGCAATTGGAAGAGAAGGTCTTAATTCGCAGCTTTCTTTAAAGATGACTTCTATGGGATTAGATATCTCTGATGAAATCGTAATGAACAATATGCGCCGTATTTTAGAAGCTGGAAAAGAAAATGGTGTGTTTATTACAATTGATATGGAAGACTATACGCGCTGCGGGAAAACAATTGAGATCTTTAAACAATTAAAATCTGAATACGATAATATTGGTACAGTTATTCAAGCTTACCTATATCGTACAGAAAAAGATATGGAAGAATTAAATGCTTATAGTCCTAATTTACGTCTTGTAAAAGGAGCTTATAAAGAGCCTGAAGAGGTAGCGTTCCCGGATAAGAAAGATGTAGATGATAACTATAAAAAAATTATTAAAATGCACTTATTAAATGGAAATTATACTGCAATTGCTTCACATGACGAAGCGATTATTGAATATACGAAAAAACTTGCCGAAGAACACAACATTCCAAGAGACCAATTTGAATTCCAGATGTTATATGGTATTCGTAATGAGCGTCAACTTGAGCTAGTAAAAGAAGGTTACAAAATGCGTGTTTACGTACCTTATGGAAACGACTGGTATGGCTACTTCATGCGTCGTCTAGCAGAGCGTCCAGCAAACGTTGCGTTCGTATTAAAAGGTATGGTTAAAAAATAACCAAGGAGAAAATACTCCTTGGTTATTTTAATTGCTGAAATGCGTAATGTGCCATTTTTTTCGTATCAGGATATAGTTGTGTGCGAGTAGAAGATAATACAACATTAATGACGCGTTTACCGTCTTTTTCATCCACTGTTACGACCGTATATTTTCCGAGTGCTGATAGACCGCTTTTACTTCCAATTGCATATGGATCGTCATATAGTTCTTCTCGTCCATAGTTTGCGATGTTTGGAGAGCGTTCTGAAGTATGTAGAGTTGTACGTGTTGAATTCATATATTCTAAAACAACTGGGTACTTTAATGCTTCTTTCGTAATCATAGCAATATCATATGGTGATACTTTATTTCCGAGTGCATCAGCACCACTTGCATTTTTGAAAGTCGCATGCTTTGTACCAAGTTCCTTCGCTCTTGCATTCATCATTTTTACAAATTCATTTTTTGATCCTGCGATATGTTCTGCGATAGATTCAGCGATTGGGTCTGCACTAATGATAAGCATAAGTTTTAATGCCTCATCACGCTTTAACTTTTCCCCAGCACGAAGTTTAATCTTCTTACTTTGACTTTCCGTTTTAATTGCGTTCTCTGTAACTGTAATTTCTTCATCTTCTTTTACATTCTCTAGTAAGAGTAAGGTAGTCATCATTTTCCCTATACTAGCCGGATAAGAGCGTTCGTCTTCCCGTTTTCCATACAAAATTTCACCTGTGTCTGCATCGATTGTAATGCCGTATTGCCCAGTAATGTTAGGTTGATCCGCTCTTACAGCTTGTTGCCTTTGTGCATAAGAGAAGAAAATCATCCCTGTAAATAGTGTAGCAATCATTACAATCATAACTATTGTTCGTTTCATCATCGTTCCCTCTTTTGTTTTCCATATGTACAAATAAATTGGGCAGAAAAAGCAGCCATTACCCATTATGCCACGTTTTCTGCCCAAAAATATACCGTTATTTTTCGCCCATATTATGCTTCTTATATTGTTGGTTATTACCTTGACGGCCCTTTTCCACACCGTGATTATGCGGACCTGCATTTCCCGTTACGCTTGCTGCGCTAATTCCAGCCTTTGAAGGGTTCTTCTTAAGTTTTGCCATATATATTCCTCCATTTTCGTCAGATTATAAAAAGGAAAAGTGTATTTGAGTGAAGAAAATACATATATATAGCATGGGCAAATAAAAGAAAAATATTTATTTCAGAAAATTTTATCAATAAATATATTGCGAAAATTCAAACTGTATCATATATTTATTAGTAGAGGCTCACTCATTGATTGCGACTTATGTCGAAAAATTGAATGAGCATTCATTCAAGAATAGGGGGAGAATTGGATGTTCCAAATTAAAAAGGCTGCTGTTCTAGGTTCAGGCGTAATGGGTTCAGGGATTGCGGCACACTTAGCTAATATTGGTATTCCGACATTATTGCTTGATATTGTACCACCTGCGCTAACAAAAGAAGAGGAAGCGAAGGGACTTACATTAGAACATAAAAGTGTGAGAAATCGTTTTAGTAATACGGCTGTGCAAAAACTACTAAAGCAAAAACCAGCTCCTCTGACAGTGAAAGGAAATCTAGCACTGATCGAAGCAGGTAACTTAGAAGATGATCTTGAGCGTCTAGCTGATGTTGATTGGATTATTGAAGTAGTAGTTGAAAACTTAGATATTAAAAAGAAACTATTTGAAAAAGTAGATGCTGTTCGTAAAACGGGTTCTATTGTAAGCTCGAATACGTCAGGCATTTCAGTAGAAAAAATGGCAGAAGGTCGTTCAGACGACTTCCAGAAGCACTTCTTAGGCACACACTTTTTTAACCCACCACGATATTTAAAACTTCTAGAGGTAATACCGACGAAAGAAACAGATCCACAAGTATTAAGCTTCATGAAACTATTTGGCGAAGACGTTCTTGGAAAAGGCGTTGTTATCGCAAAAGACACACCAAACTTTATTGGAAACCGCATCGGTACGTACGGTTTATTAGTAACTCTTCAAGAGATGATAAAACGCGGCTATAGCATTGGGGAAGTTGATTCTGTAACAGGCCCACTTATTGGTCGTCCGAAGAGTGCAACATTCCGTACATTAGATGTTGTCGGTTTAGATACATTCGTACACGTTGCAAATAACGTATATGAAAACGTACAAGAAGAAGAGCGTGATGTATTTAAAGTACCAGCTTTCATGCATGACATGCTTGATAAAAAATGGCTTGGAAGCAAAACAGGTCAAGGCTTCTTCTTAAAACAAGGAAAAGAAATTTTAGAATTGAACCCTGAAACGATGGAGTACGAAGCTCGCAAAAAATTAAAAGCTGCATCTATCGAGTTAAGTAAACAAGAAAAAGGTTTATCGAATAAATTGAAAGCGCTTGTATACGCGAAAGACCGTGCAGGAGAGTTGTTATGGAACATCATTACACCGACTCTTTTATACTCTGCAAAACTTCATAAAGAAATTGCTGACGATATCGTTGCAATTGACCAAGCGATGAAGTGGGGCTTCGGCTGGGAGCAAGGACCATTTGAAGTTTGGGATGCAATTGGCGTTGAAAAGTCCGTTCAAAAGATGGAAGAAAACGGTGCAGTTGTTCCGACTTGGGTGAAAGAAATGGTAGAGAAAGGTTTCACTACTTTCTACAAACATGATAACGGAGATAGCTACTATTACGATAATGGCGAATATAAGCTCATCGAACGTAATAAAAAGGCAATTTCTCTTAAACAATTAAAAGCGAAAAATGGCGTTTTAAAGAAAAATAGCGGAGCGAGCTTAATTGATTTAGGTGACGGCATCCTTTGCTTAGAATTCCATTCGAAGAGCAATGCAATTGGTATGGATATTACGCAAATGATTAACTACGCTGTTGATGAAGTAGAAAAGAATTATAAAGGTCTTGTTATCGGTAACCAATCGAAGAACTTCTGCGTTGGTGCGAACCTAGCAATGATCTTAATGGAAGCACAAGATGACAACTACTTTGAAATTGAGTGGGTTGTGAAAAACTTCCAAGATGCAATGACGAAAATTAAATACTCTTCTAAGCCGGTTGTAGCAGCACCATACGGTATGACGCTTGGCGGAGGTACAGAAGTTTGTTTACCAGCAGCTAGCATTCAAGCTTCTAGCGAAACGTATATGGGCTTAGTAGAAGTTGGTGTTGGCTTAATCCCTGGCGGAGGCGGTAATAAAGAGCTATACATTAAACACTTAAATAAAATGCCAAACGGTGTAGAGTTTGATCTGCAAAAAGTTGCGAATAAAGTATTCGAATCTGTAGCGATGGCGAAAGTTTCTACGTCAGCACAAGAAGCTGTATCGAACAACTTCTTAGGCGATAAAGACGGTATTAGTGTGAATGGTGATCACTTACTATATGATGCGAAACAAAAAGCACTTTCTTTATATGAAGCAGGTTATAAAGCGCCGATTCGCAAAAAGATACCAGTTGTTGGTGAAACAGGATATGCAACACTTGTACTTGGTGCAGAAGCAATGCATTTATCAGGTTACATTTCTGAACATGATCTTCACATTGCGAAGAAACTTGCATATGTCATTGCGGGCGGAAAAGTGCCGTACGGAACAGAAGTTGATGAGCAGTATTTATTAGATGTAGAACGTGAAGCATTTATTAGCTTAGTAAGTGAGATGAAATCACAAGCAAGAATGCAGCACATGCTTGTAAAAGGAAAGCCATTACGTAACTAATAACGAGGGGAGATATCGTTCATGAGAGAAGCTGTCATTGTTGCGGGAGCAAGAACACCAATTGGAAAAGCAAAGAGGGGTTCATTAAAAACAGTTCGTCCTGACGATCTAGGGGCGTTAGTAGTAAAGGAAACGTTAAAGCGTGCGAATTATGAAGGACCAATCGACGATTTAATTTTCGGTTGTGCAATGCCAGAAGCAGAGCAAGGTTTAAATATGGCTCGTAATATCGGCGGACTAGCAGGACTTTCTTACGATGTTCCAGCTATTACAATTAACCGTTACTGTTCTTCAGGGTTACAAAGTATTGCTTACGGAGCGGAGCGTATTATGCTTGGTCACTCGGAAGCAGTATTATCAGGCGGAGCGGAATCAATGAGTTTAGTTCCGATGATGGGACACGTTGTTCGTCCAAATAGTCGCCTTGTTGAAGCAGCTCCAGAATATTATATGGGTATGGGACATACAGCAGAGCAAGTTGCTGTGAAATATGGAATTTCTCGTGAAGAACAAGATGCATTTGCAGTAAGAAGTCATCAACGTGCTGCGAATGCATTAGCTGCAGGGAACTTTGCTGATGAAACAGTATCTGTAGATGTAACGTTACGTACTGTTGGATCAAACAATAAACTGCAAGAAGAAACAATCATTTTCGCACAAGACGAAGGTGTAAGAGCAGAAACGTCGCTAGACATTTTAGGTAAATTACGTCCAGCATTTAACGTTCGCGGTTCTGTAACAGCTGGTAACTCTTCACAAATGAGTGACGGTGCAGCATCTGTACTATTAATGGATCGTGAAAAAGCAGTGAGTGATGGCATGAAACCACTTGCGAAATTCCGTTCATTTGCAGTAGCTGGCGTACCACCAGAAGTAATGGGAATCGGCCCAATTGCTGCAATTCCAAAAGCGTTAAAATTAGCTGGTTTAGAGCTATTTGATATTGGCTTATTCGAACTAAATGAAGCATTCGCTTCTCAATCGATCCAAGTTATTCGTGAGCTTGGTTTAGATGAAGAAAAAGTAAACGTAAACGGCGGTGCAATCGCACTTGGACATCCACTTGGCTGTACAGGAGCAAAACTAACACTATCTCTTATTCACGAAATGAAACGCCGCAACCAACAATTCGGTATCGTAACAATGTGTATCGGTGGCGGAATGGGAGCAGCGGGAGTGTTTGAATTACTATAAAAAGTGGAAGCGGCTCGTTCAGAATGTGAGGAAGAAGCGAAGCCACCGAACATTCTAGCCGCTGGAACTAGATTATAAAAAGTGGAAGTGGCTCGTTCAGAACGAGACGCCCATGCAAAGAATGGAAGCAACAAAGGTTTATAAAAAATAAAATTGAGAGCCAGCTTCTTTCAAAAAGAAAGGAGCGGCTTATGAAAATATGAAGGAGGAAATTTTCATGGAAAAAACAGTAGGAAATGCGGTTAAAGGCGGTAGCTTTTTAGTTGATGAGATTACGATTGATCAAGTGTTTACGCCAGAGGATTTTTCATCTGAGCATAAAATGATTGCAAAAACGACAGAGGACTTTATCGTAAATGAAGTTCTTCCAGAGCTTGAATATTTAGAGCAACACGAGTTTGATCGTTCTGTTCGCCTTTTAAAAGAAGCTGGGGAACTTGGTTTATTAGGCGCTGACGTACCAGAAGAGTACGGCGGAATTGGCCTTGATAAAGTAAGCTCAGCGTTAATCGCAGAGAAATTCTCTCGCGCTGGTGGTTTTGCAATTACTCACGGTGCTCACGTAGGTATCGGATCTTTACCAATCGTTTTATTTGGTAACGAAGAGCAAAAGAAAAAGTATTTACCATTACTTGCAACTGGTGAAAAATTAGCGGCATACGCATTAACAGAGCCAGGTTCAGGGTCTGATGCATTAGGTGCGAAAACAACTGCACGTTTAAATGCAGAAGGTACACATTACGTATTAAATGGTGAAAAACAATGGATTACAAACTCTGCATTCGCTGACGTATTTATCGTATACGCAAAAATTGATGGAGAGCACTTCTCTGCATTTATCGTAGAGAAAGAATATGCTGGCGTATCTACAAGCCCAGAAGAAAAGAAAATGGGTATTAAATGTTCTTCAACTCGTACGTTAATTTTAGAAGATGCATTAGTACCGAAAGAAAACTTACTTGGTGAAATCGGTAAAGGTCATATTATCGCGTTCAACATTTTAAATATCGGCCGTTATAAATTAGGTGTTGGTACAGTTGGATCTGCGAAACGTGCAGTAGAAATTTCAGCACAATATGCAAACCAACGTCAACAGTTCAAACAACCAATCGCTCGCTTCCCATTAATTCAAGAGAAACTTGCGAACATGGCAGCGAAAACATATGCAGCTGAAAGCTCTGTATACCGTACAGTAGGTTTATTCGAAAGCCGCATGAGCACATTATCTGAAGAGGAAGTAAAGGACGGTAAAGCAGTAGCAGCTTCTATCGCTGAATATGCAATCGAGTGCTCTTTAAATAAAGTATTCGGTTCTGAAGTACTAGATTATACAGTAGATGAAGGTGTTCAAATTCACGGTGGTTACGGATTTATGGCAGAGTACGAGATTGAAAGAATGTACCGCGATTCTCGTATTAACCGTATTTTCGAAGGAACGAACGAAATTAACCGCCTAATCGTACCAGGTACGTTCTTACGTAAAGCGATGAAAGGTGAATTACCACTTCTTCAAAAAGCACAAAAATTACAAGAAGAGTTAATGATGATGATGCCAGAAGAAGTAGGCGATGAGCCATTAGCACTTCAAAAATATTTAGTAACTAACGCGAAGAAAATCGGCTTAATGGTAGCTGGATTAGCTGCTCAAAAATACGGTAAAGCATTAGATAAAGAGCAAGAAATTCTTGTGAATATCGCTGATATCGTAAGCAACCTTTACGCAATGGAGTCAGCTGTTCTTCGTACAGAAAAAGCAATTAAAACAACTGGTCTTGAAAAGAATAAACAAAAAGTGTTATACACTGAAGTATTCTGTCAAGAAGCATTCAACGAAATCGAAGCAGATGCGAAAGAAACACTTATCGCAGTTGAAAACGGCGACATGCTGCGCATGATGTTATCATCATTACGTAAATTAACTCGCCACACACCACTTAACGTAATTCCGAAGAAGCGTGAAATTGCTGCGAAAATTTTAGAAGATGAGCGTTACACAGTTTAATAGGTGTAAAGAACAGTAGTCGTATAAACGGCTACTGTTCTTTTTTTTTTGCAAAAATGAAAATTTTAGTGTCATAAAACTAATACCATTAGTATAATAAAACTAATAGCATTAGTTTTATTCAGAAAGGGAGCTGGAAATATGAGAGTGATACATGAAAAAACGGTATACCAATTGTCATTTTTGCCAAGAGTGTTTCCTGTGAATTGTTACTTTGTCGAGGAAGAAGATGGTTTAACTTTAATTGATGCGGCTTTGCCATATAGCGCGAAAGGAATTTTACAGGTGGCTGAGAAAATAGGGAAGCCAATTACTAAGATTGTATTAACACATGCGCATGATGATCATATTGGTGCATTAGACGCATTAAAGGAAGTGCTTCCTAATGTTCCAGTCTATATTTCTAAGCGGGACGCAAAGCTTTTAGAAGGAGATACGAAGTTACAAAAGGATGAACCGAATATGCCGATAAAAGGCGGTGTACCTAAAAAGATAAAAACGGTACCTGATGTTTTATTGGAAGATGGCGACCGAGTTGGATCGCTTCTTGCGATTATGACACCGGGACATACGCCAGGATCCATGTCGTTCCTTGATGTAAGAAATAAAGCTCTTATTGTCGGGGATGCCTTCCAAACAAGAGGAGGTATGGCTGTTTCGGGACAAATGAAATTTTGGTTTCCGTTTCCTGCGATGGCAACGTGGAGCAAAGAAATATCACTACAAAGTGCAGAGAAGTTAAGCGAATATGAGCCTTCCTTGCTTGCGGCAGGACATGGGAAAATGATAAAGGATCCAGGCACTGTCATAAAACTTGCTATTAAGGAAGCTAAGCGGAATATAGAAAGTAGGAAAGAAGGTTAATTTATGTCACCGAGAATCGGACTTACATTGCAAAAAATTGTAGAAACAGCAGCAGAAATTGCAGATATAAATGGAATACAAGAAGTAACGTTAGCCTCATTAGCGCAAACATTAGGGGTACGTTCACCCTCGCTATATAATCATGTGAAAGGTTTACAAGATGTACGGAAAAATCTCGGTATGTACGGAATAAAACAGCTGCATAACAGACTGGAAGAATCGGCTGAGGGTAAACGTATGGATGAAGCAATTCATGCTTTAGGAGAAGCGTATGTAGCATTCGTCCGCAAACACCCTGGACTGTATGAAGCAACCTTTTTACGAGATGAAGAAGTAAGAAAAGCAGGTGACGGAATTGTAAAGCTTTGTCTTCAGGTTTTACAGCAGTACGGCTTAGAAGGAGAGAATGCACTTCATGCGACACGTGGATTCAGAAGTATTTGCCATGGATTTGCGTCGATTGAACAGCAGGGTGGATTTGGTTTGCCGCTAGATTTAGATACAAGTTTACATGTATTATTGGAAACATTTATTAAAGGATTACATGTAATGAGAGGTTGAATAGGAAGCGAGACAACCCGAAACCTTAGAAGCGATTCTAAGGTTTTTTAGTATATATGATTTCAAAAGAACGGTAGATGGATAAAAGTTTCATTTGGTGTTAAAAATAGTTTACATGATGTTAAAAATAAATTACAACTAAAATATAGAAAATAATGTAAAAAGAGGAGGGGTTATGAAACAGAGTGGAAATTTACAAAATAATCTCGTTGTACTTAGAGCAGAAAAGCGCTGGTCACAAACAGATTTAGCGAACAAAGCTGGGGTAAGTAGACAAACGATCGCCTCAATTGAAGCGAATCGTTACAATCCATCTTTAATTTTAGCTTTTGAAATTGCACATATTTTCGGTAAGGAGTTTCATGAAGTTTTTCAATATAAGATAGAGGGGGAAACGGAATGAGTGTTGTAATAGGGATCATAATCTCAGTAGCAGGAATAATAGGTGTTTTATATTCAACACGTTTTCAGAAGAATGAAGGGGAAGATGAAAGAGGCGAGCATATTACAGGGAATGCAGCTAAAATTTCATTATTTGTATTTTTATTTCTATATTTAGTTATCTTTTTAATCGGGAATCTATATTCATTGACAGGCGAAGAGTATAAGTTAGCAAATGCATTTTTATTAGCTGGAGTACTTTGTTCGTATGCTTTAACTATTGTAGTTTTGAAAAGAAGATATTAGATGGAAAAGAGTCTCTAATGGTTTAGAGGCTCTTTCTTATTAAATGATATTATTTTGCAGGTTTGAAAAATGTATATATCGCTAAGAAAAAGCAAACGAAACTGAATGCGATAGGATCTTGATAGGGACTAGGTTCAGAGCCTTTCTGAATTTCTGTAAGGAATTCATGGGTTTTCATAGTCATTGCTCCTTTAACTAATAAGTTTTATATGATGCGAGGGGTATGGTGGATAGAAAGTTTTTTGAAACTTCATATAATAATTATTGTATAGCAATCTGATTCCTAAAACTATAGAATACAAAGTTTTCATAATATGTAAAATTGCATATTATTCTTTTGAAAGATTTGCTATATTATCTTTATATTTACATTAAAGGATTTTTGTTGAGGGAAATGAAAACAAATGGAGGAATATTATGAGTAAAACAGTGTTAGAAGCGTATAGTGCGGAAAGAAAAATAGAGAATATAACATATAAAAATCTATTTGTAATGATAGCAACCATTTTAGGATTCTTACTTCTGGGAGGATTATTCCTTGGTTTGGCTTTGGGGATTTATGGTGAGGAAGCGTTGCGTGATAATTTAGAGGGGTACTATTTCCTTTTAATAGATGCAGCTGTTGTTGCTATCGTTTTACTAGCTTATAAACCAGTTCTTCATTTTATTAAATCTATTTGGGATGTATCCGTTTTGAAGAATGGGAAGACATATTTATATCTATTAATTGGTTTTATAGTCATTGCGTTATCACAATATTTAATGTTACATGTGTTTAGTTTTGAAAGTGCAGAAGAACAGAAGGAACAATTAGGGAGCTTAGGGATTCAAAATAGCATACAAAGTATTATATATGTGTTAAGTGTTGCTATAATTACACCGATTAAAGAAGAAATTCTATTTCGAGGTATTTTATATCGATTTTTAGAAAAGAAATATAATTTTTTAGTTGGTATCATTATTTCTTCCTTCATTTTTGGAATTCTTCATGGAGGTCTTCTGATTACGGCAACGATTATGGGAATGGTATTTGCAATGTTATACAAAAAGACGCAATCTATTATACCTAGTATTGTTTTACACATTGTATGGAACTTACTTGTGAGTATAAGTATGATTGTGTCTCTATAAAAATAAATACATAACCAGTATAAAAGATGAATGGCTTAGCTATTCATCTTTTATTTTGTATGCACGTGAAAAAGTTAATTCATGTATACAATCAAAAAAGAGCTAAATACTAACAGTGAACGAATAAAGAAAGGTAGGAGTATTCTATGCAAAATTTAACAGAGCTTGAAGTAGAAAACTTACGCCATTTAATTGGTGGACATGCAACAATTATTAATAAGTTAGACCAGTATGCACAGGCTTGTACAGATCCACAACTGAAACAAATGTTACAAAAGGATGCGCAAGATGCACGAAATACGAAACAGCAATTAATGACTTTCCTAGGATAGGAGGAAACGACAGATGAATGAAAAAGATATGGTAAACGATTATTTAGCAGGATTAAATGCAAGTTTAACAAGTTATGCAAATTATATTTCTCAGTCTGATAATGAACAGTTACATCAAACGTTAATCCAAATTCGTAATCAAGATGAGATGCGTCAACGTAATATGTATGAGTACGCAAAGCAAAAGAGTTATTATAAGCCAGCTGCACCTGCTAACCCAATGATTGTACAGCAATTAAAAGGCCAATTAAGTGCAGAATAATGGGATGAAAAAACGGGCGAATGAAGTCGCTCGTTTTTTTGTTTTGTCCCGTAAAAGTACAATTGGTGAAGGGTGATTAAGGTTTCACTTTATATATGTCAATAAATATATAATAAATATTTTTCCAGTTGTAACAAATATGACGAAAATGGAATATAACAATTCACAAAAAAGACAAAAAGTTTGCTCAATGATTCACAAAGTATCCATGGTTTATATCGTGGGAATCTATATAATGAGGAGTGTAAAGAACAAAAGAAATAGATTATATGATCAATTAGGAGAGATTGCTATGAAAAGAAATACAAGAAAAATTGCAATTATCGGTACTGGATTAGTTGGATCAAGTTGTGCATATTCCATTGTAAATCAAGGCATTTGCGAAGAACTATTATTAATTGATATAAATCATGAACGTGCAGTTGGGGAAGCGATGGATTTATCACACTGCATTAATTTTACAAATACAAGAACAAAAGTATATGCAGGAAGCTATGAAGACTGCAAAGATATGGACATCGTTATTATTACAGCAGGACCAGCACCAAAACCTGGACAAAGTCGCTTAGATACTTTAGGAGCGAGTGCGAAGATTATGGAAAGTATTGTTGGAGGCGTAATGGAAAGTGGATTTGATGGTATTTTCTTACTTGCATCGAACCCAGTTGATATTATTACATATCAAGTGTGGAAATTATCTGGATTACCTAGAAATCGTGTGATCGGTACTGGTACATCATTAGATTCTTCTCGCTTAAGAACAATTTTATCTGAAATGTTACATGTAGATCCTCGTAGTATTCATGGGTATTCTCTAGGAGAACATGGTGATTCTCAAATGGTTGCTTGGTCTCACGTAGCGGTTGGTGGAAAGCCGATTCTACAAATTTTAGAAGAGAAAAAAGACCAATTTGGTGAAATAGATTTAGATGAAATTGTTGAGAAGACTGCAAAAGCTGGATGGGAAATTTATAAACGAAAAGGTACTACTTATTACGGAATCGGAAATTCTCTAGCGTATATTGCGAGCTCAATCTTTAATGATGATCACCGTGTAATTGCTGTATCAGCCATTTTAGATGGTGAGTATGGTGAATATGATATTTGTACAGGAGTGCCAGCTATTATTACTAGAGATGGTATGAAAGAAATTGTAGAACTAAATTTAACAGAGGATGAAGAATCTCGATTCGCAAAATCAAACGATATTTTACGTGATTATATGAAAACAATTGGTTACTAACTTATAGGAGAAGGTGAAACAAATGAAGGAATATATAATGTCTCGTGTATTTAAAGCATCAGCTGGAATCGCACAAGGTATTTTCGTATCCCTTGGAATTGGTTTACTAATCGAAAATATAGGAAGAATTGTTGATATTCCAATGCTTATTACAATCGGGGTTGTTGCAAAATCACTTATGGCACCAGCCATTGGTGCCGGAATTGCCTTTATGCTCGGTGCAAATGGTCTTGTAATTTTCTCGGCTATGGTAGCTGGAGCGATTGGTGCCGGATCCATTTCCATTACTGAAGCGGGTCTAATCATTAAAACAGGTGAACCAATCGGTGCATTATTAACAGCAACTTTAGCTGTATATATTGGTAAACGTTTAAGCGGAAAAACTGCGTTAGATATGATGCTCGTTCCATTTGCAGCAATATTAGGTTCTGGTTTAGTCGGTATATGGTTATCTCATAATATTACTCCTGTGTTAAATACAGTTGGAGCATTCATTAAAGATAGTTCAGCTGGTAGCCCGTTCATCGCTTCTATTGTTATTGCAGTCGTTTGGGGACTATTACTTATCTCTCCAGCTTCATCAGCTGCGTTAGCGATCGCACTTAGCTTAGACGGTGTTGCAGGTGGTGCTGCTCTTGCAGGCTGCGTTGCTCAGTTTATCGGATTCTCTGTAATCTCAGCGAAAGAAAATAATTTAGGCGGTATATTAGCTCAAGCGCTTTGTACTCCGAAAGTACAGTTGCCAAATATCACTAAAAATCCAATGATTCTCGTCCCAACTGTCGTCGCCAGTGCTATAGTTGGTCCAGTATCTGCATTAATTTTCCAACTGGAAGCAGGAAAAGAAATTGCAGGTCTTGGATTAAGTTCTCTTATCGCACCAATTAATTTAATTTCTAGCGAAGGATGGGAAGTTGTCCCAGCGATGGTAATCACTTATATCATCATTCCAGTAGCTGTTTCTTATATACTTTACATTGCTCTTAAAAAAGCAGGTCGTATTCATTCTGGTGATATGACTGTACCGCAATCTTAAATTTTATATAGAGAAAAGCAGACTGGAAGCCACAGTCTGCTTTTTACATTTTGTGATTTTGTTTTACTGGAACACGTACAGTTTCTTTTGCTAATAAAAGCTGAACGCCGAAGTAAAGTATGCTTGCAAGCGTCATTCCAGAAATGGCGTCTACAAATGCGTGTTGCTTCGTAAATAGCGTTGATAAAATAATAAGCGTACCGAAGAAGGTAAGAATATAATATTCAAAAGCATGTTGTTCTCTACGTTTAAAGGCAGCTAGCATAATCACAAAGGTAGTAAGAACGTGAATGCTAGGGAAACAGTTTACCGGCTGATCGATACTATAAATATAGCGGACTAGTTCGGAAAATACGTCTGATCCAACGACTGTTGGACGTGGTACAGTTGTTTGCCAAAAATAATAAATAGAAAAACAAGCAAGTTTTCCAAAAATTATACTACTTAAAGTGACATAATATTGTTTTCGATCTGCAAAGCAATAATAAATAAGTGCGCCGTATAAGTAAGGAAACCAAAGTAAATAAGGAATAATAAATGCTTTCACAAATGGAATCCAATCATCTACTACAGTTGTGACATCTACTGCGTGTACAGTAGATTTATTTAATACATCGTAAAGGGGACTTACGAGTACGAGTAGAAGTATATAACTTAACGGAAGAAAAGATGAAAGTTTAAATTTCTTCATGATAATCTCCTATGTTTAGTAATGTAAGTAAATTCAATTGATTATAATATAGAAATGTCATTTGAGCTATCGATTTTACTTACATTTTCTTGAATTAACCTTACGTTTTCGTCACTTGACTTAAAAGAAGGGGAGGGTGCTAAATGAAGCGTTTATCGTATTTCTTATTTTTTATATTGATATGCCTAGTGAGTGCTGGGTGTGCAAAGGATAAAGAAGGAGAGAAATTAGAATATAACGGGAGAGCACTCGTAATTGGAGTTATTGGAGAAAAGCCGAAAGATACGTTTAGAAATATAAAGTTTGAAAATGTGAAGTTAGAGGAATTGGAAAAGAAATCTAAGGAAGTGGATGGTTTTCTAATAATGAAAGATCACTTTCAAGAAGCCTCAACAGAGCAGTATAAAGATGTATTTTCATCGCTAAAGAAACCAGTGTTTTTTATTGGTTTACAAGATAAATCATATTCAACTTTTATTACAAAAGGGATAGAGTATAACAGTGCACGAAAAGATGTAAATGCTATGTATACGCAAGGTTTTGCAAATATCGGAAGTGGTGAAGGACAACAATGGGCAGTTGGTTTATCGAATGGTGGAAATACAGAAGAAAGTATTCATAATATGTATATCGTAGTATTTCAAACAATTGCAGATTATTTGAATAGATGATGAAGGAGCCTGTAAACGAGGCTTCTTATTTTTTTATGTAGAAGCATATAACAATGTGATTGAGAAGCTCACGCAAGCTTTACAACGTATGCCAGATGCATTCGCGGCTGTAATGATACCGATTTATAATTTTATATCAGCTATTGCAGATTTAATTATAAAATTTAATAAAGCGCATCGAGTATTAGCTCGTTTTATCAAGGGATGATAATGTTAGTTCCACATCTCCCCCCTTGCGATTGGTATTGGTTTGTGGGCAAGTATGCAAGCAGCTTTAGCTTCATTATGGCCAATAAGCGTTCCTGTTGAGACTGGACTTGCGGTTATGAGTGGCTAAGGTATGGTTAGTGGCGTCTGCTTGAGCAGGAATTGCAGTAGGATATTCATATGCATATAAACATGTTTATTTATATACTCGCTTACTCTTTCTATACCTCACTACATCATAACGACTATGCCATAGTTATGTAATGGATTTCTGTTAAAAATTAGTATTAAATATCTTAATTGAAGTGCACTGCATTTCTACCCATTCATTTGTTATATCTTGCTCAATTCCTTCTAAATCAATTAGTATGATACTATCGTAGATATTTAGTGTTGCTAAGTTATCCTCACTGTTATAATCTAGCTTAGCAATTACTTTAAAGCCTTTACTATTCTGAATTATTGCATTTGCATTTTTATCTGAAAAGGTTATATTTGTATTCCATATAAATTCATCATCTATATGTATTTCTACATTATAGTTTTCGTTTTTTTCTGGCTTATCCCCATCACACTCAGCGATAAATGGATTGCTATCTACTTGAACTAAAACTTTATATCCATCTAATAATTTTTCTGATATATCCACTATTTTAATATCCATTGCTTATTACTCCTTTTTATTTTTAATATGGTACTCTAACAAGGGGATTGTCAACATTCATTACGTTATTTACGGGGACAAAGATCCATTTTTCTTTATGAAAGAAAAAATGTAAATAAGAGGATATGTATTGTGAGGATAAGGGGGGAATGATGTTGAAAACTATTAAAAATACATTATTATTTGTTCTATGTTTGGTAGTTCTTAGTGGTTGTTTTACAAGAGAGGGAACGATTGTTGGTGGTAAGGTTCATGGAGGTTCAAATAGTATAGATGGAAAGTATAAAAGTTTCACAGGTTTTGCAACTCAAGATATGGATGTAAAAAAAGGTGAAAGCTGGATATTTATCTTTGATGATAAAACGAAGCAAGGAACCATAAAGGCTTATGTTTTAGATTCAAATGATAATACAATACTGGAAGTTAATAGTGGAAACAGTAAAAATAATATTAAAGTGTCTAAAGATGATACATATAAAGTTAAAATTATAACAGAAGAACATGGTGGAGAATTTGAAATATCATGGAAAAAAGAAAAGTAGTTAAGTTAATGAGTATCGGGCTATTATTATGTTCTTAGGATTCGAATACCTTCCAAAGAGATGGAGAAAAAGGAAAGTTTCAGAAAAGTTTCTGCAAGCAAAATTTGCTGATGAAGGAAAAGGGATTTTGATTATTACTTATGCTATAGATTTATATGTAATATCTATTCCTTTAAAAGTAAAGAAATATAATTCACTTTAATTTGTATTGAATATAGAAGTGATTATGCTATGAAAGTCATGTGTATACATGGCTTTTTCTTTGCAGTAATTTCTTACCTGTCGGTGCTATTGCATCCGTTGTAGCGTTATGCGGCGGGTTATTCATTATGGTCGGTGGCCAGGAACAGGGATTTTCCCTTATTTCAAGAGCTGGGATTGTCTATATGGTGGTTCAACTGATTCTGTTATTTATGCGATTACTTGTTGGGATTGCTAAAGCTATTTTGTCCTACACTAGTAGGGCTTTTTTATTAAAAGTAGTTCCTCAATATTCATGAAATATGCAAATGTACATATTGTATTTATTTGGATATTTTCTATGTTAAAATTAAATATAGGGATTTTTGTATATAACGAACTAAAATCAGAAATATCCAATGAATTTTGAGAGGTGTTATATGTTTAAAAACAAGAAATTAATTCGATTTGGTCTAACATTACTTGTATGTTTATGTGTAATTGATTTTACAATCAGTTATTTTCAAGCATATCTCGAATCAGCGGCAGGTATTAAATGGGTAGTCTCAGAAACTTGGAGAACTATTTTGTTAGATGCCCCTGAAAGTATATTGGTTATTTTAGGCGCAATTGCTTTATATGATTTCACAAAAGAAACATCTCCAAAAGACGCATCCATTTAAATGCGTCTTTTTTCTTTGCAGTAATTTCTTCAACATCATGGAATACTCTCACTATTACGGCCAAAATCGTTAGTTCCTTTTATCTGTACGCCTTTGTCATTTAAAGTGTTTCCGGGTTCTGTGATTATAGGCTGAAATGGTTAAATAAACGTTTGTTTAAGATGTATGTTCGGTAGAAAGAAACCGATGCAACTCAAAGGTTAACAAAGAAAAGTAGGAAATTAATCAAACGTTTGTTTAAGGTGTATGTTCGGTAGAAAGAAACCGATGCAATTCAAGGGTTAACAAAGAAAAATAGGGAGTTAATCAAACGTTTGTTTAAGATATATGTTCGGCGTGGGATGAGAAAAAAATTTAAAAAAATTATATATTTATTTTTTCTTAATAAATGGCGGAAAAATAAGAAAAATTTGCAGGATTATTAAAAATTATCACGAAATAAGTAAAAGTTTAGCGAATAATCGTTTGAAATAATAAAACGTTTTCTATATGATAAAGGTAAAGGTTAGTAAAAAAGTAGGTGAATTTATGACAGTAACATTTTATTCATATCCAAAGTGTGGCACATGTCAAAAAGCAAAGAAATGGTTTGAGGCAAACGATGTAGCATATGAGATGATTCATATTGTTGAAAATCCACCGTCAAAAGAAGATTTACGTAATTTACATGAGAAAAGTGAATTACCATTAAAAAAATTCTTTAATACAAGTGGAATGCGTTACCGCGAACTTGGTTTAAAAGATAAGTTAAAGGATGCAAGCGAAGACGAAATGTATGAGCTTTTAGCATCTGATGGCATGTTAATTAAACGTCCAGTTGTAACAGATGGAACGAGTGTAACACTTGGTTTTAACGAAGAGCAGTTTGAAAGTGTGTGGAAAAAGTACCAATAAGGTATTTTTACATAATTAATACATTCACTGGAGGTACAGTCATGAGCATTCCAAATAATTTACGTTACTCTGAAGAACACGAATGGGTAAAAACAGAAGGTAATGCGGTTGTTATCGGTATTACTCATTTTGCGCAAGGTGAGTTAGGCGATATCGTATTCGTTGAACTTCCTGAAGTAGGTGCAACAATCGAAGCTGACGAGCCATTCGGAAGCGTAGAATCTGTTAAAACAGTTTCTGAATTATACGCACCTGTAAGTGGTAAAGTTGTAGCAGTAAACGAAGAATTAAGTGACCAACCAGAACTAGTTAACGAATCTCCATACGAGGGTGCATGGATGGTTAAAGTTGAACTTTCTGATGCAAGCCAAGTTGAGAAATTATTAACTGCAGAAAAATATGCAGAAATGACAAACCAAGACTAATTATAGTCGACTAAAGGACAGCCTTTGTGCTGTCCTTTTTTATTTTGTGTTACATAATACATTTAAAATCGAGTGTAAATGAATAAGCTATTATGGGAATGAACGTTTTTCGGTAAGGTTTCATGTGGCTTCGTAATCTGAACGAGCCGCTTGCGCTTTTCTTTTGCAAAAATAAACAGGAAACAACATGAAAATAACGAATATACTATATACTAAGTTAAAGGTTGTATAGTATATGGTGATCGGGTGATGACATATGATTTATGTGGAAAAAGTCATTATTGTAGAAGGTAAATCAGATAGAAGAAAGATTGAATCTATTATTCGTGAACCGGTGGAAATTGTTTGTACAAATGGTACAATTGGTTTATCGAAAATGGATGAGCTCATTGATCAGTTTTTTGATAAGGAAGTGTATGTACTAGTGGATGCTGATGATGCTGGAGAAAAGTTAAGGAAACAGTTTCGAAAAGAATTTCCGCAAGCAGAGCATATTTATATTGATCGCTCGTACCGAGAAGTGGCAACTGCGCCATCTTCACACTTAGCAAATGTATTATGGGGAGCTGACATTGACGTTTATACAGAATATTTACGGTAAGGAATGATAGAAGTGATTGATTGGACAGGTGCCGAAGCTACAGCCCTAATAGGAAATGAAGAAAAAACAGTGTTATATGTGTATACACCAATGTGTGGAACATGCCAATTGGCAAAGAAGATGTTAACGGTCGTTGAGATGACAATTGAAGATTTGAAAATTGGAATGTTAGATTTAAATTATGCCCCGCATTTAGCGAAAGAGTATGGGATAGAAAGTGTACCGTGTTTACTTGTTTTTGAAAATGGGACACTCATGAAGAAGATATATGCATTTCATTCGGTTGAATATTTATATACGGAATTAAAGTAGGCGGCAAAGTTTTTGCCGCCTCGACATATTTCTCGGGAAATATGTCGAGATGCAGGGTGGCTACAGTATTTGTCGAGCGAAAGTAACAGGATTGCTCTTTAGTGAGAGGGAATGGTATGTGTAATAGAAAGTGATATGAAGGATGTGATTTAGGGTGAAATTATATTCTTTGCTGCAATCATTTGTAAATTACGCTAATGGTCAATATCATTTAGAGCCGCTTTTAAGACAAGGAGAAAGAACTGTTAATTTCCGCTTTGGAGATGAAAGTTGTTCGTTACAAATTTCAAGAGATTATATAGAGCTGCTACATGAGGAACGAGGAACGGAGCAAATCGTTTGTGTAGATGAGGAAGATGTAAAACAATTGGTGAACGGAAATGTACGATTGCAAATGTTAATGAACGATGGACGTGTACAATATTCGGGCACGTATCGAACGATGCTATTAGTTGAATCGATGTTTCATATATGTAAGCCGATGTCAGTGGGTGCTTAAAAGTCTGAAGTTTCTTTTTTTACGAAAATTTCTGTTGACATGGCGTATGGATATTGATACAATTCAATTCATAAAATATAGACAATTTCATAAATTACAAATCAGACGAAAATGTAATCTGATTTCTCTTATCAAGAGAGGTGGAGGGACTGTGCCCTGTGAAGCCCGGCAACCGTCAACTTATGTTGAAATGGTGCCAATTCCTGCAAAGCAAATGCTTTGAGAGATGAGAGAGAGGGATAATGTTGTTATATACGCATATAAACCTTTCTGCTTCTCTAAAAGCGGAAAGGTTTTTTTGTTGTTTGAATGTGGAGGACATTCAAATAATAAAAGTAGTGATAACGGTGGACTACACGCATTAAAAATAAAAAATTGCGGAGTCGACCAAAAATCTAGCTTCAGCGGCTAGAACAAAAAAAGGGGTGAACATCATGATCTTGTTAGAAAATGTAAAGAAAATATATAAAGCAAAAAGCGGTGATGTCACTGCTGTAGATAATGCCAATTTAAAAATAGACAAAGGTGAAATCTTTGGTGTTATCGGATATAGTGGCGCTGGGAAAAGTTCGTTAATTAGATTATTCAATCAGTTAGAGAAACCAACTTCTGGCCAAATTACAATTGCAAATCGTGTGATTTCAGCAATTACAGGGAGTGAACTTCGTAAGGCAAGGCAAGAAATCGGAATGATTTTTCAGCACTTCAACTTACTTTGGTCACGAACTGTACGCGAAAATATCGAGTTCCCACTTGAAATTGCAGGTGTCGATAAGGCGAAGAGAAGAAAACGCGTAGATGAGTTAATTCATCTTGTTGGATTAGAAGGAAGAGGAGACGCGTATCCATCTCAGCTAAGCGGAGGACAAAAGCAACGCGTTGGTATTGCAAGAGCATTAGCTAACAACCCACAAGTGCTTTTATGTGATGAAGCGACATCAGCTCTTGATCCAGAAACGACAGATCAAATTTTAGATTTATTATTAGATATTAATAAGCGTCTCGGTTTAACAATTGTACTCATTACACACGAGATGCACGTGATTCGAAAGATTTGTAATCGAGTGGCGGTAATGGAGAAAGGAAAGATTGTAGAAACGGGTCCAGTACTTGATGTATTCCGCAATCCGCAGAAAGACATTACAAAGCGATTTGTACAGCAGTTAACGGATTCTGAAGATACAAATGAAACGATTGAAAGTTTAATTGAAAAGTATCCAGATGGTAAAGTAATTCGTTTGCAGTTTATCGGTGAAGCTGTAGAAAGACCAGTACTTCAAAGATTAATGCAACGCAGTGATATAGAAGTTAGCATTTTGCAAGGAAACATCGCACAAACGAATAACGGCTCTTACGGTAGTTTAGTTGTTCATTTAAATGGTGAGGAAACAGCGATTCAGCAAGCAATAGAGGGAATACATCAAGATCAAGTAGAGCTGGAGGTGATTGCACATGGATAAGTTAATTGCAAATGTTGATTGGAATCAAATGTTAGAAGCAACTGGTGAAACGTTATATATGACGGCAATCGCAGCTCTTGCCACATTTGTATTAGGACTAATTTTAGGATTGTTACTCTTTATGACAGCGAAAGATAATTTATGGGAAAACAAAGCGGTTAACACGGGGATTGGAGCGTTCGTAAACATTTTCCGCTCGATACCGTTCATCATTTTAATCATTTTATTAATCCCATTCACAAAGATTCTGCTTGGAACAATTCTTGGAGCGAGTGCAGCACTTCCAGCTTTAATTATTGGAGCGGCACCATTTTACGCAAGAATGGTTGAAATTGCGCTTCGTGAAATTGATAAAGGTGTAATTGAAGCTTCGAAAGCAATGGGAGCAAAAACAAGCACAATTATTTTGAAAGTGTTAATTCCAGAATCGTTACCAGCATTAGTATCTGGTATCACGGTTACGACAATTGCTTTAGTAGGCTATACAGCAATGGCGGGAGTTGTTGGTGCTGGTGGCCTTGGAACGCTTGCTTATTTAGAAGGATTCCAACGAGGAAATAACGATGTAACAATCGTTGCGACAATTTGTGTATTATTAGTTGTATTTTTCATTCAGTGGATTGGTGATAGTTTAACGACTCGAATAGATAAACGATAATAAAAAATGGGAGGATATTTCAAATGAAAAAATTATTACTTACAGCACTTATTTCAACTTCAATTTTTGGGTTAGCTGCTTGTGGCGGGAAAGATAAAGATGAAAAGAAACTTGTTGTTGGTGCTTCTAACGTACCGCACGCTGAAATTTTAGAAAAGGCGAAACCGTTACTTGAGAAAAAAGGAATTGAATTAGAAGTGAAAAAGTTCCAAGATTACGTGTTACCAAATAAATCGTTAGCGGATAAGGATTTAGATGCAAACTACTTCCAGCACATTCCGTATTTAGAAAAAGAAATGAAAGATAAAAAATATGATTTTGAAATAGCAGGGAAAATTCATTTAGAGCCAATCGGTGTATATTCTCAAAAATATAAGAGCTTAAAAGAACTTCCAGACGGGGCGACAATTATTATGAGTAATTCCATTACTGACCATGGACGTGGTTTAGCGATTTTACAAAAAGAAGGCATTTTAAAAATTAAAGACGGAGTAGATCCAGTTAGTGCAACTCAAAAAGATATTGCAGATAATCCGAAAAACTTAAAGTTCAAAACGGATATTGAGCCTGGTTTATTACCACAAGTGTATAACAATAAAGAAGGCGACGCTGTTTTAATTAACTCGAACTATGCAATTGATGCGAAATTAAACCCAGAAAAAGATGCAATGGCAATTGAAGGTGATGATTCTCCATACGCAAACGTATTAGTGGTTCGTAAAGGTGATAAAGATAAAAAAGCGATTAAAGAGCTTGTAGAAGTATTGCATTCTAAAGAAATCGAAGACTTTATTACTAAAGAATATAAAGGAGCGGTTGTTCCTGTAAAAGAATAATTGCTGAAAAGGGCTGGTGTATGCCGGCCCTTTTTTATAACTACATAACTATAAGGGAGAAGGGGACATCATATGAAAAAGATTCTACTGTCAGTTGTTACAGCGCTGTCTGTATTTACATTAGCTGCTTGCGGAGGGAAAGATGAGAATAAGCTTGTTGTAGGAGCTTCTAACGTGCCGCACGCCGTTATTTTAGAAAAGGCACAGCCGATATTAGAGAAAAAGGGTATTAAATTAGAAATTAAAAAATTCCAAGATTATGTTCTGCCGAATAAAGCATTAGCGGATAAGGAAATTGATGCAAACTACTTCCAGCACATTCCTTACTTAGATAAAGAAATTCAAGAAAAGGGATATAAAATTGTAAACGCAGGAAAAATCCATTTAGAGCCAATGGGCATTTATTCTAAGAAATATAAAAGTTTAAAAGAACTTCCAGATGGCGGAACAGTTATTATGAGTAACAACGTAGCGGAGCGTGGCCGTATGCTCGCATTGTTACAAAAAGGCGGCGTTATTAAATTAAAAGACGGTGTAGATGTTGTTAAAGCAACAGTAAAAGATATTGTAGAAAATCCGAAAAACTTAAAGTTTAAAACAGATGTAGAGCCTGGATTGTCACCAAAGCTGTATGAAAATAATGAAGGTGATGCTTTATTCATTAATTCAAACTATGCAATTGATGCGAAGTTAAATCCAACAAAGGATGCAATTGCGATTGAAGGATCAGACTCTCCGTACGCAAATATTATTGCAGTTCGTAAAGGTGACGAGAAGAAAAAAGAAATTAAAGAATTAGTAGAAGTACTGCATTCAAAAGAAATCCAAGACTTTATTAATAAAGAATATAAAGGTGCTGTACTTTCGGTAAGTGAATAAACACAAGGAAAGGACTGGAAAATTCCCAGTCCTTTTTTCTTTATATAAATAAGAAGAAAGGTGTATCATATAAGGATGCAAGGGAAATACTTATATACATTTGTGAAAAAATTGTTACTTTTTTTCGTCGTTTGCGATATCATTTTATTTGATATAAGATTAGAATGAGAATAAAATGAGAATATGAACGTTTTAGGAATTTTTAAAATGTATATATAGGATTAATGGAGGTATTGAGATGGCTGGTTCTACATTAACGGTTAAAGACTTACACGTATCAATTGATGGCAAAGAAATTTTAAAAGGTGTAAACCTTGAAGTAAAAGGTGGAGAAATCCACGCAATTATGGGACCTAACGGAACAGGTAAATCAACTTTATCTTCTGCGATTATGGGTCACCCAAAGTATGAAGTAACAGAAGGTAGCATCATCATCGACGGTGAAGATGTATTAGAAATGGAAGTAGACGAGCGCGCACAAGCAGGTCTATTCCTAGCAATGCAATATCCAAGTGAAATTAGCGGAGTAACAAACGCTGACTTCTTACGTTCTGCAATTAATGCACGTCGTGAAGAGGGCGATGAAATTTCTCTTATGAAATTTATCCGTACATTAGATAAAAACATGGAATTCCTAGAAATGGATCCAGAAATGGCACAACGTTACTTAAACGAAGGTTTCTCTGGTGGAGAGAAAAAACGTAACGAAATTCTTCAATTAATGATGATTGAGCCAAAAATCGCAATCTTAGATGAAATCGACTCAGGTCTTGATATCGATGCATTAAAAGTTGTATCTAAAGGTATTAACCAAATGCGCGGCGAAGATTTCGGTTGCCTAATGATTACGCATTACCAACGTTTATTAAACTACATCACTCCAGACTTCGTTCACGTTATGATGAACGGTCGTATCGTTAAATCTGGTGGCCCTGAGCTTGCACAACGTCTAGAAGCTGAAGGTTACGACTGGATTAAAAAAGAATTAGGTATTGAAGACGAAACAGCAGAGCAAGAAGCGTAAGAGAGGAGCATAAACATGACAATCGGTACATTACCTTTCGATCAAGAAACAATCCGTCAGCGCGCAAGCGAAGTAAACGAAGCTGCTTGGTTGACTGAGTTCCGCTTACAAGCTCTTGCACAAGCAACTGAACTTCCAATGCCAACGCCTGATAAAACGAAAATTGAAAAATGGGACTTTATCGGAAAAGGCGACGCTGCTAAGCAAGAGCCTGTAAGTTCTTTAACAGAGCTTCCAGAAGCAGTGAAAAACTTAATCGATGAAAATAACAGCGTATTAGTACAACGTACTGGTACAACTGCATTCGTTTCTTTAGCAGACGAAGCAAAAGAAAAAGGTGTTATTTTTACAGACATCGTAACAGCTGCAACAGAGCATGCTGAATTATTACAAAAGTATTTAATGAAAGACGGCGTGAAGGTAGACGAGCATCGTTTAACTGCACTTCATGCTGCATTAATCAACGGCGGTGCATTTGTATATGTTCCGAAAAACGTTGTTCTTGAAACTCCACTTCAAGCTGTATTCTTAGTAGACGGCGAAGAAGCTAACGTATATAACCACGTATTATTCGTGGCTGATGCGAACAGTACTGCAACTTATGTAGAAAACTACGTTGCAAATGAAAATGCTAAAGGTATTGCAAATATCGTAGCAGAAGTAATCGTGGAACAAGGCGCACAAGTGAAGTTCGGTGCGGTTGATCTATTAGCAAAAGATGTAACAACTTACGTTAACCGCCGCGGTGTAGTTGGACGCGACGGCCGCATTGATTGGGCTCTAGGCCTTATGAATGACGGAAACACAATTTCAGAGAACGTTACGAACTTAATGGGCGACGGTTCATATGCTGATACGAAAACAGTAACAATTGGCCGTGGTAACCAAACGCAAAACTTTACAACTAAAGTTGTTCACTTCGGTAAACACTCTGAAGGTTGGATTTTAAAACACGGTGTACAAAAAGATAGTGCAACATCTATCTTTAACGGAATTGGTAAGATTGAACACGGTGCATCTAAATCAAATGCACAACAATCTTCTCGCGTTCTTATGTTAGATGAAAAAGCTCGCGGTGATGCAAACCCAATTCTTTTAATCGACGAAGATGATGTAATGGCAGGTCACGCAGCTTCAGTAGGCCGCGTAGATCCGTACCAATTATACTACTTGATGAGCCGTGGTATTCCAAAACGCGAAGCAGAACGTTTAGTCATCCATGGATTTTTAGCACCTGTAGTAAATGAGCTTCCAATTGAAGGAGTAAAAGCACAGCTTGTTGAGGTAATTGAAAGGAAAGTTCGCTAATGAATATTCATGAAATACGCAAACAGTTTCCAATTCTTGATCAAAAAGTGAACGGCAAACAACTTGTATATTTCGATAGTGCAGCAACTTCTCAAAAACCAATTCAAGTAATTGAAACGTTAGAACGTTACTATAAAGAATATAATTCTAACGTGCATCGCGGTGTTCATACGCTCGGTACGAAAGCTACCGACGCGTATGAAGGTGCACGCGAGAAAGTTCGCAAGTTTATTAACGCGAAATCAATGGAAGAGATTATTTTCACGCGCGGAACGACAACTGCATTAAATACAGTAGCGGCTAGCTATGGTCTTGAAAATGTAAAAGAAGGCGATGAAATCGTTATTTCTTACATGGAGCACCATAGTAACATCATTCCGTGGCAACAAGTTGCGAAGAAAACTGGTGCAACTTTAAAATACCTTCCGCTTCAACCAGACGGTACAATTTCTTTAGAAGATGTTCGTCAAACAGTTACACCGAATACAAAAATCGTTTCTATTATGCAAGTATCAAACGTACTTGGAACGATTAACCCTGTAAAAGAAATCGGAGCAATCGCACACGAAAACGGTGCAATCATGATCGTTGATGGAGCACAAAGTGCACCTCATATGAAAGTGGATGTACAAGATTTAAACTGTGATTTCTACGCATTATCTGCTCATAAGATGTGCGGACCTACAGGTATCGGCGTATTATATGGTAAAAAAGAATTGCTGAACAATATGGAGCCAATTGAATTTGGCGGTGAAATGATTGATTTCGTAGATTTACAAGAATCTACTTGGAAAGAGCTTCCGTGGAAGTTTGAAGCAGGTACACCGATTATCGGTAATGCAATCGGACTTGGTGCGGCAATTGATTTCCTAGAAGAAATCGGTCTTCATAATATTGAAAAGCATGAACATGAATTAGCGCAATATGCTTTAGAAAGACTATCAGAAGTAGATGGCGTTACAATTTATGGTCCAAAGCATCGCGCTGGTCTTGTTACATTTAATATTGAAGACGTACATCCTCATGATGTAGCAACTGTATTAGATGTAGAAGGCATTGCGGTTCGCGCAGGACACCACTGTGCACAACCGCTTATGAAGTGGCTGAAAGCTTCTTCTACAGCACGTGCGAGCTTCTATTTATATAATACAAAAGAAGAAATTGATACATTTGTTGAATCGCTAATCAAGACAAAGGAGTATTTCACAAATGTCATTTAATAATTTAGATACGTTATACCGTCAAGTTATTATGGATCATTATAAGAATCCTCGTAACAATGGCGTGTTAGAAGATAGTGTTACTGTTAACTTGAACAATCCAACTTGCGGCGATCGTATTCAACTTACGATGAAAGTAGAAGAAGGTATTGTGCAAGAGGCGAAGTTTGAAGGAGAAGGATGTTCTATCTCAATGTCTTCAGCTTCGATGATGACACAAGCAGTAAAAGGTAAGAAAATTGAAGAGGCACTTCAGCTTTCTAAAATTTTCTCTGACATGATGCTAGGAAAAGAGTACGATGACAGCATTGATTTAGGAGATATTGAAGCATTACAAGGCGTATGCAAGTTCCCTGCACGTATTAAATGTGCAACATTAGCGTGGAAAGCGTTAGAAAAGGGCTTAAACGAAGATAAGTAATGTTAAAGGTTCCTAAAAACGAGGTTATCTAAGGAGGGACACACCAACATGGCGAAGCAACTGCCAGATATCGGCGATTATAAATATGGTTTCAAAGACAAAGACGTTTCGATTTTCCGTGCTGGACGCGGTTTAACAAAAGAAATCGTTGAAGAGATTTCACGTATGAAAGAAGAACCACAGTGGATGTTAGACTTCCGTTTAAAATCACTGGATAAGTTCTATGAAATGCCAATGCCACAATGGGGCGGCGACTTAAACGACTTAGATTTCGATGAAATTACGTACTACGTAAAACCATCTGAGAAATCTGAGAAGTCTTGGGATGAAGTACCTGAGGAAATTAAAGCGACATTTGATAAATTAGGTATTCCTGAAGCGGAGCAAAAATATTTAGCTGGTGTATCTGCACAGTACGAATCTGAAGTTGTATACCACAACATGAAAGAAGACCTAGAAGCTCTAGGAATCGTCTTCAAAGATACAGATAGCGCATTAAAAGAGAACGAAGATATTTTCCGTGAGCATTTCGGAAAAGTAATCCCACCAACAGACAACAAATTCTCTGCATTAAACTCTGCAGTTTGGTCTGGTGGATCATTCATCTACGTTCCAAAAGGTATTAAAGTGGATACACCACTTCAAGCGTACTTCCGTATTAACTCTGAAAATATGGGACAATTCGAGCGTACGCTTATCATCGTAGACGAAGGCGCACACGTACACTACGTAGAAGGTTGTACAGCACCTGTTTACACGACTAACTCACTTCACAGTGCGGTAGTAGAAATCATCATTAAGAAAGATGCATATTGCCGTTATACAACAATCCAAAACTGGGCGAACAACGTATACAACCTAGTTACAAAACGTGCGGTTTGTGAAGAAAACGCAACGATGGAATGGATTGACGGTAACATCGGATCTAAATTAACGATGAAATACCCAGCAGTTATCTTAAAAGGCGAAGGCGCTCGTGGTTTAACATTATCTATCGCGATTGCTGGTAAAGGCCAACACCAAGATGCTGGTGCAAAAATGATTCACTTAGCACCAAACACGTCTTCAACAATCGTTTCTAAATCGATTGCGAAGCATGGTGGTAAAGTAACTTACCGTGGTATCGTACAATTCGGACCAAAAGCGAAAAACTCTCGCTCTAACATCGAGTGTGACACGTTAATCATGGATAACCAATCTACATCTGATACAATTCCTTACAACGAAATCAAAAACGATTACGTTTCACTTGAACACGAAGCGAAAGTATCGAAAGTATCAGAAGAACAATTATTCTACCTAATGAGCCGCGGTATTTCTGAGCAAGAAGCTACAGAAATGATCGTAATGGGCTTCATTGAGCCATTCACACGTGAACTTCCAATGGAATACGCAGTTGAAATGAACCGCCTAATCAAGTTTGAGATGGAAGGTTCTATTGGTTAATAGATAAAGTGGAAGCGCCCTGCAATGCAGGGCGCTTTTTTATGTTGTGCTGGGGTCTATTCAGTTCAGTCCAGGTAGGGATACCTGGGTGGATGTTCGGTTAAATATATCAACGATTTTTTAAATATATCGATCATAACTCGGAATATATCGACGATTCGACAAAGTAAGACAAAAGAAATTCTTCATATACCCCGCAACATTTTATATGAAAAGAGAACAACTGGAAGTAAGGCAAAGATATTGATAAACCCACTGGATAATCCAATCGCCCCCGACCTACCGAACTCTCTGTTAAACTTTTTGACAAATCCCCCGAACCCCAACCCAACCATCTAGAATCCTTCCAAACAATAGAAAAAGTTTTCATATCAAAAAGGGCAATCTTTTGCTTTTTCTCACAATGCGAGTACAATGTAAAATAGCAAGAAAAGACGAAAAGTATTTACAGGATTATTGCGTACGTGTAGCGTAAATGGCAGTAAGGAACTGAGAGGAGGTTTTTTCTCTGAATATAAATAAAGAAACAATCATCCACCTTTATCATACAAACGATATACATAGTCATTTTGAAAATTGGCCGCAAATTTCTCGGTTTGTACAAGGGGAGAAAAAGCGAAGACAGGAAGCGGGAGAGACCGTTTTGACGGCTGATATCGGCGATCATGTGGATCGTTTTCATAGTATTTCGGAAGCGACGAATGGACTTGGCAATACGAAGCTTTTGAATGAGGCGTTATATGATTATGTAACAATCGGAAATAATGAAGGAATTACGTTAGCGAAGGAGCATTTGAATCGTCTATATGATGATGCAGGATTTGAGGTGCTCGTTGCGAATTTATTTGAAAAAGAAGGTGTACGTCCGGAGTGGGCAAAGCCTTATAAATTACATACAACGACAGATGGGATTACGATTGCCTTTATCGGGTTAACGGTAGCTTATCCAGAGTTTTATCATATGCTCGATTGGCATATTGAAGATCCACTTATCCATTTAGAGTCTATTTTAGAAGAAGTGCGAGATGAGGCTCATATTACGGTTGTCCTTTCTCATCTTGGAAAAAGCATGGATGAGTATATGGCAGAGCATTATGATATAGATGTTATTTTAGGTGCACATACGCACCATTTATTTGAGCGTGGAGTTCTCATGAATAATACTTTACTTTGTTGTTGTGAAAAGTGGGGACGTTACGTTGGGCACGTTCAGCTTACTGTGGATAAAGAGACGAAGAAGTTATTGAAAAAGGACGGTAGGGCGATTAAAACAGAACGTTTAGGTGCTTATAACAAACCGTTATCCACAATTGAAATGCTGCAGGAAGAAAGTAAACATATTATGGCAGAGCCTGTCGTTCATTTAAAGGAATCATTACCGATCGATTGGTTTCATGAGACATCATTTTCTCACATGTTAGCAAATGCGCTGAAAACGTGGTGCGATGCAGAGATTGGCATGGTGAACGCTGGTGTACTTCTTGAAGGATTAGAAGAAGGTGTTGTGACGCGCGGAGATATTCACAGAATTTGTCCACATCCAATTAATCCATGTTTATTAAAAGTGCCAGGAAAAACGTTACGAGAAGTTATTTTGAAAGCGCGTCGCCCGAATATGGAGAACCTTGAGGTAAAAGGATTCGGATTTCGCGGAAAAGTGATGGGAAAAATGATTTATGCTGGTGTAGAGGTCATTCCAGATACGATTCCTGGGAATAAAATTTTACTCGAAGATGTATTGATTAACGGGGAATCGCTGGAATTAGATCGTATATATACGGTAGGAACGATTGATATGTTTACGTTCGGATACTTATACCCAGAGCTATCCACACTTTCTGACAAACAATATTATATGCCAGAGTTACTCAGAGATGTGTTAACAGACGTGTTGATAACTCATACATCTTCCGTCAAACTATAGGCTAGTTACTTGTAACACTCATTTTTCTCTTGTCATACAGATAAGAAAGAGAGGAGTGTGAACTATGGTTAATGTGGAGCCAATTATAATTGATAATTATACGTTTATTGCGGTTAGCGTCAAACTTCCAAAGACAAATTTGCTAGCTGTAATGAGCGATAAAGGATATATTATGTGCGGTGCATTAGATGTAGGTCTTTTAAATGAGAAGTTAGGGGATCGAGGAATTATTGCTGGCCGTGCGGTTGGTGTAAGAACGATTGAACAGCTTCTTGAAGCACCGCTAGAATCAGTAACGATTGAAGCCGAAGCTTTAGGTATTACGGCAGGCACAATCGGAAAAGAAGCATTATTAAAAATGAGATAAGCATATATCGTCCCTCCTTCTTGCATAGAAATGATATAAGAAGGAGGTTTTTTTATGAGTATATTTCGTTCGAAAAATTCGCGGTTTCGAAGGGGGCCTATTTCCTTTCGGTACATACTGCTTATGTCGTTTATTCTTTTTGTCATATTACTCGTGCAAGGATTATGGATTGTGAATAGTAGCATTCAGCCAACATTACTTAAATATGGAGAAGTAGAGACGCATAAAATGGCGACAGCGATTATGACAAAGGCGGTAAAAGATAGAATTAATGAAGGATTCGATGTCGATTCATTAATGAAAGTACAAAATGATAAAAACGGGAAAGTATCCACAATTAATTTAAATACGAAGCAAGTAAATGAAATCGTAACATCAACGACTACATACATAGAAAAATATTTACAGCAAGTAGAACAAGGTGATTTGAAGGGGCTAGGTATTTCTGAAAAAAATGGAGCAACGATGGCAGTTCCTTTTGGTCGTGTAACGGATAATGCGCTTCTTGGAAATGTAGGTCCCGATATTCCAATCGATTTCACGACGATTGGTCATGTGAATACGGATATTAAACAAAAAATTGAACCGCACGGGATCAATACGACAGCGATTCAAATTATTATGGAGATGGAAGTCACGTTGCAAGTGATTATTCCATTTCATACGAAAGAAATAACAGTGAAGCAAGACGTTCCGATTGCAACGCGCATTGTTCAAGGGGAAGTACCTACTTATTATGGAAGCGGGAGTGTTGTTGTACCTGATAAAAAGAAAACGGATAGTTAGCCGAATTAAAAAAATAACCGTAGCATATTGCTACGGTTATCGCTTTGTATTCGCGCGTTCTTTTCGCTCCCAAAGACTTAAATGCATATATGGATCGAAAGCCCATTCTGTATAACCATTGTCTTTATACATGCCGAAATGTAGGTGGGGCGGGAATTTTCCAGCTGTGCCGGGAGGGCCGTAACCGGTGCTACCGACAAATCCGATTACTTTTCCGGGCTCAACAATTTGTCCAAGCTGTATTTCCTTTGAGAATCCGCCTAAATGAGCGTAATAATGGTAGTTATTATGAAGGTCACGAATGCCGATGCGCCATCCGCCAAGACGGTTCCAGCCTTTTGTTTCAATAATGCCATAGCAAGTGGATTTTACTGGTACGCCGTAGCCTGCAAAAATATCGGTTCCTTCATGAACTCTCCTTCCCCCGAAACTTCTTCCAGCACCGAAAGTACTACGGTAGCTATGATCACTACGAATCGGGAGAGGGAAAGCATTTCCTTCTAAATTAATACGTCCATAATGTTTATAAATACGGGCGTATTCGGTAATTAATTCAACTGTTTTCGCACGTCTATAATATTCCCAAAGCATAATGTGAATACGGTCTTCGGACGGTCCTTGTTTCTTTAAAATCGTTGCTGCTGTATGCAAAAGATCACGGTCGTTATTTGCATTTGCAAATCCATCTTTGTCACCATCTAAACCCATCCCGCCAAATAGAGAAATTGTATGGGGAAGAGTGTCGTTAATATTAACGGGTCCAGCCCATATTTCTGGTTTGAAATAAAGGGAAATGATGGCATCTGGTTTTTTCGGAATATCTTTTCTTACGCTCCGTATATTTCTTTCATATTGATCCATTGCAGCTAAGTAATACCACGGAATGCCTGAAGATTGCTCGGTTTCTTTATATAGTGCCATGCGCTTTTCGTATATGCTTTGCTGATTATCTTCACCGTAAGCGATGTTTTGGTGGAGAAGAAAGCAAATCGAAAGCAAAAGAGAAATTTTTCGAAGCATGAAATAGACTCCTTTCACAACATCACTCTTTTTAGTGTGGGATATACGGAGTATTTCATTATAGGGAACGATTGGAAAAAATCTTAGAATCTTCATTTGAGCAAATCGCTTTCATACGTTAGAATAGATATGTTACATTGAAAGAAGCGAACACGGTAAACTATTTCATATTGTGCGGAGTTGATAACCATGACAAAACAAACAGAATATAAGCGCAAGCCCGAATGGTTGAAAATTAAGTTAAACACGAATGAAAACTATACAGGCTTAAAGAAAATGATGCGTTCTAAGAATCTTCATACAGTTTGTGAAGAAGCGAAATGTCCGAATATTCATGAATGCTGGGCTGTAAGGAAAACAGCAACATTTATGATCTTAGGTGCGGTTTGTACACGTGCTTGTCGTTTTTGTGCGGTTAAAACAGGCTTACCAACTGAGCTTGATTTACAAGAGCCAGAACGCGTAGCAGATTCTGTAGTACAAATGGGCTTAAAGCACGTTGTTATAACAGCGGTTGCACGTGATGATTTAAAGGACGGCGGAGCAGCTGTTTTTGCTGAAACAGTACGCGCTGTTCGTCGCAAAAACCCATTTACGTCAATCGAAGTATTACCATCTGATATGGGTGGAGTAGAAGAAAACTTAAAAATGTTAATGGATGCAAAACCAGATATTTTAAACCATAACATTGAAACAGTACGTCGATTATCTAACCGAGTTCGCGCTAGAGCAAAATATGACCGTTCATTAGAGTTTTTACGTCGAGCGAAAGAAATGCAGCCTGATATTCCAACTAAATCGAGCATTATGGTGGGCTTAGGTGAAACGAGAGAAGATTTAATTGAAGCAATGGATGACTTACGTGCAAACAATGTGGATATTTTAACTCTTGGACAATACCTACAACCATCTAAGAAGCATTTACCAGTTCTTAAATATTACCCACCAGCAGAATTTGCAGAGCTTAAAGAAATTGCACTTAGCAAAGGATTTAGTCACTGTGAAGCTGGCCCACTTGTACGTTCTTCTTACCATGCGGACGAGCAAGTTCGTTCTGCAAAAGAAAAAGTAGCAGAAGCAAAATAATGACAAAAGAGAGCTAATGATTAGCTCTCTTTTTGTTTATATTCTAAAACAGTATTTGGGCATGTTAATAAGATTTTCTTTAATTCCTCTGTGGATAATTCAATTGTAAATTCAGGTACACCAGGTGTAATTAAAATTTTATCGTAAGCATAAATAGCACTATCCACAATAATCGTTACATGTTGTGAATAACCGAAAGGAGCTACACATCCTGGCGTACAGCCTGTTTCTTCTCTTAGCTCATCAGGAGAACAGAGAGATAAGCTTTCTCCAGTTATTTCTTTCATCTCTCCTCGGTTGAGCCTTGTGCCCTCTAACGTGAAAAATACGTAATAATCTCCAGACTTTGATTTTAAAAATAAGCTTTTACTTGGAGTGCCGTGTAAGCCAAGCCTTTCACGTACGATACGATCTGTTTCATAATCGAGTACTGGTTCGTGTTCAAACTTTTCGTAAGAAGCATTTGTTTTATGTAGTAAAGCAAGTACATCTTCGTACATATGGAGTGATACCCCTTTCTATTGTTAGTACAGTTTCTTCTCGTGGCGTCAACTGAATGTGTTGGAAAGAGATATTACTTGGACGGTGCTCCCCATAATCGTTTTAGGATACATTGTTTATCGAGTGTAATTTCGTAAATATCAGGATTCGTTAAAGCTCTCCATTCAATAAAGCCGATCGTATGATCAAAGTGCTTTAAAATGAGCGTGAGTAAGTTGCCGTGTGTAACGAGTAGTGTTGTAGTATGGTTTAACTTTAAAACGTCTTGGATAAGTGATATAGCTCGATCCGTCGCTTGTTTTGTAGACTCTCCGCCTGAAAAGGCAATATCTATATTTGTAAAAGTAGATTCTAGTTTTTGCAACCAATCATCCATTGGAACGTCGCTTAATATGCGTTCAGCTAATCGTTCATCTTCTTGGATAGACAAGTTAGCTTGAAGCGCATAGGGCCGAATAGAATCGATAGCTCGCACAAATGGGCTTGAAATAATATGATCTATTTGTGGTTGGTTTTCTAAGAGGAATGTAGCAAGAGTGTTTGCTTGATTTTTTCCTGCAATCGTTAATTCGGCATCACGTTCTTGTCCAGTTGCTGAACAATGTCGTATTACAATCAATTTCTTCATAATTCATCCCCATCTTTCAAGTTGACGCTATATACTTCGACAAATGTGGAAAAAATTCCTTTTTATTGGAAACGGCATATTGATCTAAATATGTGGAAAAGTAATGTGGATAAATGAATATTTGAGGTGTAATGATGAAAAAAATGATATGTATTATATTCGGTCTTTGTTTTTTTATACACTTGTCCACAACATATGCAGAATCCAATCAAAAATTAAATTATCCAAGCAATCGAAATAAATCGTTTGTGAGTGAGGGTGTGTTTTACGAACAGTTAGATAAGAAAATCTATAAAGAATACAACAATGCAACATATAGCGTTCGGAAAAAGATTTTATTTAAAGAAGTGCCCGATGAAGAATTTTCTTTCAGGCAAAAAACAGCCGTGGGTTGCCGGGGTGAAGTGGTGCTTCAAGATATTTTTATTCACCCTGATCGCCAAGTTTATTTTTTCGCTTCCTTTTCTCAAAATGAAGTAGACGAATTTCATAAGTACATTGTTATAGATGCAGAAACAAAGAAGGAGCTGCGAGAGGGCAAAAGTTATCATCATTACGATAATCCATATAAAAAATAACCCACCAACTGGTGGGTTATTTTTACGCCGGTACACTCATTAATTTCGCTTTCATTTTACGAATAAGAATGACAGCACCAATTGTGAAGAGAAGGGTAATTCCTTCTGCGACGAAGATGTTAATTGTTTTTGTTTGGTAAAGCGCCGCGAAAAAGTCTACAAATGCGTGGAATAATATAGCGTAAACAAGGAAGATATATTTCTTCTGTTTTACAGCGAATAAGACAAGCATTGTAAAGGCAATTTGTAATACAAGGGCCATAATTCTTTCCAAGCTGCCAAGGAAGTATAAATAAGCAGGTTGTTCTATTAACATATCCTTTACAACATTTAATTGTGGTAGTTTTTCTGCCATTTGAGCGAAGCTACCATTGTTAATAGCATTAGCGAATATAAGTGTCTGCAAGGCAGAGAATCCGCCAACTAAAATGGATTCAATCCCGCCATGACCAATTCCATAAGCGAAGCCATCTTTATATTCTAGATATTTTTTTAGTAGGAAGAAGAAGGCAACGAAGCGTCCTAATTCTTCAAAAATACCAGCAGTTAGTCCGCCATAAATTGCAAAGACAAACGGATTTTCTAAAAATGGAGCGATTGCTGGATTACCGCGCATAAATAGGTGGAACGGTGTTTCGAGAATTTGGGTAAATCCAATAAAGATAAGAACACCAACGCCGACCACTTTCCAATTAATATTATATTTTTTACGGAAATAAACGAGTACAACAATTGGGACCAGAACCGAAACAACGAGTTGAAATATGATGCTGGCAATTACAGTATTTGAAACCATACTTTCACCGCTTTCTAATATATGTACATATCTATTATGCATGAAATATGGGAGAGATGAAACTTTTAACAAAAAATGAATGTACTTATTGACTCTAACGTTGCGTCATACTTTATCGTATGTATTAAGGGGGAGATACACATGACAATGAAGGTAAAGGAAGTAGCTAATTTAGTTGGAATTAGTGTGCGCACACTGCATCATTACGATGAAATTGGGTTATTAACCCCAGACGAGACGACAGAGTCTGGATATCGTCTGTATTCCAATGAAAATTTAGAGACATTGCAGCAAATTTTATTTTTTAAAGAACTAGGCTTCCCTTTAAAGAAAATTAAAGAAATTATCATGAGTCCATCATTTGACCACGAAGAAGCACTACAGCTTCACAAGAAAATGCTTCTTGAAAAGCGTGCTAGGTTAGATAAAGTGATTGCGACGATTGATAAAACAATTCAGCATACAAAAGGAGAGATTGAAATGACGAATAAAGAGAAATTTGAAGGCTTCGATTTCAGCCATAATCCGTACGAAGAAGAAGCGCGTGAACGATGGGGAGACGCAGCTGTAGATAAAGCGAATGAATACGCGAAAGGTATGTCAAAAGACAATCAAGAAGAGTTTAATACGATTTATAGAAATTTGGCGGCGCTTAGACACGGCGCACCAGATTCTAAAGAGGCACAAGAAGCAATCGGGGTATGGTACGATTACTTGCAAAACTTCGGAGAATATTCATTAGATGCTTTTAAAGGACTCGGTCAAATGTATGTCGCTGATGAGCGCTTTACGAAAAATATCGATAAGTTTGGTGAGGGGTTAGCACAGTTTATGTGTGATGCGATGGAGGTTTATGCGGATTGTAAGAAATAGTAAAAAAGGTGGAGGTTTTCTCCACCTTCTTTATTTTTTTATCATATCATTCAAAGTCTGATCCCCCGTATTGTTCAAATGAGGATTTTTGCTCATTTCTCGCTTTAGCATATCAAGGCTTTGTGTATATTCTGTATCATTTAACGCGCCAGATTGAAGCCCTTGAATTTGAGAAATCAACTTTTGGTCTGTTGATACATATGCTTTATAATAGCGAGGGACGATGGACAAAGCAGCTTTATATACTTGATCTGCTACGAGTTTTGGATCCGTTGTGTTTGCACGGTATACAACAAATACTTCATCATCGGTAACGAGCGTAGCAGCGTTTGTAACGTCAGGAAGTTTGACTGTCATGCTTGTAATCATTTCAGCGACTTTCTCGCGGTTAATGGCTCCTACTTGTTTGTTAGATACTTCATGTTTTTGTTTAGATGAATAACCGACTCTTGTAAGCCGTGTATTTGTATTTTCCGTATGATACATGTCGTTTTTATTGGAAACAAGAACACGACTTCCTTCTTCACGTTCCATTTCGGCTTTATTCGTTGATTGACAGCCTGCAAATAAGGAAAGAGTGAGGAGAGAGAGTATAATTTGTTTTTTCACGATGTATCACCTCCTTCTCCATAGTATGCACTAATTTTCAATTTTTTGTATTTGAAATTGTTGGTTGGTATGCTTTGTGATACGATAAAAAGAAGAATGCTTAGAGAGGAAGTTAATGATGGAGCAAAAGCAAGAGCAAGAGATGCATGCTACGGTGAGCATTAATAATGTGCAGTACGAAGTAATTAAAAACTTTCGTGACGGTTTTAGTGAAGAAGCATTTAAAGAGCGTTATGCAGAAATTTTAAATAAATATGATTATATCGTTGGGGACTGGGGTTATGAGCAACTTAGATTGCGCGGTTTCTTTGATGATAGTAATCAACGTTCGACATATGATACGAAAATTAGTACGTTAACGGAGTATTTATACGAGTACTGTAACTTCGGTTGTGCACACTTTGTATTACGAAAAGTGAAGAAATAAAAAAATCCTCTTACGATTGTAAGAGGATTTTTTTTACTTGCTCACAAACAAATTGAAATAGAATCACCTTCAGAAAGTATTGCATTTGGTTTCATTTGTTGTCCGTTCAATTGAATATCCCCATTTTTAATTTTATCCACAATGCGTGTACGGCTCCAGTCAGAAATATATGTGGATAAAGCTTTATCGATTCGGTGGGAACCGAAAACGATATCTAATACGATTGTAATTTCAGCTACGCCACTTTCTTTATGATGTGTAATGGAAATGGTAGTAGTTGTTTCTGTTTGATCTTGCGTATTCATGTCGACTGTTTCCACATGATCAGTAAATGATTTATAAATACGAAGTTTTTGGTTCCAAGTATGATCTTTCGGACATTTATAAATGGCAAAACGATATATATTTTTTCCGTTGGCGTTATGCCTACGAATATTCGTGTCAGTAAATAGGGTAGTGCGTCTGCAATTTTTACAATACTTTTCGATTGTATTTTGCTCATTTTCATATAAACTCCAAGAAAGTTGTACTTTCTGCATTTTCCTTCACCTCTTATAGTAGTGGTAAAGGAACGTAATACAGCTATTTGGATGTCTTGTAGTATGAAGACATGAGAAATAGACAAAAATAAAAGGAGGTTCCCCAAAGAGGAACCTCCGTAAACATCATACTACAGATGCGTTACGTTCCTTTGTAATGGGAATGGGCAGATTACTCCCTTGAAAAAGCATGGTGCTTTTTTGAGAGTAATGCTATCCAATTGCTGGTCCATTACAAAGTAAATGTTGGCATACGTAGATAACGTCCTTTCTATCCAAATAGATTTATTCTTAATTATAACATAGAAGATTGAAAATTCAAAACTCTTATAACGGAAAAACACCAGCTAACATAGCTGGTGCCTACGATAAATTATATAAGTTCAAATAAAAATGAGCGTAGTTCTTCTGCAATTTCTTCAGTCATCGAAAATGCATGCTCTAAGTAGCCTGGTTCGTTTAAATCGTCAGGACCGATGATTGCAAATCTATTGCGCTGCATATCAAGGACAATTGTTTTACCGTAATGACGATCGGAGTATAAAAGCGCTAAATCATGACGCTCATTTTCTCCCATAAAGCTAACGAAACGAGTTCTTGTAGCGACTGTATCGTCGTACAGAAAGAAACGTTCTTCCATACACATGGCTCCTTTATTAAATATCTAAGTTTAAGTGTGGTTTATGATCTAAATGGTGATGCGTTTTAATGAATCGTACCGTTCTTGTTTTGTAACGCATAACGATAGAATATGTTTCAGCTAAATCTCCGCCAAGGAATTTCACACCGTCTAATAACTCACCAGCAGATACACCAGTTGCTGAGAAGATTGCATCATCCCCAGATACTAAGTCATCTAACATAAGCAGTTGACGAGGATCTTCTAATCCCATTTCACGACAACGAGCTTCTTCTTCTTCGTTCATTGGAACTAAGCGAGCTTGCATTTCACCTTCAAGGCATTTTAATGCTGCTGCAGAAATAACACCTTCTGGAGCTCCGCCAATACCTACGAATAAATCAATACCCGTTCCAGGTAGTGCTGTTGCGATTGACGCACCAACATCACCATCACCAAATAACTTTACGCGTGCACCTTTTGCACGAACACGTTCAATAATATCTTGATGACGTTCACGTTCTTGCACGATAACTGTTAGATCGCGAATCTTTTTATTGTTAGCTTCTGCTACAATTTCAATTGTTTTTTCAATTGGATCATCTAAGCTAATTTTACCAGCTGCTTTTGGACCAACCGCGATTTTTTCCATGTACATATCAGGAGCATGAAGAAGGTTTCCTTTATCGGCGATTGCGATAACTGCCATTGCATTTGCAAGACCTTTTGCAACGATGTTTGTACCTTCTAATGGGTCAACGGCGATGTCTACTTCTGGACCGTTACCTGTTCCTAGTTCTTCACCAATATACAACATCGGTGCTTCATCAAGTTCTCCTTCACCGATTACAACTGTACCTGCCATGTTTACTGAATCAAACATATCACGCATTGCTGTAGTTGCTGCATCATCTGCTTCGTTTTTCTTTCCGCGGCCCATCCACTGTGCGGATGCTAATGCTGCTGCTTCTGTTACACGGACAATTTCTAGTGCGAGTTCACGTTCCAAGATTCCATTCCTCCAATTTCAAAAATCATACAAATATAACTATAACAAATAACGGAGAAAAGGTGAATTCGAAAAATTGTCGATTTTTTCAGAAGAAAGCGTTACAATTAAAATGTAAATGCTTTAATTTCCAGGTAGGTGACATTCATGTATTTTGTAGACAGAAAGAAAATAGAACAAATGCTAGTATGTTTAGAACGAGCAACAAGTACATTTCAAGAGAAAAAGATATATGAAACCGAGTTTGAATTTTACGCATTAGAACGCATAGCCCATCTAATTATTGATTGTGTATTAGATGTAGGGAATGCGATGATTGATGGATTTATTATGCGCGATCCAGGAAGTTATGAAGATATTATCGACATTTTGATGGACGAGCGAGTGATAAGTGCAGAAGAAGGAAGAGGAATGAAAGAAATTATCCTTCTTCGAAAAATGCTTACGCAAGATTATATTCAAATGAATCATGATGAATTATATAAGACGATTCAAAAACATATTGCAGTGGTAGAGAAATACCCAGCAAATATTCGCAGTTATTTAGAGAAGGAATTAGGACCTGTATCTGCATTTGTACCAGAATAATTATGCTTATAAGATCCCCAGGACTATCTTTTGGGGATCTTATATTGTATGTGAGAAAGTAAAGGGAGAAGGGAGAAGGGTGAAGCATGGGGGAAGCACGTACGACGAAAGATGAAATTGTGCAATTGTTGAAAGTAAAGGGAGAGCACACGGTAGCGGAATTAGCTGATGTTTTAGAGATTACAGAAATGGCGATTCGAAGACATTTAAGTAATCTTGAGAAAGATGGTTTCATTTATTCTAAGATGGTAAGACAACATGTCGGAAGACCAACTTATTTGTATGGATTAAGTGAAAAGGGAGAAGATACATTCCCGAAAGAGTATAAGCAATTTGCGATTGATATGCTAGAAGATTTAGCTCGAATGGGTGATGAAAAAATACTTAGTCACATTTTAAAAGAGAGAACGAAGCGAATGGAAGACCAGTTGCAAAAGCGAGTGAGTAATCAGAAGAGTTTAGCATATAAAGTGCAAGAGATAGCAGCTATGCAAGAGAAAAATGGTTATATGGTTCAAATAAAGAGAGATGGAGAGAACTCTTTCGTAATTGAAAAACAAAACTGTCCGTTAAAAGAAATTGCAGAGAGATTCCCGCAAGTATGCGAAGATGAAAAAGAGATGTATAATCGTTTATTTGCAGGAGCAGATGTAAAGACGTTGGCAAACATGTGTGAGGGCGATTGTAGTTGTTCTTACCAAGTAAAAGAGAAAAAATGAACGTTATGGGGCGCTTTAAGGTAAAGCGTTTTTTTCTTTGGAAAAAGCGGGTAATATAAGAGTGGTATGATAGGTGAGAACGTTAGCATAGAAGGAGAGACATAATGATGTATAAAGGTTACTTAATTGACTTAGACGGTACGATGTATCGCGGAGAAGAACAAATTGAAGAAGCAAGCGACTTCGTAAAAGCATTAGGAGAGCGCGGCATTCCTTATTTATTCGTTACGAATAATTCGACGCGTAAACCAGAACAAGTGGCAGAAAAACTTGTTCGTTTCGATATTCCAGCGGAAGCAGAGCAAGTATTCACAACGAGTATGGCGACAGCGAACTTTATTTATGAACGTAAACAAGATGCAAAGGTATATATGATTGGTGAAGAAGGCTTACATGATGCGCTTGTGGAAAAAGGGTTTGAACTTGTGGATGAAAATCCTGATTTCGTTGTTGTTGGTTTAGATCGTGACATCACATATGAAAAATTAGCAAAAGCTTGTCTTGCTGTGCGTAACGGCGCAACGTTTATTTCTACAAATGGAGACATTGCCATTCCGACTGAGCGCGGATTATTACCAGGTAACGGTTCATTAACATCAGTTGTAGCAGTATCAACAGGTGTGGAGCCAATCTTTATCGGAAAACCAGAATCAATCATTATGGAACAAGCGTTAAAAGTGCTTGGGATAGGAAAAGATGAAGCATTAATGGTTGGGGATAACTACGATACAGACATTTTAGCGGGAGTAAATGCTGGCATGCATACGCTTCTTGTCCACACTGGAGTCACAACTGTGGAGAAGTTAACAGAATATGAAGTACAACCAACGCAAGTTGTGCATAACTTGACGGAGTGGATTGAGAAGATGTAATGAAAAACAGGTAACCGGAAGTGGTTACCTGTTTTTTTATGCATAATTGCATATGTGCTATTGTTATATAAAATGTAAAATTTATATGTAATGATATTGAGGGGAGGGAATTAGAGTGTACTGGATGTCATGTATTATGTTTGTTTTTACATTATGTGTTTTATTTTTTGTTCTATGGAAGATATATAAAATAAATGAAATGAAAAAAAGTGTGGGAAAACTTATTGCAACATATCCACGAGTGAAGAGACGTTGGATTGCATTACTTGGACCAGCATATTTCATTGGACAATGTATGTATATATATGCTCAGTACGTAAGTGGCGATATTGATACAGCTGAACAGTTTCTTATTCAGTCGGGTAGTTATGTTGTAGCAAGTTGTTTTATGACTTTAATAGCTATCCATCTTATTAAAAGTGTACAAATATATGAAAAAGGTGTAGTAGACGGATTAAACTTTTATTCATACGAAGAATTAAAAGGCTATAAAACATCGACATGGGAAAATCCAAAAGAAAATATATTTTTATATCGCGGGCGAGAAAAAATGAATGACAATGTGAATTTACTTATTAGACAGGAAGATATGAATGAATTAGAAAGCATTCTTCAAAGATATATTCCGAAATTAATGATGAAATAAAAAACTCCGGTTTTAACAACCGGAGTTTTTTATTAGAATGCACGATTTACTACCTCTTTCACTTCTTCAAGATATTGTTTACGCACATTATCATCCACAGAAGGAACACTCGTATAGAATGTATGCTCAATTGTTTCAATGCCTGTAAACTCAAAAATACCAACATCCGCTGTTTTCTTCATTGCTTCAAACATACCGCCTGCTGTGTATGCTTCTTTCGTATTTCCCATTGTGGATAATAATAATCCTTTTTTACCGCTTAATAACTTTTCAATACCATTTTCACCGTAAGCATAAGCGAAGCCATGGCTAAATACACGGTCAACGTATCCTTTTAAAATAGCAGGAAGTCCCGCCCACCAAACTGGATAAATGAATGTAATGCTATCGGCCCAAGAGATGTGCTCTTGCTCTTCTTTAATATCTTCTGGTGTATTTCCTTGAGAAAATGAGATGAAATCGGAAGCGCCTAATACTGGATTGAAGTTTAATTCGTATAGATCACGAACGCGTACTTCATGACCTTTTTCTTCTAATTCACTTTTTACCGTTTCTAAAATTGCATGGTTGAAGCTTTCTGTATTTGGGTGTGCATAAACGATTACATGTTTCATTGCTCTTCCTCCTATTTGTGGATATGTGAATAGTTTTTTATTTATGTAACTATTATGGTTACTTCTTTTGCGGAAGTCAAATGATACATATGTATAAAAAGACGGCAAAAATCGTCTTTCTATACCCCACTCATACAAAGAACAAAGAAAACAAATAAAATGATGACAATACCAATGCCGAAATTAAATACGAGAGTACTATCCATATTATGTAACCTCCTTATTTGAAAGTAAAAAGCACTCTAGCCAAGAGTGCTTTTTTTATTTTGAGTCTACTTCAAAACTTTGAGAAAAGGGTTCATGCATGTAAAGAGTTACATTATTTTATGTGTTTATATGTTGAAATGAGTAAGTCCTTGTGAGATATAAAAAAAAGACACTCTTTCGAGTGTCTTTCATGATGACAAAATGTGCCAATTGCTTGAGTTTGATAAGGCGCTAATATCCGTTTTAACGCCTTTTCTTTGATCAAGAAGTGTAGCAACAGCGATTCAAATAAATTGTACCATTTGTTTCATAGGTGTGCGTATGTAATTATGCATATTCCAATTAGAGGGAAATGAGGCGCGAAAAATGAATGAGTATATATAGAATATTTGATTAGGAGAGAGAAGGATGGATATACATAAGTTAACGGTAGCAGAAGCAAATGAGATAAATACGTGGACGTATGAAGAACCTTATGATTTGTATAATTTTTCAGGAGAGGAAGAAGCAATAGAAGAATTATTAGATGGGACGTATTATGGCTGTTGTGACGATAAGGGAGAGTTTATCGGCTATTTTTGTTTTGGGGAAAATGCACAAGTACCAGGTGGAAGAGATGCTCATTTATATGGTGGAGAAGATGTAATTGATATCGGACTTGGCATGAAGCCAGCGTTAACAGGGAAAGGGCTGGGTAACATATTTTTTCAAGCTGGGATAGCCTTTGCAGCGAAAGAATATAAGCCGAAGATGTTTCGACTTAGTGTAGCGACATTTAATACAAGGGCGATTACGCTATATAAAAAAATAGGTTTTCAACAAGGTCCTATTTTTTTAAGCCGCGGAAGAGAATTTATGCTCATGGAATATGAAAGACCGTCAGTATGAAACTGACGGTCTTTCATATTTTATTCCGAATGCTCAGCTCTATGCGCTAAGCGGCTTGAAGCAGCGGCAGCAATTCCGCCAACGATATCATCAAGGAATGTATGCACCTTTCCAGATGATTTATCATTTAAGAATTCTAAAATACCAGGTTTTAATTTATCGATATATCCAAAGTTCGTGAAACCGATAGAGCCGTACACATTAACGATAGAAAGTGCGATCACTTCATCAATTCCGTATAAGCCTTCATCACGTTTTACGATATCTTGTAACGGCTCACTTAACATTCCTTTTTCAGCAAGAACATCGAGTTCGATACCAGTAATCAGTGCGTTTTGTACTTCACGTTTTGATAATACACGCTCAACGTTATAACGGCATTCTGACATCTCTAAATTTGGATGATATTTTTTTTGAAGAAAATGAACAAGCTCAGCAATATCGTCAATTGTTACACCGCGCTCTTGTAATAGTTGTAATGCTCTTTCTTGTAGTTGATTTGATTCTTTCATGTTTATCACCTTTTTTTCTTTTTAGTATTTGTATACGTTTCGTTGCTTTATCATGTGCATAGGCATGAAAGGCGAGCACAAGCTCATATATATAAAGAAAAACCATAGGTGGCGACTGCGATGATTCATCATATTTATGAGCATTATCACATGCATGTTAAAGAATTAATCCCCCTTGGCCCCTATAAAAGCTTTTGGATTCGCAACAAAATTTATGTACTTGTTCCAATTGGAGAAATGGAGGAAGAAGTACTTGTAGAGATGAAAAAGCTCAGTGACTATATGAACCAGCAAGGGGATATAACTGTAGCGACTTTCGTTCCGACTATACACGGCTACTATGTATGTGAGATAGAAGAACAAAATTACTGCTTATTAAAAGGTATGCGTGCGTTAGAACGACATGCTACATCATTAGGAAGTGAGCTTTCTATATTCCATAAACGAGGCGCATTCTTTCCAGAAGAAATCGAGCAATTAAGCCGCATTGGTGAATGGAAAGCGTTATGGGAAAAAAGACTCGACCAATTAGAAAAGTTTTGGCAATCACAAGTGATGAACCACCCTACAGACGTATTCGATCAATTGTTTATTGAATCCTTCCCGTATTACTTAGGAGTTGCAGAAAATGCAATTCAATATGTTGTTGATACAGAGATGGATGATACGCCGCAAATGACTGATGCAGCAACAATTTGCCAAGAACGATTCACACCTTTATTATGGCATCAAACGAAGCGCCTCAAACTTCCTTTTGATTGGGTGTATGATCACCCAACTCGAGATATGGCAGAATTAATCCGCTATATGATGATAGAAAAAAAGAAAGACTGGGAGCAAACAATCGTTCAATTTGTTACAGACTATGAACGAAATTATTCGCTATCCTCTTTTGGTTGGCGCTTATTATTTGCAAGGCTCCTGTTCCCACTTCACTATTTTGAAACAGTCGAACGATATTACCAAACAGGAAATGAAGAACAAAAAAGCATATATAGAGATCGCTTAGAAGCCATTTTACACGATGTGAACCGCTCTGAGCAATTTATGAAGCACTTTTATGGATCACTTCGTTTACCAGTTGATAAGTTAGGTATTAGGAAATTAGATTGGCTATCTTAAAATAAAAAAGAGACCGGGTGAGGTCTCTTTTTTTTATACTACAATTGTATGTAATACATTATGCCCCTACCTGTTGATCTGTACATATATTTAAAATGAATTGATGTCTTTCGATTTTTTCATTTACTTTACTCAATAATTCTTGCTGGATTTCTTTAAATAAAAATTGATAGCTTGTATTCCATGTTGGTATAACGGATGAAAGGTCTAATAAATATTCTTTTTTCTTTTCTAGTTCTTGAATTGTTAAAAAAGTGTTTCCCATTCTTGGCATGTGTCGTCCCCCTATGTTTTTTTCTGTATATGTGTGAACGATTCTATAGTATTAATTATCTCACTTTTTGAGAAGGATTTCCAATTTTGTTTTATGATGTTAAAGGAGAAGTGTTATTTGAATAAAAAAAGAGACCCATTTGGGTCTCTTCCTAGGAAGCGATTCTGAACGAGCTGCTTCCGCTTTTAGATTAATATCTAGCTTCAGCGGCTAGAACAGTCGGCCATTTCGCGCCTTCCTGTGAGGCAAAAAGCGCCTCTTCGTCAGGAGCTCCAATGACCTCCTGTTCTGAATGAGCCGCTTCCGCTTTTAATTAAAATACTTGTTCTACTTCAATAACGCCTGGTACTTCTTCAAGTAATGCGCGTTCGATACCAGCTTTTAGTGTGATTGTAGAACTTGGGCAGCTTCCGCAAGCACCCATAAGGCGTAATTTTACGATACCTTCTTCAATGTCTACTAATTCAACGTCTCCGCCATCGCGAAGTAAGAATGGACGTAATTTATCTAATACTTCTAGTACTTGTTCTTCCATATGTGGGTTTTCCATTTTTATCGACTCCTTTCATCAGTTTTATTATAATCAAGATAGAGGGGAAAATCTATTTTTTCTGTTCTTGTTTTAATGTCGAAATTTTTTATCATGTTTATAACGTGTTTTTTCAGTATAGGGGTAGGGAATAAGTTTGTAAAATGATGTGCTTATGTACTAAGACATCTGAATATACTGTTGAAACAAGAAGCGGGGGAGAAGAAATGGTTAATGTGCAAGTGTATGGGACGAAAGTAATTTGTGCAAGCTGCGTTGGAATGCCATCTTCAACAGAAACGTTTGAATGGTTACAAGCGGCAATTGGGCGTAAATATGAAGGACAAGAAAATAAATTTAATTTCGAGTATATTGATTTTCAAGAAAAACAAGAAGATGAAGATAAAAAAGCATTCGCAGAGCGCGTAGTGGAGGAAGATCTATTTTATCCAGTCGTTCTTGTAAATGGAGAAGTTGTTGGAGAAGGAAATCCTCGTTTGAAGGATGTTTACGAAGAAATCGAGAAATATTTATAAAACAGGAAGCCTTTGCGAATTCGCAAAGGCTCTTTTTTATTGGAGGGATAGATGTGAAAAATGGAGTGAAGTATGCGTTACCAACGGAAGTACAACAGTTAATGGAGCGGTACACAGTAGAATTAAAAGAAATTTTTTTGGACGAAAAGATAGTCGGGGTATATATTTACGGCTCCATCGCACTTGGTGCATTTCATGCAGAAACGAGCGATGTTGATTTTGTTACGGTAATAAGTGATTCTGTGAATGAAGCTGAAAAACAGCAACTTGTAGAACTTCATAAGAAACTTAGTGATAGTACGTTAGGTAAAAGAATGGATGGTATGTATATTCCGCTTGCTGATTTAGGAAAATACAATGATGAAATGAATGAGTACGTGTATTGTGCAGATGGTAAAGCAAATATAGGTCATTGGGATATTAATGCGGTCACATGGTGGACGTTAAAAAATCAAGGTATTACAGTTACTGGGAAAGAAGCTGAAGATCTTTCGTTTCAAATAAGGTGGGACGATGTAGTAAATACGATGAAATACAACGTAGAACAATACTGGAGTGAAAAAGCAAAGCAGCCATATTTATTTTTCGTAGAAGAGTGGGTAGAATCAGCTGTCGTTACGATGGGCCGTATTTTATATACACTGGATCATAAAACAATCGTTTCAAAAGATAGTGGATTGCAATACTTGTTAGAACGTTCAGCGGAAGAATGGGGGCTTTTATTAAAAGAAGTAGCGAGAATACGGCAGAATCCAAAAGAAAAGCGAATGCTCTCAAGGTGGAGAAGGGCAGATATGACGAGGAAGTACTTACTGCATTTAATTGAAACATGTAGAGAGAAATGGTAGGAAAAAAACAGATGATACATTAGATTGTATCGTCTGTTTTTGTGTTAGAATTGGTATATAATGGATTAAAAGGTTTAATTATACTGGAGGGATAGGATGAATACAGAATTAGCTACATATGAAGAAAAGAATGTACAAATGAGTATGCGCGAAGTAATTAGTATGATAATAATTATTTTTGGAGTCATGTATGGAATTGATTTTTTGAACATTATATATGACTCTTCCTTATATCCATGGTATGTAGATTATCTTATTCCGCCTTTAACATTTCTTACTATTATTTTAATATACTCACCAGTAAGAAATTACTGTGCACATTTATTAAAATCAATACAGTTCAATAATTTTAAGCATTATGTAACGATAGTAATGACGATGATCGTACTGCTTATATATCTTGCGGTATTAAATTTAGTTTTACCACATGGGCTTGGTGTGAATGAATCTAATATAGTAATAGAGCCTACTAAAAGTGAAATCATTTTATACGTAGTTGTACTCACAATTTTCGCACCGATTTGGGAAGAACTTTTATTTCGGGGGATGTTTTTCACAAAATTATCTCAGCGCTTTTCTACACTTACTAGTATTGTTATAAGTGCTTTTATATTTACTTTAGGGCATCCACTTACTTTAGGTGGTGTTTTATATATTTTTGGTGGTGGTATATGTTTAGCCTACACTTATAAGAAAACAAATAATTTACTCGTTCCATGGGTAATTCATTTATTCAATAATTCATTTTTTATATTAGTAAATTTTCAACTGTAAAAAGACGCCTTTTTGAAAAGGGCGTCTTTCGTATTTTGGAGAAATGGATTTACATGTACTGTGTAGAGGTAAGGTAATACGAAATATAGATAGTTTCATGTGAAACATTTTTATTATCAAATATACAAAATGTCGTTCGCTAAAGTAGTGAAGGTGTTACTTTAGAGATTATGACAGATGATCCAACTTGGAAGTTTGTGAAGAAAGAAAAAGATTATGACGTAGTAGAGTTTACTGGTTATGATTATACAGAGAAGAAAAATGTGAAAATAAAATTTGCTGTTTATTTTAGTGAAGACTATTTTGAATGGCAAGAAGTATATGAGAATAATAAAAAGTTAAGTGAAGAAGAGTTAGAAGAGTATCAATTTTATATTGAAGAAAATAGTTGGAGTTTCTAGTGAAAACTCGTTCATTTTGAAAAGAAGAATCCTGTGAAGGTTCATTTTTTTTATTGGAAACACCATACGAATTGAAAATTTGTAAAATACAATAATAAATGAGAATTCCAGGTAGGCTTGTCAATAACGTAAGACTATGGCACTATAAAGAAATGCTGTACAAATTTTATTTATCGAGATGTAAACATCAATTTTGATTTTTACGTATAAATAATGAACGGAGGAAATGAATTTATGGCTACTTTACCAAATTGTCCAAAATGTAATTCAGAATATACGTATGAGGATGGCGTTCTATTCGTATGTCCAGAATGTGCTCATGAGTGGGGCCAAGAAGCAGAAGCTGAAAATAATGATGGTGCAAAAGTTGTAAAAGATGCAAACGGAAACGTTCTTCAAGATGGCGATGCTGTTACTGTCATTAAAGATTTAAAAGTAAAAGGAACTTCTTCAGTTGTGAAGATCGGTACGAAAGTAAAGAGTATCCGTCTAGTTGATGGCGATCACGATATTGATTGTAAAATCGACGGTTTCGGAGCTATGAAGTTAAAATCACAGTTCGTTAAGAAGGCGTAAGTAAAAAGAGGAGGCGATTAGCCTCCTCTTTTTTATTGTCATTTTTTATCGGTAAGTCTATATAATTTTATTTACCGTGAACAGTGCAACATTTACCGCGCACCATAGTCAATTTCTTTTAACTGACACCGTTTATTAAAGAATGTTTTATATCCAAGCTGTAAAAAGATAATGACAGCAAAGGCAGTACTCCCAGAAATACCGAGTATGATGGCGATTTGATATTGAATGGCTGTAAATGGTGATACACCAGCTAAGATTTGACCAGTCATCATGCCTGGTAGGCTTATAATTCCCATTCCGACCATGGAGTTGATTGTTGGCAAAATAGCAGAGTCAAAAGCGTCACGTATGAGCGGAGCAGTTGCTTCTTTCGGTGTTGCACCGAGCATAAGTGCTCCTTCAATTTGACCTCTTTGCGATTTCATATTGTTTAAGAACGTATTTGCACCGAGAGAAACACCTGTCATTGCATTTCCAACTAACATTCCTGTAATCGGAACGATATATTGCGGAGCATACCAAGGATCATGCCCGATAATAACAAAGATAAATAGTAGAAGTGGCCCGATTGATCCGGCAACCATGGAAAGCGCGGCTACTCGTTTTAAGTCTTTTGACATCGGGATGTTAACTCGTTTATAAATATTAAAAATGGCAAAGGTAGTAATAGAAGTAATAAGAGCAATTGTATAAAATGGATTACTATTTTCAAATACGTATGTAAGGACATATGCAACAAGTACGAGCTGAATCGTCATACGGAATGTTGCGAGCGCAATTTGTTTTTCACGCGGTATTCCTTTTAATTTTATAAGACCTATTAAAATAAGAATAAAAATATATGCAGCGGCAAGTTGCCAAATTTGGAGTTCAATAACGCCCTTCAACTGAGAGCACTTCCTTTCTAGTTGCACCGTTTGTTTTGCTAATTTCAATAATATCGTCTGCAATTTCTTCTGGAAGTTGTTGTGAGTGTGTGATGAAGATAACTGTTTTTTTCTTTTCTTTTGCTAGCATAGTAAATTGTTTCATAACGCGGCGTTCTGTATCGCTATCTAGTGCCGAGGTTGGTTCATCTAATAAATAAACAGGTGGATCCATAAGTACGATACGTGCAAAAGCAAGTCGCTGTTTTTCTCCGCCTGATAATGAATCGGCGTTGTCTTCTAAATTTTTTTCTAAGCTAACAGTCGTTAGTGCGCCTCGCAAAATATCATCATTTGGAAATGGTTTTTCAGAAAGACGAAGTCCCATTAATAAATTGTCTTTAATCGTTCCATCAAAAATAGGTGGAGTTTGCCCAAGCATGACTACGTCACGTCGTAATTGAATAGGAGGATAATCAGAAATCAGCTTTCCGTTATATTCAATTGTACCGGATGTTGGAGATTGTAAATCATTTAGCATGCGAAGCAATGTACTTTTTCCGCTCCCACTCTCACCGATAATACATGTGATTTTTTCTTTTTGAATCTGTAAATAAGGAATGTGTAGTATATCTTTGTATGTAACGTCTTTTAATATAAACATAAATGGCTCCTTTCTGATTCTATTTATATCGTATCAAAAAAGAGAAGATAACGGTTATAAAGAGCAACGTTTTTTCTTCGTCTTGAGTTTTATTAATAAGTTAAGTAAACGATCTAATTCTTGACTGAAAGAAATCACTTTATCATGAGTGAATCCGTACTTTTCAACGAGATAGATCAATTCTTTCTTCTTTACTTCTATTCGATTGTTTAGTTTCGTTAAGTTCATAAGTGAAATGGAATACCTCCTGTAAAAGTGTTTACAACATAAAAAAATAAGACCGAATGACTTCGGTCTTAAAGGAAATAAAAAAACTTATAAATAGCATACACTGTTCATCGATAGTTTTTAATATAAAAATGAAAAATAAATCATTATCCATATTGAGAAAGATGTGTCTGAAAATTATATTGTAACTCATAAAAGAGGCTGCCTACTTAGTAGACAGCTTGTAAAGTATTAACCTTTATGATATTTATACATCCAAAGAAGACCGGATTTTAATAATCTCGGTACACGTCCCATTAATGGTTGGTTTGCAAGTAAACCGAAGCCGTGCTTCTTACCAAGAGAGCCGAGAACACCTTTTAATTTGATTACAGGTAGTTCGTCAGGAAGTGGTTCATTGTTCCAACGTTTTAATAATATTTGGACAATTTGCTCTCCTTGACCTTCAGCAAGTTGTGCAGATGGAGCGTGTGGAAGTGCTGCGCAATCTCCTACAACATACACGTGCTCGTTATTTGGAATATTGTGATATTTTGTTAAAACAACCCGTCCGCTACCATCTTGTTCAACTGGAAGGTTTCGAACAACTTCATTTGCTTGAATACCAGCTGTCCAGACGATTGCATCACATTCAAGTGGTTCATCGTGGTTGTACACAATATTTGGTTCTACTTTTGTAATGTTAGCGTTTCGTATAATAGTAACCTTATGTTTTACGAACCATTCTTCTACGTATCTACTTAATTTCTCTGGATATGGGAATAGAATTCTATCTTTTCGATCAAATAAGTGAATTTTTAAATCAGAACGGCTTTCGCGAAGTTCACTTGCAACTTCAACGCCACTTAATCCAGCGCCAACGACAGCTACTGTTGCGTTTGGTTCTAGACTATTTAATTGTTCATATGTCTTACGTGTTTGTTCAATCGATTGTAGGCTATGTGTATATTCCTTCGCCCCAGGAACGTTATGATATTTATCCTCACAGCCAAGACCGATAATTAAATCATCATATTGGATCGCTTCGCCGCCATCGAGATGAACAGCTTTTTCTTCGAGATCAATATTTGTTATTGTGCCGTATTGAATATTGAGGCGTGGGTGCTCGGGAAACGGTATACGAATATGTGTTTCTGAAATAGTACCCGCAACTAATGCATAATATTCAGTTTTGAAGCAATGATATGGTACTTTGTCGATTAATGTCACTTGTACATCATCTGGAAGTTGGTTGCTTGGAAGTAGCCTCTGCAGAATTCTCATTCCACCGTAGCCGCCACCTAGTATTACGAGGTGTTTCATGATGGATTACCCCTTTTCTGTTGAAATATCCCCTAATCATACAATTTTATATTAATAAAATATTTCGACTTTACTCAATCAAATTATATCGAATTTGTGAACAAATAACAATGCATGAATGAATACTCTGTTGTACAATAAGAAGAAAAGTAAAGTAAACTGTTTTTCCTTTTTAGTTACTATTTCATTGCAGGTAGCATGTTATATAAAATAAGACCATCTACTTTGAAGTGAAATAGTGAAGTAACTAAATAGTTTAGAATGTATAACGAAAACAACAAGAGACAGCTTAGTTTTCTTCTTAATAGATAGAGTCAGAAGGTAATTTGTTTTGTAGTACAGGGGGGAGAATTTTGATTAAACCATTAATTGAATTTTGTGTAGGTAACCTTGCGAGTGGATCACAAGCAGCTTTAGAGAAATTAGAAAAAGATCCGAATTTAGATGTAATGGAGTATGGTTGTTTAGGATATTGTGGCATTTGTTTTGAAGGACCGTTTGCACTTGTAAATGGTGAAGTAGTACAAGGTGCTACAGTAGAAGAACTGGTCAATAATGTATATGATTATTTGGATGAAAATCCAATGTTTTAAGGTGTTGCAATCAGCAGCACCTTTTTCTTTTTCTATTAGATAAAATTTTCTTTCCCGGGGGAGGATAATATTGTATATAAATAAAAAAGGCCCTTGTAAAAGGGCTTTTTTCTTACACAATTTGTGCAAGAATGGCTCATCGCCAAATGTTGTCAAATATGAGAAACGGGGGACATTCATATTGTGTTCTAAAAGCGTGCATTTTATACTTAAAATAACAAACTATTTTTGGAGTGAATACAAATGAGCCGATTTTCTTTTACAAAAATGCATGGTCTTGGCAATAGTTATATATATGTAAATATGTTTGAAGAACAAATTCCGGAAGAAGATTTAGCTCTTGTGGCGGAAAAGGTTTCCAATATTAATACTGGTATTGGAGCAGATGGGATGATTTTAATTTGTCCATCTGACGTAGCTCCGGTGAAAATGCGCATGTTTAATAATGATGGTTCAGAAGGAAAGAGTTGTGGTAACGGTTTACGATGCGTAGCGAAATATGCGTATGAGCATAAACTAGTAGAAGAAACAGTTTTCACAATTGAAACGTTAGCTGGTATTGTAACAGCGGAAGTAACGGTAGAAGAAGGGAAAGTTACATTAGCAAAAATCGATATGGGAGCACCGCGTTTAACACGTGCAGAAATACCGATGCTTGGTGAAGGTGAAACACCATTTATTCGTGAAAACTTCTTATACAATAATCATCGCTATGCATTTACAGCTGTTTCAATGGGGAATCCGCATGCGGTTATTTTTGTTGATGATGTAGAACAAGCGCCTCTTACAACACTTGGTCCAGTCTTGGAGACACATGAAATGTTCCCAGAGCGAGTAAATGTTGAATTCATCGAGATTTTGAATGATGCAGAGATGAACTTCCGCGTTTGGGAACGTGGATCTGGTGTAACACAAGCTTGTGGAACAGGGGCGTGTGCTGCAGTTGTAGCCTCTATTTTAAATGGGAAAATGGAACATGGTAAGGAAATTACAGTTCATTTAGCTGGCGGCGATTTAATGATTGCATGGACAGAAGAAGGCAATGTGTTAATGAAAGGACCAGCAGAAGTAATTTGCCGCGGAGTGTATGAGTACAAGATAGAAGCGTAAAGATGTATAATAGAATGAGAACAGAAAGGATGGTGTATTTCATGATTGAAGTAACAGAACAAGCAGCTTTTCAAATTAAAGATATGTTAAAAGATGCTGAAGATGGAGAGAAGTACGTGCGCCTTGCTGTACATGGCGGCGGATGTACGGGCCTTTCTTACGGCTTAGGATTTGAAGTAGAACCAAAAGAAGACGACACAGTTCTTGAGTTTTTCGGTGTTGAATTTGTTATCGATACAGAAAGTGCTCCAATTGTTAAAGGAGTAAAAATTGATTATAAACAATCTATGCTTGGCGGCGGATTCACAATCGACAATCCAAACGCAATCGCATCATGCGGATGTGGATCATCTTTCCGTACAGCGACGAATGCTGGTAAGCCAGAAGAGTGCTAAGTTTTTAGCAGAAATAGAGAAAGACCTTTTTAGCGATGAAATAAAATCGTTAAGGAGGTCTTTTCTTTTGTCGTAAAAAATCAAAAACGTCGCCTTCCCAATTTAGAAACCGACTTTAAGATATGTTGCACAACGAATGTTAAAATCTAATTTATTTTTGCATAGATGCAAGTATCAGTTAGTTGTTTGCCGTCAGCTGAAAGATCTTCATTACGTAATGTCCCTTCAAGCTCAAAACCTAGTTTTTCAGGGATTGCACGACTTTTCGTATTATTACGTTCACATCGTATTTCAATCCTTCTAAATTTGAATAACTGAAATCCAAAGTTTATTAACGCACTTACTACTTCTGTCATATATCCATTACCACTAAATTGCGTGTTAATCCAGTATCCAATTTCACATTTAGAAACCTTCCAATCGATTTCGTGAAGGCTAGCCGTTCCAATAAAATCATTCGTCTCCTTATGGTAGATAAGATAGCGAAAGCTTTCTCTTTTCAAAAAATCTATATGCGCATTTCTCAGGAGAATTTCGGTTTCTTCAACAGTAGGAATTGACTGGAATAAAAGTAGCCATTGCTTTAATTCACGAATGGAATCTTTAATAGCTTCGTGTACGATATTCCCTTCACCAGCTTGAAGTGGTGCCCGAAGAATGAGTCTGTCTGTTTCTATTTGTAACGGAACATCCAATAAAATAGGGTTCATAGTATTTCTCTCCTCGAAAACTTTAAATTAGGACATATAAAAACTTTCGCTCGAAAGCTAGAAAACAATAAGTATATATTCAATTCATCATTTAGAAATCCCTTTTCATATATTGAAGACGAAACTGCCAGTTGGTACAAAAAATAGCCGCTAAAGTAGCTTTAAGTTGTTCAACTTATGCATTATTATTTATTTGAGCTTCTTTTAAAGTTCTCTTTGTTTGAGTTATATTTGAAGGGTAGAAAGAGGAGATATATGCTGGAAGATATTTTTGAATTTATATTGAAGTACGTTATAGGTTCTATTTTTAGAGTTATAAGATACCTTGTGATAGATATTATAATAGAATGCATAATAGAAGGTGTAATAAACGGTATAAGGAAATTACGTGATAAAATCTGTGATAAGTGGCGAAACTGGCGTGAAAGACGTTATTGGCGGTAATAGGTACATAAAAAATTGGCAGTAAAGAGATAGAGGATAAAAAGCCTTAAGGGGGATGATTAATTCAGTTCCCTTAAGGCTTTTTATAACGAAGTAGTAGCAACTCATCCAAGTTTAGAATCCGTACTCAGTCCAATTGGTGACGGAATGACGGTTTCTAAAGTGAAGAAATAATGATTATCTTACAAAAGTGTAATGTTCATGTCATGTTTTTGAATTTCTTCTTTAAAGCTTAGGCTTTAAGATAACAATATAAGAAAAACACATGAGGTGAAGGAAATGAAAAGATATATTGCACTTTTTAGTATTTTAGTTGTATTTGCAAGTCTATTAGTTGGTTGTGATTTAAATCGTATGGGTAAAGACGAGTATTACGTTCAAATTACAGTAGATGGAAAAGAGTATAATGGTAAATCTGATAATGGTGAGCCGTATAAAAATTACGAATATAAACTAAATGGTTTTGATAAAGACGGGAAAGAAAAAGAATTAGAATTTAATGCACAAAAAAATCTTCGTAAAGAAGCATTCTTACGTGTATATCACTCAAATAAAAAAGGTGTATCAGCTTGGGAAGAAGTAAAGAAAGATGAGCTTCCTGCGAAAGTGAAAGAAAAATTAGGTGCAAAATAAGAAAGAAAAAGGAATTGACGAACAGGGTCAATTCCTTTTTATATTCTCGAAATCCTCTTCTGAAATGACTTTCAATCCATGTCTTTTGAATAAAGCAGTTGTTACCCCGTAACCAGTTTGTTTATTCCCGTTAAATTCTCCAGTGTAAATCGTAGAACTACCACAAGATGGACTGCGTTCCTTTAAAATAATATATTCTGGATGTAAATCTTTCATTTGTTCTAGAGCTTTATAAGCACCGCTCACGAAAGCTTTTGTAACATCTTCACCGTCTTTTGTTATCACTTTCGCTTTCCCATCTAAAACATCATCGCCATTCCCGCCAATAATTTCAGCTGAAGGACGAGGCGTTGGTAATCCTCCTAATACTTCAGGACAAATGAGGACTGTATCTTCTTGTTGCAGTAGCTCCTCTATTTTTGAAACGAGATTGTCATTTCCATCATACCGACAAGCGATACCACCTAAACAAGCGCTAATTACGATCATATTGTCACCTCCAAAAAAATTTAAAATATCACGCCAATTTTGCTTCCTGACTCTTACCTATAAATGAGGTGATAAAAATGGGAAGCTTATATAATTTAATGAAACCATATAGTGAATTTCGAAGTAAAGAAGAGTTTAATACATATCAAAGACAAATTTTGAAGTGCTATCGATTTGAATTAAATAAAACGGATACTACCATCATTCATTTTTTAGGAAAGTATGCGGTGAATGAGAAACAGAAAACAGTGGGAGTTGCTTGTCCGTTAATGGAGACGATTGCTACAAAAGTTGGAAAGAGCATTCGTACAGTACGCCGCTCAATTGCAAAGTTAGAGGAACTAGGAATTATAAAGCGTGTTGCGACAAAAGAAAGACATAAGCGCGGCGGATATAGTGCGAACTTATATGTATTTCTTACATCTGCAATTGACCGCATGGATGACCGTATGAAACTGTCCGCATGTGAAAGTGAGGATCGTGTAGATGGCTGTAGTAAAAATGAGCAAAAAAGTGAAGGGGAAACAATTATTTTTAAAAACATTCCACAAATAAAAGAGAATAGAAAAGAAACGTACGAACTTGATGAGACGTATTGCCGTCACGATATACCGAAGCCTTTTATATACGCACTTGTGCCAATGACGCGTAATCCGAAAAAGATTAATATATTTTGGAGTAAGGTGGAACTTGCATATAAAAAGAGCGGGTTACTAGAGCAAGGTGTTTTACTGGAGCAAATATTAGCTGATGAAGAAGTGTATGGAAATTTCATTTGGCGAGTAAAGAGTGTTGTGAGAGCGTATAAATACGGGGAAATCCGTAAAAATGTTAAGGCGCTCTTATATAGTACAGTGCGGGATCTATTTTTAGAGGTTGGACTAGAATGGGGAGCAGCTGTGAGAAGAAGGAAGGGGATACTGTTATTTGATCCGTTTAAAAAGGAGCCATGCGTATAACACATGACTCCAAGTAGTTAATCAAACTTTCTTACAACTGGAACACGAATCGCTACAAAGAGTACGAAGACGATAACGGCGATTGCACCGCTTTTCATAACGGTTACGATTGGAAGTCCTATTGCAAGTGCGATTGATGTGAATGCATAAGAAAGCGGGATAAAGCCCATTGATGAGAGCATAAGTAAACTCATTACGCGTCCCATCATTTCTTCTTTTACTGTCGATTGAATCATCGCCATAAGCGGAACGATAGCCATTGCAATTGTAATACCGTAAAACATGCCAGCTAATAATGCTTGCCAAAGTACGGTGCTAAAGTTGATTGATAAGAAGAATACACCAGACAGTAGCATCATGATAATACAAAATAGACCGCGTCTACGATTAATATTTTTTAAACCGACAATGACAGCGCCTATTGCCATTCCGCCTCCTACAGATGCTTCTAAGTAACTGAACTGAAGCGAGTCACCGTGCAGAACATTTTTAACGAAAAGCGGGAAACCAACTTGCATCGGACCGATTAAAAATAAGTTTAAAAAGGCGCTACAAAGAAGGAAAGTTGAAAGGAATGGTGATTCCTTTACATATAAAATTCCTTCTTTAATAGAAGTGAACATGCCTTTGTCTGTATTTTGCTGTTCTGGCATCGTAAATTGTATTTTTTGAACGAGTATGGCTGCGACAATTAGTAATAAAATCGTGATCGAAAAGATCGTCTCATAGTTCGTAAATTTGATAAGAATTCCGCCCAGTACAGGGCCTAAGATGACCGATGCTTGATTTGACATTTGTGTAAGTGAGTTTGCTTGTGTTAAACGGCTTTTTTCTACAAGTTCAGGCAAGATAGATCCATCAGCTGACCAGAAAAAAGCATCAGCAAGCCCAAAGAATAAAGCGAATAAAGCAAATGTATATAGTGTTACATCACCTACGATGAACCATGTAAGGATGGTTGCGACAAGAATAGCACGAATAATATTAGAGTAAAACATAATGTTTTTTTTCGGGAATTTATCAGCTACAGCACCGCCGATAATCATAAAAATAAGCCTTGGAACACTAAGAGCTACGAAAACAACACCGAGTGAAGCCTCAAGGTTTAATGTTTTTGCTATGTACCAGGTTTGTGAAAAAGTAAAAAAGGCTAAGGCAAAACTTGAAAAGAGTGTAGCTGCCCAAAGGAAAAGGAAATTTGTATTTTTTAATAACGGTTTCGCATTTTCTTTTAAAGCAGATTTATTTTGTTGTAGTTCCTCCATATTGCTTCCTTTCTATGTGACAAATTTAAACTAAAAAACCTATTAACAATCGTTTTATACAGTTTCTAATATTTCTATACTGCACTTTCTCATTGTAGACAATAATGTTGGGTTTGCACAGTGGCTATTTAACGACAAAAAAGAAGATACCATTTGGTATCTTCTTTTTTGTCGTTCAGGCTAATGCAATATAAATATCTAATTGTACGTTGGTTGGATCTGTTGCTTTTTCATCATAAAGCTCAAAGTCTGTTGTAAAAGCACGTTTGTTTTCTTTCGACCATTGCCAAATATATTCCCAAGCCTCACAAACGACTTCAGCAACTGGTCCTTTTCTCGTTGTAAATACCGCATATGTAGCGGCAGGTATTGTTAAAGTTGTCATATTTTCAGGAACGTCTTCTAATGAAGAAACGGGCATACCGATCGTAAATTGATATGTACCAGTTTCATCCGATTCGTAATTTGAATAGAAAGCGAATGTTTCTTTCGTTTGTTGATTTGGGATGTGATGCATCATTTGTTCTTGGAAGTATCGGTTCCAAAGCTGTGGGATTTTTCCTTCAGTAGATGCTTCTTTTTCGTTTGTCGTCGTAATCGAAACGCCGATTGCTTGGAAAGCTTCTTTTTTTACGATCTTAGGTTCTTTCATTTTAAAATATCCCCCTTATCAAATAGAACGTTTGTTCTTGTTTATTGTAACATATTTTGGAAGGATACGGTAGCACAATAATAAAAGAACTCCTTCACGTAAAAGGAGTTCTTTTCATTTCTATATTAAAACATACTTGAGCTGTGCATCGGTTGAAGTTTTGCGTTTGGATCGAAGTAAGCTTTTGCATTGTTTACTGCTGTTGGTGCTTCACCAAAGCCGCAAGCAATGAGTTTTACTTTTCCTTCATATGTACAAATGTCACCAGCAGCGTAAATGCCAGGAATATTCGTTTCCATTTTTGAGTTCACGAGAATGCTGTTTTTTTGTATATCTAAGCCCCAGTTTTTAATTGGACCAAGAGAGGAAACGAAGCCGTAGTTTACAATTACATCATCCACATCGATGATAATTTTTTCTTCCGTTTTTACGTGTTGAAGAACGACTTGTTCAATATTGTCATCACCAATGAGTTCAACTGGAACGTACGGTGTGCTTACTTCCGCACGGGAATTCATTAAGCTTTCTACGCTATGCTCATGCGCACGGAATTTATCACGGCGATGAACGATTGTAACTTTGTCAGCAATTGGCTCTAACATCATTGTCCAATCAACCGCTGAGTCGCCGCCACCAAATACTACGACGCGCTTACCAGCAAATTTATTCATATCATCAACAAAATAATGTAAGTTTTTCTTTTCGTACTTTGCTGTACCTTCTAATTCTAAGCGGCGTGGCTGGAAAGCACCATTGCCAGCAGTAATAATAACTGATTTAGAATAGTGAGTTTGCTTATTCGTAACAAGTTTAAATATACCGTCAGCTTGTTTCTCAAGCGTATCAACAGCTTCTTCTAAACAAACGGTTGGGTCAAATTTCTTCATTTGCTCTTTTAAGTTATCAACTAATTCTTGTGCACGCACTTTCGGGAATCCAGCTACATCATAAATGTATTTTTCAGGGTAGAGTGCGGATAATTGTCCTCCAAGTTGAGGTAAGCTTTCAATGATTTTTACACTTGCTTGTCTCATGCCGCCATAAAATGCTGTGAACAGTCCTGTTGGACCACCACCAATAATTGTTATGTCGTAAACTTTTTGATTTTCTGCCACTTTCATGCCCCCTATAGATGGAATTTTGATATTGATTTCATATATTGTTCATATGTACAAGAAAATCCTGCAAATGATGACACTTTCAAATAAATGATAGCATATTTGAGTTCATAATACTTCCGAAAACGACTGAATTGTGTGTAAGTTTTCGCATAGATGCTTTTTTAATTGTATAAAATATGGTGAAAGGAAAATACATGAAAAAAAGGTTGAAAAACCCTTGAAAACGCTATGTTATTTTAAAATATTGATAATTCGCCAGACGCTTGAATTCTGGAATAAAACCGACTAATATAGGGAAGTATTATGTTAAATTTCTATGACAAAATTCGTACGATTTTTTGACTGCGTTTTGTTATGATATAGAATGTGATAAATTCCACATTCTTGACAAATAGAGTTTTTAGTACTTGGTATTATTTTTCATTACTATTATATAAAGAAAAGGGTTGTGATTTGGTGAAGACTCCAAAAATCGTAGTTTTAGGTGCAGGTTATGGCGGGATGATTACGACTGTTCGTCTGCAAAAAGCATTATCTGTAAATGAAGCTGAAATTACGTTAGTAAACAACAACAGCTATCACTACCAAGCGACTTGGTTACACGAGAGCGCAGCTGGTACATTACAAGATGAAAAAATCTGTCTAGATATTCAAGACGTTATTGATACAAATAAAGTAAACTTTGTACAAGATACAGTAGTAGAAATTAAATCTGCTGAAAAACGCATTATCTTAAAAGACGGCGAGTTAGAGTATGACTACTTAGTAATCGGTCTTGGTTTCGAATCAGAAACATTCGGAATTACAGGATTAAAAGAGCATGCATTCTCAATCGCTAACATTAATGCAACTCGTCAAATTCGTGAGCATATGGAAGCTAGTTTCGCTAAATATGCAACTGAACAACGCGATGAGTTAGTAACAATCGTTGTTGGTGGTGCTGGATTTACTGGTATCGAGTACGTAGGTGAGCTTGCAAACCGTGTTCCAGAACTTTGCAAAGAGTACAATGTACCACGTGAAAAAGCACGTATCATCTGTGTAGAGGCTGCTCCAACAGCACTTCCAGGTTTCGATCCAGCATTAGTAGAATATGCTGTAAAACAACTTGAGAAAAAAGGCGTAGAATTCCGCATCGGTACAGCAATTAAAGAAGCAACTGAAGAAGGTATTATCGTTGCAAACGGTGATGATACTGAATTACTTAAGTCTGAAACAGTAGTTTGGGCTGCGGGTGTTCGTGGTAACGGTATTGTAGAAGAGTCTGGCTTTGAAGCAATGCGCGGACGTGTAAAAGTTGATGAGTACATGCACGCTCCAGGATACGAAGATGTATTCATGGTTGGTGACGCAGCGTTAATCATTAACGAAGAAATTAATCGTCCATATCCACCAACGGCACAAATCGCAATTCAAGAAGGTTACAACATTGCACACAACTTAACTGTGTTAGTTCGTGGCAAGGGCGAAATGAAAAAATTCGCATTTGATAATAAAGGATCTGTATGTTCTTTAGGTCATGACGATGCAATGGGCGTTGTTATGGGCAAAAAGTTAACAGGTTGGAAAGCTTCTTTCATGAAGAAAGTTATCGATAACCGTTACCTATTCTTATTAGGTGGACCTTTATTAGTTCTTAAAAAAGGTAAATTAAAGTTCTTTTAATATATAGTAGAAAAAGCAGAAACGGCTAAGAGCTGTTTCTGCTTTTTTCATTTAAAAAATATAGTATAATATATAAAAAAGAAAGAATATTCTGTCCGTTCTAGTAGAGGAGGGTATTACATCATGGAGAAGCGAGGGAAAGTGTGGTTAGCTGTTAGTGGTTTAGTTGCTACAAAAGATGGCAGGTGGCTGTTCGTTAAGAAAAAATACAGTGGATTAAAGGGGAAATGGTCTTTACCGGCTGGTTTTGTAAATGAAGGTGAGACGGTTGATGAAGCTGTGAAACGTGAAGTGTTAGAAGAGACAGGTATCGTCGCTCATGTGAAGGGGATCATTGGTGTTCGATCGGGCGTGATTCGCAATGAGATTAGTGATAATATGATTATTTTCCTTTTGGAGCCTGAAGGAGAAAACATTATTGTACAGGAGAAGGAATTGTCTGAAGTAGCATTTTTACATCCAGATACGATTGCGGACGATCCAAATACGTCTGTACTTATCAAATATTTGTTTGAAGGAAGATCAGAACCACATCTTGAGATGAACAAAACATTAGATCCAGGAGAGCAATTTGGTTATACAGCTTATCACGTATTTACGGCGCAGACGAAGGAGAGGGAGAAAGAGTGAGTATACCGGTACTACTTATTTCAATGATGTTATTTTTCATTTTATTTTTTGGAATTGGATTTTTACTCAACATGATATTGCGAGCGACATGGGTAATGGTTATTGTGTATCCGATTGTTTGTATACTTATTATTAATAAGGCGAGTGTGTGGGATTATTTTTCAAAGCCGAAAGAAACATTCTCTTCATTTGGGACAAGTGTATCGCATTTAGGGCAGGCAGATGTGTTTATTCTATCTACTGGATTAGTAGGTGCTGCCTTAGCCGGAATTGTCATTAAGAAACTTCGGAAAAGCGGATATCAAATGTTTTAATCTCCAATTCATTTGGGGATTATTTTTTGCATATTCCTTCATCGTATAGGGAATGATTAACGATGAAGGAGTGTGGAATATAAAAATGTTAAAACGATATTGTATTCGCATTATGATGACTTGTTTACTTGTATCCGCATTATGCGTAACATGGAATGCTTTCACAGGAGTTTCTTTATTAGAGATTGTAAAGAAATATGAGGGAACGAGTGCAAAAGAAGTACATGCAGCAGAAGTTAAGAGAAATGTTGCTCCGAGTAAAGAAGTGATAAATGCTTTAGAGCAGGCAAACGACTGGTCTAAATATCGTTCAATTGAAATGACTGCAACAGGTTATACGTCGGGAATTGAATCAACTGGTAAGAGACCGGGACATCCGGAGTATGGTATTACATATTCAGGAGTTAAGGTGAAAAGGGATTTATATTCCACAATAGCTGCGGACTTACGCGTATTCCCAATTGGAACGATTCTATTCGTACCAGGTTATGGGTACGGTGTAGTAGCTGATAAGGGCGGTGCAATAAAAGGAAACCGTCTTGATCTATATTATGATACGGTGAAAGATGTTTATAGCCAATGGGGTAAGAAAAAAGTAAATGTGTATGTAGTGAAAGTCGGAAATGGTAAGTTTTCAGAAGAAGAGTTAACGATGTTAAATCAAGACGAAACGATGCAAGTGTTTCGCGGTCAATATTTAAAACAAAGATAGTCTAGTGGGAAGTACGCTAGACTTTTTTATTTTATAAATAGAAGAAATATGGATTATATAGGATGTAACAGAAGTTAGAATTGTCGCATTTTATCGAAAATAAAGTTATAATAAAGGCAGAGTAGAGAAATTTAGGGGGTCTGAACATGTTTCAAGTACAAAAAGAATTAGCAAGCCATGAAGCGGTAATCGTTGCCTTATTTGAAGAAGAGAAAACGAGTAGTTTTGTACAAGAACTGGACAAAGCTTTTGAAGGACAATTACAAGTTTTATTAGAAGAGAAAGAACTTTCTACTAAGAAGAAAGCTATTTCAAAAGTACATAGTTTAGGAAAAACAAATGTGAAACGTTATTATTTCGTTGGTTTAGGTAAGAAAGTGTCTTACACGACAGAAACGTTGCGTTCTGCTCTTGGTAAGGCGTTTAAAACGTTACAAGCAGCGAAAGTACAAGATGCAGCAATCTTGCTTGATTCTTTCGTAACAGAGAAATTGGATGCGATTGATGTAGCTCATATTGCAGCAGAAGTACAAGGTCTTGGTACATATGAGTTACAAACGTATAAATCAGATAAAAAGGATCGTGTGGAACTAGAGAAGTTCACGGCTATTACAGCGGAAGATGCACAAGAAATTGAAGCTGCATTAACAGTTGGCTACGTACATGGACGTGCAACAAATTCAGCTCGTACACTTGTAAATATGCCACCAAACGTATTAACAGCAACAAAGCTTGCTGAGTATGCTGTTGAGTTAGCAGAAAAGTATGATATGGATTATAAAGTTCTTGAGAAAGAAGAGATGGAAGAGCTTGGTATGGGTGCGTTACTTGCAGTAAACCAAGGATCTACTGAGCCACCAAAAATGATCGCTCTTATTTATAAAGGAAAAGAAGAGTGGACAGATGTCATTGGATTCGTTGGAAAAGGGATTACATACGATACAGGTGGTTATTCTTTAAAACCACGTGAAGGCATGGTCGGTATGAAAGGTGATATGGGCGGTGCTGCGTCTGTATTAGGTGCGATGGAAATTATCGGTGAACTTCGCCCAGAGCAAAATGTGATTGCTGTTATTCCATCAACTGATAACGTTGTAAGTGGTACAGCATTTAAGCCAGACGATGTAATCACATCTATGAGCGGAAAAACAATTGAAGTATTAAATACAGATGCAGAGGGTCGCCTAGCGTTAGCTGACGGTATTACGTATGCGAAAAAACTAGGTGCAAACTATCTTATTGATGTTGCGACATTAACAGGTGGTGTAATTGTTGCACTTGGAAATCAGACGACAGGCGCAATGACAAACAATGAAGAGTTGTTTGAGCAAGTGCTAGAGGCGTCTATGGAAACAGATGAATCAATTTGGCAATTACCGATTTTTGATCGTGATAAAGAACGCGTTCGAAACAGTAAGTTTGCCGATTTAAATAACTCACCAGGCCGTGAAGGACATGCGGTTATGGCAGGTACATTCTTAGGTGAATTTGCTGAAGATACACCTTGGGTACACTTAGACATCGCGGGAACATCTGAAACGTCAGGAGCGCATGATTTAGGGCCAGCTGGAGCAACAGGTGCAATGGTACGTACACTTGCAACACTTGTTGAACGTTTCGGGGAAGAGTAAGATCCAATAGAAAAGGCTGTTCCAATATTTTGGAACAGCCTTTTTTATTGGTATGATTATTGTCATTTTTTTTCGGTAAGTCGATATAATTTCAATTCCTATTGTACTGTTCTATAGGAAAAGATGGATCCTATAAAGAAATCGTATATAACGTCCCATTTAAAGCGAATGAAGTGCGGCCTGTTTCTTCAGAGACAACTAAAATAAGTGCATCGCTTTTTTCTGATAAACCAATTGCAGCTCTGTGACGTGTTCCTAGCTCAGGATCAACTTCTGTGCTTTTCGTTAACGGAAGAATATTGGCAGCTGAAACAATATGATTATTTTTAACGAGAACGGCTCCGTCATGAAGAGGGTTACCTGGATAGAAAATGGATTCAAGTAACGGTGAGGTTAAATGAGCATGTAATGTTGTTCCAGTTTGAATGAGAGAGTCAAGCGGCTCGTTTCTTTCCACAACAATAAGAGCCCCGTGTTTTCGGGCACTTAAATGTTGGACAGTTGCTGTAATAGAATGTGAGCTTTCCGTATAAGGTGATAAATACGCTTGAATATAGTATGTAGCTGCCAATGTTTGTACGTTTGCTAACATATGATGAATATCTTCCATTTTGCACAAAATACATTCATCCTCTTTATCAATTGCTTGTCTCATAATGGATAATTCTTTCTCAGCAATTTCAATCATTTGCTTTGTTTGTATTTTGAGCTCTTCTGACAAGCCCCATTCTTGCATAATCCTCATTCCCTTTATTGGAGTATTTAACCATAGTGTATACAAATATTCCTAGTAAAATCCTGTTAGATTGTAAAAAATATTGAGATACAGGTTGTTTTTTTCATATAATAAAGGTAGGACAAGCGAGAGGAGATAGAAATATGAACTGGAAACAAGAATTTAGTCGCTGGCTTTCATATGCAGAGTTAGATGCAGAACTAAAAGAACAGTTAGAAAACATGAAGCAAGATGAGAAGAAAATTGAGGACAGCTTTTATAAAAATCTAGAATTCGGCACAGGTGGTATGCGTGGTGAACTTGGTGCTGGTACGAACCGTTTGAATGTATATACAGTTCGTAAAGCAACACAAGGATTAGCAAAGTTTATTGAAAAATTAGGTGAAGAAGCGAAAAAACGCGGTGTTGTTGTAGCGTACGATTCTCGTCATAAATCACCTGAATTTGCAATGGAAGTAGCTGCTACACTTGGTGCACACGGTATCACAACATATGTGTTTGAAAGCTTGCGTCCAACGCCAGTGCTTTCTTTCGCAGTTCGTCATTTACATACAGTAAGTGGAATCGTTCTTACGGCAAGCCATAATCCACCGGAATATAACGGTTATAAAGTATATGGTGAAGATGGTGGGCAGTTGCCTCCAAAAGAAGCTGATGAATTAATTAGCTATGTAAATGCAGTAGAGGATGAGTTAACAGTTGAGGTTGCTAATGTGGAGCAATTAAAAGCTGACGGTTTATTACATATTATTGGACAAGAAGTAGATGATGCATATGCAACAGAATTGAACAATGTCATCATTAATAAAGAAATGGTACAAAATGTTGGAAAAGACTTAAAAATCGTCTTTACACCATTACATGGAACATCAAATATTTCTGTACGCCGTGGTTTAGAAGAAGTTGGATTTAAAGATGTAACAGTTGTAAAAGAGCAAGAATTACCAGATCCGAACTTCTCTACAGTAAAATCACCGAACCCAGAAGAGCATGCAGCGTTTGAGTATGCAATTCGTGACGGTGAGAAGGTAGGCGCAGATGTGTTAATCGCAACGGATCCTGACGCAGACCGCCTAGGCGTTGCAGTTCGTAATCACGATGGTGAGTTCCAAGTATTAACGGGTAACCAAACAGGTGCATTAATGCTTGATTATTTATTATCTCAAAAGAAAGAAAACGGAACGCTTCCAGAGAACGGTGTTGTATTAAAAACAATCGTAACGTCTGAAATTGGCCGTACAATCGCGAAAGCATACGGTTTAGATACAGTTGATACGTTAACTGGATTTAAATTTATCGGTGAGAAAATTAAACAGTATGAAGAAAGCGGACAATACGAATTCCAATTCGGTTATGAGGAAAGCTATGGTTATTTAATCCGTCCATTCTGTCGTGATAAAGATGCAGTACAATCTGTTCTATTTGCATGTGAAGTAGCTGCATACTACAAATCACAAGGTAAAACGTTATACGATGGTTTATTAGAAGTATTTGAGAAGTACGGTTTCTTCCGTGAAGATCTTGTATCGCTAACGTTAAAAGGAAAAGATGGAGCGGAACAAATTCAAGAGATGATGGCAACATTCCGTGAAAATCCTCCGAAAGAAGTAGCGGGCTTAACAGTTGTGGCTGTTGAAGACTATAAAGCGAGCATCGTTACATCTTTACAAGATGGACATAAAGAAGAGATTCACTTACCGAAATCAAATGTGTTAAAATATCAATTAGAAGATGGTTCTTGGTTCTGCCTACGTCCATCGGGAACTGAACCGAAGATTAAGTTCTACTTCGGTGTTCAAGATAATTCTTTACAAAATAGTGAACAAAAGTTACTTACTATTAAAGAAGATATTATGAATCGTTTATAATATAAAGTAATTTTAAGTAGTAGGGAACAAAAGGGAGTGAAACCTCCCTTTTGTTCTATGTAAGGAAATAATCGTTATTGATTCTGACAGAAGAGAGGGTATTTTGTGATGAAAAGAGTAAGAAAAGCGATAATCCCAGCAGCTGGATTAGGAACACGTTTTTTACCAGCTACAAAAGCAATGCCAAAAGAAATGTTACCGATAGTAGATAAACCAACTATCCAATACATTGTAGAAGAAGCAATAAAATCAGGAATCGAAGATATTATTATCGTTACTGGTAAAACGAAGCGCTCTATTGAAGATCATTTTGATAATGCATTTGAGTTAGAGCAAAACTTATTAGAAAAGAAAAAGTATGAGTTACTTGAAAAAGTACAGGCTTCTTCAAAAATGGTAGATATTCACTATATCCGTCAAAAAGAACCAAAAGGATTAGGGCATGCAGTTTGGTGTGCACGTAAATTCATCGGTGATGAGCCATTCGCTGTTTTATTAGGTGATGATATCGTTCAAGCTGAAAAACCATGTTTACGTCAATTAATTGAAGAATATGATAAAACGCTTTCTTCTGTTATTGGTGTACAAACGGTTCCAGAAGATGAAACACACCGTTATGGAATTATCGACCCGTTAGAGCAGGAAGGACGTCGTTATCAAGTTCGCAATTTCGTTGAGAAACCAGCAGCAGGTACAGCACCTTCAAACTTAGCAATTATGGGACGTTACGTTTTAACACCTGAAATCTTCATGTTCTTAGAACAGCAACATGTTGGTGCTGGTGGTGAAATTCAGTTAACAGATGCAATCCAAAACTTAAACGAAATTCAACGTGTATTCGCTTACGATTTCGAAGGAAAGCGCTACGACGTAGGTGAAAAGTTAGGATTCGTTCAAACGACAATCGAAATGGCCCTGCAACACCCAGAATTACGTGATGAAATGGTTCCAATGATGCAGAAAATTTTAGAAGAACACACGAAGCAACAGTCTTAATATAGTGATATAATCCCCTGTTGGATGAGCGGTAAAGGAACGTATTTACTGCTTAATCTAAAGGGGATTTTTTTGAGAAAAAAAGACACTCTCAAGAGAGTGTCTTTACTTTTGATCAGTAGGCTTTAGCTCATCAGCTTTGGATTTTATTTCATCAGTAATAGCGATATTAATATTACCAGCTGCTTTTTTGTATTCCTGAATCAATGCATTAACGTTTTGATTAAATGAAATTAAGCTGCCACTTGGAGATTGGGCCTGTTCGTTAAGCGCAGTGATAATCCCATATATTTTTTTATATTCTTCATAGGTTTCTTTATATTTATTAGGCTGTTCTTTTGCAGCTTCAGAGACTAACTTTAAATCATTTCCCATATTGTTATAAAACGTATCAACGCTTGTAATCATTCCGTCAATTTCTGTTCTCTTAGAACTTAGTGCATTATTGAAGTCCTGTCTTTTATCTATTGCGCTTGACCATGTAGTTGAATACTCGGATAACACGTAAGATGCTGCATATTTAAAGGTGTTTATATTATTATAAAAAGATGCTGCGGCAATTAAGTAATTAGCTTCTTTTTTCTTTTGGGCTTGAAGAGCTTGATACTCCTCTTCCATATTTGTTACTTTTGTTATCGTAAAGAGAAGAACGATGACGGATATAACGGTTGTTAGAAATAGTATTAACGATGTTATTAAAGATTTTTTTGCTGGTAATTTTCGTACTTTCTTAATTAACCCAATAACAATAAAGATTAAAGCCGCGCATAAACTAACTATAGTAAGAATTAAAAAGAAAAATGCTAGGCCGTTTCCAAAGGTATATGACATTCCTAACTCGCTATTTCCATATAATTTGTAACCGATACTCATACCTAGTATGAAAAATAAAGATAGTACTCCGACACTTACTTTAATAAGTGTATTTTTTGATAGATTCACTGATTTTCCTCCAAAATATTGTTCTAATTAGATGTGCAAAATATCTAATTTGCTGAATTAGCATAACAAAAATCATTTTTAATATGTGTCGTATATTGTCGAAGAAACAAAAAAGAGTTATCTTAGCATAGTAAGATAACTCTTTTTATTATGAAATCGTCGAATGAGAATGCTGATAAGCGGAACGACGTACAGCATAGTATATGCGAGGTGCGATAATAGCACCGATAATGGTAAATGCAATATCTTTTACTGCGAACCACATCATAATCATCCAAGCAGCTTTATAACTCATATTACCACCCATGAAGAAATTGACTGCCCCGTACATATAAGTAGTACCGATAATATACGTTAAAATGATTCCTGTGAAAGAGGCAATTGCAAATGTACTGAATGTTGGTCGTTCTTTTTGTTCTACTAGTTTTCCTGATACGTAAGCAACGATAATAAATGCAATAATAAAACCACCAGTAGGATCTAAAAGTGCCCCGAATCCAGCTTTGAAGTTAGCGAAAATTGGTGCACCAGCTAAGCCAACGAGCATATACACAGTCATTGATAATGCACCAAGTCTACTTCCAAGAAGAAGCCCTGCTAAAATTGCGAAAAATGGTTGCATAGATAATGGGATGCCCGCTACTTGCAGGAATGGTGCCCAAGATACAATATTTGCACCAATGGCCATAAGAGCGACGAACATGGCAGCTAATGCTAAATCTAAAACATGAAATCTTCTCATAATGTTAACCTCCTGTTGTTTTTAGGTTAACATTATCGTAGCGAAAATATTTACTTGTTGTCAATCAAAATATTTTGATAAGAAGGCTTCAAATACTCTCTTAGCAACGTATACGGAATACGGAATTGAGGAATTCCGCTTGAATAAGGAGCAATCTCATATAAAGGGAAATAAATGACGAGGTTGTCCGGTTCTAAAAAGAAGTGAAACTTTTTCGTGCTCATGACCTTTTCAGTTGCATCGGGAAAATAAATGCCTTCATTTTGTTTAATTTGTCTTACGATCTCAGCGCGGATTACTTCTTTATATGTATCTTTTTGTTGAAATAAATCATCTAAGCGTAGTAACTTTTTTTCGTTTAAATCAAATGTGTTTGCCTTCCACGTATAAAGACCGTGTGCTCCGCCTGTATATTGATAGTAATTCAAATATAGGCTGAGAAACGGTGGTTTATTCAGGGAGACTTTATAATCAACATTCGCCACGTACGGATGAAATGGTGTACTAGATCCTTCTGTTTCTTTATAATATTTTTTTGCGTCTTTTTCTAATTTTGTTTTAAATTTATCGGTAGATTTTTTGTAATAGAAATTGAGCTTATTTTGAAATTTAGAATCGGAAAAATTGTGAAAAGAAGGTCTGTTAATTTGATATTCTATATAAGGTTTCTTACCTTTTTGTGTTACAGTCTGAACATCGATTGTCAGGTTGGATGCTTTGGCTGCTAGTGCACAATTTGGTACAATAGACAGCAAGGAGAACATAAGCAGTAATATACAAAATTTCTGTTTCATTTAGGTGAAACCTCCTTATATAAGTGTTATAAGTAGTTTGAAAATAAATAGGTAAAATTATACATTCAATTAAAGTAAGAGAAGGAGGAAACGATATGGGAAAAACTTTAATGGATTCACTTGGAATTGAGTTGTTAGAGATGACAGAAGATAAGGTGGTTGCTACGATGCCTGTTGATGAGCGTACGCATCAGCCGTTTGGTTTTTTACACGGCGGTGCATCTCTTGCATTAGCGGAAACAGTAGCAAGTGTTGGTTCATACAATTTAATTGATCAAGAGAAATGTATTTGTTTCGGTCTAGAAATTAATGCAAATCACATTCGCTCAAAGAAAGATGGAATTGTAACAGCGATCGGGACACCGATACATAGAGGACATTCAACGATGGTTTGGGATGTGCGTATTATTGATGAAAATGATGATTTACTATGCATATCAAGATGTACAGTAGCAATTAAAGAAAAACGTGAAAAGTAAAAAGAGGCGGCTCAATAGAGCGCCTCTTTTTCTTATAATTAGAACTGGATTTTCTTCTCTAAGAAACCTTTTAGTTCGCTAATTGGCATACGAACTTGTTCCATTGTGTCACGGTCACGTACTGTAACAGCTTTGTCTTCAACTGAGTCGAAGTCGTAAGTGATACAGAATGGTGTACCGATTTCGTCTTGACGACGGTAACGTTTACCGATAGAACCAGTTTCGTCAAAGTCTACCATGAAGTCTTTAGCTAGTTCTGCGAATACTTCAGTAGCACCTTCAGATAGCTTTTTAGATAATGGTAAGATAGCTGCTTTGTATGGTGCTAAAGCAGGGTGGAAACGAAGAACTGTACGAGAATCGTTTTCTAATTGCTCTTCTTCATATGCATCACATAAGAATGCTAATGTTACGCGGTCAGCACCTAAAGATGGCTCGATGCAGTACGGTACGTAACGCTCATTCGTTTGTGGATCGATATAGTTAAAGTCTTCATTAGAGTGTTCCATGTGACGTTTTAAATCGAAGTCTGTACGAGATGCAACGCCCCATAGTTCGCCCCAACCGAATGGGAATCTGAATTCAATATCAGTTGTTGCGTTACTGTAGTGAGATAATTCCTCTTCACCGTGGTCACGAAGACGCATGCTTTCTTCAGTCATACCAAGTGAAAGTAACCAGTTCTTACAAGTTTCACGCCAGAATGCGAACCACTCTAAATCTTCACCAGGCTTACAGAAGAATTCAAGTTCCATTTGTTCGAATTCACGTGTACGGAATGTGAAGTTACCAGGCGTGATTTCGTTACGGAAGCTCTTACCGATTTGGCCAATACCAAATGGAAGCTTTTTACGCATAGAGCGTTGTACGTTTTTGAAGTTTACGAAAATACCTTGTGCTGTTTCAGGACGAAGGAAGATTTCGTTCGTGCTAGACTCTGTAACACCTTGGAATGTTTTGAACATTAAGTTGAACTGACGGATTTCAGTGAATTCTTGGCTACCACAATCAGGACATTTTACTTCATGTTCTTTCATTAAATCAGCCATTTGGTCGAAAGTAAGACCATCAACAACCATTTCGATGCCTTTTGCATCTAATGCATCTTCAATTAATTTGTCGGCACGGTGACGCGCTTTACATTTTTTACAGTCGATCATTGGATCGTTGAAGTTACCAACGTGACCAGAAGCGATCCAAGTTTTTGGGTTCATTAAAATAGCTGCGTCTAAACCAACGTTATGTGGAGATTCTTGAATGAATTTTTTCCACCAAGCTTTTTTAACGTTATTTTTTAATTCGATTCCAAGTGGACCGTAATCCCAAGTGTTTGCAAGACCACCGTAAATTTCAGAACCAGGGAAAACAAAACCGCGATGTTTCGCTAAGTTTACAACTTGTTCCATTGAATACATAATAAAATCCTCCTTTTGAAAGTTAACGTATTGGCGATGACGTGCTCAGATACTAGTGAAACGAGCGGTATATGCTTTGAAAACATAAAAAAACGCTCATCCCAAGGCTTAATTGCCTAGGGACGAGCGTTTGCCCGCGGTTCCACCCTAGTTGATACACAACAGGTGCATCCACTTTATCACGTATTGCTCGGGACTGCCGTTTCCTTGCGGTTTCAGGCTTTCACTATCCCTGAATCGCTTTTGTGCAAGTACTTATAAGTCCGTCATCGCTACTTATATTAATAATAATGAACATATTCTAACACGTTCTTTTTTAAATCTCAATAGAGGAACGCGTCTATCTATGATAGAGTCTCGCCTATTTTTTCGTTATTTATTCCGTAATTTTGTTTAATGTGCTTAATTGCTTCACGTTTACTAAGCGAGGCAAGCTCGTTATTTTGCACGTATTCCCAAACGACATCGGGCTTCGTTTTTGCATATTCGCGAAGGACCCAGCCGATTGCTTTTTGAATGAAAAATTCTTTTGAAGAATGTAGTTGTCCAATAATCCAGAAAAGAAGTTCTTCATCCATCTTTTGTTTATATTTTAGCTGGAATAAAATAGCGGCGCGTTGTAACCATATGTTATCTGATGCAATCCATTTTGGAATATAGGCGGAAATTAATTCCGGATGTTTTAAAAAGATATTCCCTAAAAATGTAGGAACGATGCTATCGACAGAATCCCACCAAGATTTTGTTACAATGAGTTCTTCTAAAAACGGAATATGCGTTTCGTTTATATGCTTTTTATATTTTTGCATAATATCGAGTGCGGCCGCTTGAAATTCACGTTCTGGTAAATCCCAAAGCTCACGTACGATAACTTGGAAATCTTTTTGATCTGGGAGAGTATGTATTTGGATGACGTCTTTCAATAGTTGTCTTCTTTCAGGTGTTTGAATACCGAGAAATGGGAAGTGATTTTTCATATAACGTGCCATCGGTTCCGCTTTTTCAAGGTTTTTATGAGCTATGAAATGCTCTTGTAATGCTTGTACAAATGGATGCATAAGTGCGTTCTCCTTTCTTATTACCTTTCTCATACCATTATACAGAGAGTTTGGATAAATTTTAAAACATAACTTGTAAAGTAATGAAATATGTTGAAAGTAGAGAGGAGAGGATAAGATGGAAGATCAAGGCGTACTAGCAGGTTTCTTTGCTCTTAGTTTTGCGTTTATTCTTGTTATATTGATTTGGGCAATTATTGCGTATTTATTAACGGCTTTTGCACTGTATACGATGGCGAAAAATGATGGTGCAACGGATGGTGTTCTTGCGTTTATTCCTTTTTTAAATAGTAAGATATGGGGGGATTTAGCGAAAGACAAATTACCGGATTTCTTAAAAGAAGAAGCAGGATGGAAAGTATTCGGCATATATGTCGCGTGTTTCATTTTTAACTTCGTACCAATTCTATATTTATTAGCAACAGCTGTATCGATTGTGCTGTCTATTTATCTTATCTACGCAATTTTAGATAGATACGGAACGAATTCTATATTGTTTACGATTATTCATACAATCACATTTTCGGTTTTTTTACCGATTCACTTGTTCATTATTCGGAATGAGCCGGTAAGGTATAAAGAGTAGATATATGCGGGGAGCTGTTTCAAAGATATTTTGGAACAGCTCTTTGTTGGTTAATCGATATTTCGTTGACTAAGAAAAAAGGGCTGCCACATAGGACAGCCCTTTTTTTACTACATAAGGTAGCGTAAATAAATATAAATATGAGAAATGATTAATGAAACGATCATAATTGGGAAGCCGACTTTAAGGAATTCCATGTAGCTAAATTTATGGCCCTCACGACTTGCGATACCTGCAACAATTACGTTAGCAGAAGCTCCGATTAATGTTCCGTTTCCACCTAGACAAGCACCTAATGCTAATGCCCACCATAATACGTCGATTTGTGCATCAGAAGGTGATAAACCTAGCCCAACTGCCATATCGTTAATAAGTGGGATCATTGTTGCAACGAATGGAATGTTATCAATTGTTGCAGAGGCGATACCAGATACCCATAAAATAAGGATAGATGCGTAAGAAACATCTCCGCCTGTTATTCCAATTACTTTTTGAGCTAACATTTTGATAAGGCCGATATCAATAAGTCCTCCAACAAGTACGAATAGTCCTGCGAAGAAGAAGATTGTTACCCACTCTACACTTGCGAATACCTCTTCAATTTCATGTTCTTTCACACCGATTAGCATAAGTACAGTAGCACCAGTTAAAGCGATGATAGCCGCATCAACATGGAAGATCGAATGAGTCATGAAACCTACGATTGTAAGCCCAAGTACTGTTAAAGATTTTTTCATTAATACTGGATCTTTAATGTATTGTTTTTCATCTAAACTCATTAATTTTTTAATTTGTACAGGGTCAGCAATTAATTGTTTACGGTACATGAAGTAAAGTATTGTCGCTGTAACAGCAATAATAATGATTACGATAGGTGCTAAGTTGAATAAGAAAGCATTGAAATCTAAATGCTTATTTGCAGAACCAATCATAATATTTGGCGGATCACCAATTAATGTTGCTGTTCCTCCAATGTTTGAAAAAATAATTTCAGAAAGTAAATAAGGAACAGGATTTACTTGCAGTATGCGCGTAATAGATAAAGTAACTGGAACAACAAGAAGTACAGTTGTAACGTTATCTAAAAATGCGGAACCAAGCGCAGTAAGTAAGGAAAGTGAAATTAAAATTTTAATTGGATTTCCTTGCGCCCCTTTTGCTGCTTTAATGGCAACGTATTGGAAGACACCCGATTTACTCGTAATGTTCACCAGAATCATCATACCGATGAGTAGCGTAATCGTCCCCCATTCAATATGTTTCGTAAAGGCGTTGTGTAAATCAACGACCCCCATAATTACCATGAGTGCTGCACCAAGAAGTGCGATGACAGCGCGATTAATTTTTTCTGAAATAATAATGGCATATGTAATTAAAAAGACTGCGATAGCAAAATAATACTGCCAGTTTGCGAGCTCTTGCGTTGTTTCGTGCAAAACTCTCATCTCCTTTCATTCACTTTTCTTAGTGTGTCAAAAATGTTCCCAAAGAAACACACATAAAGTCATTATAAAGTAGAAAAATGGAGGATGTAAATGAGAGGGGGTATTTTGTCATATTTTCTGCATCGGTCATTTTTTCTTATTTTTAAAAATATTTGTGGGCATTTGACATATATATAAGATACATCCAATCTGAATATTTAAAATGGAATTAGCATTCGAGCTTGTTCGTGTAGGAGTGTCAAATAGAAAGGAATGACAAAGATGATAAGGAAGGGATCGTATGGATGAACAACGATTTTTATTTTTGGATTTTGAGTTTACGATGCCCCAGCACAGAAAAAAACCAAAAGGATTTTTCCCGGAAATCATTGAGGTAGGACTCGTTTCGGTTGTTGGCTGTAAGGTAGAAGACACGTATTCAGCTCATGTTAGGCCGAAAACTTTTCCTTCTTTAACGGATCGATGTAAGAAATTTTTAGGAATTAAACAAGAAGTCGTAGATAAAGGAATTTCGTTTCCAGAACTCGTTGAAAAACTTGCAGAATATGAAAGGAGATGTAAACCAACCATTGTTACGTGGGGAAATATGGATATGAAAGTGTTGAAGCATAATTGTGAAATGGCAAGAGTAGACTTTCCGTTCTTAGGACAGTGTCGTGATTTATCAATTGAGTATAAGAAGTTTTTTGGGGAGAGAAATCAAACTGGATTGTGGAAAGCAATTGAGGCATATGGAAAAGCTGGGACGGGTAAGCATCATTGTGCGCTAGATGATGCGATGACGACGTATAATATTTTTAAATTAGTAGAAAAAGATAAAGAGTATTTAGTGAAACCAGCACCCCCAACGTTAGGAGAACTCGTGGATTTTTCAAAAGTGTTAAAGAAAGTGAGTACACAGTAACGACCAAATTGCACAGTATGTAATTTGGTCGTTTTGTTTTTTTTAAAGTTTGTAATCTTTTTTTAACTGCTCTAATGTTTCTAGACTACGAACCGCAAAAGATGAATCATCTTCAGAAAATGAATTCATTTGAGTTTCTAATGCTAATTTGAGTGACTCTGTATACTCTGGAATTTCTCCTTCATATTTCTTCACCATTTGCTCTGGAATGTTCGTCTGTTCACGGAAAGCTAAAGCACGTCTTTCATGGAAAAATGGTACGTCAGCTTGTTTTACGTTATGTAAGTCACCTTGCACCGGATGTTTTAAAACAGCTAACACTTTTACGACGTAACTGCCAGGACGGCTATTTGTAACTTCGCCGATGTATTTGCCAGTTTTATAAATACCAGTAACGATTTCACCAATTTCAAATGTTTCTCTCATATTTTTCACCTCAAGTTTATAGTAAGGAAAGTGTGCGAAGGAGTCAAAGAAATCATTCGCTTTTGGAACGCCCCTTGAGAATATGAACTGGTTCAACTATAATTTAAAGGTATATAACAGAAAATTCTGATGTTTTTTTGAATCCAATAATAAGGAGTGTTCGTTATGATGCCTTTATATTTTCCGGAAGATAAAACAGAATATATTATTCCAGGGATTGTTTGCGTTCTATTTATCATTGGTGCCGTTGCTACGTGGCGTATGTTCATTCGTGTATCAAAACGCGAAGCGGAGCGATTACAGAAAGTTGAAGAAAAACTTTTAGCGGAAAAGAAACAGTAACTCATTTTTGTATGTTTCCCTCTATGCTCGGACAATCTAAGGGCAGAATATATTTTGGAGGGAATAGAATGAAAAAACGGCTTTTTTTCAGTTGTTGTTTATTATTTCTGATGGCAGGTTGTGACCAAGGAAAGCCGAAAGAAATTGACGTGAAATTACATAATGCTTCAGGCGATGAAGTGGGGACTGCGAAAGTAAAGCAACAAACAAGCGGAGTGAAAATTACGATTAAAGGGGAAGGTTTTGCACCAGGCCCGCACGGCATACATGTACACGAAATTGGTGAGTGTAAAGCACCACGTTTTGAATCATCTGGCAATCATTTTAATCCTGATAATAAAAAACATGGACTTCTTAATCCGAAGGGTGCAGAAAACGGTGATTTACCGAACGTAATTGCAGACGGTTCTGGAAAGATCAAGGCAGAAATCGATGCGCCGCACATAACGCTTGAAGAAGGAAAAACAACGATTCATAGAAAAGATGGAGCGTCTATTATTATTACAGAAAACGCTGATGATGGTATGACACAACCAACAGGTAAATCAGGTGATCGAATTGCTTGTGGTGTCATTGTAAAAAAAGCATCGGATATGAAGAAAAAGTAAAAGCTACCGTGCATGGTAGCTTTTTTTGTGAAACGTAATTGAAAAGATATTGATAAAGGAGGTTGTCCCAAAACGATTGGAGGTCGCCTCCTTTCTTATTCTGAAAACGTATGGCGCAACCTATTTAAGATTTCTTCTAAAACAGATCTTGGACAGCCGATGTTAATTCGAATATGTTCTTCTCCGCCTAATCCGTATTTCTCACCAGGTTCAACGATGATTTTCCCTTTTTCCTCAAGCGATGTGGTGCGTTCGTTTTGAGAAAGCTGTAGGCGAGAGCAATCAATCCATAATAAAAAGCTACCTTCTGGTTTTGTTACAGAAAGAGCGGGTATGTGATTTTTAATATATTCACAAGCGAATTGAGCGTTATCTTCTATATATAATCGAATTTCATTTAGCCAATCATTACATTCTGTATAGGCACTTTGCATCGCTGTATAGGCAAATGTATTTAATCCGTGGAAACCTTGTCTGTATTGGATAGATGTAAAGGTTTGACGGAGTTTTTCGTTTGGAATGATAATAATCGATGCTTGTAATCCGGCGATATTAAATGTTTTACTCGGAGCCATACAAGTAATCGTGCGTGCTGCTAATTCTTCAGATAAAGAAGCAAATGGTGTATGAGTACGATCTCCGTAAATAATATCAGCATGAATTTCATCTGCGACAACGATTATATTATATGTTGTACACAATGCGCCAAGTTGTGTGAGTTCATCTTTTGACCAAACACGCCCGATTGGATTGTGAGGACTACAAAGAAGCATGAGTTTGACGCCTTGTTGAAATTGCTTTTCTAAATGCTCGAAGTCTATCGCATATGTATCATTTTGTTTCTGTAATGGACTCACGCATAATTGTCTATTGTTTGTTGTGACCATTTCGAAAAATGGGGGATAAATAGGTGGTTGTACGAGAACGGATTCATTTTCCTTTGTGAAGGCCTGTATGCTCGTACTAAGAGCTGGAACGATCCCTGCGCTAAAGACAATCCAATCTTTTTGAATATCCCAGTTGTACTGTTTTTTTGTCCAGTTACAAATAGTATCTCCAATATTTTCGGGAGGAAGTGTATAGCCGAAAATAGGATGCTCGATACGTTTCTTTAAAGCAGTTTGAATTGGTTGTGGTACTTCAAAATCCATATCAGCTATCCAAGCGTGGATAAGTTCTTCGTTTTTATACGTATCCCATTTTGTACTATGAGTTCCACGTCGATTGACTGTTTTATGAAATAGTTGCATAAGTTTGCCCCCTTCTTCTGTAAAACCGTTAAGTTATGAAAGTTCTCTCTCTTCTTATAGAATAGCTGATGTGATAGGATAAAGAAAAGCATTAAAAAGTGAAAAGGCGGGAAGCGAATGGGTACATATGAAAAGATGATAGAGGTTGTGAAGAATTGGGATCCGTTTCAAATGGGACCGGAGTTTTATGAAACAGAAGCGAGCGATGTTGTGAACGTCGTAAGTGTGTTCGACGATTCAAAATACATCGCAAAAAAGATTCAACATATATACTTTATGTCTTTTGAGGAAGTACCTGCGCTTGAAAAATGTGAGAAGTTAGCTGTGGAATTACTTGTAATAAAAGAAGGCGGAAGTTGTTCATTGTAGGCTGTCGGAATTTCCGACAGCCTTTTGCATTATTGCGCGGAAAACGCAATGATTTCTTCATAAACATGTTCAGGCTTTTCTTCAGGTAGTAAATGTCCTGTGTTTTCGTAAGAAATAAATTTCGAATTTGGTAAATCTTTGTGTAGCCGGTGACCTACATGTACAGGGACGACACGATCTTTTTCACCCCAAATGAGTAGTGTAGGTGTTTCGATCTTTTGTAATTCAGTTGAAGATAAGTCACCTTCACGGTCTCTTATCATACGAGTTAAAGCAGGGAATATACGGTTGTCATAAAAAGGAGCGGAGTAACCTTCCTTCATTTCATCGTCAATTAATGAGTGATCATGAACGACATTCATTAAGTTATGAACAATCCCGCGCCGTATAATCCAGTTCTTTACGTATAAATGAAAGAACGGTAAGTAAGAAGAGTACAGTAAAGGTAAGGTTGCGCGTGCTAAATAGCTAGAGCTACATAGTAAAATCGTCTTTGAGATTAATTCAGGGCGTATACGGTTTACATAGAGAGAAATTTGTCCACCCATAGAATGCCCAACTAACACAATATTTGAGAGAGATAAATGTTCAATTAAATCGATGATAACCGTTGCTAAATTATGATAAGAATACTTAAAGAGATGAGACTTATCACTTTTTCCGAATGGTGGTAAATCAAGAGCTAGTACTGTTCCTGCTTTCGATAATAAAGGAATGAGGCGGCGGTAACTGAATGAGGAAGATAAAAAGCCGTGAACGAGTACGAAAGTAGGACGTTCCGTTTTGTTGTCATGTTCATACAATTCGTAATGAATAGTAGTGCCGCGAGTGGAAAAAGTGAAATAAGGACAAGTATATTCGTGATTCATTTTTTGTCACTCCATTGATTTTTGTTCATATCATTTCCAAGGAAGAAAAAAATATGTTAACAAAAAAAGGCAAGATGACGATGTCATCTTGCCTTTCGCTTATTTATTATTACCCACGAACAATATTAGGCGGTGTTTTTCCTTGTAATCCTGCAACTAAATTTTCAGCGGCTGTCATAGCCATTTGCTGCCTAGTCTTTAATGTTGCAGATCCGATGTGCGGTAAAGTCACAACATTTTGTAATGATAAGAGGGGATTATCTTTTTGAATTGGCTCTTGTGTAAAAGTATCGATGCCTGCTGCAAAGATTTTCTTTTCGGTTAACGCATGGATTAACGCTTCTTCATCTACTGTTTTCCCGCGAGAAGCATTAATAAAGATTGCTGTTTCTTTCATTAATGAAAATTCTTTTTCTCCGATAAGGTGATACGTTTCATCTGTTAATGGAGTAAGAAGAATAATAAAGTCAGACTGTTTGAGTAGCGTCTGTAAATCACAATATGTAGCATCAAATTTTTGTTCAGCTTCTTCTTTACGGCGACGGTTATAATAAAGAACATCCATATCAAATCCGAATTTCGCTCGTTTTGCAACGGCTTCTCCAATTCGCCCCATACCGATAATACCGATTGTACTATGGTGTACATCCAGCCCGAAGTGCTCTTTTCCAATTTCGGCGTTCCATTCACCATTTTTCACGTAGGAGTCGAGTTCACAGACGCGGCGACCAGCAGATAACATAAGAGCGAAAACAAGGTCAGCTACTGTATCATCTAATACATATGGTGTATTCGTTCCGATTACATTTCGCTTTTCCATCGCTTGTAAATCAAAATTATCGTAACCGACAGAAATGTTGCTTACTACTTTTAAGTTAGGAGCTACATTTAATAATTCTTCATTAATAGCAGATCCGAAATTTAATAATCCATCTTTATTTTGTATTTTCTCCAATAGGACATCACGAGGTACCTTCTCATTTTGCTCCCATTTTTCATAATCACAGTGTTCTAATAAATAGTTTTCTACAAATGTTGGAACTGGTTCAGCAATATAAACTTTTGGTTTCACGGTTCCATCCCCTTTCACTTTATCCTACGTTTTTTCACTGATTAAAGTTTCACTTTATTTTGACATAATTCACTAAAAAAATCTTCTTTTCAAACTGGAAAGGGTATTTGTATAATTTAGACACAACCGAAAAGGAAGGATGATTTATATGGTGACAGAAAAAGAATTAGAATTATTAGCTTGTCTTGAAAAAAGTAGTCGATTATCTGTAGATACATTAGCGAAGCTGTTAAATATAGAAGTAGAAGAAGTAAAGAAGATGGTTGAAAAATTAGAAGCGGAAAAGATTATTGTGGATTATGTAACACATATCGATTGGACGAAGGTAAAAGAACATACAGGTTTAACGGCGATGATCGATGTGAAAGTTACGCCAAAGCGCGGCGTTGGGTTCGATGCGGTTGCTGAACAAATTTATCGTTATTCAGAAGTGAAATCTGTGTATTTAATGTCAGGGACATACGATCTTTCTATTACATTAGAAGGAAAGACAATGGGAGAAGTAGCGATGTTTGTTTCTGAGAAATTAGCAACAATTGAATCTGTCGTTTCTACAACAACGCATTTCATTTTGAAAAAGTATAAACATGAGGGAATTATTTACGAAAAAAACGATGATGATAAGCGCATTGTGGTGACACCATGAAGCAATTTGAGCTATCTAGAACGGCAGAATCTTTACAACCATCTGGTATTCGAAAGTTTTTCGATTTAGCAGCAAATATGAAAGGTGTTATTTCTCTTGGAGTAGGAGAGCCTGACTTTGTTACACCTTGGAATGTAAGGCAAGCATGCATCCGTTCTTTAGAACAAGGATATACGTCATATACAGCAAATGCAGGATTATTGGAACTTCGCCAAGAAATAGCAAAGTATCTAAAAAAACAATTTGCAGTATCCTATGATCCGAACGATGAAATCATTGTTACAGTTGGAGCGAGTCAGGCGTTAGATGTAGCGATGCGTGCCATTATAAATCCTGATGATGAAGTACTCATTATTGAACCAAGTTTCGTTTCTTATGCACCGCTTGTGACATTAGCTGGAGGAGTTCCGGTTCCTGTGGCAACGACTTTAGAAAACGAGTTTAAAGTACAACCAGAACAAATTGAAGCAGCTATTACAGCGAAAACAAAGGCAATTTTGCTTTGTTCACCAAATAACCCAACAGGTGCAATGTTAAATAAATCCGAGCTTGAAGAAATAGCAGTGATTGTTGAGAAGTACAATTTAATCGTATTATCTGATGAAATTTATGCAGAGCTTGTATACGACGAAGTATATACAAGTTTCGCGAGTATTAAAAATATGCGCGAGCATACAATTTTAATTTCCGGATTTTCAAAAGGGTTTGCGATGACAGGATGGCGCCTCGGTATGATTGCAGCTCCTGTTCAATTTTCGGAATTAATGCTCAAAATTCATCAATATTCCATGATGTGTGCACCGACAATGTCTCAGTTCGCAGCACTTGAAGCGTTACGCGCGGGGAATGATGAAGTAATTCGGATGAGAGATAGTTATAAGAAACGCCGTAATTTTATGACGACATCGTTTAATGAAATGGATTTAATGTGTCATGTGCCGGGCGGAGCATTTTATGTCTTTCCTTCTATTTCTTCAACTGGACTATCTTCGGCAGAATTTGCAGAACAGTTATTATTAGAAGAAAAGGTGGCTGTTGTACCTGGAAGTGTATTTGGCGAAAGTGGTGAAGGATTTATTCGTTGTTCGTATGCAACATCGCTTGAACAACTTATGGAAGCAATGAAGAGAATGGAACGGTTTATAGAAAATAAAAAAAGGACAAAACATAATACGTTTTGTCCATAAAAGGGGGGGAATACTAGAAAGCCATGTGTTAGTATTCTATCCCAATATTAGAAAATTATACGTACTCTAGGAAATTTTTCGTTAATTTTGAATGAGTTCTGTCATAGTGGTATAATTTACTAATATAAGGTATGCGTATCCTGAGTAGCTTTACTTAGGGTACGTACTAACTAATCGGATATTTAACAATAAATCATCTGCTTTGCTATCTACAATTGTAGAGAAAATGGTAAACGTATGGGAGTGTTTCATATGTCAGAACAATATACAACTGGAGTGGTTGTAACAGGGAAAGTGACTGGGATTCAAGATTACGGAGCATTTGTAGCGTTAGATGCAGAAACACAAGGGCTTGTGCATATATCTGAAATTACAAATGGATATGTAAAGGATATTCATGACTTTTTAAAAGTCGGCGATACAGTAGAAGTAAAAGTACTTTCAATTGATGAAGAACACAGAAAAATGAGTTTATCGTTAAAAGCGGCGAAAAGAAAACAAGGACGGATTCTTATACCGAATCCATCTGAGAATGGATTTAATACGCTGCGAGAAAAGCTAACGGAATGGATTGAAGAATCCGAGTTAACAAAGTAAAAGAGGAGCGCATATGAGCGTTCCTCTTTTACTTTGTTTTATGATATATATTTGCAAATATGATTGCATGCAATCATATTCGTATGTCGGAGGTGAAATAAAGACATACTGACTAGCGAATTTCGTTCGTTTCTGGGTGAGTGCCAAGATTTTCTGATGGTTTAAAGAGTAAACCAAGATTGATAAGCCCAGAAATACCGACGATACCGTAAATAATGCGTGCGAGAGCTGAGTTTTGTCCACCGAAAATGGCAGCCACTAAGTCAAACTGGAAGAACCCGATCAGTCCCCAGTTAACAGCACCAATTACAGTAAAGACTAATGCGATACGTTGCAGAGTACTCATGAAAAAGCCCCCCCCTTAATTGTGAAGCATGAGCAAGCGATGAGTTAATTAACTCCTTTATAGAATGGCGTAGTTATGTTGTTTTTATACATAAAAAATATAAGAAAAAGGATGTATATACATCTATACCGAAAAATGCGAATTTTTATGCAAAAAATGAACTTTTTCTAAAAAATATATTTTGGTTACGGTTACAATTGTTGAATCGCTTGATTTACAACTTCAGTTTCGCTAAAGTGAATACAGAAATACATATACATTATTGGAGGGAAAAAGATGAGTACACATGTAACGTTCGACTATTCTAAAGCGTTATCCTTCATCGGTGAACACGAAATAACTTATTTACGTGATGCAGTGAAAGTAACACATCATGCAATCCACGAAAAAACTGGAGCTGGGAACGATTTCCTTGGGTGGGTAGACCTTCCGCTTCAATATGACAAAGAAGAATTCGCTCGCATTCAAAAATGCGCAGAAAAAATTAAAAATGACTCTGACATTTTACTTGTTGTAGGTATCGGTGGTTCTTACCTAGGAGCACGTGCAGCAATCGAAATGTTAAACCATTCTTTCTACAACACGCTATCTAAAGAACAACGTAAAACTCCACAAGTGCTATTTGTTGGACAAAACATTAGCTCCACTTACATGAAAGATTTAATGGACGTATTAGAAGGTAAAGACTTCTCTATTAACGTTATTTCCAAATCAGGTACAACAACAGAGCCGGCACTAGCATTCCGTATTTTCCGTAAGTTATTAGAAGAAAAGTATGGAAAAGAAGAAGCTCGCAAACGTATTTATGCAACGACGGATAAAGCACGTGGTGCATTAAAAACATTAGCTGATAACGAAGGTTACGAAACATTCGTTATTCCAGATGATGTTGGAGGCCGTTTCTCTGTATTAACGCCAGTTGGTTTATTACCAATCGCAGTAAGTGGCTTAAATATTGAAGAGATGATGAAAGGTGCAGCTGCTGGTCATGGTGACTTCGGTACATCAGAACTAGAAGAAAACCCAGCTTACCAATACGCAGTAGTTCGTAACGCTTTATACAATAAAGGAAAAACAATTGAAATGCTTGTTAACTATGAGCCAGCACTTCAATACTTCTCTGAGTGGTGGAAACAGTTATTTGGTGAAAGTGAAGGAAAAGATCAAAAAGGCATTTTCCCATCTTCAGCAAACTTCTCAACTGACTTACACTCATTAGGTCAATACGTTCAAGAAGGTCGTCGTGACTTATTTGAAACAGTTCTGAAAGTAGGTAAATCTACACATGAACTAACAATTGAATCAGAAGAAAACGATTTAGATGGATTAAACTACCTTGCTGGTGAAACTGTAGACTTCGTAAACACGAAAGCATACGAAGGTACATTACTTGCACATAGCGATGGTGGCGTACCAAACTTAATCGTAAATATCCCTGAATTAAATGAGTACACATTCGGTTACCTTGTATACTTCTTCGAAAAGGCATGTGCGATGAGCGGCTACTTATTAGGCGTAAATCCATTCGACCAACCAGGAGTAGAAGCATACAAGAAAAACATGTTTGCTTTACTTGGTAAACCAGGATTTGAAGAGTTAAAAGCAGAATTAGAAGAGCGTTTAAAATAATAAAAAGCGACCGGATTCCGGTCGCTTTTTATTATTTTATCGAAAAGTCCATCGGTATATTCAAACTAGAGTGGGTATGCTAAAGAAAAAGTCTAGGAGGGATGGGCTTGATTCCGATTCAATCAAATTTAGAAGGACGTACATATGCGTTATATAAGTTAGAAGAGATAATGAAGCCACTTGGGTATAACATTGGTGGCAATTGGGATTACGATACAGGATGTTTTGATTACAAAATCGATGAAGAAGATGGCTATCAATTTCTGCGAGTGCCATTTACAGCAGTGAATGGCGAATTAGATGTGCCTGGTGTAATAGTCCGTCTGGAAACACCGTATATTCTTTCGCACGTATATCAAGACGAACTAGATGATCACGTAAATACTTTAACGGCTGGAACGAGTGGAATGGATCAATTTGCTGAGCCGAAAGATCCAGATGGAGATGTGAAAAGGAAATATATCAATATTGGGAAAGTGCTCATGCAGGAACTAGAAAAACATTTTCTTAATGGTGAATAACAATGAGTATGTCGCTTTCAATGAGAACAAAGGAATGGACTGGATTAATCATATATTGTTCGTCGCGTTTTATACCTAGTAAGAGAATGTTTTGCTTTAAAAGAGTGTAGCTGCAATTTGCAAAAGTTTGTCCGGTGCAGGAAGGATAAAGCTCCATCAGTTGTAATTTGTTATCAGAGATTTCATCGTAAAGTGAGAATAGTACACCTGAAATGGAAGGAAATAAAAGAGAAGCTGTAAATACATAGCTCGTTAATTTATTTCCTTCTATAATTTCTGATGCACCAGCTCTCGTTGCATTTTGAATTTGTTCAGTAGTAAGAAGTTCAGCGATGCAGTGAATGTTTGGGTTGAGCCCTTTTGCAGTTAAAATATTTAAAATGGACTGTGTATCTGCTAAGCTTTCATTTTTTTCTTTATCAGCTGTTATTAATATAGTGTGAGCCGTTGTAATATTAGCTTTTAATAAAGTTTGATCGTGATGGGGGCAACCCTTAATAAATTCTAAATGATGAAATGGTTTTGGAAGTAAAGAAAGTGTTTCATCAATTAAAACGATATCAAGGTTCGGTTGTAAGATGTGCATTTGTTTTACAACATGTTTTGCCCGCTCATTCCAACCCACGATAATCATATGACCGTTAGAGGTAGCGGCTTCTTCTCCTTTAATTTTCATATATTGTTTATTAATCATATCAGTGGCGAACAGAACCATATAATAAGAACAAAAACCGGTTCCAAATAAAATAATACCCATACCGATAAGTTTGCCTATTAGTGTATGCGGGGCAAAGTCACCATAGCCAACGGTGAAAATGGTAACGATTGACCACCAAACACCATCAAACCATGTGGTGAAGTGCGATGGCTCTAATCTATGTATAAGGAAGCCAGAAAAAGCAGTAAGTACAACAATAAAGCAAACTAAACGAAAAATAATGGAATCACGAAATGTATCTACTAAATTTGGACGGGATTTCAAACTTTTATTCCTCCTTACTTTGCAGGACTACATTCATTGTTACCATTATAGAAAAAAGAAAAACTCTCTAATTTAAAAGAGAGTTTGTTTTACATTACATACTTTCTAATTCAGTTTGTTGAACACTTTCAAGATGCTGGAGGGCGTAGTAAACATCAGCAGTATGCCTTTTTTGATCGATAGATAATTTCAAATGTAAATAGTGAGAGCCATTCTCCAATGTTTTGAGCTTCATATTCTTAACTTTTATATCCATTTCTTTTATTTCTTCAATTACAATTGGGATATTGTCCATATTTCGCACAACAAGCTTTACTGCGATATCACGTTGACGAAATGATCTCGGTCCTACAAATTTCATTGTTAATGGTATAAGTTCGACGCTAATCATAAGGAAACACATTCCGAAAATCGCTTCGATATAGAATCCAGCCCCAACAGCAATACCAATACCAGAAGCACCCCAAATCATAGCAGCAGTCGTTAGTCCTGCAATGCTATCGTTTCCTCTTCGTAAAATAACACCGGCACCTAAAAAACCGATTCCTGATACAATTTGAGCGGCAAGTCGAAGTGGATCCATATTCATATGATCGGTATGTGGTAAATTGTAAGCCGCTTTAATAGAAACAATTGTCAGGAGGCAACTAATAATAGAAATAACTAAACAAGTTTTTAAACCAAGTGGTTTCCGTTTTAATTCGCGCTCTAAACCGATAGCGAACCCTAAAATAGCCGAGAGACCTAGTTTGATTAATAAATCGGCATAGTCCATATATATTCCTCCTTGTATGATATGGTATATGAATAAAACGTTTATTATAGAAAGAAACGCTTTTTGATAGAGTGACTTTATATAGAATATA